>NZ_VSEY01000006.1 GCF_008086045.1 Nonomuraea sp. PA05 | reverse complement strand
CCCCCCCCCAGCCGCTCCCACGCCGTGAGCGAGCGGCGCCATGACTTCTCCCTGAGCTGGTCGACGACCTGCTGCTGGATCTCGTCGGGCTCGCCGTCGAGCTGCCCGACCAGCCGCTCCAGCTCCGCCAGGCCCGCCTCCAGCGCGGCCTGCTGCGCCGCCGCCTCGGCCAGCCGGTCCTCGTACTGCTCGCGCTCGCTCGACACGCCCAGCCGCCTGATCAGCGCGGGGAACGTGGTGCCCTGGATGAGCAGCGTGCCGATCACCGTCGTGAACGTCAGGAACAGCAGCAGCGCCCGGTCCCGCCCGGGCACCCCCGAGATCGAGAACGCCGCCGCCAGCGACACCACGCCCCGCATGCCCGCCCAGCCGAGGATCACCGTCTCGGCGGCCGACGGCGCGCTGTCCCTGCGCCACAGCCTGATCGCCCAGGTCACCCCGAACATCCACACGAACCTGCTGACGATCGTCACCGCCAGCACCGCCGCCGCGTAACCGGCGACCGCCCAGGCGCTGTATCCGCTGATGCCCTCGATCACGGTCACGAGCTGCAGCCCGATCAGCGCGAAGACGATCGCCTCCAGGAAGAAGTCGGTGACCTTCCACACCGCGTCGGACACCAGCCTGGTGCCGAACCCCCGCAGGTGCATGCGGTTGCCCAGGTAGAGGCCGACGATCACCACCGCGATCACGCCCGAGGCGTGCACGCTCTCCGCCGCCAGGTAGGCGGCGAACGGGATCAGCAGCATCAGCGTGTTCTCCACCAGCGAGTCGCGGGTGCGCCGGAAGATCCAGGCGAACACGAACGCCAGCGCCAGCCCGATCGCCACCCCGCCCGCCGCGGCGAACAGGAACTCCCCCAGCCCCTCCCAGACGCTGACGGCCCCGCCCACGGCCGCCCCGATGGCCACCCGGTAGAGCGTCAGCGCGGTGGCGTCGTTGAACAGGCTCTCGCCGATAAGGATGGTCAGCGACCGGCGCGGCAGGCCCAGCCGCCGCCCCACCGCGACCGCCGCCACCGCGTCGGGCGGGGCGATGATGGCGCCCAGTGCGAACGCCAGCGCCAGCGGCAGGCTCGGCAGCATGAGGTGCACGACCAGCCCGACCGCGACCGTGGTGAACAGCACCAGCCCGACCGACAGCAGCCCCACCGAGCGCTTGACGTCTCGCAGGCGCAGGTAGGAGCTGTCGAGCGCGGCGGAGTAGAGCAGCGGCGGCAGGAACACGTACAGCACCAGCTCCGGCTGCAGCGGCACCGCCGGCACCAGCGGCGAGATCAGCAGCCCGGCCGCGACCAGCAGCAACGGGGCAGGCCAGCCCTTGTGCCTGGCGACCGCCGCCACCCCGACCGCGCCTCCGGCGAGCAGCAGCAACTGCAACCCCGTGCTCGGATCCACCGGCGCCCCTCCAGCCCCCGACCGGGCGATCGCGAGCCGACCGCCTCAGCTCAATCGTCCCGCCGAGAGCGTACCCGCCGCGCCGCGGCGGGACCTCACCACTCCCTGCGGTCGCTTCTCTCGTGGTAGTCGGGCTGCTCCGGGCGCAGGCGCTCGCCCGTGGAGAACATGGGGTCCCCGACGTACGGGCGGGACATGCCCTCGTCAGGCTGGCCGTACTGGTCCTGGCCGTACTGGTCGTACTGGTGGTGGTCCTGCGGCGGGTACTGCTCCTGGCGGCCGAGCGCCAGCAGCGGGTCCACCGGGTTGGGCTGCGGCGGGCTCTGCTGGTAGGAGCCGTAGTCCTGGGCCTGTTGCTGCTGCTGCGGGGCCGCGCGGCGGCGGCCCGCACCCGGGATGCCGTGCATGGGCGTGCCCAGCCCCGCGGTGCTCGCCTGGGGCTGGGGCTGCTGGTAGCCGTCGGAGCGGCGGCCCCCGTACGGGTCGGAGGGGTACGGGTCCTGCTGGTACGCCTGCTGCTGCGGCTGGGCGGCCTGGTACGGCTCGGCCGCCTGGTACGGCTCCGCGGCCTGGTACGGCTCCGCAGCCTGGGAGGGGAAGCCCAGCGGGTCGGTGCTGAGCGGCGCCTGCCTGCGCCGGTCGGCGCCGGGCATCTGGTAGACGGGCTCGCTGCCGTCCACGTACTGCGGGCCGGTGAACGGCTCGGGCTGGGCGGGCTGCGTGTAGTGGGGGCCGCTCAGCGGGTCGGAGGTGTACTGGGGGCCGCTGAACGGGTCGCCGGTGTACCTCGGCTGCGGGCCCGTCGACTCGATGTACTGCGGAGCGCCCGCGTCGGCGTACTGCTGGCCGGGCGCGTCCGCGTACCGCTGCGGGCCGCTCGCCGCGTCCGCGTACTGCGGGCCGGTGAAGGGCGAGCGCTCCCCGTACGCCGGGGTGGTGTCCCTGGGGCCCGTGGTCTCGCTGTAGGAGGCCACCAGCTTGTCCTGCGGGGCGGGGCCCCTGGCCACGAGGACGTCGTTGGGCGACAGGGCGGCGGTGGGCCGCTCGTCGAGCTGCGGTGGCTGCGGCTGCTGGCCGTGCGGCTGCGGCCGGTGGTACGTGCCGGTGCCCGGCATGACCTCCGTGCCGGGGTCGTGCGCGGGCACCGCGGGCTGCTCGCCCGTGGCCTCCGCGAACCCCTCGTCGAGGGTGTCGAGCAGCCTGCCGACGTCCTCCATCGGCATGCGGAAGCTCGCTGTGCACATCTCGCCGCGCCACAGGCTGAGGACCAGCGTGCCCTCATGCCACGTGACGCGGAGGCACCGCTCCTGACCTCGTGCATCGAAGAAGACTTCGCCGAACGACGGCAACGGGACAACTTCCGACATGGCAGACATACTGCTTTAACCAGCCTTTATTCGTCCACTCAACCCCGGAAAACCCAGAGGAACCGGCCTTACCATCTACACCCGGACTCCCTCTGGTCACACCCAGTGAAGATCTTCCGTGACCAGTTGGAGTTCCGATCGCCCAGTGTGCCACGCGACGCGCCGGGAGTATCCGGGAACGCCGGGATGCGTCTGGCCGATCACACCGCGTTCGGCGCGGCGACCCCGGAATGCCGGTAGCGTTTAGTGCCGTGCCGGACTCCCATCTCCCACCAGTGGACACACTGCTCAGCATCGCGGTCGACGCTCTCGGAGGGAGCGAACGGCAGGGCCAGGTCACCATGGTCCGCGCCGTCCAGAAGGCCATCGACGACGACGAGCACCTGGCCGTCCAGGCGGGCACCGGCACCGGCAAGTCCCTGGCCTACCTCGTGCCCTCGATCCGGCACGCCATGGACAGCGACTCCCCCGTCGTCATCTCCACCGCCACGATCGCGCTGCAGCGCCAGCTCGTCGATCGTGACCTGCCGCGCCTGTCCGCCGCGCTGGGCAAGGAGCTGCCGCACGAGCCGACGTTCGCCATCCTCAAGGGCCGCCGCAACTACCTGTGCCGCTACAAGGCCACCGCGGGCTGGCCCGAGGAGGACGAGCAGGACCAGCTCTTCGACCCGCGCGAGGTCAGCGCCACCGGCCGCATGGTGCAGCGCATCCAGGAGTGGGCCGAGGAGACCGAGACCGGCGACCGCGACGAGCTGGTGCCCGGCGTCAGCGAGCAGGCGTGGCGCCAGTTCTCCGTCAGCGCCCAGGAGTGCCTGGGCGCCACCCGCTGCCCCAGCGGCGCCGAGTGCTTCGCCGAGATGGCCAGGGCCCGCGCGGGCGAGGTCGACGTCGTCGTCACCAACCACGCGCTGCTCGCCATCGACGCCATGGGCGACCTGCCGGTCCTGCCCGAGCACGACGTGGTCGTCGTGGACGAGGCGCACGAGCTGGTCGACCGCGTCACGTCCGTCGTCACCAGCGAGCTGTCCGACACGTCCGTCATGCTGGCCGTACGCCGCGTCGGCCGCCTCATCGACCAGCCCGTCGCCGACCAGCTCATGGAGGCCGGCGAAGACCTGAAGGCGCTGCTGGCCGCCGCCCCGCCCGGCCGCATCGACGACATGCCGCAGGTGCTCGGCCTCACCCTCCAGCTCATCCGCGACACCGCCTGGCGCTGCATCACCGCCATGGGCCCGCGCAGCGCCGACAAGGACGACCCCGACAAGGCGGGCCAGCGCAAGGCCGCGTTCACCGCCCTCGACGAGGTGCACGACACGGCGGTGCGCATGCTCGACGCCTACGGGCACGACTCCGAGGCCGACCGGGCCGAGGTCGTCTGGCTCGACTCCGGCACCGACCGCCGCCCGCCCTCGCTCCGCGTCGCCCCGCTCACCGTGGCCGGCATGCTGCGCGACAAGCTGTTCGGCGAGCGCACCGTCGTCCTCACCTCCGCCACCCTGGCGCTCGGCGGCACCTTCGACGCGCTCGCCGCCCAGTGGGGCCTGGCCGACGGCAAGTGGCAGGGCATGGACGTCGGCTCCCCGTTCGACCACCCCCGCGCCGGCATCCTCTACGTCGCCAAGCACCTGCCCCAGCCGGGCCGCGACGGCCTCCCCCAGCAGTACCTCGACGAGATCACCGAGCTGATCGAGGCCGCCGGCGGCCGCACGCTCGGCCTGTTCTCCTCCATGCGCGCCGCCAAGGCCGCCACCGAGGCCCTGCGCGACCGCCTCGACGTGCCGCTCCTGTGCCAGGGCGACGACTCCACGATGCTCCTGGTCAAGCAGTTCGCCGACGACGAGCCCACCTGCCTGTTCGGCACCCTGTCGCTCTGGCAGGGCGTCGACGTCCCCGGCCCCTCGCTGCGCCTCGTCATCATCGACCGCGTCCCCTTCCCCCGGCCCGACGACCCCCTCACCTCGGCCCGCCAGCGCCACGTGGCGGCCAGGGGCGGCAACGGCTTCATGGCGGTGGCGGCCAACCACGCCGCCCTCCTTCTCGCCCAGGGCGCCGGCCGCCTCCTGCGCGCCCAGGACGACAAGGGCGTCATCGCCGTCCTCGACCCTCGCCTCGCGACGGCCCGCTACAGCGGGTTCCTGCTGAACTCCCTGCCGCCGTTCTGGCGCACCACGGACCCGGCCATCCCACGGGCGGCCCTCAAGCGCCTGGCCACCGAGGCGTCCTGACGGGCCGGGCCGCACGACGCCCGCCACCTCGCCACAACGCCCGCCACCTCCGCACGACGCCTTCACCTGCGCACGACGCCTTCACCTGCGCACGACGCCTTCACCTGCGCACGACGCCTTCGCCTGCGCACGACGCCCGCACCCAGCCGCCCGCCACGCGGTCCAGAGTCGGCCGCGTGGCAGCGCCAGGCCCCGGCCCGAATGCCCGCCCCGGAGCCGTCAGGCGGCGGCCTTCGGGCACACGGCACCGGGCGCGGGCAGGCGCAGGCTGATCAGGTACCGGTTCACGTGGCCGATGATGCAGGAGTTGCCCGCGTTGTAGAGCCCGTGCCCATGATCCAGATACTGGATCGCCCCCGACCCGGGCACCCGCCGTACCAGGTCAGCCGACGCGTCGAAATCCGTCAGCGAGCCCACCCCCAGGTAGGGCGGCAACTCCCCGGCGGGCAGCGGCGCCGGCGGGTTCGTGACGGGCGAAGGCCAGCCCACGCAGGCCAGCGGGTGCCACAGCTCGATCCCGGCCAGGTTCGGCAGCAGCCGCTCCCCCTCGCGGCGCTGCTCCAGGTACGCCTCGTAGCTCTCGAAGCCCAGCCCGTCCAGGCAGTGCGTCATGTTCATCCCCGTGAACGAGGGAACCTTCACGCTCTTCGTGCTCCGCCGCACGTAGTCGGCGAACCCCGACGCGTCCCCTCCGGCGGCCCGCTCGATCGCCTCGGCCAGCTCCACCCAGCGGGGGTGCTCGGGCGCGGGTCCAGGCGAGATGATGCTGGGAGCGGCGGCCTCCTTGAAGTCGAACCCGCTGTAGGCGGCCCGCTCGCCCTTGACGGGCACCGGCACACGATCGGCCCGCGCCACCAGCGTCCGCCAGACCTCACCGACGTCCCGGCCGTGCAGGGCGCAGGCGGTGGCCTTCGCGCACCAGGTGGCGAAGCGGGCGAAGGCGGCCTCATGGGGCAGCCTGCTCCGCGAGCGGGGCTGGTAAGGGTTGGCCGTGCCGTCGAACACCATCGCGCGCACCCGCCCGGGGAACAGCCGGGAGTAGGCGAGCGCGGGCATGCCACCGTAGGAGTTGGCGATGAAGCTCAGCCTGTCCTCGCCCAGCGCGGCCCGGATGGCCTCCATGTCGCGCGCCACCGAGGCCGAGTCCATGTGGTCGAAGAACTCCGGATCGGCGGCGCGGCAGCGCTCGGCCGCCGCCCTGTTGCTCCTGCCGAGTTCGGCGTACTCGGCGGGGGTGCCGGGCCAGGTGATCCAGGGGCCCGAGGTGAGGCATTCGTACGACAGCACGCCCTTGTCGATGGTGTTGCGCGGCTCGACGCTGACCACGTCGAACCGGTCGCGCAGCTCGGCGAAGCCGGCGGCGCTCTCGCTCAGCGAGGAGACGCCCGAGGCGCCAGGCCCGCCGGGGACCGTGAACACCGTGCCCATCCGCCGCTGGACGCCGGTCGCGGGCAGCAGACCGACGGTGAGGTCGATCCGCCGCCCGGACGGCTCGGCCCAGTCGAGGGGGACCGTGATGGAGGCGCAGCGCATCTCCCGGAGCAGCTCCTGGTCCGCGCACCGCGCCCAGGCGAGGGCCGCCCGGCTCGATCCCGGCAGGGCGGTCGCGGCGGCGGGCACCGCCGAGACCAGCAGGGCCGCGACGACGCCGACCGCCAGCGCCTTGATCCGGCGTCCCCGCCGGGCGATCACCGTGGCTCCGGCCGTCAGGGCGGCGATCACGTACCCGATGAGCAGCCCCGCCGCCGCGGCCGGGGACAGGCTGCCGCCGCCGGTCCCCGCGATCTGGAGCGGCAAGTTCTCGATCATGAATGAGCCCGCCTGCGCACGCAGCGGCATGGGCAGGGTCCTGGCCACCACCGGCAGCACCACGATGATCACGGCCAGCACGACCAGCGCGCCTGGCGTGGAGCGGACGGCGGCCCCGACGCCCAGCCCGATCAGCGCGACCGCGGCCATCGACAGCCCGGTGACGATCACCGAGGCGAGCACGCCCGGATGCGACAGCGGCGTGCCCAGCGGCACCCCTTCCCGCAGCAGCAGCCCGGCCCGGTCGCCGAGCACCGCCATGGAGGCCGCGTGCATGGCGAACGCCAGCGCCTGGCCCGCCACCAGCGTGACGGCGGCCAGGCCCGGCACCTTGGCCAGCAGCAGCACCTGCCGGCGCGGCACCGCCGCCAGGCTCGACTGGATCATCCCGGTGCCGTACTCCGAGGTGATCGCCAGGGCTCCCAGCACGGCGAAGACGACGTAGGCGACCGCGATGCCGTTGCCGAGGCCGTCCCCGTTGGTGGGGAAGGCCATCCGCTCGTCCATGGTCTGGTTGTCGAAGCCGCGTCCGATCATGAACGCGATCCCGGCGCAGGCGGCGACGGCCGCCACGGAGCTGGCCAGCAGGTGGAGGTTCGAGCGCAGTGAGCGGAGCTTCAGCCACTCCGCGGCGATCGCGTCGATCATCGCACGGCCTCCCGCGGGGCGGTCCGGTAGTCGGTGCTGTCGCCGGTGAGCCGCATGAACGCCTCCTCCAGCGACGCGCCGCGCGGCGTCAGCTCCACCAGCGCGATTCCGGCGGACAGCGCCAGCGCGCCGATCTCGGACGCCGCCAGGTCACGGACGGACAGGGCCCCGTCGTCCTCGGCCGCCACCGTCGCCCCGTGCGCGCGCATGACGCCGGCGAGCCGCTCCGGGTACGGCGTGCGGACGAGCACGTCGCCCTGGAAGTGCCCGGCCAGGGATTCCGTGCTGGTGTCGGCGACCAGCCGGCCGCGCCCGATGACGACGACGTGCTCGGCGGTGAGCGCCAATTCGTTCATCAGGTGGCTGGACAGCAGCACGGTGCGGCCCTCGCCGGCGAGCGAGCGCAGCAGGCCGCGCAGCCAGCGGATGCCTTCCGGGTCCAGCCCGTTCAGCGGCTCGTCCAGCATCAGCGCCGCCGGGTCGCCGAGCAGCGCCGCCGCGATGCCCAGCCGCTGCTTCATCCCGAGCGAGAACGTGCTGATCCGCCGGTCCGCGACACCGGTCAGACCGGCCTGCTCCAGCACGGCGGCCACCCGGCCCGCGCCGATGCCGTTGCTGCGGGCCAGCCAGGCGAGGTGGGCGCGGGCGGTCCGGCCGCCGTGCACGGCCCCGGCGTCGAGCAGCGTTCCCATGGTGCGCAGGGGGCGGCGCAGCGACGCGTACGCGCGGCCGTCCACCAGCGCCTCGCCCCTTTCAGGGACCTCCAGCCCGAGCACGGACCGCATGGTCGTGGACTTCCCCGCGCCGTTCGGGCCCAGGAAACCGGTCACCACGCCCGGTCTCACGGTGAAGGTCAGGTCGTCCACGGCGACCGTGCGGCCGTACCGCACGGTCAGGTCCCTCACTTCGATCACGTCTCTCCCTCGTTCTTCTGTGGCTGCCTGAGCACCTCAGCCTCGTGGCTCGCGGGCGCGTCCTCCATGGCTGCTGGACCACCCTCTCCGGTAGGAAATCCCCACCCTCCGGGGTAGACCCAGCCCTACCGCCGGCCGCTCGCGCACAGGGCAGACTGCTGGGGTGATCCGTACACGGCCCGCGCCGGCCCGGCTGGCTCCGTACGCGTCGAAGGCGCTGGCGGGGCCGGCCGCCGTGCTCGCGGACACGCTCGCGCTCGCCCTGAACGCCGTCACCGGCCTGGCCTCGCTGGCACTGCTCGTCCCCGTCATGCTGCTGTCGGCGAGTGACGGGCGCGGTCCGGCGGGCACGGCCGGGGCGCGCGGCCGCGCACTCGTACTCGCCCGTCGCCTGGCGGCGTTCCAGCGCCGCCGGGCGATCGGTGTTCTGCCCGCCCGGCCGGACGCGGAAAACCCCGGCACGGAACACTGTCCTGGCAGGTGGCGCGTGCTCGCCTGGCTGGCCGTGCACGGCGTCACGGGCCCGGCCCCGCTGGTGGTGATCTGGGCGCTTATGGCCGCCCTGGACCACGTCTTCTTCCGGCTGCACCCGGTGGAGCGCACCACGCTGAACACGTTCGCCCTCAGCGTGGCCACCGCCGCCATCGCGGCGATCATCCTCATGTCCCTCTCCCGGTTCCGCGCCGGACAGGCGTGGCTGACCCGCACGTTGCTGGAGCCGCGGCCCGGCCCCGACGCCCGGATCCTGGAGCTGACCGCCTCGCGGGCGGCGGTGGTCGACGCGCGCGCGGCCGAGCTGCGCCGCATCGAACGCGACCTGCACGACGGCGCGCAGGCCAAGCTGATCGCCATCCGGATGAACCTCGGGCTGGCCCGCGGCTGCCAGGACCCGGGCGAGCGGCTGCGCATGATCGACGAAGCGCGGGAAGTCGCGGGCCAGGCCCTGACGGACCTGCGGGACCTGGTCCGCGGCATCCACCCGCCGGTGCTCGCCGACCGCGGCCTGACCGGCGCCGTCGAGGCCGCCGCGCTGCTGTGCCCGATGCCCGTCCTGCTCGACCTCGACCTGCCGGGACGGCTGCAGCCGTCCGTCGAGTCGGCCGTGTACTTCGCCGCCGCCGAGGCGCTCACCAACGTGACCAAGCACAGCGGCGCGAGCCGGGCCTGGGTGCGCATGCGGCACACCGCCGGCGCGCTGCGCCTGACCGTGGGCGACGACGGGCGCGGCGGCGCCCGTACGGACGCGGGCACCGGCCTGCGCGGCATCGGCGACCGCCTGTCCGCCTTCGACGGCTCGCTCACCGTGAGCAGCCCGCCGGGCGGCCCCACCGAACTGACCATGGAGCTGCCATGCGCGTTGTCATCGCCGAAGATCTCGCACTGCTGAGGGACGGGCTCGTCCGCCTGCTGTCGGCGAGCGGTTTCACGGTGGTGGAGGCGGTCGACAACGGCCCCATGCTGCTGCGTGCGCTGCTCCGGCACCGCCCGGACGTGGCCGTGGTGGACGTGCGGCTGCCGCCCGGCTTCGCCGACGAGGGCCTGCGCGCGGCGCTGGAGGCACGCAGGCAGGTCCCGGGGCTGCCCGTGCTGATCCTCTCCCAGTACGTCGAGCAGCTCTACGCCAGGGAGCTGCTGTCAGACCGCTCCGGCGGGGTCGGTTACCTGCTGAAGGACCGGGTGGGCGACGTCGAGCGCTTCGTGGTCGCGGTCCGCCAGGTGGCCGCCGGCGGCACCGCCATGGACCCGGAGGTCGTCACCCAGTTGCTGACGTGGCACGGCCGGGAGGAGCCGCTGGCCACGCTGACGCCGCGCGAGCGCGAGGTGCTCGCGTCGATGGCGGAGGGCCTGTCCAACCTGGCCATCGCCGCGCGGCTCCAGGTCACGGACAAGGCGATCGGCAAGCACACGAACAACATCTTCGCCAAGCTCGGCCTGCCGCCGTCCGACGACCACAACCGGCGGGTCATGGCGGTCCTGGCCTATCTGCAGGCCACGCCCGCGCCGCCGGGCGACCGGCGATGACGGCGGCACGGCCCCTTCCCGGGCGAAGTCACATCCCCGTCACATCCACGTCACATCCACGGAGCGAGATCGGGGCGCTTGGGAGACAGACCGTCCCCTGAGGACACCCCACGCAGCCGCCGGGACACCCACGGCACCAGATGCTCGCGCAACCACTGAGCATCCTCCCGCCGCCGGGCCCGCGGATCGACCTCCCGCTCCGGCCACTCCTTGCGCCAGTCGTCGAACGGCACCCCCAGCACGTCGAGCACCCGGGCCGCCACCAGGCGGTGCCCGTCCTCGTTCATGTGCAGCCGATCGGGGCTCCACGCCCGCCAGTCGCGCAACCCCTGCATGGACCACTGATCGACGAGCCGGCACCCGTACAGGTCGGCGATGGACCGCAGGTGCAGGTAGAAGACGGCGAACCGCCCCCGCAGCCGCCGCATCAGCGGCGTGTCGCGCGGATCCACCCCCGTGAACAGCACCACCTCCGCCCCGCACCCCCGCAGGTCGCGCACGGCTCCGGCGAGCTTCTTGGCCATGACGTCCGGGTCGCTGCCCGGCCGCAGCAGGTCGTTGCCTCCGGCGCAGAAGCTGACCAGGTCGGGCGCCATGTCGACGGCCAGCGGCACCTGCTCGGCCACGATCTGGTCGAGCAGCTTGCCGCGCACGGCGAGGTTGGCGTAACGGAAGCCGGGTTCGTCGGCGGCGAGCCGCTCGGCCACCCGGTCGGCCCAGCCACGGTAGTGCCCGTCCGGCCCGGGATCGTTCAGTCCTTCCGTGAAGCTGTCGCCGAGGGCGACGAAGGACTTGTAGTGCCTCATGAGGTGGTGTTCATCTCCGCGATAGCGTGCAGCGCCAGGACGTACGACTGTAGTCCGAACCCCGCGATGGTGCCTGTCGCCACCCCGGCCACGACGGAGGTATGGCGAAACTCTTCCCTGGCCGCGGGGTTGGAGATGTGCACCTCGATGAGCGGAGCGGTGCGCTGGGCGATGGCGTCGCGCACGGCGTAGGAGTAGTGGGTGAAAGCGGCCGGATTGAGCACCACCGGGATCCGCCCGTCGCACGCCTCGTGGATCCAGCCGATCAGCTCGGCCTCGGAGTCGGTCTGGCGCACCTCCACGTCGTGACCGAGCTTCCCGGCGGTCTCGTGGCAGAGGTTGACGAGGTCCTCGTACGTGTCGGCGCCGTAGACGGACGGCTCACGCTTGCCGAGACGGCCCAGGTTGGGCCCGTTGAGCACGAGGATCATGCGGAGATCTCCTTGTAGGCGGCTTCGAGCAGCTCTTCCGCGGGGCCTTCGAGGCGGCCCGGCCTGGCCAGGTCGTCGAGCACGACGAAGCGCTGCTTGGCGCCGCGGTTCTTCTTGTCCAGGCGCATGTGGTCGCGCAGCCGGGGCCAGGCGTCGGCCGCGTACGTGATGGGCAGGCCGACGCTGGTGAGGATGGCGCGGGTGCGGGCCACGACGTCGGCGCGGCCGGAGAGCCTGGACAGCTCGGCGGCGTAGACCATGCCGATGGCGACGGCCTCGCCGTGGCGGATGCCGTAGTGCCGGTCGCGTTCGATGGCGTGGGCGAGCGTGTGGCCGTAGTTGAGGATCTCGCGCAGGCCCGCCTCGCGCAGATCGGCGCCCACGACGTCGGCCTTGACCTGGATCTTGCGCTCGATCAGCTCGCGGGTGTGGGGGCCGTCGGGGCGGGTGGCGGCCTCCGGGTCCTCCTCGACGAGCCGCAGGATCTCCGGGTCGGCGATGAAACCGCCCTTGATGATCTCGGCCAGGCCCGCGACGTAGTCGGCCTTCGGCATGCCGGCCAGCGTGGACAGCTCGCACAGCACGCCCGCCGGGGGCAGGAAGGTGCCGACGAGGTTCTTGCCCTCGGGCGTGTCGATGCCGTTCTTGCCGCCGACCGCCGCGTCGACCATGGCCAGCAGCGTCGTGGGCACGAGCACGACCTGCACGCCGCGCAGCCACGTGGCCGCCACGAACCCCGCCAGGTCGGTCGTCGCGCCGCCGCCCACGCCGACCACGGCGTCGGAGCGGGTGACGCCGTGCCGGCCCAGCTCGGACCAGAGCCGCGCGGCCACCTCGACGGTCTTGGCCGCCTCGCCGTCGGGCACGGGCAGCTCGACGACCTGGTAGCCGGCCTCGGACAGCGCCGCGCCGACCGGCCGGGTGATCTCGGGCAGCGTCTCGGGGCCGATCACGGCCACGGTGCGGACGCCGGGCTTGAGCAGCGTGGTCAGCTCGGCCAGCACGCCGGTGCCGACGACCACGTCGTACGGGCTGTCGCCGCGCACCTGAATCCTTGTGGGGCTCGTCATGCGGGCAGCCCCTTCACGATCTCGTCGGCGAGCTCTTCCGGCTCGCGCTTGTCCGTCGCCACCGTGACCGCGGCCAGCCGCTCGTAGACGGGGCGCCGCTCCTCCATGAGCTTCTTGAGCTGGCTGCGCGGGTTGAGCACCAGCAGCGGCCTGGCCGAGGCGAGCCCGACCCGCTGCACCGCGTCCGCCAGGCCCACTTGCAGGTAGACGACGTGGTGCCCGGCGAGCAGCGCCTGCGTCTCCTCGTGCAGCACGGCGCCGCCGCCCAGGGACAGGACGCCGTCGTGCTCGGCCAGCGCGCGGCGCACGGCCTCGTGCTCCAGCTCGCGGAAGCGGGCCTCGCCGTCCTCGACGAAGATGTCGGAGACGGGCTTGCCCGCCACGGCCTCGACGTCGGCGTCGGTGTCGCGGAAGCCGAGGCCGAGCCGCTCGGCGAGCAGCCGCCCGAGCGTGCTCTTGCCGGACCCGGGCGGGCCGATCAGCACAACGCGTGTCATTTGATCACCATGGAAGAGAGGTAGCCGGACAGGTTGCGGGCGACTTCCTCCACGGAGTCGCCGCCGAACTTCTCGATCGCCGCGTCGGCCAGCACCAGCGCGACCATCGCCTCGGCCACGATGCCCGCCGCCGGGACGGCGCACACGTCGGAGCGCTCGTGGTGGGCCTTGGCGGCCTCGCCCGTCTTGACGTCGATCGTGGCCAGTGCCCTGGGGACGGTGGAGATCGGCTTCATGGCGGCGCTGACCCGCAGAATCTCGCCGTTCGTCATGCCGCCCTCGACGCCGCCCGCGCGGTTGGTGATGCGGCGCACGCCGTCGGCGGTCGTGTACTCGATCTCGTCGTGGGCGCGGGAGCCGGGCCTGCGCGCGGTCTCGAAGCCGTCGCCGACCGCGACGCCCTTGATGGCCTGGATGCCCATGAGCGCGGCGGCCAGCCTGGAGTCGAGCCTGCGGTCCCAGTGCGTGTAGCTGCCCAGGCCCGGCGGCAGGCCGTAGGCGAGGACCTCGACGACGCCGCCGAGCGTGTCGCCGTCCTTGTGGGCCTTGTCGATCACGGCGACCATCGCGGCGCTGCCCTCGGCGTCGGAGCAGCGCACCGGGTCCTCGTCGATCCTGGCCAGGTCGCCGGGGCCGGGCAGCGTCTCCGCCGGGGTGCGGGCGCCGCCGATCTCGGTCACGTGGCTGACGATGTCGACGCCGAGCGCCTGCTTCAGGAAGCGCCTGGCGACCTCGCCCAGCGCCACCCGCGCGGCCGTCTCGCGGGCGCTGGCCCTGTCGAGCACGTTGCGGGCGTCGTCGAAGCCGTACTTCTGCATGCCCGCCAGGTCGGCGTGGCCGGGGCGGGGACGCGACCTGGGCGCGTTACGCGCCATCCCCTCCAGCTCGGCCGGGTCGACCGGGTCGGCCGACATGACCTTCTCCCACTTGGGCCACTCGGTGTTGCCCACGCGGATCGCGACCGGGCTGCCCATCGTGCGCCCGTGGCGGACGCCGCCGACGATCGTCACCTCGTCCTGCTCGAACTTCATCCGCGCGCCGCGCCCGTATCCGAGCCTGCGGCGGCGCAGGGCCTCGTCGATCGCGGCCGTGGTCACCTCCACCCCGGCCGGCAGGCCTTCCAGGACGGCGACGAGTTCGGGCCCGTGGGACTCTCCGGCGGTCAACCAGCGCAACATGCGTACAAGTCTTCCATGTACGGCCTAGTGAGATGTCCCTCGGTCACGATGCGAGACAGAGTGTCGGCAGCGTGCCGAGCAGCATGAAGGTGCCGAAGGGGAACTGGGTGTGCCGCGTGCCGCGGCCGGTCGCCAGCAGGGACAGCGCGTACAGCGCGCCGAGCAGTTGCCCGCAGAAGGCCGCCGCCAGCAACGCCTGCCAGCTCATCGCCGCCGCCGCCATCCCGATCAGCCCGGCGATCTTGACGTCGCCGAACCCCATCGCCTCCGGCCTGACGAACCACAGCAGCCCGTACACCGCCGTCAGCGCCGCCCCGCCGGCCAGCGCCCTGGGCAGCTCTCCCGTCGGGAGCAGCGCCAGCATCATGATCGGGTACGCGGGCAGGGTGATCGCGTCGGGGAGCGTGCTGGTACGCCAGTCGATGACGGCCAGGGCTACGGCGATCACGGCGAAGCACACGTACGGCGGGCCCGCCCGCCAGGCGACCAGGGCGGCCACGGCGGCACTCACCAGCTCCACGGCCGGCCAGCGGCGAGTGGCGGCGCAGTCGTGGGCGCAGTCGTTGAGGGCGTAGTCGTGAAGGGCGTATGAGGCGGCCAGCGAGCGGATGCGATCTCCGCAGAACAGGCCGGCCAGCGCCATGAGTGCGACCACCCGGCCGACGCTAGCCGCACCAGGCCGCGCGCCTCGCCCGGCCATACGGATCCGGTATGGCAGTGGATCAGCGGCGCCGGGAGAACCAGCGGCGCTTACGCGGCGGCGCGACCTCCTCTACCTTGGCCACCGTCACCCCGTCCAGCTCGTTCACCGTCCCGGACTCCACCGCCGCGAGCGCCGCCAGCACCTCCCCCTCGATGACGAACTGCACCGGCCCCGCCACGTCCACCACGACCGCCGCCGCCCGCTCCTGCACGGCGGCGTGGCAGACCTGCAACGTCGTGGCCTGGATCGGCCGCGCGTCCGGCCGCCACCGGGTCAGCGCCGACGTTCCGGTGAACGCGAGCACCGCTTCCCGGCCGTCCTGCCCGACGAGCTTGGGCAGCGCCATCTCGCTCTCCTTCTCCTGCCGCAGCCCGTGCTCCCCCACCTCGGACTCGGTCAGCAACGCGACCACGGGCACCAGCAACCGGGCGCCGCCGAGCGCGTTCAGCACCTCGGCTGGACCGGCCGTGCCCGCCTCGTAGGCGGCCAGCGCGGCGGCGACGGCGGGGGCGGCGGAGCCGTCGTCGTTCGGGTCAAGGGGCTGCGGGATGCTCGGCACAGCGTCCGAGACTACCCGCGTCCGTCACCGCCCCCGAGCCTGGCCCGGATCGCGCGAACCGCCGCGACCAGCACGGGCGGCACGGTGATCGCGATCACCACGGCGTCGGCGAGCCGCTCGGCCGCCGCGTCCAGCACCAGCCAGGCGAGCAGCGGCGTGAGCAGGGCCCACGTCCGCAGGTCCGACCGCACGACCCAGCGCAGGCACCGCACCACCGCGCGCCCAGCGGCAGCCGCCCCTCCACCGCCCCTACGTCCGAGGGCATCGCGCCGACGCAGGGTCAGCGCCATCCGTGGCATCCCGGCCATCAGCCAGAACACGAACGTCAGCCGGGCTCTCCCGCCGGGCAGCGCGAGCAGCTCCCCCAGCCATTCCTCCAGCCACCTGCCCCGGACGTCTGCCGGAAGCATGATCGCGCCCGCGGTGATGACGCCGAAGCAGGCCTGGGCGCCACCGAGCCCGGACAGGTTCGCCATGGCCAGCCGCCGCAGTTCCGCCTCGACCTCCGTCAGGCCGAGCCGACGTGCGACGGGTGCGACGACGTCCAGGTTCTCCTGGGAGTTCACGCGCTGACGTGCCTCGGGCAGGCCGCGAATCGTGCGCTGGTTGTGCAGCCGGTCCGCGAGTTTGAGCATGAGCACACGCTCGTCCGTCGAGGCCGGCCAGTCGGGCGGCCGGCGTTGTGCTGAGTCGAGTTTCCGCATGCCACGCAGCAGGTTCGAGATCGGCTCGCCGAACGCCTCTTCCCGGGAAGCGGCGTCCGCGGACACGTCGTGCAGCAGCGCCGCGCAGAGCATCTCGTGATCGGAGCCCAGCTCGGCCAGGATCACGGCGACGGCGACCGAATGGGTGATGTAAGGGCTCCCGTCCCGGCGGAACTGCCCGCTGTGCCAGCGGTCGGCCACCTCGAACGCGCGCCGCACCTCAAGCAGTCGCTCACCGGTCAGCGACCCACCGGCGGCCTTCAGCAGAGGCTGGAGATGCCCGCTCACGGTAAGCCCACCACCCACCCCGGCACCCGCTGCCTACGCGCCCGGTAAGCCTTCGCGACCGCCTCGCGCGCCTGCTGCGCCCCATCCGTGGTGACCCGGTAGTAACGGCGCCGAGGACGCCCCTCCGCGACGTGGGCCTCCGGGTCCTCCCACCGGCTCTCGACCCATCCGACTTGCTCCAGCCGCGCCAGGATCGGATACAGCGTCCCGCTGGGCAGCTCCGCGGCCTCGCACAACTCCAGCCCATACCGCTCACGCCCGGGATCGGCCAGAAAGGCCCGCAGGACCGCCTGCGTCGGCATGGTCATCCGTAAACCGGCCCGCATGTCTCGAACTCTACATAGGTAGACACACGCGCACCGTCACCGAAAGGCCCGAGTTGTATGACTCCCGATGAATCAGCCCAGGTCGGCGATCGCCGCCACCGGCCCACCGCCCGACGGCCCCTGGTGCACGGCCGCCACCGACACGAACACCGCCGGATCCCCGGTGACCGAGGCGGCCACCCCGCCCACGGCAGCCTTGATCTGCCGGTGCCAGTGCACGTCCGAGTCGTCCAGCATGATGTTGCGCCGCCCGCGCACCCGCCCCGACGGGTCGGCCTCGCACTTCATGAACACGTTCACCAGCCGCCCCCCGAGGTCCGACGGGTGGGGCCGGTCGGGCAGGGAGATGCCTGAGTCGCGGATGGCGTCCCAGATGCCGTCGGCGTCCAGCGCGTCCTTCATGACGCTGTGCCCGATGCGGTACCGCCCGCCGATCCCCCGCACGTTCCCGACCAGCACGATCTGCGCCCGGTCCAGCTCCACCCCGGACGAGCAGGAGGCGACGGACGAGTACAGCGACAGGTCCTTGTGGATCTGGCCGGCGGACGGCATCTCGATCTCGCCGAGCGCGACGGCGATGCCGAGGGCGGTGGTGGAGTTGGACAGGTCCATGGAGGGGCCGGTCTCCTCGATGGCGGTGTCCTGGCCGCGGCTCTTGGCGTCGGTGATGGTGGCCAGCGTGAGCAGCGGCGTCTTGGTCTGGACGTAGTGGACGTCGCGCGGGTCGTCGATGCCGGCGATCTTCATGGCCTCCCGTACGCCGGCGGCGACCTTCTCCACCATGGCGGGACGGCCGATGTCCTCGGGCAGGATGACCTCGCTCATCGCGACGCCCACGGACAGCCGGGGCTCCTCCGAGGCGGGGGCGTCGGCCGTGGTGGCGAAGACGGTGGCGTGCGGGCTGAGGATGCCGTCCGTGCCGCCCGACCAGACCAGCGGGACGCTCTCCGGCGACGGATGCCCGTGAGTGGCCAGGACCTCGCGGAAGGCGCGGTCGGCGAGGATGCGGGTGTAGTCGTTGACGCCGCCGTTGCCCTCGGTCTTGCCGATGACGGCCAGCACCCGGTCCGCCTCGATCACGCCGTCGGCGATGAGCCTGGCCAGGCCGGAGGCGTCGGTGACGCTCTCGATCGGCACCTTGCGCACTTCGATCGGGTCCGGCATGCGTAGCCCTTTCTGCTGGCGGCGGGTCCCCACGCTACCGAGCCGGCCGGCGGGGTTCATGGTCAATGTGTGCCCATGAAGACCGGGCGTGATGTCAAGGTGCGCTGACGTCGTAGGGTCGGGCTGTGATTCGCGACGCGCACGTCAACGGGCTCAGGCTCGTCTACCGCGAGGAGGGCGACCCCTCCTCTCCCCCGCTGATGCTGATCCACGGCCGCACCGCCGACCACAACGACTGGAACGGCATCACCCAGCACTTCGCCGGCCGCTACCACGTGTTCGTGCCCGACATGCGCGGCCACGGGGCCAGCGACCACCCGGGCGAGTACCCGCTGCCGGGCATGGCGGCGGACGTGGTGGCGCTGCTCGACCACCTGGGCGTCGAGCGGGTCACGCTCATCGGGCATTCGCTCGGCGGCGTGATCGCCGCTCTCGTGGCGGCCGGGCATCCGGAACGGATCGAGCGGCTCGTGCTGGAGGACCCGCCGCCCGCGTACGCGCTGATGGGGCGCCCGCCGATCGTGGAGGACGACTCGACCGGGTTCGACTGGCGGATGGTGCACCAGACCGAACGGCAGATGCTCGAACCCGACCCGGCGTGGGGCGAAGGGCTGAAGGAGATCACGGCGCCCACGCTGGTGCTGTCGGGGACGCTCAGCCCGTTCGAGCCGGACGTGGCGGCGCGGATCCCGGCGGCGGAGCTGGTCAGGATCGAGGCCGGGCACCTGGTCCACATGGACGCCCGCAAGGAGTTCCTGCGCGCGGTGGACACCTTCCTGGGGAAGGCTCCTCAGACCCGAGGCTGAGCGGGGCGCGGGGGTGGCCGGCTCCGGTCGATCATCGTGGCCCTGCTCCAGGCGACGGGCACCGAACGCGAGGAGGCCGTCGCCGCGCTCCCGCCCCTGGACGTCCCTCCGGAGCCACCTCCCACACCTGACGAAATGGACTTAGCTGGGGCAAACGTGACCTTACTGTCATAAAGATCCGCCATGGTGGAGGGGTGCTAAACAGGCTCAGCGATCTCGTCAAGGAACGGCTGGGCACGTTCGGCCTCACGGCGCCGTCGATCGCGCAGTGCGCGGTGGGCTCCGCTCTGGCCTGGACCGCCGCCATCGAGCTGCTCGGCCACCCCGCCCCGTTCTTCGCCCCCATCTCCGTGCTGATCTGCGTGGGCGTCGGCCTCGGTCAGCGGCTGCGGCGGGTCGTCGAGCTGGTCGTCGGGGTCAGCCTGGGCGTCGGCGTCGGCGACCTGCTGGTGTCGTGGATCGGCTCCGGCGCCTGGCAGCTCGCGCTCGTCGTCGCCCTCGCCATGACGGTGGCCGTGCTGCTCAACAGCGGAGCCCTGTTCGTCGCCCAGGCCGGCTCGTCTGCCGTGCTGGTCGCCACCCTGGTGCCCGGCGACGGCGCCGGCGGCCTCGACCGTATGGCCGACGCGCTCACCGGCGGCGTCATCGGGATCGCGGCCGTCGCGCTGCTGCCCGCCAGCCCGTACGCGATCGCGGCCAAACACCTGTCGGGCGTGCTCGACGCGCTGTCCACGGTGCTCGAACGGGCGGCGGAGGCCATCGAGAAACGCGACGCCGACCTGGCGGCCGAAGCGCTGGAGGAGGCACGCACGACGCAGACGGCGGTGGAGGAGTTCGAGGCGGCGCTGGAGACCAGCAAGGAGATCACGATGATCTCGCCGCTGCACTGGCACCGGCGGGCCCGCCTGGCCCGCTACGAGACCGCCGCCGTGCCGGTGGACCTGGCGCTGCGCAACGCCCGCGTGCTCAGCAGGCGCACCCTGGCCTCCCTCGGCGAGGCCAGCCCGCCGCCCGCCGCGCTGGCGGAGGCGATGCGCGAGGTGTCGGAGGCGGCGCTGCTGCTGCAACTGGAGCTGGGCGCCGGGCGTGAGCCTGCCCTGGCCCGGCAGGCGCTGCTGGCGGTGGCGGCCAGGGAGCGGCCCGCGCGGCTGGGGTTCTCGGCGCATGTGATCATCGCGCAGTTGCGGTCGGTGGTGGTGGATCTGCTGCAGGCGACGGGGATGGAGCATGAGGAGGCCACGGCGGCGCTGACACCGCTGGATGAGGCGGGCGTGGGCAACGGGGCGGGCGTGGGCAACGGAGCGGGCACCCGGGGCGGGGGCGGCTCGAGTGGACAGGCCGACCCAGGCGAACAGGCCGGCACAGACGGACGGGCCGATGTGGGCGAACAGGCCGGCCCGAACGGACAGGCCGATGTGGGTGACCGAGCCGGTGCGAGCGACGAGGCGACGCGGCGGGGGTGACGGGCCTGCGCGGGCTCAGGTGAAGGTGCGCGGGACGGCGGCGATCTCGTCCACTTCGGTGAGCTTGCCGGAGGCCACGGCGACGACGAAGTCGTAGGCGACATCGTCGTCGGCAGGGTCGAGCTCGATGCCGTTCTTGGCCAGGAAGACGTAGGTGAGGAGCCAGCCCGCACGCTTGTTGCCGTCGACGAACGGACGGTTCGCGACGATCGAGTGGAGCACCGCGGCGGCCTTCACGAACAGGTCAGGGTAGGCGTCCTGGCCGAAGAGGGAGGTCTGCGGTCGTTGCAGGGCCGCCTCGAGGAGGCCAAGGTCACGCACCTCGATCGGGCCTCCGACGGCGACACGGGCAACCCGCAGCCCCTGCTCCAGGCTGATGTAGGCGGTCACTCGCCGAGCCTGCGCAACAGGTCGGCGAAGCGCTGGGCGCCCTTTTGAGCAAGGACGTCGGTGAGCTCGTCATCGGAGACTCGCTGGAGATACTCGTCGATCGCTCGCAGCGCTATGCCCCAAGCGTAGACGCGAGGCGGTATCACCGCGATACCACCACGGAGGGCTTATCTCCCATCACTTTCCGTTGAACGGACTTGCGGAATTCGCTTGCCTGGGTGCGTCCCTCCTAGGAACGTCTCATCACTCCCTCCGGCCTGCTCACCGCGATGACCGCCTGCGCCGACGGCGGCCGTGCCTCGAAGCGCACGCCGGAGCGCGCGAGCGCGTCCCCGCATCCGTACGTCGGCATGTGGGTCACCGCCGACGGCCGCGTCAGGCAGGAACTACGATGACGCCGGGTTCACCGCCACCGGCGATGTCCGGGACGGCGTGCTCTACCACGAGCACCTCGTCCTCTACCGGGAGGGGTGACGAAATCAGACTAAAGTGCGCCGGATGGGAGACCTGTACGAGCTCGCGCTGTCGCTGGACCTCAGCGCCGACCTCACCGAGGACGAGCTGGCCGAGCTGCGCTGGCACACGGGCCAGGGGCCGCGCCCGCAACGACTGCCGATCGGCAGCGACCACTACCTGGAGGCCTACCCGCTGGGCGACCCCGACGACCCGGCCTGCGAGTGGGACACCGTGGAGCCGGATCCCCTCCTGGCGGGACGCGGTGCGGGGTGGCAGGTGGGGGGCGCGCTCGTGGCCGAGCTGGTCAGGCGGAAGAATCCGGACGGCTGGGCGCTGACGGCGCGCCAGTCCGTGCATCCCGACAGCTTCTACCTGCTCAGGACGCTGCTGGGCTGGCTCGGCCGCCGCTCGCCGCACGCCGGGACGGGCGGCGTCGAGTTCTTCGTCGGCTACCTGCGCTTCTGCGAGAGCGCGGAGATCGCTCCGCTCGTCCTGCTGGACGGGCGGATCGGGGTGCCTGCGGACATCGAGGCGCACACCCCGTACTGGGAGGGCGCCTGACGAAGCACCGCGGCCGTGCGCGGTGCGATCAGGAGGACAGGCGCTTCAGCCGGGTCACCGCCTCGTCGATGACCTCGTCCTTCTTGCAGAAGGCGAACCGCACGAAGTGCCGCCCCCGCTCGGCGTGGTCGTAGAACACCTGCGTCGGGATGGCCACCACACCCGCCAGCTCGGGCAGCCGCCGCGTCAGGTCGAGCCCGTCGGAGAAGCCCAGCGGCCGGATGTCGGTCTGCACGAAGTACGTGCCCGCGGGCCGCAGCACGGAGAAGCCCGCCGCCGACAGCCCTTCCATCAGCCGGTCGCGCTTGTCCTGGAGGCCGGCGGCGAGGGCGGCCACCCACTCCATCTCGTGCCGCAGCCCGTAGGCGACGGCAAGCTGCCACGGCGCGCTCGCGGTGAAGGTGAGGAACTGCTTGACCGTCTGCACCGCCGTGATCAGCGAGGCGGGCGCGCACACCCAGCCGGTCTTCCAGCCGGTGACCGAGAACGTCTTCCCCGCGGACGAGATCATCAGCGTGCGTTCGCGCATGCCGGGCAGCGTGGCCATCGGCACGTGCTCGACCCCGTCGAAGGTGAGGTGCTCGTACACCTCGTCGGTGATCGCGATCAGCCCGTGCTCCTGGCAGAGCTCGGCGATGACGGTCAGCTCGTCGCGGGTGAAGACGGTGCCGGTGGGGTTGTGCGGCGAGTTGACCAGGATGGCGCGGGTGCGCGGGGTGACGGCGGCGCGCAGCTCGCCGGGGTCGAAGGTGAAGCGCCCCTCGACCGGTCTGAGCGTGACGGCCACGAGCCGGGCCTGGGCCAGCGCGATCGAGGCGGCGTAGGAGTCGTAGTAGGGCTCGAAGGCGATCACCTCGTCGCCCGGCTCGCACAGCGCGAGCACGCCTGCCGCGATGGCCTCGGTGGCGCCCACCGTGACCATGATCTCGCCGACCGGGTCGTAGGTGAGCCCGTAGCGTGCCACCCGGTGCTCCGACACCGCCTGCCGCAGCTCCAGCACCCCCGGCCCCGGCGGGTACTGGTTGGCGCCCGCGCCGATGGCCTGGACGGCCCGGTCGAGCATGGCGGCCGGACCGTCGGTGTCGGGGAAGCCCTGCCCGAGGTTGATCGATCCGGTCTGGACGGCGAGTGCGCTCATCTCCGCGAAAATGGTCGTGCCGAAGGCGCGCATCCTGCTGACAAGTGGTTCGGTCACGGCTCCACACTATTAGTCTCGTCCCGTGATCATTCGGGTCGTGCTCGCCCTCGCCCTGTCCGTGCCTCCCGTCATGACCTCGGCCGCGGCCCCGTCGGCCCCCTGCCCCGTCCCCGTTCCCGTCCGTACGAGCTGTGGTTTCCTGGAGGTTCCCGAGCGCAGGGACGCCCCGGAGCGGACGATCAAGGTCGGGTACGCCGTGCACCTGTCGACGGCCGCCGACCGCAAGCCCGACCCGATCGTGTACATGAGCGGCGGCCCCGGATCGGCGTCGATGCAGCTCACGGCGTTCCTGAGCCAGATGTTCCCGGACCGGGACGTGGTAACCGTCGAGCAGCGCGGCAGCAGGTACTCCGAGCCGACGCTGGCCTGCCCCGAGACGGCGCAGGCGCTGCTCGGGCAGCTCAGGCAGCCGCGGGCGGACGTGGCGGACGCCGCGCGGCGCTGCCGCGAGCGGCTCGCCGAGCAGGGCGTGGACCTGCGCGGCTACAACACGAAGGAGATCGCGGCGGACGTCGTCGCGTTACGGCGGCGGCTCGGGTACGCGTCGTGGAACCTCTTCGGCGTCAGCTACTCGACCAGGGTCATGATGGACGTGGCCGCGGCCGACCCCGAGGGGGTGCGGTCGGTGGTGCTCGACTCGTACCTGCCGGAGGGCGTTGCCTGGTACGACGACGCCGAGCGGAACCTGGGCGACACGATGGCGCTGCTGGGGGTGCGCGAGGCGTACGAGAGCATGGTGGCGCGGCTCAACCGCGAGCCCGCCGTGGTGCCGGTGCTGGATCCGCTGGCGGGGCGGGAGTTCGCGGCGCGGATGCGCGGCGACGACGTGGCCGCGATCCTGGCGGAGGCGCTGCACGAGGCGGAGGTCGCCGCCGTGGTGCCGGCGATGGTGCGGGCGCTGGCCACCGGGCACGACGAGCTGCTGCGGCCGCTGGCGGACGCGGTGGGCGAGGGGCTGACCTCGCACGAGTTCGGGCTGTATCACGCGGTGCAGTGCCAGGACGAGGTCCCGTCCAACACCCTCAAGCAATCCCGGCTTTTCACCATAAATGCGGATAAGGCGGTGTGTGATGCGTGGCGGCTGCCGAAGAGCGCGGCCGTGAACGCCACCACCAAGGCCCCCGTCTACGTGCTCGGCGGCCAGTACGACCCCACCACGCCCCCGAGAACCTCGGGCCCGGCCGCCGAGTCCCTGCCCGACGGGCGCTTCCAGCAGCTCGCCGGCCTCTCCCACGCCGTCTTCCTGACCAGCGCCTGCGCCCGTCAGGGGATCGCCGCCTTCCTCGCCGACCCCGCCCGCCAGTCCCTCGGCCTGTGCGCCCCGCCGGACATCCAGCCGGGCGGCCTGCACGTGACCGCCGCGCCGTACCAGATCTCCCGGTCCCCGTGGACGGCCGCGCCCCTGGGCCTGTTCGCGCTGGCCTGCCTCCTCCAGCTCGTCACGGCCGCGCTGAAGGGCCGGGCGCTGGCCGCGTTCGGCGGGCTGGCGGGCGTGGCGTTCGCCGGCGTCGTCACCCAGTCCGTCGTCGCCCTGCTCGGCAGGAACGAGACCGCGCTGGCCGTCGGCCTGCCCGACCTGGTGGTGCCCTACAGCTCGATCGCGGTGCTCTCCGCCATACTGACCGCTGCGGCCCTGTTCAGAGACCGCAGATGGCCGCAAATCGCGGCAACCGTCATCAGTGGCGGATTCCTCGTATGGTGGTTCACCTGGGTCCTGTAAAGACGCGCATTCGTGAGCTCGACGCCCTACGCGGCTTCGCGGTGGGCGGCATCATGCTGGTCAACACCTGGCAGCACGTCGAGGTCAAGAAGGCGCACCCCGTCGGGCTCGACTGGTTCGCCGAGGGCCTGTTCCAGAGCCGGTTCTATCCGATCTTCTCGCTGCTGTTCGGCATCAGCTTCCTGCTGTTCCTCCAGGGCAACAGCCGGTGGGCGCTGCTGAGCAGGTTGTTCTGGCTGTTCTGCTTCGGGGTGATCCAGCACCAGTTCTACGAGGGCGAGGTGCTGACCGACTACGCCTTCTACGGCGCGCTGGTGCTGCTGCCCGCCTCGTTCCTGGCCGAGGGGCTGCCCGTGCTGCTGCTGGGCGTGGCGGGGGTCGGATGGGCGCTGATGCCCGGGGTGGGCGGCGGGCCGTTGCTGATCCCCGGCCTGTTCCTGGTCGGCATGGGCCTGTGGCAGCTACGGCCGCCGAGGTCGCTGCTGCTGCCCGCGTTCGCGGTCACCGCCCTGGCCTCCGTGCTGCTGACGATGGCGTGGGCGAGCACCAACGACTGGACCGTCTACAGCGTGGCCGCGCTGGCGGGCGCGGCGGCGTACTCGCTGGGGCTGTTGCTGATCCTGCAGCCGTGGCTGTCGGCGGTGCTGGAGCCGCTGGGCAGGATGGCGCTGACGAACTACGTCTCCGGTACCGCCGTCATCGTCCTGGCGCTGCCGCTGCTGGAGTCGGACCGCACCCGGTGGTCGGTCGTCGGGCTGGCGGCGGTCACGCTGCTCGCGCAGGTGCTGTTCAGCAGGTGGTGGCTGGTGAACTTCAGGTACGGCCCGCTCGAATGGATATGGCGGTGCCTGACCTGGTTTCGACTGGTGCCCAACCGGTTAAAGTCGGGCCGTGACGAGAATCGCCCTCTGCCAGATCCCGGTGTCCCCTGACCCGTCCACGAACCTCAAGAGGGTCAGGGAAGCACTCGCGTCCGCCGAAGGCGCCGATCTGGCGATCTTTCCCGAGGCCACGCTGACCCGGTACGGCCGGCGGATCACCACGCTGGCCGAGCCGCTGGACGGGCCGTTCGTGTCGGGGCTGGCCGACTCGGCCCGCGAGCACGGGCTGGCGGTGATCGCGGGCGTGTTCGAGCCCGGGGAGGATCGCGTGCACAACACAGCGGTGGCGATCGACGGTCAGGGCGAGATCAGGGCGGCGTACCGGAAGATCCACCTGTTCGACTCGTTCGGCGCGAAGGAGTCCGACCTGGTGGCGCCCGGCGCCGAGCCGGCCGTGGTGGAGCTGGCGGGCGTCAGGGTCGGGCTGATCACCTGCTACGACATCCGTTTCCCCGAGCTGGCCAGGGCGCTGGTCGACCAGGGAGCCGAGTTGTTCGCGGTGATCGCCGCCTGGGGCTCGGGGCCGCTCAAGGAGGACCACTGGGTGACCCTCGTCAGGGCGCGGGCGCTGGAGAACACCATGTGGACGGCCGCCGTCGGCCAGGCGCCCAACCCGGCCGAGTCGTCCGACGGCTTCGGGGTGGGCCGCAGCATGCTGGTCGACCCGCTCGGCGTGGTGCGCTCCGACCTGGGCACCGGCCCCGGCGTGCGGATCGTCGAGGTGGACGAGGAGTGGACGGCCACCGCCAGGGCGACGCTGCCGTGCCTCGAACACCGGGTGCTGTGACCCCCGCGCGGTCCATCCGAGGGTCAAGCGATCGTAAAGTAGGACTGTGAGCGGAACGCAGATGCAGAAGGTGGTCCCGCCGCGTCTGCTCGTGCCATACCTGTCGGGCAAGCGCACGGTCATCTCGGGTTACGTCTACCGGGTGCAGGATTGTGTCAGGCTGACCACCCCTGAGGCCCTCTACTACGGGCTCGACCTGTCCTTCGACGGGTCCGAGCTGTTCGCCGAGGTGCCGGAGCTGTACATGATGCGCTGGTTCGCCCGCGACGTCGACACCTACGCGGTGCCGTACGGGCCGCACATGGGCGGCGACTGGAGCGACGCGCCGCCGTTCGCGGGCAACGGGTTCACCACGTCGTCGGAGCACGTGGTGCCCCAGTTCCACACCGTTCCGATGCCGATCCCGGCCGGGGCGGAGATCGTGCACGTCACCGGCGAGGGCGAGCGGCCCTACGCCGAGTACGACGGGCTGACCTGGCGGCCGGCCGCATGAGCGACGAGATCGCGCCGGTCGCCTCCGGCTTCGTGGCCCGCTTCGGCGAGCACACCCTGCCGGCCGCGCTCGGCCCCGACAACGACCAGGTCGTGCTGTTCAGCGAGGAGAAGCTGGAGGGCTTCGAGTCCGCCTCCGGCTACTGGCGGCGGGTGGTGCCCCGCTCACAGGTCGAGTGGCTGGTGCTGATCCGCACGGTGGGCGCGTTCGGCGGCGAGCCGTGCATCGTGCTCGACGAGGACGACGACGGCCTGCACATCGCCTACACCGGGCACAGCGGGATGAAGGCCGAGGCGCTCGGCTACTGGATGGTCGACCACGGCGCGTACGAGGTCGTGGTGCCCCGCGAGGAGGTCTTCTCCATCCGCGTCGAAAGGATTCCGGTCCCTTAGTCAACGATCGGCGCGTCCGCGTGTCCTAAGGGATGTGACCGAAACAGCGACCATGGCGCAGCCGTCGTTCGCCGAGCTGTTCGCGGCCCAGTACCACTCCCTGGTACGCCTGGCCGGGCTGCTCGGCGCGGACGATCCTGAGGACATCGCCCAGGAGGCGTTCGCCCGGCTGCACTCGCGGCGGCTGCGCGACGACGGGGCCGCGATGGCCTATCTCCGCGCCACCGACTGCAACCTGACCCGCAACCGCCTGCGGCACCTGCGCCTCATCAGGCTGCGCCGTCCCGACCCTCCCGAGCCCGTCCGCAGCAGCGAGCACACCGTGCTCGTCTCCGAGGAGCACCGCGAGCTGCTCGCGGCCGTGAGCCGTTTACCGCGCCGCCAGCGCGAGGCACTCGTCCTGCGGTACTGGCTGGACCTGTCGGAGCGCGAGATCGCCGACGCGATGGGCGTCTCGCCCGGATCGGTGAAGACCCACGCCAGCCGGGCGCTGGCGGCCCTGGGCAGGGCGCTGAAGGAGGAGGAACGGTGAATGATCTGGAAGAGCGCCTGCGGGCCGCGTTCGACGCCCGGGCCAGGACCTTCGAGACCAGCCCTGACGCCTGGCTGCGGGTGCGTGAACGCCGACCGCGCCGGTACCTGGCGCTGCGCCTGGCCGCCGCGGCGCTGCCGGTGGCGCTGCTGGCCGTGTTCGTTCCCGTCCTGCTCGACGGGGGCCTGGGCAGGAACACCGCGGCCGACACCGACGCCGTCTACCAGCAGCTCATGCGGGACAGGACGCCGGCCGGTGAGCAGGTGAGCGTGGCCAACCCGACGGAGGGCAAGCCGCTGCGGCTCTGGTTCGCCAAGGCGCGGGCAGGCCATCCCGAGCTCTGCTTCGTGCTGGAGCGCGCGGGCGCGCAGGCGGACGGGAACTGCTCCGCCGTCACGGAGGAGGAGGCGGGGGCGGAGGCCTGGTTCGCCGGCAGCACCCTGCGCGGCGGGGCGGAGACCGCGATGGACTGGGGCGTGGCGGTGCGGGACGTCGGCGGGGTCACCGGGGTGGCCGGTGACGGGCAGCGCTTCCCCGGCACGCTGCTGAGGCCGGCCGGGGCGCCGTACGCGATCTGGACCGTGACCTATCCCGCCCGGCACGCGGTGTCGGCGATCGAGCTCGCGGACGGCGAGGGCAGGGCGATCGGGTCGTCGCCGCGCGCCCTGATGGAGGGGCAGGAGGCGGGCGAGGATCTCGGCCCGGCCCTGGAGCTGCCCGCCGGCGTCACCGCGCACGCGAGGCGGTCGGCGCAGGTCACCATGATCCTCTGGACCCGGCAGGGCGCGCACCTGGTTTCCAGCGCCGCCGTGCTGAACGAGCCGGTGTCCGTGATGCGGGGCGGGGACGCGATCATGGGTCTGGCCCGCGAGAACGTGGCCAAGGTCGGCTTCGTCTTCGCCGACGGGACGACGGCGGAGACCGGGGCCACGCCTGATCGGTGGAACCTGGGGCTCAGGCTGTTCGCCGTGGAGGACCCGGCCGCGAGCCCGCCGGGCCGCTTCACGACGGTCGCCTACGACGCGTCCGGTGCGGAGATCTGGCGCGACGAGGCTTCGAGCACGGAGAATTTCCAGCCGGTCGGCGAGGTGATGACCATCCCGGGCACCGAGGGCTCCGCCGAGCCGGTGCGCGCCTGGTTCGCCAGGATCAACATGAAGGGCGGTCGCGGCGACGCCTTCACTCTGTGCAGGTCGGGCCTGTTCTCCGGGGCCGGCACGCTGTGCTCGGGCGCCCGCCTGGACTACCCCTTCTCCGCGCACAAGGTGACCACGTACCTGCCGGACCCGGGCACCGTCACCTATCTCGGGGTCGCTCACGAGGAGTGGAAGTCGGTGACGGCGGTGCTCTCCGACGGGCGCCGGGTGGAGGCCGCGTTCCTGCGCGGCACGGGCGCCCCGGCCCCCATCTGGCACCTCACGATCCCGTACGGCGACGTGACCGTCGCGGCCTTCACCCTGCAGCCGCAGGACGGGCCGCTGGAGCGGCATCCGGAGCCGGACAGAACCTGCGGGCGCAGAGCCGTGAGCGTCGAGCGCCAGCGACTGGCGGCGGGCGTGAGCGCCGTCGTGGCCGAGCCCTCCTGCCTGGCCTTCTTCGAGGGCGGCCAGGTGGAGACGTCGCTGCCCGGGCCGCTGCCCGGTGAGAAGCTGAGCGACCTGCTCGGCCCGGACCAGCCGGTGCGGTGGGGGCGCGGTAAGGACACCTGGTACGGCTACGCGCCCGCCGGCACGGCCAGGGTCGAGCTGGTCACCTCCAACGGCCTCACCGGCACCGCCGAGGCCGTGCCCGACCGGTTCGGGCAGGGCGTGACGCTGTTCGCCGCCCGGATCCCCGAGGGCGGCGACCTGTCGGCGGGCATGGTCGTCAAGGGCTTCGACGCCGGCGGCCGGCAGCTCTGGAAGTACTAGCCCAGGTTGCGGTAACGGGCCTGGCGGGCCGCGAAGCGGTCGGCCGGGCTCACCCGCAGCAGCCCCGCGATCTCGTACTCCAGCGCCCGCCCCACCCTCTCGCAGAACTGCCTGGGCTCGTAGGCGGCGTCGGGCAGCTCGGGGATCACCCGGTCGGCGATGCCGTCGCGGCGCAGATCGGTGGCGCGGATGTGCTGCGCCTGGGCGATCTCGGGGGCGAAGTCGACCGAGCGGTAGAGGATGGCGGAGGCGCCCTCGGGCGGCAGCGGCGCCAGCCAGGCGTGCTGCGCGCACAGCACCCGGTCGGCGGGCAGCAGCGCCAGCGCCGCGCCGCCCGCGCCCTCGCCGAGCAGCAGGCAGACGGTCGGCGCGTCGAGCGTGAGCAGCTCGGCCAGGCAGCGGGCGATCTCGGCGGCCAGCCCGCCCTCCTCGGCCGCCTTCGACAGGTCGGCCCCGGCCGTGTCGATCACGGTGACCAGGGGCAGCCCCAGCTCGGCGGCCAGCCGCATGCCGCGCCTGGCCACCCGCAGCCCGGCCGGGCCGAGCGGTGAGTTGGTGCGCTGCAGCCGCCGGTCCTGGCCGAGCACCACCGCCGGCGCGGTGCCGAACCTGGCCAGCGCCAGCAGCAGCCCCGGCTCGTTCTTGCCCTCCCCGGTGCCGCTGAGCGGCGTCACCTCGGTGGCGGCGAGCTTGAGCAGCGTACGTACGCCAGGCCGGTCGTCACGCCGGGACCGGGTGATCGCCTCCCACGCCTCCACCGGCCGCAGGTCCTCCTCGGGCGGCTCGCCCGCCTCGATGGCCGAGCGGTCGGCGGCGAGCACGGTCAGCGCCCTGACCGCCACCTCCCGCGCCTCCTCGGCCGAGACCACCGCGTCGAGCAGGCCCTTGCCGTGCAGGTTCTCCGCCACCTGGACGCCCTCGGGGAACGTGTAACCGTGCAGCGACTCGAACACCCGCGGCCCCAGGAACCCGATCAGCGCTCCCGGCTCGGCCACCGTGACGTGCCCGAGCGACCCCCAGGACGCGAACACCCCGCCGGTCGTCGGGTGCCGCAGATACACCAGGTACGGCAGGCCGACCGCCCGGTGCGCCTGGATCGCCGCGGTGATCTTCACCATCTGGACGAACGCGAGCGCGCCCTCCTGCATGCGTGTGCCACCCGAGGCGGGCAGCGCCAGCAGCGGCAGCCGCTCGCGGGTGGCCCGCTCGGCCGCGGTCACGAACCGCTCGGCCGCCACCACCCCGATCGAGCCCGCCATGAACGAGAACTCGCACGCCGCGACGGCCACCCTGCGCCCGTCGAGCAGCCCCTCGCCGGTGATCACGGCCTCGTCGTAGCCGGACTTGACGCGGGCCGCGGCCAGCTCGTCGGCGTAGGAGGAGCCGGGCTCGGCCGGATCGGCGGGCGGCGCGTCCCACGACTTCCACGACCCCCGGTCGAGGATCGTTTCGATCAGTGTGCGCGCGTCCGGACGGCTCACTATCGCTCCCTAGAGGTCAGCCAACGTTGCAATGTTGACGCATGAGCGCCCCGGCCGGTGCCGCCTGTTCGCGATCATCTTTCGCGCTCCTCCAGCCAGCCGAGCACGGCCTCGCCGTCCTGGCCGAGCGCGGGCGGCGCGGTGTGCTCGAACCCGGTCAGCCCGTCGAAGCGCAGCGGCGGGCCCGGCAGCTCGATCGTGCCCAGCACCGGGTGCTCCACCTCGACGACCAGGCCCTGCGAGCGGGTCTGCTCCCACGCGTAGACCTCGTCGAGCGTCCTGATCGCGCCCGCGGGCACGCCCGCCCCGGCCAGCCTCGCCAGCCAGTGGTCGCGGTCGTGCGCGGCCAGGGCCTTCTCCATGTCGGCGATCAGCTCGTCGCGGTGGGCGAACCTGTCGCGGTTGGTGGCGTAGCGGGGCTGCTCAGGGTCGAGGTCGAGGAGCGCGGCGACCTTGCGCCACTGGCCGTCGTTGGCGGCGGCGATCTGCAGCATGCCGTCGGAGCAGCGGAAGGCGCCGTAGGGGGCGATGGAGGCGTGGTGATTGCCGCCCGCGGCGGGCACCTTGCCGCCGACCGTCCAGGCGGTGCCGTGGTAGGAGTGCACGCCGGTGATCGCGGCGAGCAGCGAGGTGCGCACGACCCGGCCCTTGCCGGTGCGGGCGCGCTCGTGCAGCGCGGCGACGACGCCGTACGCGCCGTACATGCCGGCCAGCAGGTCGCCGATGGAGGCGCCGACGCGGTACGGCTCGTCGGGCGAGGGGCCGGTCAGCGACATCAGGCCGCCCTCGCCCTGAGCGATCTGGTCGTAGCCCGGACGGCCGCCCTCGGGCCCGTCATGGCCGAAACCCGTGATCGACAGGACGACCAGGCGCGGGTTGAGCTCGTGCAGGCGCTCGACGGTGAAGCCGAGGCGGTCGAGCACGCCGGTGCGGAAGTTCTCCACGAGGACGTCGCTCTGGCGTACGAGACGCTCGATGAGCTGCTTGCCCTCGGCGGACTTGAGGTCGACGGCGATGGACTGCTTGTTGCGGTTGGCCGCCAGGAAGTAAGTCGAAATATCGTGATCCGGCCCGACGAACGGCGGCCCCCAGCCGCGCGACTCGTCGCCCCCGTCCGGATGCTCGACTTTGATCACCCGAGCGCCCAGGTCACCGAGCATCTGCGCGGCGTGCGGCCCCGCCAGGGCCCTGGACAGATCGAGCACGACGATGTCACCGAGGGGTCCGAGCAAGATCCAACCTCCTGCTTGCGTTCGGGGTGAAAGCACATTCTCTCAGGCGGGCGTCTCCCGTCACCTACCCTGGGTCGGTGAAAGACCTGGCCTCTCGCATTTCCCGGCTGCGCCCCTCCTGCGGCCCCGTCCGGCTGGTGGCCGTGGACGGGCCCGCCGGATCGGGCAAGACGACCTTCTCGGGACGGCTGGCGGCGGAGCTGGGTTGCCAGGTGATCCACAGCGACGACTTCCCCGTGCCGTGGGAGGCGGGGCCCGGCGGCTGGTTCCACGCCCTGGAGTCCCAGGTGCTGCGCCCGCTCCAACGCGGGCTCCCCGGAGGTTTCCGCAGGTACGACTGGGTGCGGGAGGCCTACGCCGAGCAGGTGGCCGTGCCCGTCGCGCCCGTCCTGGTCATCGAGGGCGTCGGGACGGCTCGGGCCTCGGTGGCGGAGCTGCTCGCGTACACCGTCTGGGTGGAGGCCGCCGAGCCGGTGCGCCTGGCGCGGGTCCTGGCCCGCGACGGCGCCGCGCTGGAGCCGCGCTGGCGCGAGTGGTTCACGGCCGAACGGGCCTGGTTCGCCGCCGACCACACCCGGGAACGGGCCGACCTGGTGGTCACGACGTGAGGCGGCCTCACTTACGACGTGAGGTGGCCGACGTCGTTGAAGCTGAGCAGCTCGCCGGCGCGCCACACGGACACTGAGGCGTTCAGCACCGGTGCGAACTCCAGCACGGCCGCCAGCTCCGCGTCCGGCCGCCCGTCGAGCACGTGACGCAGCGCCAGCACCACCGAGTCGTGCGCGACGATCAGCACCCGCCGCCCGCTCGCCCGCCCGTCCAGGTCGCGCAGGAACCCGCGCAGCCGCACCACAACGTCGGCCAGCGACTCGCCGCCGGGCGGACGGAACGCGTAGGCGCCCTCCGCCTCGCGCCGCGCCAGCTCCCCTGGGTGCCGCTCCCTGATCGCCGCCAGGTTGAGCTGCGCGAACGCGCCCGCCTCCTGATCCCTGAGCCGCCCGTCCACGGTCACCGGCAGCGGCCCCGCACCCCACGCCTCCTGGGCCAGCTTCCAGGTGTCGAGCGCGCGCAGGTACGGCGAGCACCACACCAGCTCGGGCGCCTCGTCCCCCGGCAGGGCCGCCAGCAGCCCGCCGAGCGCCGCCGCCTGCGCCCTGCCCAGCTCCGTCAGCGTCACCTCGTCGTCGCCCCGCTCGTAGACCAGGGGCGTCTCGCCCGCCTGCCGGTGCGCCAGGTTGGCCTCGCTCTCGCCGTGCCGCACCGCCATGATCCGTTCGGGGCCCATGCGCTGATCGTACGGTGGGGGCATGACTTCTGTCGCAGTACTCGGAACGGGGCTCATGGGGCTGCCCATGGGCCGGAACCTGGCCAGGGCCGGCATGCGGGTGACGGCGTGGAACCGTACCAGGGACAAGGCCCTCCCGCTGGAGGCGGACGGCGCGGCCGTCGCGCACTCCCCCGCCGAGGCCGTCGAGGGCGCCGACGTGGTCGTCACCATGCTGAGCGACGGCGACGCCGTGCACGAGGCCGTCACGGCCGCCGCCCCTGGGCTCAGGGCGGGGCAGGTGTGGGCGCAGATGAGCACGGTCGGCGTGGCCGCCGTGGACCGGCTGTCGGCGCTGGCCGCCGAGCACGGGCTCACGTTCGTGGACGCGCCCGTCCAGGGCACCCGGCAGCCCGCCGAACAGGGCACGCTCGTCATCCTCGCCTCCGGCCCCTCGTCGGCGCGGGAAGCGCTGGAGCCGGTGTTCGGGGCGCTCGGGCAGCGGACGCTCTGGCTCGGCGACGCGGGGGCCGGCACGCGGCTCAAGATGGCCACCGTCAGCTACGGCATCTCGCTGACGGCCGTGGTGGCCGAGGCGCTGTCGCTCGCCCGGGGGCTCGGGCTCGACCCGGACCTGGTGCGGCAGGTCATCGGCGGGGGGCCGATGGACAGCGCCTACTTCCAGGCCAAGGCGGCGGCCATCCTGTCAGGCGACTTCGCGCCGTCCTTCACCGTGCGCAACGCGGAGAAGGACACGCGGCTGATCCGGGAGGCCGGTGAGGGGGCGGGGGTGCGGCTGGATGTGGTGGCGGCGGCCGGGGAGAGGCTCCGGCGGGCGGAGGCTGGGGGGCATGGGGATGAGGACATGGCGGCTACGTATTTCGCGAGCTTCGACGAGGCGCATTCGGGGTGACTTATCGTGTGCGGCCGGGTACAGTAAGAGCAGGCCGCCCTCCTGCGGGGGGGATGGAAGTGGGCCCGGGTGTACTGCCGGAATTGACAGGAGCCCGGGCTTCGCGCTTTTCAGCGGATTTCCACGCTGTGCACGAGCATATTGACCTCCAGCTGACTCCAGAACCTGTCGTCACCGCGCTCGGCAAGCGACTTCGCTCCAGCGATGATGTCCGGCAGCCACAGCAGCGGCTCGGACTTGGGATCGCACCACGACAGCTGCAACCTGGGCGGTATCGAGTGACGACCCTTGAGAGCGACCGCCAGCTCGTGATCCCTCTGGTCGAGCTCGCGGTCCCGGCGTTCAAAGACCACGTCCACCACATGGTGGTCGCCCAGTTCCCAAAGCAAGCACTGCATGCACTTCCGGCGAGCCCGTTCCTGTCGCTTCGGGTCGAGACGGGACCCGGCCACAACGATGCCTGAGGGTCGCAACGCCGCGATCGCCTCGACGAGCTGGGTTCTACGCTTGTCATTCTCGTCACGCCAGTGCAAGCGGGGCTGCCTGCGCAGCAGCAGAGCGCGCAGCTCGGCACGGTAACGATCGGCCTGGTGCGGTGCTACCAGCACCGCCGCCAGCAGATAAACGCTTCTCGCGAGCACCATGGACTCATCGACATAAGCCGAGAACGGGAGGATCACGAGGGATCATGCTAGCCCTCCCGAATACGAAGCGTGTTCAACTCCTCACAATTCGTCCACCTCCGCATACCCCCTCCCCCCCGAAAGCCTCGCGTACCCCGGCCCCCGATCGAAGAACCGATCCCCCGGCGGCCGCAACCGCGCCCGCAGCTCCGCCGTCCCCCGCTCATCGATCCGATCCCCGTCCAGCACCACCCCGTAATCCCCCAGCGCCCCCGCGATGGACACCTTCCCGTCCCGCACGTCGGCGGCCACCGCCCGGGGATCCCGGTCGTACGGCGACCCCCACCCGCCCCCGCCGGTGGTGCGGATCCTGATGAGGTCGCCGGCCTGCACCTGGTGGTCGTCCACCAGCCCTTCCATCTCCTTGCCCGCGATCTCGACCCGGAACGGCCGTCCGGCGAGCCCGCCGTTGACGCCCCAGCAGGACAGGATGGAGCGGTCGGCGATCGACATGTACGAGGCGTCGCGCAGCATCCGGATGTGCTTGTCGTAGCCGAGCCCGCCCCGGTACATGCCCGGCCCGCCCGAGTCGCAGGCCAGGGCGAGGCGTTCGACCCGGAACGGCCAGCGGGCCTCGGCGAACTCGACGGGGATGTTGCGGGAGTCGGGCACCACGTGGATGGTGTCCTCCCCGTCGGCGTACCAGCGTCCGCCTGAGCCGCCGCCGAGCACTTCGCGCATGAGGTACTGCTGCCCGTCGGCGTCGGCGCCGTACACGCCCGTGTAGCGGATGGTCTCCTGGTCGGCGGGCATGCGGCCGCCGGTGGCCTTGGCCAGGACGCCGGCGAGGACGCCGAGAAGGCGGAGGATGACGAACGTTCGGGCGTTGGTCGGGGCGGGGAAGACGGGGGTGAGGAGGGTGCCCTTCTCGGGGAAGATCATTTTGATGAGGGGCACCACTCCCTCGTTGACGTCCAGTTCGGCCATGCGTTCCGGGGTGTCGGCCAGGTTGCGCAGGACGGGGGCCAGCCACTTCTTGAGGAACACGCCGTCGGCGTAGTCACCGGCGTGGTTGATGGGGCCCTTGGCCTGGGGTGAGGTGCCGGTGAAGTCGATGGTCAGGGGCGCGTCGGCGGCGTGGTCGACGGTGAGGGTGATGCGCTGGGCGTGCAGGCGGGGCTCGTCGACGCCGTCGTGTTCGGCGTAGTCCTCCCACACGTACGAGCCTTCGGGGATCTTGGCCAGCAGTTCCCTGCGGAACGTCTCGGTCGTCTTGCCGATGATCGCGTCGAAGCACTCCTCGACGGCCTGCTTGCCGTACCGTTCGAACAGCTCGCCGAGCCGCCGCGCGCCCATGAGGCAGGCCGAGCACTCGGCGTCGAGGTCGCCGGCGAGGCTGTCGGGCATGCGGGAGTTGCGGGTCATGATGCGCAGCGCGGCCTCGTTGGGCACGCCCTGGTCCCACAGCTTGATCGGCGGGACCATCAGCCCTTCCTCGTAGACCGAGCGGGCGTGGGACGGCATGGAGCCGGGCACCGAGCCGCCGATGTCGTCGTGGTGGCCGAACGCCTGCACGAAGGCCACCACGGAGTCCTCGTGGAAGACCGGGACGGTGACGCACAGGTCGGGCAGGTGGCCGATGCCGCCTTCTGACAGGTAGACGTCGTTGTGGAAGTAGACGTCGCCCGGCTTCATGGTCTCGATCGGGAAGTCGCGCACGACGGGCTGGACGAGCGCGCTGTAGGAGCGGCCGGTGAGCTTGCGCAGCCGTACGTCGTGGATGCCCGCGCGGAAGTCGTGCGCGTCGCGGATCATCGGCGAGCGGGCCGTGCGGGCGATGGCGGTCTCGACCTCCTTCTCGACGGAGGCGAGGGTCCCTTCGACGATCTCCACCAGGATGGGATCAGTCACGGCTTATCTCCACATTTCCGTATTCGTCGAGCTTGGCGGTGAAGCCAGGGTGGACGGGGATCGTCGAGCCGTACTCCTCGATCACCGCCGGCCCCTGCACCGTGGCGCCGGGGCCGAGGGCGGCGCGCTGGTGGATCGGGGTGTCGCGGGTCTCGTCGAAGTGCACGGGACGCACCGACGTGGCGCCCTCGCCGGCCTTGTCCAGGCGGCGGATGACCGGGCGGTTGATCGGGCCGATGCCGGAGACGCGCAGGTTCACCCATTCGACGCCGTGCCGAGGGTCGTCGCGGTAGGCGTAGCCGTACAGCTTCTCGTGGGCGTCGTGGAAGCGCGAGATCACCTCGGCGTGCCAGTCGTCGTCGATCTCCCCGGCGGGGGCGGGCACGCGCACCTCGTAGGCCTGGCCGTAGTACCGCAGGTCGGCGCTGCGCTGGTAGACCGGGTCGTCGAAGCCCTCGCGGTCGAGTGCCTCGCCCGCCTGATGCTCCAGGTCGTGGAAGATCTCCACGGCCTTGCCGAGCGAGAGGTCGCGGGTGACGTACGTCCGCACGTAGTCGTTCTTGACGTCCACCGTGAGCAGCCCGAACGCCGAGACGTTGCCCGGATCGCGCGGCACGATCACCGACGGCAGGCCGAGGATGTCGATCAGCCGGCACGCCAGCAGCGGCCCCGACCCGCCGAACGTGACCAGCGGGAAGTCCCGCACGTCCAGCCCGCGCTTGACGGTGAGCTGCCTGATCGCGTTGCTCTGGTTGAAGGCGCTGATCTCCAGGATGCCGGTCGCCGTGCGCTCCGGGGTGAGGCCGAGCTTGTCGGCCAGGGCCTTGACCCCGGTCCCGGCGGCCTCCACGTCCAGCGGGATCTCCCCGCCGAGCAGGTGCGGCGGGATCCGGCCGAGGAACACGTGCGCGTCCGTCACCGTCACCTCGGTCCCGCCCTTGCCGTAGCAGAGGGGGCCCGGGTCGGCGCCGGCGGAGCGGGGCCCCACCTTTAGCGTGCCCTCGGGCGAGATCCAGGCGACCGAGCCGCCGCCCGCTCCGACCGTGATGATGTCGATCATCGGGATCTTGCACGGGTAGCGGCCGACGGCTCCCTCGGTGGTGATGGAGGGCTCGCCGTCGATCACCACGGCCACGTCGGTCGAGGTGCCGCCGCCGTCCAGGGTGATCACCGACTCGTGGCCGGCGGTGGAGGCGATCAGCGCCGCGCCCAGCGCGCCCGCCGCCGGTCCCGACAGGACGGTGGTGATGGGCTGGTTGACGACCTCGCGGGCCGACAGCACGCCGCCGTTGGACTTCATCACCGAGAACGGCATGCCGAGCCGGTTCGACAGGGTCGCGATGTAGCTGCGCATGGCGGGCTTGACGGCGGCGTCCACGAGGGTGGTGACCGAGCGCTCGTACTCGCGGTACTCCCGCAGCACGTCGCTGGACAGCGAGATCACCGCATCGGGGTGCTCGCGCCAGAGCACCTCGCGCATGCGGCGCTCGTGCTCGGGGTTGGCGTAGGAGTGCAGGAAGCAGACCCCGATCGCGGTGATGCCCCTGGCCCTGAACCAGCGGGCCACCTCCACGGCCTGCTCGTCGGAGAACGGCCGCACCTCGTTGCCGAGGTGGTCGAGCCGCCCGCCGACGGTCTTGACCTGGTGCACGGGAACGATCCTGGGCGGCTTGACCCAGAAGTAGGAGTTGCCGTAGCCGTCGGGCACGCTCTGCCTGGCGATCTCCAGGACGAACTCGAACCCCTCGGTCGTGATGAAGCCCAGGTTCTGGATCCGGTCCTCCAGGAGCCGGTTCGTGGCCACCGTGGTGCCGTGCACGATGGCGGCGACGTCCAGCCGCCCGAGCTTCTCGACGCCCGCCAGGAAGCCGTCGGCCGGGTTCGCCGGGGTCGAGGGGGTCTTCGTGGTGTGGATCTCACCGGTCTCCTCGTCCACCGCCACGACGTCGGTGAAGGTTCCTCCGGTGTCCACTCCGATACGCACGCTACGCATGGCTCCTCAGCTCCGGCGACGGCCGAGCACTTCGTCGATGACTCGGGGCGCGTTCGTGGGGCCCACGTACGCCGCCAGGCGCACCACCATCTCCTGTGTCCTGGCCAGCTCGGCCTCCACCCTGGCCTTGCCCGACTGGCCGGCCTGGACTCCGAAGTAAGCCCCGATGATGGTACCGATCACCCCCGCCACACCGGCGAACAGCGCGGCGAGCTCCCCCGTGGCGAACACGGCGGCGCCGAACGCGATGAGCAGCGCGATGATGCCCGCCACCACGACCAGGAAGCCGTAACGCCAGCGGGTGGCGTCCGCCTGGGCCGCCGTGAGATCGTCCTGCCTCATCAACCCATCGAGCGGCGACGGCTCGGACGGTGGTTTGTCGGTGACCACAGATTCCTCCTGAACAACTACAGGGGAGAAATGTCCCACGAGGTCATGGAACAAGCCAAGCCACTAAGCTGACGGCCCGTGACCGAACTGTCTGCCTTGTCTGCCGCGCCGTCCAGCGCTCGAGATGCCGTACTGAAGTTCTACTTCGGCCCCATGGACTGCGGGAAGTCCACCCTGGCGCTGCAGATGAACTACAACCACGGACGGCAGGGCAGGCGCGGCCTGGTGCTGACCAAGCACGACCGATCGGGCGGGCCGAAACTCACCAGCCGGATCGGGCTCGGGCTGGAGGCGATCGAGGTGGAGGACTCCCTCGACCTCGTACGGCTGGTGACCGCGCACGACCGCGTCGACTACCTCATCTGCGACGAGGCCTGCTTCTACACCGTCGAGCAGATCGAGCAGCTCGCCGACCTGGTGGACGCCTACGGCGTGGACGTCTACGCGTTCGGGCTGGCCTCCGACTTCAGGTCGGTGATGTTCCCGGCGGCGCAGCGGCTGTTCGAGCTGGCCGACGAGGTGTGCCGGCTGCAGGTCGAGGTGTTGTGCTGGTGCGGGCGTCCAGGGCAGCTCAACGCCAGGATCGTGGGCGGGACGATGGCGCGTACGGGCGAGCAGGTCGTGATCGGGGACACCGACGACGCGCCCGTGCGCTACCAGGTGCTCTGCCGCCGCCACCACCGCGCCGGCCAGCTCGGCGAGGGCGTCATGAGCTCGGATGAGGGGTCAGCCGCCTGAGCGGCGCGGGATCAGGAGCTCCAGGGCGTCCCTGAACAGCCTGGCGTCGCCTTCGGGCAGCGGCGCCAGGAACTCCTCCTCGACGCCCGCCACGACCCGTCTGGCCTCCGCGAGCACCTCGCAGCCGCGCTCGGTCGGCTCCACGATGTTCTTGCGCCGGTCGGCGGGGTGCGGCCGGCGCCCGACGAGGCCCTTGCGCTCCAGCCCGTCGACCATGGCCACCATGGTCGTCCGGTCGATCCCCATCCGCTGGGCCGCCTCCAGCTGTGACAGCGGCTCGGAGCCGCCCAGCACGGACAGCACCCCGAACTCTCTCCCGTCGATGCCGCACGGCTCCAGCGCCGGCCCCATCAGGTCGGACAGGCGCTGGTTGGCGTGCTTGAGCAGGTAGGCAAGGCTGCGACTGGACACCCTGCGATTCTCCCATTCCGGGAAATCAGTCAGACCGCGCAGTACCCGTCGTCGTCGCACCCGTCGCCCTGCGCGCCGAGCCGGGTGATCGGCGTCTGCCCGGTACGCTCCGCCACCTCGTCGATCGCGGCCGAGAAGGCGTCCTCCGGCTGCGCGCCCGACACGGCGTACTTGCCCTCGAACAGGAACAGCGGCACCCCGGAGATGCCCAGCGAGCGCGCCCTGGCGAGCTGCTCACGCACCTCGTCGCCGCCCTCGCCGGAGTCGCGCACGCCTGCTTCGGCGGCGAGCTCGCCGAGCACGCCCGGGTCGGCCACGTTGCGCCCCTCGGCGAAGTACGCGCGAAACAGCCGCCCGGCCATCTCCTCGCCGAGCCCCTGCCGGGTGGCGACCTCGATCAGGCGGTGCGCCTCGAACGTGGCGGCGTTGACGGCCTTGTCGTAGTTCAGCTCCAGCCCCTCGTCGGTGGCGGCGCCGACGACCCGCTCGACCATCTGCCGCGCGTTCGGGCCGAACTTGCGCTCCAGCGCCGGGATCAGCGGCTCACCCTCGACCGGCGCGTCCGGATTGAGCTGGTACGGCCGCATCGTCACCTCGATCGTGCCGCCCTTGGCCCTGAACCGCTCGGCGGCCCTGGCGAACCGGGCATGCCCGATGTAGCACCAGGGGCACACGACATCCGAAAAAATCTCGACCTTCATACCGGTGGACAACCCGCCCGCGCCCACCGGGATTCCGGATCTCAGCCGCCGGCCAGCTCCTCCAGCCGGTACGGCAGGTACGCCGACTCGTCCACCAGCGCGGAAGCACCCCGCCACCAGCCGAACCACTCGCCGCTGCGCCACATCCAGTCGACCCGCTCGATCGCGGCCACCACGTCGCCCACCGTCGCCCACCGCTCGCCGAGCTGCTCGGGCGAGGCGCCGTGACGCGTCGCCCACGAGCGCAGGATCTCGACGGCCTCGGCGGGCACCTCGCGGGCGTACGGGTCGGGGCTCTCCCCCGGCAGCCGGTGCGGCCCGAGCCCGGCCGCGACCCCCCAGCTCCACTGCGCCTCGGCGGGCCGGGAGTAGCGCAGCGACTGGAAGTCGAGGTTGGAGCCGAGCTCCTCGTCGGCCCGGCGGGCGACGACCGCGTCGAGCCGCCCGCCCGCGTCGAAGTGCACGACGAGGCGCTGGCCCGGCTTGACGCCCGGCGGCAGGCCGAAGCGGTCCTCCGCCTGCCAGGAGTTGAGGTCCACCTGCGCGACGGGCGCGCCCCACATCTGGTCGGCGGCGTCGTCGGAGACCCAGGCGGCCAGCATCTCCAGTGCGGTCAGGTCTGTCCACGGCTCGATGGCGACGGCCGTGCGCACCACCTCGTCGGGCGCGGGCAGCTTGCCGCCCCTGGGCGTGGACCACCAGCTCTCGCCCAGCTCGCGGGTGCCGACCAGCAGCGCGGCGATGGCGGCCAGCTCGGCCGAGCGCCTGGTGAGCTGGGCGCCGAGGGCCAGCTCCAGCGTGCGGTCCGTACGCTCGTCACCGAGCACGGGGCGCACGTCGCCGATCAGTATCTCGGCTGTCGGACGCTCCTCGCCCAGGAGGTTGCGTACGACTCGCCTGGCCTCGGTTCGTGCGTCTTCAGCGTGTGCCTGCCGCATATTGCCACGCTACGCCGGGAGATCCTTTTCCGCGAGGGTCCAGGAGGCCATCAACCTCATGCGCCGCGGCGGCGTGAGCCGCGTCCCAGCAGCCAGCCCAGGGTGGCTCCGGCGAGCGCGACGCCCGCGCCCATGCCGAAGGACGCCAGCATCACCCATGGGCGGGTCTCGGTGTGCTGCTTGGGGGGCCGCTCGTACACGCCGCCCCGCGCGGCGGGCACCTCGGTGGGCACCTCGGTGGGCACCTCGGCGGGCGCTGTGGCGAGTTCGGTGGCGAAGTCGGGGGCGGCGGGCGCCGTCAGGTGCTGCTCCACCGCCGAGAAGAACTCGCCGGCCGTCCGCTTGGCCACCGACCCGAGCATGCGCTGCCCCACCCCGCCGATCATCCCGCCGACCACGGCCTCGGCCTCGTAGTCCACCCGCGTCCCGCCGTCGTGCTCGCTCAGCCGCACGAGGACGGTGGCGTCCACGGTCCCCGGCGCGCCCTGCCCGCGTGCCTTGAGCGTGAAGCTCTCGGGCTCCAGCGGGTCGGACAGCGCCACCTCTCCCTGATAGACGCCCTTGATTGAGCCCACCCCCGCGTTGATCGTCATGCGGTACGCGTCCGGCCCCGTCTCCTCCAGCCGCTCGCACCCCGGCAGGGTGCGCACCAGCACCTCCGGGTCCCTGAGCGCCGCCCACACCCGCTGCCTGTCCACGCCGATCTCGGCGCTGCCCGCCAGTTTCATGCCGCCACTTTAGGCAGCGCAGGGCGCGCGGATAAGGGCAACACCTCATGAAGGCTGGCAAGATGGTGCCCCATGTTCAGGGGACACCGGGTGATCGGCGTGGCGTGCGTTCTGTCGCTGGCCGCGTGCGCCCCGGCGGGGACCGCTTCGTCGAGCCCCGCACCCAGGGCGTCCACGACTCCCGCACCGGCGAAGAGCCCCGTGGAGACGGGGCCGCCAGGTGTCAAGCCGCGCAAGGGCGAGGTGCGCCCGATCCCCCGCACCGGCGGCCTCCCGCCGGTGATCAGCTCGATCCCGACCAGGCGCAAGGTCGTCTTCCTGACCATCGACGACGGCTGGGAGCAGGACCCCGGCTTCGTCAGGCAGGTACGCGACCAGCGCATCCCGATCACCGCCTTCGCCATGCGCGACGCCGTCGAGGCGAAGGGCACCCCGGACGAGTCGGGCGGCGAGGCCCGCTACGTGGGCGCCGGTAAATGGGGATATTTCCGGCAGCTTCGCGACGCCGGCGTACCGGTCGAGAATCACACTCTCACCCACCCGAACCTGCGCCTGCTCGCCTACCCCGCCCAGCGCGGCGAGCTCTGCGGCGCGTCGAAGCTGATCGCCAAGGAGGTCGGCACGCGGCCCACCCTGTTCAGGCCGCCGTTCGGGAACTACAACACCGACACCCTCAGGGCCGCCAAGAGCTGCGGCATGTCGGCCGTGCTGCTGTGGACCGCCACCGTCCAGCCGGGCGGCAAGATCGCCTACCAGGTGCCCGACAAGAAGCTGCGCCCGGGCGACATCCTGCTCCTGCACTTCCGGCCCAACCTGGCCAGGGACTTCCGCGTCCTGGTGAACAAGATCAAGCGCCGCGGCTACGAGCTGGGCGACCTCCAGGCGTACCTGGAGGCGGCACTCCCGCGCTGACTCCGTGCTGACTCCGCCGGGCGGTGTACGCGACGATCAGCCGGGCGGGTGACGCGGCGGCGGGCCTCCGCGCGCGATCCTCGACAGGGCAACCAGCACAGACGATGTGACCAAGCTCGCATCGCGATGCTCTACAGCTTGTAGTACTACTTTGGGTAGATGTACTACAGCGTGTAGAGCTCAGGGAGACGACGGGGAAGATGGACGCACTTGATCTTGCGCGGTGGCAGTTCGGGGTGACCACCGTGTACCACTTTCTGTTCGTACCGTTGACCATCGGCCTGGGCATCTTCGTCGCCGGCCTGCAGACGGCCTGGCACCGCACGGGCAACGAGCAGTACCTGAAGCTCACGAAGTTCTTCGGCAAGCTGTTTCTGATCAACTTCGCCATGGGCGTGGTCACCGGCATCGTGCAGGAGTTCCAGTTCGGGATGAACTGGAGCGAGTACTCCACGTTCGTCGGCGACGTCTTCGGGGCGCCGCTGGCCATGGAGGCGCTGCTGGCCTTCTTCATGGAGTCCACGTTCCTGGGCCTGTGGATCTTCGGCTGGGACCGGCTGCCGAAAAGGGCGCACCTGGCGACCATCTGGGCGGCGGCCATCGGGTCCAACCTGTCGGCCTACTTCATCCTCGCGGCCAACGCCTGGATGAAGCACCCCGTCGGCTACGAGGTCGTGGACGGCAAGGCCAGGATGACCGACCTGTGGGCGGTGCTGACCAACTCCACCGCGCTGGCCCAGGTCCCGCACGTGATCGCCGGCTCGTTCGTGGTGGCGGGCGGCTTCGTCCTGGCGGTGTGCGGCTACTGGCTGCTCCGCACGCGCGCGGACATGTGGCGCCGCGCCGCCCGCGCCGCGCTGCTCATGACGGCCGTCGCGGGGGCGGTCGTCGCGGGCACCGGCGACCACTCCGCCAAGCTCATGTACGAGCAGCAGCCCATGAAGCTGGCCGCCGCCGAGGGCCTGGAGCGGACCACGGAGGGGGCCGGGTTCAGCGTCGTCCCCGGCATCGAGATCCCGAAACTGCTCAGCTTCCTGTCCACCTACGACTTCGAGGCCCCCGTCCAGGGCACCGAGGATCTGCAGCAGCGCTTCGAGCAGCAGTTCGGCCCCGGCGACTACCGCCCCGACGGCGCCGTCGTCTTCTGGTCGTTCCGCGTCATGATCGTCTTCGGCCTGGCCACGGTCGGCCTGTCGGTGCTCGGCCTGTGGCTCACCCGCCGCAGACGGCCGTTCCCCGCCTGGCTGTCGCGCGCCATGCTGCTCGCGCTGCCGCTCCCGCTCATCGCGGTGATCGCCGGCTGGCTGCTCAGCGAGATCGGCCGCCAGCCCTGGACGGTCGCGGGCGAGCTGCTGACCGCCTCCAGCGTGTCGCCGAACGTGTCGCTGGCCGCGGTCGCCACCTCCCTGACGATCTTCACGCTCCTGTACGGCGCGCTCGCCGTGGCCGAGGTCGTCCTGCTGGCCAGGCACGTCCGCAAGGGCGCCGAGGAGCAGGCGCCGGTCCAGGCGGCCGAGGCGCCGCGCGAGCCGTCCCTGATGTACTGAGGAGTCACCCCCAATGATCGAGTTGTGGTTCGCCATCATCGCCTTCCTCTGGACCGGCTACTTCGTCCTGGAGGGCTTCGACTTCGGCGTCGGCATCCTGGCGCCCCTCGTCAGCAGGAACGCCGCCCAGCAGCGCGCCGCCCTGCAGACCATCGGCCCCGTCTGGGACGGCAACGAGGTGTGGCTGATCACCGCGGTCGGCGCCATGTTCGCCGCCTTCCCCGCCTGGTACGCGGGCGTCTTCAGCTCCTTCTACCTGCCCGTGACGCTGATCCTCGTCGGCCTCATCGTGCGCGGCGTCGGCCTGGAGTGGCGCGGCAAGGTCGACAACCCGCTCTGGTGCGACCTCGGCATCGTGGTGGGCAGCGCACTGCCCGCCTTCCTGTGGGGCTCGGTCTTCGCCGACCTGCTCTTCAACAGCCCACTCGCGGCCCTCGTGGGCGGCGCGTTCACGCTGGCGGTGTGCGTCCTGCACGGCGCGGTGTTCCTCGCGCTCAAGACCACCGGCCCGGTACGCCGCCGCGCCCGCGTCGCCGCCATGATCGCCGGTGGCGTCACCATCCCCGTCGCCGTCGCCGCCCTGTCGAGCCTCGGCACCATCCCGGCCCTCGCCGCCATGGCCGCCCTCGCCGCGGCCACCGCCCTCATCTGGCGGCGCAGGGAGGGCTGGGCGTTCGCGGCCACGGCGGGCTCGATCGTGCTGGCGACGCTGTCGGTGTTCATGGAGCTGCGGGTGCGGCCGTTGCCGGGGCTGACGCTGGCTGAGGCGGCTTCGGCCTCGTACACGTTGAGCATGTTGACGTGGATCGGGTTGATCGCGTTGCCGTTCGTGCTGGTCTACCAGGGGTGGACGTACTGGGTGTTCAGGAAGCGGGTGCTGGTCGCCGGCTCGTGAACCGCTACGGGGCGGGCGCGCCGCCCAGGTACAGCCGTCCCAGCCGCGGATCGGCGGCCAGCTCCCGTGCCACCCCCGAGATGTGCACCCGCCCCAGATCCAGCACACACCCCACATCGGCCATCTCCAGCGCCCGGCGCGCGTTCTGCTCCACCAGCAGCACCGCCACCCCGGCCTTCCGCATGAGATCGATCTGTTCGAAGACGACCTGGGTGTTGCGCGGGTCGAGCCCCATCGACGGCTCGTCCAGCAACACCACCCGGGGCTCCAGCATCAGCGCCCGCGCGAACTCCACCTGCTTCTGCTGCCCGCCCGACAGCAGCCCCGCCATGCTCCCCCACCGCTCCCCCACGACGGGGAACAGCTCCTTGACCGCGGCGATGCGCGCGTTGAGGCGGGACTGGTCGCGGACGGTGAAGCCGCCGAGCCGGACGTTCTCGGCCACGGTCATCTCGCGGAAGACGCTGTGCCCCTGCAGCACGTGGGCCAGCCCCAGGGCGAGCAGGCGTTGAGGTGAAAGGCCCGTCACGTCCTGGCCGGACAGGAGGACCCGGCCGGAGCGGGGGGCGAGCAGGCCGCTGGCGACCTTGAGGGCGGTGGACTTGCCGGCGCCGTTGGGACCGACGAGGCAGACGACCTCACCGGCGTGGACTGTGACGGACAGGCCGCGCAGCACCGGCGCCGCCCGCCCGTACCCCGCGACGACGTCTTCCAGGGTCAGCACCGTCTCAGACACCGAGGTACGCCTCCAGCACGCGCGGATCTTCCCTGATCAGGGCCGGCGGGCCCGCCGCGATGGGCGCGCCGCGGTCGAAGACGACGACGTGGTCGCACATGCCCATCACCATGTCCATGTTGTGCTCGACGACGAGGAAGGTGCGGCCCTCCGCGTTGAGGTCGCGGACGAGGTGGACGATGCGGTCGATCAGCGCCGGGTTGACGCCGCCTGCCGGCTCGTCGAGCAGCACCAGGTCCGGCTCGGCCATGAGCACGGCGGCCAGTTCGAGCAGCTTCTGCTGCCCGTACGACAGGTCGCGGGCCTCGGCGTCCTCCAGGTGCTCGATGCCCATGCGGCGCAGCCAGTGGCGGGCCCGCTCGACCTCCGCCGTGTCGCGCAGCCCCGCCAGCAGCTCCCGCAGCCGGGTGCGGCGGACGGCGACCAGCATGTTCTCCAGCACGCTGAGGCGGGGGAAGATCCGGCAGAGCTGGAAGGTGCGGCCGATGCCGGCGTGGGCGACGCGGTGCGGCGAGTGCCGGGTGATGTCGCGATCGCGGTAGAGGACCCGGCCGGAGTCCGGTTTGATCATGCCGGTGACGATGTTGAAGAACGTGGTCTTGCCCGAGCCGTTCGGCCCGATCAGGCCGTTGATCTTGCCGTCGCGCAGTTCGACGTCCGCCCCGTTGACGGCCAGCACGCCGCCGAACGACTTCGTCAGCCCCTCCGTCCGCAGGCTCACTGCGCCACCCCCTGGAGTCGCTGGTCGGCTGTCTCGCCGGGGATGGAGGGCCCTGTCCGTCTTCTGGTGAGGCGGGCCAGGATGCCGTCCGGCATGAACAGCACGACCAGCACCAGCACCAGCCCCGTCGCGGTCAGGTGGATCTGCGTCTCGCCCAGCGCGATCAGGAAGTACTCCCCCGCCGGTGCCACGATGAGCGCGCCGAGCAGCGGCCCGTACAGGTGCCTGACGCCGCCGAGCAGGCTCATGAGCACCATGTAGGAGGCGATCAGGATGGAGAAGACGAAGATCGGGTCGAGGCTGCCGAACCAGAGCGCGTAGAGCCCCCCGGCCAGCGCCACGAACAGGGCGGACAGGGCGAAGGCCGCCACCTTGTACGCCCCGGTGGGCACGCCCAGCGACTCGGCCTTGTCCTCGTCCTCCCTGATGGCCCGCAGGCCGGCGCCGAAGCGCGAGCGAGAGACGTACCACCAGGACAGCAGCGCGACCGCGAGCAGCGCCAGGAACAGGTAGAAGAACACCATGTGGGTCTGACCGCGGTGCAGGCCGGGGAACGGCGAGGGCACCTGAAGGCCGGTTGAGCCGCCGGTCAGCGAGCGCCAGCCCTGCACGATCAGGTTCATCATGGACACCAGCGCGATGGACACGATCACGAACGAGGCGCCGCGCACGCGGACCGCGGCGATGCCGACGCCGACGGCGAACACCGTGACGAGCAGCGCCGAGACCGCCAGGGCCAGGGCCCAGGGCACGTGCAGGCGGACGACGAGCAGCCCGGTGCCGTACGCGCCGAGGCCGAAGAACGCGGAGTGGCCGAGCGAGACGTAGCCGGTGAAGCCGCCCAGCAGGTTCCAGGAGGTGGCCATGGCGGCGTACATGACGGTCAGCGCGCCCGCGTACACCAGGTAGTAGTTGGGCGCCAGCCACGGGTAGGCGATCGCCAGCGCGGCCAGCAGCAGCGGCAGGCCCCTGGAAACGGTGCCGGCCAGCAGCGGCGGCAGGCCCCTAGAAGCGGTGCGCAAGCCGGCCTCCGAAGAACCCCTGGGGGCGCGCGAGCAGGGTCAGGAAGAGGAAGACGTAGAACATCATGGTGGCCCAGGTGGCGTCCACGGTGACCAGCACGACGCCCTCGACCACGCCGAGCAGCACGGCTGCCAGCGCCGCGCCGATCACGCTGCCCAGCCCGCCGACCACGATGATCGCCATCAGCTTGCCGATCCACACCCAGTGCGAGGCGGGGAAGAACGGCGTGATGACCGCCAGCACGGTGCCGCCCACGGCGGCGGTGGCCAGGCCGACGCCGAAGCCGTACCCGGCGACGCGCTCGGTCCTGACGCCGACCAGCCTGGCCGCCTCGCGGTGCTGGATGGTGGCCCGCAGCGCCTGCCCGAACCGGCTCTTGACCAGCACCGCGAACAGCACGGCGAGGGTGAGCGCGGCCACGGAGAAAGCGATGATCTTGTCGTACGGGAGGTGCACGCCGCCGATCGTCAGCGACCGGGTCGCGTAGTCCATGCTGACCGACTTGTAGGAGCCCGTGTAGAACGTGCCGAGCAGCCCCTCGATGACCAGCGCGATCCCGAACGTGAGCAGCACCGACATCATCGCCAGGCTGTCCGGGGCGAGCCTGGCGATGAGCAGCCGCTGCACCGCCACGCCCAGCCAGAAGAAGAGCGGCACGGTCAGCGGCAGCGCGAGGAACGGGTCCACGCCGAGCGCGGTGTGCACGGTGTAGGTGAGGTAGGCGGCCAGGAACAGGAACGCCGGGTGCGCCACCATGACCACCCGCATCACGCCGAAGTACAGCGACAGGCCCGAGGCGAGCAGGGCGTACAGCCCGCCGGTCAGCACGCCCAGGGCCAGCCCCTGCAGCAGCAGGCTCACCAGTCCTGCTTCGGGTAGACGAGGTCGGCGGTCTTGGCCTGCTCGGGGAGGACGATCTCGATCTTGCCCTTGACGTACTGCTGGATCATGTGCGCCTGCTCGGGGCGTCCCTTGTCGTCGAAGGAGAGCGGGCCCACGACGGTGTCGAAGGTGCCCTGCCTGATGTGCTGGGTCAGCTTGTCCTGGCACTCCTTGGTGGGATCGACGCACTTGACGGCGTTCACGGCGGCCTCGACGATCTGGCCGACGGTGTAGCCGTTGGCCGCGTCCTCGTTGGCGTCGCCGCCGAACATCTCCTTGTAGCGCTTGATCATCTCCTGGTTGCCGGTGAACGTCGCGGTGGCGGACCAGCCGACCGGCGAGAGGATGTGCTCGGCCGCGCCCTTCACCGCGGTGGGGAACTCGGCCAGCGTCGGCCCCGTGGAGAAGGCCGCCAGCCTGGGCTGCACCTTCAGCTCCTGCAGCGCCCGCACCAGCCCGACCGAGTCCTCGAACTGGGTGCCGCCCACCACCAGGTCCGGCTTCGCGGCGGCGATCTTGGCGGCGATGGGGGCGAAGTCGGTGGTCTCCGGCGGGTACACCTCGTCCACGACGGTCTTGACGCCGGCCGCGGCCAGCTTGTCGCGCAGCCCGTACGCGGTGCCCTGGGCGAACGGATCGTCCAGGCTCGCGTACGCCGCCGTCTTGGGCCGCTGGTCGGCCGGCAGCTTGACGAGGTAGTCGGCCAGGTAGTCGTAGTGATCGCCGGCGATGGCGGGCGCGGCGTAGAACAGGCGCGTGAAGCCCTGCTCGAACACCTCGGCCGCGGCTCCCGCGGGCTCCACGAAGAGCATGCCGTACGACTCGGCGACCTTCGCCGCGGGGATCACCAGGCGCGAGGAGAACGGCCCGAAGACCAGGTTGACCTTGTCCTGAGTGATGAGGGATTCATAGTCGGAGCTGACCCGGTTGGGGTCGGAGGCGTCGTCACGGAAGATCAGCTCGACCTTCCTGCCGAGCAGGCCGCCCTTGGCGTTCACCTGGTCGGCCCACACCTGGTACCCCTCCTGGATGCCCTTGCCGGGCTCGGAGAAGTCGCCGGTGAGCGGGAGCGAGATGCCGATCTTGACCGGCCCCTGCTGCTGTCCCGGCGACTGTGCGGCGCCGGGTTCGTCGGTCTTCGCGCACCCGGTGAGCCCTAATGCGCAGATGGAGATGATCGTCAGGCCCTTGCGAACTCTTGCCATCGAGGAGACCCCCGTCAGAAGAGGCTGAGCGAAAGCGCTTTCGGAAGCGCTTTCGGTTACGATTACACGGGATTCCGCCCTGGACAAGGGGGTCCGCACCACATGGCGAAGCGACCTTCTCACCCCGGCCCGCCCCGTCTGGTCGATGTGGCCGAGGCCGCCGGAGTCTCCCTGGCGACGGCCTCGCGGGCGATGAACGGCAGCACGGGGGTGAGCGCCGAGGTCGCGGCGCACGTCCAGGCGATCGCCTCGCAGGTCGGGTACGTGCCCAACAGCCACGCGCGGGCGCTGGCCGGCGGGCAGGCGTCCATGGTCGGGCTGATCGTGCACGACGTGGGCGACCCGTACTTCGGCGAGATCGCCAGGGGCGTGCTGCGCGAGACCGACAGCCGCGGCTACCTGGCGCTGATCAGCCAGACCGAGCGCGACCCGCGGGCGGAGCTGGCCCGCATCCGCGCCCTGCGCGCCCACCGGGTCACCTCGATCGTGCTGGCCGGGTCCGGTTACGTCGAGGCGAGCACGGAGACCGACATCGCGGCCGAGATGCGCTCGTTCACGGCGGCGGGCGGCCGGGTCGCGGTGATCGGCCGCCACCACCTGCCGGTGGACGCGGTGCTGCCCGACAACGCCGCCGGCGGCGTCACGCTCATGCGTCACCTGCTCGGCCTCGGGCACCGCCGGATGGGGGTGCTCGGCGGGCCCGCCAACCTGACCACGGTCGAGGACCGGCTGGCCGGGCTGCGTACGGCGGCCGGCGAGGCCGGGCTCGACTGGGCGGCCGTGCCCGTCGTCCACGGCGACTTCACCAGGGAGGGCGGCGCGGCGGCCACCGCGCGGCTGATGCGGGCGCGCCCCGACCTGACGGCGGTGGTCGCGCTGAACGACCCGATGGCGGTGGGGGCGCTGTCGTGGCTGCTCAACCACGGGCGGCGGGTGCCGGAGGAGATCTCGGTCGCCGGGTTCGACGACGTGCCGGTGGCCCAGGACGTGTATCCGGCGCTGACCACGGTGCGGCTGCCGATGGTGGGGATGGGCAAGCAGGCGCTCGAACTGGTGCTCAGGCCGCCGGCGTCGCGGCCGAGGCGGCGGCGTACCCGGCACGAGCTGGTGGTGCGCGCCTCCACCGCCCCACCACCCCCTTGACACCCCTGAGGGCCGGGTTACGATCCGGGAGTCCCGAAAGCGCTTTCGCCCTCCGGGGCGCCCGCGAGAGGACCTCGATGCCGACCTTTCGCACCGTCGCCGCCGTCCTCCTGACCGCCGCCCTCTGCACCCCGGTCTCTCCCGCACTCGCGCTCCTGGAGCCGGTGCCCGTCGCGGACCCCATCCCTGAGAAGCCGATCCCGTCGCCGCTCACCCTCACCCTGGAGGAGTTCGCCGCCTTCCCGAAGAGCGAGCCGATCCCGCCGCCGAGCAACGACCCGCGCCTGGTGCGCCAGGCCAGGATCAACTACCTGGGCGAGGTCCCCGACGGCTCCCGCCGCCTGTACGTCAACGACCTCAACGGCAGGCTCTACCTGCTCGGCAGGGACCGGCAGCCGAAGGAGTACCTGGACGTGGCCGCCGCGTTCGCGCCCGACTTCGTCTCCGGACGCGGCCTGGGCAGCGGGTTCGGCTTCGCCGCCTTCCACCCGGGCTTCGGCGGCAACGGCCTCTTCTACACCGTCCACACCGAGTGGGGCGCCGCGCTCACCACGAAGACCCCCGACCTGCCGCCCCAGCCCGGCACCAGGTTCCACGGCGTGATCACCGAGTGGACGGCCACCGACCCGCGCGCGAGCGTGTTCTCCGGCACCCGCAGGGAGGTGCTCAGGCTCGGCTTCTCCGGCCAGATCCACGGCATCCAGCAGATCTCGTTCAACCCCTCCGCCCGCCCTGGCGACGCCGACCACGGCCTGCTCTACATCGCGGCGGGCGACGGCGGCCGGGGCGCCTCCAGCGACGACCCGCAGAACCTGGCCATCCCCCAGGGCAAGATCCTCAGGATCGACCCGACCGCCACGAACGGCCGCAAGTACGGCATCCCGCCCGCGAACCCGTTCGCCGGCCAGGAAGGCAAACTCGGCGAGATCTACGCGTACGGCATGCGCGACCCCCACCGCTTCAGCTGGGACGGCGACCGCCTGCTGCTCGGCCACATCGGCGAGCACGCCATCGAGGCCGTCTACGACGTCGGCCCCGGTGACAACCTCGGCTGGAGCGAGCGCGAAGGCTCCTTCGTGTTCAACCGGGCCGACCGCTGCAACCTGTACACGCTGCCGGACGACGACGCCCGCTTCGGCTACACCTACCCGGTGGCCGCCTACGACCACGACCCGCCGCCCGGCCACCCCTGCACCGCCGACAGCGGCCACGCCATCGTCGGCGGCTTCGTCTACCGGGGCGACCGGCTGCCGCTGCTGTCCGGCACGTACGTGTTCGGCGACATCGTGGACGGCCAGATCTTCACCGCCACCGCCGGCCACCTGCGTGAGGGCCTCGGCCGCGCCGCCATCCACCGCCCCCGCCTGGTGGACGCGGCCGGCGACGCCGTGACCATGGCCGGCCTGGCCGGCGACGCCCGCGTGGACCTGCGCTTCGGCATGGACAGGGCGGGCGAGCTGTACGTGCTGTCCAAGGCGAACGGCAAGATCTGGAAGGTCACCAGGGCCGCCTACGCCCCGGCGGGGGTGCTGCCGTCGCTGCGCCGCGACCTGGTCGCCGCCTACGACTTCGAGCACCCGCTGCCCGGCGACCCGTCCCGCGAGCAGGACCAGGGCCTGTCCGGCACGGATCTCGCGCTGGTCAACGGCGGCGCCGCGATGCGCGTCGAGGACGCCGCGTACCGGGGCGGCGGCCACGCGCTCCAGACCCGCCAGGTCGAGCCCGCGACGGCGGGCAACGACGACTGGAAGGCCGGCGTGTACGCCGAGCAGGGCGTGCCCACGCTGCGCTCGCTCAACGCGGTGGCCGGAACCACCGTCATGGGCTGGTTCAAGCTGATGACCGACGGCCCGGCGCTCAACTCCGGCACCCCGGACCCGGCCGACCGCTACAACGCGATCGGCCTGGCGGGCGTCCTCAGCGGCAACTCCCAGGGGCACGACGTGCGGGCGCTGCTGGAGCTGATCACGGTGAACGGCGAGCTGCGGGTGGTGGCGCTGGCCAGGAGGGTGGACGGGTCCGCCTCCCAGACGTTCGCCGCCGACCTGCCGTGGCAGCGCGTCCTGCCCCGTGACCAGTGGGTGTTCCTCGCCGCCACCTTCGACTTCGACACGGGCGCGATGCGCCTGTACCGCGACGGGCGGCCGTTGACGGGCTCCTACACGGTCGCCGGTGACCCCTGGGGGCTGGAGGGCGCTCCTGAGCCCGACCTCACCTCACCGACCGACCCGCGCGGGATCAAGATCGGGGGCAGCCTCCCGCAGAACACCAGGGAGCAGAACCCCTGCGACTGCCGCATGGACGGCCTGCTGTTCCTGGACCGGGTCGCCACCCCTGGCGAGATCAGGGCCCAGTACGAGCTCCTGCGCCACCGCTGACCACCGCCGTGCCCGGGCCCCGCCCCGGGCACCCCGGCCCCTGAAGGGACCTCGCCGGAGTACGGCGGGAGTGTCAGCCGACGACCTGCATCTTCTTCGTGCGATGGTCGGTGAGGTGCAGGTCCCCGCCGAGCCGCTCCTTGAGCAGATCGAGCACCTTCCTGCTGGACAGCACGGTCCACAGCGGTCCCACCAGGTGCGGGTTGTACTCGGGAGCGGCGTCCATCCAGGCGTCCTTGCCGGCCTGGCTCTGGAACGTCGTGACGAAGAACTCGCCGTCCGGGGTCTTGCAGTAGCCCGTACGGAGTTCGGCGGCGTTCACCTGCATGCGTGGCGAGCAGCCCACCTTCGCGGAGAGCTGCTCGACCGTGAGGGGGGCGGCGCCGGCCTGCCCGGCTGCCGCGAGGTAGCCGCCGCCGCTCCCTGAGGAGCAGCCGGCGACCAGCCCGGCGAGCAGCGCGAGAGCGGCCAGACGTGGAATCGTCGTCATGTGCGGAGGTACGCAGTCCCCGCGCCGGGAGTTCAGACACCTACGAGTTCGGTTGGGGTGTCATCGAGACCCGGTGATCGGTCAGGTGCAGGTCGCCGTTGAGCGGCCCGCGCAGCGCCTCCAGCACCTTCAGCGGCCCCAGCACGGTCCACTTGGGCCCGACGAGGTGCGGGTTGTACTCGGGTGCCCGGTCCATCCACTCGTTCTTGAGCTGCTCGGTCTTGAAGGTGTTGACGAAGAACTCGCCGTCCTGCGTCTTGCAGTACGCCGTCCGCACCTCGTCGGCGTCGACCTGCATCTTCGGCTTGCAGCCGACCTTCTTGGAGATCTGCTCGACCGTCATGGGGGAGGCGGTGGGGGGCTGGGAGTTGCCTGCTGCGACGTAGTCGCTCCAGCCGCCTCCTGAGGAGCAGCCGGCGACCAGTCCGGCCAGCAGCGCAATTGTGGCCAGACGTGGAAATGTCGTCATGTGCGAGGGTACGCAGGGCCACGGGGCGCGGTTCACCTCAGGACGACGCACCCCCGCTCCTCCAGGCGGCGCAGCACCTCGGGCTCGCCGTCGAGCTTGTTCCACCGCAGGTCGAGCTTGTCGAGGTCGGGCAGGTCGGCGGGCAGCTCCCGCAGCCGGTTGTTACGCAGGTCGAGCTGTTTGAGCCCGGCGGGCAACCTCGCGGGCAGCGCGCGCAGCAGGTTGTTGCGCAGGTCGAGCTGCCGCAGCCCGTCGGGCAGCGTCTCCGGCAGCTCGCGCAGCCGGTTGCCCTGGAGGTGCAGCTCGCGGAGCCGCGACAGGCGCCCGAGCGAATCGGGCAGCCGCTCCAGCCGGTTGTTGTACAGCCGCAGCTCGACCAGCGAGGCCATGGAGCCGATCGTGTCGGGCAGCGTCTCCAGCCGGTTGTCGGTCACGTTCAGGTAGGCCAGCCGGTCCAGCCGCCCGATCGACTCCGGCACCTCGGTGAACGCGTTGTCGCTCAGGTAGAGGTAGTCCGTGAGCGGCAGGTCGCCCAGCTCGGACGGGATCGTGGTGAGCCGGTTGTGCCCGAGGTCGAGCATGCGCAGCCGGGTCAGCCCGCCGATGGCGGCGGGGATCGCGGTGAGCGCGTTCTCGGCCAGGTTGAGGGATTCGAGGGCGGTCAGCTTCCACAACGACTCCGGTACGCCGCTGAGTCCGTTCCCTCCGGCGGCCAGGTGGCGCAGGGCCGGGGGCAGCGGGTCGGGCAGGGCTCCGACGCGGTTGCCGTACAGGAAGAGGGTCTCCAGCCCGGCGGGGAGGGCGGGCAGGCGGGTCAGCTCGTTGCCGTCGAGGTGCAGCGCGCGGAGCCTGGTGAGGCCGGACAGGGCGGGCAGCTCGCGCAGGCGGTTGCCGTCGAGGCGCAGCTCCTCCAGCGCGGCCAGCCCGGCGACCCGCCCGGGCACCTCGGTGATCGCGTTCCAGGCCAGGTCGACGATCCGGGCGTCGGCGGGCACGTCGGGAAAGCCGGTCAGGCCACGGTCGGGGGCGAGCAGGCCGCGATCGGACGCGACAGGGCCACAGTCGGGGGCGCGCATGCCGCCGATCATCCCATGCGCAGCTCGAACAGCTCCGACGGCGAGATCGGCATGCGGTCGATCCCGATCCCCTCCGCGTCCTCCACCGCTGACGCGATGACCGCGGAGACCGGGATCACCCCCGCCTCCCCCGCCCCCTTGATCCCCAGCGGGTTGAGCGGCGACGGCGTCTCCAGGTGCCCGGTCTCGATGTGCGGGATCTCGGTGGCGTACGGCATCAGGAAGTCCATGAAGGAGGCGTTCACGAGCTGCCCGTGCTGGTCGTAGACCATCCGCTCGTACAGGGCCCCGCCGATGCCCTGCGCCACCCCGCCGTGGATCTGCCCCTCCACGATCATGGGGTTGATCAGCCGCCCGCAGTCGTGCACGACGGCGTACCGCAGGACCCTGATCTCGGCGGTGTCGGGGTCGGTCTCGACGATGGCGGCGTGCATCCCGGCCGCGAACGTGGACCTGATCGGCGAGTAGTAGTCGCGCCCCTCCAGCCCGGGCTCCTCCCCCTCGGCGACCGGCGGCCGGTCCGGGGAAGCAGCCGCCGCGAACTGGGTGGCCTTGGCGGTCTCCTCGTCGAAGGCGTAACGCAGCGGGTTGGCCAGCACGGCGACCGTGGACAGCGGGATGGAGGCGGACGGCGCGCCGGCCACGTGCACGATGCCCTCGGCGATGTCGAGGTCGTCCGGGTCGGCCTCCAGCGCGTCGGCGGCGATGCGCAGCGCCTTCTCGCGCACCTTCCTGCACGCCAGCGCGATGGCGTTGCCGCTGACGACGGCCGCCCTGGAGGCGAAGGTGCCGACGGCGTAGCCGAACCTGCGGGTGTCGCCGGTGACGACGCTGACCCGTTCGATGGGCACGCCCAGCTCGGTCGCGGCGATCTGGGCGAACGCCGTCTCGTGCCCCTGCCCCTGCGAGGTGAGGCCGGTGGAGACGTGCACCCGCCCGTCGGAGGTGATCTGGACGTGCCCGCCCTCGTACGGCCCCACGCCGGTGCCCTCGACGTAGCACCCGATCCCGATCCCGAGTCCCGGCCTGCGCTCGAAGGTGTCCCAGCCGATCAACTCCTTGATCATCCGCAGCATCTCCGGGTAGTTCCCGCTGTCGTAGATCAGTGGCCGCCCGTCCTGGAAGGTCATGCCCTGGTCGTACGGGAACTCCTCGGGCCGGATGAAGTTGGCCTCCCGCACCCGCGTCCGGTCCTTGCCCAGGTAGCGGGCGATCTTGTCCATGGTGCGCTCCATGCAGAACACGCCCTGCGGCCTCCCGGCGCCGCGGTAGGGCGTGACCTGCACGGTGTTGGTGTAGACGGCGGTGAACTCGACCCGGTACGAGCCCGGCTTGTACGGCCCCAGCAACTGCGTGGAGGTGACGATCGGCACGATGATCCCGTACGGGGTGTAGGCGCCGTGGTCGTGCAGGATCGTCACGTCCAGCCCGAGCACCCGCCCGTCGTCGTCGAACCCGACCCGCACGTACTGCACCTGCCCCCGCTCGTGCGCCGAGGAGATGAAGTGCTCCCTGCGGTCCTCGGTCCACTTGATCTCCCGCCCGAGCGTCATGGCCGCCCACGGGACGAGCACCTCCTCCGGCCACGGGTGCACGATCTTCACGCCGAAGCCGCCGCCCACGTCGGGGGCGATCACCTCGACGTGCGGCAGCGGCAGGCCGAGCGCGGCGGCCACGGCCATGCGCACGCTGGTGGAGGTCTGGGTGCTGGAGTAGACGCGCAGGTCGCGGCCGTCCCAGCGGGCGTACACGCCGCGGCCCTCCAGCGGCATGCTGGCGCTGCGCTCGATGTCGAGCCGGAAGGCGAGCGTGTGCGGCGAGGTCTCGATGGCCTCCCTTGCGCCGCGCCCGTCGGCCGCCGCGACCTCCTGGACGAGGTGCGCGCCGACGTTGCCCGGCACGTCCTCGTGCACGAGCTGCGCCCCCTGGACGGCCTCCTCGATGCCGACGACGGGCTTGAGCGGCTCGTAGTCGACCTCGATGAGCGCGCAGGCGTCCTCGGCGGCGTACCGGTCGGCGGCCACCACCATCACGACCGGCTCGCCGACATGTCTGACCACGTCCCTGGCCAGCGGGTAGGCGGTGCGCCCGTGGGTGAGCGCGGGGTGCGGGATGAGCAGCGGCAGCGCCCGGCCGACCCGCTCGGGCAGGTCCTCCCAGGTGTAGACGGCGACCAGCCCGGGCACGTCGAGCGCGGCCGTCACGTCCACGTCGCGGACGCGGGCGTGCGCGTGCGGCGAGCGCACGAACGCCGCCGCCAGCGCCTCGCGGCCGAGGTCGTCGAGGTAGCGGCCCTGCCCGGTGAGCAGCCTGGGGTCCTCGCGCCGCTGGACGGACTCGCCGAACAACCTGGTCGTCATGCTTCCTCCGCCAGCAGCTCAGCGGCCCGGTGGACGGCCTTGACGATGTTCTGGTAGCCGGTGCAGCGGCACAGGTTGCCGGAGATGCCCTCGACCACCTCCTCGTCGGTGGGCGCCGGGTTCTCCTCCAGCAGCGCCGTCACCGTGCACAGGAAGCCGGGCGTGCAGAACCCGCACTGCAGGCCGTGGCACTCGGCGAACGCGCGCTGCACGGCCGACAGCCTGCCGTCGCGTTCCGCCAGCCCCTCCACGGTGGTGATCTCGGCGCCGTCCACGGTGACGGCGAACGTCAGGCACGACCGTACGGGCCGGCCGTCGAGCAGCACCGTGCAGCAGCCGCAGACGCCGTGCTCGCAGCCCACGTGCGTGCCGGTCAGGCCCAGGTCGTGGCGCAGGCAGTCGGACAGCAGCCGCCGCCCGGGTACGCGAGCCCGCCTGGCCGTGCCGTTCACGACGAGGGTGATCTCATGCTCCACGGGCCGCCGCCCCTTCCCGCGCCGCGTCGCGCAGCGCCCGCTCGGCCAGCACGCCCACCAGGTGCCTGCGGTAGGCGGCGGTGGCGTGGATGTCGCTCTCCGGCTCGGTCGCCTCGCGCACGAGAGCCGCCGCCGCGCCCCAGTCGCCGTTCCGATCCAGGTCGAGTACGACGGGCCGCGCGCCGACCCCGATGCAGGCGACCCTGGCGCTGTCAGGGGTGACCACGGCGCACACCCCGGCCAGCGCGTAGTCGCCGTGCCTGCGCGCTATCTCCTCGAACGCGACCCCCGCCCCTTCCCCCAATGCCGGGAAAAATGCCGACACGGCCAGCTCGCCGGGCCCGACCGCCGACTCCATGGGCCCGACGAAGAACTCGTCGGCCGGCACCTCCCGCACCGTGACCCGGCCGTCCCAGCGGGCCACCCGCACGCTCCCGCCCAGCACCGCCAGCACGGCGGGCAACTCGGCGGCGGGATCGGCGTGCACGAGGCTGCCCACCACGGTCCCCCGGTTGCGGATCACCGGGTGGGCGACCAGCTTGAGCGCCCGGGTGAGCAGCGGGTGCACCCCGGCCCGTTCCACGTCCGCGTGCCTGGCCAGCGCGCGCACCGTCACGCCGGCCGGGGTCGCCTCGACGCCGTCCAGCCCCGCCACCCGGTTGATGTCCACGACGTGCTCGGGCGCGGCCAGCCGCATGTTGAGCATCGGGATGAGGCTCTGCCCGCCGGCCAGCACCTTCCCGCCGGCCTCGGCCAGCGTGCGCAGCGCCGCGGGCAGGTCGCGGGGCGCGTGGTAGGTGAACGGCGGCGGCTTCACCCGGCCTCGCTCCTGACGGGCTCGGGCTCGCGCCGGGCGATGGCGCGCAGCAGGTGGTATCCGCCCAGCACCACGATCGTGCCGAGCGCGATCCCCTCCAGGGTGAAATCGCCGCCGATGGCGTGCTTCACAGGTCCGATGGCCAGGATCATGCCCGCCCCGATCGGAACCATGTTCACCGGATCGGCGAAGTTCACCCGGTTCTCGATCCAGATCTTGGCGCCGAGGAGGCCGATCATGCCGTACAGGATGACGGTCACGCCGCCGAGCACGCCGCCGGGCGTGGCCGCGACGAGCGCGCCGAACTTCGGGCAGAGCCCGAACAGGATCGCGATGACGCCGGCGATGTAGTAGGCGGCGGTCGAGTAGACCTTGGTGGCCGCCATGACGCCGATGTTCTCGGCGTAGGTCGTGGTGGGCGAGCCGCCGACCGCGCTGGTGGCCATGGTGGCGACGCCGTCCGCCACGACGGCGCGCCCCACGTACGGGTCCACGTCCGTCCCGGTCATCTCCCCGACGGCCTTGACGTGCCCGATGTTCTCCGCGATCAGCGCGATCACGGCGGGCAGCACCAGCAGCACCGCGGACGTCCTGAAGTCGGGCGCGTGGAAGCTCGGCAGCCCGAACCACGGCGCGTCCGCCACCGGCTGGAAGCTCACCCGGTCGTGCGGGAAGGCCGTGGCCACGCAGTACGTGCCCTCGGCCGGGCAGGGGTTGCCCGCCGCGTCCCGCAGGTTGGCGCCCGGCAGCACGGACGTGACGGGCCCGGCGAACTGGTCCAGCAGCCACGACAGCGCGAACCCGGCCACCAGCCCGACCAGCACCCCGATCCGCCCGACGAACCCCCTGAACGCCACGATCACCACGAACGTGATCAGCATCGTGACGAGCGCCACCCAGTGGTCCTGCGGCCAGTAGACGTCCGCCACCACGAACGCCAGCCCGAACCCGATCAGCATCACCACCGCGCCGGTCACCACGGGCGGGAACACCCGGTGGATGACCTGCACGCCGAGGAAGTGGATCGCCAGCCCGGCCAGCGCCAGCACGAACCCGGCGACCAGGATGGCGCCGGTCACTGTCGCGTCCGCGCCGGCGGTGTCGCCGCCCGCCGCCGCCCTGATGGCGAACACGCCGCCGACGAAGGACGCGCTGGTGCCCAGATAGCTGGGCACCTTTCCCTTCACGATGAGCAGGAACAGGATCGTCGCGACGCCCGACATCATCACGGCCACGTTCGGGTCCAGCCCCATGACCAGCGGGAAGACGAACGTCGCGCCGAACATCGCGATCACGTGCTGCGCCCCGAACCCCACCATCCGGGGCCAGCTCAGCCTCTCGTCGGGCCTGACCACCTCGTCGGGGGCCAGGTGCTTGCCGTCACCGTGCTTTGTCCAACCCCAAGCCATGCGAGCCCCTTTTGTGCCGGGCGCCTGGACGTGCCGTTTGCGGGCACATTAGGCCTGCTGGCACGCTCCTACACGGGCATGATCTGCCAAATCTGACCGGCCGACCAGAGAGAACCTCGCGCACACGGCGGGGCGGCGGATGTGAGCGGGCTACCGGCGCACGGCGCGCAGCAGGTGGTAGCCGGCGAGCAGCACGATCGTGCCGAGCGCGATGCCGCTCAGCGCGAACGTGTCGGTGATCGGGAACGCGACGGGGCCGATGGCGCAGATGATCCCGGCGCCGGTCGGCACCAGGTTGCCCGGCTCCGACAGGTTCACCTTGTTCTCGATCCAGATCTTGGCGCCGAGCAGGCCGATCATGCCGTACAGGATGGTCGTCACCCCGCCCAGGACGCCGCCGGGGGTGGCCGCGATGAGCGCGCCGAACTTCGGGCAGAGCCCGAAGAGGATCGCGATGACCGCCGCGATGTAGTAGGCGGCGGTCGAGTAGACCTTGGTGGCCGCCATGACGCCGATGTTCTCGGCGTACGTGGTCGTCGCGGAGCCGCCCACGGACGTGGCCACCACGGTGCCGATGCCGTCGGCCATGACCGCCCGGCCCATGTAGCCGTCCACGTCGGCGCCCGTCATCTCGCCCACGGCCTTGACGTGCCCGACGTTCTCCGCGATCAGCGCGATCACCACGGGCAGCACCAGCACGATGGCCGACGCCTCGAACACGGGGCCGTGCAGCGACGGCAGCCCGATCCAGTCGGCCTGCGCGACCGCGTCCAGGTTGACCCGGAAGTGCTCGGTCACCTTCCCGCTGTCGTCGGGCGCCGTGATCGGCCCGCCCACCAGGTCCCACACCCAGGACAGCAGGAACCCGAACACGAGCCCGAGCAGCACCCCGATCCGGCCGAGGAAGCCCCTGAACACCCCGATGAACACGAACGTGGCCGCCATCGTCAGCAGCGCCGCCCACGGGTCCTTCGGCCAGTAGACGTCCGCCGCCACGTACGCCATCCCGAACCCGATGAGCATCACCACCCCGCCGGTCACGATCGGCGGGAAGACCCGGTGGATCACCCCGACGCCCAGCTTGTGGATGGCGAACCCGCACACCGCCAGCACGACGCCGACGGCGAGCAGCGCCCCGGTGACGGTCGCGTCGCCGCCGCCGGCCGCCCTGATCGCCACCACGGCGCCCACGAACGACGCGCTCGACCCGACGTAGCTGGGGATCTTGCCCTTCACGATCAGCAGGAACAGGATCGTCGCGACCCCGGACATCATCACGGCGAGGTTCGCGTCCAGCCCCATGACCAGCGGGAAGACGAACGTCGCGCCGAACATCGCGATGACGTGCTGCGCCCCGATGCCCACCATCCTGGGCCAGCTCAGCCGCTCGTCCGGCTTGACCACCTCACCCGGCGTCAGGCGCTTACCATCGCCGTGCACCTTCCACCCCAGCGCCACGAACACACCTCGATCTCCCGCCTGAACTGCGGGTATGTCTCCTGTCTGATGCTGGAGAGCACAATAGAGGGTGCCCAGAGGTGCGCGTGCACCGGCTAGGCGACGTGGATCTCGAACCCGTCGCCGCTGACCACCTGCCCCGCCCTGATCTTGGCCCGCTTACGCAGCTCCACCTCGCCGTCCACCTGGACCATGCCCTCGTCGATGAGCTGCTTGGCCATCCCCCCTGTCTCGGTGATGCCGCAGTACTTCAGCAGGTCGCACAGCGGGATGTAGTCGTCGCGCAGCTCGAATTCCAGAGATTCCACAAGCCAGCAGCCTAGATGCCCCGCATCCGCAGCACGTGCAGGGCCAGCGTCAGGTTCAGCCGCAGGTGCGGGTCGTCGGTGAAGTTGCCGAGCAGCCGCTCCAGCTTGCCGATCCGGTAGCGCAGCGTGTTGTAGTGGAAGTGCAGCCGCCTGGCCGTCTCCGCCACGTTCAGGTTGGTCTCCAGCAGTGACTGCAGCGTGCGCCGCAGGTCGGCGTTCTCGGCGTCGTCGTCGGCGGCCAGCGGGCCGAGCGTCTCCCTGACGAACGCGTGCAGCTCCTCCGTGTCGTTGACCAGCGACAGCAGCCGGTAGACGCCGAGCTGGTCGAAGTGCGCCACCGCGCCAGGCCCGTGGAGCTGCCGCCCCACCCTGGCCGCCTTCAGCGCCTGCGAGTACGCCTCGGGCAGCGTCTCCGCGCCGGGGCTGGGCCGGGAGGTGCCGGTGGAGAACGTGGCGGGCGGCACGTCGGCGAAGGCCGCGGCGGCGTCCTTGGCCACGCGGGCGGCGTCGATGGCGGCGTCCACCACGGCCACCACCTCGTGCGAGAATCCGGCCACCGCGCCCTGCGGGTCGTGCCGCCTGATCGCCGCCGTCCAGCAGGAGACGAGGCGGTCCTGGGCGCTGCGCTCGTCGCCGTCCGGGTCGAGCTCGGCCACCAGCACGGTCACCGGCCGCGACAGGTCCCAGCCGAACGCCCGCGCGCGGGCCGTCACCCGCTCGGCCGTGCCCGCCCGGCCGGTGAGCACGTCGCGCAGGAAGTCGGCGCGGTACTTGCTCTCCACGGCGTTGACCGCCTCCTGCCGGGTGACCACGAGGGCGGCGACGGTGGCGGCGCGCTCCAGGATGCCCACGTCGCTGTCCCTGATCGCGGCGGCCGGGCTGTAGGCGACGATCCTGCCGTGGTGGTGGCCGCCGGCGAGCACGGGCACCGAGGCGAACGAGCGGGCGCGCGCCGCCGGTGTGCGGGCCTGCGAGGTCGGCGGGCCCTCGCGGCCGATCGACTCCCGCAGGACCGCCACGTGGTCGCCGGGCCCGGCCGTCGCCAGGACGCGGCCCGTGCCGTCCACGGCCGCCACCGCCACGTCGAGGAGCTGCGCCACCTCGGCGGTGACCTCGTCCAGGCCGCCGCCCGCCAGCACCACCTGCACCAGCGCCCGGTGCGCCTCCTCGGCGCGGGCCAGCACGGCGGCCTGCCGGTTGAGTATGTCGGTCAGCACCTGGTTGAGGATGTCGTCGAAGCCGACGTCGTTCGGCAGCAGGATGAGCGGGAAGCCGAGCCGGTCCGCCTGCTCCACCATCTCGCCCGGCAGCTCGTCCACGTAGCGGCCCAGCTTGATCGCCAGCGCCGCCAGCCCGCGCTCGTCGAGGTCGGCCACCAGCCGGCCGAGCGACTGCGGCGTGTTGCGCAGCGGATAGCCGGTGGTGAGCAGCAGCTCGTGCGGCTTGACCCAGGCCAGGATGTCGGGCACTTCCATGACGTTGAGCCGCTGCACGATGCGGCCGAGCCCGCTCTCCCCGGCGATCAGCCTGGCCTCCGCGAGCGTGGACACGCCGAGCACCTCTCCGACGGACACGCCGTGAATGATCGTGCCGGTGCTGGCGAGACGGACGGGGGGCTCCATGGGGAAATTGTGAACCCAGAAGCCGTCTGTCAGGAAGAGCCAACCAACCCGCTGACTGTTGGCAAATTTACCCGTACGGAGGGTTCGGCGGCCGTTCTACGGTCAGGTCCAAGGTCGGTTGGGAGGTCCGGTGACCGTCAGTACATCCACGCGGCGCACCCGCGTCCACGTCACGGGCGCGGCCAGCACCGCCGTCCGCCCCGTCCTGGAATCCCAGCGCCGTCCCGCGCGGGTGCTCGCGGCCTTCCCCGCGGGCGTGTACCTCGAGGTCAGGACCGACCTGGAGCCTTCGGTGATCGCCGTCATCACCGGCGAGGCCACCCGCCTGCCCAACTCCGTGCTCCTGACCGGCCCGCTGCCGCACCTCACCGTCGGTGACGACGCCACGGTCGGCGACCGGGCGATCGAGCTGGGCCCCCTGAGCCTCGGCGTGCGCCGCTGGTGGGATCCCGCCCCGCCACTCGGCCGGCTCGACCCTGCCCTACTGGACCACTCCCTGCCCCACGACCCGCCCGGCGCGGGGCTCGCGGGCAACGGCGCGGTGGACATGCTCGCCTCCGGCTGCGCCAAGGGCTGGCTGCTGGGGGCCGTGACGGCGGCCGAGCGACTCGTGGGCCTCGGGCCCGGGCTGACGCCGAGCGGTGACGACGTGCTGGCGGGGCTGCTGGTGACGCTGCGGCGGCTGGGCACCGCCGCTTCTTGCGAGCGGGCGGTGTGGCTGGCCGACTGGCTGGCGGCGGCCGTGACGTTCGACGCGCGGACGCGTACGACGCCCATCTCCGCGACCCTGCTGCACTGCGCGGCCAGGGGTGAGGCCAGCCCCGAGGTGACCGGGGTGCTGCGCGGCGTGGCGGGCCGCCAGCCGCTCGAACCGGCCCTGCGCCGGTTGCACCGGCTCGGCCACACCTCGGGCGCCGACCTGGCGCAGGGCATCGCCATCGGCGTGACCGCGGTGCGCTCGCTGAGCGGGGCGCGATGACCGGCGGTGCCGATCGGGATGCGGCGACCGGCGTGCCGCAGGTTGTTCTGGTGCGGCGGGGCGCCTACCACGACTCCGTCACGCTGATGCGGGTCAGCAGGGCCCTGTCGGAGCTGCCCGGCGTGCAGGCCGCCATGGTGGCCATGGCGACGGACCTCAACGTCTCGATCCTGCGCGAGATGGGCTTCGACGTCCCCGCCTCCGACCCCGGCGACCTCCTCATCGCCGTACGCGCCCACGACACGGACACCGCCGCAGGGCAGGCGGAACGGCTGCTCACCGAGGTGGACCGGCCGCGCGCCACCCCCGACGAGCAGCCCCCGCTGACCACCCGCTCGGCCGCCACCCGCGGCCCCGCCGACCTGGTCCTCGTCTCCACCCCCGGCGAGTACGCCTTCTTCGAGGCCCTGGACGCCATCGAAGCCGGGCTCCCCGTCATGATCTTCAGCGACGGCGTCACCCTGGCCCAGGAGCGCCGGCTCAAGGAGCTCGCCGAGGTCAGGGACGTGCTGGTGATGGGCCCCGACTGCGGCACCGCCGCGATCGGCGGCGCCGGCCTCGGCTTCGCCAACGTCCTGACCCCCGGCCCCGTCGGCGTGGTCGCCGCGTCGGGCACCGGCGCGCAGCAGGTGACGTGCCTGCTCGACCGGGCCGGCGTCGGCGTCAGCCACGTGCTGGGGGTGGGCGGCAGGGATCTGTCCGCCGAGGTGGGCGGCCTGTCGGCGCGCCGCGCGCTGCGCATGCTGGACGAGGACCCTGCGACGGAGCTGATCGTGTTCGTCTCCAAGCCGCCCGCGCCCGAGGTGGCTCGGGCCGTGCTGGGGCGGCCGCTGCGCAAACCCGTGGTGACGGTCCTGCTGGGCCCACCCGCCGGCGCCTCCGCATGGACGGCTGGGGACGGCTCCGCGCGGGCCGCCGAGGACGGCTCATCGCGGGCGTCCGGCCTCGTGCCGGCAGGCGACCTCACGCGGGCCGCCGAGCAGGCGTTGCGCATCCTCGGCAGGCCCGTCCCCGAGTGGCCGTCCTGGCTCGCCCCGCCGGGCACCCGTCCGGCGCCCAAGCGGATCAAGGGCCTGTACTCGGGCGGCACCCTGGGCGTGGAGGCGGCGCTGCTGGCCGGGCACGGCGACTTCGTGGACTACGGCGACGACGCCTTCACCAGGGGCCGGGCGCATCCGATGATCGACCCGACGCTGCGGGTGGAGGCACTGGCCCGCGCCGGCGAGCGGGACGTGGTGCTCATGGACGTGGTCCTGGGCCACGGCGCCGACCCCGACCCGGCCGCCTCGCTGGCGCCCGCGATCGCCGGCACGCCCGCCACGGTCGTCGTCGCCCTGATCGGCGCCGAGGGCGACCCGCAGGACCCGCACCGGCAGGTCGCGGCCTTCCGCGAGGCGGGCGCGTCCGTCTTCACCTCGAACGCCCAGGCCGCCCGCCACGCCAGGAGCCTGCTGTGACGCATCCGCAGCGCCAGAAGGCCCGCCCGCCTCACCCCGTGCCCAGCCCGACGGAGTCATCGTGACGAGCCTGCTGAACTCCTCCCCACGCGTGATCACCGTGGGCGCGGGCCTGCTCGACGAGGCCCTGCGCGCCCAGGCCGTCCCCACGGAACCGGTCGCCTGGCGCCCGCCCCTCCCCGGCACCGCAGAAGCCCTGGCCACGGTGCTGGCCGACCCCCGCCGCCAGGAGGCCAACGCCCTGGCCGTGAACAGGCTGACCTCGGCCCGCCCGCACCTGGTGGGCGTCCGGCGCGCGTCCGAGCTGCTCGGCGCGGACACGTTCCTGCACGCGGGCCCGCCCATCACCTGGGACCGCGCCTCGGGCCCGATGCGCGGCGCGCTGATCGGCGCGATGCTCCTGGAGGGCAGGGCCGCCGACGAGCACGAGGCCGCGGACATGCTGGCGGCGGGCGCGGTGGCGCTGCTCCCCTGTCACGAGAACGCGGCGGTGGGCCCGATGGCGGGCGTGGTGAGCCCGTCGATGTGGCTGTTCGAGGTGCGCGACGACGAGCACGGCGGCACCGCGTACTGCTCGCTGAACGAGGGTCTGGGCAAGGTGCTCAGGTACGGCGCGTACGGCCCCGAGGTGCTGGAGCGGCTGCGCTGGATGGATCGGGTGCTGGGCCCCGCGCTGGCGGCGACGCTGGAGCGGACGGGCCCGATCGACCTGCGCTCGCTGATCGCGCAGGCTCTGCAGATGGGCGACGAGCTGCACAACCGCAACAGGGCCGCCACCTCGCTGCTGCTGCGCGAGCTGGCCCCCGCCGTGGTGGAGTCGGCGCCGGGCGCGGCGGCCGAGGTGCTGCGCTTCATCAACGGCAACGACCATTTCTTCCTGAACGTCGGGATGGCGGCGGGCAAGGCCGCCACGGACGCGGCGCGCGACGTGCCGGGCTCGTCGCTGGTGGTCGCGATGGCCAGGAACGGCACGGACTTCGGGGTCCAGGTGTCGGGGCTGGGCGGGCGCTGGTTCACGGGCCCTGCCGGGGTGCCGGACGGGCTCTACCTCGGCTCGTACGGCCCGCAGGACGCCAACCCGGACATCGGCGATTCGACGATCACGGAGACGTCGGGCCTGGGCGGTTTCGCGATGGCGGCGTCCCCGGCGATCGTGCGTTTCGTGGGCGGCGAGGTGTCGGACGCGGTGCGGGCCACCCGCTCCATGTACGAGATCACGCTGGCCGAGCACCCCGTCTACCAGATTCCGGGTCTCGGTTTCCGTGGCACCCCGGTCGGCGTCGACGTCACGCTGGTGGCGCGGACGGGTTTGCTTCCCGTGGTGAACACGGGCATCGCGGGCCGGGTCGCGGGGACGGGTCAGGTCGGCGCGGGCCTGGTGGAGCCGCCTGCCGAGGCGTTCACCAGCGCTTTGGCGGCTCTTGCCGCAGCGAGTAAGTGATCCATTTTAGTGCAGACATATCCCGATGTCAGTAGCAAAGTAAGACATCGTCGCCTTCCCTTGCAGATTCGTCGCCGATATCGTAACGATCCTCACAATCTGCAAGTAGCGTGAAGAACGCACGTGACGGATGAGGCGAGATGGGGGCGTGGACATGGCAGCCGACCGCTTGCTCAGCGGGCCCGGCTCAGAGGGTGGTGCCACGGGGGGCGCTCCGCAGAGCCAGGGACGCCTGATCGGCAGGCGCTACCGACTGATGTCGCCCGTCGGCAGGGGCGGCATGGGCATGGTGTGGCACGCCCACGACGTGCTGCTCGACAGGGACGTGGCCGTCAAGGAGCTGATCCTGCCCTACGGCCTCGACCACGCGGGCAAGCAGGTGGCCCACCGGCGCATGCTGCGCGAGGCCCGATCGGCCGCGAGGCTGACACATCCGGGCATCGTGACCGTGCACGACGTGGTGGAGGAGGACGGCCGGCCCTGGATCGTGATGGAGCTGGTCCGGGCGTGGTCGCTGGAGCAGGCCGTACGCCAGAGCGGGCCGCTCCCGGTGATCCAGGCGGCCGAGATCGGCATCCGGGTGCTCGACGCGCTCATGGTCGCGCACGCCGCCGGCATCCTGCACCGCGACATCAAGCCGGGCAACGTGCTGCTCACCCAGGACCGGGTGGTGCTGACCGACTTCGGCATCGCGGCCATCGAGGGCGACGTCACGATCACCCAGACGGGGCTGCTCATGGGCTCGCCGGCGTACATCCCGCCGGAGCGCCTGTCGGGCCAGCCGATCACGCAGGCGGCCGACCTGTGGTCGTTCGGCGCGACGCTGTACGCCGCCGTCGAGGGCAGGCCGCCCTACGAGGGGCCCGACCCGGTGGCGGTGCTCGGCGCGGTGGTCACCCAGGACCCGATCAGGCCGCAGCGGGCCGGCTCGCTGATGCCGGTGATCGAGGGCCTGCTGCGCAAGAACCCGGCCGAGCGGCTCACCGCCGTCCAGGTGATCGAGATGCTGGAGGCGGTGCTGCGCGCGCACGGCTCGCCCAGGCCGCGCGCCCCCGAGACGCTGCCCAGCCAGAGCGACCCGACCCCGGCCGGGCTGCTGCCGCCGCTGGACACGCCGTCGGGGCCGATGCCGTCACGCATCGTGGAGACCCCCTCGGGTCCGGTACGGGTGCCGTACGACCCGCTGAACAGCCCGTCGGGCGGCCACGCGATGCCGTACGACGGGATGACCAGCCCGTCGGGCAGTCACCGCACCGACCAGCTCCCGCCGCTGCCGCGCGCACCCCAGCAGCAGCCTCCGCCGCGCGGCCCGTACGACTCGCTCGCGAGCTCATCAGGCGGTTACGACTCCCTGTCCGGCAGTTCAGGCCCGTACGACTCGCTGACCAGCGCATCAGGCCCGTACGACTCGCTGACCAGCGCGTCGGGCCCGTACGACTCGCTCGGCAGCGCGTCAGGCCCGTACGACTCCCTGGCCGGCGGCTCGGGCCCGTACGACTCCCTGGCCGCCCCGTCGGGCCCGCAGCCGCCGTTCGGCGCGCCTCCCGGCCGGCGGACGGGACGCGGCCTCGACGACCTGGACGACCCGAGCGGCCCGCACCCCCAGCCGATCCTGCCGCTGACCACGGACAGCCGGAACTCGTCCGCCGCCACCCCGTGGCCGCTGGCCTCCGCCGACGACCTGCGCGAGCAGTCGCGGGACCTGTCGCACGACATCTCCCGCAGCCGCCTGGCCTCGCTCCCGGCGAGCGCGCCGCGCTCGGGCAAGAGCCGCCGCCGGGTGGAGGACGAGGACGGCGCGTGGATCCGCGACGGCCGCCCCACGGTGCTCACGATCGTCAGCTCCCTGGTGGCCGTGGCGGTCGTGGCGGGCGCCCTGTGGATCGTCCTGACGGGCGGCTCCTCACCGGCCCCCGTCACCACCTCGGCCACCGTCTCGGAGAGCGCCACGACGGAGGACGTGACCGAGCCGTCGATCATCCCCGAGGGGTACAAGGAGCACACGGGCCCCGGGTTCTCGGCCGCCGTGCCGCAGGACTGGAAGCTCGCGACGTCCGGCGGCGTGGCCACGTTCAGCGGCCCGAAGGACTCGGGCATGCGGATCACGGTGGAGCGCGGCGCGCCGCAGGCCGACGGCGGGCTGTCGGAGCTGGGCAGGCTGGAGGCGGACGGCGGCCTGGAGAGCTACATCCAGGTGCAGCTCCAGTCCGTCGACTACCGCGACTGGCAGGCCGCCGACTGGGAGTACACCTACACCACCGCGAACGGTGTCCCCATGCACGCGCTGACCAGGTACGTCTCCATGGACACCGCCGCGTTCAAGATCACGATCGATCTGCCCGAGCTGAAGTGGGACGACCAGGCCGACACCCGCAAGGTGTTCCTCAACACGTTCCGGCAGGCCACCTGACCGGTATTGCACTGACCGTTCCAAAACGTGTAGCGTGCCTGCCATGGCGCGACCGAGGATGTTCGAGGAGGACCGGGCGGTCGAGGCGGCCATGCGCGCGTTCTGGGACGCGGGCTACGAGGCCACCTCGACCCAGGACCTGTGCGCCGCCACGGGGCTGGGGCGCAGCAGCATCTACAACACGTTCGCGAGCAAGCGCGACCTGTTCGAACGGGCGCTGCGGCACTACATGGACGAGCGCAACGCCCGGCTCGCCGAGCTGATGGACGGCGAGCCGCCGATCAAGGAGAAGATCAGGACCGTGCTGTGGTGGGCGGTCGAGCCCGACCCCGCCGACCCGGCCGGCTGCCTGGTGGTGAACTCCCTGGTCGAGCTGGGCCCGCGCGACCCGGAGATCGCGGAGATCCTGCGCCGCGACACCGAGACGCGGGTCCGGATCGTCAGGACCGCGATCGAGGCCGCCCGCACCCGCGGCGAGCTGAGCGCGGGCCACGACCCGCTGGCGCTGGCCCACTTCCTGGTAGCGACGGTCAGCGGCCTGCGCGTGGCGGCCCGCGGCGGGGCCGGCAGAGCCACGCTCGAGTCGATCGCGAACACCGCGCTGGCCCTCTACTGATTTTTTCGTGCCCACGTTTTGAACTGATCAATCTAAAAAGGAGGACGCCATGCCGTTGGCGGTCTACATACTGGGGCTCTCGATCTTCGCTCAGGGCACGTCCGAGCTGATGCTCGCCGGCCTGCTCCCCGAGATGGCGCGCGACCTGGGGGTGTCGGTCCCCGACGTGGGGCTGCTGATCTCGGCGTTCGCGATCGGCATGCTGGTGGGCGCGCCGGTGCTGGCCGTCGTCACGTTGCGGTGGCCGCGCCGTACGGTGCTACTGACGTTCCTGGGGCTCTTCGCCCTGACGCACGTCGCGGGCGCGCTGACGTCGAGCTACGGCGTGCTGTTCGCCACCCGCGTGGCCGGCGCGTTCGTCTACGCCGGATTCTGGGCCGTGGCGGCCACCACCGCGATCGGCCTGGTGCCCGCGAACGCCCGCGCCAAGGCGATGAGCGTGCTGGCCGGCGGGCTCACCGTGGCCACCGTCATCGGCCTGTCGGCGGGCACGGTGATCGGGCAGCACCTGGGCTGGCGGGCGGCGTTCTGGGCGGTGGCCGCGCTGTCGGCGCTGGCCGGCATCGGCGTGTTCGCCACCATCCCCGGCGGCCGGCCCGACGGGGCGAGCACGCCCCGCGTGTCCGACGAGCTGCGCGCGCTGGCCAGGCCCGCGCTCTGGCTCGCCTACGGCACCACCGCGCTGACCACCGGCGCGCTGCTGTCGTCCTTCAGCTACCTCAGCCCGCTGCTGACCGACATCACCGGCCTGGACCCGGCCTGGGTGCCCGCCGTGCTCGGCCTGTACGGCGTGGGCGCCCTCATCGGCATCACCGCCGGCGGCCGGATCGCCGACGCGCGGCCGTACCCGCTGCTGTTCGCCGGGGTCACCGGCCTCGTCGTGACCTCGGCGGCGCTGGCCGTGTCCGCCTCCGTGGCCCTGCTCGCCATCCCGCTGATCTTCCTGCTCGGCGCGTTCGGCTTCGGCACCAACCCCGCGCTGAACGCCCGCCCCTTCGCCCTCGCCAAGGACGCCCCCACGCTGGCCGCCGGCATGAACGTGGCCTCCTTCAACGTCGGCATCACCGCCGGCCCGTGGGCGGGCGGCCTGGCCATCGGCGCGGGGCTCGGCTACGCCTCCGTCGCCTGGATCGGCGCCGCGATCGGCGTGGCGGGCCTGGCCGCCGTGGCGCTCGGCGCGAGCCTGCACCGCAGGAGCGCGGTGGCCGGGGAACCAGCCGGAACCCGTGAGATACGGTCTGCCGTATGAAGCTGGCGAGCATCTCCTACTACCCCGTCAAGTCCACCTCGGGGCACGAGGTCGCCGCGGCCGAGGTGCAGCCGTGGGGGCTGGCCGGCGACCGCCGCTACCTCGTCGCCGACGAGCGCGGCGCGGTGCTCACCGCCCGCCAGGAGCCGCGCCTGCTGGCCTGCGTGCCGGTGCTCGACGGCGGCACCCTCACCCTGACGGGCCCGCACGCCGCACCGCTGACCGTCGCCCCCGCCATCACCCCCGCCATCACCCCTGCCATCGCCCCCGCCGTCGCCTCCACCGGCGCCCCCACTGGCGCCCCCGCCGGCGCCCTCGCTGACGTCCCGGCCGTGGAGCTGTCCACCGTGCGCCTGCCGAGCACCGAGGTGCGGCTCACCGACTGCGGCGACGCCGCCGCCGCATGGCTGAGCGCGCTGGTGGAGCGCCCCGTCCGGCTCATGTGGCTGGACGACCCCACCCGCCGCCCGGTCAACCCCCTCTACGGCCACCCCGACGACCGCGTCAGCCTCGCCGACGCCTTCCCGCTGCTGCTCACCACGACCGCCTCGCTCGCCCGCCTCAACGACTGGATCGCCGAGACCGCGCGGGACCTGGGCGAGGAGCCGCGCGCGCTGCCCATGCGCAGATTCAGGCCGAACGTGGTGATCGACGGGGTGGCGGAGCCGTTCGCCGAGGACGAGTGGAAGCGCGTGCGCATCGGCGAGGTGGAGTTCCGCGTGACCAAGGGGTGCGATCGCTGCGTGCTGACCACGGTCGACACCACGACCTATCGCAAGGGCAAGGAGCCGCTCAGGACACTCGCCCGCCATCGCAAGCGTGACGGCAAGGTGTGGTTCGGCATCAATCTGATCCCCGACCTGATTCCCGGCACGTACGGTCGCATCGCTCAAGGGGATCCCGTCATCCTGCTCTGAAAATCCCTATTTCCCGAAAAATCAGTTCACCGTCCCCTTTGGGGCGTTGTTAGCGATTATGCGAGACTTCACGGGTGACCAGTGCCCCCACAAAGCCCGCTGTCTCGCCTCCTGACCGAATTCAGCGCATCCAACGCCGGACCCTGGTCGTGCTCTCAGCGGCGCAGATCGTGGGCGGCGTCGGCGTGGCCGTCGGGCTGGCGCTCAGCTCGGTCGTCGTGGACGAGCTGTCACGCTCGACGGTCATCAGCGGCTTCGCGGGCACGGCCACCGTGCTCGGCGCGGCACTCCTGGCCCTGCCCACCGCCAAGGCGTCCGGCCGGGGCGGACGCCGGGCGGGGCTGTCACTCGCCTACACGGCGGCGCTCGTGGGCTGCGCGATCTCGGTGCTGGCCATCAGCCTGCGCACCTGGCCGCTGCTGCTGGCCGGCCTCGTCCTGGTCGGCGGCGGCAGCGCGGGCAGCCTGGCGGCCCGCTACTCGGCCACCGACCTGTCGCCGAAGGACCGCTCGGCCCGCCACCTGTCGCTGGTCGTCTGGGCCTCCACCATCGGCTCCGTGGCCGGCCCGAACCTGGCCGAGCCGGCCGACCGCATCGGCATGAGCCTCGGGCTGGTGGAGAAGGCGGGGCCGTTCGCGTTCGCCGCCCTGGCCTTCGCGCTCGCGGTGGTCGTCATCCTCTGTTTCCTGCGCCCCGACCCGCTCACCCTCGCCCGCGCCGGCGCGCCCGTGCCGGACTCAGGACGCAACCGCACCGTCCGCACCGCCTGGCAGACCTTGCGCAGCACCCCGACGGCCCGCCGCGCGCTGGTCATGATCGCCGTCAGCCACACGGCGATGGTGTCGGTCATGTCCATGACCCCGGTCAAACTCCACCACGACGGCTCGAACCTGGACGTCATCGGCCTCGTCATCAGCCTGCACATCGCCGGCATGTACGTGCTCTCGCCCGTGGTGGGCTGGCTCGCCGACAAGGCGGGCAAGGTGCCGGTGCTGGTGCTCGGCTCCGCCCTGCTGCTGAGCGCCGCCGCCCTCGCCGGGACGGCGGGCCACCGGGTGTGGCAGGTGACCGCGGCGCTGGTGCTGCTCGGGCTCGGCTGGTCGTGCGGCCTGGTGGCGGGCTCGGCACTGGTCACCGAATCGGTGCCGATCGAGCGCCGCCCGGCCGTGCAGGGGCTGTCCGACCTGCTGATGAACGTCTGCGGCGCCACGGGGACGATCGTCGCGGGCGCGATCGTGGGGCTCCTGGGCTACGGCATGCTCGGGCTGATGGTCGGCATCATGGTCGCACTGGCGGGCCTCTGGCTGATCACCGTCCAGCACCGCACCCCCTCCTGATGGGCGGGCTCACTTGGCGTCGGCGTAGGACTTGACCGCCACCGCCTCCATCGGGAACCGCACCGGCGTCCCCCCGAACAACAACCGGCTGGCCTCCGCCGCCGAGGCCGCCACGGCCGCGATCACCTCGTCGGCCAGCTCGGCGGGGCAGTGCACCATCACCTCGTCGTGCTGGAAGAACACCAGCCGCGCAGGCTCCGGCAGCCGCCCACGCAACACGGCCAGCAACGACAGCGCCCACTCCGCCGCCGTGCCCTGCACCACGAAGTTCCGCGTGAACCGCCCGCGATCCCTGGCCGCCCGGCCGCCCTCGGGCCCGGACACCAGCTCCTTCCACCGCTCAGAGGGCGGCGGACTGGTGCGCCCGAGCCAGGACCGCACGAGCCGCCCCTCCTCCCCCGCCTTGGCCGCGTCCTCGACGAACTGGTAGGCCTTCGGGAAGCGCTGCCGCATCACCGCCAGCAGCTTGGAGGCGTCGCCGCTGGTGCCGCCGTACATCGCGGACAGCATGGCGATCTTGGCGTTGCCCCGCTCGCCGCCGAACGACTGCGCCAGCGCGGAGTACAGGTCGATCTCCCCCGCCGCCCTGGCCAGCCCCACGTCGCCGGCCATCGCCGCCAGCACCCGGGGCTCCAGTTGCGCGGCGTCCGCGACGACCAGCATCCACCCGTCGTCGGCCATCACGACCCGCCGCATCACCTTGGGGATCTGCAGCGCACCGCCCCCGTTGGTGGCCCATCTCCCGGACACGACGCCGCCCACCACGTACTCGGGCCTGAACCGCCCGCCGCGCACCCACTGGTCGGCCCACGTCCACCCGTGCGCGCTGAACAGCCGGGCCAGCTCCTTGTAGGCCAGCAGCGGCGGCACCGCCGGATGGTCGATCTGCTTGAGCTCCCACTGCCTGGTCGTCTTCAGCGCCACCCCCGCGCCTTTGAACGCCTTGACGAGCTGCTGCACCGAGTCGGGGTTGACCTGGTGCCCGAACGCGGCCGCCACCTCGTCGGCCAGCGCCTGCAGCCTGGCCGGGCGCATGCCGTGGACGGGGCGCGGGCCGAGCATCTCGGTCAGCAGCGCGTCGTGCACGTCCCTGCGCCACGGCATGCCCTCGTGCGCCATCTCGGCCGCGACCAGCGCGCCGGCCGACTCGGCCGCCACCAGCAGCCGGAACCGGCCGGGCTCGGGCAGCGCGGCGATGCGCCGGAGCTGGTCGGCCAGCACCTCGGCGACCTCCCGCGCGCCGAGCGGCTCGGGCGCGAACAGCGTGCCCGGCGCGTTCGGCTGCTCGCCGGGCACCGGCAGGCCGTGCAGCCTGGCGTGCGCGGCCCTGGCCGAGCGGGGCTCGCCGTAGCGGCCCTCGTACGCGAGCAGCAGGCCCTCGGTGAGCGCGAGGTCGTGGCAGCGCGCCACCCGCACGCCCCGCTCCAGCAGCGGCGGGTACGTCTCCCGCGCGTCCGCCCACACCCACCGCGGCCCCTCGGCCGCCTCCCGTTCACTCACGGCACGCGCGAGGCCGTCAGGACCACCGCCCGGCAGCCCCGCCCCCCGGTCGCCGGGGCGACCCCCGGCCGGGGGCGCCGCCTCCCGGCCGCCGGGGCCACCGCCCTCAGCACCGACCGGGAGCACCGTCTCCCCCGCGACCACGACATACACGTGGTCAAGGGTGCCAAACCTCTCCGACAAAAAAGCCCGAGGTCAGGCGAGGCTGATCCGCACCTCGTCCTCAAGCGGCGGCTCCAGCTCCTGCGCCAGGCACCCCGTGGCCGCGAAGCACCGCAACGTCAGCTCCTCCGGGGTCACGGTGGCGTGCAGGAACTGCTTGAAGAACGGCGGCGTGTCCCAGTCGGACAACTCGGACAGGAAGCGGTGGAACACCTTGTCCACCGGCAGCCGGAACGGCCACGGCCAGCCTCCGAGCAGCCGCGCCGCCCACCGCATCCGCCGGGTGATCTTCACGGGCCCCGTGGGGCTTCTGACCGGCTCGTTCCTGATGTGCTCCGACATGATGCACAACGCCTCGGAAGGCGTCAGGCAGAGCCACTTCATCCGCAGCCGCTTGGCGTAGAGCTGGCTGTAGAAGGACAGCGAGTCGCCGCGCAGCGGATAGCACTTGAACGCGTCCTCGTGCACGCCGGAGACGTCCACGCGCCCGATGGTGTGCGTGGCGTGCATGAACGCCCCGCCGCCGCCCGACACGACGTACTGGATCACCCGGTCGCCCACCTTGACCGGGTATCGCTGGTAGTTGTGCACGTCGCCGCCGATGGCCGCGACGTACCGGTGTGCCGGGTCGCGCACGATGTCGTCGATCGTCCCGCCGCCCTCCAGCGGCGACGGCTTGTACGCGTTCGCGGTGTAGATCGGCTTGCCGGTCACCAGGATCTTCCGCCGCGGGTCGAGCGAGACACGGCGCAGCCAGGCGGTCTGCTTCTGGTCGATCACGTTCCTGATGCCGGTGTCCACGCCCACGACGAGCAGGCTGTCGCTCTCGATCGTCCAGTACGGCCCCGGCTGCGCGGCCTGCTGCGACGGCCTGCCCCTGAGCTTGCGCGCCTCGGCCAGCCCGGTCTCGTCGATGGTCTCCGGCTTGCGCCACAGCAGGCCGCGCAGCCCGCGGTCCGGCTTCGGCTTGAGCGGCGGCGCGTCGCAGAAGACGCGCATGAAGCCGCCGAGCCCGTCGTACCAGTCGTGGTTGCCGGGGATCGCGTAGATGGGTGCGTCGTAGTCCTGGTACGGGCGGAAGAACTTGGCGCCGTACTCGTTGCCCGACCCCGTCGGATAGATCACGTCGCTGGCGATGATGGCGAAAGACGTGTCCTGCCCGAGTTTCAGCATGCCGGGAACAACGGCGTACTGGGATGCATCTCCTTCGCCTGTATCCCCAAGCAGAAGGAAACTGAAATGACTCCCGACGGACGGTTTGATGCGAAATTCCGGATCAATGCCGCGCGCTTCCTGGGACTCCACCCAGCGCGCCCGCACCTCCCCTGACGGGTCTCCGAACAACCCGGCAAGGATCTCGTTGCGAGACAGCCAGAGCGTACGTACATTCAACCAGGTAAAGCCTTGCTTGTCGGGCCTGAGCTGCGCAAACGTACCTGGTTGCACACAGGCCCAACCTGCACCCTCCTCAGAGATCCGGGAGGAAACCTGCTTTCCGCGCTCCGCCGCGACTTCCACCATGACCTCATCTTTACCGTGATCTACCTTTTGCGCGACCTGAACGCTCCGTACCGTTGGGAACACAGAAGGTGCGCAATGGTGTAGCCTCACCCCCCAAGCAAGCGGTTGGGACTGCCTAGGAGGCTCCCATGACCCGTAACAGCCCGGACGACGCGACCCGCAAAGGCACCTCCGCCGTGGCGGCCATCGAGGGTCTGCTCGCCTTCGCCGCGAACCGGCCGCGCTGGGCCGGGAGCTCCGCGCTCAACAGCGCCGGCGAGGCGATCGCGAGAAGCCGGGCGCTGGCCGCGCAGTCGCCGGAGCACAACCCGCTGCTCGCCCGGAGCCTGCGCACGACCGCGAGGCTGATGCTGGCCAAGGGGCGCGCCACGGAGGCGCTGCCGCTGGCCCAGGAGGCGGTGGCGCTGACCCGCTCGACCGGCGGCGGGGCGCTGGGGCTCTCGCTGCGTCGGCTGGCCGAGGTGCAGGAGGCACTGCACCGCTTCAGCGACGCCGCCGCCACGCTCGCCGAGGCCGACCGCCTCCCGCCCCCGCCCGGCTGAACCCGCCCGGCTGAACCCGCCCGACTGAACCCGCCCGGCTGAACCCGCCGAACCACCTCGCCCGCCCGGCCTGCCTCGCCCGATCCGAAGGGCCCGCGTCTCAGCCTCGCGGGACGAGCACGCCGGGGTTGAGTATCCCGGCCGGGTCGAGCTCGGCCTTGACCGCACGCAGCACCCCCGCACCCACGGGCCCGATCTCGCTCGCGTAGGCGTCCAGGTGGTCCCGCCCCACCCCGTGGTGGTGCGTGATCGTGCCGCCCGCCGCCACGATGGCCGCGTTCACCGCCGCCTTGGCCCGCTCCCACTGCGCCACCGGGTCGCCGTCCTGCGGCGTCACGACGGTGAAGTACAGCGAGGCGCCGGTCTCGTACACGTGCGAGATGTGACACATGACGAGCGGCGAGCCGAGCGCCCCGAGCAGGGCCAGCCGGACCGCGTCGTACAGGCGCGGCAGGTTCGCCCAGAAGCCGGCCGTCTCCAGCGTCTCGACGGTGGCGCCGGCGGCGAGCAGGGAGTCGCGCAGGTACGGGGCGGAGAAGCGACCGTGCTCCCACGCCTCGCCCGGCTCGGCCCCGAGCGGCTCACCGCCCGCCCGGGCCAGCACGGCGGAGGCGGCGGCATGCCGGCTGCCGACCCGCTCCCCCTCGTACCCGGCGATCAGCAGGCACCCCCCGGAGCCGCCGGAGCCGATCTCCTCCGGCTTGGCCAGGCCGATCATCGTCTCGGTCTCGTCAGAGAGGCGCAGCACGGTCGGCACAGGACCTTCCTGGGCGAGCGCCCGCACAGCGGCCGATCCCTCCTGGAACGAGGCGAACCGCCACCCTTCGTACCGCCGCTCGCGGGGAGCCCTGCGGACCCGCAGCCGCAGCGACGTGATCACCCCGAAGGCCCCCTCGGACCCGAGCACGAGCTGCCGCAGATCGGGCCCGGCGGCCGACTTGGGGGCGCGCCCGAGCTCCAGGATGCCCGCGGGCGTGGCCAGCGTGAGCCCGGCGACCATGTCGTCGAAGCGGCCGTACCCGGCCGAGGCCTGCCCGCTGGACCGGGCGGCGGCGAAGCCGCCCAGCGTGGCGTACTCGAAGGACTGGGGGAAGTGCCCCAGCGTCAGCCCGCGCACGGACAGCAGCCGCTCGGCGTCCGGAGCCCGCACTCCCGGCTCGAACTCCGCGATCATGGACTCCTCGTCCACGGACCGCAGCCGGTCGAGCCGCCCCAGGTCCAGCGCGATCACCCCGGCGAACCCCGCGCGGTCGGCGGCCAGCCCGCCCACCACCGAGGTGCCGCCGCCGAAGGGCACGACCGCGACGCGCTCGCGCGAGCACAGCCGCAGCAGCTCGGCCACCTCGTCGTGCGAGCCGGGCAGCACCACGGCGTCCGGAGCGGCCGAGCCGTCGCCCGCGCGCATGCGCAGCAGGTCGGGGGTGGACTTGCCGCGCGTGTGCCGGACGCGGGCCTCGTGGCCGGTCAGCACGTTCGCCTCGCCGACGACCTCGGCGAGCGCGCCGAGCAGCGGCTCCGCCAGCGCGACCGCCGGGAGCGCGATCTCCTCCAGCGCGGCGGCGGGCGTGCCGGGCGCGCGCACGCCGAGCAGGTCGTGCAGCAGCGCCCGCACCGGCTCGGGCAGCTCGCGGGCCTTGGCGGGGTCTCCCCAGCCGGACCACGACATCGGTTCTCCAGTCACGCTTACACTGTGACACATGACGTCGATTCGTCACAATGAGGGCGTGCTGGACGCGGCACGCGACTGTGTGCTGGCCTACGGGGTGCGCAGGACGACGCTCACGGACGTGGCGCGGCGCGCCGGGGTGTCGCGGATGACGCTCTACCGCCGCTGGCCCGACGTGCGCACGCTGGTGGCCGACCTGATGACCAGGGAGTGGGTGCGGGTGGTCGAGGGGCTCGACCTGTCCGATCCCGTACGCGCGGTCGTGGCCGGCGTCAGGGGGCTGCGCGAGCACCCGCTGTGGCGCAAGATCGTGGAGGCGGACCCGGAGCTGCTGGTGCCGTACCTGCTGGATAGGCGCGGCGCCAGCCACAAGGCCATCCTGGAGGTGCTGGAGCCGGTCGTCGGCGATCCGGCCAAAGCCAGGGCGGTGCTGCTGGTGGCCCAGTCGTTCCTGCTGTCCGCCCCGACCATGCTCGACCCCGTCACGCTGGACGAGCTCGACACCGAGCTCGCCGCCCTGCTGGAGGCCTACCTTGGATAGCTCGCTGAACGCCGCCAGACGCTCCAGGGAGCTGCGCCGGGTCGCGGAAGAACAGGTGGACGTGCTGGTGGTGGGGCTCGGCGCGACGGGCGCGGGCGCGGCGCTCGACGCCGCCACCAGGGGGCTGAGCGTAGCGGCGATCGACGCCCACGACCTGGCTTTCGGCACCTCCAGGTGGAGCTCCAAGATGGTGCACGGCGGCCTGCGCTACCTGGCCAAGGGGCAGGTGGGCGTGGCGTACGAGAGCGCGGCCGAACGCGGCATCCTGCTCCGCCGTACGGCTCCGCACCTGGTCAGAGCGCACCCGTACGTGCTGCCGCTGACCCCTGAGGTCTCCCGCCGCCAGGCGGCGCTGGTGATGACCGGCTACCGGCTCGGCGACGGGCTGCGGGCCGCCGCGCGCACGCCGCGCCGCCTGCTGCCGGGCCCGACCCGGCTGAACGCGGCCCGCGCCCACACGCTGGCGCCCGTGCTGCGCACCGAGGGGCTGCGCGGCGCGCTGCTGTCGTGGGACGGCCGGCTGCTCGACGACGCGCGCCTGGTGGTGGCCATCGCGCGGACCGCCGCCGCGCACGGGGCGCGGGTGCTGACCCGCTGCCGCGCGCTGCGCCTGACGGGTCACGGGGCCGAGGTGCGCGACGAGCTGACGGGCGAGGAGTTCACGATCCGCGCCAAGGTGGTGATCAACGCCGCCGGGGTGTGGGCGGGCACGCTCGACCCCCAGGTACGGCTGCGCCCGTCGCGCGGCAGCCACCTCGTCCTGGAGCCGGGCACTCTGCCGGGGCTGATCGCGGGCCTGCACGTGCCCATCCCCGGTGAGAGCAACCGCTTCGCGCTGGTGCTGCCGCAGCCGGATGGCCGCATTCATGTGGGTCTGACCGACGAGCCGGTGGACGGGCCGGTGCCGGACGTCCCCGAGGTGCCCGAGGAGGACGTCAGGACGCTCCTGGAGGTGCTGAACGGGGTTCTTGAGGTCCCAGTGACCAGGGAGGCGGTTGCGGGCTCCTACGCGGGCCTCAGGCCGCTCCTGGCCGCCGACGGCAGGACGGCCGACCTGTCGCGGGAGCACGCGGTGTTCTCGCAGGACGGTGTCGTGACCGTCGTAGGGGGCAAGCTGACGACATATCGCCGCATGGCCGAGGACGCGGTGGATCGAGCGGTCTCGGATGGGAAGCTCCGGGCTCGCCGCTGCCGCACCCGGCGCGTCCCGCTCGCCGGGGCCGGTCCGCGCCCGCCGGGAGTGCCCGCCCGCCTGGCCGAGCGGTACGGCTCCGAGGCCGAGTCCGTGCACGAGCTCGTCAAGGAGCACCCGGAGGAGGTCGGGCTCGGCCTGACCAAGGGCGAGCTGCTCTGGTCGGTCCTGCACGAGGGCGCGCTCGACGAGGGCGACCTGCTGGACAGGCGGACCAGGATCGGCCTGGTCGGGCGGGACAGGGATCGCGCCCTGCCCGCGACACGGGACGTTCTGGACCGGTTCTCCCGCACCTAAACCCGCCGATCCGTTAGGTTAGTCTTACCTAAGTCGGATCGAGAAGGGGGCAGGGGCGTTGGCGAGGGGCTGCGAGCATCCGATGGGATGCCACACCGGCGAGGTGCCCACACTGGCCAGTGCCACCGTGGGAGCCCGCCTGTGGCTGCTCATCGAATACACCGGAGCCTGGCCTTCGCGCCTGGAAAACTTCGAACTTCCTGCAGAAATCTCGAAACTCGTCCATCGGGCGCTCGAACGCGGTATCAGGCCCCAGCTCATCCGCCGTCCCGGCAAGCGGACCCGCCCACGGGAGCAGGGGATCCGTGTGCTAGTGGGCTACGCGGAGGGCGAGCACCCCTGGATAGCGCAGGGAGTCGTCGCAGGTCCCGACGATCTTGACCTGGACGCGCTCGTGGCCGGAGTGGTCCCGGAGTCCTGCATACTTGAAGACGAGCCGGTATTTCTGGTCTGCACGCACGCCAAGCGCAATGTGTGCTGCGCCCGCATTGGACTACCCCTCGCTCGGTCCCTGGCCGAAATCTTGCCGGACAGAGTGTGGGAAACGTCACATGTTGGCGGCGATCGCTACGCCGCCAACCTCGTGTGCTTGCCACACGGAATTTTCTACGGCAGCATGTCTCAGGCTGCTGCATCGGCAGCGGCTAACGCGTACCGGTCGGGCGAGATCATTCTCGACCGCTACCGGGGACGCGCAGGCATCCCTGAGCCATTGCAGGCCGTCGAGCACTTCGCCCGAGCCCATACGGGAGAGTGCTCCGTCGGCGCGGTGGCCGTGGAATCCTCCAGGACGGACGGCGACGTCACCGAAGCCATTGTGCGCTGCGGCGACGTCCGGCTCCAGGTTGTGATCGAACCATCGGCGTTCACGGCGCCGTGTGGTACGGCTTGCGCCGAGACGATCACCACCTACCGGCTGGTTTCGCTGGACAGGCTCACGCCTGTGCGGTACGCCACGCCCGCACTCGCCTGAAGAGGGAACATCACGGCCCGACGTTGCGTTGGAACAGTGACGCCAAAAGCGTCCAATGCGGCTCAATTACCGAAATACCTCTCACGAAGGTGGTTTTCTCATGTCTCAGGTACGTCGGCAGCTCGCCCGCCCGCGCCCCAGCTGGGGTTGGCAGGATGATGCCGCGTGCCGGGGTGAGGACCTCGTGCTCTTCTTCGGCCCCGATGGGGAGCGGCAGCCCGAGCGGGACGTACGCGAGCGGAAGGCCAAGGCGATCTGCGCCCAGTGCCCCGTCCGCAACGAGTGCCTAGACTACGCGCTGTCCCGGCCGGAGAAGTACGGCACGTGGGGCGGTCTCAACGAGGACGAGCGCGCCAGCGAGCGTCGCCGTCGCATGCGCCGCGCGGCCAGCGCCGGCATCTCCGCCGCCTGACACCCGGCAGCATCACCATCATCGCGTGATCACGCAGTTGTCCCGATGAGCCGGAGCCTGACCCGACGGTCAGGCTCCGGTGAACCCGGTCGGGGCAACTGCTTGATCAGGCCACCGGGTGGTCCCACCCCAGCACGCGATTTCGCCACCGCAGGCACCGCCTGCGGTGGCGAAAGTCATTACATCCCCCAAATCGCCACATTCCCGACCTGCCCGACATCTGGCGGTCATCGCCCGTTGCCGTGCGTTCGGGATCGCGTCATGTGCCCGCCCTAGTGTGCCCGGCATGAAACGCATCGCCATCCTGACGTGCGCGGGCGCGCTCACCCTCGGCCTCGCGGCCGCCCCCGCCACCGCGGACCCCGAGCGGGCCTCTGCCTCCTTCGGGCAGGCCACGCTGACCGGGTTCGCCTCCCTCCCGGCGCTGACCTTCGTCCCCGGCAGCGAGCCGTCGGGCTCCCTCCTGGGCACGGCGCCCGTCAACGGCGTCACCCCGCCGTTCACCGGCCAGCCGGTGCAGGGCTTCAGCGGCATCGCGCGCCGCCACGACGGCACCTACGACGTGCTGTCCGACAACGGCTTCGGCAACAAGGCCAACAGCTCCGACTTCCTCCTGCGGGTCCACCGCATCAAGCCCGACTTCAGGGCGAAGTCCGTCCAGGTGCTCGGCGGCTTCAACCTGACCGACCCGCGCGGGCTCGTCACCTGGCCGCTCACCCGCCAGGACCGCACGCTGACCGGCGCCGACTTCGACGTCGAGTCGATCGTGCGCTCGACGGACGGCACGTACTGGATCGGCGACGAGTTCGGCCCGTTCCTGCTGCACTTCGACCAGAAGGGCCGCCTGCTCGACGCGCCCGTCGCGCTCCCCGGCGTCCAGGCCCCCGAGAACCCCGCACTCAACGGCGGCCAGCCCAACCTGGCCGGCAGCAAGGGCTTCGAGGGCATGGCCAGGGGCGTGGACGGCCGCCGCCTCTACCCGCTGCTTGAGGGCACCGTCAGCGGCGACCCCGCGGGCACGCTGCGCATGTACGAGTTCGACCTGCGCAAGCGGGCCTACACCGACAAGCGGTGGACGTACAAGCTGGAGGACCCCGCGCACGCCATCGGCGACGCCATCGCCGTCGACGAGAACCGGTTCCTGATCATCGAGCGGGACAACGGCCAGGGCGACGCCGCCAAGGTCAAGCGCATCTACCTGGCCGACAAGCGCGACAAGGACCGCGACGGCACCCTGGACAAGACCCTGGTCGCCGACCTGCTGAACATCGCCGACCCGCGCGGGCTGGGCGGCGATCCGGGCACGTTCCGGTTCCCGTTCCAGACGATCGAGGACGTGATCATCCTCGACGACCGGACGCTCGGCGTGCTCGACGACAACAACTTCCCCTTCTCCAACGGCCGCACGGCCGGCAAGCCGGACGACAACGAGTTCATCACCGTACGGCTGACCCGCGGCCTCAAGGCCGACCCGCGCGTGTACCGCTGACGGCAGCACTCCGGCCGCCGGCCACACCCGGTCGGCGGCCACTTCGTGAATGAGGCGCCTGCCACGCCACAGCACCGCATAGATGAGCACAGCGTGGATGAGCACAGCGTGGATGGGCACCGCGCGAATGGCACCGCGTGGATAAGGTGCCTGCCATGCCACCAGCCCCGCACGCTTCACCCGCGACCGCCGCAGCAGACCTCGAAGAGATCATCAGCCTGGCCGTCGAGACACTCCGCCACGCGCCGCGGCCCGGCTGGGACGCCAAGGCGGGCTCACTCGACTGGACGTGCTGGGAAACCGCCGAGCACCTGGCCGACGACCTGTTCGCCTACGCCGTGCAACTCGGCCTCACCACGCCGCCGCTGGACGTGTACGTGCCGTTCGTCATGGAGAGCCGCAGGCCGGGCGGCCCGGCCAACTCCGTGCACGCCGACCCCGCCGCGGGCGTCACGGGCCTGATGCAGGTGCTGCAGGCGAGTGGCGCGCTGCTGGCCGCGATGGTACGCACCGCGCCGCCGGACGCCCGCGCCCACCACGGCTTCGGCCCCGCGGACGCGTCGGCCTGCGCCGCGATGGGCCTGACCGAGACGCTCGTTCACGTGCACGACCTGGCCGCGGGCCTCGGCCTGAGCTGGGACCCGCCCTCCGAGGTGTGCTCGCGCGTGCTCGCCCGGCTCTTCCCCGACGCCCCAGGGGACACGGACCCCTGGACGACGCTGCTGTGGGCGACGGGCCGCGCCGAGCTTCCCGGCCGACCCCGTCTGACACGCTGGCGCTGGCACAACGCGCCCCCGTCACCGCAGTCGTGACCGAAACTCCACGCCACCAGGACCTTAACCCGGCGACCGGCCGAGGACCCCGGACGGCCTCGGACAATCTCAGACGACCTCGGACGGCCTCAGGTGACTTCGGACGACCTCAGACGATGAGGTCGTCGAACTCGCCGTCCTTGGCCCCGAGGACGAACGCGGTGATCTCGGCGCGGGTGTAGACGAGCGCCGGCCCTTCGGGAAAGCGTGAGTTACGCATGGCTATCTCCCCCGTGGGCAGGTTCGCGACTTCGACGCAGTTGCCGTTGGGGTTGCTCCGCTTGCTCTTGCGCCAGACGACGGGAAGGCGGCCGGCGGGCGTTCCGTTCCGGAACTCATGCATGGGGGCAGCTCCTCGCGATCTTACGGATGCACGTGCATCCGCGTTTGCGAGGTGACAATACGGCAACAGGTGCTGCTCCATATACCGGACGACCAAAAATCCCGGTATGGAGTGGATCACAGGGGTTTCAGCAGCTCATGTGGAAATGAGCCGTTCCAGGAAGCGCCTGGTCGCCTTCGGCTCCTCCGCCTGGATGCTGAGCCGGTCCATGACCTCCATGTAGTGGTCGGAATCGGCGGCCTTGTCCAGGTAGAGGGCGCTGGTGAGCTGCTCCATGTAGACGACGTCGGGCAGCTCGCGCTCGGGGAAGCGCAGGATGCTGAACGGGCCGCCGGCCGCCGCGTGGCCGCCGCGGTCGAACGGCATGATCTGCACCGTGATGTTGCGCTCCGCCGTGACCTCCAGCAGGTGCGCGATCTGCTCCCGCATGATCTCGGAGCCGCCCAGCGTGCGGCGCACCACGGCCTCGTCGATCACAGCCCAGAGCGTCAGGCCGCTCTCCAGCCGCTTCTGCCGCGTCATGCGCAGCGCCACCCGACGCTCCAGCTCGTCCTGGGACGCCTTCTCGTGCGCCAGCTCGATCACCGCCCTGGCGTAGGCGGGGGTCTGGAGCAGGCCGGGGACGAACTGGTTCTCATAGGTACGAATGCCGGCCGCGGCCCCCTCCAGGCCGATGTAGACCTCGAACCAGGCGGGCAGCAGATCGCCGTACTTGTGCCACCAGCCGGGCGCGTTGGCCTGCTTGGCCAGGGCCAGCAGAGGCTCGCGCTCCTTGGGGTCGGTGACGCCGTACAGGGTGAGCAGGTCGGCCACGTCGCGCTGCTTGAAGCTGACCTGGCCGAGCTCCAACCGGCTGATCTTGGCATGAGATGCCCGAATCGAGTACCCGGCGTCCTCGCGCGAGATACCCTTCTCCGTACGGAGCCTGCGCAATTGCGTCCCCAGCAGGATCCGCAGCACCGTCGGGCTTCCCGGCGAATAGCTGAGAAGCTTTCCTTCCGTGCTCTGTGCGCTCACTCCATCGCTCCCAGGTCATCTGCACGTGCAGATGCGATTCGCATCCGTAAACTACGAAAAGTCTTGCATCGGTAAGCACTCCCCGTAAAGATGGGTATTGGATCACCAGACCGCGCTTCGGGGGCCAGAATGACGACTTTCGACGCTCGGCCGCAAGCCGCCATAGGTGCCCGGCCACCAGGATGGCTCTCGTCCGTCCTGGTAGACGGGCGTGCCGGTGAATGCGACGCCGTGTTCCCCTTCCATCGTGGCACGGCGCTGGAGCCGTCCTGCGTCGCCACGGCCCGGCGATTCGTCGACCAGACGCTCACCGCGTGGGGCACCGTGGAGCACGCCTTCGACGTTCAGCTCGTGGTCTCGGAGCTGGTGACCAACGCCATGCGGCACGGCGGCGGGGCCGCGCAACTGCGGCTGCTGTCGCACGCGGCGGAGCTGGCGTGCGTGGTGACCGACAACAGCCAGACGGTGCCCGTGGCGGCCACCCCCGACGTCTTCTCCGAGTACGGGCGGGGGTTGCGGCTGGTGGACGCGTTGTGCACGGCGTGGGGATGGCTCACCTCCGAGGGCTCCCGCAAGGTCGTCTGGGCCATCATCGCGAGCTGAGACACGACCGCGGGCGCGTCACGCAGGCGCGGTTCGGGCGGCGCGCGGATGCGGGTGTGCGGGTGCGGGTGCGGGTGCGGGCAATTGCGTCAGTCGCGGCCCAGCAGGTGCAACACGTCGGCGTCGCTGAGCTGATCGAAGCGCTCGTACCACTGCCCCACCGCCCTGAAGTCGAGCGGTGTCCTGAGCACCACCACCTCGTCCGCCTCCTCCCGTATGGACCGCACGGTGTCCTGCGCGCCCACCGGAACGGCCAGCGTCACCCTCGCGGGCTTGGCCGTCGCGACCGCCCGCAGCGCGGCCCTCGCGGTGCCGCCCGTGGCCAGGCCGTCGTCCACCACGATCACCTGCCGCCCCTCGACGGGCGGCAGGGGGCGGTCGCCGCGGTAGGCGCGCACCCGCCTGGCCAGCTCCCGCCGTTCCTCCTCGACGACGTCCGCCACGTCCTCGGGGGTCATGCCCAGGCGCTGCAGCAGCGGGCGGTCGAACACCGGCTCGCCGCCTTCCGCGATCGCCCCGACGCCCAGCTCCGGGGTCGGCGGGTAGCCGATCTTCCTGGTCACCAGCACGTCCAGGACGGCGTCGAGCCTGCGCGCGATGGGCACCGCCACCGCCACGCCGCCGCGCGGCAGGGCGAGGATCACGGGGTCGTGCGCGTCCCGCAGCCGCTCGGCGAGCTGCGCCCCTGCGTCGGCCCGGTCTGCGAAGAGCTCCATGACCTGTGCCTACCCTCTGACGCCCGCTCCTCCCCGCACGCGCACATGCCCGTTCCGAGCGCCCGGCCCGTCGCACGGCGCGCCCAGCCCGTCGCACGACGCGCCCGGCACACCGACGAGCCCGGCGAACCCGCCGCTCACCGCGCGCCCGCCCACCCGACCGATGACGGGCCGGGCAGGCGGGCAGGGTGCGTCACGGGCGGCTGCGGCCCGACCGGCGCATCTCCTTGGTGATGATCTTCCACTTGTTCTGCTGCTCCTTACGCAGCCGAGCATCAGTCCTGGAAGCCATCCACGCCGCCTCCCGCTGCAACTTCCGCCAGCTCTCCAGCCGCCTCTCCGGCAGCTCCCCCCGCTCCAGGGCGGCCATCACCGCGCACCCCGGCTCCTCGTCGTGCCCGCAGTCGCCGAAGCGGCACTGCTCGGCGAGGCTCTCGATGTCGGAGAAGACGAGATCGACGCCCTGCCCCATGTCGTACAGGCCGATCCGCCGGATGCCCGGCGTGTCGATGACCAGGCCGCCGCCGGGCAGCGGGATCAGCTCCCGGTGCACGGTGGTGTGCCGGCCGCGCCCGTCGGCGGCGCGTACCTGCTGGGTCTCCATGACGTCTCCCCCGGCCAGCGCGTTGACCAGGGTGGACTTGCCGGCGCCCGAAGGCCCGAGGATGACGGCCGTGCGGGAGCCGTCGAGGTGGTCGCGGACGAGCCGGACCCCGTCGCCTTGCAGCGAGGAGACGGCGTGCACCTCCACGCCGGGCGCGGCGAGGCGGACGTCGGCGAGGAGGTCGTCCAGGCCGCTCTCGAACAGGTCGGACTTGGTGATGAGCACGACGGGCGTGCCGCCGGACTCCCAGGCGAGGGCGACGAGGCGTTCGATGCGGCCGAGGTCGGCGAAGTCGGTGGCGTGCATGGAGGGCTCGGCCACGAAGACGACGTCCACGTTGGCGGCGAGCACCTGCCCCTGGCCGTCGCCCGACAGGCCGCCGATCGAGTCGCGGCTGACGCCGCCGCGGACGAAGGCGGTGGTGCGGGGCAGGACCTCGTCGAGCTCGTAGCGGCCCTCGGGCAGCCACTTGAGCGCGACCCAGTCGCCGACGCAGGGCAGTGCCACCGGGTCGGCGGCGGAGGCGCGGCGCACGCGGGCGCCGTATCTGGCGTGGTGCTGGCCGTCGGCGGCGATGACCTCGGCCGCGCCGCGATCGACGCGGGAGACGCGGGCCGGGACGGTGCCGTCAGGCAGCTCGGCGGCGCGGAAGCCGGCCCAGCCGAGCAGAGAAAGATCGTAAGACAACGCGGTGAACCTTTGATCGAGAAGGAACCGGGCTGGTCAGATGGACGCCCGGAGGTGGAATGAGGACACGTTGAACAGGAAGACCCGCATAGTCCTCACCTCCTCGATCAGTTACCGGAGCGACTCTACGCATGGTGTCCCCGGCGATGCAATCGAATTATCTTCCCCGATCTGTTGAACCGTGCCAGGGCGGCTCCCCGTACCACCTCTCGACGGACTGAGAAAGGGGAATGATGCGAACCGGCACGTATCCCCCGCCCTCGGCCGAGGGAGCCGCCCCGATGGGCAAGCCGCGCTTACGACACTGGATCCGGCGCGTACGCCCGGACGACGAGGTGGTCGTGTCCGCGCTCTACCGGGAATACCACAGGCCGCTGCTGGCCTTCGTGATCCGGCTGACCGCGGGCGATCGGCAGTGGGCGGAAGACGTGGTGCAGGAGACCATGATCCGGGCCTGGCGGAGTGCGGAGCAGCTCGACCCCGACTCGGTCTCACTGATGCCCTGGCTCGCCACGGTCGCCAGACGTATCGTGATCGATGACCGGCGGCGCAGGGACGCCCGCCCCCAGGAATCGGGTGACGGGCCGCTGGAGAGCGTGCCCGTGCCTGACGAGATGGAGGGACTGCTGCACCAGGTGGTCGTGTCCGAGGCGCTGAAGGCGTTGTCGCCGGCACACCGCGAGATCCTCAACGAGACGATCCTGCGGGACCGGTCGGTCAACGACGCCGCGGAAGCGCTCGGCATCCCGGTGGGCACCGTGAAGTCCCGTGTGTATTACGCCGTGCGCGCGTTGCGCATCGCCTTGGAGGAGAGGGGGGTGAAGGCATGACGTCGAGAGTCGAGCACACGGACGTCGGAGCGTACGCGCTCGGGCTCCTGGACGAGGACGACCGGCTGGCCTTCGAGGCCCATCTCCTCGGCTGCTCGCCCTGCCGTTACGAGTTGTCCGACCTGGCGGGTGTGGCCAGTGTGCTGCATGGGATCGGGCCCGTGGAGGACCTCGGCCCTCCTTCCCTTGAGCCGCAGGGCGAAGTGGTGGACCTGCTGCGGCGCAAGAAGGCGGCCGACAGGCGGACGCGCAGGGGCACGTTCGTGATCGGGATGGCGGCGGCGGTCACGCTGGTGGCCGGCGGGCTGACGATCGGCACGCAGCTCAGCGCGGACGACCCACCGGTGGTGGCGCAGGGGCACAGCGGTCACATGGGGACGAACATGGGCCCCGCCGAGCAGTTCTACGCCGACGGCAAGCCCATCGAGGGCAAGGGCGTGGAAGGCGTGACGGGCGGGCTGGTCGTGGAGTCGAAGGGCTGGGGCACGCACGCGGCTCTCAAGCTGTCCGGGGTGAAGGGGCCGCTGGAGTGCGAGCTGATCTCGGTCGGCAAGTCGGGTGAGCGACGGGTGATGACGGGGTGGTCCGTGCCTCCAGCCGGGTACGGAGTGCCGGGGTCGCCCGACCCGCTCTACATGCACGGCGGCAGCGCCACGCAACTGCGGGACATCGATCATTTCGAGGTGGTCACCTCGGGGGGTAAGAAGTTGCTCACCGTCGAGGCGTGAATCTGCTGGGAATGCCCTCTCACCGCTGGTGGGAGGGCATTTTCGTGTGCCGGGAAAAATACCGGTCCGCGGATTGAACCCCATCGGCCGCCGGTGCGTACTGCCTGCCGTACCGACCGGAATATAGAGCCTTTTACGGGGGTTTCCTGATGAATATCCGAAAGATCATGATTTACGCGGCTTTAGGGGCGTGTGCGGTTGCCGCTCCCGCGGTTCCCGCGTCCGCGTCCACGTCCACTTCCGCGTCCACTTCGGGGGATGAGATCTACCTGGCGGCGGGCCTGCGCGGCGCGAACGAGGTCGGCAGCCCCGGCGACCGGAACGGCCGCTCGACCGTCGTCCTCAAGATCAGCGGGAACGAGGTGACGTTCGCGGCCCGTTGGAACAAGATCGGCACCCCCACCGCCGGTCACGTCCACGCCGGCGCCAGGGGCGTCAACGGCGACGTCCGGCTCGACCTCCTCACCACGTCACCGCCGTCCTCCGTGCGCGGCGTCACCGGCACCGTCACCGCCACGAACGAGCTCGTCCAGGCGCTCGTCGCCGACCCCGGCGCCTTCTACGCCAACCTGCACGACGCCGCCCACCCCAAGGGCGCGGTGCGGGGTCAGTTCCACCGGCTGAGCAAGCCCGTCGACCTCAACGGCGTCCTGCACGGCAGCGACCAGGCCACGCTCTCCTCCCAGGCCAACGGCGGCCAGGAGGTGCCGGAGAACGACGGCAAGCGGCGCGGCGATCCGGACGGCAAGGCCACGTGGTGGCTGCGTCCTGACGGCTCCTCGATCGCCTACACGGCCACCTGGAGCGGGCTCGGCCGGGTGACCGCGGGACACCTGCACAAGGGCGCGCCCGGCAGGAACGGCGCGGTGGCGGCGGAGCTGTTCGCGGCCCCCGAGGGGCTGCCCGAGAACGTGACCGGCGTCGCGGGGGTGATGCCGGTCACCACCAAGATCGTCAAGCGCATCGCCGCGAACCCGGGCGCGTACTACTCGAACCTGCACACGCTCGACTTCGACGGCGGCGCCGTGCGCGGCCCGCTCTCCGGCGCCGCGTTCACCCACCCGCGCGCGCTCACCGCCGACGTGCTGCGCGGCTCGCAGATCTACTCCTGCACGCAACTGCCGGCGGGCGGCTTCGGGTTCACCCAGCTCGGCGTGACGGCCAAGCTGCGGCGCGGCATCGACCACTCGTTCGTCACACCCGCGTCGGGGCCGCCGCAGTGGATCGCCCCGGACGGCAGCGCGGTGCGCGGCACCGTCGTCAGCCGGACGCCCAACGGGGGCAACATCCCCGAGCTGGTGCTCGACGCCACGCAGGCGGGCGCGAACACCGGCCTGCTCGCCCACGCCACCCAGATCCTGCGCCTCAACACGACCGGCGGCGTCGCCCCCACGGGGTCGTGTCAGCCAGGCGCCGAGGCGAGGGTCTCGTACGGGGCCGACTACCTCTTCCTCGGTTGAGCCACGCGGGGGACGATTCGGTCCCGTCCCCCGTTTCCCGGCCGATCCGGACCAGTCCTCCGGGCCGCGATCGGCCACCGCGACGGGGTACTCCGGCCCACCCCGCTCGCACGAAGCACCCCACCGCGCACCGGGAGCCCGCGCGGTGGGGTGCTTCTTTTTCTGTTACGGCAGAGCCCCGGCAAGGCGCCGCCCGCCGCACGTGGCCGAGGGCCTCCAGGGAGACGCTTCTGGACCCGCACGTGGCCGGCCGGCGTCACGGCGCATCGCCGGCCGGGTTCCGTGGTTACAGGCCAGGGGCGGGGAACTGGGCGGTGAGCTCGCTGACCTCGTGGTGCACGCGGGTGATGACGTCCTCGGCGTCGCCCTTGGCGAGGGCCGTGACGACCTCGTCGATCCAGGCGCCGATCTGCCGCATCTCCGCCTCGCCCATGCCGCGCGACGTCACCGAGGGCGTGCCGATGCGGATGCCCGACGGGTCGAACGGCTTGCGGGTGTCGAACGGGACCGTGTTGTAGTTGGTCTCCAGGCCGGCGCGGTCGAGCGCCTGGGCGGCGGGCTTGCCACCGATGCCCTTGGGGGTGAGGTCGAGCAGGATCAGGTGGTTGTCGGTGCCGCCGGAGACCAGGTCGAAGCCGCGCGACGACAGCTCCTCGGCCAGCGCCTTGGCGTTGCGGACCACCTGGTGGGCGTACTCGCGGAAGGCCGGCTGGGCGGCCTCGTGGAGGGCGACGGCGATGGCGGCGGTGGTGTGGTTGTGCGGGCCGCCCTGGAGGCCGGGGAAGACGGCCTTGTTGAGCGCCGTGGCGTGCTCGTCGGCGGTGGCCATGAGCATGGCGCCGCGCGGGCCGCGCAGGGTCTTGTGGGTGGTCGTGGAGATCACGTCGGCGTGGCCCACGGGGGACGGGTGCGCGCCGCCCGCGACGAGGCCCGCGATGTGCGCGATGTCGGCGGCCAGGACGGCGCCGACCTCGCGGGCGATGGCGGCGAAGCCCTCGAAGTCGATGGTGCGCGGGATCGCGGTGCCGCCGCAGAAGATGAGCTTCGGCCGGTGCTCCAGGGCGAGCTGGCGGACCTCGTCGAGGTCGATGCGGCCGGTGTCCTTGCGCACGCCGTAGCGGACCGGGTTGAACCACTTGCCCGTGGCGGAGACGGACCAGCCGTGGGTGAGGTGGCCGCCGAACGGCAGGCCCATGCCCATCACGGTGTCGCCGGGCTGCGCGAACGCCATGTAGACGGCGAGGTTGGCGGGCGAGCCCGAGTAGGGCTGGACGTTGGCGTGGTTGACGCCGAAGACGGCCTTGGCGCGCTCGATGGCGAGGGTCTCGACCTGGTCGATGACCTGCTGGCCCTCGTAGTAGCGCTTGCCGGCGTAGCCCTCGGAGTACTTGTTGGTCAGGACGGTGCCGGTGGCCTCCAGCACGGCCTTGGACACGTAGTTCTCGGAGGCGATCAGCTTGACCGTGTCGGACTGGCGGCGCTCTTCGGCCTTGATGAGCTCGGCGATCTGCGGGTCGACGCTAGCGAGAGAACTCATGACTCTCCTGTCATCGTTGACGATTGCGAAGACCCAGGCGCACGGCCTCCGCTCCTTTCGCTCCCTGGTGGTCGATCCCACCCAATGCGCCAGTCGCGTCTCAGTCCTAGACCTTATCGGATGCGTCGGGGGTGTATTTCTCCCTGATCAGCAGGCCGGTGCGGCGGGGTTCAGGCGTCGGTGACGGCCACGTCCTGGATCGCGCCGAGCGGCCCCAGGTTGACGTCGACCCGCTCGGCGGTCTCGGGCAGGCCCTCGAAGACGGCCCAGAGCTGAAGCTGCGCGCCCTCGTCGAACGGCGTGTTGGGGACGGAGAAGCACTGGCAGACGCCGTCCTTGACGGCGGGGTACAGCGGGTTGCCGACCCCGGGAGGGACGATGGTGACGCGCGAGACGGTCTCGTCGAAGACGTCCTTGCCGAGCTTGCCGAACAGGGGCGCGTTCTCGGTGCCGACGTTCTTGACCGTCCACTGCAGGCGGACCTTGGTGCCCTGGCGTACCAGCGAGTCGATCTGGACGGTCAGCCTGCTGCCGAGGGCGTCCACCGTGCGGGCGGCGGCCGGCGTGCCGGGGCCCGCGCCGGGCCGCTCCCAGGGGCGTACGGCGGCGAGGGTGACGCCCGCGCCGACGGCGGCGGCGAGGACGCCGACGGCGATCGGCAGCCACGGCTTCCTGCGCGCGGCGGGCGGCGCGGGCGGGCGCGCGGGCCGGACGATGGGCGTCCAGGTCTCCGAGACGGCCTTGGTGGCGGCGGCCACCGGCACGCCCGTGCGGCCGAGTAGCTGGTCCACGAGCTGCTGGGCGGTCGGGCGGCGGGCCGGGTCCTTGTCCAGCGCCCGCTCCACCAGCGGCCTGAGGCGCTCGTCGAGCCCGTCGAGTACGGGCGCGTGGTTGATGACGCGGTAGACCACCTCGGCGACGCCGCCGGTGCCGAAGGGCGGCCTGCCGGTGCCCGCGAACGTCACCAGGGCGCCCCAGGAGAAGATGTCGCCCGCCGGGCTCACCTGCTCGCCCCTGGCCTGCTCCGGCGACATGTACGCGGGCGTCCCCATCATGGTGGCGATCGTGGCCACGGCGCCGGGGGCGTCGGCGAGCTGGGCGACGCCGAAGTCGATGACGCGCGGCCCGACGGGGCTGAGCAGCACGTTCGACGGCTTGAGGTCGCGGTGCACCACTCCGGCCTGGTGGATGGCGGCCAGCGCGGTGGCGACGCCGACCGCCAGCGCCTCCAGGTTCGAGCCGGTCAGCGGGGCCTGGGCGACCACGGAGGACAGGTCGGGGCCCTCGACGAACTCGGTGACGAGGTAGGCCGTGCCCCCTTCGAAGCCGGCGTCCAGCACGGGCGCGGTGCAGAACCTGGCGACCCTCCTGGCGGCCTCGGTCTCCTTGCCGAACCGCCGCCTGAACTCCTCGCGCCCGGCCAGCTCCGGCCGCATCGTCTTCAGCGCCACGCGCCGCCCCGAAGGATCCTCGGCGAGGTGGACGACGCCCATCCCACCCTCCCCGAGCTTCTTGAGGAGGGTGTACGGCCCGACCCGCTGCTGCACGTTCACCGGGAGGATTATTCCGGACGTGATCCGGCGGCGGAATGGCTATTTGGTGCGGCTCACGCCCGGCCAGAGCCGATCGACCTCGGCGTTCAGGATGGCCCCGATGAGCACGGCCAGCGCGGTGATGTAGAGCCACAGCAGCAGCGCGATGGGCGCGGCCAGCGAGCCGTACACCGAGACGGGCGAGAACCAGGCCGCCAGGACGGCGCGCAGCACGGCGGCGCAGACGATCCAAAGGAACAGCGCCAGGATGGCCCCCGGCAGCTCGCGGTACCACTTCGTGCGGACCGGGACGCTCACGTGGTAGAGCACGGTGAGGAAGAGCACCGAGCCGATGATCACGACAGGCCAGTAGAGCAGGTCGATGAGGATGCCGTAGTCGGCGGGCAGCGCGTCCTTGATCAGGGTGGGGCCGACGACGAGGATCGGCATCACGATGATGCCGATGATCAGGCCGATGACGTACAGGCCGAACGACATCAGCCGGGTGCGGATGATGCCGCGCTCCTCCCCCAGCCCGTAGGCGACGGAGATGAGGTCCACGTACACGTACAGGGCCCTGGAGCCGGACCACAGCGACAGCAGGAAGCCCAGCGAGATGATCGACACCTTGCCGGCGTCGTCGCTGAGCACGTCGGTGATGAGCGGGTTGATCACCTTGTTCAGCGCGTCGTCGGTGAACAGCAGCCCCGCCTGCTCGATCACCCAGGCCTTCACCTCGGCGACGACGGTGGGGCCCAGCCAGGTGCCGAGCTTGCCCAGCACGCCGATCAGGCCCAGCACGAACGGGGGCAGCGACAGCAGCGCGAAGAAGGCCGCCTCACCGGCCAGGCCGGTGACGCGGTAGGTGACGCCGGCGTTGGTCGCGGCACGCACGATCGCCCACGTGTTGGTGTCGAGCACCCAGCTCAGCCTGGCCCGGGCATGGGAGACGAGCCCGCGCTTGGGCCGGGGAGGCGCATCGGTGGACGTCATGGCACCCAACGGTATTTCGCAGTGACTCTTCGGGACAGCTTACGTCCCGGCACTGCCCTAGTCGTTGTCGACGATGCGCGCGCCCAGCGGAAGGAGGGAGACGGGGATGAGTTTGATGTTCGCCACGCCCATCGGGATGCCGATGATCGAGATGAACAGCGGGATCGAGGTGACGACGTGGCCGATGGCCAGCCAGATGCCGGCGACCACGAACCAGATGATGTTGCCCAGCAGGGAGAAGACGCCGGCGTCGGGGTCGCGGACCACGGTGCGGCCGAACGGCCACAGCGCGTACTTGGCGATTCTGAACGAGGCGATGCCGAACGGAATCGTGACGATGAGGACACAGCAGATGATCCCCGCCAGCGCGTAGCCCATCGCCAGCCAGATACCCGCGAACACCAGCCAGATGACGTTCAGGATTGTGCGCATGCTCACAGCATGTCACGGATCATGACGTGAGCGTCATCCGGAATGACCCTGATCGATCCCTGAGCGCGGGCCTCGTCCCTTTCCGGGTGGCCCGGCGAAACACTGGGCGATCTCCATCCACTCACGGGCGGGCCCGCCCGTGATCTCCAGCCCGGTGTCCGACAGGTGGATGCGCTGGGTGACGGCCAGGCAGAAGTCGAGGGCCGTGCCGCGGACGAGCGAGGGGGCGTCCGCCGGACCGGCCGTCCAGGAGTCGCCGTCCGGCATGCTCAGCTCCACCCGTACGGGTTCCCCGGGGACGGGCAGGCCGCGTACGGCGAAGCTGTACGGGCGAGCCCTGAAGCCCATCGTGGCCACGTGCCGCAGCCGCGCCGTCGGCTCCCTGACGACGCCGAGCGCGTCCGCCACGTCCTGGCCGTGCGCCCATGTCTCCATCAGCCGCGCGGTGACGAACGAGGCGGCCGACATGGCCGGGCCGAACCACGGCACCCGGTCGCGGGCGCCGAGCGTGGCGAAGACCTCCAGGCTGCGGGCGCGGGACGTACTGAACCAGGCGTGCAGGTCGCCGGGGGTCAGCTCACGCGACCGGGCCGCGATGTCGTCCACGGAGGTGAAGCCGCTCACCCAGGCCTGGAAGCCGTCCGGATCGCCCGCCGCCCGGACGGCCGCGTCGTCGAACCAGGCCAGATGGCTCACCTGGTCGCGGATCGCCCACCCCTCGGCGGGTGTGGGCCGCTCCCAGCCGCCGTCGTCCAGCGGGTGGAGCAGGGCTTCGAAGGACGCGGTCTCGGCACGCAGATCGCCGAGCAACTCGGCCATGAGGTCCACGCGCGCCAGCCTAACCGGAGCGGCGTTCTGGGAGAATAATGCGTTACGTGATCTGCGAGAGCTGTAAGGACAAACGTCACGAGGACTGCCGCGGCGGCTCGTGGTGCGACTGCCAGCACAAGGAGCAGGCGCTGCCCGAGGAGTCGGAGCTCGACTGGCCGCGTCAGGGCTGACGGCAGGCCGCGTCAGGCCTGAAAGCGCAGGCAGAGGGGGCCACTATCCCACACTCTGGACCCGGTATTGGACAACTCGGACAGCCAGAGTACTCTCGAAACATGCCAGCGGACCCCATGCTCGTCGGTCGACGACACGTCGATCTTCAGCGTGTCCGCAGTGCCATCTGTTGCGACGCCCGCTAACCCCATCGATTTCTACCGCTGAGCGCGTCGCACTCCATCCTCTCCAGCCCTGCCCTTCGACGATGAAGGCAGGAGGAATTGCGCGCGCCCATGATCCGAAGGACGCGCAATGAGCACCCCTGCCAGCCGCACTCCTGCCAGCCGGCACCACAAGCGCCCGCGCGGCGAAGGCCAGTGGGCTCTCGGTTACCGTGAGCCGCTCAACAAGAACGAAGAGAACAAGAAGAACGACGACGGTCTCAACGTCCGCCAGCGCATCATCGACATCTACTCCAAGCGGGGCTTCGACTCGATCGACCCGGCCGACCTGCGCGGCCGCCTGCGCTGGTGGGGCCTCTACACCCAGCGCAAGCCGGGGATCGACGGTGGCAAGACGGCGGTGCTGGAGCCGGAGGAGCTCGACGACAGCTACTTCATGCTGCGGGTACGCATCGACGGCGGCCTGCTCGACCTGGCCCAGCTCCGGGCGATCGCCGACATCTCCAACGACTACGCCCGCGGCACGGCCGACATCACCGACCGCCAGAACATCCAGCTCCACTGGGTGGAGATCGAGTCGGTGCCGGACATCTGGGAGCGGCTGGAGGCCGTGGGGCTGTCCACCACCGAGGCGTGCGGCGACACCCCGCGCGTGATCATGGGTTGCCCGCTGGCGGGGATCGACGTCGACGAGGTGATCGACGCCACCCCGCAGATCGCGGAGATCCACGAGCGGGTCGTGGGGAACCCGGCGTACTCGAACCTGCCGCGCAAGTTCAAGACGGCGATCAGCGGCTGCCCGGCGCACTGCACCGTGCACGAGATCAACGACGTGGCGCTCGTCGGCGTGGTCAACGAGCAGGGCGAGGCCGGCTACGACCTGTGGGTGGGCGGCGGCCTGTCGACCAACCCGATGCTGGGCAAGCGGCTGGGCGTCTTCGTCAGCCCCGACAAGGCGGCCGACGTGCACGAGGGCGTCATCGGGATCTTCCGCGACTACGGCTACCGGCGGCTGCGTCACCGCGCCCGCATCAAGTTCCTGGTCAACGACTGGGGGCCGGAGAAGTTCAGGCAGATCCTGGAGGACGAGTACCTCAAGGAGAAGCTGCCCGACGGCCCCGCCCCCGAGCTCCCGCGCAGCAACCGGCGCGACCACGTGGGCGTCTACCCGCAGAAGGACGGCAACTTCTACGTCGGCTTCGCGCCCAAGGTCGGCCGGGTCGACGGCGACAAGCTGCACCTGATCGCCGACATCGCCGAGCGGCACGGCTCCACGCGGGTCCGTACCACGGTCGAGCAGAAGATGGTCATCCTCGACGTCGCGCCCGACCGGGTCGACTCCATCGTGGCCGAGCTGGAGGCCAACGACCTCCAGGTCAAGCCGTCCACGTTCCGCCGCCAGACGATGGCCTGCACCGGCATCGAGTACTGCAAGCTGGCCATCGTCGAGACCAAGGCCACCGCGATGGACCTGATCGACGAGCTGGAGCGGCGGCTGCCCGAGTTCGACGAGCCGCTGACCATCAACCTCAACGGCTGCCCCAACTCCTGCGCCCGCATCCAGGTCGCCGACATCGGCCTGAAGGGCCAGCTCGTCGTGGACGAGAACGGCGACCAGGTGGAGGGCTTCCAGATCCACCTCGGTGGCTCGCTCGGCGTCAACGCCGGGTTCGGCAGGAAGGTGCGCGGCCTCAAGACCACCGCCAAGGCGCTGCCCGACTACGTCGCGCGCGTCGTGTCCAACTACGACAGCCAGAAGAAGGAAGGCGAGTCGTTCGCCGACTGGGTTCAGCGAGCAGACGAGGCCGACCTGAAATGACCACACGAGCCGTTCCCTTCCACTGCCCGTACTGCGGCGAGGAAGATCTGGAGCCCTACGAAGGTGATGGCGGCTGGTACTGCCGCGCCTGCGCTCGTGCCTTCAAGCTGAAGTTCCTTGGAATCGGAGTGAAGATATGACGCTGGTCGACATCGAGGTCGGGTTGAGACAGCAGCGCGACGCGCTCGACCTTCAGGACATCGTCGAGTCCGCCGCCAAGTTCCTGGACGACGCCCCCGCGCGGGAGATCATCCGGTGGGCGGCCGCGACGTTCGGCGACCGGCTGTGCCTGACCTCCTCCATGAGCGACGCGCTGCTCATCGACCTGGTCAGCCGCGTCAAACCCGGCGTGGACGTGTTGTTCATCGACACCGGCTACCACTTCGCCGAGACCATCGGCACGCGGGACGCCGTGCGGCAGGTCTATGACGTCAACGTGATCGACATCAAGCCCTCGCGGACGGTCGCCGAGCAGGACCGCGACCTCGGGCCGCGCCTGTTCGGCCGCAACCCGGACCTGTGCTGCTACCTGCGCAAGGTGGAGCCGCTGAACCGGGCGCTGGAGCCGTACCTGGCGTGGATCTCCGGCATCCGCCGCGACGAGTCGTCCAGCAGGACCGGCACCAAGGTCGTCGAGTGGGACGCCAAGCGGCAGATGGTCAAGGTCAACCCGATCGCCTCCTGGACGCAGGAGGACGTGGACAACTACATCGCCGACAACGGGGTGCTGATCAACCCGTTGCACTACGACAACTACCCCTCGATCGGCTGCGCGCCGTGCACGCGGCAGGTCGCCGAGGGTGAGGATCCGCGCAGCGGACGCTGGGCGGGCCTGGGGAAGGTCGAATGCGGCATTCACCTGTGATCCCCAGCGGGGGAACCGTCCCGTTGGCAGGCGGGACGTCCCCCGGCCGCGTGCCACTGGTGGCGGTGGCGCACGGGTCTCGCGACCCGCGCGCCGCCGCCACCGTGGCCGCGTTGCTCGACGGCCTGGCCGACCGGAGCCTGGCCGACCGGAGCCTGGCAGGCCGGGTGCCGTTGGACGTGCGGGTGGCCTACCTGGACCACTGCGCCCCGACCCTCGGCCAGGCCCTCACCGGCCTGCGCGAGGCCGTGGTGCTGCCGCTGCTGCTCACCGAGGCCTACCACAGCCGGGTGGACCTGCCGGCGGCGCTGAACGAGGTGCGTGCGCGCGAGCCCCGGCTGCGCGTCCGCTACGGGCACACGCTGGGCCCGCACCCGCTGCTGCTGACCGCGCTGGAGCGGCGGCTCGGCGAGGCGGGCGTACCGGCTGGTGACCCCGACACGGCGGTGGTGCTCGCGTCGGCGGGGTCGAGCGACGCGCGGGCGAACGCGGTCATCGCGCGGATGGCGCAAGCGTGGCGGCGGTCCGGCTGGTGGACCGTCACCCCGGCGTACGCCTCCGCCGCCTCCCCCACCCCGGCCGAGGCGGTCGCCTCGCTGCTGCGGGCGGGGGCGCCTCGGGTGGTCGTGGCCCCCTACCTGCTGGCTCCTGGGTTCTTCGCCGACAAGGTGCGGACGGATGCGCTGGCGGCTGGGGCGTCGGTGGTCGCCGAGGTGCTGGGGGCGGCGCCTGAGCTGGTGGACGTGGTGCTGGAACGTTACGAGGTGGCTCAGCGGGAGCCGGTTCCCGTCGCGGGCTGACCTTCCGCCGTACTCCGGCGGGGGTCCCTTCGGGTGCGCGCGTGTGTGAAGGGGTGCAGGTCTCTTCGGACGCGCGCGCGTGAGGTGGTGCGGGTCCTTTCGGGCGCACGCGTGCGTGAAGGGTGCTCTCGCGCGCGTGCGTGACGTGAGGGGTGCTCTTTCTCAGACGCGCGCGTGCATGACGTGAGGGGTGCCTTTCGGGCGCGATGGACGGTGTGCGGGCCGGGGGTCAGTAGCCGCGGCCCAGCCAGCGGTCGTCGCGGAGCTGGCGGCGCAGCTCGCGGTTCTGGGAGCGGATCTGACGCCCGATCTCGCGCCAGTCATCGCCGTGCAACCGCCGCCAGTGCTCACGCCACGCCGCGAAGCCGCGCTGGAGCGGCTGCGCCTGCGAGTCGCCGATCACCTTGACGTCGCCCATCACGGCGTACGCCTGCACGCGCACCACGGGCACGTTCATCCCGGGCGGCGCCTGCATGACGTTCACCTTCTTGTCGCCCATGATCGCCATGCCGTCGAGGTCCACGTACACGCCGTCAGGGACGATGATCTTCACGTCGCCCATGACGGACACGGCCAGGATCTCCACCCGGTCCGTGCGCACCTCCGCCTCGCGCAGGTCCAGCACGACGTCCCCCATCACGGCGACGGCGCCGAGCTCCTGGTCGATGCGCCAGGTGCCGCGGCGCTTGGAGTCGCCCATGACGCCGACGAACCACCGCCGCTTCTTGCCCTGCGGCGCGGCGGCGGGCACCGCGGCGGCCACGCCCGCCGAAGGCAGGTCCTGGGTGAGCATGGCCAGCTCGGAGTGGGTGGTCGCGGTGTACGCGGCCTCCGTGCGGTCGGTCAGCTCGGCGAGCGTCAGACGGCCCTCGACCGAGGCGACACGGAGCTGTTCGACGACGGCCTCGCGCTCGGCGTCCGACGCGCGGACCTCACCAGGATCAGTCATACTCGCAACATATCGCGTTTGGGCCCGAATTCAGCTCCTCCTTACGGAGGAATCCTGACATCCATCGAAGCATGCACGTTCGGGATGGCTTTTGAACCGGTCCACGGGCGGGGCGCGTACCACGCCATGACACGGGGCCCCGGCCTTGGTCCGGGGCGCGGCCGGACCAGGCTAGGGTCCCTTGTCATGCATGCAGAACAGCTCTACCGCGCGGCGTTGATCGGCGACATCGAGACCGTGGGCAAGCTGCTCGCCGGCGGCCTCGACCCCAGCACGCCCAGCGAGGGCCCGGACGACGGCGGGCTGGCCCTGTGCGCGGCGGCCTCACGCGACCGCACCGAGGTCATCACGGCGCTGCTGGCCGCCGGCGCCGACGTGAACGCCAGGGAGGACGGCGGCTGGACGGCGCTGCTGTGGGCCGCCGCCAACGGCCACGCCGACGCCGCCAGGCTGCTCGTCGAGGCGGGCGCCGAGGTGAACGTCACCAACGACGTCGGCGACACCCCGCTCACCCTCGCCGCCAGCCGCGGCGCCCCCGGCGTCGTGCAGGTGCTGCTGGAGGCGGGCGCCGACCACGAGAAGTACGACGGCGACGGCGACAGCCCCCTCGAAGTCGCACTCGGCTGGGCGGGCGTGCACCTGGAGAGCGCGCTGCTCGACCAGATCGAGCAGGACGGCTGGGAGTACGTCGTCGCCCGCCAGTACGCCAAGGACGGCACCGAGCTGATCACGGTCGCCGGCCGCTCCGCAGACGGCGAGCAGAGCGAGCAGGTGCAGGCCCAGCGCGGCCACGCCGCCGTCGCCACCCTCCTGGAGGACGCGGCGGGCATCTACACGCCGGTGGAGCAGCTCGTGGCCAGGGCGCTGGCGCACCGCGACGTCGACGAGGACGCCGAGACCTGGTGGATCGTGGCCGACTCGCTCGGCAAGCGGGCCGACGACGAGACGTACGAGGCGCTGGCCCGGCTGTGCGTGAGCGAGGACGCCAGGGAGCGGGAGTTCGGCGTGGACGCGATCGCCCAGTTCGGGTTCTCCGACGGGGAGAAGCCGTACCTGGAGCGCACCCTGCCGCTGCTGCAGAAGATGGTCACCACTGAAGGCAACCCGCAGGTGCTGCGCTCGGTGCTGGCGGGGCTCGGGCACCAGGGCGACCCCCGTGCGCTGCCCTACGTGCTGGACGTGCTCGGACGTCCCGGGCACAAGCGCACCATGACGGACGCGATCGCGCTGGCCGACGTGCTGCCGCCGGACCACGAGGAGGGGCTGGCGCTGCTCATCTCCATGACCGAGGACGAGGACTCCGAGATCCGCGACTGGGCCACCTCCGGGCTGGCCGGGCTCGCCGCCGACACGCCCGTGATCAGGGATGCGCTGGCGGCCCGGCTGTCCGACTCCGACCTGCGTACGGTCGCGGAGGCCACCCGGGGGCTGGCCGATCGCGGGGATGCGCGGGCGGCGCAGGGGGTGGAGCGGGTGCTGGCGGAGAGCGATGACGAGTACGCCAGGGAACTCGTCACCCGGCCCGCCGCCACCGAGTCCTGACCGCCTGCGCCCGCCGAGGCCCGGCTTGGGCCGGGAGAGGCAGGCGCGCCGGTGCCGAGCGGGCTGCGAGCCAGGCGTGCCCCGCGCTGGGCCGAGCGGGCTAAGGCCAAGCGCCCTGCGGCCGAGCGGGCTAAGGCCAAGCGCCCCGCAGCCGGGCGGGTGCGCTGAGACCGGCGCGCTGCGGACTGGGCCCGGCCGAGCGGGCGCGATGGGGCCTGGCCGAGCGGGCGCGATGGGGCCTGGCCGAGCGGGCGCGATGGGGCCTGGCCGAGCGGGCGCGATGGGGCCTGGCCTGGCGGGCGCGATGGGGCCTGGCCTGGCGGGCGCGATGGGGCCCGGGTGGGTGGCTGGCCGGGTGGGTGGGCTCAGTCGCCGTTGAGCACGCGGGTCACCCAGTCGAGGGTCCCCGTGCTCAGGGCCTCCTCGGCCAGGCGCTTGCCCGTCTGGGTGGTGATCGCGGCCAGCGAGCTGTCGATCCACCCCTGGACGTTCCGGTGCCCCTGCTCCCGGTACTCGACCGCCTGGATGAGGCACTCCAGCTTGTCGGCGTCACGGGCGCAGACCGCCTCGAGGGTGACCTTCTCCTCGTACTCCGCCACGGCGTCGCTCACGACGGTGGCCACCTCCGCCGGCAGGCCGCGGACCTGGTCGGCGGTGACGTCCTCGTTGGAGGTGGCTTTGAGGTAGCGCTTGCCGATGTACGGGATGTCGGTGACGCGGGTCTCCTGCGTGTCGTGGAAGAGGCTCATGAACGCCGCCCGTTCCGGGTTGCCGCCCTCCATACCGGCGATGACGGCCGCGATGACCGCCGCGCGGAAGGAGTGGTCGGCGATGCTCTCCGGATCGCGTACGCCCGCGACCAGCCAGCCGGTTCGCTTGTAGCGCTTGAGCAGCCCGAACTCGTACAGAAACCCCGCGAGACCCGTCACGTCGTCCGCCACGAGGACCCCCTTCTCGTCTTGCGCAGAGTCTGATTCTTCCCCCGAATTCACAAGGCGAATGCCGTGACCGGCCGGGCGGTCACGGCACTCGCCGGATTCGCTGGGCGTCGCACGACGCCGCTGGGCGTCGCACGGACGTCGCAGGACGTCGCAGGACGCCGCAGGACGCCGCAGGACGCCGCAGGGACGGCGTAGAACGTCGCGAGCGCGTCGCGAGGACGCCGTACCGCCCCGCTCCAGTTCAGCTTCGGTCGTCGCCGCCCTCGTCACCGAACGGGAACCAGTTCTGGAAGTCCCACTTGTGCGGGTCCTCCTTGTGATCGTCCTTGATCGGCTCGTGGTCGTCCTTCACGGGCGGCTCGGCGGGCTGCTCGGGTGCGGGTTCGGCGTGGTCGTGGTGGTGCCGGTCGCCCGAGTGGAAGTCGTGCTCGTAGTAGTGGTCGTGGTGACGGTGGTGGCGGTGCCCGTGGCAGCGCCAGCCGCCGCACCAGCGCCGGCCCCAGCCGTTGCCGCACCAGCGGTCGCCGCAGCCGAGCACCGGCTTCTCACCGGCGGCGTATCCGACGCCGGTGGGAACCGCAGCGGCGGGAAAGGCAGCGGCGGTCGCGCCGGCGACCCCCTGGCCCGCCGGGAGGAGCATGGCGCCGGCCAGTGCCAGCACCGCGATACGCCGATGGCTCCGGCGCTTTTGTGGATTATTGGGATTCACGTGCATTTTTCCGTCCTGGGTAGTTTGACCCGGAATCCGGAGCCCTTTTTCTCAAGGCACTCGGACATGGTCAGACGTACCCCTGCACAGAATCCCCTTTACCTCGCCTGATCCAAACAACCCGTCAAATTCCAGGTGTTCGGCGAATTGCTCCCTTATGCGGGATTAAGGGCCGGAAAGGGCGGGGGCGGCGGCCAGGACGTCCTTGGCGAGGGCGAGGTCCCCCTCCAGCTCCGCGATGAAAGTGGCGGGATCGCCCCTTCCGCCGAGCAGGAAGCAGAACTGCTTCACGTCCGCCGTGATGTACGCGTCCGGCTCGCCCGGCCCGGCGTCCTCCACGCCCAGCGCGACGCGCCACTCTCCCCCGCCCGCGCCGGTCAGCGTGAGGCCCAGCGTGCGGCCCGCGCCGTCGATGCCGCTGAAGAGCATCGTCCAGGGCAGCAGGCGGGCGCACAGGTCGGCGGTGGGGTGGATGTGGTCGGCGATCGGGTCGGGGAGGCGGATCTCGGCCGTCTCCGCCGCGTCGGAGGTGTGGATCCACGTCTCCAGGCACCTGGCCAGGATGTGGTCGTTGACCGGCGCGTCGAGGCCGTCCAGGGTGGCCGGTGTCGTGGCGGGCAGGTCGGCCAGGTGGCGGCAGAGGGCGTCGGCCTGCGCGCGCCAGTCCCTGCGGGTCTGCTCGGGGCTGCGGGCCCGCTCGTACGCCTGGACGTCGTTCGTCCGGGACCGCGAGTCGACGGCGCCGATCGGCGGGCCGAGCACGGGAGCGCCGACGGAGGCGGCCAGCAGGCCGTCCTTGGCGGCCAGGTGGGCGACGAGCTCCTGGAGCGTCCAGCCCTCGACGATGATCCGCGACCAGTCGTCGTCCACCGCCGAGGCCAGCAGCGCGTCCATCGCGGCCACACGGCCTGCGTACGGCTCCGCCCAGGCGGCGGTGGGTGCCGCCGGCCGGCGCCGGGCCCGGGCCCCGGCGAGGAGCTGGGGCCGCAGCGAGCCGGCCGGCACCTCGGGGTCCTCCATCAGCGCGTCGAGGTAAAGACGCTCGACGGGGTCCATCACACCTCTTCCTCAGTATGCGACTCCACCTGTGCCGTGTGCGGCGGCCAGGCGTCCATCACACTTCTTTCCCTGCTCTGACGATCCGCCCTCACCGCGCGCGGCGGCCGGGCGTCCATCACGCTTCTTTCCCTGCCCTGACGATCCGCCCTCACCGCGCGCGGCGGCCGGACGTCCATCACACTTCTTCCTCTGCGAGCGCGTCCGCCAGGCGCCGCAGCGCCAGCCGGATGCGTGACTTGGCCGTTCCCTCCGGCACGCCGAGCTCCTCGCCGACCTGCCGGTAGGTCCTGCCACCGAAATAAGCCAGTTCCACCGCCTCCCGTAAGCCTTGGGGCAGGGATGTCACCGCCTGGCGTACCCGCTGGGCCTCGTCGGCGGCGAGCACGGTGTCCTCCAGCCGCGCGGGCTCGCGTTCGAACAGCCTGGGCCCGAGCGCCGACACCCGCCTGCGCTCCTCGGCCCGCACGTGATCGACCGCACGCCGATGCGCGATCGTGGCCAGCCAGGCACGCAGGGTGCCCCGTTCCGGGTCGTAGGCCAGTGGCCGTTCCCAGAAGACGAGGAACACCTCCTGCGTGATGTCCTCAGCGATCACCCGGTCCCTGGTGACCCGCAGGGCGAGCCCGAAGATCAGCGAAGAGAGCCGATCGTAGACCTCACCCAGCGCGGACTCATCGCCGCCGACCACCCGCTGGTGCAGCAGGCGGTCGTCGTACGGTGCCTCCACTGGCACCACACTCCCGTTTATTCCGGACCAAGGCGGCGGGTGCGCCGCGACCCGAGCATGTCACTATTCGCACCAAATGTAGAGCCGGATGACCGGCCGCCAAGACTTCTTTGACGCCACGATAGGGTCGGAAAGGCACCAACGGAGGGAGCAATCGCCATGGCCACCACTCGCACCGCCACCACCCAGTGGAAAGGCGCCCTGATCGACGGTTCGGGCACCGTCTCGCTCAACAGCTCGGGCATCGGCACGTACGAGGTCTCCTGGGCGTCCAGGTCGCAGGAGGCCGGAGGCAAGACCTCCCCCGAGGAGCTCATCGCCGCCGCCCACTCTTCTTGCTTCTCCATGGCGCTCTCCCACGCACTCGCCGGGGCGGGCACGCCGCCGGAGTCGCTGGAGACCAGCGCCGACGTGACTTTCCAGCCGGGTGAGGGCATCACGGGCATCGTGCTCAAGGTGAAGGGGCAGGTTCCGGACATCACGGCCGAGCAGTTCCAGGAGGCGGCCGAGACGGCCAAGGTCAACTGCCCCGTGAGCAAGGCTCTCGCGGGCACGACGATCACCCTCCAGGCCGAGCTTCTCTAGGTCCCGCCCCCCGCGACGCGAAGCGATCGGGTCATTGGAAGACCAAGAGCGCTTTCGCGTGCGACAATCGGGTCACATGCGCGAGGTCTGGCCGGGCGAGCCCTATCCACTCGGCGGCACCTGGGATGGCGTTGGCACCAGCTTTTCGGTGTTCTCCGAGGTCGCCGAGCGGGTCGAGCTGTGCCTTTTCCACGATGACGGTTCAGAGGAACGCGTCGACCTTCCCGAGGTCGACGGGTTCGTCTGGCATGGCTACCTGCCGGGGATCCAGCCCGGGCAGCGGTACGGCTATCGGGTGCACGGCCCCTGCGAGCCGTCGCAGGGGCACCGGTGCAACCCGGCCAAGCTGCTGCTCGACCCGTACGCCAAGGCCATCGACGGCGACCTGGAGTGGAACCAGGCGCTGTTCCCCTACTACTTCACCGATCCCACCCGGCGCAACACCGAGGACAGCGCCCCGTACATGCCGAAGAACGTGGTGGTCAACCCGTTCTTCGAGTGGGGCAACGACCGGCCGCCGCGGATCCCGTACCACCAGACGGTGATCTACGAGGCGCACGTGCGCGGGCTCACCATGCGCCACCCCGACGTGCCGCCCGACCTGCGCGGCACGTACGCGGGGGTGGGGCATCCGGCGATCATCGACCACCTGCTGTCGCTCGGGGTGACGGCGGTCGAGCTGATGCCGGTGCACCACTACGTGCCCGAGCACTTCCTGGTGGCCAGGGGGCTGACGAACTACTGGGGTTACAACACCATGGCCTACCTGGCACCCCACGGGCGCTACTCCAGCGCCGGCACCAGGGGCCAGCAGGTGCTGGAGTTCAAGGCCATGGTGCGGGCGCTGCACGAGGCGGGCATCGAGGTCATCCTCGACGTGGTCTACAACCACACGGCCGAGGGCGACCACATGGGGCCCACGCTGGGCTTCCGGGGCATCGACAACGTCGCCTACTACCGGCTGCACGACGGCGACCGGCGCTACTACCTCGACTACACGGGGTGCGGCAACTCGCTGAACGTGCGCTCCCCGCACGCCCTGCAGCTCATCATGGACTCGCTGCGGTACTGGGTGCTGGAGATGCACGTCGACGGGTTCCGCTTCGACCTGGCCTCGGCGCTGGCCAGGGAGCTGCACGACGTCGACCGGCTCAGCGCGTTCTTCGACCTGATCCAGCAGGATCCGGTGATCTCGCAGGTCAAGCTGATCGCCGAGCCGTGGGACGTGGGCCCCGGCGGCTACCAGGTGGGCAACTTCCCGCCGCTGTGGACGGAGTGGAACGGCAAGTACCGCGACATCGTCCGCGACTTCTGGCGGGGCACCCACTCGGCGCTGCCCGAGTTCGCCTCCCGGCTGACCGGCTCCGCCGACCTGTACGAGTCCTCCGGCCGCCGCCCCGTCGCCTCGATCAACTTCGTGACCTGCCACGACGGGTTCACGATGACGGACCTGGTCTCGTACGACCACAAGCACAACGAGGACAACGGCGAGGACAACCGCGACGGCACCAACGACAACCGCTCGTGGAACTGCGGCGCGGAGGGCCCGGTGGAGGACCCGCAGATCGTCACGCTCCGCCGCCGGCAGCGCCGCAACTTCCTGGCCACGCTGTTCCTGTCGCAGGGGGTGCCCATGCTCTCCCACGGCGACGAGATCGGGCGCACGCAGCGCGGCAACAACAACGCCTACTGCCAGGACAACGAGCTGGCCTGGGTCGACTGGTCGCTGGTGAACGCCGAGTCGGAGCTGCTGGAGTTCGTCCAGGCGCTGTCGAAGCTGCGCCGCGAGCACCCGGTCTTCCAGCGGCGGCGCTTCTTCCACGGGCGGCATCCCGACAACGGCGCCCGTGACCTGGTCTGGCTGACGCCCGGCGGGCGGGAGATGACGGCCGGCGACTGGCACATCAGCTACGCCAAGTCGCTGATGGTCTACCTGAACGGCGAGGCGATCACCGAGATGGGGCCGCGCGGCGAGCGGATCGCGGACGACTCGTTCCTGCTGCTGATCAACGCCCACCACGAGAGCCTGCCGTTCACGCTGCCTGGCGAGGAGTTCGGCGAGCGGTGGCAGCCGGTGCTCGACACCACGCACGACGTGGTGGAGGAGGGGTTCGCGGACGACGGGTGGCAGGCGGGCGACGTGGTGGCCGTCACGTCGCGCTCGCTGCAGGTACTGCGGCGGCCGAGAAGCGGCAAGTCCTGACCGGTCAGAAGACGCGGGCGGCGCTGGCGGTGAGGAAGACGAGCGTGAACGCCGTCACCCCGGCCAGCCCGTGCAGCGTCACGGCCAGGACGGGGAAGCCGCGCCCGGCCATCTGGTGGCGTCCGCCGCCGAGCCACCGGGTGAACATGGTGAACCCGAGGAGCGCGGCCGCCGCCAGGCCCGCGAAGGCCGCCCAGGCGAGGGCGCGGCTGCCCGTGGCGAGGCCGGCGGCGTAGCAGACCAGCGCCGTGACGGCGAGCGCCGGATGGGCGAAGACGACGGCGGCGGGGAAGCGGGTGACCTTGGCGCGGCGCAGGCCGCCGCCCGCGAGCCACAAGAAGAGCAGGTACACCCCGGCGAGTGCGGCGACCGTCCATGCCGCGGCGGTGAGCAGCCCCACAGCGTGCCTCCCGTCGAATCCCATCCCTATCGTCACGTTAAGCGGAGAATTGTCGGTACGCCCGCCAATCAGGAAAAGCGGTAAAACCCCTGGCCGATCGATTGTCGGTGGCGTGTGCCAAGGTAGAGGGGTGCGGCGCATTCATCCCGACATACAAGACAATCCGGATATCGTGCAGGCCTACGCCTACCCCGAGGACCGGCCCTGGCTGCGGCTCAACATGGTCGCCAGCGCCGACGGCGCGGCCTGGCTGAAGGGGCGCTCGGGCCCGCTGTCGAGCAAGGGCGACAAGCGTGTCTTCCAGCTCCTGCGCGGGCTGGCCGACGTGATCGTCGCGGGCGCCGCGACCGTGCGCAAGGAGGGGTACGGCCCCGTCCCGCCGCGCGACACCTGGGCGGAGATCCGGCAGGGGCGGCCCGAGGTGCCGCCCATCGCCGTGATCACCCGCAGCCTCGCCCTCGACCTCGACGGCGAGCTGTTCTGCGACGCGCCGAGCAGGACGATCGTGATCACCTGCGAGGCGGCGCCGCACGATCGGCGCAGGGAGGCGGCCAAGCGCGCCGACCTGATCGTGGCCGGCGAGGAGGGCGTCGACATGCGGCGGGCCGTGGCCGAGCTGCACCAGCGCGGGCTGACCAAGGTGCTGTGCGAGGGCGGGCCCCGCATCAACGCCCAGCTCTCGGCGGCCGGCCTGGTCGACGAGCTGTGCCTGTCGATCAGCCCGCTGCTGGTGGGCGGCGGCGCGGCGCGCATCCAGAACGGCGAGCCCGCGCAGGTCGCACTGGATCTCAGCCAGGTGCTGGAGGAGGATGGCGTCCTCTTCTGCAAGTACACGAGGGCCGTTCACGGGGACGACGAGGGAGCACAGCCATGACCGACGAGCCGACCGCACCGGAGGTGGCGGAGGAGCCGGAGCCGGTGCCCAACCTGGTGGTGCGGCCGCCGGTGGCGCCGATGCTGGCCAAGCCGGTCAAGGCGATGCCCGAGCAGGACGGCACGCTGCTCTACGAGCCGAAGTGGGACGGGTTCCGCTGCATCATCTTCCGTGACGGCGACGAGGTCTACCTGGGCAGCCGCAACGAGCGGCCGTTCACCCGCTACTTCCCCGAGCTGGTCGAGGCGGTCAGGGCCGAGCTGCCCGACAAGGTGGTGGTGGACGGCGAGATCGTGCTGCCGATGGGCTCGCAGCTCGACTTCGACGCCCTGCAGCAGCGCATCCACCCGGCCAAGTCGCGGGTGACGATGTTGTCGGAGCGCACGCCCGCCCAGTTCGTCGCGTTCGACCTGCTGGCGCTGGGCGAGGAGTCGCTGATGGAGACGCCGTTCGCGGAGCGGCGGGCGCGGCTGGTGGAATTGTTCGGCGAGAAGGCCGGTTCCGTGCGGCTGACGCCCGTCACGACCAGCTACGACCAGGCACTCGAATGGTTCGAGATGTTCGAGGGGGCCGGGCTCGACGGCATCATCGTCAAGCCGGGCGACCAGCCGTACGTGCCCGACAAGCGCACGATGTTCAAGGTCAAGCACGAGCGCACCGCCGACGTGGTGATCTGCGGCTACCGCGAGCACAAGACCGGGCCGATCGTGGGCTCACTGCTGCTCGGCCTGTACGGCGACGACGGGCGGCTGCACCACGTGGGGGTGGCGGCCTCGTTCCCGATGAAGCGCAGGGCGGAGCTGGTCGAGGAGATCAAGCCGTACCTCGCGGAGCTGAGCGAGCACCCGTGGGGGCACTGGGCGCAGCAGGCGCAGGCCAACCTCGGCCAGCCGGCCGCCGGGCCGGCGACGGGCGGGCAGCGGGTGCCGGGGGCGGTGTCGCGGTGGAACGCCAAGAAGGATCTGTCGTTCATCCCGTTGCGGCCGGAGCTGGTGATCGAGGTGGCCTACGACCAGATGGAGGGTGATCGGTTCCGGCACACGGCGCAGTTCCGGCGGTGGCGGCCGGACCGTACGCCCGAATCGTGCACCTATGAGCAGTTGGAGCGTCCGGTTAGTTACAACCTTGACGACATCCTTGCCCGCTAGCGATACATCCCGTTATATCTCGACATATGAGTACAGGGGATGAGTTGCGGGCCGCCGTGTCGGCGCGGCGGGATCTGGGGCCCGAGTACGAGAACGAGGTCGTGGAGTCCTTCCTCGACAAGATGGGGCAGGAGATCGACCGGCGGGTGGACGAGCGGCTGGCCAAGGCCTCGCCCAAGGCCGGACCGGTCAACCAGAACGTGGCCGACGGGCAGCGGCTCGCCCTGGCCATCGTCTCGCTGGTGCTGGCCACGGGGGCCACGCTCGCCGTCATCCTGACCGGGAGCGAGGCGTCCTACGTGATCCCGATCTGGATCGGCGTGATCATCGTGAACGCGATCTTCAACGGCAACCGGGGGAAGAGCTAGGCCAGCCAGATCAGCCCGGCGAACCGGCCGCCGGGCTGCTCCCTGCGGTGGGAGTACAGCTCCTGCGCCTCGATCGTGCAGCGCGCGTCGTGCCGCACGTCGGCCAGCCCCGCCGCCCTGAGCTGAGCCTCGATCCCGGCCCGCAGGTCGAGCGCGGGCGTCTGCCACGACGTCGTCGACCAGGTCGCGGGCACCCGCGACGCCACCCGCTCGCGCAGGTCGGCGGGCACCTCGTAGCAGCGGCCGCACGCGCCGGGGCCGATCAGCGCCACCATCCTGCCCGGCTCGGCGCCCTTGGCCGCCATCGCCTCGACCAGCGCCGTGGCGATGCCCGCCTCCGTGCCGGGGCGGCCGGAGTGCGCCGCGCCTGCCATGCGGGCCACCGGGTCGGCCACCAGCACCGCGGGGCAGTCGGCCCCGAGCGAGGCCAGCGCCAAGCCGGGCTCGGTGGTGAAGACGCCGTCGAGCGGCGGCGGGTCGTCGCCGAACGGCTCGCTCACGTACGCGACGTCGGCGCTGTGGACCTGGCGCATGAACACCACTGCCCGCACGCCCAGCTCCGCCCGGACGCCCTCGCGGTTGGCGCGCACGCTGGCCGGGTCGTCGCCGACGAGGCCGCCGAGGTTGCGCGAGCCGTACGGCGGGGCGCTGATGCCTCCGTGGCGGTCAGTGATGGCGACGTGGACACCGGGGGCGAGCTGCATGCCCCGATCCTAGAGCCCCTGCCAGGTGATCTTCTCGTTGGCGGGGAAAGCAGGGGCGGCGGTGTGGAAGTCGGCGCTGCCGAAGTGCCGGAGGTGCACCCGTGCCGGGGGCCGCTGATATCGACGGCCGGGAACCGGGCAGAGCTGGAATTGTGGGACGAAGACGACATCGGCCGGCGCACCACGCTCGGGCGTGCAGAAGTGATCTATGACGAGGAGACCCCCTGATGACCAGCCTTGCCGACCTCCACGCCCTGATGGCCCGCCTCGGCCACCCCGTGGTGGCGACCGCCGCGCCCATGGCGCCCGGTTTCGCGGACGGGGCGCCGTACCGCTTCGAGATCCCCAGCGTCGAGGGGCCCGACGTGCTGGAGGCGGTGGTCGCCGAAGCCGACCGGCTCGGCGTGCCCGTCGCCAGGACCTCGCAGGGCAGCGGCGTGATGATGCTGGCCGACGACGAGATCACCCGGATGGCGCGCATCGGCGCCGAGCGCCGCATGGAGGTCAACCTGTTCCTCGGGCCGCGCGCCGCCTGGGACACCGGCGGCCAGGCCAAGCTCACCCAGGCCGTCGGCGCCGCCGCGCGCGGCAACGCGATGGTGGCGGCGTGCGTGGCGGACGCGCTGCGGGCCTGCTCGCTGGGCATCCGCAGCCTGCTCGTCAGCGACCTCGGGACGCTGGACGTGCTGCGCGCGCTCAAGGCGGACGGCACGCTGCCCGCGAACCTGGTGCTGAAGACGTCGGTGCTGATGCCGCTCACCAACGGGCCGACCGCCGCCGTGTACGAGCGGCTCGGCGCCACCACCGTCAACGTGGGCACCGACCTGACCGTGCCGCAGCTCGCCGAGATCCGGGCCGCCACCGGGCTGCCGATCGACCTCTACCTGGAGGTGCCGGATGATCAGGGTGGGTTCGTGCGGTTCTACGAGGCCGTGGAGATCGTCCGGGCCGCCGCTCCCGTCTATCTGAAGATGGGTCTGCGTAACGCGCCCAACATCTATCCGTCGGGAGGGCATCTCGGGGCGGTGCCCAAGGAGCTGGGCAGGGAGCGGGTGCGGCGGGCGGCGTTGGTGCGGCGGTTGATCGAGGAGCTTGACCCGGCGCTGGGCAAGCCGTCGGAGAGCGCCGATCTGGGCGTGCCCGAGGTGTAGAGGGCCGGCGCCACCGTGTCGCGATGCCGCCTGCGTGCCCGAGGTGGAGAGGGCCGGCGGCACCGTGTGTGGCGATGCCGCCGGCCGCGGCTACGGTCTCAGGACCTCGGTGGTCTCGCAACCGGTGAACGTGTCGGCCGGTGAGCCGTCGGCAGAAAGCCTGAGGTCGGACGTGCAGTGGTCGGAGCCGCCGCCACCGTCGAGGGTCCCGCCGCCCCTGGCGGTGAGGCGGTCGTCTCCGCCCAGCCCCTGAACCTGGTCACGCCCGCCGCTGCCGTCGATGACGTTCGGGCCCGCGTTGCCGATGAGCACGTCGTCGAACTGGTTGCCCCGCAGGTTCTCCACGTCCGCCGCGATGCTGTCCCTGGCCCCGGCGGGGCCGTCGTCGATGTTGCCGTCGTCGCCGGTCGCGCCGTCGAGGTCGGCGCGGACGCCGGTCAGGCTCGGGGTCGCGGGGTAGACGGCGGTGTCGAAGCCGCCCCCGCCCTGGATCACGTCGGCGCCCGCCTCGCCTATCAGCTCGTCGTTGCCGGATCCGCCGGTGAGCCGGTCGTCGTCCTTGCCGCCGGTCAGGCGCGCGGCGTAGGTGGTGGCGTTGGTGATGGTGTCGTCGCCGTCGAGCCCGCGGACGGCGATGACCGGGCCAGGCCCGATCGGGCAGCGCGCCTCGTGCGGGTTCACCACGGCGCAGCCTCCGGTGCCCGTGGCGATGGTGCCGGTGGGGTCGGTCAGCACGAAGGACCCGCCGTCGACGCTGATGGTGATCTGGTCGGCGGCGCCCACGGTGGCGTCGTACTTGACGCCGCCGAAGCCGCGCACCACACCGGGCTGGCAGTCGCCGTAGCAGGGGGCGGCCGTCGCGGGCTGCGCGAGGAGGGCGGGCAGGACGGCCAGCGCCGCCGCGGCCACGGCCAGCCGCCTCAGGTCGCACGTAACGGACATGATCGCTCCTTTCAGGCGGGGAGGCCGTTGCCGAGGAAGAGCTTGTAGTTGACGGGGACGCGTGCGGGCGTGGGGCCGATGGCCGCGGTGACGCACACCCAGAACGCTCCGGGCAGGAGCGGGTCGCCCGCCTGTACGGAGACGGAGAAGAAGTCGGTGGTCTCCCGCTTCACCACTTTGGCGCCGGTGAAGAAGTCCGTGCCGGGGTCGCCGCGCCGCAGCTCGAAGTTTGCCGGGACGCCGACGGGCACGCCGGACGAGTTGAACTGGAAGGCCGATCCGCTCGCGGCGACGATGTCCTTCGATCCCGCCTCGAACGGTCCCGCGCACGCCTGGCTCGGCGTCGTGACGGTGCCCTGCGCGGACATGGTGTCGATGGTGGCGCTGCTGGCCGTGGCGGGATGCAGCGTGAGCGCCGCGGTCAGCGCGGCGGCCAGGCCGGCGGCCGCCAGGAGCGTCCGGCGGCGGCCCGCGAGAATGGTGGTGGACAAGGTGATCTCCCAGGGTCGAAGCGCCGGTCGGGGGTGACCGGCGCCTTGTCCCTGAGGCGTGACATCGCGGTTCCGTCAGGTTCCGCCGCGTGCCACGCCACCTGGGGAGTCGGGCGTGCAGGCGTCAGGTTCCGCCGCGTGCCACGTCACCTGGGGAGTCGGGCGTGCAGGCGTCAGGTTCCGCCGCGCGCGACGCTGCCCCGGGAGAGTCAGGCGTGCAGGCGGTGGACCGTGAGGGGGCCGCCGCCCCAGCGGCCGATCGCCTCCTCGTCGGCGAAGGCGAGCACCCGCATCATGTTGCCGCCGTCGCTCAGCTCCACGTTGCGGCGCAGCCGGGTGACCAGGTCGGCGGGCAGCTTGGTGGTGCCTGCCTCGATCGTGTCGCCGTAGTGCGGGGCGAAGGCCACGCCCGCGAAGCCGCTCCGGCCGAGCAGCGTGCGCACGGTCTCGGAGGAGTAGAACATCAGGTGGTTCTTGGTGAAGCCGCTCCACCCGGCCCCGTACGCCTTGAGCAGCAGCGAGCGCGCGTTCACCGTCAGGATGAGCAGCACCCCGCCGGGCGCCAGCAGGCGGCGGAAGAGCCGGAAGTCCTCCAGCGGCCTCGGCAGGTGCGCGAGCACCGACCAGAGGGTGATCACGTCGAAGCCGCCCGCGGCGATCTCCGGCACGTCACCGGGCGCGCCGAAGTAGGTGCGGGCCTTGCTGAGCCGCTGGTTGGCCTGCTCGACCGACTCCGGCGACAGGTCCACCCCGTAGGCGTCGAAGCCGCGCTGCTCGGCCAGCTCCAGGAACAGCCCGACGCCGGAGCCGAAGTCGAGCAGCCGCCGTTCCTTGCCCTCGTCGAAGACCGGGGCGAACGACTTCATGGTCAGGTCGTAGCGGCGTTGCCGGTTGGCGGCGTACTTTCCGGTCAGGAAGCTGCTGTAGCCGGTGGCGTACAGGTCGCCGAGGCGTTCGGGGCGGACGTTGGGGTTGCGGTAGAGGAAGCCGCAGGACGGGCAGCGTACGACGTGATAGCGCCAGCCCTTGGAGCCGGGCGCGCCGCCGGTCGGGGTGAAGAGCGGCTGCTGGCGGGACTCCCCGCACATCATGCAGCTCAGGAACTCCTCGATCTCGCCCAGGGGCCGCAGCCGCTGGTACGCGGCGAGCGGCATGACCGGCCGCTGCCTGATGAGCAGGCGCCACTGCGCCTCCCGGATGAGCCGTTCGCCGGGACGGACGTACACCCGCTGGCCCCAGGGAACCCGATCGTAACGCGAGCCGTATGCCAACCGGCCGAGCAATCTGCGCGCCATAGCCACCACCCTTTGTGCGTTTGTGCCCGAGTGTTTCGCCGCTATGCGTACGGTTGGGTGATCTTTGGGGCTGGCCCACGTAATTGAGCAAGCATATGCTTGGTTCATGCCTGAGTTCCGCAACCTCATCGGCGGCGAGCTGGTCCCCGCCACCCGCACCATGGACACGGTCAACCCGGCCACGGGCGAGGCGTGGGCCACGATCCCGGCCGGTGGCGCCGCCGAGGCCGAGGCGGCCGTCGAGGCGGCCGGGCGCGCCTTCCCCGCCTGGTCGGCGCTGCCCGCGCTCGCCAGGGCGCACGTCCTGCGCAAGGTCTCGGACGTGTTCGGCCGGCACGCCGAGGAGCTGGCCAGGCTGGAGACCCGCGACAACGGACGGATCCTGCGCGACACCCTCAAACGGGACCTGCCGGGCATGGCGCACCTGTGGCAACTCGCGGCCGGGCAGTGCCTCGACGCCGTCAAGGGCGACACCGTGCTGCTGGGGCCGGACACGCTCGGGCTGACGCGGCGCGAGCCCTACGGGGTGGCGGTCTGCATCATCCCGTGGAACTCCCCCATCTCGACCTTCTCCGCCAAGGCCGCCTACGCGCTCGCCGCCGGGAACACGGTGATCGTCAAACCGGCCGAGCAGGCCAGCGCGTCGGTGCTGCGGCTGGGCGAGCTGCTGGCGGAGGTGTTCCCGCCTGGGGTGCTGAACATCGTCAGCGGCCTGGGCGAGGAGGTCGGCGACGCTCTCGTACGGCACCGCGGCGTCGGCAAGATCAGCCTCACCGGCTCGACCGCCACCGGCCAGGCCATCACCCGCGCCTCGGCGGACGCGCTCAAACCGATGACGTTCGAGCTGGGCGGCAAGTCGCCCAACATCGTCTTCCCCGACGCCGACCTGGACGCCGCCACCCAGGGCGTCACCGTGAACTCCGTCTACACCGGCAACGCCGGGCAGGTGTGCGTGGCCGGCTCGCGCATCCTCATCCACCGCTCGATCTGGGACGAGATGCTCGGGCGCATCGAGCGGGCCTGCGCCGGGCTGGTCCTCGGGGATCCGCTGGACCTGGCCACGACGATGGGGCCGATCGTGTCCGCCGGGCAGTACGAGCGGGTCACGTCGTACCTGGAGCTGGCCGAGAAGGAGGGCGCGCGGCTCGTCTTCGGCGCGCGGACCGGCGCGGACGTGGTGCCCGCGCTGCCCGGGGGCTACTGGGTGGCGCCCACGCTGTACGCGAGCGAGGACAACTCGCTGCGCGTCTGCCAGGAGGAAATCTTCGGCCCGGTGGCGGTGGCCCTGCCGTTCTCGACCGAGGAGGAGGCGCTGGCCATCGCGAACGATTCCCCGTACGGGCTGGCGGCCGGTGTGTGGACCCGTGACCTGGGGCGTGCGCACCGGTTCGTCAGGGATCTGCGCAGCGGTACGGTGTGGGTCAACACCTTCAGGCAGATGCCGCCGGGGCTGCCGTTCGGCGGGGTCAAGGACAGCGGCTACGGCCACGATTCGGTCCTGGAGTACACCCGCGAAAAGGCGGCCATTATCCAGATTTAGTTGGATAGATTTACGCCTCATGAGCGAGGGGATCAAGGACCATTCCGAGCTGTCCGAGGCGGCCGCCCAGTCGCGCGCCTCGGTGCTGCGCAGCCGGGCCGAATCGTACATCGCGCTGTCGCGGCACGACGCCGCCATCGCCGACCTGACCGAGGCGATCGCGCTCGCGCCCGACAACGCCCGCGCCTGGCGGCTGCGCGGGGAGAGCCACCGCGTGATCGAGCGGCACGAGGCCGCGCTGGAGGACTTCGGCGAGGCGCTGCGCCTGGAGCCCGACAGCGCGTACGCGCTCGGCTCGCGCGGCCAGACCTACGCCGCGATGGGGCGCCTGGACGAGGCCATGGACGACTTCGAGCACGCGCTCACCCTCGCGCCCGACTCGTTGTGGATCCTGGAGGCCAAGGCGGACGCCCTGGTGGACCTGGACCGGCTGGACGAGGCTCTCGCCGAGCACTCCAAGATCATCTCTTTGAACGAGGAGCTCGCCTACTCCTGGGTGGCGCGGGGCGACCTGTACCAGCGGATGCAGCTCTACACCGAAGCCATCGACGACTACGGCAAGGCCCTGGAGGTCGATCCCGACTACGTACGCGCGCTGAGCCGTCGGGGCGAGGCCCTGCGCATGGCGGACCGGTACGAGGAGGCGCTGGCCGACCTCAACCGGGCGCTGGAGCTGGAGCCGGGCAACGATCGGGCACTCGGCAGCCGGGGCGCGGTGCTGAGCGAGCTGGGTGACAACGAAGGGGCGTTGCGGGACCTGGACGCGGCCATCGAGCTGGATCCCGACTACGTGTGGGCGTTCCGGGTGCGTGGGGAGATCTTGCAGGAGCTGGAGCGGCACGAGGAGGCCATCTCGGACTTCACGCGGGCGTTGCGGCTGGACTTCGGGGACTGATCACGGTGGCCGCTCCGGCCTCGGGGGACCTTCCGCTTGGCCGCGCGGATCTTTCCGCCCGGCCACGCGGAGGCCGCTCAGCGCGATTGGCGGCGGCTTTCCGTGGCGAGCCACTCCACAGCCGCCTTCCCGGACGAGGGCAGGACCGAGATGTGGCCGTCGCCGGGCGACAGGCGAAGCTCAGCAGTGGGGCAGTGGCGGGCCAGCCATTCACCATGACCGACGGGCGCCACCCGATCCCTGTCGCCGTGGACGAGCAGGATCGGAGCGGTCACGGCGGTGACGTCGCAGCCCCACGGGCTCACGTAGGCCAGGTCGTCGGCGATCAGACCTTCCGGGCCCGCCGCCACGGCGGGCCCGACCACGCTGTCGAACCAGGACCACTCCCCCTCGAACGCCGCATGGTCTTCCGGGGTGAACATCTCGGGGTCGTACTCGGACGCCGCCTCGTGACGCTCCTTCGCCGCCCGTCCCCGGGCGGCGGCGCGCAGGGAGGCCTCGCAGGAGGGCGCCATGCCCGCGAACCAGTCAGGCATCGCCGGGTCATGGGGGGCCAGGGCCGACACGCTCAGGACTGCCAGCACGCGCTCCCCTAACTGGGCCGCGCAGGCGAGGGCGTGAGAGGCGCCGCCCGAGTGGCCCATGACGGCGAAACGGCCCAGGCCCAAGGCGTCGGCGACGTGGGTCGCGTACGTGGCCGCCGCGGCCAGGGGGCGGCCCGGCTCGGGGGTGGAGGCGCCGTAGCCCGGACGGTCGTAGGAGATCCAGCGCAGGGCCAGACGGTCGTCGAAGAGGGGCTCGGGCGGGGTGCCGAGGTTGGGGGTGCCGTGGTGCCACAGGATCGGCAGGTGATCGGTGGCTTGCGGGGCCGTGTCGTAGACGTGCAGGATCCGGTTTTCACCGATCGTGAGTTCGAATTCCTTCGTCACGACGACAAGCTTAGCCCCTGACGACCGTGCAGATGACCGGTGCCGGGACCGCGTACGAGCGGCCCCGGCAGGCGGCGTCACAGGGACAGCAGGGCGCTGACCGGGAGGCGGGAGTCCGACAGGGGGCGGATGGCGATGCGGAGCAGCGCCAGCGCGTTGTCGTCGCCCGCGATGCGGTTGGCGCTGAGCCCCCCGCAGGACTGGCAGCAGTGGATGATCAGCCACTCCCCGTCGCGCCGGACGGTGACGCTCAGCGCCGCCATCCGGCCCCGGCAGCCCGCCCGCCGATCCCCCGGGAGGCGGTGATCGACGTGCAGGCTGGTCAGGCAGTGCGGGCAGTGGTTGCGATGCGCGGTGCCCGGCGCGATCATCGGCACGTCCATGCGGCACCCGACGCAGCGGAACGCGTCGCCGGGCTCGGCATGGTGTGTCCTCTTGCGCCGTTGCGGCCGTTCCCGGCCCGGGTTCCTCCTGGGCATGTCACAGATCACCGAACGCCTCGAGCGGGAACGGCGGCTGCGCCAGCGGCCTCACGGCCATGCGCATGAGGATGAGCTGGTTGTCGTCCCCGCAGATGGGGTTCGACGTCAGCTCACCGCAGCGGGTGCAACGGTGGATGAGCATCCACTCGCCCGTACGGAGCACCGCGATCGAGATCGGGAGCATCCGTGACCGGCACTCGTCGAGCAGGTGCAGCGAGTGCAGGCAGCTCGGGCAGTGGTTGCGGCGAACGCCGTCCGGGGCGTGCGCGGTGACCGTCAGGCCGCAGCGGACGCACTGGAAAGTCTCGGTGCTCGCGATGGAACGAGGTTTGCCGTTGGCAGACAACCTGGGTACTCCTTGCCGGAATGGTCTTACTCAGGACAGCAAGGGAGCCCTGGCGTGCCTCGCGGGGCATGCTTCGGGAATGGCGGTCGTTCGTCAGGGGCAGGATCCGCCTGAGACACGGCGAGGCGCGCAGGGCGCGGTGCCAGGCATAAATCCCCCTCCTTGACGGGCACGACAGGCCCGGATGATTCCACCGAACGGACGCAAGCGAGCGTAACCGGGCGTGTCCGCCGATCGCCAACCATTTTTCTGGTGGCCTTTGACCGAACTAAGTTCTAGGGTCGGCGCTATGGGCATCGGGTTGAGCGGTGAGCATGTAGCGCTGGCGGATTCCGTGCGCGGGGTGGCCGGGCGAGGGGCCGATCATGCGGCGCTGGCCGGGCAAGGGGTGCTGGGGCTGCATCTGCCCGAGGAGGGTGGGGGGCAGGGGTACGGGCTGCTCGAGTTGTGCGTGGCGCTGGAGGCGTTGGGTGAGCGGCGGGTGCTGGGGGCGTACCTGCCGACGGTGATCGCCTCGGCGGTTCTCGGCCGCAGTGCGGGGTCGGGGGCACGTGGGTTGTCTGGTCGCTTTCGGATCGCGTTGACGCGTGGGCTCGCCGACGGGTCGCTGACCGCCGCCGTCGTGCTGATGCCCGGTTGTGCGCTCGGGTCCGCGCAGGCTGACCTGTTCGTCGTTCCGGTGGACGACGGCGGGTGGGCGGTGCTTGATCGGGCCGACGTCACCGCCGACCCGCTGGCGGGGGTCGATCCGGACCGGCCGCTGTGCTCCGTCACCGTACAGACCGTGCCCGCCGACCGGGTGATCGGTCCGGCTCCGGTACGGGAGCTCGCCGCCGTGCTGCTCGGCGCCGACGCGTGCGGGGTCGCGGCGTGGGCCGTGGCGACGGCGGCCGATCATGCCAAGGTGCGGGAGCAGTTCGGGCGGCCGATCGGGCAGTTCCAGGGGGTCAAGCATCGGGTGGCGGGCGCTCTGGTGGCGTTGGAGCAGGCCAGGGCCGCCGTGTGGGACGCCGCCAGAGCCCTGGACGAGGCCACCGCCACGAGCCTGGTCGGCGAGACGCGGCTGGCCCACGAGGTGCGGCTGGCCCACGAGACGCGGCTGGCCGTGGCCGTGGCGGCCGTGCTGGCGCCCGACGCCGCCGTCCGCTGCGCCGCCGACACGATCCAGGTGCTGGGCGGCATCGGCTACACCTTCGAGCACGACGCGCACCGCTACTACCGCCGCGCCCTGTCCGGCCGCATGCTGGCGGGCGACCCGGGCCCGTGGGCCGGGGAGGCGGCGCGGCTGGCGGTGGCGGGGGCGCGGCGGCGGATGGAGCCGGACCTGCCGGACGAGGCCGCCCCCGTCAGGGACACGATCAGGGCCGAGGCCGCGTCGCTGCGGGCCGAGGAGCAGGCGGCTAGGCGGGCCAGGCTCGCGGCGGAGGGCTGGATGATGCCGCACCTGCCCCGCCCTTGGGGCCGGGAGGCCACCCCGCTGGAGCAGGTGATCATTCACCAGGAGTTCCGCGACCTGGGCCGCCCGAACCTCGGCATCGCCGCGTGGGCCGTCCCGTCCATCGTCCGGTACGGCACCCGCGAGCAGCAGGACCGTTTCCTTCCGGGGACGTTCGCCGGCGAGATCGTGTGGTGCCAGCTCTTCAGCGAGCCCGGCGCAGGCTCGGACCTGGCCGGGCTGGCGACCAAGGCGGTGCGGGTGGAGGGCGGCTGGTCGCTGACCGGCCAGAAGATCTGGACGTCCCTCGCACAGTACGCGCACTGGGGCATCTGCCTCGCCCGGACCTCCCCCGACCGGCCCAAGCACGACGGCATCTCCTACTTCCTGGTGGACATGTCCTCGCCGGGCGTCACCGTCAGGCCGCTCAAGGAGATCAACGGGGACGAGATCTTCAACGAGGTCTTCCTCGACGACGTCTTCGTGCCGGACGACCTGGTCGTCGGGGCGGTGAACGAGGGCTGGCGGGTGGCCCGCGACACGCTCTCCCACGAACGGGTCGCCCTCGGCGACTCCTGGGGGCCCGGGTCGCGGCACACCGACATGGTCAAGCTCATCGCCCGGCTGCCCGGGCTCAGGGAGGCGCAGGCGGAGCAGGCGGGCCGCCTGTGGGCCGAGGGGCAGGCCATCTCGGCGCTCGACCTGCGGGTGACGCTGTCGCAGCTGGCCGGTGCCGACCCAGGCGCGGCGCCGTCCGTGCGCAAGCTGCTCGGCATGCGGCACGCGCAGGCGATCTCGGAGTTCTGCTGGTCGCTGGACCCGTCGGACCGGTACTGGAGCCGCATGATCCTGGCCACCCGGGCGTTCACGATCGGCGGCGGCACCACGGAGGTGCAGCTCAACATCATCGCCGAGCGCGCGCTCGGCCTCCCGCGCGATCCGTGACCTGGCTTCCGGGATAGTACGGGGCCGCGAGGTGGGCGTACACGATCGTGTTCTCCTCGTAGCTGTGCGCCTGCCGGTCGAACGCGCCACCACAGGTCACCAGGCGCAGCCCCGGATAGCGAAGCTTGCCGTACACCTTCTTGGCGGGGAAGCTCCGCTTCTGGGTGTGTTCGACCTTGTCCACGATGAAGACGGCCACCGAGCGGTCGGCGCGCAGCACCTGCACCTGGGCGCCGCGCCTGACCTCCTTGAGGCGGGCGAAGACGGCGGGCCCCGTCCGGGTGTCCAGGTGGCCGGTGATCACGGCGGCGCCGCGCTGGCCGGGGACGGGGCCGTAGCGGTACCAACCGGCCAGGTTCGGGGGGTCGAACGGCGGGTTCTGGATGGCGCCCTTCGCGTCCAGGCCCAGTTCCATGAGGGGGGCTGCCACGCCGATCGACGGGATGTACACGGCGGTGGGGCGGGCCGCGCGCATGGGCTCGGCCACCTTGGACGCGGGCACGCCGGGCAGTTCCTTGAGCGGCGCCGCGGGCGCCGGGGACTGCTCGGCCGCCACGGCGGCGGGAGCCGTGTCTCCGCCTCCACCGCCGAGCGCGCCGCCGATCCCTAAGGCGATCAGCAGCACGCCCGCCGCCGACACGGCCACCGCCGCACCCAGCACCGCCCGATTCCCCGCCGCACGCCCACGCGCGGACGGCTCGCCCGGGGCGTGTCCGGGCGGGGGCGGGTCAGACGACATCCCTGCGGCGCCGTACCGCGAAGCCTGTCAGCCCGGCGCCGGTCAGCAGCGCCACCCCGCCCACCGCGAACGGCCACACCGGCTCGCCGCCGCCCGCCAGCGCGCCGCCGCCCGTCTCCGGATGCCCCTTGGGCACACGGTGCTCGTCCTCCCCCGCCGGCCGCCACGGCGGCGCGCTGCCACTGGGCCAGGAGTCGGTGGGCACGGGCACGCTCGACCACGACTCGTTGGGCGCCGGGGCGTCCGACCACGAATCGGTGGGCTCGGGCGCGTCCGACCAGGAGTCGGTGGGTTTCGGGGCGTCCGACCAGGAATCAGTGGGCTGGGGCGCTGTCGACCAGGAGTCGCCGGATTCGGCGTCACCGGACCAGGAATCGTCCCCGCCGCCCGGATGGTCGTCCGGGGGGTCGTCGCAGAGCAGAGGCAGGTGCACCGTGCAGGCGGACTTCGTGCCGGGGACCCGGGGATCGGTGTCGGCCGAGGCAGGGCCGAGGCCGGCCGCCAGGCTCACACCCGCCACCATGAAGGCGGTCGCCGCTCCAGCCGCCGCGAGACGTCGCGCTCTTGGCATGAGAAGGCTCCAGACGTGGTTGTCGCCCCCCGATGCACAAGAGAGCCTTGCGAACTATTAGACCGCCAGTCAAGTAATGTGACCGAAGTGAAACCGTCCAGACACGGAGGGTTTGCCGCCGACCCGGCGTGGCAGGAGAGTTAGTCACAAAGGGGGACAAATGCCATGAGCAATCCGCAACAGCCCGAGCTGCGCAGGTCAGGCAAGGCCAGCACCGACTCCAAGTCCGCGGACGCCGCCAGGGACGCGAAGGGCGGGAGGCGCTCCGGCCGTCCGCACGGCACGGACAAAGGACGCAAGGGGGGCGGCAAGGGCGGCGGCGTGCCCCCGGCCCAGCGACCTCGACACCCGGAGTGAGATCTCGTGAAGGGAAGCCTGCAGTTCATCGGGAACGCCACCACGCTGATCCGTTACAACGGCTTCACACTGCTGACGGATCCGAACTTCCTGCACCGCGGGCAGCGCGCGTACCTCGGGTACGGCCTGGCCTCGCGCCGCCTCACCGACCCGGCCATGGAGATCGAGGACCTGCCGCCGCTGGACGCGGTGCTGCTGTCCCACATGCACGGCGACCACTGGGACCGGGTGGCGCAGCGCGGCCTGGACAAGGCGACGCCCGTCGTCACGACCAAGTCGGCGGCCGGACGGCTGCGGCGGCGCGGCTTCCGCAGGAGCGTGGGGCTGGAGAACTGGCAGCAGCACGAGTTGCGCGGCCCCGGCGGCACGGTGCGGATCACCGCGGTGCCCGCCAAGCACGCGCCGGGCCCGGCTGAGGCGCTGCTGCCGCCGGTGATCGGCACGATGGTGGAGTTCTGCAACCAGGACGAACGGGTGGAGCTGCGCCTGCACATCAGCGGCGACACGCTGCTCGACCGCCGCCTGGACTCGATCCCGCGCCGCTTCCCCGACATCGACCTGGCCATCGTGCACCTGGGCGGCACGAAGCTGCTCGGCACGCTGATGGTGACCATGGACGGTGAGCAGGGGGCCGCGTGGGTGGATCTGATCGACCCGCACACGGTGGTGCCGGTCCACTACGACGACTACGGGGTGTTCAGCTCGCCGCTGGACGACTTCCGGCATCACATCGAGCAGGCCGGGCTCGCCGATCGGGTCGTGTACCTGGAGCGGGGCGAAACGCGCGAGCTGGCGCCGCATCGCCTGATGCGGCGCTGACGGGGGCGCGGACGCCCGTGATGCACTACGATCTGCGACGGCATCGTGCCGCAAGGTGAGTGTCGTCGAGAGCGGGCGGTCATATGAAGCATGCGCTGGTACCGGCCGCGGCCCTGCTGGTCGTCGCGGGCGTGGCGGCGATCGGCTGCGGCGACACCGTGTCCACGACCGGAACGCCGCACGTCATCCCCATGCCGGGCAGGCCGGCGGTGCCCGCGGGCCCGCCGCCCACGCTCGTCCAGCCGCCGGTGCCGGTGCCGACGCCGCTGCCGGCGTTCAAGCCCGAGCCCGCCCTGGACGCGTCGCCCTGAGTGCCCGCCATGGACCGGCTCACCTCAGGTGCCCGCCATGGACGGCTCGCCCCGGCTGCCCGCCCCGGACGCCCGCCCTAGGTGTCGGACCTGGCCTTGCTCGGCTGGACGCGCTTGGGCTCGCCGGGCATCTTCGGATAGTTGGGCGGGTACGGCAGGTCGCCCCGCTCGTCCCCGGCGTACAGCTCCAGCAGCGGTTCGATCGAGTACGCCCGATCGTCGATGGCCGCGTGCACGTCGCCCAGTTTGGCGAAGCGGACGGGCACCGTGCGGATGTCGAAGTCGCGCGGGTCGGCGTCGGCGAGCTCGTCCCAGGTCAGCGGGGTCGAGACGGGCGCGTACGGCTTGGCGCGCACGGAGTAGGCGCTGGCCACGGTCCGGTCCCTGGCGTTCTGGTTGTAGTCGATGAACACCCGGTCGCCCCGCTCCTCCTTCCACCAGGCCGTGGTCACCAGGCGGGGGTCGCGGGCCTCGACGGCCCTGGCCAGGGCGATGCCGGCGTGGCGTACCTGGATGAAGTCCCAGCGCGGCTCGATGCGGACGGCGATGTGCGCGCCGCGGTTGCCTGAGGTCTTGACGAAGCCTTCCATGCCCAGCTCGCCGAGCACGTCCCTGGTCAGCAGCGCCGCCTTGCGGGCGGCGTCGAACTCCAGGCCCGGCTGCGGGTCGAGGTCGATGCGCAGCTCGTCGGGGTGCTCGACGTCGGCGGCCCGCACCTGCCACGGGTGGAAGTCGATGGTGCCGAGGTTGGCGCAGTAGGCGATGGCCGCCACCTCGGTGACGCGCAGCGACTGCGCCGTGCGCCCGCTGGGGAACGTCACGGTGACGGACTCCAGCCAGTCGGGGTGCTTGGGCGGCATGCGCTTCTGGTAGATCGCCTCGGTCTGCACGCCGTCGGGGTGGCGCTTGATGTTCGTGGGACGGTCCTTGAGCGCCCGCAGCGCCCCTTCGCCGACGCTCACGTAGTACTCGACCAGTTCCCGCTTGGTGGCGCCGATCTCAGGAAAGTAGACCTTGTCGGGATTGGTGACCTTGACGGTCCGCTCCCCCACCTCGAGCTCTATGTACGGCGATGCCATGGTTCCGAACCTACTCCAAGCGGGGTGGGCCCGTCCCGGAGCCACCTCGGTGGCGGGACCGAGAGCTCGACGGGACGGACCACGAGACCATCCGCCGCCGTGCCGGGCGCTGGCGCGCCACCCGGCAGGCCGTGGCGATCCCTAGCGGCGCCAGCACGGGCGTGGGCTGTGCCGCTCGACGGGATCCACGGATGATCACCCCTTGGCAAGGAGGCGATGACACCCCCTTGCCTACAAAGACGCAAATTCACCCCAGAACAGATGCTTCACCCTGCGGAGATCTCTTTTTGCACGATCTCGTACGCTGGACACATGGACAAGGTGGTCAAGAGCGAGGCCGAATGGCGGTCCGAGTTGTCGCCCGAGGAGTTCCACGTCCTCAGGCAGGCCGGCACCGAGCGCCCGTTCGCGGGGGAGTACGTCGACACCAAGACCGAGGGCGTGTACTCGTGCCGCGCCTGCGGGGCCGAGCTGTTCCGGTCTGACACGAAGTTCGAGTCGCACTGCGGGTGGCCGAGCTTCTTCGAACCGTCCGAGACCGACGCCGTGCGGCTGATCGAGGACCGCACCCACGGCATGGTCAGGACCGAGGTGCGGTGTGCCCGGTGCGACTCGCACCTGGGGCACGTGTTCCACGGCGAGGGATACCCCACGCCGACGGACGACCGCTACTGCATCAACTCGATCTCCCTGCGGCTCGAACCCAAGGGGTGATCACGCGGCGACGCGGCGTATCGATCGTCTTCCAGGGGTACGAGTGCCGCGTGCGCTTTGTCCATCTTCGCCACCGGTGGGTGACGATCGAGACGATCGGTCGCGTCGTCACCCAGCGGTGCGAAGTGTGTTCGAAGACGCGGGTCCGGGTCCGCTGACCCGGGCCTCGCCGTTCACCCCGGGGCGGGATGGGTGACGCGGCAGCTGCGGTCGCCGGGGCCGATGATGTTGGCGAGCACCGGGTTGCCGTTCCCGCCGAACTCGGCCTGGACGAACACGACCGGGTCCTCCACGCCGCGGCTGCGGAGGTAGGCGAGGCCGCGTTCGCAGAGGATGATCGCGGTGAGGGAATTGTCGGCCGTTTCCGGCAGGTCTGTGTAGATGCGCAGGTATCCGCCGACGCTGCGCACGTCTTTGAGGTGTTTGAGAGTCTTGTCGTTCGGGCCCCAGTTCGTGCTGAAGTACTCGGCGGCCTGGTGATCCGTGTGGCGGGACGGGCCGTCGGCGCGGTAGTCGACGCCGTCCTCGGGGGGCGGGCCGCCCGCCAGGACGTCCTCGGGGGACGTGGTGCCGCCGGGCAGGGCGCCTGTCACCGTGCCGCCGGTCGTCCGGCCGGGGGTGGGGGCGGGTTGCTGAGCTTGGGGGCGCTGGACCTCCCGCATCCTGGCCTCGGCGCTCGCTTCAGGGCCGGTGCCCACGGTCCCGCCGTCGCCCGCCACCGCCGACGCGTCAGCGCCGTTCGCACCAGTTCCGCCGTTCGCGCCGGCCCCATCGTTCGCGCCCGTCACACCGGTCGTGCCTGTCGCGGCGGTCCCTCCGTTCGGGCCGGTGGCGCCCGGGCCCCCGTCATTGCCGCCAGGGCCGGTCGAAGCGGCGGCGCGGTCCTGCCCGCCGCCCGCATGCGCTTCCCCGTGCACACCCAGCAGGGCCTTCGAGCCGATCCCGCCGTTCACCCCGAGCAGCGCGACCGTCCCCCCGACCAGCACGCACACCACCCCCGCCCACCGGCCCTTCCACCTCACCGGCGCACTCCGCGACACCCCCGCCGCCTCCGGGCCGCTCCCGATCACCAGCGGCCCCTGCCCCGCCGCCCCCGCGTCGCTCTCCGTACGCCCCCGGGCGTGCCGTGCCCGATGTCCCGCGACATGGCGTCCGCCGGCGTGCCGCCGGCGGCCCCGCCCACCGCTCCGTCCTCCGGTCTCCTGCACCCCGACCGACCTCCCCGCAATAGGCCCGTTCCCTAGACGCCCACCCGCCTTGGAACGTTCACATCGGCCCGCCGCAAACACGCGGCCGCCTCCCGGGCCTGCGCTTCTTCGCCCGCCTCTACGGCCTGGGCCGCGCGGACGCCCGCGCCAGGATCGACGAGGTCCTCCAGGTCGTCGGCCTGGCGGAGCGGGCCAAGGACCCGGTCGAGGAGTACTCCGGCGGCATGAAGCGCCGCCTCAACATCGGCGTCGGCCTCCTGCACCGCCCGCCCTTGCTGACGTCTCCAGCTTCGACCTCGCAGCTCCTGCTGTTCACCTTCCTCACCTCACTGACCGGCGCGGCGGCTCGGGCTGTCGCGCAGGATGTACGCGGCGCCGGTGTCCAGCGGGACGATCCTGCTGGGCGAGGCGGCGGGCCGGGTCGCCGTGGCGCTGACCCAGGCGCTGATCATCATGGTGGGGCCGGGGCTGCTGTTCGGCGTGCGGTGGGGCGACCCGCTGGGCGCGGCGGCGCTGGTGCTGGCGTTCTCGCTGGTGGGCGGCGGGGCGGCGATGCTGCTCGGCTCGACGCTGCGAACCGGGCAGCAGGCGGTCTCGGTCGGGTTGCTGCTCGGGCTGGGGCTGGCCGCGATCGGCGGCACGATGGCGCCGATCGACTTCTTCTCCGAGACGATGCGGCGCCTGGCGCACGTCACCCCGCACGCGTGGGCCCTGGACGGGTTCGCCGAGCTGCTGCGCGGGGACGGCACGATCGCCGACGTCCTGCCGCAGCTCGGCGTGCTGATCGCCTTCGCCGCGATCCTCTTCGCCCTCGGGGCGTGGCGGCTGCGCGCCGCACTCACCCGCTGAGGACCCTAGGGGAGGGCGGCGACGAGCTCCTGCACCGGCTTGCGCGCCCCGGTGTAGAACGGGATCTCGACGCGGGTGTGCCGGCGGGCCTGCGCGCCCCGCAGCGTACGCATGAGGTCGACGATCCGGTGCAGCTCGTCGGCCTCGAACGCCAGCATCCACTCGTAGTCGTTGAGCGAGAAGCACGACACCGTGTTGGCCCGCACGTCGGGATAGTCGCGCGCCATCCTGCCGTGCTCGGCCAGCATGGCCCGCCGCTCGGAGTCCTCCAGCAGGTACCACTCGTAGGAGCGCACGAACGGGTAGACGCTCACGTACGCCCGCGGCTCCTCCTCGGCGAGGAAGGCCGGGATGTGTGACTTGTTGAACTCGGCGGGCCGGTGCAGCGCCATCGCCGACCACGCGGGCCTGGTGTGCCGGCCCAGCCGGGTGCGGCGGAACCTGGCGTACACGTCCTGCAAGTCTTCAGGCGTGGGCGCGTGCCACCAGAACATGAAGTCGGCGTCGGCCCGCAGCCCGGCCACGTCGTAGACCCCCCTGGTCACGACGTCCTTGCCGGCGGCCTGGTCGAGCAGCTCCTGAACCTCCGCCGCGAGCTCGTCGCGGTCGCCTGGACAGGGCTCGGTCACCTGGAAGACCGACCACATCGTGTAACGGATCACCTGGTTGAGATCGCGGGCCTTCGGCCGCGGAGCGCCCTCTGTCATGGTGACTATTCTCCTCGCCTGTTGAGGTGGTCCAGAATCCGGGCGGCGGCCGTGCGGGCGGTGCCGACGCAGGCGGGGATGCCGATGCCGTCGTAGGCCGCGCCGCACACGGCCAGCCCCGGCTCGACCGACACGGCGGCGCGGACCCGCGCCACCCGGTCGAGGTGCCCCACGTTGTACTGCGGCAGCCCGCCGCCCCATCGCGTCACCCGGGTGTCGAAGGGCAGCCCGCGCACGCCCATGACGTCGCCCATCTCGGCCATGGCCAGCGACACCAGCTCGGCGTCTTCGCGCTGGAGCAGGTGCTCCTCGCCGATCCGGCCGATGGAGCAGCGCAGGATCACCAGGTCCTTGGTCAGATGCGGCCACTTCACCGAGCTGAACGTGACGGCCTTGACCGGCCGCCGCTCCACGGGCGGCACCAGGTAGCCGCTGGTGGCGGGCTGCTCGGGGAAGGCGTCCATCGGGTAGGCCAGGGTGACGACGGCCATGCTGGCGTACTCGATCCTGGCCAGCTCGGCGGCGGCCTTCGGCACCTCCTGCTTGAGCAGCCGGCTCGTGGCGGGCCCCGGCGTGGCCAGGATCACCGCGTCGGCCTCGATCACCTCGGGCCGCGGCACGGGGCCGGTGATCAGCCGCCAGCCGGCCTCGGTGCGGTGCAGCTCGCGCACGGTGACGCCCGTCCTGACGTCCGCCTCGGACGCCTTGGCGACCGCCTCGGGCAGGGTGCCGACGCCGCCGCGCAGCGTGGTGAAGACCGGCCCGGCGTCCTTGGGGGCCTCGGCGGCCAGGTGCCTGGCGGCGCTCAGCAGCGAACGCTCGGAGCGGGCCACCGCCGCCACCCGCGGCATCGTGGCCTCCAGCGACAGCCTGTCGGCGCGGCCGGCGTAGACGCCGCCGAGCAGCGGCTCGACGAGCCGGTCGACGATCTCGGCGCCCATCCTGGCGCGGATGTAGGCGGCCACGGACACGTCGGTGCGCACCAGGGTGGGTGGCAGGATCTGGTCGAGCGGCACGCGCAGCAGCCCGCCGGGCGAGACGACGCCGGACTTGGCCAGCTCGGTCAGGTCGGACGGCACGCCCATGATCTGGCCCTTGGGCATGGGCCGCAGCACGCCTCTGGTGTAGACGGCCGAGCTGAGCGAGCCGGGGAAGACCAGGTCGTCGCCGAGGCCGACGGCCTTGGCCAGCTCTTTCCCCTCGGGCCGCCTGGCCAGCATGGACTCGGCGCCCGCGTCGACGCTCACCCCGGCGACCTCCGAGGCGTGCAGCTTCCCGCCGATGCGTGGCGAGCCCTCCAGGACCGTCACCCTGATCCGATCGCCCGCGTTCTGGCGGAGATACCACGCGGCGGCGAGGCCGGAGATCCCCGCGCCGACGATGACCACGTGCGCCCGATTCCCTTCCACGTCTCCTGACGCTACCGCCTCAACGGCTCGGCCAGCCGCGCGGGGCGCGTGATCGTACCGTGATTCCCCCTGTCAAACCGGGGCCGTCCGCGACCCGTCATAAGGACATGACGAGATTCCGGTACGGCATCGCGCTCACGGCGGTCTGCGCGACCGCGTTACTGACGGGCTGCGGTGGTGGCGGCGAGTACGCCACCAGCCAGTCGGCGGACTCCGCGCCCGCCCCCACGAGCCAGGCCCAGGCGGGCGGCGCGGCCCGCGACGAGAGTTCGAGCAACGAGGCCCGGCCCGAGAAGGTCGAGCAGAGCGGTGGCGACGGTGTCGTCTCCGGGGTCAAGGTCGTCCAGCAGGACCGGCAGGTCATCTACACCGGCAGCATGACCGTGCGGGCCACGCAGGTGACGCCCGCCGCCCAGCAGGCCAAGCAGATCGCGACCGAGGCCGGCGGTTATCTGTCGCAGGAGGAGAGCAACGCCTCGGGCGACGACGAGGCGTCCGCCATGCTGGAGTTCAAGATCCCGGTCGCGAAGTATCCCGAGGTGCTGCGGCGGCTCGGCGGCGAGCTGGGCAAGCAGCTCTCGCTGAACCAGAACGCCCAGGACGTCACGTTGAAGGTGGCCGACGTCGAGAGCCGGCTGAAGTCGGCGGAGCAGTCGCTGGAGTCGCTGCGCACGCTGCTGAAGCGGGCGACCACGATCGGCCAGGTGCTGGACGTGGAGCGCGAGATCTCCGAGCGCGAGGCCGACCTGGAGTCGCTGCAGGCTCAGCAGAAGCAGCTGGCCGCTCAGACCACGATGGCCACCCTGACGTTGCGCCTGGTGGGCCCGGTGACAGTGGTGGACGACCCGGCCGACGAACCCGCAGGCTTCCTCGGCGGCCTGGCGGCGGGCTGGCGCGCGCTGGTGTCCTTCACGAAGACGGCGCTGACGGTGATCGGGGCACTGCTCCCGTGGGCCGCCGTATCGCTCCCGCTCATCGTGCTGATGGTCTGGCTCATCCGCAGAGACCGCCGCCGCCCCGTCCCCCCGCCCCAGCCGGGCCCGGAAGCCCCCTGACCACGACCACCACCGCGTGAACCACGTCGAGCGCAGCGGGTCTCCGGCACGCATGACGGCGGCGGCCCGTGGGGGTTCCCGAAAAGGCTTGTCAGAACTCGTGCACCAGATCGGTGAGACGCTTCAACTGATCCGGGTCGGTGGAGGGCAGCACGCCGTGACCCAGGTTGAACACGTGCCCCTCGGCCGCCTTGCCGCGCCGCAGCACCTCGAGCGCCTTGCGCTCGACGACCTCCCAGGGGGCCAGCAGGATCGCCGGGTCCAGGTTGCCCTGCAGCGCCTTGCCCGGCCCGACCCGGCGGGCGGCCTCGTCGAGCGGCACCCGCCAGTCGACGCCCACCACGTCGGCCCCGGCCTCGCCGAGGACGCCCAGCAGCTCTCCCGTGCCCACGCCGAAGTGGATGCGCGGCACGTCGGCGATGCCGTCGAAGATGCGCCGGGTGTGCGGCAGGATGAACTCGCGGTAGTCCTCGGGCGCCACGGCCCCCACCCACGAGTCGAAGAGCTGCACCGCCGACGCGCCCGCCTCGACCTGGATGCGCAGGTGCTCGGCCACGATGCCGGACAGCCGCTCCATGAGCTGGTGCCACAGCCGCGGCTCGCCGTACATCATGGCCTTGGTGCGGTCGTGGTTCTTGGACGGGCCGCCCTCGATGAGGTAGGAGCCGAGCGTGAACGGCGCTCCGGCGAAGCCGATCAGCGGGGTGCCGCCGAGCTCCGCGGTCAGGGCGCGGATGGACTCGGTGACGTACGGCACGTCGCCGGGCTCCAGGGGGCGCAGCGCGTCGATGCCCCTGGCGTCGCGGATCGGGTCGGCGACGACGGGGCCGACGCCCGGCTTGATGTCGAGGTCGACGCCGATGGCCTTGAGCGGGACGACGATGTCGCTGAAGAAGATGGCCGCGTCGACGCCGTAGCGGCGGACGGGCTGCATGGTGATCTCGACGATCAGGTCGGGGGTCGCGCACGCGGTGAGCATCGGGACGCCCGCGCGGACCTTGTGGTATTCCGGCAGCGCCCGGCCGGCCTGGCGCATGTACCAGACGGGGGTGTGCGGAACGGGCTGGCGGCGGCAGGCACGCAGGAACGCGGAGTCGGCGAGGTTCACCTCACCAGGGTAGTGGCTGGGAACGCCGGTCCAGCGGGCCGGGACACGCCCCCCGCGGTGTCGGAAAAAGATGCATTGGACACCCCAAATCATGATCAGATAGCCAGATGAAGGTTTACCGGTCTGCTCGGCATCGGCACCGCACACGGGTCGAACACACCCCATGTCCGGCCAGAGAGCCGGTCTCGACTGGGCCAAATGTTCCCCAAGTCACCGCGCGGCATCGATTCAGCGACCACTTTCGGGACACGCCGAGCGCGTTGCGGGGAATTGTCAGCGGCTCGTGCCAACGTCGGGGGCACGACCCGAAGAAAGGCCCCGGTTCGATGACTCGTGCGATGACCGCGTTGTGGATTTCCCCAGAGCGCCGCAGTGAGCGCTGCCCCTCCTGCGCCGAGGAGCGGCCGTTCGAGCAGCCGCCGTGCCTTGACGGGCACGAGCCGGGCCAGTGCCCCGAGTGGGCCTGCGTCGACTGCGGCCACGCGATGGTGTTCGCGACCGCCGAGACCATCCGCCCGGCACGCCAGCTCGTTACGGCAGCGGCTTGATTCCGAAGGATGAGCACCCCCGTGGTCCCCTTCCGCCCGTCCTCGACCTACGCTTCGGCTATGACACTCGGTGACCAGCCGCCGCCTCCGGCCGCGTTCACGCGCGCCGCGGAGAGCCTGCGGCGCGCCGAGGTCAGGCCGGAGATCGAGCTCGAGGACCTGCCCGCGCCGCAGCGGCTGGCCCCCTACTCGGCCGCCATCGGCGCGTCGGTCTACCGCGACGACGACGAGCTCGCCGTCGGCAGGCTGATCCTGCTCTACGACCCTGACGGCCAGCGCGGGTGGGAGGGCCCGTTCCGCCTGGTGGCCTACGTCAGGGCGGACATGGAGCCGGAGATCACCTCCGACCCGCTGCTCGGGCCCGTCGCGTGGAGCTGGCTGACCGAGGCTCTCGACGCACATCAAGCCGACTACTCCGCCGCTGGCGGTACCGTGACAAGAGCCGTGTCCGAGGGGTTCGGCAACAAGGCCGACGACCCGGTCACGACCGAGCTCGAGCTGCGGGCGTCGTGGTCACCCGCGCGGGAGGATCTGTCCGGCCATGTCGCCGCCTGGTGCGACCTCATGTGCCTGGCGGCCGGGATCCCGCCGCTCCCGCCGGACGTGGCCGCTCTGCCCCGCCGACGTGATGATCCGGAGAGTGACCGAACGAAGTGAGGGCACCAGTCAAGACAGCACCAGCGTCATGAGGTCGGTGAACTCATGACAGAAGAACGCACAGCGGAACGAGCGGTGGAGCCGCTACTGGAGCCGCGCGAGGGCATCCCTCCGGTCGTCGCCGACGCCGCCGGGCTGGCCGAGGTGGTGGCGCGGTTCGCCGCCGGCAGCGGTCCCGTCGCGGTGGACGCCGAGCGTGCCTCCGGCTACCGCTACGGCAACCGCGCCTATCTCGTGCAGCTCCGCCGGGCCGGTGCGGGCACCGCGCTGATCGATCCGATCGGGTGCCCCGACCTGACGGCGCTCGACGAGGCCGTGGCCGAGGCGGAGATCGTGCTGCACGCCGCCTCCCAGGACCTGCCGTGCCTGATGGAGGTCGGGTTCAAGCCGCGGGTGATGTTCGACACCGAGCTGGCCGGGCGGTTGCTCGGCTACGAGCGGGTCGGGCTGGGCACGATGGTGGAGACCGTCCTCGGGCTGCGGCTGGAGAAGGGGCACTCGGCGGCCGACTGGTCCACCAGGCCGCTGCCGGAAGACTGGCTGCGTTACGCCGCGCTCGACGTGGAGGTGCTGGTCGAGCTGCGCGACGTGCTGCACGCAGAGCTGACGGAGTCGGGCAAGCTGGAATGGGCGCGCGAGGAGTTCGCGGCCGTGCTCGACACCCCGCCGCCCGCGCCGCGCTCCGACCCGTGGCGGCGCACGTCGGGCATCCACAAGGTGCGCAACGTGCGCGCGCTGGCGATCGTGCGCGAGCTGTGGAACATGCGCGACCGCATCGCCAGGGAGGCCGATCTGGCCCCCGGCCGGGTGCTGCCGGACGCGGCGATCGTCACCGCCGCGCTGGAAGGGCCCCGCACCAAGAAGGCATTGACCGAAATTTCGGCATTCACCGGGCGAAGTGCGCGCCGGCACATGAGCGACTGGCTCGCCGCCGTCTCCCGGGCCAGGAACCTGCCCGACAACCAGCTCCCCCAGCCCAGCACCCCCGGCGACGGCCCGCCGCCGCCCAACCGCTGGGCCGACCGCGACCCGGCCGCCGCCAAGCGCCTGGCCGCGGCCCGCGCGGTGGTCGCCGCGCTGGCCGAGGAGCACCACATGCCCACGGAGAACCTGTTGCAGCCCGACGCGGTGCGCAGGCTCACCTGGGAGCCTCCCGCCGAGATCACCGAGGAGAGCGTGACGGCCAGGCTGCGCGAGCTCGGCGCCCGCGAGTGGCAGCTCTCGCTGGCCGCCGCACCCATCACCAAGGCCCTGTCCAGGCTGGGGACGCGCGGCGAGCTCTAAGCTCGTCACGGGCGCCCCGGCCACGGGCCCGGCAGGCCCACCTGAGGTTCGCGCTACTTGACGCCTTCGGTGGCCCGGCCGTACCGTTCGGGAAAGCGCTTTCCACTTGTTGTGCCTCGAAGGGATCCTCATGAGCGTGCGCACCATCGGCGTCGTGATGAACGGCGTCACCGGACGGATGGGCTACCGTCAGCACCTGGTCCGGTCCGTCCTGGCCATCAACGAGCAGGGCGGCGTGACGCTCTCGGACGGCTCCAGGGTCAAGCTCAAGCCCGTACTGGTCGGCCGCAATGCCGACAAACTTGCAGATATCGCAACAAAGCATGACATTGCGGATTTCACCACGGACCTCGACGCGGCACTCGCCGACGACGGCAACGTGATCTACTTCGACGCCCAGGTCACCAGCGCCCGGGTCAAGGCCGTGCTCAAGGCCATCGAGGCCGGCAAGCACATCTACGCCGAGAAGCCCACCGCCGAGTCGACCCAGGAGGCCATCGCGCTGGCCGAGGCCGCCACGGCCAAGGGCGTCAAGAACGGCGTCGTGCAGGACAAGCTGTTCCTTCCTGGCCTGCTCAAGCTGAAGCGGCTCATCGACGGCGGCTTCTTCGGCCGCATCCTGTCGGTGCGCGGCGAGTTCGGCTACTGGGTGTTCGAGGGCGACTGGCAGGAGGCCCAGCGCCCGTCGTGGAACTACCGCGCCGAGGACGGCGGCGGCATCGTGCTCGACATGTTCCCGCACTGGCACTACGTGATGGAGAACCTGTTCGGCCGCGTGCGCTCGGTCTACGCCCAGGCCGTGACGCACGTGCCGGCCCGCGTGAACGAGCAGGGCAAGGAGTACCAGGCCACCGCCGACGACGCCGCGTACGGGATCTTCGAGCTGGAGGGCGGCGTCGTCGCCCAGATCAACTCCTCCTGGACGGTCCGCGTGAACCGCGACGAGCTGGTCGAGTTCCAGGTGGACGGCACGCACGGCAGCGCCGTCGCGGGCCTGCGCAACTGCCGCGTCCAGCACCGCTCCGCCACCCCCAAGCCCGTCTGGAACCCCGACCTGCCCGCCACGGCGCGCTTCCGCGACGGCTGGCAGGAGGTGCCGGACAACGCCGAGTTCGACAACGGCTTCAAGGTGCAGTGGGAGGCGTTCGTCCGGCACGTGGTGGAGGACGCGCCGTTCCCGAACGACTTCGCCTCGGGCGCGCGCGGCGTGCAGCTCGCCGAGCTGGGGCTGCGCTCCAACGCCGAGGGCCGCAGGATCGAGGTGCCGGGCCTGTGAGGATCGACCTTCCCGGGTTCGGCTCGTACCCGCTGAGCGAGCCGGCGACCTGGCCGGTCGTGGACCGGCCGGCGACCAGCCGCATCGTGTACGCCGCCGCGCACGTGGTGGCCGACCCGCTGGGCGACAACACGCCCGGCTCCCCCGCCGCCGTGGACTGGGAAGCCACCCTGCGCTTCCGCCGCCACCTGTGGTCGCTGGGCCTGCGCGTGGCCGACGCCATGGACACCGCCCAGCGCAACATGGGCCTGGACTGGGCCGCCACCAGGGAGCTGATCCGGCGCAGCGCCGCCGAGGCCCGCGCGTACGGCGACCCTGCCACGCTGGTCTCCTGCGGCGCGGGCACCGACCACGCGCCCGAGGCCGGCACCCTGGACGCGATCACCGCCGCGTACGCCGAGCAGATCGAGACCGTGCAGTCGGCCGGCGCGGGCGTGATCGTCATGGCCTCCCGCCAGCTCGCCAAGGCCGCCTCGGGCCCGCAGGACTACCACCAGGTGTACGGCAAGCTCTTCGGCGTCGCCGAGCGACCGGTGATCCTGCACTGGCTGGGCGAGATGTTCGACCCTCAGCTCGCCGGATACTGGGGCTCGCGCGACGTCGCGGCGGCCACGGAGTCGTTCCTGGAGCTGATCCACGCCAACGCCTCGATGGTGGACGGCGTGAAGGTGTCGCTGCTGGACGAGCAGCACGAGATCGGCCTGCGCGCGGCGCTGCCCGAGGGCGTCAAGCTCTACACCGGCGACGACTTCAACTACCCGTCGCTGATCAAGTCGGGCTCGCACGCGCTGCTGGGCATCTTCGACGCGATCGCCCCGGCGGCGGCGGCCGCACTCCAGGCCCTGGACGCGGCCGAGGCCGGCGACGAGCAGGCGGCGGCCCGTTACGACGAGATCCTCGCGCCGACCGTCCCGCTGTCGCGCAAGATCTTCGAGACGCCGACGTACAACTACAAGACCGGCATCGTCTTCCTGGCCTGGCTGAACGGCCACCAGGACGCGTTCGCCATGGTGAACGGCGCCCAGTCGGCCCGCTCGCTGCTGCACCTGTCGGAGGTGTTCCGCCTGGCCGACCAGGCGGGGCTGCTGGCCGACCAGGAGCTCGCGGTGCGCCGGATGAAGGCGCTGCTGGCGGTGAACGGCCTGTGAGTCTGTCTCTCAACCAGTGGACGACCAGGCACTGGACGCTGCCCGAGGCCGTGGACGGCTGCGTGCGGCACGGCCTGGAGGCGATCGGGCTGTGGCGGGAGAAGGTCGCCGAGACCGGCCTCGCGCAGAGCGTCAAGCTAGTGCGGGACGCCGGGCTGCGGGTGTCGTCGCTGTGCCGCGGCGGCTTCCTCACCACGGATGACGGTACGGCCTTCGCGCAGGCGCTGGAGGAAAACCGGCGGGCCATCGACGAGGCGGCCGAGCTGGAGGCCGCCTGCCTGGTGCTGGTCGTGGGCGGGCTGCCCGGCGTGAAGCCGGGCGAGCCGCTGCCCGGCGCCTTCGGCCGTGACCTGGCGGGAGCCCGCGAGCGGGTGGCCGAGGCGCTGGCCGAGCTGGCGCCGTACGCCGGGGAGCGGGGCGTCAAGCTGGCGCTGGAGCCGCTGCACCCGATCTACTGCCCGGACCGCGCGGTGATCTCCACGCTGGGGCAGGCGCTCGAGCTGAGCCTGCCGTTCCCCGAGGAGCAGGTCGGCGTGGTCGTGGACACCTTCCACGTGTGGTGGGATCCGCGCCTGTTCGAGGACATCGCCCGCGCCGGGAGCCGGATCGCCTCCTACCAGGTGTGCGACTACCTGCACCCGCTGCCCGAGGACGTGCTGCTCGGGCGGGGCATGATGGGCGACGGCGTGATCGGCTTCCGGCCGATCACGGCGGCGGTCCAGGCGGCCGGGTACAGCGGGGACGTCGAGGTGGAGATCTTCAACGCCGAGATCTGGGCCGCCGACCCCGATGAGGTAGTGGCCACGATGAAGGCGCGTTACGAGGAGGTCGTGCTCGCCTGACAGGGTTGAGCGGCGGCGGGGTGGGGCGGCGTCAGATGAGGCGCCGCTCCATCGCCGCGACCACGGCCGCCGCCCTGTTGTCCACGCCGAGCTTGGCGAAGACGTGCTTGAGGTGCGTCTTCACGGTGGTCTCGCTGATCAGCAGGGCCCGCGCCACCTCCTTGTTGGCGGCCCCGCGCGCGATGAGCCTGAGCACCTCCAGCTCCCGTGGCGTCGGCGCCGTCGCGGGCTTGCGACCGAGGCCGTCGATGAGCTGCGAGGTGATCCGCTGGGCCAGCACCCGCCCACCGGCCGCCGCCGTCCGCACGGCCGCCTGGAGCTCCTCGCGCGGCGCGTCCTTGAGCAGGTATCCGGCCACCCCCGCGGCCAGCGCCCGCGACACGTCCGCGTCCGTGTCGTACGTGGTGAGCACCACGACCCGGATGCCGGGGTGGTCGGCGGCCAGCCGTTCGATGGCGCTGACGCCGTCGAGCCCCGGCATGCGCAGGTCCATCAGCACCACGTCGGGTTCGGCGGCCCTGGCCAGGACGAGGGCCTCGTGCCCGTCGCCCGCCTCGGCCACCACCTCGATGCCGGGCACGCCGTCGAAGACGCCGCGCAGCCCGTCGCGTACCACGGGGTGGTCATCGACGATCATCAGGCGCACGGGATGCTCACGCACAACGCGGTCCCTTCTCCCGGAGCCGACTCCACGGTGACGGTGCCGCCCGAGCGGGCGGCCCGCTCGCGCATCGCGATCAGTCCGTAGCCGCCGGCCGGGCCGGCAGGGTCGAAGCCCGCGCCGTCGTCGAGCACGTCCAGGGTGACCTCCTCCTCCATGTACGACAGCGTCAGGACGGCGCGGCGGGCGCCGGCGTGCTTGGCCACGTTCGCCAGGCCCTCCTGGGCGGCGCGCAGCAGCGTGGCCGCCACGTCCTCCGGCAGCCGCCGCGGCTCGCCGTCCACCGACACGGTCGCGGGCACGCCGGTCGCGGCCGACCAGCGCCCGGCCACGCCCTTCAGCGCCTGGTGCAGCGGGGCGCGTTCCAGCGGCTCCGGTCGCAGCGCGTCGACCGAGCGCCTGGCCTCGTTGAGGCTGTCGCGGGCCAGCCGCTTGGCCTGGGCGATGCGCTTGCGCACCGTCTCGGGGTCGTCGATGCCCTGCTCGGCCGCTTCGAGCTGAGCGATGATGCCGCTGAAGCCCTGGGCGAGCGTGTCGTGGATCTCCCTGGCGAGCCGGGCCCGCTCCTCCAGCGCCCCCACGACCAGGTTCTGCTCGCTGTGCTTGACCAGGTCGTGGGTGAACAGGCCCATGATGAGCGTCAGTGCCGCGCTGCCGACGATGTTGGCCAGCACGGACGGGTCGTCGGGGACGGCCTCGAACGCGCCCGCCGCACTGGCGCTCGACAGCACGAGCAGCACCGCGCCCGCGTAGCCCCACCGGCCGGGCAGCAGCAGGTAGGGCAGCGAGACCAGGCCGTACGCCATCGCCTGGTAGGACGGGTTGGTCCTGACGAGCGCGTAGTTCAGCGCCACCAGCACCAGGAAGTGCCAGGCCGTGAGGTCGAGGTGGCGCAGGAGCTTCGGCCTGCGGGCGATGAAGAGCGTGTACCAGACGCCCATCAGCGCCGTCAGCGCGAGCCCGGCGGGGTCGAACCCCTCCCGCAGGGCGGCGATCGACGCGGCCATCGCGAGACAGGCGTAGAAGAGCACGTGGAAGACCCGGGGCCAGCCTGCCTCGTCCAACGTCCGATCACTCCCAGCGGAACACCGCGGCCGCGATGGCGGTGCCGACCACGATTATCGCCGAAACGACGAGATAGGGCATCGGCGCGGGAGCGCCGAACCAGCTCTCCCTGAGCGCGGTGACGCCCTGGGTGAGCGGCAGGTAGCCGCCGATCTCGCGGAGCGGCTCCGGCAGCCCCTCGCGGGGGATGGCCGCGCCCGCCAGGAAGATCATCGGGAACATGACGACCATGCCCATCAGCTCGGCGGTCCTGGCGCGGGGCGCGACGGCGGCGATCACGAAGCCGATGGCGTAGCACATGAGCGCGCACAGCACGAAGGCCAGCGTCAGCGCGGCCGGATGCGCGGGCGGCGCCACCCCGAACGCGGCCACCGCCACCCCCGCCAGGATGGCCGCTCCCGCGACGGCCATCACGAGCTGAGCCGCGATCTGCGCGGTGAGCAGCGTGAGCGGCGACACGGGGGTGGTGGCCAGGCGGCGCAGCACCTTGCGCTCCCGGTAGCTCGCCATGATCGCGGGCAGCGTCGAGATTCCGCCGATGGCCAGGATCATCGCCAGGTAGCCGGGCACGAACAGCTCCAGCCGGTCGCTGCCGGCGTTCAGCACCAGCAGCATGGCCGGGAAGGCGACCATGAAGAACAGGGTGCTCAGCTCCCTGGACAGCAGCCTGACCTCCGACACCGACAGGTGCGCGAGCGCCTTCATCGGCCTTCCTCCGCCGCCAGCGCCAGGTAGGCGTCCTCCAGCGACTCAGTCCCCGTGCGGCCGGTCAGCTCGCGCGGGCTGCCGAGCGCCACGATCCTGCCGCGGCCGAAGACGGCCACCCGGTCGCACAGCTCCTCCGCCTCGTCCAGGTAGTGGCTCACCAGCACGACCGTGGTGCCCGCCGCCTTGAGGTCGCCGACGAGCGTCCAGGTCTCGCGGCGGGCCACAGGGTCGAGGCCGGTGGTCAGCTCGTCGAGCACGACCAGCTCCGGGCCGCCGACCAGGGCCAGGGCCAGCTTGAGTCGCTGCTTCTGGCCGCCTGACAGGTCGCCGTACGCCTTGGCCGCGATCGGGCCGAGGTCCCAGCGCCGCAGCACCGCCCGCCAGTCGTCCGGCCGGTCGTACAGGGCGGCGAACAGCCGCATCGCCTCGGCCACCCTGAGCCGGTCGGGCAGCTCGCCCTCCTGTAACTGCACGCCGATGCGCTGGGCCAGGGCCCGGCGGCGGCGCGCGGGGTCCTGGCCCAGCACCCGGACCGTGCCCGAGTCGGGTCTGCGCAGGCCCGACAGACATTCCACCGTGGTGGTCTTGCCCGCGCCGTTGTGGCCGAGCACGCCGAACGTCTCCCCCTGGGCCACCGTGAACGACACCCCGTCCACGGCGCGGGTCCGGCCGTACGTCTTGCGGAGGTCCTTGACCTCGATCACCGTCATGCTCCGAGCCTCGCGCCGGAGGGCGGGCGGCGGCATCGCCCGTTCGTGCGCCCGGCATCCTCCATCCGGAGGATGGCCGCCATCGCGCGGGCCCGTCCCGAGGGCGCCAGTCAGGCGGGTCTGTCCCAGACCAGCAGGTAGCGGCGCAGCAGCAGGCGGCGGAAGCGGCAGCCGGGCAGCACGCGGCGGGCCAGCCGCGCGGTCTCGCCCCACGACAGGACGGGGTCCATGGCGGGCACCGCCTTGCCGGGGCCGGTCTTGGGGCCGTTGCGCAGGCGCAGCGCGCGGGAGGCGACCTGGCCCGCGCCGCTGACGATCCAGTCGAGCGGCGATCGGTTCCGCGCCAGGCCGATCACGACCAGCCGCCCGCCCGGGGCCAGCAGCCGGGTCAGCGCGCGGGCGGCGGCGGTGAACTCGGCGTGGTGGACGACCGCGACGGCGCTGATGAAGTCGTACTTGCCCTCGGGGAGCAGCCCGCGCGGGTCGTCGAGGTAGTCGGCGGTGACGAACTCGACGTTGTCCAGCCCGCCGTGGCGCTCGCAGGCCATGGCGACGGCCTCGGGGGCGCGGTCGGCGGCGGTCACCCCGGCGGCGCGGGCGGCCAGCTTGCTCGCCAGCAGCCCGTCGCCGCAACCGATGTCGAGTGCCCGCTGACAGCCTGCGGGCATGAGCTTCATGACCAGGCGCTGGTAGTGGACGTTGTGGTTCCAGTAGGGCTCTGACACATGATCACGGTAGCGTCACGGCTCGGAGATCGTCACATTTCCCGCCGCGCCGTTGACCGTGATCTCCTGTCCCGAGGTGATGCGGTGGGTGGCGTCGGGCACGCCCACGACGGCGGGGATGCCGTACTCCCTGGCCACCACGGCGCCGTGCGACATCGCGCCGCCCATCTCCATCACCAGCCCGCCCGCCGTCAGGAACAGCGGGGTCCAGCCCGGGTCGGTCGAGGGGCAGACGAGGATCTCGCCCGGCTCCAGGTGGGCGCCGATGGGGTCGAGCACCACCCTGGCCACGCCGGTGACCGTGCCGGGCGAGGCGGCCGTGCCCGTCAGCGCGCCGTCGGCGGCGGCCTCCTGGGTGGCCTCGGGCTCGGTGCCGTCGGAGAGCAGCACTCTGGGGACGTGCCTGCGGCGCCGCTCCCGCTCGTACGTGGCCCGCCGTTCCGCCACCAGCTCACGCAGGCCCCCGCCCGCCGAAGCGCCTCCGGTCACGCGCAGGTCGCCGCCTGCCAGGGCGGCCCTGGTTTCGCGCAGGTCCAGGAAGAACACGTCGTGCGCCGAGTCCAGCACGCCCAGGCCCACCAGGTGCTCCCCCACCACGAGGAGGCTGGCGCGGACCTCGGCGAGCGTCTTGACCAGGTAGAACTTGGGCAGCTCACGCAGCCCGGCGTACCTGCGCGTGCGACCGAGCCCGAACCGCACCACCGCGGCCCGCCACCGCCCCCTGCGCCGGGCCCGTGCCGTCACCCCGGCGATGGCCCGCTGCGCGATCTCGGCTCCCTCGCGGAAGGTGTCGGAAGGGGGCGTGCCCTGCTCCATGCGCAGGTAGTTGGCCAGCACGCCGAGGATGTGGGCGGGCTCCTCCGACCAGCGCGGCACGCCGAGGTCGATCTCCGCGACGCCGCGGTGCCCGTACTCGCCGAGGAACGCGGCGATCTCCCGCTGGGCGACCGGCGGGAGCCGTCCCTCCTGGTAGCGGGCCACCAGCTCGGGCACGGACAGCTCCTTGAACGGCGCCGGCTCGATGCGGGTGCTCAGCCGCCACAGCTCCAGGTCCATCTCGGTGGTCGGGTTGTGGGGCAGGCTGCGCAGCACGTCGCTCATCTCGGGGACGGGCACGCCGGACAGCCGGGAGGCCAGCGCGAACAGCGCGTAGCCGGTGATCACGTTCGGCATGATCGAGATGATCAGCGGGAAGGTGCCGCGCAGGACGCGTTCGGCGTGGTCCAGGCGCTGGGCGGGGGTCGCGGTGGCGGGCACCCTGAGCCTGCCGTCCAGGACCTCGCCGAGCTTGACGGTGGCGGCCACGGCCTGATCCGGTCTGGTGAGCGCGGTCAGCACCCGGTGCGGCAGGCGGAGGTTGCGGGCGAACCTGCCGAGCCCGCGCAGGAAGGGCCGCACGGACCCGGGCGTCGCGCTGAGGCGCGGGTCCTCGAAGAGCTGCTCCATGACGCCCACGGCGCGGGCCTCGCCGAGCCTCAGCATGCGCGGCAGGACGGCCCTGCCGGGACGGCTGCGCACGGCCGCGGTGATGTCGAGCCACAACCGCTCGCCCGAGACCGTCACGAAGCCGGCGCCGTCGAGCGGGTCGGCGGGCGCGTGCCCGGCCAGGCCCGCGCCGCCCGCGCTGATCAGCCGGAACGCCGCCTGCCCCATCGGGGTCAGCGGCCCCATGACGCCCTGGACGACGTTGACCGAGAAGTACACCCGCAGGCCCGGCCTGGGGTGCTCGGGCAGCGGGTAGAGCGTGGTGATCGGCCTGGCCTGGGTGAGCCAGAGCGTGCCGTCGTGGCCGATGGCCCACTCGGTGTCCTGCGGCGCGCCGTAGTGGGCCTCGACGCGGGCACCGAGGGCGGCCAGGTCGCGTACCTCGTCGTCGGTCAGGCAGAGGCCCTGCCCGGCCGTCTCGACGCGTTCGGTGCCGCCGCCGGGCAGGGAGCGGATGGCCAGCCGCTTGTCACCGGCGTGGCGTTCGAGTATCCGGCCGTCGCGGACGCGGAAGCGGTCGGGGTTCACGGCGCCGGACACCACCGCCTCGCCGAGGCCAGGGCTGGCGTCGATGACGCTCTCGCGCCGCGTGCCCGTCACGGGGTTGGCGGTGAACATGACGCCCGCGACCCGCGCGTCCACCATCCGCTGGACGACCACGGCGAGCCGGACGGCGGCGTGGTCGATGCCGTTGGACTCGCGGTAGGCGACGGCACGGTCGGTCCAGAGCGAGGCCCAGCAGCGGCGGACGGCCTCCACCACCGCCTTCGTGCCGACCACGTTGAGGAAGGTGTCCTGCTGGCCGGCGAAGCTGGCGAACGGCAGGTCCTCGGCGGTGGCGGAGGAGCGCACGGCCACGGGCACGTCGGGGCCGAGCGCCTCGTACGCCTTGACGATGGCCTCGTGCACGGCGTCGGGCACCGGCGCCTCCATGAGGTGCCGCCTGGCCCGCCCGGCCAGCCCCTCCTCTCCCGTCTTGCCGCCGTCGATCCGCAGGTCCTGGGCGACCTGCCGGTAGGCGTCCGTGGTGAGCACCCACCCGGGCGGCACCGGCAGGCCGGCCCTGGTCAGCTCGCCGAGGTTGGCCGCCTTGCCGCCCACGTCGGCGAGCATGCCCGCGTCGATCTCGGTGAAGTCCAGGGCCGTCGTCTTCATCGCACGCTCTCCTGCCGTTCAACGTCCTGTCATCCCAGTGTTCCGCTTCCCGGCCAAGAATTCAACGCCTGATGAATCAAATGCCCAAGGGGGTGCCGTCCAGATCCCAGGACGGCTCGACCGGCACGCCGAGCACGGCCAGCGCCGTCGGCCCCACGTCCACCAGCCGGGGCCCGTCGAGCGCGCGTCCGCCGAGGTCCCGCCCCAGCGTGTTCGCGATCACGAAGACGGTGCGCTCCTCGTCCGAGACGCCGCCGTGCCCGCCCGCGTCCACGTGGCCGTGGTCCGTTGTGACCAGCACCGTCCACCGCTCACTTCCGTACGCGGGCCGCGCCCGGATGGCGTCGAGGAGCCGGCCCAGGTAGGCGTCCTGGGCCTGGAGGGCGGCGGCGTACTCGAGGCAGTGCGGGCCGAGGTCGTGGGCCACCTCGTCGGTGTCGCCGAGGTAGACGAAGAGCGCGTCCGGGTCCTCCTCGGCCAGGTGCCGTTCCGCGGCCTCGGCGACCTGTTTGTCCGCGGCGGCCCAGCCGACGGTGTAGCCGTCGAGCACGAAGCGGTGGTCGATCGCCGGGCCGAAGGCGCCGTGCTCGGCGAGGGCGGCCCAGGAGAAGAACGCGGAGGTGGTCAGCTCGGGCCTGGCGGTCTTGGCCCGGGTGAGGAAGTCCGGAAATTTCTGGAACTGGGGGTTCGCGAAGCCGTTGTCGACGATGCCGTGCTTGTCGGGCCAGGTTCCGGTGGCGATCGACGACCAGCCGGGGCCCGAGTCGGTGCGCGACCGGATCACCCGGCCGCCGTCGCCCGGCTCGGGGGTCTTGGGGACGACCTCGCCAGGGGATTCCGTGCGCGGTGTCCCCGCTTCGCCGTAGGGGAGCTTGCTGGTGCCGTACGCGCCGGTGGCCATCAGGCCGGCCAGGACGGGGGCGTCCAGGACGAGCAGCCGGTCGAACCTCAGCCCGTCCATGCCGACGACGAGCACCTTGCTTGTGAAAGCGGACATCCCCCCATCTAAGCGGTGACGCCCGCTATGAGGTGAAGCGCCGTACCCACTCCGCGGCGCCGGGCAGGATCTCCTCGACCGGGGCCACCTGCGGGTACCAGGTGCGCTCCCACTCCAGCGACACCCACCCGCCGAACCCGGCCGCGCGCAGCAGCTCGCCCGATTCCTCCAGCGGCACCGAGCCCGTCCCCATCGGCACGGGGGTCGTGTCCTGGGCCGAGACTGCGTCCTTGACCTGCACGTAGCCGAGGTGCGGGGCCAGGGCCGCGAGCGTCCGCGCGGGCGGCTCGCCGTGGCGCCAGGGGTGCAGCAGGTCCCAGATCGCGCCGGTGGTCTCCGGCAGGTCCGCCTGGGTGAGCAGCGCGGCCACGGCCTCGCCTGTCGCCATGCTGTCGTGCGTCTCGACGAGCACCCGGCAGCCGAGCGCGGCCGCCGTACCGGAGACGGCGTGGAGGCGGCGGACGCCGGTGGCCGGGTCGTCGCCGCGCGGGAACACCCGCACGCCGGGCGCGCCGAGGTCGGCGGCGAGCCGCAGGTCGGCGAGGAGCGCCTCGACGACCGGCTCGTCCGGGCCCGCCTCGCAGACGCCGGCGTAACCGGCCAGGGCGGAGATCTCCAGCCCCGCCTGCTCGATCCGCTTGCGCACCGACTCCCTGGCCGCCGGGTCGAGGCCCGCGTGCACGCCCGTGTCAGGATGCAGCCGCAGCTCCAGCCCCTGGCAGCCGTGCCCGGCCGCGATCTCGATCGCCCTGTCCAGCCCCTCGCCGGGCATCCCCAGCGTGCTGACCGCCAGCTTCACGCCATTCCTCCCCATCACGCCCCGGGCTCCCGCGGCGTCACGCCATTCTCCGGACGCTCTCGCGCAGCACGACCTCGCCGGCCACCTTCTCGACCACGACGGGGTCGTCCTCGTTGAGCGCCAGCTCCAGCGCGCGAGCCCCCATGTCCTTCAGCGGCAGCCGGACCGTCGTCAGCGCGGGCACATGATCACGCAGCGTGACGATGTCGTCGAAACCGGCCACCGAGACGTCCTCGGGCACCCTGACCCCTTGCTCGCGGTAGGCCGCCAGCGCGCCCACCGCCATCACGTCGTTGACGGCGAACACGCAGGTGGCGTCCGTGACCTGCCTGGCCGCGGTGTGGCCGCCGTCGCGGTCGAACGGGCCGTGGATCACCTGCGGGGCGGGCAGCCCCAGCTCGTCGAGCGCCTCGGCGAAGCCGGCGCACCGGTCGGCCGCCGTCACCAGGTGCGGCGGGCCCGCCAGGACCGCGAACCGTGTGTGGCCCAGCCCGGCCAGCGCCCTGGCCAGCTCGGCCGCGCCCTCCCTGTTGGCGGGCGCGACGGTGTCCACGCCGAGCAGGTCCTGCCCGACGCAGGCCGCACGGCCGCCGCCCGCCTGGTAGCGGGCCAGCTCCTCGCGCAACCGCCGGGTGACGCCCGCGTCGGCGACGCGCGAGCCGACCAGCAGGACGGCGCGCACACGCTGGGCGTGCAGCGTGGCCAGGTAGGCGATCTCCTGCTCGGGGTCGCGATGCGTGGTGCCCACCATGACGAGCAGGCCCTCGGTGGCCGCGGCCCGCATCGCCCCGTCGGCGAGCGCCGCGAAGTAGGGGTCGGTGAGGTCGTGCACGACGATGCCGATGACGTTGCTCGCCCCGCGGGCCAGCGTCTGGGCGGCGATGTTGGCCCGGTAGCCGAGCTCGTCCGCGGCCCGCTCGACGCGCGCCCGCAAGGTCGCGCCCACCTGGCGGGTGCTGCCGTTGAGCACCCGCGAGGCGGTCGCGAGCGAGACGCCCGCCTGCTTGGCGACGTCTTCAAGCGTGACCACGAGACCTCCCGGAAAGCGGTTTCCAAGTCTGCCAGACCGGCACCTGGATCCGCATCCTGCCACGTCCGCGGCCTCGGGGACAGGATGTCCCGCCCCGGCGGCGGCAGCGGGACCGCCGCCGGGCGGACATCACGGCTAAGCCCAGGGGAACAGGATGTCCAGCAGCCCCTTGCGCTCCTCCTGCGTCGGAGCGGGCACCGGGGCCTGGGTCGTGGCGGGCGGCTGGGTGGTCGTCGAGTCACCCGTGTCGCTCGTGCTGTCCTTGTCGGACGACGAGGACGACGCGTCGCTGCCGCCGCTGTCCTGCCCGCGCGAGTCCGCGGTGTCGTTCATCGTGCCCTGCGGCTCACGGGTGGGCTTGCGCGTCGGCTCGGTGGTGGCCTTCTGCCGCGTGGGCGTCGGGCGCGGCTCGGCCTCACGCGTGGGCCGCGACCGCTCCTGCGCGGTCGTCGGGATTGCGGACTCGGGCTCGGCCGGCTCATCGGTGACCGAATCCGTGGGCTCGGGGGTCTCCTCCGCCGCCTCCTCGGCCGCCGTGTCCTCCGGGGCCGCCGACTCGGACGGCGAGCTCACCTCCCCGGCGCTGGCGCACTGCACGCCCGCGCACGGGTCGTCGGAGGAGGTGCCGGTGAGCATCCAGCCGGCGCCCACGCCGACCAGCACCACCGCGACGGCCGCCACCAGCAGCACCCTGGTACGGCGGCGCACCTCCCCCTCACCTCCGGACGAGCGCCCGTCGTAGGAGTCGCCGGAGTCGTCGGTCCAGCCGGAGCCGAGGAAGCCGCGCTTGGGCCGGTCCTCGTCCAGGTCGTCGCGGCCCGCCTCGTAGCTCCGGTCGATCGGGAGGTAGGGGCTGTCGTCGTCGTCCGCCACCCGGTGCGGCCCGCTGTGCTCGGCCAGTTCGTCGTACGGCGAGCCGGCGCGCACCTCGTGCGGCCCGCTCAGCTCGTCGCTGTAGACCTCGGCCCGCAGGTCGACGTCGGCCCGCAGGTCGTGCGGCCCGCTGGCGCCACCGTACGCGCCGCCCAGGCCGTAAGCCGCGTCGCCCCGGTCGTAGGCGTCCGAGACCGCGTCGCCCCGGTCGAAGGCGCCCGCGTCGCGGGATCCGCCGAGCACGTCGTGGGGCCCGCTCTGGCCGCCGAGGTCGTAGCCGCCGGAGGAGACGCCGAGCACGTCGCGCGGATCGCCGGACAGCACGTCGCGCGGCGGGGCGGGATCGTCGAGCACGTCGCGCGGGGTCTCACCGATCAACTGCGGCTCGCCGGTCAGCGCGCCCCTGCCGGGCGGCAGGATGTAGGTCTCGTTGCCGACGACCTGGATGGCGGGCTGCTCGTCAGTGTCGTCGGTGCTCCACCGCGGAGAGAGCACGTCACCCGTCATCTCCGGGTTTAACGACTTACCCTGCCCGTCCTCGTATGGCCTGTCGTTCTCGTCGCGTGCCACGGTGGAACCTCTCTTGTACGAATAGTAACCGCGCCCTTTCCTACCACTACTTGTCCGGAAATTTCACTTGTTTCCCTAAAATCACTCTGCGTAACAATCGTCCCAGAGCGTCACTGAGTCACCACGGAGCCGAGCCAAAGAGGCGTGGTTACTTGCAGGGGTTGGTGTTGCTGTCGACGACCTTGTCCTTGAGGGCGTCGGGGATGGCCGACTGGACCCGGACCCCCGGCCAGTCCTTGCCGATCACGAGCTGCACGACGGGCCCCGCGGGCGTCTCGGCGGGCGGGGTCTTGGCCGCGTACGGCTGCGAGGTGACGGCCTTGACCTTGCCCTGCACGGGCGTGCGCTTGTCCTTCGACAGCCGCGCGGCCACCGCGTCACCGTAGGCGGGGCCGTCCTGCGCGTCCTTCTTGGCGTACCTGATCGTGGTGGTGTCGGCGACCGCGGCGTTGCCCACCTGCGTGACCACGAACCCCTGGGCGGCCAGCGCGTCCGCCACCTGCAGCGCCTTGCCCTGCTCGCCGGTGGCGTTGAGCACCTGGAGGCGCACCTGCTCGTTCTTGACCGCGGGCGCGCTCGACTTGCCCGGGGAGGGGCTGGTCCTGATGTCGGTGTCGTTGCGCACGGCCTCGAAGAAGTCGCGCGCCGCCGGCTGGGCGAACTGCACCCTGGCCTTGTCCTCCGGGTACGCCTCCACCGGCACCGTGATGCCCTTGAGCTCCTTGGCGGTCAGCCCGCTGACGCTCCTGGCGATCTCCAGCATGCGGTCGAGGCCGAGGCCCTCGTCCACGGTGACGGCCTGGGTGGCGGCCCGCAGGAACGCGTCGAGCTTGCCGGGGTCGGTGAGCAGGCCGCCGTCGGTGACCTTCTTCATCACCTGGGTGAGGAAGATCTGCTGGCGCTCGATCCGGCCGAGGTCGCTGCCGTCGCCCAGGGAGTACCTGGTGCGTACGTAGCCCAGCGCCTGCTCACCCATGACGGTGTGCTTGCCGGGGCCGAGCACGAACTTGGCCTCCTTGTCGTTGACGGCCTTGGGCAGGCAGATCTCGATGCCGCCCAGCGCGTCGATGATGCCCTTGAAGCCGGTGAAGTCCACCTTCACGAAGTGGTTGATCTTGATGTTGGTGAGGGATTCCAGAGTCTTGATCGTGCAGTTGATGCCGCCGTCGTTGAAGGCGGCGTTGACCTGGCGCAGCCCGCCGGGCAGCACGGCGCCGTTCCTGCCCGCACAGTCGGGGACCTGGACCATCGAGTCGCGCGGAAAGCTGATCATGGTGGCGCCGTCGCGGTTGGGCGCGATGTGCAGGAGCATGATCGTGTCGGTGCGCTCCCCCGCCCCCACGGTGGTGGCGCCGTACTTCTTGTTGTCGCCGTCACGGGAGTCGGAGCCGACGAGCAGCACGTTGAGCGCGCCGGTGTCGGGCGGGCGGGTGGTGCCCGGGTCGATGGGCTGGCGCGGGATGCGGTTGTCCAGGTAGCGGTAGTAGCCGTACCCGCCGAGCGTGACGGCCACCAGCACCAGCGTCAGCGCCACACCCACCCAGCCGAGGGGGGTCAGCGGGTTGCGCGACGGCGTGGAGCGGCGCTTGCGGGGAGCCGTCACAGGGGCTTTGGGGTGCGGCATCGGAGCAATCTGCCGCCCCGCACGGCCCTCGTTCCGCCGTTCTCTCACGCGGTCCACCCCTTGCGCCATGATCGCGAAGCATAGCCACAAACCGGTATTCGGAGGATAAGTACCGTCATCCTGGCTTGTTCGCCTGTTCATCATCCGCGAGACGATGGCCTTTCGGATAGTCCCCTCTCACCCAAGCAAGGGCTCCATCCAATGCGCGGGAATGCGGGGCACCACCACGTACGGTGACGCCATCATGACGGTCATGCTGTTGACCGAGATGGCCCCTCCCCCGGGCGCCCAGGAGATGGCCGGGCTGCGCGCCGGCGCCAGGGCGGCCCGGCGCGGCGCGCTCGTGGCGCTCACCGCCTCGATCGCGCTGCTGACCACCGTCCAGTTACTCGCCGACCGGGCCGCGACCAGGGAGCAGACGCTGCCGCTCGCCGTGCTGTCCCTGGCGCTCTTCACCGCCGCCCTGCCCGTCATGGCGATCACCCAGTACGCCTGGGGCGCCCGCGCCCGCCTGGTCCGCCGCCGAGAGCGGGAGCTGTACGCCGTGGCCCGCTCCGGCAGGACGCGCCCGCTGACCCGGCTGGCCGTGGCCGCCTGCTGGACGGTGACGCTGCTGCTCGGCTGGACCGTTCCGCGCTCCTTCCGCGAGGCCGCCCTTTACGGCTTCGCCGACACCCTGAGCTGGGCCGTCGAGGCGCTGTCGGTGATCAGCGCGGCGGCGGGGGTGTTGTTCCTCCTGTGGTGGGCACGGGACGTGGTGGGGATGCTGGCGTGTGCCCTGCGCTCGGGCGGATCACCTGGCGATCCATGGGACCCCGGCGGCGGCACGCGTCCAGGAGAGGGCGCGGCGCTCTGGACGGGCGCGGCCGTGGCGGTCGTGGCTCTGCTCGGAGCCCGCGCCCACCTGTGGGAGCCGGCCACGGGAGTGGTCTACGCGTTGCTCACCGCCGCCCTAGTCTGCGGGGTAGTTACTGACGAGTAGCATAGGCACGGAACCCCATTCAGCAACGAGGAGCGAATCCGTGCCTTCCTCTCGTGACGTCGTGTTCGTCGACGGCGTACGCACGCCTTTCGGCAGGTCAGGGCCGAAGGGACTCTATGCGGAGACCCGCGCGGACGACCTGGTCGTCCGCGTCATCCGCGAGCTCGTCAGGCGTAACCCCAACCTGCCGCCGGAGCGCGTGGACGAGGTGGCCATCGCCGCGACCACGCAGATCGGCGACCAGGGCCTGACCATCGGCCGCTCGGCCGCCGTGCTCGCCGGGCTGCCCAAGACCGTGCCCGGCTACGCCATCGACCGCATGTGCGCGGGCGCGATGACCGCCGTCACCACGGTCGCGGGCGGCATCGCGTTCGGCGCGTACGACGTGGCCATCGCCGGCGGCGTCGAGCACATGGGCCGCCACCCGATGGGCGAGGGCGTCGACCCGAACCCGCGCTTCCTGTCGGAGAAGCTGGTCGACCCGAGCGCGCTGGTCATGGGCATGACGGCGGAGAACCTGCACGACCGCTACCCGACGATCACCAAGGAGCGCGCCGACGCGTACGCGGTGCTCTCGCAGGAGAAGGCCGCCAAGGCGTACGCCGACGGCAAGATCCAGCCCGACCTGGTGCCGACCGCGATCAGGACGGCGGAGAAGGGCTGGGGCCTGGCCGTCGAGGACGAGGCGCCCAGGCCGGGCACCACGCTGGAGGGGCTGGGCGGGCTCAAGACGCCGTTCCGCCCGCACGGTCACGTCACGGCGGGTAACTCCTCCGGCATCAACGACGGCGCCACCGGCTGCGTCGTGGCCGCCGCGGAGGTCGCCGGGGAGCTGGGGCTGGCGCCGAAGATGCGCCTGGTGTCCTACGCCTTCGCGGGCGTGGACCCCGAGGTGATGGGCGTCGGGCCGATCCCGTCCACCGAGCGGGCCCTGCGCCTGGCCGGCCTGGACATCTCCGACATCGGGCTGTTCGAGATCAACGAGGCGTTCGCCGTCCAGGTGCTGGCGTTCCTGGAGCACTTCGGCATCGCCGACGACGACGCCCGCGTCAACGCCTACGGCGGCGCCATCGCCTACGGCCACCCGCTCGCCTCCTCGGGCGTGCGGCTGATGACGCAGCTCGCGCGGCAGTTCGGCGAGCGTCCCGACGTGCGTTACGGCATCACCACCATGTGCGTCGGCATGGGCATGGGCGGCACCGTGATCTGGGAGAACCTGGCATGAGCAACATCGAGACCTGGCGTTCGCTGCTCAGCGAGCGCAACACGGACGAGGTCGTCACCAAGGCGCTGGTGCGCGACGTGCGGCTCCCCTACGGGGCGGGCACGATGGCGCTGATCACCCTGGACAACGGCTTCGACCACACCAAGCCCAGCACGTTCGGCCCGCACGGGCTGTTCGCGCTGAACGGGGCGCTGTCGGAGATCGCGGCGCGCACCGACCTGGCCGCGGTGGGCGTGACCGGCAAGCCGTTCATCTTCGCCGTCGGCGCCGACCTCAAGGGCGCCGCCTCGGTGGCCACCCGTGAGGAGGCGCTGGCCATCGGCGCGCTCGGCCACCACGTCTTCCGCCGGCTGGGCGAGCTGGGCATCCCGTCGTTCGCGTTCGTCAACGGCGCGGCCATGGGCGGCGGCCTGGAGATCGCGCTGCACTGCACGTACCGGACGATCTCGGCGGGCGTGCCCGCAGTGGCGCTGCCGGAGTGCTTCCTCGGCCTGGTGCCGGGCTGGGGCGGCACGCAGCTCCTGCCGCGCCTGATCGGCCCGGCGAACGCGGTCAAGCTGATCATCGAGAACCCGCTGTCCAACAACCGCATGGTCAAGGGCGGGGACGCGTACGAGCTGGGCGTCGCCGACGCCATGTTCGAGCCGGCCGACTTCCTGGAGGAGTCGCTGCGCTGGGCCGCCCGCGTCGTCAACGGCGAGGTCACCGTCGAGCGGAAGGAGCACGACGGCTGGGAGAAGGCCGTCGCCGACGCCCGCTTCCTGGTGGACATGAAGCTGCACGGCGCCGCGCCCGCGCCGTACCGGGCGCTGGACCTGATCGCCCAGGCCGAGACCGCCTCCCGTGACGAGGGGTTCGCGGCCGAGGACGAGGCGCTGGCCGACCTGCTGATGAGCGACGAGCTGCGGGCCGGGCTCTACTCCTTCGACCTGGTGCAGCGCCGCGCCAAGCGGCCCGCCGGCGCGCCCGACAAGTCGCTGGCCCGCAAGGTCACCAAGGTCGGCGTGGTGGGCGCGGGGCTGATGGCCTCGCAGATGGCGCTGCTGTTCGCGCGCCGCCTGGAGGTGCCGGTCGTGCTGACCGACCTCGACCAGGCCAGGCTGGACAAGGGCGTCGGGTACGTGCACGCCGAGGTGGACAAGCTGCTCGCCAAGGGCCGCGTGTCGCAGGACCAGGCCAACCGGCTCAAGTCGCTGGTGAGCGGCTCGCTGACCAAGGACGCCTTCGCCGACGCCGACTTCGTGATCGAGGCCGTCTTCGAGGACATGGCGGTCAAGAAGCAGGTGTTCGCCGAGGTCGAGGCCGTGGTGTCGGCCGAGTGCGTGCTGGCCACGAACACCTCCTCGCTGTCGCTGACCGAGATGGGTTCCGGACTGGCCAGGCCGGAGCGGCTGGTCGGCTTCCACTTCTTCAACCCGGTCGCGGTCATGCCGCTGCTGGAGATCATCAGGGGCGCCTCGACCGATGACGCCACGCTGGCCACGGCGTTCGCGGTGGGCAAGTCGCTGAAGAAGTCGTCGGTGCTGGTCAAGGACGCTCCGGCGTTCGTGGTCAACCGGCTGCTGACCTGCTTCATGGGCGAGGTCGTGGCGGCCGTGGACGAGGGCACGCCGCTGGAGACGGCCGAGCACGCGCTCGACGGGCTCGGGCTGCCGATGACGCCGTTCGCGCTGCTGCAGCTCGTCGGCCCGGCGGTCGGCCTGCACGTGGCCGAGACGCTGCACGAGGCGTTCCCCGACCGGTTCGGCGTGTCGGAGAACATGGCGAAGCTGGTCGAGTCGGGCAAGCCCGGCGTCTACCGGCCGGACTTCACGCTCGACCCGGAGGCGGTGGCCCTGTTCGAGGGCGGCGCCTCCCCCTCCACCGCCGAGCAGGTGCGCGAGCGCGTGCTGACGGCGCTGGCCAGGGAGATCCGGATCATGCTCGACGAGGGCGTGGTGGCCGCCGCGCAGGACATCGACCTGTGCATGATCCTCGGCGCGGGCTGGCCGTTCCACCTGGGCGGCGTCACGCCGTACCTGGACAGGGCCGGGATCGCCCGGCCGCGCTTCCTCGCCCCCGGCGTGGCGTCCGTCCCCGCCTGACTTTGCGCAGTCTTTGAGGAGGTCCTGACCGGACCTCCTCACCTGCGCACGCACTCCGTCGTAGCCTTTGGTGCCGTCCTACGAACGGAGAGTAACCATGATCAAGGCAGCCGGCGCCCTCGCGCTCTGCGGAGCCCTGCTGGCAGGCGCGTCCTCTACCGCGCAGGCCGCGCCGCCACCCAAGGCGAAGCTCAAGATCGTTGACGGGATGAAGGGCGGGCCCGTCAAGTCGGTGTGGCTCCACTGCGCGCCCGTCGGCGGCACCCACCCGAACGCGCAGGCGGCCTGCCGCATGCTCCGTCAGGTGAAGGGCGAGCCGTCCCAGCTCAAGGCCGAGCCCAAGGCCTCCTGCACCCAGGAGATCAAGCCGCACGCGGTCGCCATCGCGGGCACCTGGTACGGCAGGAAGGTGCACTGGGCGAAGTTCTTCGCCAACGCCTGCCAGATGCGGGCCATGACCGGCCCGGTCCTCGCCCTCTGAGCGATCCCGCGGAATCAGTGGCGGGTCTTCTCCTTGGAGAAGGCCCCCCTGCTGTTCCAGTAGCCGAAGCCGAAGTAGACCACCAGGCCGATGACCATCCACACGAGGAAGCGCAGCCACGTCTGCGCCGGCAGGTTCAGCATCAGGTAGACGCAGGCCAGCACGGACAGGATCGGCAGCCACGGGACCAGCGGCACGCGGAACACCCGGGGCAGGTCGGGCCGGGTGCGGCGCAGGATGATCACCCCGATCGACACCACCACGAACGCGAACAGCGTGCCGATGTTGACCAGCTCGGCCAGCTCCCCGAACGACACGAACCCGGCCAGGACCATCGTGACCAGCCCGATGAGCACCGTGAGCCGGGCCGGGGTGCCGTAGTGCGGATCGACCTTGGCCAGCCAGCGGGGCAGCAGCCCGTCGCGGCCCATCGCGAACAGCACCCGGGTCTGGCCCAGCAGCAGCACGAGCACCACGGTCGTCAGGCCCGCGATCGCGCCCACGCTGATGATCGCGGCCAGCCACGACTGGCCCACCGCGATGAAGGCGTCGGAGAGCGGGGCGGCCGTGCTCAGCTCGGTGTAGTGCTGCATGCCGACGACGACCAGGGAGACGGCGACGTACAGGACGGTGCAGATGGCCAGCGAGCCGATGATGCCGCGCGGCACGTCGCGCTGCGGATGGATGGTCTCCTCCGCCGCGGTGGCCACGATGTCGAAGCCGATGAAGGCGAAGAACACGATGGCCGCCGCCGAGAAGATGCCGATCACGCCGAACGCCACCGGCGTGATGCCGAAGATGAGCTGGATGAGCGGCGCCTTCAGCCCCTCCACGCGGTCCGTGGACACCGCCTCGGGGATGAACGGCGTGTAGTTGGCGGCCTTGACGTAGAACAGCCCCGCCACGATGACCAGCAGCACCACGGCGATCTTGGTGATCACCAGGATCAGGTTGACCCGCGAGGACACCTTGATCCCCGCCACCAGGATCGAGGTGAGGATCAGCACGATGAGGATGGCGGGCACGTTCACCACCGGGTTCTCCCCGGCGATGGAGGCGGGCAGCTCCATGCCGATGGAGGCCAGCATGGAGGCGAAGTAGCCCGACCAGCCGACCGCGACCACGGCGGCGGCCAGCGCCAGCTCCAGGAACAGGTCCCAGCCGATCACCCAGGCGGGGAACTCGCCCAGGGTCGCGAAGGAGAAGGTGTAGGCGGAGCCCGCGACCGGGATCGTGGAGGCGAACTCGGCGTAGCACAGTGCCGCGAGCCCGCACACGATGCCCGCCACGACGAACGAGACGGCCACGGCTGGGCCGGCCATCTCCTTGGCCACCTGGCCCGTGAGCACGAAGATGCCCGTGCCGACGATCACACCGATGCCGAAGACGGTCAGGTCGGTGGCGGTCAGCCGCTTGCGGAGCTGATGCTCGGGCGCCTCGGTGTCGCGAATCGACTGCTCGACGCTCTTCGTGCGAAAGATGTCCACGATCTGTGATCCTTCCCGCACCCGGGGTGGTCATGCCCGGCTCAGCGTGGGATCGGGGACGATCCCGATGGTGTTCCGCGACCTGGGTAGCAGGCTGAGGCTATGCTCAACGATCTGCTCGATGCCCTGGCCGGGCAAGACCTCGGCGTGGTGCTACCCCTGTTGCTGGTCTTCCTGACGCTGGACGCCTCGGTGGGGGTCGGCCTGGTCGTCCCGGGCGACGGGCTGCTGCTCGTCGCCGGGGCCACCGCCGACAGCGCGGGCGAGGCGCTGGCCCTGATCGGGGCGGGCCTGCTGGCCTGCTTCGCGGGCGCGTCAGGAGGCCACTGGCTGGGGCGGCGCTACGGCACGCGGCTGCGGCACGGCAGGCTGGGGCGGCGCGTCGGCGAGCGCCGCTGGGAGCGCGCGCACGAGGTGCTCGAACGCAGCCGGTGGGCGCTGGCGCTGGCGTACTTCCTGCCGGTGCTGCACGCGCTGACACCCGCCGTGGCGGGCACGGTGGGCATGCCGTACCGCAGGTTCATGCCGTGGGCGATGCTGGGCGGCGCGGCGTGGGTGAGCACGTACGTGACGCTCGGCGCGCTGGCCGGGAAGGTGGTGCGGCAGCACGCGGAGTGGCTGCTGCCGGTGCTGGCCGCGGCGGTGATCGCGGTGTTCGGGATCACCGCCGCGGCCCGCAGGGCGCTCAGCGGCGGGCGGGCTCCACGGAAGAGGTCCGCTTGGCGACCGCCTCGGTGATCTGGCGGGCGAGGTCCTGGCCGGTCAGCCCGATCCTGCCGAGGATCGCGGCCCGCTTGGCGTGGTCGAGGAACTCCTGCGGGATGCCGAAGGTGCGCACGGGCACGTCCACGTCGGCGTCGCGCAGCAGCCGGGCCACGGCGTCGCCCACGCCGCCCACGCGGCCGTTGTCCTCGACGACCGCGACCAGCTTGTGGGCGCCGGCGGCCAGCACCAGCGCCTCGTCCAGCGGCTTGACCCAGCGCGGGTCGACGACGGTGGCCGAGATGCCCTGCGCGTCGAGCAGGACGGCGGCCTCCATGCACGCCTGGGCCATCGGGCCCACGCCCACGAGCAGCACGCCGGGGTCGCCCTCGGCGGCCCGCAGCAGGTCCATCTCGCCGAGCTTGCCGACCGGGTCGATCGGCTCGGCGACCGGGCCCTTGGGGAAGCGCAGCACGGTGGGGCCGTCAGTGACCTCCACCGCCTCGCGCAGCAGCTCGGTGAGGCGGTCGCCGTCGCGCGGCACCGCGATCCGCAGCCCCGGGACGACCTGGAGGATCGACAGGTCCCACATGCCGTTGTGGCTGGCGCCGTCGTCACCCGTGACGCCCGCCCGGTCGAGCACCACGGTGACCGGCAGGCGGTGCAGGGCGACGTCCATGAGGAGCTGGTCGAAGGCCCGGTTGAGGAAGGTGGCGTAGACGGCCACCACCGGGTGCATGCCGCCCAGCGCGAGCCCGGCGGCGCTGGTCAGCGCGTGCTGCTCGGCGATGCCGACGTCGTAGATGCGCTCGGGGAAGGCCTCGGCGAAGGCGTTGAGGCCGGTCGGGTGGAGCATCGCGGCGGTGATCGCGACCAGGTCGTCGCGCTCCTTGCCGAGCCGGACGAGCTCCTCGCTGAAGACGTTGGTCCAGATGCGGCCCTTGGGCTTCTCCGCGCCGGTGGCCCGGTCGAAGGCGCCGGGCGAGTGGAACTGGTCCTCGTCGTGGTTCTCCGCGGGGGTGTAACCGCGGCCCTTCTGGGTGAGGGCGTGCACGATGACCGGGCCGCGGAAGTCGCGGGCCTGGCGCAGCGCCGCCTCCATGGCCTGCTCGTCGTGGCCGTCGATGGGGCCGACGTACTTCAGGCCGAGGTCCTCGAACATCACCTGCGGTGACAGGACGTCCTTGACGCCCTTCTTGATGCCGTGCAGGGCGTCGTACAGGACCGGAACGTTCCCGATCTTGTCCTTGACGAAGTCGAGCATGTCCTCGTAGCGGCGGTTGACCCGCAGCGATGACAGGTGGGAGGCCAGGCCGCCGATCGTCGGCGAGTAGGAGCGCCCGTTGTCGTTGACCACGATCACGACCGGCAGGTCCTTGATCGCGGCGATGTTGTTGAGCGCCTCCCAGGCCATGCCGCCGGTCAGTGCGCCGTCGCCGATGATCGCGACCACCGTGCGGTCGCGGTCGCGGCGCAGCTTGAACGCCTTGGCCAGGCCGTCGGCGTAGGACAGCGCGGTCGAGGCGTGGGAGTTCTCCACGAAGTCGTGCTCGGACTCGGCCTGGCTCGGGTAACCCGACAGGCCGCCCTCCTGCTTGAGCGCCTCGAAGCCGGCGGCCCTGCCGGTGAGGAGCTTGTGCACGTACGCCTGGTGGCCCGTGTCCCACACCACGGGGTCGTGGGGGGAGTCGAAGACCCGGTGGACGGCGATGGTGAGCTCCACCACACCGAGGTTGGGGCCGAGGTGGCCGCCGAACTTGGCGCAGGCGTCGACGAGCAGGTCACGGATCTCCCCCGCGAGCCGCGGCAACTCCTCGGCACTGAGCCGTTTGACGTCCTGCGGTCCCTTGATCGAGCCCAGCAACCCGCTCACGGATGCGTCTCCCCTCTGCTCTTTTGCGCCAATCCCCCCGAGTCTAGTTCGCGGACGCCCCACTGACTCCATCGAGTCAAATCCACCCGCATATGTCCGATCTTGACCTAGTCTTTCGGTACCTATGAACTCCGTCCCCAAAAGCAGACTCCTGACCCTCGTGGCCGCCATGCTGGCGCTCGCCCTCGCCGCGGCCGCCCTGGTGATGGTGCTGGCGGACGTGGCCACGACCTCGACGGGCCCCGCCAACGAGGCTCAGCAGTACGCCTCCCCGCCCGCGAAGGTCTCCAGCGAGAAGTCGGGCACGGGCCTGCCGTCCAGGACGCTGGCCGTGGCCAACCCCCTGTACAAGACCGGGCGGCTCGCCGACGTGAACTGTTCGCCCGGCGACCTGCCCGCCGGCAGCATGGTGGCCTACCGGCGCTTCCTCACCCGCGTGACGGCCTGCCTGAACAAGGCGTGGGCCGCGCAGTTCCGCAAGGCGGAGATGCCCTTCAGCAAGCCGCGGCTGCGCATCATCACCAGCAAGGTGCGGACGCCCTGCGGAGCGTGGAACACCGGCGCGGACGGCGTCTACTGCTCCACCGACCGCACCATGTACCTGATGATCAGCAAGGCGCAGCTCCGCAACCCGTTCCCCCTGGGGATCACCCGGCTGATCGCGCACGAGTACGGCCATCACGTGCAGCAGGTCTCCGGCATCTGGAGTTACTACTGGGCCGCCCGGACTTCCGCCGGCAAGGCCAAGCGGCTGCAGTTGTCGCGTAATTCGGAGTTGCAGGCCGAGTGCTTCTCCTCGGTCTTCATGAGCACGATGAAGAACACACCGTTGGTCACGCCGGATGACTGGCAGTACACGGTCAACTGGTTCAAGAAGAACGGCGCCAAGGGGTGGCCGCAGAACGACCACGGCAGGGGGCCGACGCAGGCAGCCTGGATGACCAGGGGTTTCCAGCGTGGCACGCCCGGCTCGTGCAACACTTGGGCCGCGAATCCACGAAATGTCACCTAATGGCTCTTTAGTCTCGCTTTACCTGGAACTCCCTCTTTAATAGGGTGCCTTCTCATGCGTATCCCTCGATTGGCGCTCATGGCGGGCGCTCTGGTCGGCGTGCTGTTCGCCGGCACGGCCCACGCGGCCACCTCTTCGGCCCCGTCGTACAAGCCGGTCCTGACGAAGAACAAGCTCTACAAGAGCGGCAAGCTGGGCATCTCGGTATGCGAGGAGCCCGAGGTCACGAGCGGGACGGTCGACGAGGCGAAGATTTACTTCGAGGCCGTGATGGAGTGCCTCGACAAGGCGTGGAGCCCCGTGGTGAAGAAGGCGGGCTACCGCTTCACCAAGACGAAGTTCACGGTGGTGACCAAGGAGGGCACGAAGATCGGGACGTGCGGGCGGTTCCCGTGGGGCGCGCAGGCGGTCTACTGCCCCAAGGAGAAGGCCATGTACTTCCTGCTGAGCGACAACGTGATCGAGGAGCCGACGGACCTCGCGCTCATGCAGGTGCTCGCTCATGAGTACGGTCACCACATCCAGCAGCTCACCGGCATTCTGAAGGCCACCGACGTGATCATCGCCAAGGACAGCGAGTCGCGTGCGCTGGAGGCTCTGCGCCGCTCCGAGCTGCAGGCGCAGTGCCTGAGCGCGGCGTTCGTCGGCCGCGTGTGGAACTCGCTCGGCCGCCCCGACACCGACTGGAGCATCCTGCTCAAGGGACACCACAACGTGGTCGCCGCCCTGGGCGCCCGCAGCGGCTCCGAGGAGACCCACGGCAGCCACGCCAGCAACAAGCTGTGGCTGGAGAGGGGCTTCAAGGCCCAGTCGGCCAGCGCCTGCAACACCTTCAGCGCGCCCAAGAGCAAGGTGCACTAAGACAAAGTCCCGCAAGACCCTCTAAGATCCGCGATCGTGCGCATACCCCTCACGGCACTGGCCGGGTGCATGGTCGCGGGTCTTCTCGCGCCCGCACCGGCCGCCGCCGCGGGCCGCATCGGCCAGGCCGGGCTCATGGGCACGATGGGCGGCGAGGTGGTGCCGCAGAAGTGCGCGATCCCGCCGATCAGGGTGGGCAGCGTCGCCTCGCTCAGGTCCTTCCACCAGGCGATGGCCGCGTGCGCCGACACGTTCTGGGCGGGCAGGTTCGCCACCGCCGGTCTGCCGTACAACTCTCCCGAGGTGACGATCACCACGGGCAGGGACTCCGTGTGCGGGGCGATCACCAGCAGCGGCGCGCAGTACTGCCCCGACCACCGCACGATCGTCATCCGGATCACGAAGCAGGACCTGCGGGACCCGTTCAGGATGAACATCGCGCACTCGGTGGCTCACGAGTGGGGTCATCACGTGCAGCAGCTCATCGGGGTGCTGGCCGCGCAGGCCGCACTGTACGAGCCCGCCTCGGAGGGGGCGCGCAAGCTGCTGAGTCACCGGCTGGAGATGCAGGCCGAGTGCTTCGCCGGGGTGTTCTACAGCGCCACGCTGAAGTCCATCAAGCCCGGCATCTCATGGAAGAACTGGATCGAGGCGGTGCGGAACGCCGACGAGAGCGACATCCACGGCAAACCGCGCAACCTGGCGCGCTGGCAGGACCGGGGGTACCAGGGCGGGGCCACGGGCTTCTGCAACACGTGGACGGCGAGCAAGGCCAAGATCACCTGAACCGGGTCAGGCGTTGGCGCGGGCCAGGACTTCCAGGGGGTCGGACAGCACGTGGGCGAAGGCCAGCTCGGCGGCGCCCACCAGGGTCGCGGCGTCCCCCAGGGCCGAGGTGCGCAGCCGTACGCGCTCCCGCTGCGGAGCCATGGCGTGCAGGGTGAGCTGCGAGCGGACCTGAGCCGCCGACCCGAGATAGATCTCGCGCAACATCCCCCCGAAGATCACCATCTCCGGGTTGAAGATGTTGACCAGGTTCGAGACGCCCAGCCCCAGCCAGTCGCCGACCCGGCTGAGCGCCTCCTGGGCCACGATGTCGCCGCGGTCGGCCGCGTCCACCACCGCGCGCACCGCGTCGCGGCCCTGATGACCGGCCGAGACGCGGCCCGCCGACTCCAGCAGGGCCCGCTCCCCCACCTCCGCCTCCAGACAGCCGTGCGAGCCGCAGCCGCAGGCCCGCCCGCCCGGGTTGACGACCATGTGGCCGACCTCGCCGCCGTAGCCGTCGTGCCCGCCGAGCAGGTGGCCGGCCGCGATGATGCCGCCGCCGATGCCGACGTCCCCGTGCAGGTAGATGAGGTCGCGGACGGCTATGCCGACGCCGCGGCTGTGCTCGGCCAGCGCGGCCAGGTTGGCGTCGTTGCCGACGCTGACGGGCAGGCCGAGGCCGAGCCTGCGGCCCAGCTCCTCGCCGAACGGCACGTCCTCGGCCTTCAGGTTCGGCCCGAACGACACCACGCCGTCGGCCTTGCGCACGCCGCCGGACACGGCCGCCGCCGCGCCGACGCAGACCGTGTCGTCCCTGGTCTTGCGGCGCATCTGGCGGGCGAACCCGGCCAGAGTGCCGGTCAGCTCGTCCACCTCGAACCGGCCGCGGTCGCGTACGGTCTCGCGGCGGTCGAGGATCACCCCGCCGAGCCCGACGCGGGCCACGGCCATGCGGTCGGGGCCCACGTCGAAGGCGAAGACGTAGACCCGCGCCGACTCGGGACGCACCACGAGCGAGGGCCTGCCCGCGCGGCCCGTCTCGCGCGGCAGCTCCTCGCGTACCAGCCCCGCGGCGGTGAGATCCGACGTCAGGGCCATGATCGTGCTGCGGTTGAGCCCCATCTTCGAGGTCAGCTCGGCGCGCGAGATCGGCCCGCCCAGGTGGACATGACGCAGCAGCGCGCCGAGGTTGTGGCGCCTGATGTCCTCTTGGGAGGGGCCGGCACGCATCGTCTGGGGTTCCTTCAGGGGCTGTGAGTCGCTGATCACCTTAGACCAGCGGCAGCCGCCCGCTTGCGCGCCAGGGCGTCGACACCCGCGGCGAGCAGCAGGACAGACCCCGTGACCAGGTACTTCACGCTGGCCCCGTACCCCATCAGACCCATGCCGTTCTCGATCACGGCCACCACGGCGCCGCCGAGCACGGCGTCGAGCACCCTGCCCTTGCCGCCGAAGAGGCTGGTGCCGCCGATGACCGCCGCGCCGACCGCGTACAGCAGGACGGAGCTGCCGCCCGTGTTCGGGTCTACCGAGCTGGCCCGCGAGGCCGCCACGATGCCGCCGACGGCGGCCATCGAGGAACAGATCACGAACGCGCTGATCTTGATCCGGTCCACCGGGATGCCCGCTCGCCTGGCCGCCTCGGTGTTGCCGCCGACCGCGTACAGGTGACGGCCGAACCCGGTGCGGCGCAGCACCAGCGTCCAGAAGACCAGCAGCACCAGGATGACCGGCACCACGATCGGCACGCCCGTGAGGGAGACCAGCGCGGGGTTGCGGCTGCGCTCCAGGTTGAGCGCGGCGACCGCGAGCCCGGCGAACAGCGCCAGCATGCCGACGCGGAAGGCGATCAGCGAGAGCGGGTCGGCGACCAGCCCGCGCTTGGTCCGGCTCCTGGCCCGCCTGAGCTGGACGGCCGCGTAGATCGCCACGCAGAGCGCGTACAGGGCCCAGCCGAGCCACGGCGGCAGGTTCCTGTTGGCGATGGCGTTGACGATGTCGTCGCGGATGGAGATGTTCGTGCCCTCCCTGACCAGCACCAGGACCAGGCCCTGGAAGGCGAGGAAGGCCGCGAGCGTGACCACGAACGACGGGATGCCGACCTTGGCCACCAGCGTGCCCAGCACCGTGCCGATGACCACACCGGTGAGGATGGCGGCCAGCATGCAGACGTACCAGGGCAGACCGGTGTTGATCAGCGTGACGGCGAGGACCGCCGCGCAGACGCCGCTCGCGTACCCGGCGGACAGGTCGATCTCGCCGAGCAGCAGCACGAACACCAGGCCCATGGCGATGACCGTGATCGCCGCGCCCTGCGTGAACAGGTTGGCGAAGTTGATCGCCGTGAGGAAGGAGGGCCGCGCGATGGCGAAGACCGCGCACAGCACCAGCAGGCCCAGCACGGCCGGCAGCGCGCCCATGTCGCCGCCGCGCACCCGCTGCGCGTAGGCGAGGAAGCTGTTCTTGATCGAGGGGGCCTGCGCCGCGGCGACGATGGCCTCGCCGGGCAGTTCCTTGACCTTGTTCATGGGGTGACCCCGTTCTTGAGGCCCAGTTCGCCGCTGCGGCCGGAGGTGATCAGTTCGACGACCTGCGCGTGCGTCACGTCGGCGGTCTTGACCTGGGCGGCCATCCTGCCGAGGTAGAGCGCCGCGATCCGGTCGGAGACGGCGAACACGTCGTTCATGTTGTGCGAGATGAGCACCACGGCCAGGCCGGTGTCGGCGAGCCTGCGCACCAGCTCCAGCACCTGCGCGGTCTGGGCCACGCCCAGCGCCGCGGTGGGCTCGTCGAGGATGACGACCTTGCTGTTCCACAGCACGGCCTTGGCGATGGCCACGGTCTGCCGCTGCCCGCCGGATAGGCTGGAGACCTGCTGCCTGATGGACTTCACCGTGCGGACGGACAGGCCGCTGAGGGTCTTCTCCGCCAGCTCCTCCATGCTGTCCTCGTCGAGCAGGATGCCGTTCTTGCGCTCCCTGCCGAGGAACATGTTCTGGACGATGTCGAGGTTGTCGCACAGGGCGAGGTCCTGGTAGACGATCTCGATGCCCAGCTCACCCGCGTCGCGGGGGCTGTGCACGTGGACCTCTTTGCCGTCGAAGAGTATCTGGCCGCCGTCGATCGGGTAGATGCCGCCGACGCACTTGACCAGCGTGGACTTGCCCGCGCCGTTGTCGCCGACGAGCGCGGTGACCTCACCGGGGTAGGCGGAGAGCTCGACGTCGTGCAGGACCTTCACCGGGCCGAAGCTCTTGTCGATCCCGCGCACTTCAAGGAGGGGGGTCATGGGGCTCCCTAAAACGAGGGTACGGCCCCCGCTCGTGGCGCGGGCCGTACCCCTCGGCGTTAACTGATTCCTGCCTCGGTGCACTTGGCGGCGAAGTCACCCGTGCACAGTTCCTCCTTGGTGACGTAACCGTCGGCCACCACGTCCTTGACGTTGTCGAAGTAGATGGCCTGCGGCTCCATCAGCTCGGCGGGCACGTCCTGGCCGCTCTCGGGGTCCTTGACGCTGCTGCTCGCCGTGGGCTTCTCACCCTTGGCCAGCGCGACGGCGAGCTTGGCCGCCGCGTCGGCCTCCTTCTTGACCGCCTTGTACACGGTCATGCACTGGTCGCCCGAGAGGATGTTCTGCAGGCCCTGGACGGTGGCGTCCTGGCCGGTCACGGGCACCTTGCCGTTGAGCTTGTTCTTCTTCAGCACCGTGATGGCGGCGTTGCCGAGACCGTCGTTGGCGGCCAGCACTCCGGCGATCTTCGGCTGCTCGGTCAGCATCTGCTCGAAGAGCGTTCCGGCCTGGGTGTTGTCCCATTCGGGCACCGACTGCTCGGGGCCCTTGACGTACTCGCCGCCGTCGAACTTGGGCTTGAGCACGCCGTCGTAACCGGCCTTGAACAGCGTCGCGTTGTTGTCCGTCGGCGAGCCGTTCAAGTAGGCGACGATCGGCTTGTCGGCCTTCTTGTCGGTGAGGCACTTGCTCAGGCCCTCGCCCTGGAGCGTGCCCACCTTGGTGTTGTCGAAGCTGACGTAGTAGGCGGCGCCGCCGCCCAGGGTCAGCCGGTCGTAGTCGATCGTGGCCACGCCCTGCGACTTGGCCTTCTCGATGACGGTCTTGCCGGTTCCGCTGTCCAGGTTCACGATCATCAGGACGGTGGCGCCGTTAGTGATCATCTGGTCGGCGATGGTCTGGAACGCCGTCTTGTCGTTCTGGGCGTTCTGGATGTCGTACTGGACGCCGGCGGCCTTGAACGCCTCTTCCAGGTACTTGCGGTCCGCCGTCTCCCACCGGGCGGAGGACTTGCTGTCCGGGAGGATGACACCCACCTTGCCGGCCTTGGCTGCTTCCGTGGCCGAGGCGGTCGAGGTCGACGTGGTCTGACCGCTGTCGCCCCCGCAGGCGGTGAGACCGAGGGCGAGCGCGGCTGCCGCGGCGGTCAGGCTGAGGATCCCTTTGCGCATGATGCAGGGTCCTTTCTTCCGGAGGGGCCCGGATGAATGTTGTTTGCGGCAACGTATTCCGGTACGGACAGCATGGGAAGGGGGTGAAGGCGGCGAGTTTGTTGTTTCCGGTAACAATCCAGAAACGTCAGCTCAACACGGGCTCATCCGAGCGAGCCCGGCGGTCATCGCAGGCGCGCTGTTGCACCGATGCGGGCGCTGGCCCTCGACGAGACGCTCAAGGACCAGGTCGCCGCCGACCCCGCCCTGCGCGCGTCCGCCTGGCGGGTGGCGGAGCGCTACGTCGCCGGCCGGACCATCGCCGAGGGGACGGCCGTCTCCATCGACTACATGGGAGAGAGCTGCCGGGACGCCGCCCTGGCCACGGCCGAGACCGAGGTCTTCCTGGACCTGTCGCGGCAGGCCGCCGCGGGCCAGGAGATGACGATCTCCATGGAGGGTTCCGACCGCACGGACCTCATCCTGTGGACCCACGAACGCCTCTGCGAGCGGTTCGGCCACGTCGGCGTCACCGTCCAGGCCCGGCTGCACCGTACGGCCGAGGACCTGGACCGCCTGCTGCGCCGGCCCGGACGCATCCGCCTGGTGAAGGGCGCCTACCTCGAACCCGAGTCCCTCGCCCACGCCCGCGGCAGTCGCGAGCTGCGGGCGGCCTACCTGAGGTACGCGACCCTCCTGCTGGACAGCGGCCACCCCTGCTCGATCGCCACCCACGACCCGGACCTCCTCGGCGAGCTGCGTCCGCGCATGCGGCCCGGCTCCGGCGCGTACGAGATCGAGATGCTGCTGGGCCTCGACGGCGGCCTGCTGCCGGCGATGCGGGATCAGGGGCATCCGGTCAGGATGTACATCACGTTCGGCACGCAGTGGTGGCTGTATGTCTGGAACCGCCTCGCCGAAGACCCGTCCCGCCTGTTCCAGGCGCTGGTGGACGTCACCGGGAACGGCGGGTAGGCGGCTGGCCCAGATCGGTCGCGTCCACATGCGGCCATAAGTCGTGACAAACGGCACCATCATCTGCGATACATCGATCAAGGCCATTCGGCGTGCGGGGACGCTGTTGTTTACCCATCTGGGGGTTCCGTGAAGCGGCTCTGCAGCGCCCTGGGCACCATCCTGCTCGTCTCCGCCGCCCTGATCGCCGGGAACGTTCCACCGGCCGCGGCCTTACCCGCTCAGTTCCAGAAACAGACGGTCTTCAGCGGCCTGAACCACCCGTCCAACATCGAGTTCTCCCCAGACGGACGGGTCTTCGTGGCCGAGAAGAGCGGCCTGATCAAGGTCTTCGACTCGCTCGCCGACACCACCCCGACCACGTACGCCGACCTGCGCACCCAGGTGCACAACTTCTGGGACCGCGGCCTGCTCGGCCTCGCCCTGCACCCGGACTTCCCGTCCGATCCGCGGATGTACGTCCTGTACGCCTACGACGCCGTCCCCGGCGGCACCGCGCCCCGCTGGGGCACCCCCGGCGGCACGGACGATCCCTGCCCTACCCCGCCCGGCGCGACCGCCGACGGGTGCCTGGTCACCGGCCGGCTCTCGGTGATCTCGCCGGCGGGGGCGGAGACGCCGCTGATCACCGACTGGTGCCAGCAGCATCCGAGCCACTCCGTGGGCGACCTGCAGTTCGGCGCCGACGGCGCGCTGTACGCCTCCGGCGGTGACGGCGCCAGCTTCAACTTCGCCGACTACGGCCAGGACAACCTGCCCGCCTCCGACATCACGCCCGACAACCCGTGCGGCGACCCGCCCTCCCCCGTCGGCACCGCGCTCAGCCCGCCCGCCGCCGAGGGTGGCGCGCTGCGCTCGCAGGACGTACGCACCACCGCCGACCCGGCCGGGCTGGCCGGCACCGTGATCCGGATAAATCCGGACACGGGGGCTGCTGCCGCCGGGAACCCGAACGCCGGCAGCGCCGACCCCAACCTCGCCAGGATCGTCGCCCACGGCCTGCGCAACCCGTTCCGCATCACCGACCGCCCCGGCACCAGCGAGATCTGGTCCGGCGAGGTCGGCTGGAGCACGTTCGAGGAGATCAACCGGATCGCCTCGCCCACCACGTCCGTGCCGAACTTCGGCTGGCCCTGCTACGAGGGCGCCGGCCGCCAGGGCGGCTACGACAACCTCAACCTGACCCTCTGCGAGAACCTCTACACGGCCGGCGCAGCCGCGCACGCCGCCCCGTACTTCGCCTGGAACCACAACTCCAGGCCCGCCCCGAACGACCCCTGCCCGACCGGCGGCTCCTCCTCCAGCGGCGTGGCCTTCTACGAGGGCGGCGACTACCCGGCCGCCTACGACGGCGCCCTGTTCTTCTCCGACTACAGCCGCTCCTGCGTCTGGGTGATGACCCCCGGAGCGAACGGCCTGCCCGACCCCGCCACGGTGGCCAACTTCGACTCCGGCATCCCCGCGGTCGAGCTGGAGATCGGGCCTGGCGGTGACCTGTTCGCCGTCGACTACACCAACGGCACGATAGTCCGCTACATCTACGACAACACCCCGCCCGCCGCCGTTCTCGACGCCACGCCCACCTCCGGCAACGCGCCCCTCACCGTCAGCTTCTCCGCCGCCCGCTCCAGCGACGCCGACGGCGACCCCCTCACCTACGCCTGGGACCTCGACGGCGACGGCGAGCTCGACGACTCCACCTCGGCCACCCCGTCCTTCACCTACAACCAGCCGGGCTCCCCCGTGGTGCGGCTGCGGGTGAGCGACGACCGCGGCGGCCAGAACGACGCCACCGTGACGATCAACGTGGCCAACACCGCGCCCACCGCCACCATCACCGCGCCGACGGCGGCCACCACTTGGGCGGTCGGCCAGTCCATCGCGTTCTCGGGCAGCGGGAGCGACGCGCAGGACGGCACCATCCCCGGCTCGCGCATGAGCTGGGCGCTCATCATGCACCACTGCCCGAGCACCTGCCACGAGCACGAGATCACCACGTTCACCGGTGCGGGCGGCTCGTTCCAGGCGCCCGACCACGAGTACCCGTCCCACCTCGAACTGCGGCTGACCGTCACCGACGCGCACGGGCTGACCGACACCGAGAGCGTGCTGCTCCAGCCCAGGACCGTGAACCTGACGTTCGCCTCCTCGCCGTCCGGGCTGCGGCTCGGCTTCAACAGCGAGCAGGTCGCCACGCCGTTCACCCGTACGGTGATCGTCGGCTCCGGCAACTCGATCTCGGCGCCGTCGCCGCAGACCCTCGGCGGCCAGAGCTACGCGTTCGCGTCGTGGTCCGACGGCGGGGCCGCCTCCCACCAGGTGGTGGCGCCTGCGACGGCGACCACGTACACGGCCGCGTACACGCTGGTGCCGCCGGCGGGCGGGCTGGTGGCCGCGTACGGGATGAACGAGGCCTCGGGCAGCTCGGTCGTGGACTCCTCCGGCAACGGCAACACCGGCACCACCTCCGGCACCAGCCGGACGGCCAGCGGCAGGTACGGCCGGGCGCTGTCCTTCAACGGGGTGCTGAGCTGGGTGAACGTGCCGGACTCCGCGGGGCTGCGGCTCACGTCGGGCATGACGCTCGAAGCGTGGGTACGGCCGTCCAGCGTCAGCGGCTGGCGCACCGTGGTGATGAAACGGCACTCCGGCGGCCTGGCCTACGCCCTGTCGGCCGGCGCGCCCGACCAGCGGCCGCACGCCCGCCTGCACACCACCGCCGCCGCCGACCTGCCGGGCCCGGCCGCGCTTCCGGTCAACACGTGGTCCCATCTGGCGGCCACGTACGACGGGGCGACGCTCCGCCTGTACGTCAACGGCACGCAGGTCGCGCAGCAGGCCGTCGCCGGGGCGATCAGGACGGACGGCAGCTCGCTCAGGATCGGCGGCAACGGGCTGCTCAACCAGGTGTTCAGCGGCCAGATCGACGAGGTGCGCATCTACAACAGGGCGCTCACGGCGGCTCAGGTCCAGACCGACATGAACACGCCGGTGAGCTGAGCCCTCCTGCCTCCCAGGGTGAGGCCCGGCATCCAGCCTGGCCTCACATGGTGGCGGCGACCCCGGTTGCGGGCCTCACAGAGCGGCGACCCCGGTTGCGGGCCTCACAGAGCGGCGACGCCGGTTGCGGGCTTCACAGAGCGGTGATCACGTTCTGCACGATCAGCCCCACGGCCGAGAGCGCCGCCACCGTCAGCACCGCCACCCGCACCTTGCCCCCGTCCAGGTAGCGCCGCAGCGGCCCCGACACCAGGAACCCGAGCACCATCGGCACGATCAGCACACCTCCGACCAGCAGCGCCTGACCGGGCAACTCCCCCACCAACTGCAGGATGACCAGCGACTGGGCCGCGCTCAGGAAGAAGAACATCGCGAGCGTGGCCCTGATCTGGGGCCCCTTGGCGTTCTGGTAGACCAGCGCGATGGGCGGCCCGCCGATGCCGGTCGCGGTTCCGGTGATGCCCGAGACGAACCCGGCCGAGGTGATCGTGTACCCGTTGCGCGGCACACTCAGCGCCCGCGCGGTCAGCACCACCGCGATCAGCACCATGACGGCGACGAAGATGCCTCTGGTGTAGACAGAAACGTAGACAACGATGACTGCGGCGATGGCGCTGCCCGGAAGCCTGCCGAGGAGCGCGAACCCCAGCCCGCGCCAGTCCACCCGCCGCCACTCGACGGCCAGCGTGAACAGCGGGAGTGTCATGTTGACCACCTGGATCGCGCCCGGCATCAGGTCGGGGGCCAGCATGGTGAGCACGGGGGCGGCGACGAGGCCGAGCCCGAATCCAACTCCGCCTTGGACGATGGCGCCCACGAGAACCGCCAGGCTTCCCACTATGAGCACCAATGCCGCATTTGTCATGCAGACGAGTCAATCATCTTTACTTTCTGTTGCCATAAGCGCTATGCGAGTGACGATGCTTCGATAGTGTTCCGGTCGTCGCGCACATAGCCTGGCGAGTATGAGCGCGAAGCATAACGCGGCGACCACCATCCGGGTCAGCGTCAAGACGAGAGACCGGCTAGCCAAGATCGCGCGACAGGAGGGCCGCAACATGACCGAAGTGCTCAATGATGCCATCACCGACTATGAGCAGAAACTGTTCTGGCAGACCGTCAACGAGCAGATACAGCGCACCCAGCGCGAGGACCCGGAGGGCTGGGCCGACTACCTGGCGGAGCGAGAGCTCGTGCTGGGCCCGAAGCCCCGCACCCGCCAGATCGCACCGGAGTGGGAGGGCCTCATCACATTTCCCGAGGAGAAAGAGTGAAACTGGCGCAAGGTGACATCTGGTTCACCCGTTTCGGCCGGCCGACCGGCCGGGAGCAGGGCTTCGACCGCCCCGCGTTGATCGTCAGCAACGACCATCTCAACCAGTCGCGCCTGGACATCGTCCTGGCGGCGCCCCTGACCACCCGTGAGCGCGGCTACATGACCCATGTCCGCATCGACCATCGTGGCACGGGCCTCGTCAAGACCAGCTGGGCGATGATGGAGCAACTACGCGCCATCTCGCCCGACCGCTTCGATTTCTACGTCGGCAGCGCACCCGATGAGGTGGTCGAGGAAGCGGTCACCGTACTGAAGCGAATGTTGTGAGATTTCGCCGCCCGGCGAAGTAACAGTTCGCCGGGTGGCGTTCTCATCGTGCCACAGCCCGCACCCCTCTAAGCTCACCACCGTGCGATCAACCCCCTTCCTCCTCTCCACCCTCCTCGCCCTCACGCTCCTGTCCCCCCGCACCGCCCACGCCGCCGCGCCCCCGTTCCCCGAGAGCGCCGGCAAGCTGGCCGCGACCTCCTGCCTTGAGCCACCGCTCAGCTCCGGCGGAATCCCGCGCACCCGCGAATACCTCGACACGGTCGTGAGATGCATGAATAAGTCATGGTCTGCGTACTTCTCCGGCACGGGAGTGCGCTTCGAGCGGCCAGGCGTCCGGTACGCCGAGCAGGGCAGCGTCTGCGGGGTGCCCGTCGCCGACGTGGACGCCCTCTACTGCCACGACGCCAAGACCCTGGTGTTCTCGCTCACCGGACGGTGGATCGAAGGCCGCAGCGACCTCTACCCGTTCAAGGTCGCCGCCCACGAGTACGCCCACCACCTGCAGACCCTCACCGGCATCCGCCGCTCCTACGAGGCCCGCTACCGTGCCGAGGCGGGGGCGCGGGCCGAGCTGCGGCGCCGGTTCGAGTTGCAGGCCGACTGTCTGGCGGGGGTGTTCATGGGGAGCGTGCGGGGGTCCCTCGGGCGGACGGGAGAGGAGTGGGCGGCTCTGGGCGAGGTGGTGCGGGGTAGTGGTGATGGTGGCGAGGGGCGTAGTCACGGCAAGGGTGTCAACCGGGGGCGCTGGTTCAAGCGGGGGCTCACGACGACGTCGCCCGCCGCTTGTGACACGTGGTCGGCGCCTGCCGGCAAGGTGTCCTGACGGCTGGGGGTTGATCTGGGTTCAGGCGAACGTGTCGCGGGCGGGCCGCCTCTGCCGCATCGACGCATGACAAGCGGCTCCCCGGCACGCCGGCGCGTGGCAGGCAGCACTGCTGGGCCAGCGCCAAGCCAGCAGCCCTGCGCGGCGGGCCGCCGCAGCGGGCCAGTACTACAGCCCCGCACGGCGGGCCGCCGCAGCGGGCCAGCACGACAGCCCCGCACGGCGCGCCAGCACGGCAGCCCTGCGCGGCGGCAGCACGTGACAAGCAGGAAGTCGCCTCACCCCCACGCCGTCAGCCCCTCGGCGATGCGGGTCGCCTGGGCGGCGAGGCCCGGGATGCTGGAGGTGATGAACGACCCGCCGCCGGCCAGGTCCCCCAGCACGTGCAGGCGTGGGTCGGCGGGCACCAGCCCACCCGAGGGGTGCAGCGCCGCCAGACCGTCGGCAAGCAGGGCGGTAACCAGCGGCTCGGCTGTGCCGGGCACGGCCTGGGGCGGCGGGTTCACCGCGTTGACGGCGACGTCCACCTCCAGTTCCTCACCGTCGCCACGCACCCGGAACCCGCCCGCCACCGCCTCGCCACGCGCCCTGGGCACCCGGAACCCGCCCGTCACCGCCTCGATCTTGCGCACGCCGGCGACCACGGACAGCTGTCCCGAGTCGAACAGGCGCAGCAGGGTGGCGGCGTTCACCGGCACCATCGGCGAGGCAACGCTGATGGCCAGGCGGGCGTGCCGCCGCAGGCGTTCCCGGTCGGGCTCGGACAGCAGCCGCCACGCGAACGGGCCGACGACGTGCGCGGCCTCCTGCAGCACCCGGCGCGCGATCGCGGGATCACCGACGGCGGCCAGTTGCCGACGCAACCGCTCGACGGACGGCTCGGAACTCACAGGCAGCGATCCCTGCGCGGAGTTCTCCGCCGACACCGCCGTCCGTGCGGAGTCCTCTGCCGACACCACCGTCCGTGCGAAAGCCTCCGCCGACACCACCGTCCGTGCGAAAGCCTCCGCCGACACCACCGTCCGTGCGAAAGCCTCCGCCGACACCACCGTCCGTGCGGAGTTCTCCGCCGACAGCAGTTCCCGTGCGAAGCCCGCGAGATCCTCCCCCACCTCGTCCAGCTCGGCACGCAGCAGCCCGACGAGGTCATCGAGGGTGACGGCGCCGTGCTCGCGCCGCAACGCCTCCACGCGCTCGACCGTGAGGTGCCGCCGCCGGTGGCCGAGCGGCCGCTGCCAGACGGCGGGCAGCATGCCGGTGCGGGAGACGAGAGCGATCCGCCCGGTGTGGCCGCGGGCGGCGAGCGACACGACCACGTCGACGGCCGTCAGCCCGCTGCCGATCACCGCGACGTCGGCCTCGCCCGGCACCCCGTCCAGCGTGTACGCCAGAGGGTACGGGTCGCCGATGTACCCGGGTGCACCGCTCAGCCCGTAGTGATCCTGAGGCGTCCCCCCGCCCACGCACACCACCACTTGGTCGGCCACGTGCTCATGCCCGTCGGCGGTGCGCAGCACGAGCCGCGATTCAGCACCAGCGCCGCGCCCGTCCGTGGCACCCGGCGCCGGCCGGGGATCGCCGCCGGCACGGCCTGCCTCACCGTCCCAGGAGGCCCGAGCCGGCTGACCGTCCGAGGAAGCGCGCGCCGCCTCACCGTCCCAGGAGGCCCGAGCCGGCTGACCGTCCGAGGAAGCGCGCGCCGCCTCACCGCCCCAGGAGGCGCGGGCCACCCCCACGACCTGGGAGGCGACGACGCGCGTCCGCCAGCCCCGCCCCCGCAACCGCGCCAAGGCACCCTCAGCCGTGTCAGCCAGGTACTCACCGTAAAGAGCACGCGGCACCAGCGGCTGCCCCAGCAGCTCATCCAGATGATCGGCCGCACGCTCGGCCCCCAGCCACGAGGCGTAGTGCCCAGGATCGCAGCCACGGATCGACATGATGGCGGGCGGAGCGTTGACCAGCACACTGTCCAGCTCAGGCCCGTACGGACGCCCCCGCCACAGCTGAGCGGACGGCTCGAACACGACCACCTCCGCCCCTTCACGCTCCCCCATGGCCAGCGCGTCCAGCAGGCCGACCGCGGCGGCCCCGCCTCCGATGATCGCGATACGCACGACGCTCTCCTTCGCATCAGCTCCGAACAACCCGCCCGAAGCCTCGCGGGAGCCGCGCCCGCGTCCCATCCCCCGCGAGTGGCGGGTCGCCCCGGGAATGACCCCCTCAAACGGGGGGTTGGCGGAGGAGGACGGCGACGGCAGGCTGGCCGTGGAGACACCGAGGAGGGCTGGATGACCCGTTCGCAGCGCCACGCCGGGATCGTCGCGGCTGCCGAGCGGGCGGCCGACGCCCTCGACTGTTTCGGCCGCGCCTCGGCCCGGCTGCGGCGGCTGGTGCCGTTCGACGCCGCCGTGTGGTCGGCGACCGACCCGGAGACGGGCCTGGTCACCGCGCCCATGCTGGTGGAGAACCTCGGCGACGGCGAGGGGTGCGGCGCCTACTGGGAGAGCGAGCTCCTCGAAGAGAACGTGTTGCCGTTCCGGGATCTGGCCCGCGCCGACGTGCCCGTGGCCGGGCTGCGTGCGGCCACGGGCGATCTGCCCGCGCGTAGTGCCCGCTTCCGCAGCCTGCTGGGAGGCATGGGCGTGGACGACGAGCTGCGGGCCGTGCTGCGGGCGGGCGGGCGGCCGTGGGGGTCGGTGAGCCTGTTCCGGATGCGCGGCGCTCCGGCGTTCGGGCAGGAGGACGTCGCGCTGCTCGCCGAGTTGTCGGGGCCGCTCGCCGACCGGCTGCGTCGCTTCGCAACCCCGCACGCGCCGGACAGCGGGGGCGGCGGCTCGGCGCCCGGCCTGCTGCTGTTCGACGAGAACGGCGAGGCCACGTCGATCAACGAGGAGGCCCGCGCCCATCTCGCGTCACTGCCGGACGGCCCGTCCACGCCCTCGGCTCTCGGCCTGAGCCTGCCCATCTGGCTGATCGGCACGGCGCTCCAGGCGCGGGCCGTCGCCCAGGGCCGCGACCGCGGCAATGCCCGCATCCGGTTGCGGGCCAGGAACGGGCGGTGGCTGACGTGCCGGGCCTCGTGCCTGAGCGGCTCCGGCGGGCGGCCGGGCCCCGTCGTGCTGGTCATCGAGCCCGCCGCACCCGCCGACCTGGCGCTGATCGTCGCCCAGTCGTACGGTCTGACGGCGCGCGAGTTCGAGATCGCCCGGCTCGTGGCGCAGGGGCTGGCCACCGCGGAGATCTCCGAGACGCTGTTCATCTCGCCGCACACGGTCAGGGGCCACCTCAAGGCCGTCTTCGGCAAGGCGGGCATCTCCAGCCGGGGCGAGCTGGTCGCCCTGTTGTTCGCGGGCTAGTCCGCCGAAAGAAGCAAGAGCCGCCTCGCGGGGGGTGTCCCGCGGGGCGGCTCTCTGGTGTCGGGTGGTTCCCCCGATGCGGGGCGCGTGAGGATCGCGCCCCAACCCCCATGCTCCCGCCCGGCTCATGACCGGGCGGGGTCACGGGAAGACCTGCCTCACTTGGCCAGCAGCGACCGGAGCACGTACTGCATGATGCCGCCGTGCCGGTAGTAGTCGGCCTCGCCGGGCGTGTCGATGCGGACGACCGCGTCGAACTCGACGTCGCCCGCCTTGACGTGCACCGTCTGCGGGATGCCGGTGCCCTTGTTGAGCTCCTCGACGCCCGTGATGTCGAACGTCTCCTCGCCCGTCAGGCCGAGCGCCGCCGCCGAGCCGCCTTCGGGGAACTGCAGCGGCAGCACGCCCATGCCGATGAGGTTGGAGCGGTGGATGCGCTCGTAGGACTCGGCGATGACGGCGCGGACGCCGAGCAGCGCCGTGCCCTTGGCGGCCCAGTCGCGGGAGGAGCCGGAGCCGTACTCCTTGCCCGCCAGCACGACCAGCGGCGTCTCGGCCGCGGCGTAGTTGACGGAGGCGTCGTAGATGAACGACACGGGCCCGTCGGGCTGGGTGAAGTCGCGGGTGTAGCCGCCCTCGGTGCCCGGCGCGATCTGGTTGCGCAGGCGGATGTTGGCGAACGTGCCGCGGATCATCACCTCGTGGTTGCCGCGCCGCGAGCCGTAGGAGTTGAAGTCCTTGACCTCGACGCCGTTGGCCTGGAGGTACTGGGCGGCGGGGGTGCCGGTCTTGATGGAGCCGGCGGGCGAGATGTGGTCGGTGGTGACGGAGTCGCCGACCTTGACCAGCACGCGGGCGCCGTGGATGTCGGTGACGGGCTCCGGCTTCTCCGGCATGCCGTCGAAGTAGGGCGCCTTGCGCACGTAGGTGGAGTCGGGGTCCCACTCGAACGTGTCACCGGTCGGGATCGGCAGCGAGCGCCAGTGGTCGTCGCCCTTGAACACGTCGGCGTAGTCGCGCTCGAACATGTCGCGGCCGATGGAGGAGTTGACCACCGCGGCGATCTCCTCCGGCGACGGCCAGATGTCGCGCAGGTAGACGGGCTCGCCGTCGTTGCCGAGGCCGAGCGGCTCGGTGTCGAGGTCGAGGTCCATGGTGCCGGCCAGCGCGTAGGCGACCACGAGGGGCGGCGAGGCCAGGTAGTTCATCTTGACGTCGGGGTTGATCCGGCCCTCGAAGTTGCGGTTGCCGGACAGCACCGCGGTGACGGCGAGGTCGTTGGCCTGGATGGCCTCGGAGATCTCGGGCAGCAGCGGGCCCGAGTTGCCGATGCAGGTGGTGCAGCCGTAGCCGACGAGGTTGAAGCCGATCTTGTCGAGGTACGGCTGGAGGCCGGAGCGCTCGAAGTAGCCGGTGACGACCTGGGAGCCGGGCGCGAGCGAGGTCTTGACCCACGGCTTGCGGTTGAGGCCCTTGTCGACGGCGTTGCGGGCCAGCAGGGCGGCGCCGAGCATGACGAACGGGTTGGAGGTGTTGGTGCACGAGGTGATCGCGGCGATGGAGACGATGCCGTGGTCGATCTCGAACGTGGTGCCGTCGGACAGCGTGACGGGCACCGGCTTGTGCGGCCGGCCGCCGTTGGCGGCGGCGTTGGAGGCGGGCGCGTCGGAGGCCGGGAAGGTCTCCTCGACGGCCTCGTCCACGCCGTCGGAGACGTAGTTCTGCACGTCGTGCCGCCAGGTGGCCTTGGCCTGCGACAGGACGATGCGGTCCTGCGGGCGCTTCGGGCCGGCGATGGACGGGACGACGGTGGCCAGGTCGAGCTCGATGTACTCGGAGAACTCGGGCTCGGCGGCGGCCGGGTCGAGCCACAGGCCCTGGGCCTTGGCGTAGGCCTCGACGAGGGCGATCTGCTCCTCGGAGCGGCCGGTCAGGCGCAGGTAGTCGACGGTCTGGCCGTCGATCGGGAAGATCGCGCAGGTGGAGCCGAACTCGGGGCTCATGTTGCCGATCGTGGCCCGGTCGGCCAGCGGCACGGAGGAGACGCCCTCGCCGTAGAACTCGACGAACTTGCCGACCACGCCGTGCTTGCGCAGGATCTCGGTGATGGTCAGCACCAGGTCGGTGGCGGTGGCGCCGGCGGGCAGCTTGCCGCTGAGCTTGAAGCCGACGACGCGCGGGATGAGCATGGAGATCGGCTGGCCGAGCATCGCGGCCTCGGCCTCGATGCCGCCGACGCCCCAGCCGAGCACGCCGATGCCGTTCTCCATGGTGGTGTGGGAGTCGGTGCCGACGCAGGTGTCGGGGTAGGCCTTCCCGTCGCGGGTCATGACGACGCGGGCCAGGTGCTCGATGTTGACCTGGTGCACGATGCCGGTGCCGGGCGGCACGACCTTGAACTCGTCGAAGGCCGTCTGGCCCCAGCGCAGGAACTGGTAGCGCTCGCGGTTGCGCTCGTACTCGCGCTCGACGTTGCGCTGGAAGGCGTCGGGGTGACCGAAGTAGTCGACGATGACCGAGTGGTCGATGACCATCTCGGCCGGTGCGAGCGGGTTGATGCGCGCGGCGTCGCCGCCGAGGTCGCGCACGGCCTCACGCATGGTGGCCAGGTCCACCACGCACGGCACGCCGGTGAAGTCCTGCATGATGACGCGGGCGGGCGTGAACTGGATCTCCACGCTCGGAGCCGCCTTGGGGTCCCACTCGCCCAGCGCACGGATGTGGTCGGCGGTGATGTTGGCGCCGTCCTCGGTGCGGAGGAGGTTCTCCAGCAGGATCTTCAGGCTGTACGGGAGGCGCGCGGAGCCCTCGACGGCGTCCAGCCGGAAGATCTCGTATGACGCGTCGCCGACGCGGAGCGTGTCACGGCTGCCGAAGCTGTTCGCGGACACGGTGATTCGCCTCCTCCATAGACAGGTGTTCAGACAGAATCCTGCCGCACTACGGAAGCAGCCAGCACGTTAGGTAACCCTAACCACCTGGCCCGGCGACAGGTTGTCTCGACGTCAAGATATCCCCAGAATATCTCGACATCAAGTTAAACCGGCGCCAGCCGCCAGAACAGCAGCCCGATGATCGCCACCGACAGGAGCGGCGCCAGGATCTTCTGCTCGAACTTCCTGCCCGTCTTGATGCCGATCTTCCACGGCAGCACGAACTTGGCCCCCAGCGGCCACAACACCGGGCACCCCCGCTCGGTCATGCAGTCGCCCACCACGTGGATGAGGCAGCCGACCCCGACCGCCAGCCCCAGCCAGGCATAGCCGACTCCCAGCGACATGAAGACGGCGTACAGCCCCGCGGTCATGCCGATGTTGATCAGGATGGAGCCGATCTTGTTGCCCGGGATGCCGACGCCGATGGCCCGCAGCGCGAGGCCGATGAGCAGCACGACCATGATGTCGCGGCCGATCGGATAGGTGCTCGCCAGCCAGTGCGCCCCGAACCCGAGCGCCACCGCGAACGCCAGCGAGTGCGTCGCCCCGCGGTGCCCGCCGCTGATCCACGCGACGATCTTGCTGAGCCCCCAGGTGAGCGGCCCGAACGTCTGCGCGATCGTCGCGCTGGGATGGTCGAGGTCGGGCAGCATCGCGGCGCCCGCGCAGATGATCGCCCCGGCGATCAGCTCGGCGGGGCTGAGCGCGGTGGCCATGATCCCCGTCTCGATGAAGCGGGAGGACTCGTTCAGCAGCGGCAGTGCCGCCAGCGGGGGAGCGAGCCCCAGCCAGGCGATGGCCCCCGTCATCGCGTGCGTATGCCCCATCATGATCGGGACTGTACGGCAAAGATTCTCTTTACGCGCGAGGCGTGCCGGGAGGTCACAGGGATGTGGCCCCGGCAGGAACCCGAAGTACCCGCAAACGCAGACGAGGTCGTCTCCGCGGCGACAGCACCCCCCAGCCCTGCCGACGCGGAACGACCTCGTCTGCTCTAGATAACGACCCCCCTGCCAATCCTGTTCCCGGATTCCGCAACTTTTTCGTGATCTGGCTCACTCCTCGGCCGAGCTTGCTAACGACACACTACCGATATATCTTTGACGCATCGAGAACAGATCGCGATATAGGAGGACATCTGATGACGCACAACTTCGCAGCGAGCGGGCCCTGGCCCGGCGCACACGAGTACAAGCGCGCACTGCGCGAGACGCTCCACGCCATGAGCGACGCCTTCGACCAGGTGGGCGAGCAGTTCGGACGCGGCGGTCGCGGAGGCGATCGGAGCGGGCCGCACGACCGGCGACATCGAGGCAGGCGGGGCGGGCCGGGCCCGTTCCCGTTCGGCTTCGGGCGCGGCGGCCCGTTCGGCGGCCCGGGCGGGCCGTGGGGCGGCGGCCACCGCGGCTGGGGCGGGCGCGCCCGCAAGGCCAAGCGGGGCGACGTGCGCGCCGCCATCCTGGCCCTGCTGTCGGAGGAGCCGCGCAACGGCTACCAGATCATCCAGGAGATCGCCTCGCGCAGCGAGGGCGGCTGGAAGCCCAGCCCGGGGGCCGTCTACCCGGCGCTGCAGCAGCTCACCGACGAGGGCCTGGTGATCTCGGAGGAGAACGAGGGCCGCAAGACCTTCCGCCTCACCGAGGAGGGCCGCAACTACATCGAGGCACACGCCGACGAGGTCCGCGCCCCCTGGGACGAGATGCGGCCCGACATCGACGACAACACCGCCGATCTCTGGCACATCGCCCGGCAGTCCGCGTTCGCCATGATGCAGGTTCTCCAAACCGGGAACGACGCACAAATCCGCGAAGCGCGTAAGACTCTGGTTGAGACCCGGCGCAAGCTGTACCAGATCCTGGCCGACGGCGACGAACCGGGCGAGGAGTAGCAACATGGCCGGCGTCGCACCGGACAGCCGCCGGTTCGGGGAGAGCGAGGAGCCTGGAATGGACCGCAACGATCTCCGCATCGGCGACGCCGAGCGCGAGCAGACGATGGCCGCCCTGCGCGAGCACTTCGCGCAGGGCCGCCTGACCCACGAGGAGCTCGACGAGCGCCTCGACACCGCGCTGGCCGCCAAGACGGCCCGCGACCTCGCGCAGGTGACGGCCGACCTCCCTGGCCAGCAGCCGGCCTACCCCGAGCCGCCCGAGCCGCCCGCGCCGTACGGGCCGCACGGGCCGCACGGGATGGGCGACTGGCACGCCGCCATGCACGCCCACCGGGCGCAGATGCAGGCGATGCGCCACGGGCAGCGGGCCCAGTGGCACGCGCAGCGCGAGATGCACCGGGCCGCGTGGATGGCCAGAAGGGGCCGGCGCGGGCCGCACCCGCTGCTGCCCGCCCTGGCCGCGCTCATGGTGATCGGGCTGATCGCGGGCGGGTTCGGAGTCTTCAAGGTGCTGTTCGTGGTGTGGCTGGGCGTGATGGTGTTCAGCCTGGTGCACCGGCGTCTCCACTATCGCCGCTGAGGGCCTCGCCCTGATCGTTTTTGGGCCTTGACCCGGTCAAGGGCTCCACTGATGATCTGGGCGGGCCTTCGACGCGAAAGGGAAACGCGCATGACCGAGCAGGGCACTCCGGTCCGTCTCACGAATCCGTTCGCCGCCGTCGCGGGCGCCGGCGGCGAGGTCATGGACGTGCCGGAGTACCAAGCCGGGTTCGACCGCGACCACGAGGCCTGCACCGAGCCGATGTGGAAGCTGGAGCGCGCGCAGACCTTCTACGAGCCCGACGTGGCGAGCTGGCGGGCCATGATGGACGGCGAGTGGGAGCGGTCGCTGGCCCTCATCCACGCCATGGCCGGGCCGCTGACCGACTACTTCCGCCGCCGCCAGCCCGTCAGACGCTTACGGGTGGCCGAGTCGCCCATCACCCCCTACCTGCAGTGGGAGATGCACATCCTGGCCGTCCGCGCCTCGGCGGGCTCCCCCTGCCGGGTGCTGCCCGCCGAGCGCGTCGCCGGCCTCGAACCCCTGCCGGAGCTGGTGATCTTCTCCCCTGCCCTGATGTACGAGGTTCTGTACGACGAGTACGGCGGCGGCAGCGGCGGCCGGCGGATCACCGACCGCGACGTCGTCGAGCCCTGCCTGGACGCGGTCAGCGCCCTGTTCGGCGAGGGCGAGGACGTACGCGACTTCCACGAGCGCGAGGTCGTCCCCCTACCGCCGCCGGTGATCACCGACGGGATGCGGGCCGCGCTGCCCGCCTACGCGCACCGCACCGAGGAGTTCAGGGTCTGACCTCCTCGTTGAGGCATCTCAGGACGGGGAAGCGGGTCAGCTCGCCGGGGTCCAGCTCACGGCCGGTGCTCACCTCGAACACGGCGCTCTCCCCCGGCAGCAGCGTGACGAGCTGCTCGTCCACACTGGCCGCGGGGTCGAGCCGGTCGGGGAACAGCGCCAGCTCGCGCAGCACGCTCGACGCGGTGACCGTCACCCGGTAGCCGCCTGCCGAGCGCTCGGCGTGCGCGTCGTAGGCGGCCGGCGGGTAGGCCACGGCGGTGTCCTCGGTGTAGCAGTGCACGGCGCCTGCCCCGTCCAGCCGGGCCGTGAGCAGCTCGCGGGCGGGGTCGTCGGGGGTGGCCACCGACGGCGGGAGCGCCACCCTGAGCACCGACCTCGGCGCGGCGTACACGGCGACGACCTCCTTGGCCAGCGGCCGGCCGTCGAGGCCGCGGCGTTCCAGGCACAGCTCGCCCGACCAGGGCTCGCCGGTGTCGTTGACCAGGGCCGCCTCGCCGTCCTGGATGGTGATCAGCCGGTCGGCGTAGACGCGGCGCAGCGCGTACCAGAGGGGCTTGCGCCGCCCGTCGCCGTCGATCGCCGACCAGGACGTGACCGGCCAGCAGTCGTTGAGCTGCCAGACGATCGTGCCCATGCAGTGCGGCATGAGCGCGCGGAACCGCTCGATGCCGAACGTCATCGCGCGGGCCTGGTTGAGCTGGGTGAGGTAGTGCCAGTCGTCGAACGTCTCCGGCGGCGGCAGGTGGTCGCCGAGGCCGCGCAGCAGCTTGGCCTGCCCGTCCGCGGCCTTCTGGTGGGAGGAGGCGGGCGTGAGGGGCTCGTCGGAGGAGGCGCGGCGCAGCGTGGCGTAGGCGGGCGGCCCCTGGAAGCCGAACTCGGCCACGAACCGCGGCCGGTAGGCGGCGTAGCGGTGGTAGTCCTCGCGGTTCCAGACGTCCCAGATGTGGATCGTGCCGCGCGCCGGGTCGTTCGGGGGCAGGTCGGGCGCGCCCGAGTAGGGGCTGCCCGGCCAGTACGGGCGGGCAGGGTCCAGCTCGGCCACGATGGAGGGCAGCAGGTCGTGGTAGAAGCCGGCGCCCCAGCTCCGGCCCGCCAGCTTCTCCTGCCAGCCCCAGTCGGCGTGCCCCTCCAGATTCTCGTTGTTGCCGCACCACAACACCAGGCTGGGGTGCGCGGCCAGCCTGGCGACCTGCTGCCTGGCCTCGGCCTCGACCTCGGAGCGCAGCGGCTCCTCCTCCGGGTAGGCGGCGCAGGCGAACGGGAAGTCCTGCCACACCAGCAGGCCCAGCTCGTCGGCCAGGGAGTAGAAGTCCGCCGACTCGTACAGGCCGCCGCCCCACACCCGCAGCAGGTTCACCCCGGCGGCGGTGGCCTGCGCGAACCGCTCGGCCAGTCGCTCGCGGGTGACGCGGCTGGGGAAGCAGTCGTCGGGGATCCAGTTGACGCCCCTGACGAACACCGGCTCGCCGTTGATCACCAGCTTGAACGCCTCGCGGTCCAGCTCGACGTCCCTGAATCCGATCCTGCCGCGCCACTCCTGCTCCCCGAGGCGGACGGTCAGGTCGTACAGCGGCTGCTCGCCGTGGCCGCGCGGCCACCACAGCTCGGGCTCGGGCACGAGCAGCTCCACCACGCCCGCGTACCCCTCCAGCCGGTGCTCGACGGTGACGCCCCCGACGGTCACCGTGACAGGCTCCTCGGTCGCCCGATCCACCCGTACGTGCACCCGCACCGTGCCGTCGGCGCGGGCGAGCGGGCGCACCTCGGCCAGCCGGGCGCCCGACCAGCTCGCCAGCCCGATCGGCCGCCAGATGCCCGCCGTCACCAGGGTGGGGCCCCAGTCCCAGCCGAAGTTGCAGGCCATCTTGCGGATGAACGGGTACGGCTCGTCGTAGGCGCCGGGCCGCTCCCCCAGCGCCGCCCGCCGCGCCTCGGCGTACTCGTAGGCCGGGGAGAAGCGCACGACCAGCTCGTTGCCGCCCTCGCGCAGCAGGTGGCGGACGGGGAAGCGGTAGGAGCGGTGCTGGTTGGCGGTCTCGCCGACCAGGACGCCGTTCAGCGTGATCGCCGCGACCGTGTCGAGGCCGTCGCAGACCAGGTCCGTGCGCTCGTGCTCGTCAGGCGACCAGGTGAACTCCGTCCGGTAGGTCCATTCCGTACGGCCGATCCAGGCCAGCCGGTGCTCGTTGTCGTCCAGGTAAGGGTCGTCGATCGCGCCGGCCGCCAGCAGGTCGGTGTGCACGCAGCCGGGCACGCTCGCGGGGATCTCCCCGAGGTCCTTCGACGACAGGGTCCAGCCGCTGTGCAGCGGACGGTACTTCAAGAAGCTCTCCTAACAGGTCTCTAGCCGGGCGCACGCGACGAGATGGCCGGGCGCGGCCTCGTACAGGCCGCCCGAACCGCCTCGCCGGTGGTACAGGCACGTCTCCACGGGCACGGCGTCGTCCCAGGCCTCGTGCAGGCGCGGCACGGCCGCCAGCAGCTCGCGCGTGTACGGGTGCAGCGGATCGCCGAACACCTGCTCGGTGGGCCCCATCTCCACCACGCCGCCCTTGCGCAGCACCACCGTGCGCTCGGCGAGGTAGTTGCCCAGCGACAGGTCGTGGGTGATGTAGAGCACGCTCAGGCCGCGCGTCTTCAGCTCGGCGAGCAGGTTCAGCACGTCGATGCGGGTGGAGGCGTCGAGCATGCTGGTGATCTCGTCGGCGACCAGCAGCTTGATGTCCAGCAGCAGCGCGCGGGCGATGAGCAGGCGCTGGAGCTGGCCGCCGCTGAGCTGGTGGGGGTACTTGCCGAGCACCTGGTCGGGGTTGAGCCGCACGTCGCGCAGGGCCGTGCCGACCCGATCCGCCCACTCGGGCGCCGGTGTGGCCGGGTAGTACGCCTCCTTGATCATGGCGAACACCCGGTCGGCCTTGAACACGGGGTTGAAGGAGCTGAACGGGTCCTGGAAGATGCCCTGGACGCGGCGGTAGTACTCCTTGCCCGCCGCCACCGGCAGGCCGTCGAAGGTGATCGAGCCGCTGGTGACCGGGTTCAGGCCGAGGATCATCCGGCCGATCGTGCTCTTGCCGCTGCCGCTCTCGCCGATCAGCGAGACGACCTCGCCGGGCACGACCTCGAAGCTCACGCCCTCGACGGCCGTGACGCGTCCGCCGCCGAAGGCGCCGACCCGGAACTGCTTGGTGACGTCGTGGAGCTTCAGCATCAGGCCTTCCAGCAGGCTACGTGGTGGTCGGGGGCCAGCTCGACCACCGGCGGGTCCTCTCCGCACTGCTCGCCCGCGATCGGGCAGCGGTCCCGGAAGCGGCAGCCGGCGGGCGGGTTCAGCAGCGACGGCGGGCTGCCGGCGATGCCCTCCAGCCTGCGGTCGGCGTAGCGGACGCCGACCTCGGGCAGGGAGTCGAGCAGCAGCTTCGTGTACGGGTGCCGCGGCGCCTTGACGATCAGGTCGGCGGGCGCCTTCTCCGCCAGCCTGCCCGCGTACATGACCATGACCGTGTCGGCGATGTGGTGGGTGAGCGCCAGGTCGTGGGTGACGAAGATCATGCTTTTGACGTAGCCGCTCTCGCGGAAGCCGAGCAGCGCGCGGGCGACGGCCTTCTGGGTGGAGACGTCGAGCGCGGAGGTGACCTCGTCGGCGATCAGCAGGGACGGGTCGAGCAGCGTGGAGATGACCATCACCATGCGCTGCTTCATGCCGCCCGACAGCTCGATCGGGTAGCGGTCGAGCACCTCGCGGGGCAGGCCCACCTGGTCCATCCGGCGTTCCAGCTCGGCCACATCGGGTGTCGCGCCGCGCGACCTGAGCAGCTCGGTGACCATTCTGCGGATCTTGCGGGTGGGGTTGAGCGCGCTCATCGCGTACTGCGGGATGAGGGAGACCTCGCGGAAGCGGAACTCGTTCATCGCCCGGTCGTCGTCGATGGGCAGCTCGCGGCCGTCGAGCACGACCGTGCCGCCCACGCGGCGCATCCGGCCGTCCATGCGGATGAGCGACTTGCCCAGCGTGCTCTTGCCGCAGCCCGACTCGCCGACCAGGCCGAGGATCTCGCCGTCGCCCAGCCCGAACGTCATGCCGTCGAGGGCGCGCACGTCCCCCTTGAGCGTCTTGTAGTGCACCCTGAGGTCGCTGACCTGCAGACTCATGTCTCCCTCAGTTTCGGGTTGAAGACCTCGTCGAGCCCGACGTTGGCCACGTACAGGGCGCCCACGATGGCCGTGATGGCCGCGCCCGGCGGCACGAACCACCACCACAGGCCGAGCTGGAGCGCGCTCCACTGGTTGGCGTTCTGCAACATCAGGCCCAGCGAGACGCCCTCGGTGGGGCCGAGGCCGATGAAGTCCAGCGAGGAGGCGATCAGCACCGAGCCGCCGAACAGCAGGATGAACGTCATGAACAGGTAGGAGCTCATGTTCGGCGCGATCTCCCTGGCGATGATCCGGCCGGTGCCCGCGCCGCTCATCCTGGCCAGGTCCACGAACTCCCTGGTGCGCAGCGAGAAGGTCTGCGCCCTGATCGCCCGCGCCGCCCACGGCCACTGCGTCAGCCCGATGAACAGGCCCTGCACGGCCACGCTGCGGATGCCCAGGTACGCGTTGATGATCAGCAGCACAGCCAGCGTGGGGATGACCAGGATGATGTTGGTCAGCATGTTGAGCACCTCGTCCACGATGCCGCCGCGGTAGCCGGCCACGAAGCCGACGACCATGCCGATCACCGCCGCGATGCCGCCGCCGATCACGCCGACCGCGAACGTGCTGCGCAGCCCGTGCACGAACTGTACGAACACGTCCTGGCCGAACGTAGTGGTGCCGAACCAGTGCTCGCCCGACGGCGGGGTCATCGGCTTGGGGCCGTACTCGTTGGGGGCGCCCCCGGACAGCACCGGGCCGAGCAGCCCCAGCAGGAGCAGCACGAGCACGATGCCGAAGCCGGCCATCAGCTTGCCGTTGCGCACCGCGAAGTAGAGCGCCTCGCGCCGGACCCCGGCCGGCTCTCGCGGCGCGACGTCCTGTAGAGCCGTCATGCCTGCGCACCCGCCATTCCCGCCCTGGTCCGCGGATCGACCACGACGTACACGATGTCGATGATGAAGTTGGCGATCAGCACGCCGAGCACGATGAACAAGAAGGTGCCCTGCAACAGGAAGAAGTCCTTGTTCTGGATGGACTTGAGGATGAGGCTGCCCAGGCCCGGGTAGGCGAAGACGATCTCGGTGACCAGCGCGCCCGCCACCAGCACGCCCAGTTGCAGGGCCAGGCCGGTGATCTGGGGCAGCACGGCGTTGCGGAAGGCGTAGCGGCGGATGAGCCTGCTCGGCGCGCCCAGCGCCGACAGGTAGGTGGAGTAGTCGGACTCCAGCTCATAGATGATCATGTTCCGCATGCCGATGGCCCACCCGCCCAGCGCCACCAGGAACAGCGACAGGAACGGCAGCGTCCAGTGGTGCAGCAGGTCGAGCAGGAACGGCGTCGACCAGTTGGGCCGCATCGAGAAGCTGTAGCCGCCGGCCACCGGGAACCAGCCGAGTATCACGCCGAACGCCCAGGCCAGCAGCACGGCCAGCCACATGTACGGCATCGCCGTCAGCACGTAACCCACGGGCAGCACGGTGTTGTCGAGGAGCTTGCGCCGGGCCGCGTACGCGCCGAACCGGTTGCCTGCCCACCAGCTCAGCAGCACCGACGGGACGATCAGCGCCAGTGTGTACGGCACCGCCATGAGGATCACCGTGCTCACCGGCGTCGGGAACAGCCAGATGCTGACCCCGAAGTCGCCGCGCAGCAGCGCCCCCCAGAAGTTGACGTACTGCTGCCACAGCGGCTGGTCCAGCCCGAACAGGCTGGTGTAGTAGGCCCGCATGGCCTCCACGGCCTCGGGCTTGGTGACGTTGGCCCGCGCGACCATGCTGGCGACCGGGTCGCCCGGCATGAAGCGCGGGATCATCCAGTTGACCGTGACGGCGACGAAGAAGGTCAGTCCGTAGATGAGCAGTTTCCTACCGAAATAACGACGCACGTGTGTTGTCTCCGGGGAGGTCCCTCCGCCCCGGGGATACGCGGGGCGGAGGGATCGTGGGGTTCGTCCGGGGGCTCGTCAGGAAGCGGCGGGCTGGAGCTGGGTCAGGGTCTCGAAACCGCCGAGTTCCAGCCAGTTGCGCCACATCACGGCGCCGGTCTTGGGCGCGGCGCCCGCCGCGGCCGGCCAGTTCTTCCACACGCTGGTGCTGGACTGCGCCCAGAGGCCGTTGTACCAGAGCGGGATCACCGGCATGTCGTCGAGATGGATCTGCTGAAGCTGGGAGATGATCTTCTGCATGCCCGCCGTGTCCTCGGTCTTGACCTGGTCGAGGTCCTGGACCAGCTTCCACGCCTTGTCGTTCTCGTAGCGGGCGAAGTTGACGGTGTTCTGCTGCTTCTGCACCGGGAGCTGGAACATGTACTCGTAGTAGGTGTACGGCGAGTTCGACAGTTGCCGCTCGTTGTTGATGAGCAGGTCGAAGTCGCCCTTGGCGCGCTGCTCGACCAGCGCGTTGAAGTCGGGGAACTCCGGCGTGATCTGGATGCCGGCGCTCTTGGCGCTGGCGGAGATGGACCTGGCCGACTCCATCCAGTCGGTCCAGCCGGACGGCACGATCAGGGTCAGGCTGATCTTGGAGCCGTCCTTGTTCTCCACGTACCCGTCGCCGTCGCCGTCCTTGTACCCGGCGTCGGACAGCAGCTTCTTGGCCTTGGCCGCGTCGAAGGTGAAGCCCGCGGAGGAGACCACGCTCTGGTCCACGTACTTGTCCCACTGCGGCAGCAGGCCGGTGGGGCTGGCGGCCTTGACGAGGTTGCCGTAGACGCTCTCGACGATCTTCTTGACGTCCACCGAGGAGGCCAGCGCCTTGCGGAAGGCCGGGTCGTCCATCGGCTTCTTCGTGGTGTTGGGCACCAGCCACGCGGTGTTGGCCGACAGCATGTACGGCGGCTCGTTGTAGAAGGTCGTCAGCCCGAAGTTGCCCTTGACCAGGTTGGCCACGCCGGGCAGGAAGTTGTTGCTGAGGTCCAGGCCCTTCTGCAGCAGCATGCCCATCGCGACCTCGTTGCTGGGCGTGGCGATGTCGACGATGTAGCGCGGCTTGGGCTCCATGTTCAGCGCCGTCTTGCCCCACCAGTCGTCGCGCCGCTGCAGGACCACGCGGTCCTGGTCCTTGCTCAGGAACTTGTACGCGCCCGTGCCGACCGGGTTCTCGTTGATCCCGTCGAGCACCTCCTGCTCCGAGCGGCCCTTCCAGATGTGCTCGGGGACGATGGAGCGGCTGTAGAGGTTGAAGTCCCACTGCTGGTAGTTGGCCTTGGTGAAGGTGAACTTCACGGTCTGGTCGTCGACCGCCTCGACGGTTTTCAGCCAGTCCCACAGGTGGTGGTAGGGGATGGTCTCCATCTTGCCGAGCTCGAAGGAGAAGACGACGTCCTTGGCGGTAAAGGGCTGGCCGTCGGCCCACTTGATCCCCTGCCGCAGCTTCACCTGGTAGGTCGTGTCGTCGGCCCACGAGCCGCTCTCGGCCAGCCAGCCGTTGAGCTTGGCGGCGTTGGGGTCGTAGTGGAACAGCGTCTCGTACACCAGGCCCTTGGTGCCGACCGCCGAGTCCCACTCCCTGATCGGGTTGAAGTTCGGCGGCGGCCCCCACTGGGTGCCTGTGGTGTAGAGGGTCTCGTTGCGCGGAAGCTGGTCGGGGTTGGCCGCCGCACCCTGGCTCTGCGGCTGGGAGGCCGGCGGGGTCGGCGTGGCTCCGCCGCCGGAGCAGGCCGTGGCGAGGAGGCCCGCCGCTACGAGCGGAATCATGATCCGAGCCCGGTTACGCATCGCTTCTCTCCTTCCTCCGCGCTCTGGCGCGAAGGTGTGTACGCCTGTCAGACCCCCGATTGGCCCGGCCCTTGGGAGCGCTCCCAGCGCTGACACGAAACACGCCCGCGCGAAAGGACCGGTGAGCGATTCTCTGTTCATAGATCGCAGGCCCGGCAGGGCCTGCTGAACCGGATAAGTACCGCGAACGTAAATTCCGGGTGTCCATGCAGTCAAGGGCCGTGACGCTTTCGAGACGTCTCGCGAGAACGCTCCCGAACCCCGTACATATGGTCCGCGCGGGGACAACCAGGAGCCACCCTCCACCGTCCTACATCCGTCACATAAGCCCCATACATTCGTGAAGGAACTCGACGGTGAGACTCGCCTCCACGCTCGCAGCGCTGCTCGCTGCCGGTGCGACGTTCGGCGCGGCGCTGCCCGCCCAGGCCGCCGCCCCCGCCCTCCAGATCGTGAAGATCTACTACGACTCGCCGGGGGCGGACCGGCGCTCCAACGCCTCGCTGAACGCCGAGTACGTCACCCTGCTCAACACCACCAGGAAGGCCATCGACCTCGAAGGCTGGAGCGTGCGGGACAAGACCGGCTACACCTACGAGTTCGGCGCGGACGCGGTGCTGGGGCCGAAGAAGCGGATCACGCTGCGCACCGGGCAGGGCGGCGACGGCACGAGCAGCGTGTTCTGGAACCGCAGGCAGTACGTGTGGAACAACGACCAGGACACCGCCTACGTGCGCAACGCCACCGGCAAGCTCGTCGACTCCTGCTCCTACAAGGCCGCCAGCCGGTCCGCCTACGTCACCTGCTGACACCGGCCGCCGGACCCGGCGCTCCCGGCCGCGTACCTGAGACCGCGGCCGGGAGCGCCCTTTCCTTACTCGCAGGCCGTGACGGTCTCGGCGTCGCACTTGTCGACGCCGTCACCGCCGTTCGCGCTGTCCACGCCGTCGCCGCCGATCAGCACGTCGTTGCCCGTGTTGCCGGCCATCCGGTCGTTGCCTGCCTCGCCGGCCGCCATGTCCACGGCCGTACCGCCGAAGAACTGGTCCGAGCCGGCGCCGAGGACGACCCTCGAGCGCAGCGTGGTCCTGTTGGTCAGCGTGTCGTCCCCTGCGCCCGTGTCCGCCGCGATGGTGGTGACACCGTCCGCGTCGCACACCGACACGTTCTTGGCGGTCGCCACGCAACCGGCGCCGGGGAACAGCAGCCCGCCGTCGTTCCTGACCACCAGCCTGCCGCCCACCTGCGTCACCGTGATGGCGTCGTTGGCGCCGTCCGCGGTGATCTGCAGGATCGGCGCCGACACGCTCACGTTGGCGGCGGCGTGCGCCGGGCCGGCCACGGCCAGCAGTGAGGCCGCCAGCGCGGCGCCCGCGGTCAGCGCGCGCACGCCGTGCCGGCGCAGGACGGTGGCTCTCGAACGTCTCTCGGTGGCCCCTGTCGTACCCATCTCTCCCCCTCTGTCGGATGACCGCGGCCAGTCGGCCGGCTGCGGTCTCCTGATGACAGGCCGCCGCGTATCGGCGGCCGAAGATGAGTACAGCTCGGGTGAGGGCCTGGGCTCAGTGCCGGAACAGACAGGCGTTCTGTGTGGAATTGCCTGGTGTCAGAGCCAGCCCATCTGCTGGGCCGTGCGGATGGCCTCCAGCCGGTTCTGCGCGTTGAGCTTGGTCATGGCGCTGGACAGGTAGTTGCGCACGGTGCCCTCGGTCAGGTGCAGCTCCGCGGCGATCCTGGAGATCGTGGCACCCTCGGCGGCCAGGCGCAGCGCGTCGCGCTCGCGCTCGGTCAGCGGGCTGTCCCCGGCCGCCATCGCCGCCGCCGCCAGCTCCGCGTCCAGGTAGCGTCCGCCGGACTGGACCTTGCGGATGGCCATCGCCAGCTCCTCGGCCGAGGCGTCCTTGCCGAGGAAGCCGCTGACGCCGGCCGCCATGGCCCTGCGCAGGTAGCCGGGGCGGCCCAGGCTGGTCAGGATGACGATCTTGCACTGGGAGCTGATCTGCTCGGCCGCGCTCAACCCGTCCATCCCGGGCATCTCGATGTCGAGCACCGCCACGTCGGGACGGTGCTCGGCCACCGCGGCCAGCACCTCGTCGCCCCTGCCCACCTGGGCGACGACCTCGATGCCGTCCTCCAGGTCGAGCAGCGCCGCGATGGCGCCGCGGATCAGGTGCTCGTCGTCGGCCAGCAGCACGCGGGTCGTCATGCGGGCACCGCCGCCCGCAGCAGGTAGCGGCCGCCCGCCACGGGCTCGGCCTCCAGGGTGCCGCCCGCCGCGCGCACCCGCTGCGCGAGCCCGGCCAGGCCGATCGGCGCGTGCTCGCCGACCGGTCCGCTGACCCCGTCGTTGGACATCTCCAGCACCCCGTTCTCGATCGTGATCGTGCAGCGTTCTGCCCTGCTGTGCTTCAGTACGTTCGTCGCGCCCTCGCGTACGACGGTGGCCAGCAGCGTCCTGGTCTCGGCCGGCAGCGAGCCGGTGTCCGCGCGCACCGTGCAGCGCACGTCCGCCGCCTCCAGCACCGCGCGCACGCTGGACAGCACCTCGTCCAGGTCCATGGCGCGGTAGTTCTGCACGACGGTGCGCACCTCGCGCAGCGAGCGCCGGGAAAGGTCGCGCACCTCGAACATCTCGGCCGCCGCCGCCTCCGGGTCCCCGCGCAGCCTCCGCTCCGCCTGCTCGGTGCGGACGGCGACGTCGGTGAGGCTGCGGCCGAGCAGGTCGTTCAGGTCGCGGGCGAAACGCAGCCGCTCCTCCGAGACCGCCAGCTTGGCCATCGCCTCCTCCCCCTCGTACGCCTCCATGGTGAGCCGCCACAGCTTGAGGTTGGCCAGCAGGGCGCCGACGCTGATCGTGGTGAAGACGGTCTGCACGAAGATCAGCAGCGGGACGGTGAAGTTCCCGGCGAGCGAGGCGTACACGTTGAACAGCACGATCGACACGGCGCACACGGCGATGGCGGTGCGGACGCGCACGAACAGCGCCAGCAGCGCCAGCCAGGTGGGCAGCGCGAACACCTGCCCGGCCGCGGCCAGCAGCACCGCGATCACCCCGGTGATCGCCAGGATGGCGGCGGGACGCTTCCCGCCGCGCACGGCGATCCTGAACGGACGCGTGCTGAGCACGTTGAAGATCAGCAGCAGGACGGCGCCGATGAGGACCAGCCACAGCGGAACCCCGAACTCCCGCCAGCGCAGATACAGGTCGTAGTAGCCGAAGAGCGGGACCAGCAGCAGCAGGTCCGCGCAGTAGACCATCAGCCAGCGGACCTTGGTCAGTTTGCTGGCGTTCCGCAGCCGGTCGAAGACCTTCACGCCGGCACCGCCGCGCGCAGCAGGAAGTGCCCGCCCTGCGTGGGGCCGGCGGAGAACGAGCCGCCCTCCGTGAGCAGCCGCTCCGACAGTCCGCGCAGGCCGCTCCCCGGCGCCGCCCCCAGGTCCGTCACCCCGTCGTTGACCATCTCCAGCACCCCCTCGTCGATCCTGATCACGCACCGCGTGGCCGCACTGTGCTTGAGGATGTTCGTGCCGCCCTCGCGCACCGCCCAGGCCAGCAGCATCCTGGCGGACGGCGACAGGCCGTCCGTGCTGGCCTCGATCACGCAGCTCGCCCCGGCGGCCTCCAGCGCCGCGCGCACCCCCGCGAGCTCCTCGTCCAGGTCGAGCGCCTGGTAGCCGTGCACCGCCTGCTGCACCTCGAACAGCGACTCACCGGCCAGCGCGCGGACCGCGGCCATCTCGGCGGCGGCCCGGTCCGTGTCCTTGGTCGCCAGCTTGGCGGCCAGCTCGCTCTTCAGCGTGATGACCGACAGGCTGTGCCCGAGCAGGTCATGCAGGTCGCGGGCGAAACGCAGCCGCTCCTCCGCCACGGCCAGCCTGGCCCTGGCCTCGCGGCTCTTGTGCGCGTCCCTGATCACCCACCACAACCAGCGCCACACGAGCATGGCGGCGATCATGATGAACGAGTTGAGCGCCTCGATGAGCAGGATGCTCTGCCAGGGCTGGCCGGTCACGAAGCCGGCGTAGGCCGCGACGCCGGCGGACAGCGACGCCGCCAGCACGATCGTCGCGCGCAGCGGCAGATAGAGGGCGGCCAGCGACATCCACAAGGTCAGCGTCTGCATCCACATCGCCGTCGACGCGCCGTCGAGAGGCGAGGTGAAGAACAGCACCACCGACATCAGGCCCGCGGCCAGCAGCTTCAGCGTGGGTTTCGGACGGTGCTCGAAGGCCTCGGTCAGCAGCATCGGGCTGAGCACGAAGAAGCCGGTCACCAGGACGGCGTTGACCACCGATGTGCCGACGGGCAGCTTGCCGCTCACCGCGTCGCCGGTGATGTAGACGACGGACATGAGCCAGACCAGGCCCATCGTGCCGTACATCCAGTAGAGCAGCAGCTTGCGCGCGGTGTCGGGACGTGTCGCCATCACGCCCTCCCCCTGCTGACTGTTGCCTCTCTGTCAGCGGAATCCTATCTTCAGGCAGGACTTCGCCAAAGAATTCGGGAAACGTCCGGCTTTGGGGTGACTCCGCGCAGTGACAACCATGCGAGGCCGCGACGGGCGGCGTAATCGGCGAGCGTACGGGCGTCGCGCTCGCTCATGTCACCCGCGTCCGCCAGCACCGGCGTCAGCGCGATGCTGCGCCACGCCGCCACGGGGTCCGTCAGGCCATGAGCCCGCGCGACCTGCTCCGCCGCCGCCCGCACGGACGCCGCCACCAGCCCCAGCCGGGCGCCCCGCGTGCTGCGCGGCTCGATGGCGGCCAGCAGGTTGACCGTGCCGACCTCGGCGCCCGCCTCGCGGGTGGCGCGCAACATCGCTGCGTCGCCGGGGGCCAGGCCGTCGCGGCGCAGCGGCAGCGAGAAACTCACCTTCAGCCGCCGCTCGCGTTGCACGGCGTGGATCGCCCGCGCGCGGCGCAGCACCGCGGCCCGGTCGGCGCTGTCACGCACCTCGAAGTCGACGGCCTCGGCGTCGAACGCGCCGACCACCCGGCGGTACGCGGCGGCAAGGCCGCCCGGCCTGGTGCAGGTGGCGGCCAGCTCCGGGCCGTCGGGGCCGCCGAACACGGGCGCGGCGTCGCCGCCCATCGCCCTCAGCTTGCCGATCCGGTTGGCCACCGGGTTCCTGCCCGGGTCGAGAAGGCCGGCGCGGGTGTGGGCGCGGGCGGCCCCGGCGCCTTCCTGATCGGGGACGTCGCTGTCCTGGCTCGCGTCGTCAGCCGTTGCGGCGCTCTGGTCCGCGCCGCCGGCCATGACCGGCGGGTCCGTGTCCGGCAGGCCGCTCCACTTGGGTGAGCAGCCGTCGCCGCCCGCCACCAGGTGGCCGAGCGCGTACCGGCGCACCCCCGTGCGACGCGCCTGTCCTGGCAGGTCGAACGTGGGCTCGCGGGCCGTGTCCACGAACCCCACGAACGCCGCGTGCGGCGCCCCCGCCGGAGTCGGCGGCGGCGTGCCGGACGGGCGCGCGGCAGGCGGACGCGACGGCGCGGTGGCGTCCGCCGGTAGCAGGCGCACCACCGTGACGGTGCCGGCCGCGAGCGCGAGCGCCCCGAGAACGGCGAACGGGCGCGGGAGCAGGCCGGGCTCCCTCTTGTGCCGAGGCATGGGCCACCCCGAGTGTTCGGTCGGCTACTTACAGCACTGCCCCCGCACGCTAGCAAGCCCGTACGGCGCGGCGCGGGCCTTTTCCGGTTCACGTCCGTTGTGTGCGGATAATGTGGACCATGAAGCTGCGGATCTTCACCGAGCCCCAGCAGGGCGCCACCTATGACGACCTGCTCGCCGTCGCCCAGGCCACCGAACGCCTGGGTTTCGACGCTTTCTTCCGGTCGGACCACTACCAGCGCATCGGCGCCGGCGACCAGGGCCCCGGCTCCACCGACGCGTGGATCACCCTTGCCGGCCTGGCCAGGGAGACGTCCGGCATCAGGCTGGGCACGCTGGTGTCGCCGGCCACGTTCCGGCTGCCGGGGCCGCTGGCGATCACCGTGGCGCAGGTCGACCAGATGAGCGGCGGCCGGGTCGAGCTGGGCTTCGGCACCGGCTGGTTCGACGGCGAGCACTCCGCTTACGGCATCCCGTTCCCGCCGATGAACGAGCGCTTCGGGCGGTTCGAGGAGCAACTGGAGATCCTCACCGGGTTGTGGGCGGCGCAGGAGAGCTACTCCTTCGAGGGCAGCTACTACCGGCTGGCCGACTCCCCCGCGCTGCCCAAGCCCGCCCAGCGGCCCCGGCCGCCGGTGATCATCGGCGGGATCGGGGCCAAGCGCACGCCCCGCCTGGCCGCCGCGTACGCCGACGAGTACAACGTGCCGTTCCACACCGTGGGCGACACCCGCGACGCCTTCGACCGGGTGCGCCAGGCCTGCGAGGGGACCGGGCGGACCCTGCGGCTCTCGGCGGCGCAGACGACCGTGGTCGGCAAGGACCGTGCGGAGGTCGAGCGGCGCGCCACCGCCATCGGTGAGGATCCCGATCGGCTGCGGGAGGGCGGTCTGGCGGGGACGCCGGAGGAGGTTCTGGAGAAGATCGGGCAGTTCGCGGGGATCGGGGCCGAGCGGATCTACCTGCAGATCCTCGACCTGGGCGACCTGGAGCACCTGGAGCTGATCGCCGCCGAGGTGCTGCCCCACGTGTGACGACCGGCCACACGGCTGCCCGGCCGGGCGGCCCAGCGCGGCGGCGGCCCCGCATGGGCGGCGGCCCCGCGTGGGCGGCGGTTCGGGGTGGGCGGCGGTTCGGGGTGGGCGGCGGTTCGGGGTGGGCGGCGGTTCGGGGTGGGCGGCGGTTCGGGGTGGGCGCGCGGGCGGTAATCGGTTGGCGGCGCTTTGCGAGGTTGCGGCAGACTTGGGATGTGCTGCTGACGATCACGACCACCGCCAGGCCCGCCACCGACCTGGGCTTTCTCCTGCACAAGCACCCCGATCGCGTGCAGGAGTTCAGCCAGTCGTTCGGCAAGGCCACGGTGTTCTATCCGGAAGCGGCCGAGGAGCGCTGCACCGTGGCGCTCCTGCTGGACGTGGACCCGATCGCCCTGGTCAGGTCGCGCGGCAAGAACTCCCCCGACTTCACCCTGTCGCAGTACGTCAACGACCGCCCGTACGCGGCCTCGTCGCTGCTGGCGGTGGCGCTGGCCGACGTGTTCCGCACGGCGCGGGCCGGGCGGTGCAAGGCCAGGCCCGAGTTGCCCGGCACGCCGCTGCCGCTGGAGCTGCGGCTGCCCGCGCTGCCCTGCCGGGGCGGTCCTGAGCTGGCGCGAAGGCTGTTCGAGCCGCTCGGCTGGGAGGTGGACGCACGGCCGGTGCCGCTGGACGACGGTTTCCCCGAGTGGGGCGAGTCCCGATATGTCGGGCTCACCCTGCGTGGCGCCATCCGCCTCGCCGACGCGCTCAACCACCTGTACGTGCTGCTGCCGGTCCTCGACGACGGCAAGCACTACTGGGTCGCGCCCGACGAGGTGGACAAGCTGATCAGGGCCGGTGAAGGGTGGCTGGGCGGCCATCCGGAGCGCGGCCTGATCACCCGGCGGTACCTGGGACGGCGCTGGGCCCTGGCGCGCACGGCGCTGGCGCGGCTGGCCGAGCTGGGCGACGAGACGGAGGAGGAGCTGGAACCGGCGGTCGAGGAGGACGCCCCCGCGAACGTGACGGCCGCCGACGAGGCAGCCGCCGCAGAAGCCGAAGCCGCCGACGAGGCAGCCGCCGCAGAAGCCGAAGCCGCCGGCCCTCACCCTGAGCCCCTCCCCCAGGACCAGCCCACCACCCCCAAGCCGAAGCCCCTCAACACCCTCCGCCGCGAGGCCATCCTCACCAAGCTGGAGGAACTCGGCGCGACCACCGTGATCGACCTCGGCTGCGGCCAGGGCGAGCTGGTCGGCGCCCTGCTCACCAGGCCCAGATTCGCCCGGGTCTCCGGCATGGACGTCTCCCCGATGGCCCTCACCATCGCCGCCCGCAAACTCCGCCTCGACCGCATGCCCGACGCCAGGCGCGCCCGCCTCACCCTGTTCCAGGGCGCGCTCACGTACACCGACAAGCGCCTGTCCGGTTACGACGCCGCGGTGCTCATGGAGGTGATCGAGCACGTGGACCCGCCGCGCCTGCCGGCGCTGGAACAGGTGGTGTTCGGCCGCGCCAGGCCCCGCCACGTGCTGGTCACCACCCCGAACGTCGAGTACAACGTCCGCTACGAGTTCCTGACCGGCCTGCGCCACCCCGACCACCGTTTCGAGTGGACGAGAGCGGAGTTCGCCGGCTGGGCCACCCGGGTGGCCGGCCGGTACGGCTACCAGGTCGCCTTCGCCCCGGTCGGCGACGACGACCCCGAGCTCGGCCCGCCGACCCAGATGGGAGTGTTCACCCTTGATCAGCGTTCCTGAGCTCTCCCTGGTGGTGCTCGTGGGGGTGTCGGGCAGCGGCAAGTCCACGTTCGCGCGCAGGCACTTCAAGCCCACGCAGGTCATCTCGTCCGACTTCTGCCGCGGCCTGGTCTCGGACGACGAGAACGACCAGGCGGCCACCCCGGCGGCGTTCGACCTGCTGCACCACATCGTCGGCGTGCGCCTGTCCAGGGGGCTGTTCACGGTGGTGGACGCCACGAACGTGCAGTACGCCGCCCGCAAGAGCCTCATCGACCTGGCCAGGCGGCACGACGTGCTGGCCGACGCGATCGTCCTGGACGTGCCGGAGGAGGTGGCGATCGAGCGGAACACGGCCCGCCCGGACCGTGACTTCGGCCCCGGCGTGGTGATCAGGCAGCGCAAGGACCTGCGGCGCTCGCTCGGCAAGATCTCCAACGACGGCTTCAGGCGGGTGCACGTGCTGCGCGGCCTGGAGGAGGTCGAGGCCGCCACGATCGCGTACGAGAAGGCGTGGTCCGACAAGACGGAGCTGACGGGCCCGTTCGACATCATCGGCGACGTGCACGGCTGCCGCTCGGAGCTGGAGACGTTGCTGCGCGAGCTGGGCTGGGAGGGTCTGCGGCACCCCCACGGGCGGACGGCGGTGTTCGTCGGCGACCTGGTGGACCGCGGGCCGGACACGCCGGGCGTGTTGCGCCTGGTCATGGACATGGTGGAGGCGGGCACCGCGATCTGCGTGTCGGGCAACCACGAGCAGAAGCTGGTGCGCGCGCTGAACGGCCGCAAGGTGAAGGTGGCGCACGGTCTGCAGGAGTCGCTCGACCAGCTCGCCGCGCAGCCGCCCGAGTTCGTGGCGCGGGCGAGGACGTTCATGGACGGCCTGCTCAGCCACTACCGGCTGGACGGCGGCCGGCTGGTCGTCGCGCACGCGGGGCTGAAGGAGGAGTACCACGGCCGCGCGTCGGGCCGGGTGCGGGCGTTCGCCCTGTACGGCGACACGACGGGCGAGACCGACGAGTACGGCCTGCCGGTCCGCTACCCGTGGGCCGACGAGTACCGGGGCAAGGCCATGGTCGTCTACGGCCACACCCCCACGATCTCCCCCGAATGGGTGAACAACACCATCTGTCTCGACACGGGCGTCGTGTTCGGCGGCCACCTGACCGCGCTGCGCTACCCGGAGCGTCAGCTCGTCCAGGTTCCGGCGGAGAAGATGTGGTACGAGCCGGCGAAGCCGCTGTCGGCCACCGGCGGCCGCGACCCGGGCATGCTGGACATCAACGACGTGACCGGCACCCGGCACGTCGAGACCAGGACCGGCGGCCGGGTCAAGGTCATGGAGCAGAACGCCGCCGCCGCGCTGGAGGTCATGAGCCGCTTCGCGGTGGATCCGCGCTGGCTGGTGTACCTGCCGCCGACCATGGCCCCGCCGGAGACGTCCAGGCTCGACGGCTACCTGGAGCACCCGCACGAGGCGTTCGAGGAGTTCGCCGCGGCGGGGGTGCGCGAGGTCGTGTGCGAGGAGAAGCACATGGGCTCGCGGGCCGTGGCCGTGCTGTGCCGGACGCCGGAGGTGGCCGCGGCCAGGTTCGGGGTGGACGACGGCAGCGCGGGCGCGCTCTACACCCGTACGGGACGGCCGTTCTTCGCCGACACCGCGCCGCTCGTGGAGCGGCTGCGGGAGGCGTGCGCGCCGCTGTGGCCCGCGCTGGAGTCCGACTGGGTGGTGCTCGACTGCGAGCTGCTGCCCTGGTCGGCCAAGGCCGGGGAGCTGATCAGGTCGCAGTACGCCTCCGTCGGCGCGGCGGCCCGCGCGGCGCTGCCGGAGGCGGTCGCGGCGCTGGAGGCGGCGGCCGGGCGCGGGCTGGGTGTGAGCGATCTGCTTGACCGCGCCCGCCGCCGCTCGCAGAACGCTGCCCTGTTTCGCGACGCTTATGCCCGCTACTGCTGGCCCGTCGACGGGCTGGAGGGCATCCGGGTGGCTCCGTTCCAGATCCTGGCCTGCGAGGGGCGGGCCACGGCGCTGGAGCCGCACGCCTGGCACCTGTCCACGCTCGCGCTGCTCGACTCGCCGCTGATCACCGCGACCCGGCACGTGTTCGTCACGCTGGACTCGCCGGAGTCCAGGGCGGCGGCGACCGCGTGGTGGGAGTCGATGACGGCGGACGGCGGCGAGGGCATGGTGGTCAAGCCCGCCTCGTACGTGCCCGGCCGGGTGCAGCCGGGGGTGAAGGTGCGCGGGCGCGAGTACCTGCGCATCATCTACGGCCCCGACTACACCGAGTCGCTGGACGTGCTGCGGCGCCGCTTCCTCGGCAAGAAGCGGTCGCTGGCGCTGCGCGAGTACGCCCTCGGCCTGGAGGCGCTGTCGCGGCTGGCGGACGGTGAGGCGGGCTGGCGGGTGCACGAGCCGGTCTTCGCCGTGCTCGCCCTGGAGTCCGAACCGGTCGACCCACGCCTCTGAGCTGCGACCTTGATGGAATAGGTGAGTGATCGCCGGGTAGTTCCCCGACCATTCGGGGAGGTAACCGCATGGCTACGCAATACACCCATCATGAGCATCTAGGGCACGTCATCTTCATCACGGCGGCCGCCGCCATCGGTGGGTTCCTGTTCGGGTACGACAGCTCCGTCATCAACGGCGCCGTCATCGGCATCCAGAAGCACTTCCAGGTGGGCTCGTTCGAGACCGGCTTCGTGGTGGCGATCGCGCTGCTGGGCTCCGCCGTGGGCGCCTGGGTGGGCGGCGGCCTGGCGGACCGATGGGGGCGTACGCGCTCCATGCAGGTCGCGGCGTTGCTGTTCGCGGTCAGCTCGATCGGGCAGATGTTGCCGTTCGCGGTGTGGGACCTGGGGTTCTGGCGGGTCATCGCGGGCTTCGCGATCGGCATGGCGTCCGTGCTCGGCCCGGCCTACATCGCCGAGGTCGCCCCGCCCGCCTACCGGGGGCGGCTGGGATCGTTCCAGCAGCTCGCCATCGTGCTCGGCATCGCGGTCGCGCAGCTCGTCGACTATTTGATCGCCCGCCTGGCGGGCGGCGACGTCAACAACGAGCTGTGGGGGCTGGAGGCGTGGCAGTGGATGCTGGGCGTCTGCGTCGTGCCCGCCCTGTTGTTCCTGCTGTTCGCCTCCACCATCCCCGAGTCGCCCCGCTACCTGGTCATGTCCGGACGGACGCGGCGCGCCCGCGAGGTGCTGGCCGAGATCGAGGGCGACGACGTGGACCTCGACAACCGCATCACCGAGATCCAGCACGTGCTGCGCACCGAACGCGTCCCCGGCCTGAAGGACCTGCGCGGCCGGACGATGGGTCTGCTGCCGATCGTGTGGATCGGTATCGTGCTGTCGGTCTTCCAGCAGTTCGTCGGCATCAACGTGATCTTCTACTACTCGTCCGTGTTGTGGCAGTCGGTCGGCATCAACCAGAGCGACTCCCTGCTGATCAGCTTCTCCAGCTCGATCATCAACATCGTGGGCACGTTCATCGCGATCTCGCTCGTGGACAAGATCGGCCGTAAGCCGCTGCTCCTGATCGGCTCGGCCGGCATGGCGGTCGGCCTGGCCACGGCCGCGTGGGCGTTCAGCTTCGCGGGGGGCGAGGGCGAGTCGGTCTCGCTGCCCGACCCGCAGGGCGCGATCGCGCTGGTGGCGGCGAACCTGTTCGTGTTGTTCTTCGCGCTGTCGTGGGGCGTGGTCGTCTGGGTGCTGCTGGGCGAGATGTTCCCCAACCGCATCCGCGCCGCCGCCCTGGGCGTCGCCGCCGCCGCGCAGTGGATCGCGAACTGGCTGATCACGGTGTCGTTCCCGGCGCTGGCGGAGTGGAACCTGCCGGTCACCTACGCCATGTACGCGCTCTTCGCGGTGTTGTCGTTCATCTTCGTGAGCAAGTGGGTGCGCGAGACCAAGGGCCGCAGGCTGGAGGACATGGGCTGATCACGCCCGCTCGCCGGCCACAGAACACGGCCTGCTTACGCCCTTTCATCGGCTAACCTCCGGCATGTGCTCGACGACGTCCTCGGCCCCTCCCTCGACGTGCTGTTCTGCGGCATCAACCCCGGCCTCATGTCCGAGGCCACCGGCCACCACTTCGCCCGCCCCGGCAACCGCTTCTGGCCGGCGCTGCACCTGTCCGGCTTCACGCCGCGCCTGCTCGCGCCCGCCGAGCAGCACCTGCTCCCCTCGTACGGGCTGGGCATCACCAACATCGTCCCCCGGGCCAGCGCCAAGGCCGCGGAGCTGACCAGCCAGGAACTGGTGGCGGGCGGCGAGGCCCTGGCCGCCAAGGTCGCCGCGCTCGGCCCGAAGGTGCTGGCCGTGCTCGGCATCTCCGCCTACCGCACCGCGTTCGCCCGCCCCAAGGCGGTCATCGGTCCGCAGCCGGAGACGGTGGGCGGGGCCCGCGTGTGGGTGCTGCCCAACCCGAGCGGCCTCAACGCCCACTGGACGGTGGCCACGATCGCCAGGGAAATGGGCCGCCTGCGCTCCTCCCTCGTGACGGAATGACCACCGATGCTGCGACATCTCGTGATCGCCACCCTGTTATCCCTCGATGTGCCCACCCAGGTCGCCCCGCTGCACGTAATGACGTGGAACGTCTGCGCGGGCACGTACAGCGGTTGCCCCCTCCACCGCCGCACCACCGCCGAGCTGGCCTGGCACGTCGCCGTACTGGCCACCAAGGCGGACGTCATCTTCCTCCAGGAGTTCTGCACGGGCGCTGACGCCGGCCTGGAACGCGAACTGGAGGCGCGCACCGGCCGGCCGTGGAGCGTCAAGTCGGCCGCGTTCGCCCACCCGGACGGCTCGCCGTACCAGTGCTCCCCCGACTGGAACGGCCGGGCACGCGGCGTGCAGAGCGTCACCCTGGCCCTGGCCCGGCAGGACGCCCGCTTCGAGGTGCACGCACTGACGACCCCGCCCTGGGGGCTGCGCAGGCCCGCGATCTGCACGGCCGACCGGGCGTTCTGCACCGCGCACCTGTCGTCCGGCTCGGTCTACGACGACCGGCAGAAGGGCGCGCCCTACCGGCACCGGCAGCTCCGCGAGCTGTTCGCGCTCGGCCGCCGGGGTGTCGTCGGGGGCGATCTCAATCTCGTCCCGCGCGCCGCTGCCGCCGCCTATGAGGGACGCGACGAGTGCGACCCGCGCGAGCGCTGGACCTACGTCACCCGGAAACGGAAGATCGACTACGTGTTCGCGGGCGACGGCCGCATGCGGGGCTGCTTCGTCGATCACGCCAGGAAGGGGTGGTCGGACCACGTACCGGTGCACGCGTGGGTGGCGGCACGATAACAGAGCGGCCCCCGCCGCCTTCGAGAAGGTGGTCGACACCCCGACCGGCGAACCGCCACGAGTACGGGGTCATGAACAGGGCCGAGGCTCCGGCGCCTCAGCACCCGGAGAACCCCGGCCCTCATCGCAGGCGAAACCCGATCACCCGCGGGAGATCACCTGGCCGCGAAGTCCTGCGTCCAGTAGAGCGTGCCCGACGAGTCCTTCGCCAGGCCGACACCGATCAAGTTGTACTTGCAGTTCATGATGTTCGCCTTGTGCCCGGAGCTGTTCATCCAGGACTGCATGACCGCGGCAGGCGTGCGCTGCCCCTTGGCGATGTTCTCGGCCCAGCCTGAGCCCCCGGTGAAGCCTGCCGCCCTGATCCGGTCCATGAAGGAGCGGCCGTCCTGGGAGGTGTGGCTGAAGTAGTTCTTCGCCGCCATGTCGGCCGAGTGCCCGAAGGCGGCGGCGCGAAGCTGCGGGTCGTGCTTGACGGCGGAGCAGCCGCCCTTGGCCCGCTCGGCGTTGACCAGCGCGACGACCTCGTTCTCCTCGGCCGTGCCGACGGTGCCGGTGGACGGCGTCGAGGTGGTGGGGTTCGGCGCGGGCGCCGTCGTGCTCGGGGAGGGAGCGGGCGTGCTCGGGCTGGGGGTCGGCGTTCCCGGACCCGGCGTGCCGCTGCCCGGCGTGCAGGTCAGTTTGACGGCCTTGGACTTGACGGGACGGCCGCGGTAGTCGGTGGCGGTCGCGTAGTAGGTGCCGGGCGCGCAGGCGAGCGTGAGCGTGAGGCGGCCCTTCCTGGTGGCGCCGCTCTTGACGACCGGGTCCTTGCCCGGGACGGCCCGCAGGATGCGGATGCGCAGCAGCGCGGAATTGAAGCAGCCGCGGCGAGCGGCGGAGGTCTGAATCTTCAGTGTGTCGCTGACCTGCGGCTTTGCCACACTCACGCGACACCGCGCCGTCTCCGACGCCGCGGCAGCCTGCGCGGCGCTCACGGGCGCTGCGATCGCTGCCAGGCTGACGGCTGCGGCGAGTACCCCAAGGGGTCTACGCATAGGGGGTTTCCTCCAGTTGCGGTAGACGCTGGATGGCACCGCATTCTGTCGGGACCGATACCGACTTGTCATCTAAAACGGAATATTTCCCTAAAGCGGGTGTAAACCAAAGTGATCGGTGGGACGTCTGTGCAGGCCATCGGGCCTGCACACCGGAGGGACCGAAACCCCCTTGCGTGGCCGGGATGCCGCCGAGGCTCGGCCGATCGGACTGAAAGATCATCCGCGCGGTGTGGCGGGCCAAGGGTGATGTCGACCACCCATGCGCGGCGTCTCACGCCAGGCGCGCCGCCGTCAGGGCGCAGCAACTCCACCGCGCTCGCCTGATACGCTGCAGCCCGGACGGTCACCTCCCCTGCCGCACCGGCATCCCGCGCCATGCGCCCCGAGCCCCGCGCCATGCGCGCCGAGCCCCGCGCCATGCGCCGACCGGCGCTTCCGCCGCCCCTCGCGGCGCGTTCTCCGGCTTCACCGCCACCGTCCTGGCACCCCAACGACCAACGGATCAGGACGATCAGTCGTCGAACGGCGTCCGGATCCAGGACCATGTGAGGAGCGTTCCAGTGCAGCGCTACATCCTGACCGGCACCCCCGGAGCGGGCAAGACCGCCATCCTCCGGCGGCTGGAATTCGACGGCCACACCGTCGTCGAGGAGGCGGCGACCGACGTCATCGCCCTGCGCCAGGCCGAAGGGGACGATGAGCCGTGGACGAGCCCGTCCTTCGTGGCGGACGTCGCCACCCTGCAACGGCAGCGCCAGGAGCGGGCCGACGGCCTGCCGGGCGACGTGCACTTCTACGACCGCTCCCCGATCTGCACCTACGCCCTGGCCGTCTACCTCGGCCATCCTGTCCCGCCGGTGCTGGCGCGAGAGTTGGAACGCCTCGAAGAGCTGCGGATTTACGAGAAGACGGTCTTGTTCGTGTGCAGCCCCGGGTTCGTGACGCCGACGGCGGCGCGGCGGATCAGCTCCGAGGAGGCTCGTCGGTTCGAGCGGATTCACCGGGACATCTACGGCTCGCTTGGGTACGAGTGCGTCCCGATCCCCTGGGGGCCGCTGGAGGTCCGGGTGGCGGCGGTGAAGGAATGGCTCATAACGGCTCGATGACCGCAATCTGCACTGCTGCTCTGATGCACTAGATCTCGCGGCAACCATCCAGGACTTGGCGCGGAGCTCCTCGTGGTCCTTCATGTGAAAGGCCACCAGTCCCGGACCGCGGTCCTAGGGCGCTTCTTCTCGAGGGAGACCGCTTGAATCATCATCTTCAGAATGCGTTCTGACATAGACTCGCAGGGTGAGCACCAGCCCTGCCGACACCGTCACCTTCTCTGACTTGTCGAGAAATCCCCGCGCAGTCGCCGAGCGTGCGGCACGCCTGGGACGCGTCCGTGTCACACATCGGGATGCGCCGGACTTCTACCTGACTGCGGCAAGCCGTGAAGAGGAACGCGATCAGACGCTGGCCACCGCATCTCGTCTGTTCCTTGCCTTGCTCAAACACGACCCCACTGCACGTGCGCTGGTCATCGCCATGCCGGAGGTATTTCCCTGGGTTCGACACCTGTCACGGGACGAACTACGGGCTTTCACCCTCGAACTGGTCGAAGCGCTCTCCGACGCGGTCGAGTTGGACGTTGACACCACCACTCAGGAGGTCATCGCAGGCTGGCGGGCCACGGCAAGAATCAAGGCTGATCCTGCGGACTACGCCAAGGCCCGCCAGGCTACGAGCGGCGACTTCGGCCAAGCGCAGGTCTCGGCGTGAGCCCGAAGCGGGGAGATCGAGTCACGATGCCTCCGCAGGATGACGAGTGGGATATCCGGTTCGGCACCAGCGACGCAGCCATCGGCTGGGAAGAATTGTGCCGTCATGCTCTGGCCAACACACGCCGATGTTTCGAGACGCTGCGCCTGGCGCCCCGTTCACGCGCGAGTCCCGATCGGCAGCATCGACTACGCGGAGCTCTCGCGACCTATCGTCACAACGGCAAGGACTTGGAGCAGTGGGAGTTCGAGGTCACCAGCGGGGGGCGGGTGCGCTACGCGATCGATGACTCCAACCGCATGGTCTGGGTCGTCTATGCATCTCCTCGACATCCCAAGGACACCGAGTGATGATCTGGACCGCTCCAATATTGAGTGCGAGGTCCTGATACTCGAGTTAACGCACAGGGGTGCAGGGGGCCGGGAGGCCCCTTGCCTGCGGGATCGTGGCGAAGCCGCGATCCCGCGACGAACACAGCCCGAGCCGAAGGCGAGGCCCGCTCGGGGCGGGCTCCCAACGGCCAGCCCGGTAAACGGGATTCGGGTGGGAGCAAGGCTCAGTGCTGGGAGAGCAGGTGAGCGAGCTCCTCCTCAACCTCCTGACTGGCCACGAACAACAACTCGTCCCCCGCCTCCAACGGATCATCCGCAGTGGGCACCAGCACCCGCCCTTCCCGCAGAATCGCCACCAAGGCGGAGTCCACCGGCCACGGCACCGACCCCGCCCGCTGCCCCACCACCGGCGCGTCCTCCGCCAAGGTCAGCTCCACAAGGTTGGCCTGCCCCTGCCGGAACGTCATCAGCCGGACCAGGTCGCCAACACTGACGGCCTCCTCAACGAGCGCGCTGAGCAGTCGCGGCGTGGAGACGGCCACGTCCACCCCCCACGACTCGTTGAACAGCCACTCATTGTTCGGATGGTTGATCCGCGCCACCACCCGCGGCACCCCGTACTCCGTCTTGGCCAGCAGCGAGACAACGAGATTCACCTTGTCATCACCAGAAGACGCAACGACGACGTGACAGTTGTTCAGCCCCGCCTCGTCCAGCGAGGCGATCTCGCACGCGTCCGCGAGCAGCCACTCAGCACGCGGCACGCTGTCGATCTTGATGGCCCGGGGGTCGTTGTCGATGAGCAGGACCTCGTGCCCGTTCTCCAGCAGCTCAGCCGCGATGGACCGGCCGACGGCCCCCGCCCCGGCGATGGCGACGCGCATCTCACTCGTCCTCTTCCGGTGCCGCGGCGAGCACCTTGTTGATCCGGTCCATGTCGTTCTCCGCGGCGATGACGTGCAGTACGTCGCCTTCCTGCACCACGGTGTCGTCGGCGATGGTGACGGCCTCACCCATGCGGTTGATGAAGGCGGCGCGGGTGCGGGCGCGGGTCTCGAGGTCGATGACGCGGGTGCCGATCCAGGTGGAGTTCACGGTGACCTCGGCCAGGACGACGGTGCCGGTGGGGTCGCGCCAGAGCGGCTCGGCGCCTTCGGGCAGGATGCGGCGCATGATCTGGTCGGCGGTCCACCGGACGGTGGCCACCGTGGGGATGCCGAGCCGCTGGTAGACCTCGGCCCTGCGCGGGTCGTAGATGCGGGCCACCACGTTGTCGACGCCGAACGTCTCACGCGCCACGCGGGCGGAGATGATGTTGGAGTTGTCGCCGCTGGAGACCGCGACGAACGCGGTGGCCGATTCGACGCCGGCCTCGGTGAGCACGTCGCGATCGAAGCCGACGCCGGTCACCCGCCGCCCGCGGAACCCGGCGCGCAGCCGGCGGAACGCCTGCGGGTCGCGGTCGATGATGGCGACGGAATGTCCGCTGTCTTCGAGGATGTGCGCGAGGGTCGATCCCACCCGGCCACATCCCATGATCACTATATGCATTTCCCCCCGCATCGTCAGCGGTCGGCCGGTTGCTGGACACCAGTATGGCCCCAGGGGGGAGCGCCGCGTTTAGGGCCTCGGCATGCGGCTAGCATCTCGTTACGTGGCGAAGGTAACGGATCTTGTCAAACGCTTGCTCGTGGGGCGCGCCCTGCGAAGCGGGCAGCTCCACGAGCAACTACTCCCCAAACGGATCGCACTGCCGGTCTTCGCGAGCGACGCGCTGTCCTCCGTCGCGTACGCGCCCCAGGAGATCCTGGTCATCCTGTCCCTGGCCGGGGTCTCCTTCTATTCCTTCAGTCCCTGGGTCGCCATCGCCGTCGTGGTCGTGATGCTCACGGTCGTGGCCTCGTACCGGCAGAACGTGCACGCCTATCCCAGCGGCGGCGGCGACTACGAGGTCGCCACCACCAACCTGGGCAAGAACGCCGGGCTCACCGTCGCCAGCGCGCTCATGGTCGACTACGTGCTGACCGTCGCGGTGTCCGTCGCGAACGGCGTCGACTACGTCGGCGCGACGATCCCGTTCGTGGGCCAGCACAAGCCCGCCGTCGCCATCGTCATCGTCGTCCTGCTCACCGTGGTCAACCTGCGCGGCATCCGCGAGTCCGGCGCCGCCTTCGCCATTCCCACGTACGCGTTCATGATCTCCGTTCTGGGCCTGATCCTCTGGGGCGGCTTCCGGCTGCTGGTGCTGGGCGAGGACCTCGAGGCGCCCAGCGCGCACTTCACGATCGAGCCCGAGCAGACGAACCTCACCGCCTTCGCCGCGGCGTTCCTGGTCCTGCGCGCGTTCTCGTCGGGCTGCGCGGCGCTGACCGGTGTGGAGGCGATCAGCAACGGCGTGCCCGCGTTCAGGAAGCCCAAGAGCAAGAACGCGGCCACGACGCTGCTGATGATGGGCCTGGTCGCGATCACGATGTTCAGCGGCATCATCGCGCTCGGCCTGGCGTCGGGCGTGAAGGTGGCCGAGCCGTCCGTCGTCGCCGAGGACCTGCTCAAGCCGGACGGCACGCCCGTCGGCCCCGACTACTACCAGCAGCCGATCATCTCGCAGGTGGCCGACGCGGTGTTCGGGGGCGGGTCGCTGCCGTTCATCGTGATCTCGGCGGTGACGGCGCTGATCCTGTTCCTGGCGGCGAACACGGCGTTCAACGGCTTTCCCGTGCTCGGCTCGATCCTGGCGCAGGACCGTTACCTGCCGCGCCAGCTCCACACGCGGGGCGACCGGCTGGCCTTCTCCAACGGCATCATCATCCTGGCGCTGGGCGCGTGCCTGCTGCTGTGGGGGTTCCAGGCGGACGTCAGCCGCCTGCTGAACCTGTACATCGTCGGCGTCTTCGTCTCCTTCACGCTCAGCCAGACCGGCATGGTCATCCACTGGACCCGCCACCTGAAGACCGAGACCGACCCCAGGGTCCGCCACCAGATGCACCGCTCCCGCGTGATCAACTTCTTCGGCGGGGTCATGACGGGCCTGGTGCTGATCGTGGTGCTGCTGACGAAGTTCCTGGTCGGGGCGTGGATCGTGGTGATCGCGATGCCGATCCTGTTCCTCATGATGAAGGGCATCAGGCGGCACTACGACAAGGTGGCGGCCGAGCTGGAGCTCACCGAGGACTACGAGCCGGCCATGCTGCCCGCCCGCAACCACACGATCGTGCTCGTCTCGAAGATCCACAAGCCGACCATGCGGGCCCTGGCGTACGCCCGCGCCACCCGTCCGTCCACCCTGGAGGCCGTCACGGTCGGCGTGGAGGGCGACGAGGCGCGCAAGTTGCAGGAGGAGTGGGAGCGGCGGGGCATCCCGGTGCCGCTGAAGATGCTCGACTCGCCGTACCGGGAGATCACGCAGCCGATCCTCGACTACGTCAAGGCCATCCGCCGGCGCTCGCCGCGCGACGTGGTGACGGTCTTCATCCCCGAGTACGTGGTCGGCCACTGGTGGGAGCACCTGCTGCACAACCAGAGCGCGCTGCGGCTGAAGGCGCGGCTGCTGTTCAAGCCCGGCGTGATGGTGACCAGCGTGCCGTGGCAGCTCCATTCGTCCGACAGGCTGCTGGGCAGGCCCGAGCCGTTCGCGCCCGGCGCGGTGCGGCGGCCCTGGCACCAGACGGTCAAGGAGGAGTCGCAGCAGCTAGCCGACAAGCGCCCGTAGCCGCCACGTGTCGTTGGGGCCCCAGCCCGGGGGCGCTGCCACGGCGGCCCAGCCGTCGACGATGTTGGCGCCGTACCGGTGGCCGTGGCCCGGCGGCACGTCCAGCGCGCTCGTCATGTCCACCAGCACCTGCCAGAACGTCACCAGCGGGAACCAGTTCATCTGCGGGTTGACGCCCGGCCCGCGCGGCCCCTCCAGCCACGCCGGCCTGCGGTAGATGAGCTGCGGCGACCACCACACGACGGGGTCGGAGGCGTTCTGCAGGTAGACCACGCGCGGGCGCGGCCACGGCGCGGCCGGCCGGTACAGGTCGAAGGGATGCTGGGCGAACCTGGCCGTCCTGCCGTCCTGGTAGACGGGCCGCCACACGGGGCTGCCGCGATCACGGCCGCTGGTGAGACGGTGCCAGATCGGGTTGGCGTTCGGCGGGCCCACGAACACCGCGCCGTCCGCCCGCGCCACCAGGTCCGCCAGGTCGCCGAACGCCTGCTCCAGCTCGTACGAGCCGAGACTCTCCCCCGACAGCAGCAGCCTCGGCCGCTCCCCCGCGGGCAGCCGCGCCCACCGCTCCCGCACCGCCTCGAACAGCGCCCTGCCCGCCGCGGCCGCCTTCTCCCTGTCGACCAGGAACGACACCCAGCTCGGCAGGTACGAGTACTGCATCGCGACCATCGCGGAGCGGCCGTTGTACATGTACTCCAGCGTGTCGGCGATGTGCGGATCGACCCAGCCGGTGCCCGTCGTGCCGAGCACGGCCAGCACGGGCCTGCCGAACGCGCCGGTGCGCTCCAGCTCGCGTACGGCCAGCGCCGCCTGCGCCTGCGGAGTGGCCGCGCTGTCAAGACCGATGTAAACCCTGATGGGCTCCTCCGCGGGCCTCCCGGAGAAGGCCCGCAGCCGGGCCGGCGTCGCGGCCGTCCCGGTGAACCGGCGGCCCTCCCGGCCCAGCGACTCCCAGCTCACCAGCGAGCGCGGCCCACCCGACACGTACGCCGACACCGGCGGGCGCACCCCCGGATGCGTGCCGTCGTTGGCGACGGACGAGATGTCACTCACCCTGGCCACGAACCCGTTGAACAGCACGTCGTTGGCGAACACCGCCACCAGCAGGCCGATGACCACCACCCCGACGGCATGACCCACGTACACCGGGACGTACCGGTCCAGCCAGGAGATCAGCTTGCGGCCCCCGAGGCGTACCAGCCGGGCGGCCAGCAGCGCGGCGGCGAACAGCACGGCCGCCATGGCCAGGATCACCGGCGGGAACCACTCGATCCGCGTGTCCATGCCCATGAGCGCCCGCAGGTCGCGCTGCCAGTCGTAGCTGTACCACAGCGCCACCACCACCAGCGCGGCACACCCGCCGAGCATCACCCGCCAGGCGGCCCGCCGCCCCCGATCAGGCAGTTTGATCATCGTACGGCACAGCGCCCCGACCGCCGCGCCTGCCGCGTACCCGAGAATGCCGGTGACCGCGCCCATCACGCCCTGGTAGAGCCACGTGCGGGGCAGCAGCGACGGCGTCAGCGAGGCGCAGGCGAACAGCGTGGCCAGCAGCGTCCCCCCGAACCCGAGCCGCCGCCGCACCACCCTTTCCATGAACACCCAGAGTAATGGATCAAGTCCGATAAGTGGTCATCCGGGTAGGGGCACTAAGGTGTCGGATGTGGAACAGGCATCTCTGGAGTTGACGGTAGGTCCGGTCGCCCATGGCGGCTGGTGTGTGGCGCGCCATGAGGGGCGGGTGGTGTTCGTACGGCACGCCCTGCCAGGCGAGCGGGTGATCGCCGACGTCACCGAGGAGACCACCCGCTTCCTGCGGGCCGACGCCGTCGAGATCCTGGACGCCTCCCCCGACCGCGTCGTCCCGCCCTGCCCGTACGCGGGCCCTGGCCGCTGCGGCGGCTGCGACTGGCAGCACGCCACCCTGGACGCGCAGCGCCGCCTCAAGGCCCAGGTCGTGGCCGAGCAGCTCCGCCGCCTGGCGGGCATCGAACGCGAGGTCGTGGTCGAGGAGGTGCCGGGGGCCAAGGACGGGCTCGGCTGGCGCACCCGCGTGCAGTTCGCCGCCACCCCCGCGGGCGAGCTCGGCTTCCGCCGGCACCGCTCCCACGACATCGAGGTCGTCGACGCCTGCCTGATCGCCCACCCGGAGGTCGAGGCCGTCGGCGCCGAGGACCACGCCTGGCCGGGCGCCGCCGGCGTCGAGGTCATCGCGTCCTCCGGCGGCGACCGCGCCGTCGTCGTCGCCCCGCGCCCCCGCCGCAGCGTCACCGTCCCCGACCTGGAGGCGCCCGCCTCCGTCCTGCTCGACCAGGGCAAGGGCCGCACGGTCCCGCGCCGCGGCTCGGGCGTCCTGCACGAGCAGGTCGGCGACCGCGAGTTCCGGGTCGCGGGCAGCGGCTTCTGGCAGGTCCACCCCGGAGCCGCCGAGACGCTCCTGGACGCGGTGCTCTCCTACGCCGCCCCCGAACCCGGCGAATGGGCGCTCGACCTCTACTGCGGCGTCGGCCTCTTCGCCGCCGGCCTCGCCGAGATCGTCGGCCAGGAAGGGGCGGTGTTCGGGCTGGAGTCCGAGGCCGCCGCCGTCCGCGACGCCCGCGCCAACCTCCGCGACCTGCCGCAGGCCCGGGTGGAACGGGGGCGCGTCGAGGAAGCCCTGGACCGGTTCCAGATCGAACGGGCCGATCTGGTGGTGGTGGATCCGCCTCGGGCCGGGTTGGGGCGGGACGTGGTGGAACGCATTGTGTCGCTGGACGCTCTGCGGATCGTGTACGTGTCCTGCGATCCGGCTACGTTGGCCCGGGATCTGGCTTGGCTGCGGGAGGGGGGCTATGTGCTTTCCGACCTGCGCGCTTTCGATGCCTTTCCGATGACTCACCATGTGGAGTGCGTCGCCCTGGTCGTCAAGGAGTAGGTCGGCCGACGCGCACCCACCCGTTGCCTCGATTGCCGAGTGGGCCGTCCGATGCCCGCCCCGAAAGGGCCTCGCCTTCGGCTCGGGCTGTGTTCGAGCGGGATCGCGGCTCTGCCGCGATCCCACAGGCAAGGGGCCTCCCGGCCCCCTGCACCCCCGGGCAACAGCCTCGTGAGCAAACGGGGAATTCATCAACATCGGCGCCATGGCCGGCGATCCAGCAGAAGACGACTTGTCACTGCGCCGACTCAGCGGCTTTCAGCGCGTTCGCCGTTTCGTCCGCACCCAGTGATCGCGAACGATGCGCAGAAGGCACTGGATTCGTCTTCGAGCACCTGATCGTCGGTCCTGCCGGGCCGCCTGAGCACCTACCGACAGCCCGGCCTGCGCCTTGAACCGAAGGCAAGTCCCAAAGCGCTGTCGCGATGACCGGGCGAGAAGGCGATGTGTGCCCGTGCTCGTAGATCACTGCCGGTGGTCACGTCATGCGTCCAGGCTCGTTGCCGCAACTTGAGTGCCGCGACTCGCAACGGTGACTTGCGTCCCCGCCATGGGCCGTCGCGAGCGATCCACATCGTTACCGTCCGCCACAACACCGTCACTCCTGACGCTGACGGTCGCGGCGGCCAACGCCCCTTGGCCACAGAAGAGACGGGACACACTGCCATAAATATGCACATATAACCGGCACGCCAGCGCCATAAAGACCGAATCGCTCGTTGAGGCCGATAAATACGGCCTATAGACCAAGCAGTACGGCTAGGAATAACATCACCCCATGCCCAAGAGTGATCGCGCGATGCCCGACGGCGCACGGAGCCGCAGTCCGCGATGCACGCATGCCAGCCCCGTACCTCCGCCCATCCACACAGAAGGAGCTGCAAGGCGGCCGGTTCATCACCGTCGGCGTCATCTGCTGCCCGAACCGGCACGTCGCCCCTTGAGATGACGTGCTGCGGCCCGACCACCTACGCCCGTTTCAGCAAGTCGCTCGCCGCGGGCGTGGGACCGCTGCGCGCAGGCGGGCGTCCATCCCGGCAGGTATGAGAAAGGAAAATCACGTGGCAGATACACACGACAGCAATCCCAGAGATGCCCCCTCCGAAGAGGACACCAGCACCGGTGCGGGTGCTGAAGCGGGCGACAGAGGAAGCAGAAGCCACCTGTCTTTTCTCAACGGGCTCCACGCCTTTCCTCACCCGAAGCCCGCACGGCCTGGCCACGTCAGAATCGACTGGTCCGAATCGGCGGGCAGGAGTGCCTCCTTCAGGGTCCGCAGCCACACATGCGAGTGCATGCCCACCATCTACGAGCTGTGCGCCGCAGGCGGCCTGCTGTACATCCGCCGTACCGAGAGAACAGCTCAAGACGAGCGGGTGTATGAGAGCCCTTGGATCCCGACACCCGAAGGGATCGCACTCTGGACCGCCCTTCTCGAAGGACGTGCCCGATAGCCCTCGCACCACAGCGGGAGGCCCCTCGCGACTCTCCCGCGAGGGGCCTCCCGCATCACGTACGAGCTCAGTTCATGCCATGCCAGGGAGTTGCGTCGTCGTCCGTGTCCGCACACCCGGCGGTCGTGGTCCACAGGGTCATCGGCGCGTCCATCTTGACCACGTTGGTCATCCCGTTCTCGCACATGACGAAGGTCGGCCCATGGAAGTCGAGGTCGTCGCCGGCGAGGGCGGGTGCGGCGGCGAGGAGCAGGGCGGCGGCGGTCATGGTGAAGGCGGCGAAGGCGGCTTTGTACATGGTGGTCCCCCGTTGTGGCGTGAGGTGATCTTTCGCCAGCCTTCGTACCCGCGGATGTGGATCAAGTGGTTCAGGGTTCGATGCGAAGATCTTTACCCGGCTGCCGCGCCCTCGCCTTCAAACCTTGATCCACGCCTCAGCCCGGCACCACCCGAGACCTGGAGCTCCTCAATCGATGATGAGATCGCCGCCGCTCTTGGCAGGGCGGCGGCGATCAAGCAAACGTTGCGGATTGAGGGCTTTGTCGTTCTTGACGGTTCCATACGGCCGTAGCTCGAATATTGGCGGGCTCGTTACACGCTCCCTCCGGGATCGATATGGCCGACTTCAGCTGGCCGCTGATGGCCCGGCCTCGTCAGCCGGCGGTCTGCTGGTCGCAGAACACCTTCTTGACGAGCCCGTCCACGAGCGTCTGGAAGCTGGCCGCCGGGCCCCTGGTGGCGTCGTCCACCCAGGTCACCGCGCCGGTCACGGTCGTCTTGCCGTCGGGCGAGCTGTACATCAGCGCGCCGTAGCCGTGCGGCGGGCTGCCGTTGTGCCGCAGGACGGTGCAGTTCGGGCCCAGGTTCTCGACGAACAGCCCGAGGCCGTAGCCCATTTTCGGGTTCGGTGTGCGCATCTCGGTGAGCAGCGCGGGCGGCAACAGCTTGCCGGCGTTCAGCGCGGAGATGAACGTCTGCAGGTCCTTGGGGGTGGAGGCGAGGTTGCCTGCGCCGGCCGTCATGGTCAGGTTCTGGCGGCTGATGTCGACCGTCCTGGTCCTGCCGTTCTCCTCGTAGCGGTAGTAGCCGTGGGCGTGCGGGCCGGGGAGCTGGGCGCGGTCGCCCGGCACCGAGGTGTCCTTCAGGCCGAGCGGGCGCAGGATGCGCCGCCGCAGCTCCTCGGCGTAGCTGCGGCCGGTGATCTTCTCGATCAGCAGCAGGGCCAGCGTGTAGGTGGTGTTGGTGTACTGCTGGTCGGTGCCCGGCTCGAACCGGGCCGGCTTGGACAGCGCCACCCGGATCAGCTCTTCCGGCTGGTAGCTGCGGAACCGGTTGTCCAGCCAGTCCTTGTTCATCGAGGGGACGCCCGTGACCCACGACCCGTCGGGGTCGAAGTCACCGGTGTAGTTGAACAGGCCGCTGGTGTGATCCAGCAGCATCCGCACGGTGATCCGCTCGTCCAGCCCGAATTCGGGCAGGTAGCCGGCCACCGGGGCGTCCAGCTCGACCTTGCCCTCGGCCACCAACTGCAACACCAGGGTCGCGGTGAAGGGCTTGATGTTGCTGCCCGCCCAGAACGAGCCGTTCACCGGCGGCTTGGCGCGCCGGCCGAGCTCGCGCACGCCGGCGCTGGCGGCCCACTCGCCCTGCTCGTCCTGCACGCGCAGTTGCACGCCGGTGAAACCGGCGTCGATGAACGCCTGCATGGCCTGCTGTAGTTCCGGGCGGTCCCGGTTCGTGGTGGCTGTCGCGGGGGTGGCCGTCCCGGCCAGCAGTGCGGCGGCCAGCGCCGTGACCGCGATGCGTCGCGTCGTTCGGGTTCTCATGGTTTCCCTCGTCTTCGTTGTCGTCGGGTTCTACGAACGGTCAGGGCTACGCGGCCGGGCCGAAGACCTCGGCCAGGAGGCGCTGGCTGGCCTGCTGGAAGGCAGCGCCCATGGACATCTCGGCGTCGTCGACGTAGGCGAGCGTGGCGGTCAGGCTGGTGGCGCCGTCGGCGGTGCAGAGCATCAGCGCGGCCTGGCCCGCGTTGCCGCCGTTGTGCGAGATGAGGGTGCCGCCGTTCTGGACGAACACGCCCAGCCCGTAGCCGGCCTTGGCCTCGGGGGTGAACATCTCGGCCAGCAGGTCGGCCGGCAGGAGCTTGCCGGTGACCAGCGCGGTGATGAAGGTCTGCAGGTCGCGGCTGGTGGAGATCATGTCGCCGCCGCTGGAGATCCAGGACGGGTTGTGCCGGGTGACGTCGACGAGGGTGTCGTCGTATCGGTAGTAGGCGTGGACGTGCGGGGCGGGCAGGTCGGTCTCGGTGGTGGGCTGGTGGGTGCCGGTCAGGCCGAGCGGCCCCAGGATGAGGCGCTGGAGCTCGTCGGCGACCGGGCGGCCGGTGACCTTCTCGATGAGGAGCCGGGCCAGGACGTAGTTGGTGTTGGCGTAGCTCCAGTCGGTGCCGGGCTCGAAGCGGGCGGGCTTGGACAGGGCCAGCCGGACCAGGTCTTCGGGCTGGTAGGTGTGGAAGCGGTTGTCCACCCATTCCTTGCCTGCCTGGGTGGCGGGGATGCCGGGGGCGAAGGTGCCGTCCTCGTAGTACTCGCCGGTGAAGTTGAAGATGCCGCTGGTGTGCTGGAGCAGCATCCGTACGGTGATCCGCTCGTCCAGGCCGAACTCGGGCAGGTAGCCGGCCACCGGGGCGTCCAGCGCGATCCTGCCCTCGGCCACCAGCCGCAGCACCGCGGTGGCGATGAAGGTCTTGGTGTTGCTGCCGATCCGGACGTGCGCGTCGATCGGCGCGGGGGTGGTGCCGCCGCGTTCGGTCGTGCCGGCACTTCCGGCCCACTCGCCGCGCTGGTCGCGGACGCGCAGCGTGACGCCGACGAAGCCGGCCTCGACCATGTCCTGGAGGATCTGCTGCAGCTGCGGGCGGTCCTGCGGGACATCGAGGGCTTCGGTGATCTTGCGGGCCATCTCGGTCATGGTGGGGTTGGCCTCGCCTGAGTGGGTGGCCGCGTCGAGGGCGACCAGGACGGTGCGGCGGAAGTCGCCGGCCTCAGCCGGGTCGCGCAGCAGGCGCATGGACGCGGTGAGCGCCGGCAGCACCTGGTCGGCCAGGTCGGCCACACTCTTGCCCCAGCTCACGCCCTTGGGCGCCTTGGCCAGAATGTGCCCGACGGTGCCGGTGGCCGAGGTCAGGGCGAGGGAGCCGGCGGTGGCGACCTGGTGTGCCGAACCGGCGGCGCCGGCGGCCGACATCAGCGACACGGCGCCCCAGGCGGCGATCCGGAGGGTGTGCTGGTCCTGCTCGGCAAGGGTGATGGACATGGTGACGCACTCCTTAGAGGGGTTCGTTCGCGGCGGGTTCGTCCGTCGAACGAGAGCAACGTTAGGGGAGTTGTCAGAGGTTTGGCAACTAATTGCCAAATCAAATTGCCAAGCTTCGGATCGAGAGGCAATAACTTGTCTGCGCGTAGGCAAGTAGGTTAGTCTCAAGCCCGCACGCCGCAGCCACGCAGGAGTACAGGCATGCGCGAGCAGCCAGTTCTCGGCCGACGGCTCAGGCAACGGAGAACCGAACGCGGCCTCACCCTCGCCGCGCTCGCCGGCGAGGGCATGTCCACCGGATACCTGCCCCGCCTGGAATCGGGCGCCCGTCAGCCCACCGAGCGCGCCATCGCCCACCTAGAGGACGTGTCTCGAAGAATGACGAGCCAGTCGTTGATCGACGGCTGAGCGGGCGCGGTAGTCGACGGGGTCGAAGGCCGGAGGCCGCCTTGTCCGCGCGGACGGTCTGGGGGCGGGTACGCAGGCGACCGCGCCCGAGCCGGGGCACCCGAATCGCGGCCATGACCGCGGCGCATCACCGCACTGCCCAGCGGTGAGCACCCGTGTCAGCAGCCGCCGGCCCCGTTCGCAGGCCAGATGCAGCTTGGTCGACAGCCCACCTCGGGAGCGTCCGAGGGGCGTGATCTGCGGCCTCGGACCCTACTCCGCCGGACGGCTCGGCCTGCCGCGTGTCGATGGGCCCGGCAGATGGTGGAGTCCACCCCGACGTGCCAGCCGACCAGCTTCTGGGCATCGGCCAACGCATGCAGCCGGGTGAGGATCTGCTGCCAGCGGATCCCGTCGATCAGTTGACGCTTGCTCCACCGCGACGGCCGACCCGGCCTTCAGCCCGTAGGTAGCCACGGCTCCAGCCGCGCCCACTGCGCATCGGTGAGGTCGAACGGCCGCGTCACCGCCAAGGTGGCGTAGCTCCCGCCGCGCACCTCAGTCCGGCACCACCCCGATCCCCCACTCCTCACGCAGACCCGCCAGCGCCTCATGGAACCCGGGGAACGTCTTCTTCACGCACCCCGGCTCATCCAGCGTGATCCCCGGCGTGCGCAGCCCCGTGACGCTGAACGACATCGCGATCCGGTGGTCACCGTGGCAGGCGATCTCGGCCGCGCGGGGCCGGGTTGGGGTGATCTCGATCCAGTCGCGTCCGACGGCCACGGGCACGCCCAGCCGCCGCAGGTTCTCGGCACAGGCCTCCAGCCGGTCGCACTCCTTGACCCGGGTGTTGTAGACGTCCTCGATGCGTACGGGGCCGTCGGCGAAGGGGGCGATGGCGGCGAGGGTGGGGACGGTGTCGGAGATGTCGCGCATGTTGACGGTCAGGCCGTGCAGGCGGCCGGTGCCGGTGACGGTCACGGAATCGTGCGACATATCCACAGATGCGCCCATGCGCGACAGGACCTCGGCGAAGCGTACGTCCCCCTGCAGCGCACCCGACCCGAGTCCGGGCACCGTGATGGTGTTCCCCGTCAGGGCCGCAGCGGCGAGCGGGTAGCCGGCCGCGGAGGCGTCGGGCTCAATGGTGTACTCCGTCGCCCGGTACCCCTGCGGCGGGACGTGGAAGGTCTGCCCCTCGCGCCGCACCTCGACCCCGAAGCTGCGCATCATGGCGAGCGTGATCTCCACGTACGGCACCGAGACGAGATCGGTGACGGTGATCTCCAGCCCTTCGGCGGTCAGCGGCCCGACGAGCAGCAACGCGGTGAGGAACTGCGACGACAAGCCGGCGTCCAGCGTGATCCGGCCGCCCTTGATGCCGTTGGCCCGGATCGTGAGCGGGTGATGACCCTCCTCGCCCTCGTGCGTCAGGTCCACACCGAGTTCCCGTAGCGCGCGGGTGAGGGGGCCGAGGGGGCGGCGGCGCATCTGCGGGGAGGCGTCGAAGTGGAACACGCCGTGCCCGGCCGCCGCGAGTGCGGGCAGGAAGCGCGCCGTCGTGGCGCCGTCGCGGCAGAACACCTCCGCTTCCCCGTGAGCAGGCCCCTCCGGCCGACCCTCGACTGTCCACACCTCGCCACCCCACGCAGAACCGCCCGCAGCCGGGCCGCCACCCGTCCGCGCCCGGCCGCCCCACGCAGAACCGCCCTCAGCCGGGCCGCCACCCCTCCGCGCCCGGCCGCCCCACGCAGAACCGCCCTCAGCCGGGCCGCCGCCCGTCCGCGCCTGGCCCCCGTTCGCAGACTCCACCAAGCCGCCCGCAACCACCCGCGCCCCGCCGCCGAACGCAGCCCCCTCCGGGCCGCCCGTGAACGCCCCCGGCCCGCGCTCCACCCGGTACCCGAGCGCGCCCAACCCCTCCACGAACCCTTCCGTGTCGTCGGACACCAACGGCCGCCTCAACACGGTGGCCCCCCCGGGCGGCGGCGGCCAGGAACAGCGCGCGGGCCGTGATGGATTTCGATCCAGGAACCTGCATCATCGTCATGCAGGCAGCCTAGACACGGACGAACTAGGTCGTGTCCCGAGATCTTTGATGGCGGTTTGGTGTAGATCATCCGTGTGGATGAGGAGCGTCTGAAGCGTCATGACCTTACGGACGAGGAGTGGGCGCGGCTGGCGCCGCTGCTTCCTGCGCAGAACGTGCACGGGGCACGGTGGAGCGATCATCGGATGGTGATCAACGGGGTGTTCTTCCGGACCCGCGCGAGCTGCGCCTGGCGGGACCTGCCGCCGTGTTACGGCAGGTGGAAGACGATCTACAACCGGCATCGCCGCTGGTCACTGGACGGGACGTGGGAACAGATCCTGGACGGACTACGCGCCGGGTGCGACGAAGCCGGGGGCAAAGATTGGACGGTCAGCGCTGACTCCACGATCGTGCGGGCGCACCAGCACGCGGCCGGGGCCCGGTATGCCCCGGCTGTCGACATCACCCAAAGGGGGCCGGTAAAGATCACGAACGGGTGACGAAGGGCGGTCGCGAAGCGCTCGGCCGATCCCGGGGCGGCCTGACCACGAAGATCCACCTGGTCGCCGACCGGCGGTGCCGTCCGATCGCCCGGCTCACCTCGTCCGGCCAGCACGCCGACTGCCCGAAGTTCATCGCGCTGATGGAGTCCATCCGCATCCGCCGCCGCGGTGTGGGCCGCCCTCGTAAGAAGCCGGCCCGCGCCCTGGCCGACAAGGCATATTCCTCCCGCGCCAACCGCCGCTACCTGCGGCGCCGCGGGATCAAGGCCGTCATCCCGGTCAAGAAAGATCAGGCCGCTCACCGCGCCAACCGCGGTTCGAAAGGCGGACGGCCACCAGTCTTCGACCGCGATGCCTACAAAGAACGCAACACCGTCGAACGCTGCGTTAACAAGCTCCGCCAGCACCGCGCCGTCGCCACTCGCTACGACAAGAGAGAACGCATCTACCAAGGCATCATCGACGTCGCCTCGATCCGCATCTGGCTCCGCCATCCCGTCACGTGACGGGCACACCCTCACCATCGCCGAGGGCGGCCACCGTCTCCTCCAGGATGGCCATGAACTCGGCGGTCGGGAGCTCGGCCGCGAAGACCGTTCCCGCATGCTCGGGATGCGTGAGAAGGTGCCTCTCCCGCCAGAACTCCGTCGTGATCACCATACGGTCCTCGTCCCGCCAGAGGAATGACGTCACGTTGTCGGTCGTGGGGCCCCAGCCCCAACGGCCAAAGAAACCGAACCGCTCGTACTCCTGCTCGCCGTGCCTGACCCCGGCCAGAAGCCGTCGATGAGTAGCGGCTGGAGACAGACCGGCGAACGGCTCCGCCGCAATCTCTCCGAAACGCACTCCCACAGCGGTGCGTTCCACATAGTGGCGGAACTGCTTGACGAAAGTCATGTTGTCGTCGCACGTCAACCACTGATCCGCGACCCACAGGTCAACCCGGCGCAGCGCCGAGCCGTCCCAGTCTCCAACCTCGACGGCGAACCTGTGCTTGTCACCCAGAAGCCCAGCCACCCGAGCACCGTGGCAGATGCATCGCCCACGAACAAGCCACACCTGTCGCTCACACCATGCATGATCACGGGACACGGCCTAGACGCGGACGAACCAGGCCCTCAGCCCTCGGCCTCAGCAGACGGCGGCGGCACCGATCCGGCCCTGGCGAGCACCCCCACGACACCCAGCACGCCCACGGACAGCGTGGCGAGCAGGACCAAGCCCAGCAGATCCTCCTTCCGCACCATCCCGACGGCGATGATCGAAGCCATCGGCACCAGCACAACCGCCACCCGCCGTCCGACGGGAGAGCGGAACGCCGGCACCGCCGCGATCAGCACGACCGCGACCGCGACGGGGATACCCGCCCATCGGACGACCATGGCGCCCAGAACGGACAGCCCGACCAGGGCGGCCGTCCACTTGAGCAGGCGCGGGGTGCCTGCCGAGCCGGGGCCCGGCGACGGAGCCAGGGCCAGCATCACGGCGCACAGCGCGGCGGGCAGCATGCCCATGGCGATGTCGCTCGCATCGACGGGGTCCGCCTGGATGAGCACGCCGTCGGCGTTCCACAGCGCGAACTCGTACTCGGCGCGATAGATCGACCACCCCGAGAGCAGCGCATAGCCCGAGGCGCACGCGACCGCGGCCCAGGGCCGGTTGAGCCAGGCGAATAACGCGATGAGCCCGTACGGGAGCGCCTGCAGGCCCGTCTCCCCCATCAGCCGCAGGCCTTCCCGGTTGAACTCGCCCCGCAGGACCCACTCGCCGTAGCTCGCCGCGGCGTCCAGTCTGAGCACGAAGAGTGCGATGGGGGCGAGGAGTGCGGCGATGTTGAGCGCGTCCCGCCAGTGCAGGTTCGAACGGCCTTCGACGGCGCGCCGCAGCCGGATCGCCAGGCCGCCGCGCAGCACGTCGCAGGCGTCCGTGAGCGACGGCCGCCGGCGGCCCGGCTCCGCGCTCGCGAGCAGCACCGCTACCATCTCGTCCTCGTGCCGGGCGCGGTGCTCTTTCGGGTACGCCGCCAGCAAGCGCCGGAAGCCCCGCTCCAGCCCGGTCATGCGCCACTCCCCATCGGCCTCAGGCCGTGCCGGGTGCGCAGCCGGGCGGTGGCGGTCTCCACGTTGCGTCGCAGTTGCTCGGTCTCGGCCGCCAGGCGCTGCTCTCCCGGCGAGGTGAGCCGGTAGTAGCGCCGGGCGCGGCCGTCCACGGTCTCCTCGCGGTCGGGCTCCACCAGACCTTCGCCTTCCAGGCGGTCAAGGGCCGCGTACAGGGTGCCCGCTCGTAGCCGGACCCGCTCTTCGGAGATGCGCAGCACGTCGGTGATGATGCCGTAGCCGTGCTGCGGGCCGGCGGCGAGCGCGGTGAGGATCAGGAACGTCGGCTCCTGCATTGATCGGCTATTCACATCACCGATATATACCGATGATCTGACTATGCCGCAACCCGGCCGCGCTCAGCCGAGAGCGGCCGCTGCGGCCCGCCGTTCGTCGAGCGCCTCCCGGGCCGATTCGGGGAGCGACCGTGAGCGTCCCCGCCGAGCGGGGCGGGAAGCGCTTCGCGTTCTTCGCCACGTTCGCCGGGCTGAACCTCACGATGCCGAACGCGGACCCGCGCCCGCCTCCTCGGCTGGGCCCCGGCCCGCTCGCCGACCTGGAGGGGGGCCACTGCTTCACCGCGGGCTGACGCGGGGTCAAAGTTCACCTCGCTTTCACCTGGACCGCCGGATGCGAGCCCCTCCACGGGTAGGGAGGGATCATGCGCTACAACGTGCTGGCCTGCGATTATGACGAGACCCTGGCCAGGAACAGCCAGGTGGACGAGGCGACGATCGAGGCGCTGGAACGGCTGTCCCGGGCCGGGTTCAAGCTGCTGCTCGTCACCGGGCGCGAGCTGGACGACCTGCTGTCGGTCTTCCCGCACCCCGCCCTGTTCGACCTGATCGTGGCCGAGAACGGCGGTCTCCTGTACGACCCGCGCCAGCGCACCACTGACACCCTGGCCGCGCCCCCGCCTCCCGGGCTGGCCGAGCGGCTGCGGGCCGAAGGGGTGAGCCCGCTGGGCGTCGGACAGGTGCTGATCGCCACGCGGGAGCCCCATGACGTGCACGTGCTGCGGGCGATCCGGGAGCTGGGCCTGGAGTTGCAGGTCATCTACAACAAGGGCGCCGTCATGGTGCTGCCTCCCGGCGTGAACAAGGCCACCGGCCTGTGCGCCGCCCTCGACCGCCTGTCGCTGTCGCGGCACAGCGTGGTCGCGGTGGGCGACGGTGAGAACGACCACGCGTTCCTGACGGCGGCCGAGTGCGGCGCCGCCGTGGCCAACGCCCTGCCCGCGCTCAAGGACGCCTGCGATCTGTGCCTGGACCAGCCGGACGGGCGGGGTGTGGCCGAGTTGGCGAAGCTGCTGCTGGCGGGCGACCTCGACGAGCTGGACCTGCCCCGCCACCACGTGCTGCTCGGCCACGCGGCCCAGGAACGCCCGGACGAGGAACACGCGGACCAGGAACACGCGGCCCAGGAACATCCTGACGAGGAACACGCGGCCGAAGAACGCCCGGACGAGGAACGCCCGGACGAGGAACGAGTCGATGAACGCGCGGGCCAGGAGGAGGTGCGGTTGCCCGCGTACGGGGTCGGCCTGCTGGTGGCGGGCCCGTCCGGCAGCGGCAAGTCCACGGTCACCACCGCGCTGCTCGAACGCCTCACCGGCGACGGCTACCAGTGCGTCATCGTGGACCCGGAGGGCGACTACGCGGAGTACCCGGGCGTCACGGTGCTCGGCGACCCCGACCGGGTGCCGGCCGTGGACGAGGTCGTGCACGTCCTGGAGCAGCCCGCGCACAGCGTGGTGATCAACCTGATCGGCCTGCAGCTACGCGACCGGCCCGCGTACTTCGCGGAGCTGCTGCCGCGCCTGACCGGCCTGCGCGCCAAGCTGGGCCACCCGCACTGGCTCATCCTGGACGAGGCCCACCACCTGATGCCCGCCGAGGTACGGCACATACCCCTCCAGCACCCCGGCGACCTCGGCGCGCTGCTGCTGATCACCGTGCATCCTGACGCGCTGAGCCCGGCCGCGCTGCGTCTGGTGACCAGCGCGATCGCGGTGGGCAAGGCGCCGGCGGACACGCTGGCCGCCTTCGCCACCGCCCGCGGCCTCCAGCCCCCGTCGCTGCGCCCGGCGCCGAAGAGCGACATCGCGCTCTGGCTGGACGGCGCGGACGAGGCACGCGAGCTGACCCTGGCCCCGGCCCGCGTCGAGCGCACCCGCCACCGGCGCAAGTACGCGGCGGGCACCATGGCCAAGGACAAGAGCTTCTACTTCACCGGGCCGGAGGCGCGGCTGCGGCTGCGGGCCAGGAACCTGCACACGTTCGTCGAGCTGAGCGAAGGCGTGGACGACGACACCTGGCTGCACCACCTGCGGCGCGGCGACTACTCGGGGTGGATCAGGGAGCAGCTCGGGGACGCCGAGCTGGCGGACGAGGTGGCCGCCGTGGAAGAGGCCGACCTGTCGCCACAGGACAGCAGGCAGCGCGTGGCCGACCTGATCGGCGCCCGTTACACGCTGCCCGCCGAGCCCACCGACTTCGACCCTGACCACAGGGACCGCTGACCACAGGGACCGCTGACCACCCGGGGGCGGTCGAGCGGGCCCGCAGGCGGATCAGGCGGGTGCGACCGGCGGTTTGATCGGCGTGCGACCACGGCCGAGCAGCCACAACATGGCGCCCAGCGCGGCCACCTGCAACGGCCACCCCATCACGATCTTGGCGAAGCCGAGGGCCGCGACCGCCTCGTCACCGCCGCCGAACAGGTACACCGGCCCCTGCACGGCCACCCGGACCGCGCAGGGCAGCAGGAGCAGCCACGTCAGCCGCTGGCAGAGCCGCACGATCCCGGGATCCTTGTGCCAGGCGGTCGGATCACCCGTCACCGAGCCGATCAGGAACCCGACGACCGGCCACCGCGTGACGATCGAGATCAGCATCGCCACCGCGTAACCGGCGTTGTACAGGATGCCGGGCAGGAAGTAGTCCTTCGCGTCGCCGGACCTGCTGGCGAAGAACGCGCCGATCGCGATGCCGATCAGGCTGTTGATCACGAACTGCGGTGTGGATCGCTGGACGACCCGGATCAGCAGCAGCACCACCGACAGCGAGACGCTGATGATGAGCGACAGCTTCAGGTCTTCGCTGAAGATCCAGGACAACGTGAACGCGATCGTCGGGACGGCCGCCTCGATGATGCCGCGCACTCCGCCGAGGGCCTTGGCGAGCTGCGCTCGCACCGCCGCCTCAACGGTGTCGTGGGCGACCTCTTCCGCCTCAGCACTCACCTGATCAACTCCCTGGGCGCAGCTCGTAACGCGGATTGAACATCACCTTGCGCCCGTCCTGCATGCTGACCAGGCCTTCGGCCTTGACCGTGCGGCCGGGCTCGATTCCGGCGATCTTGCGGCGGCCGAGCCACACCAGGTCGATCACGTCGGACCCGTCGTACAGCTCGGCTTCGAGGGCGGGGGCGCCGCCCCTCGGACGCAGGGTCACCGTACGTAGCGTACCCGCCACACAGAAGCGGCGGCGACCGCCACACGAGACGATCGGGGTCGCGCCGACCTCGTCGGCGTCCTCCCGGAGCTCCTGGGCTTCGATTTCGGACTGGCTGGTGGCCAGCCGACTGAAGAACCCGCGCAATCCCCCGCGTTTAGGGGGTTCTGCCGTACTCATGATGCATCAGCCTATGTGATGTCAGCTCTTAGCGAATCTCACTGATTTCAGGTCCCCGTTTGAACGGGTTGAAACCCTGCCGCTGCTCGCCCGCCTCGCCCGCTTGCTCGTTCGGACGGCGCAGCGGGATGGGCTCCTCGCGGGCCATCGGCTCGTCGCCGCGGACCACGACGACGTCCTTGATGAAGTCGATGTACGCCTGCGCGACCGCGTCGTCGGCGGCCGCCTTGCCGGAGATCACCGCCAGCAGGAACCAGCGCGGGCCGTCGATGCCGAGATAGCGGGCCGGGCGGCTGTTGCCCTCGACCTTCATCTCGCCGGTCAGCTCGCTGCCGAACGGGCCCTGCCGCTCCTCCAGGTGCTTGGCCTGGGCCAGGATCTTGGTCTTGACCTCGTCCCACAGGCCGGAGCTGCGTGGCGCGGCCAGGGCCTGGAGCTGCAGCGAGCTGTCCTCGTACAGGACGACCACGCCGACGTGCTGGTCGCCGACGGAGGCCAGTCGCACGTCGAACTCGGGGTTGTGCGGCAGCCGGAGGCCGCCCAGGTCGATCCGCTCGGCCTCCGGGTGGGGCTCGTCGGCGTCCCACGGGCCGGACTCTCGCGTTGGCGCCGCGGCCTCCTGATCGGCCGCCTGCTCCGGCTGCTCACGACGACGACGTCGGAACACGTTCCTCACTCTCCCTGCTCGTCGGGCCGCTGCGGGCCCGTGGTTCGTCGGGCCCTGCCGGGCCCCTTCCCGTCAGCGGCCGGTCGATCCGAATCCGTTGGCGCCGCGCACGGACTCCGGCAGCCGCTCGGCCACCGTGAACGCCACCCGCTCGACCCGCTGGATCACGAGCTGCGCCACCCGGTCACCCCTTCGCAGCCGGAAGGGCTCCTTGAGGTCCGTGTTGATCACCGTCACCTTGATCTCGCCCCGGTAGCCGGCGTCCACCGTGCCGGGCGCGTTGACGAGCGTGACGCCGTGCCTGGCCGCCAGCCCCGAACGTGGATGCACGAACGCGGCATAGCCATCGGGCAGGGCGATCGCCACGCCCGTGCCGACGACGGCGCGCTCGCCGGGCATCAGCTCCACGTCTCCGGCCGCGTAGAGGTCGGCTCCCGCGTCTCCCGGATGGGCGTACGACGGGATCGGCAGCTCGGGGTCGAGCCGCTGGATGAGGACCTCTGCCTCGCTCAAGGGTTCACCTCGTAGTCCTGGTGTTCGGCGGCGATGGCGGCCAGATCGCCGTGCTTGGCGAAGTGTTCCATGTTCACCTCGATGAACAGCGCTGCCGCGCGGACGGCGACCGGTCCGTCTGGGGCGCCGATGCGCCCCTCAGCCTCAAGGTACGCCTTTCTGCCGTCGATGCCGTTGCACCAGGCACGCAGGTGGAGTGTCGTGCCCACGGGAACGGGGAGCAGATAGTCGGTCTCCAGCCGTCCCGTCACATAGGGCTTGTGGAACAGGTAGACGGACATTCCGATGACTTCGTCCATGGCCGCGGCCAGGACGCCGCCGTGGGCGAGGCTCGGCGCGCCCTGGTGCGCCTCCCCCACCGTGAACTCGGCCTCCACAGTGGCGCCGTCGGGGGTTCTGGCGTTGAGGTGCAGCCCGGTCGGGTGGCCGGTGCCGCAGCCGAAGCACTGACTGTAGTGGGAGCCCAGGGTGGTGCCCGCCTGCGGCGCATCGGGATGCGCGGCGGGCGCCTGCGCGCCCGGCGGCGGGGTGGTGATGGAGGAACGCGTCACGGGTGACGAGGTTACTCCGTGTCCTCCCCGTGCTTGTCGCCAGTGGCACCCGGGCCCGCGGCCCCGCGCGGCTCGTCACGGGCTTCGAAGGCGTCGCGAGGCGCCCCGGCGGGCCGCGGCCCCGGCGACGGTGGCGGCGGTGGCGGTGGATCGTCGCCGGGCGGGGCGTCGGAATGGCCTGGTGGCAGTTCGGGTGGTTGATGCCGGAGCTCCGGCAGCGCCCGGTAGATCACCGCCGCCACCGGCACGGCCACGGCGGCCCCCGCGATGCCCGCCAGGATGCCCCCGACCGACAGCACGAGGATGATGGCCAGCGGGTGGAAGTTGAGCGCCCGCCCCACGATCAGCGGCTGCAGCACGTGGTTCTCGAGCTGCTGCTCCACGATGAGGATGCCGAGGAAGATCAGCGCGTACACGAGCCCCTTGGCCCCCAGGGTGACCAGGGTCGCGATGGTGCCCGCGAAGAAGATGCCGACGATCGGGATGAAGCTGGCGAAGAAGATCAGCACGGCCAGCGGCGCCCAGAGCGGCACGCCCATCCCGGCCAGCACGATGCCCATGATCAGGCCGTGCACGGCGGCCACCGCCACCGTGCCCTGGACGTAGTGGGAGAGCGTGGCCCAGGCGGCCCGCCCGGCCCGATCGACGCGCGGCGACACCCCGCCGAACCCCTTCAGGAACCACGACCAGATCCGGTCGCCGTCCTTGAGCAGGAAGAACGTCACGAACAGCAGCAGCACGATGGACGCCAGCACCTCGACGGCCACCGCGCCGGCCGACAGCACGGTGCCGGTGATGGCGGTGCGCTGGGCGTTGAGCATGGTGGCGAGCTCGTCGACGTAGCCGGTGATCTGCGTCTGTTCCAGGTGCAGCGGGCCCTGGATCAGCCATTCCTGCACGGATCTGGCCGTGTCCTGGACCTGCTCGACCAGGTTGGGGAACTCCTCGCTGGCCCGCGCGCCGACCAGCCAGCCGGTGCCGACGAGCACGGCCAGGGCCACCAGCATGGTGATCCAGGTGGCGTAGATGGGCCGCATGCCGGCGTTGCGCAGCGCGTTGGTCAGCGGGAACAGCAGCGCGGTGAGCAGGAGCGCGATCGCCACGGGCAGCGCCACGAACGCCAGGCGGGCGATCGCCTGGACGATGAAGTAGACGACCACGCCGACGAGGATCAGGCACCCACTCCATGCGGCCATCCTGGCGAGCACGGGCGGCACGAGCTTGGTTGGGCGGTCGGAGAGCACGTGTTCAAGACTGGCACGTCCTGGCCCTGGATGCGCGCGGATATCGGCCCGGCAGCCGAGAGCGTAATGGCGCAGCACATGAAAGTGCCGCTCACCTCCGGCAGATCGGGCCTGGGCAAGGGCAGGAGCGCGTGTCACCGTCATGGTCATGAAGACGGTGCTGGTCCTCACCCTGCTGGCGTCACTCGCCCCCGCTCCCGTCTCCCGCGCCGACGTGGCGCTGGAGGTGCTGTCCAGCCGCCCCGACCAGGTGACGGGCGGCGACGCCCTGATCAGGGTGCGTGGCGCGAGCAGGGTGCTGCGCAACGGCGAGGACGTGACGGCGGTCTTCAGGCGGACCGGGGACGGCCTCACCGGCCTGGTGGACGGCCTGGTCACGGGCGACAACACGATCACCGCCACGTCAGGCCCGCACAGGAGGTCGTTGAAGATCCGCAACCACCCCGTCGAGGGCCCGGTCTTCTCGGGCGCGCACCAGTACCCGTTCCTGTGCAAGACCGAGCGCAGCGGGCTGGGCCCGCCGGTCGCGGACAACCAGGACGGCCAGGGCATGCGCGTCGAAGGCGGCTGGAGCAGGGACTGCTTCGCCCCGACGGTGACCGACCGCCTCTACCGCTCCACTGACGGCACGTACAAGCCGATGCCCGAACAGGGCCGCCCCGCCGACCTGGCGACGACGACGCTGCTGGACGGCCGTACGGTCGACTTCGTGGTACGGCGGGAGCGCGGCGTCATCAACCGCTTCCTCTACTCGATCGCCATGATCGAGAACGGCTGGAACCAGCGGGCGATGTACCGCTTCGACGGCGGCGTGGCGATCGGCCACGACCAGGGCACGCTGGGCGGCGGCGCGCTCGACCCGTACGGGCTGGGCAAGGGCTACGCGGTCCTGCACTCCTCGGGCACCCGCACCTCCACCCACTACAACCTGATCCTGGGCGGCGAGACGGCCCTGATGGTCAAGGAGCGCTTCGTCGAGCGGCACGGCACGCCGCTCTACACGGTGGGCGTGGGCGCCTCGGGCGGCGCGATCCAGCAGTACGTCTACGGCCAGAATCACGGCGACCGGGTGATCGACGCCGCCATCCCGCAGTACTCCTATCCGGACATGGTCACCCAGACCATCCACGTGGGCGACTGCGAGCTGCTCGAACGCTACATGGATCAGCACCCCCGATGGGCCCGCTGGGACGACCGCACGGCCCTGATCGGCATGAACGCCAGCGACACGGTCGTCAACCCGCTAACGGGCCGGCCCGGCTCCGACGAGTGCGTCAACGGCTGGCGCGGCCTGACTCCGCTGACCATGAACCCGCTGTGGACGAGCAACAACGACCCCGAGTGGCAGCGCATGGACCCGCCGGGCGTCAAGGACACCGTCCAGTGGACGCACTGGGACGACCTGCGCAAGGTGTACGGCGTGGACGAGCGCGGCTACGCCCGTTCGACCTGGGACAACGTCGGCGTCCAGTACGGGCTCAAGGCGCTGACGGACGGGGTGATCACGCCGGAGGAGTTCCTCGATCTCAACGCCGAGGTGGGGTCGTGGAAGGAGGCGGCCGACATGGTGCAGGAGGGCTGCCCGTTCGTCCGGACCGCCTGTCCGGCCGACCTCGACCCGTGGAGCGCCCGCAACGCGAACCTGAGCGGCGATCCGGCCCCGAGACGGACGGGCGACCCGGAGGCGATCAGGAACGTGCGGCGCAGCGGCCTGGTGTTCGGCGGCGACATCGACCTGCCGGTCATCGACTGGAGGCACTACCTGGAGGAGCAGTTGGACATGCACAACGCGCACCAGTCGTTCGCCTCCAGGAAGCGCATGCTGGACCACGACGGCCGGGCGGGCAACCAGGTCATCTGGTTCACCGACGCCCGTCCTGACGGGCCGATGTTCGACCAGACGCCGGAGGCGCTCCAGGTCATCGACGCCTGGATGGCCAACATCCGGAGATATCCGGCGCGGGGCGTCGTCGGGAACAAGCCGCCCCAGGCCGTCGATCGCTGCTTCGCCACGGACGGCACCGAGATCGCCGCGGGCCCGCACGCCTGGGACGGCGTCCTCGACCGCCGCTCCCCCGGCCCGTGCACCCAGCGCTTCCCCCTCTACGGCACCTCCCGCACGGTGGCGGGCGGCCCGATCGAGGGCGGCGTCCACAAGTGCCGCCTCCAGCCGGTCGAGCGGGCGGTCGCCAAGGGTCTGTACGGCTCGTGGCACCCGGAGCCCGGCCAGCGGGCCAGGCTGAAGCAGATCTTCCCGGCGGGGGTGTGCGACTACTGAGGCCGCGCGGGCACGGGCAGCTCCCGCATCGTGCGCAGGGGCGAGGTGAACACCCACAGGAACGCCAGGCACCCCCCGACGGCGCCGACCACCAGCGCGCCCCTGATGCCGATCGTCTCGCCCAGCACGCCGCCGAGCAGCGCGCCCAGCGGCATCGTGCCCCAGACGAGGAAGCGCATGGTGGCGTTCATCCGGCCGAGCAGCGCCTCGGGGGTGGCGGCCTGGCGGAAGCTGAGCTGGGTGACGTTGTAGACGACCACGCCCGCCCCCATGCAGAACTCGTACAGCACGACCAGCCCGAGCCGCCAGTCGGCCTGCACCCACGGCAGCAGGAACGCCAGCGGCGCGGGCACCACGATGGCCAGCCACATCGTCGGCCCCTGCCCCAGCCACCGGGCCAGCCGCGCGTTGAGCAGCGCGCCCGCGAAGCCGCCGAGCCCCGCCGCCGACATGAGCAGGCCGATCGTGCCCGCGCTCACGGCCAGCTCCCTGGCCAGCAGCAGCAGGACCATCGGGTGGATGATCGAGGAGAACAGGTTCGCGGTGCCGGTGCAGCCGGCGATGCGGCGCAGCAGCGGGTGGCCGAGCACGAACCGGACGCCTTCGGCGATCTCCTTGCCCAGGTGGGCCCTGGGCCGCTCCTGGCGCTCCTCCCGCTTGCGGATGGTGCCCAGGCACAGCGCCGACCAGGCGAACCCGGCCACGGTGATGATCAGCGCGAACGGCGCGGTGAGGAACTGGATCAGGTAGCCGCCGACGCTGGGCCCGCCGAGCTGCGCGACCGTGCGGACGACCTCCAGCGTGGAGTTGCCCTCGACCAGCCGCTCGCGCCCGACGAGGTGCGGCAGGTAGCTCTGGTACGCGGCGTCGAAGAACACGGTGAACACCCCGAGCACCAGCGCCACGGCGTACAGCTGGTAGATCGTCAGGACGTCCAGCCACCAGGCCAGCGGCACGGAGGCCAGCGCGAGCGCCCGCGCCCAGTCGCTGACCACCATGACGACCCGCTTGCGCCGCCGGTCGACGATCGCGCCGGCGGGCAGCCCGATCACCACGAACGCCAGCGTCTCGCACGCGGTCAGCACGCCGAGCTCGAACGCCGACACGTCCAGCGCGGTCACCGCGACCAGGGGCAGGGCCAGGAACAGGAGCTGGCTGCCCACCTGGCTGGCGGCGTCGGCCAGGAACAGCCCCCGGAAGTCGTGGTCGCGTAAGAGGCTCACTCCCAGAACCTCTCATAACCGATTGGGTAATTTCAACCGGTTATAGGGTGGCCTGCCATGGCCACCAAACGCCGTCCCGCGACCGAGGCCGAGGCCCGCGCGCTGGCCTCCTCCGTACGGCTGCGCATCCTGCGCCTCTGCCTGGACCAGGCGCTCACCAACAAGGAGCTCGCCGACCGGCTCGGCGCGAACCCCGCCACGACCCTGCACCACGTGCGCAAGCTGGTGGAGACCGGATTCCTGGTGGCCGAGCCGAGCAGGCCCGGCCCGCGCGGCTCGACCGAGATCCCCTACCGGGCCACCGGCAAGTCGTGGGAGATGGACGTCCGCGAGAGCGGCGTGACGGGCGGCAGGACCGCCATGCTGGACGCGTTCCTGGAGGAGATCAGGCTGGTCGACATCGAGGAGGGCAGCTTCACCAGGCTCGGGCTCAGGCTCACCCCCGAAGGGCACGCCGAGCTGACCGAACGGCTGCAGGAGGTGTTCGACGAGTTCGCGCACCGGCAGCCGGCGCCGGGCGGGGAGGCGTACTCGCTCTTCCTCGCCATTCACAAAGACGTCAGCAGGGACGTCAGCAGGGACGCGTGACGCCGGGCGCGAACCACGCCCGGCGTCCCGCGTTCACCAGCCTCAGCCCAGGTGGACCTCGACCTTCAGCGTGTCACCTGACTCGAGCACGAACTCCTCGACGTTCCCGGCGGCGCACAGGTCGTCCTGCGCCTGCCGGACCAGCTCCAGGTCGGGCGTCCACACGGTCAGCCGCGACACCTCGGCCCGCATCGACAGCTTCGCCTCGGACTTGGCCTTGCGGATCTGCCCGAGCACCTCCGAGGCGACGGTCAGCACGGCGGGATCGCCGGTGCCGCGCTCGGCGGCGGGCCAGGAGGAGCGGTGCACGGAGCCCTCGCGCCACCACGACCACACCTCCTCGGTCACGAACGGCAGGAACGGCGCGAACAGCCGCAGCAGCACGTCGAGCGCCTGCCGCAGCGCGGCGTGCGCAGAACCCGCGCCGGACTCGCCGCCGGACCCGTCGTAGGCCCTGGCCTTGACCAGCTCCACGTAGTCGTCGCAGAACGCCCAGAAGAAGCGCTCCACGGCCTCGACGGCGCGCGTGTGGTCGTAGGCCTCGAACGCCTCCGTGGCCTCGCGCACGGCGTCGGACAGCGCCGCCAGCATGGCCAGGTCGATCGGCTCGCTCACCTCGGCGGCGGACTCGTCGGCGGCCAGCCCCAGCACGAACTTCGAGGCGTTCAGGATCTTGATGGCCAGCCGCCGGCCGACCTTGAGCTGCCCGGCGTCGAAGGCGGTGTCGACGCCGTAGCGGCCGTTGGCCGCCCAGTAGCGCACCGCGTCTGAGCCGTGCTGCTCCAGCAGGTCGATCGGGGTGACGACGTTGCCCTTGGACTTGGACATCTTCTTGCGGTCGGGGTCGAGGATCCACCCCGAGATCGCCGCGTCGCTCCACGGCAGCGTGCCGAACTCGCAGTGCGACCTGACCACGGTCGCGAACAGCCAGGTGCGGATGATCTCGTGGCTCTGCGATCGCAGGTTCGTGGGGAAGACCTTGCGGAACAGCTCGTCGTCGGTGCCCCACCGGCCGGCGATCTGCGGGGTGAGCGACGAGGTGGCCCAGGTGTCCATGACGTCGGGGTCGGCCATGAAGCCGCCGGGCACGCCGCGCTGCTCTTCGGTGTAGCCGGGCGGCACGTCGGAGGACGGGTCGACCGGCAGCATCTCCTCGGTGGGCAGGATCGGCGCGTCGTGGACGGGCTGCCCCGCCTCGTCGATCGGATACCACACGGGGAACGGCACGCCGAAGAAGCGCTGCCGCGAGATCAGCCAGTCGCCGGTGAGCCCCTCGACCCAGTTGTCGTAGCGCACCCGCATGTGCGGCGGGTGCCAGTTCAGCTCGCGCCCGCGCGCCAGCAGCCGCTCGCGCAGCTCCTCGTCGCGCCCGCCGTTGCGGATGTACCACTGGCGGGTGGTGACGATCTCAAGGGGCTTGTCGCCCTTCTCGAAGAACTTCACCGTGCGCCGCACGGGGCGGGGCTCGCCGTCGAGGTCGCCGGACTCGCGCAGCAGCTCCACGATGCGCTCGCGGGCGCTGTGCACGGTCTTGCCGGCCAGCTCCTTGTACGGCTCCGCCTCCACGCCCTCCGGCGGCTCGGGCAGCAGCCGCCCGTCCCAGCCGATCACGGGCCGGGTCGGCAGGTGCAGCTCCCGCCACCAGGTGACGTCGGTGATGTCGCCGAACGTGCAGATCATCGCGATGCCGGTGCCCTTGTCGGGCTCGGCCAGCCGGTGCGCGAGCACCGGCACCTCGACGCCGAACAGCGGAGTCAGCACCGAGGTGCCGAACAGCTCCTGGTAGCGCTCGTCGTCGGGATGCGCGACCAGCGCCACGCAGGCCGGGATCAGCTCGGGCCTGGTCGTCTCGATCCAGACCGGCCCCTTCTCGCCGTAGAAGGAGATCTTGTGGAAGGCGCCGGGCCACTCGCGGTCCTCCAGCTCGGCCTGGGCCACGGCGGTGCGGAACGACACGTCCCACAGCGTCGGCGCCTCGGCCAGGTAGGCCTCGCCGCGCAGCAGGTTGCGCAGGAAGGCGCGCTGCGCGACGGCCCGCGACTCGTCGCCGATCGTGGTGTAGAGCATCGACCAGTCGACCGACAGGCCGATGCGCCGCCACATCTCCTCGTACGCCTGCTCGTCGACGGCGGTGAGCTGGTGGCACAGCTCCACGAAGTTGCGCCGGGAGATGGAGATCTCCCGCTTGCCCGGCTTGTCCGGCGGCACGAAGCCGGGGTCGTACGGCAGCGACGGGTCGCAGCGCACGCCGTAGACGTTCTGCACGCGGCGCTCGGTCGGCAGGCCGTTGTCGTCCCAGCCGATCGGGTAGAACACCGACTTGCCGAGCATGCGCTGGTAGCGCGCCATGATGTCGGTGTGCGTGTAGGAGAAGGCGTGACCGACGTGCAGCGAGCCGGACACGGTCGGCGGGGGCGTGTCGATGGAGTAGACGCGCTCGCGCGGCGCCGACCGGTCGAAGCGGTAGGTGCCCTCTTCCTCCCAGCGAGCTACCCATACCTGCTCCAAGCCGTCAAGGGTCGGCTTTTGGGGCATGGATGGACGGCGTAGTCGCTGTTGAGTCATGCCTCCTTATGGTACGGCTTCGCGGGCGTCGCAGCGGTAGAGACTAGTGTTCGTTACAAAGGGGAAGGGAGATCGACATGGCGGAGGACAAGCCCGATATCGCCTGGCGCGTCGTCGGCGGCCTGGTGGGGCTGGTGACGGCGTGGGCGGCCAGGAAGGTGCTCGGGTTCGCCTGGAAGAAGGCGACCGGCAAGGAGCCGCCCATCGACACCGACTCGCCCGAGGTCAGCATGGGTGAGGCGATCGGTTACGCCGTCGTCATGGGGGTCGGCATGTCCGTGGCGCAGATCGTGGTCAACCGGACCGCCAAGAAGCGCTACGACGCGTGGAAGTCGCTGAAGCAGGTGACTCCAGGGCAGTGAGGAACTCACTGGCCCAGCGGTCCACGTCGTAGGTGGCGACCCGGCGGCGCATCGTGCGCATCCGCCGGGCCAGCTCGTGCGGCGTGGCCCGCATCGCCGCCAGCATCTGCCGTTTGACGTCCTCCACGTCGTACGGGTTGACCAGGTACGCCTGCCGCAGCTCGTCGGCGGCCCCGGCGAACTCGCTGAGCACCAGCGCCCCGTGCAGGTCGTGGTGACAGGAGATGTACTCCTTGGCCACCAGGTTCATCCCGTCGCGCAAGGGCGTGACGACCATGACGTCGGCGGCCAGGTAGAGCGCCGCCAGCTCGTCGTGGCCGTACGACTGGTGGAAGTACCACACCGGCTGGTAGCCGAGCTGGGCGTGCTCGCCGTTGATCCGGCCGACCTGCAGCTCGATGTCGTCGCGCAGCCTCTTGTACTCGTCCACGCGTTCCCTGCTGGGCGTGGCGATCTGCACGAACACGGCCTCGCCCGGCCGCAGCCGGCCGTCCTTGAGCAGCTCGCCGAAGCCTTCCAGGCGCTGGCCGATGCCCTTGGTGTAGTCGAGCCGGTCCACGCCGAGCAGCACGTGCTCGGGGTCGCCCAGCTCGACCCTGATCTCCTTGGCCCGGTCCACGATGCGCGGCTCGCGCACGAGCGAGTCGAGCTGCGCGAAGTCCACGGAGATCGGGAAGGCCTGGGTGGTGACGATCCGGTCGTCGAGGAAGATCTCGTTCCCCTTGTACGGCAGCCCGAGCAGCCTGCGGCACAGCCGGCGGAAGTTCGAGGCGCCGCCGGGGAGCTGGAAGCCGACCAGGTCGGCGCCGAGCAGCCCTTCGACCAGCTCCTTGCGCCACGGCAGCCGCCAGAACAGCTCCGTGGGCGGGAACGGGATGTGCAGGAAGAACCCGATCCGCAGGTCGGGCCTGAGCTTGCGGAGCATCGCGGGCACGAGCTGGAGCTGGTAGTCCTGCACCCACACGAGGGCGTTCTCCTCGGCCGCTTCCGCGGCGGCCTCGGCGAAGCGCTGGTTGACGCTGCGGTAGGTCTCCCACATCTCCCTGTCGAAGACGGGCGTGGCGACGACGTCGTGGTAGAGCGGCCACAACGTGGCGTTGGAGAAGCCCTCGTAGTAGAGCTCGACCTCACGGGCGGACAGCGGGATCGGGATGAGGCTCATCCCGTCCTGCTCGAACGGCTCCAGCTTCTCGTCGGGCGCCCCGTGCCAGCCGGCCCAGGCTCCGTGGCGGCGCTGCATCACCGGCGCTATCGCGGTGACGAGGCCGCCAGGACTCCTGCGCCACGAAGCCGTTCCGTCTGGCTCGATCGTGCGATCGACCGGCAACCGGTTCGCGACGATCAGAAACGAGCTACGGCCACTCAACGCAGTCCTCCTATGGGGTCACATATCAGGAAAGCCGCCTAGCGCACGGCTCACAGCAGCCGCCACCGACTCCGGCCCCGCATGGGGGATGATCGCGGCGATGTGGGAATCGGGCCTGATGAGCCATGCCTCATCCGGCCCGGCGCCGAGCCTCTCAGCGAGCGAGCCTGTCCCATCCATCTCCGCGAGCCCGCGTACGGCGAGCGGCGCCGTAATGACCTTGCCCAGGACCTGCACAAACAAACTCGAATCGCACATATCGCCCAGTAGGACCAGGAATCCATCCCGGGTGTGCTGCCGCAACCGGCCCCCGGGGAGCGGCAGATCGGGCAGGATCACGCCGGGCGCGGGCGTGCACAGCGCCCCCTTGGGCGGCCGGCCCAGGAACGGCCGGGCCGGCTCGGGCGTGGTGAGCGGCGAGTCCACATACCAGAACGGCTCGGCGAAGCGCCCCGAGTCCACCTCCTCGATCCGCCCGCCCTCCAGCGCCGCACGCCTGCGCATCCGCTCCTCCACCGTTCCGGGCGCGAGGAAGCGCATGGTGGCGGCGGTGACCTCCAGGTTCTCCAGCGCGGCCGCGTGCCGCTCGGCGTGGTACGACTCCAGCAGCCCTGGCCCCGCCCAGCCGTTGAGCGCGAAGGCCAGCTTCCAGGCGGCGTTCTCGGCGTCCGGCACCCCGGAGTTCAGCCCTCGCGCGCCGAACGGGGCCACCAGATGGGCGCAGTCGCCCGCCAGGAGGACCCGGCCGACCCGCATGCGGGAGGCGAGGCGCGAGTGGAACCGGTACGTGCTGTGCCAGAGCAGCTCGTACGGCCGCTCGCCAATGATCTGCCTGATTTTTCGCGAAATATCAGCATCCGTCGGGATGAAGTCGGGGGCGATCTGCCAGTCGATCCGGTACGTCCCCCCAGGGCAGGGGTGGATCAGCACCTGGCGGCCGGGGTTCCAGACGGGGTCGAACCAGAAGCGCCGCTCGCTCTCCCAGCCCGGCAGGTCCGCCTTGATGTCGCAGATCAGGAACTGGTCCTCGAACGTCTCCCCGGAGAACGTCACGCCCAGCGAGTCGCGGATCGCCTGCGCCCTGGCGCCCGCGCAGACCAGCACGTACGACGCCCGCAGCAGCCGCTGGCCGCAGTGCACGGTGACGCCGGAGTCGTCCTGGCTCAGCCCTGTGACCTCGTGGCCCCAGCGCACCTCGATGAGCGGCTGGGCCGCGATGGCCTCGTCGAGAAGCTGCTCCGTGCGCGTCTGGGAGATGTTCACGCACGGCGGCAGCGGCCCCTCGCGCTGGAACGTCCAGGAGAACAGCTCGCGCTCGCGGTAGTAGGTGCGGGCCGTCGTCCAGGCCAGCCCCTCCTCCGCCACCCCGCCCGCCCCGGCGGCGGCCCAGATGTCGAGCACGTCGCGCTGCTGGCAGATGGACTTCGACCCGCCGCGCCCCCGCTCCGGCCGCTGGTCCAGCACCAGCACCGGCACGCCCCACCGGGCCAGCAGCAGCGCGGCGCTCTGCCCGACCGGCCCGGCCCCGACCACGATGACCTGGTAGTCGTTCATGACTGCAGCTCGTCCCACACCTGGCGGTCGCGCTCGGCGGTCCAGACACGCGGGCGCTCGACGCCGTGCAGCTCGTCCCAGAGCCTGGAGACGTTGAACGGCAGGCAGTGCTCGAAGATCGGCCAGCGGCCGTAGCGGGGCTCCAGGGCGGCGTGCGTGCGCTGGAACGCCTCCTTCAGCGACCCGGCCGCGCCCGTCTCGCGCAGCATCACGGCCAGGAAGTCGCGCGTCTGCCCGATGGCCGACTCCACGCCCTCCTTGCCCCTGGCCACCGCGCCCCTGCCGCCGACCAGCGTCTGCGCCCCGAGTGAGGCGACCCGGTCGAGCGTGCCCGACGACCAGTCGCGGTGGAAGGCGTCGCCGGTGTAGAGGGCCGCCTGCGACTCGACGAGGTCGCCGGCGAACAGGATGCGCTGCCGGGGCAGCCACGCCACCAGGTCGCCCTCGGTGTGGCCGCGCCCGCAGTACTGCAGCACCAGGTCGCCGCGCCCGCCGCCCAGGTCGATCGTGAAGCGGTCGCTGAACGTGGCCGTCGGCCAGGTCAGGCCGGGGATCGAGGCGGGTTCCCTGAACAGGCGGGGCATTCTGGCGTACTCGCTGGCCCAGTCCTGCTCGCCGCGCTCGGCGATCAGCTCGCGGGTCTTCTCGTGCGTGACGATCACGTCCGCGCCGAACGCCGAGGCGCCCAGCACGCGGACCGCGTGGTAGTGCGACAGCACCAGGTACCGGATCGGCTTGGTGGTGTGCTCGCGCAACCTGGACAGCCACTCGCGGGCCGCGACCGGGGTGGCCAGCGCCTCGAAGCAGACGAGGAAGTCCTCGCCCTCGATCGCGCCCACGTTCGGGTCGCCCTCGGCGGTGAGCGCGTACACGCCCTCCGCGAGCACCTCCAGGACCTGCTTCTTCTCGCCGAGGTCCGCCGACGAGGCGAACGGTTTGGCCATCGCTCCTCCTGCCATCCGGGCGTAGCTCCGTCACAGGCATACCCCGCGGCGCCGCTCGCGCCCTCTTGACAGGCCAGTCGGGCGATGGTGTGTTTACCGAACATTCGGTCAGTTGACGAGGGAGATCGTGTTGGAGAGCGCGCGCCGCATGATGGACGCCGACACCGCCTCCGCCGCTCTGGGCATCGAGCTGGCGGAGCTGGCCGAGGGCCGGGCGGTGTGCCGCATGACCGTGACCGGCCAGATGGTCAACGGCCACGGCCTGTGTCACGGCGGGTACGTGTTCCTGCTGGCCGACACGGCGTTCGCGTGCGCGTGCAACACCTACGGCCCCGTCACGGTGGCGGCGGGCGCCGAGATCGCGTTCGTCTCCCCAGCCCGCGCCGGGGACGTCCTGGTGGCCGAGGCGGCCGAGCGCACGCGCTACGGCCGCAGCGGCATCTACGACGTCACCGTGCGGCGCCCCGACGGTCAGGTGGTCGCGGAGTTCCGCGGCCGGAGCCGGGAGTTTAAGTGAAACTTGGAGATCCCCCCGCCGCGCACGAGCTCGACCCGATCGAGCGCGTCTCCCGCGACGAGCTCATGGCGCTCCAGCTCGAACGCCTGCAGCGCACCCTGCGCCGCGCGTACGAGAACGTGCCGCTCTACCGGGACAAGTTCGACCGGGCGGGCGTGCATCCGAGCGACTGCAAGGAGCTCGGCGACCTGGCGAAGTTCCCCTTCACCACGAAGCAGGACCTGCGCGAGTCCTACCCGTTCGGCATGTTCGCCGTGCCGCGCGAACAGGTCGCCCGCATCCACGCCTCCAGCGGCACCACGGGCCTGCCCACGGTGGTCGGGTACACCAGGAACGACCTCGACGTGTGGGCGGAGGTGGTGGCCCGCTCGATCCGCGCCTCCGGCGGGCGGCCCGGCGACATCGTGCACGTGGCCTACGGCTACGGGCTGTTCACCGGCGGCCTCGGCGCGCACTACGGGGCCGAGCGGCTGGGCTGCACGGTGGTGCCCGTCTCGGGCGGGATGACGCCGCGGCAGGTGCGGCTCATCCAGGACTTCCGGCCCAGCGTGATCATGGTGACGCCGTCGTACATGCTGGCCCTGCTGGACGAGTTCGCCGCGCAGGGGCTCGACCCGCGCGAGTCGTCGCTGCGCGTCGGCATCTTCGGCGCCGAGCCGTGGACCGAGCAGATGCGCGCCGAGATCGAGAACCGCTTCGACCTGCACGCCGTGGACATCTACGGGCTGTCGGAGGTGATGGGCCCCGGCGTGGCCAACGAGTGCGTCGAGACCAAGGACGGGCTGCACATCTGGGAGGACCACTTCTTCCCGGAGACCGTGGACCCGTTCACCGGCGAGCCCGCCCCGCAGGGCGAGCTGGTCTTCACCACGCTCACCAAGGAGGCCATGCCGGTCATCCGCTACCGCACCCGCGACCTGACGCGACTGCTGCCCGGCACCGCCCGGCCGGCCTTCCGCCGCATGGAGAAGGTGACGGGACGCACCGACGACATGATCATCCTGCGTGGCGTGAACGTGTTCCCGACCCAGATCGAGGAGCTGGTGCTGGGCGTCGACGGCCTGTCGCCGCACTTCCAGCTCCGCCTGACGCGGCCGGAGCGGCTCGACGTGATGACGGTCAGGGTCGAGGCGCGCCCCGGCTTCCCCGGGCGGCGGGAGGCGGGCGAGACGCTGCGCAAGGCGGTCAAGGACACCGTCGGCGTCAGCGTCGAGGTCGAGGTCGTGGACCCCGAGACGCTGGAGCGGTCGGTCGGCAAGCTCAAGCGGGTCGTCGACCAGCGGAAGACCTGACCCCATGACCACCGCGAAACCCGCCCGCCGGCGCGGGCGCGGCCACGACCCCGAGTCGGTGCTGGCCATCGCCGTGGACGTGTTCAACGAGCGCGGCTACGACGGGACCAGCATGGCGGAGCTGGCCAGGGCGCTCGGGGTCACCAAGTCGGCCATCTACTACCACGTGCCGGGCAAGGAGCAGCTCCTTGCCCGCGCGCTGGAGCGGGCGCTGGACGGGCTGTTCGCGCTGGTGGCCGACCCGCGTGCCGCCTCGGGGGCCGCGATCGACCGGCTGGAGTGGGTGCTGCGGCAGAGCGTGCGCATCCTGGTGGAGCGGCTGCCGTACGTGACGCTGCTGCTGAGGGTGCGCGGCAACAGCGTGACGGAGCAGGCGGCGCTGGAGCGGCGGCGGGAGTTCGACCGGTTCGTCAGTCACCTGGTCAAGGAGGCGGCGGCGGAGGGCAGCATCCGGGCCGACGTGGACCCGGCGCTGGTGACGCGCCTGCTGTTCGGCGCGGTCAACTCGATCACCGAGTGGTACCAGCCGTCGCGCGGCGCCTCGGCGGACGTCCTGGCTGAGACGCTGCTCACCATCATCTTCGACGGCCTGCGCTCCCCTAGGGAGTGAGCTCGTCGTGCCCTTGGTCCTGGGGCAGTGAGGGGCGCTTGACTCGCAGGTCGCCGCGGATGGCCTCGCCCAGCTTCTTGGTGGCCAGGCGGTTGAGCGCGCCACCGGCGATGGCTCCGGTGAGGAAGGGCCCGAAGGTGGTCAGATGGCGCCCCAGCGTGCGCATGAGACGGTTGCGCAGGGCGGTCTTGGTGGCGGCTCCCAGTGCCAGCGAGACGGACGCGGGCGCGAGCGGGTCGATGCCGCGCTGTTTGGCCCAGGCCGCCGTGAACGCGACGGCGCGCTGGGTGCCGGAGCCCTGGACGCGTACGCCATAGACCTCGTGCAGCTCGGCCAGCATCTTGACCTCGATGGCGGCGACGACGATGGTCTCGGCGACGAGCTGGGCGGGGGCGGAGAGCAGGAGGGGTGGCGCGGCGAACTCGGCCGCTGCCAGTGCTCCGCCGATAGCGCCGACCGTCATCGTGGCCTTCTGCGCGGTGCGCACGAGGTCGTCGGCGAGCTCTTCGCCGGTCAGGCCGTGATGATGCTCGGCAAGGGTGTGCAGATCTCTGATCGGGATGCGCGGCGCGATGTTGAGGAAGACGTCGGCCAGCCAGCGGCCCCGGCCGATGCCGGTTTCCCTTGCCCTCTTGGCCCCGGCGGACAGCGCCTGGGCTAGTCGGCCGAGCAGCTTGCGCCGCTCGGCCGGCTCGAGCTCACCGGGAGCGGTGAGCCTGCCAACGAGCTCGCCGACCTCATGTTCGGGGTCGGCGATCTCACTGCCTGGTTGCTGGTCTTTCTCTGGTGCGGCCACGCGGTGCCTCCGTTTTGTCTTGGTCGCGATCGCTCAGGGTGTGCCGTTCGCGCGCCCCGGGCTCCTTCGCTCCAGGATTTAGGCGGCGCACTCCCGGCAGACCTGCTGGCCGTTCTTCTCAGAGGCCAGCTGGCTGCGGTGGTGCACCAGGAAGCAGCGCGAGCAGGTGAACTCGTCGGCCTGACGGGGGATCACCCGCAGGGAGAGCTCTTCGTTCGACAGGTCCGCACCGGGCAGTTCGAGCGACTCGGCCAGGTCGGTCTCGTCGATGTCGATGCTGCCAGACGACTTGTCGGTGCGCCGCGCCTGAAGCTCCTGGAGGCTGTCCTCCCCCAGGTCGTCGTCTGTCTTGCGCGGGCTGTCGTAGTCGGTAGCCATTGTGCTTACTCCATCCCCCTCATCTATATGTCTTCGCGCTCATCGCGCGTCTTCTAACGTCCGGGAAGCCCATCTTGTGCCCGTTCCGTCGGGGAGATTTCCCATCGGTACCCCGCGGAAACGGACAACGAACCTCCCAACACGTCAGGGCCTGCTGCCGACGGCAATGGTTAGCCAAATATGGCGAAACCCACAGCCTTGGCGTCATGCACCACCGTGTTCGACGGCACATCCAACCACATGTGCGGCGTGGATGAGACGCCCCCCGTGACTCAACACGCACACGAACGCGACAGAGCGGCCCAGCCGGTCATCGCAACGGAAGCCGAATGGTCACGACCAGCCCTCCACCATCGCGCGGCACAGCGGTGACGTTCCCGCCGTGCGCCTGCACCACCGCACGGACGATGGACAGCCCCAGACCCGATCCCTTGGCCGAATCCACGCGGTCCGCGTGAAGCCTCCTGAACGGCTCGAACAGGCTGTTCACCTCGTACGCCGGCACATGCTGTCCTGTGTTGGCCACCTGAACAACCAAGGCACCGTCCGCCATTCCCGTTCGGATCCAGACTTTTCCGTTTTCGGGAATGTTGTACTTGACGGCGTTCTCCAGCAGGTTGCTGACAGAGCGTTCCAGGAGCACCGGATCGCCGATGGTAGGCGCGCTGACCAGTTCGGTGGAGACCGTTACGCCGTGCTCTTCAGCGAACGGCGTCACCTGTTCCACGGCGGTCTGGGCGACCTCCATGACGTCGAGGGGTTTGCGCACGGCCAGCTCGCGTTCGCTCCTGGCGAGCAGCAGCAGGCCCTCGATGAGCTTCTCGTTGCGGGCGTTGACCTCCAGGAGGGTGCGGCCGAGGGCCTTGAGGTCCTGGGAGGCCTCCGGGTCGGACAGGGCGATCTCCAGGACCGTCCTGTTGATGGTGAGGGGGGTGCGCAGTTCGTGGGAGGCGTTGGCGACGAATCTGCGCTGGGTGTCGAAGGCGACGTTGAGGCGGGCGAGCATGGCGTCGAAGGTGTCGGCCAGTTCCTTCAGCTCGTCGTTCGGGCCTTCGAGGGCTATGCGCTGGTGGGCGAGCGTGCTCTCCGACAGCTTCCTGGCCGTCGCGGTCATCTGCGCCACGGGCCGCATCGCTCGGTCGGCGATGAAGTAACCGATGATCAGCGCCAGGATGCCGACGCCCACGAGCGCCATCACCGAGCTGGTCAGCAGGGCGTCTCTGGCGTTCTGCACCGCCAGCTTCTGGAAGCTCTGCATGTACTGCTGGAACTGCGCGTCCAAGGTGGGCGGCAGGTTGGTCTCGAAGATGGGCCACGCGGCGCTGATGGCGTTGCCGACGATGGCGTAGACGGAGAACAGCAGCGCGGCCGCCGCCGCGAAGACCAGCGCGCTGTAGGTGATCGTCAGCCGCCAGCGGATGCTCACCTTGCCGGGAAGCTCCTTCACACGCTCCATGGTGGAGCGTGGAGCAGGCCGTTGCGTCGGCGGGGGCGGGCCGTCCCAGGCGGGCGGACCCTTGGGCGGCGGCGCCTCCTGCACACGCGTCGCTCTCCTGGCGGAGTGCGGACTGATCATCGGATGCGTCGGGCCCGCCTCGCGGTCTGACCGTTCACTCACAATTTGTACCCAACCCCGGGCACAGTCTCGATCACCTGAGGCTCGCCCAGCTTCTTCCGCAGCGTCATCATGGTCACACGGACCACGTTCGTGAAGGGATCGATGTTCTCGTCCCAGGCCTTGTCCAGCAGGTCCTCCTGGCTGACGACGGCCCCTTCGGCCCGCATCAGCTCCTCCAGGACCGCGAACTCCTTCTTGGTCAGCACGATCTCCCTGCCGTCGCGCTCCACCAGCCGCTTGCCGGGGTCGAGCTTGATCCCGGACCGCTCCAGCACGGGCGGCAGGGCGGGCGCGGAGCGGCGGCCCAGCGCGCGGACCCTGGCGACCAGCTCGATGAACACGAACGGCTTGGCCAGGTAGTCGTCGGCGCCCAGGCCGAGCCCCTCCACCTTGTCGTCCACGTCGCCCGACGCGGTCAGCATGAGGATCCGGGAGGCGGTGCGCTGCTCCACCAGCCGGCGGCACACCTCGTCACCGTGCACCACGGGCAGGTCGCGGTCCAGCACGATGACGTCGTAGTCGATGTAGGAGGTCCGTTCCAGGGCGCCGCCGCCGTCGTAGGCGACGTCCACCGCCATGGCCTCGCGCCGCAGCCCCGTCGCGATCGCGTCGGCGAGCACCCGCTCATCCTCTACAACCAGCACCCGCACGCCGGTACACCTCTCTCCGATTCTGGGCACTCATTCTGCCCACAGGCTCGATAAGCGCACGGTAAGGCATGTTCAGGGGTCGGTGACGTAATCGTCAGGCAGAGCGGCGCGAAATTCATGTTTCGGAGGGCGACAACCCGGGGTATGCCTGCGGGACACCCCTTGCCCGGTCTTCATCCGGCAATGGGAGACTTCGCCCCCTGCACGAGTCGAACCCCCCAGAGAGTAGGTGAGATGGGCGAGTTCACGACCACGATCGAACACCGCCTCGACCAGGCTTACAAGGGCCTTCGGGAGGCCCGTAGCGCCGGCGACGACTACCTCGCCGACACCCTCACCGCCGAGATCGAGGACCTGCGCCGGCTGGCCGACGATCACGGCATCCCGTTGCCCCGCTGACCCCGTACGAAACGGCCGGAGCCTTTCCGGCTCCGGCCGTTTCGTCACCACCGGGCGCGTGGTCAGGAGTCGCGTTCGGGATCGAGCGGCGCCAGCAGGTCGTGCAGCTCCTCGAACAGCCCGGGAGCCGCGCACACCGCGTAGCTCGGGCTGACCGGACGGCCGTTCAGCCCGCCGAGCCTGGCCCCCGCCTCGGTGGCGACCAGGCCCGCCGCGGCGTAGTCCCACGGGTTGATGCCGCGCTCGTAGTAGGCGTCCACCCGGCCGGCGGCCAGCGAGCACAGGTCCACCGCGCATGATCCGCCGCGCCGGATGTCCCGCACGCGGGGCAGCACATGGGCCACCACCTGTCCCTGCACCTCGCGCCGGCCTTTCAGGTAGCCGAAGCCGGTCGAGACCAGTGCCTGCGCCAGCGGCACCCCGGTGTTGCAGCGCAGCGGCGAGCCGTTCAGCCAGGCGCCCCGGCCGCGCGCCGCGGTGAAGACCTCGCCGCGCGCCGGCACGTTGACCACCCCGGCCACGACCTCGCCGCGCACCTCGACGGCGATCGACACCGCCCAGTCCGGCAGGCCGTACAGGAAGTTGACCGTGCCGTCGATCGGGTCGACGATCCAGCGCACGTCGGACTCGCCGGGCTCCTCGCCGCCCTCCTCGCCGAGGATGCGGTCGTCCGGCCTGGCGGCCAGGACGCGCTCGCGGATGAGCTCCTCCGAGGCCTTGTCCAGCGTGGTGACCACGTCGGTCGGGCTGGACTTGGTCTCGATCTCGCCGGACATCGTGGGCCGCTTGGCCAGCAGCATGTCGCCGGCCTCGCGGGCGATGTCCTCGGCGAGCGTCAGGAAGTCCGTCATCACGCCACCGAGTCCGGGCGCTTCCACTCCTGGCCGAGCACGTGCTGGCCGAGGAAGGCCAGGACGGTCTCGTACCAGGCGATGACGTTGCCCGGCTTCAGGATCCAGTGGTTCTCGTCGGGGAAGTACAGGAACTTGGCGTCCACCTCGGTGCGCCGCAGGTCCCACCACAGCCGCAGCGCCTCGCCGATCGGCACCCGGTAGTCCTTGTCGCCGTGGATGACGAGCATCGGGGTGGTGATCTTGTCGAGGGCGTTGTGCGGCGACAGCAGCTGGTAGCGCTCCGCGCCGGGCAGGCCGAACTCGCGCTGCCAGTACATCGCGGCGTCGGTGGTGCCGGAGAACTGGTCGAGGTTCCACAGCGAGGCGTGGGTGACGATGGCCTTGTAGCGGTCGGTGTGACCGGCGAGCCAGTTGGCCATGTAACCGCCGAACGAGCCGCCCATCGCGGCGACGCGCTCGCTGTCGATGTCGTCCCTGGCCAGGGTGGCGTCCACGATCGCGTCGAGGTCGGCCTGGGTGCGCGGGCCCCAGTCGCCCCAGCCGCGGTCGATCATCTCCTGGCCGTAGCCGGTGGACATGCACGGGTCGGGCATGAGCACCGCGTACCCGTGCTGGGCCAGGATCCACGACTGCCAGCGCCACTGCCAGTCGTTCCAGGAGCCGAGCGGGCCGCCGTGAATGAACAGCACGAACGGGGCGGGGTTCGCGGCGGAGGCGCCCTCGGGCAGGGCGAGCCAGCCGCGGATGGTGGTGCCGTCGTCGGCGGTGGCGGTGACCTCGGTGAGCGTGCCGGGCACCTCGGGGCGCGGCGCGGGCGTGGGCAGGTCGGCGATCTCGCCGGTGGCGGCGTCGATCCTGGCCGGGGCGGGCGCGAGGTTGACGGCGCTGCGCAGGGCGTAGATCCAGCGGCCGTCGGGCGACGGGTTGAGGCCGAGGTAGGAGGCGTCGTCCTGGGTGAGCCTGGACAGCTCGCCGTCCAACGGGACGCGGAAGACGGGGCGGCGGCCCTGGTGGTCGGCGGCGACGTAGACGGCCGAGGAGTCGGGCGCCCAGTCGACGTCCGAGGGGAACAGATCGCCCGCGTACGCGCGGCCCTGCCCGGTGGCCAGGTCGGCGATCCACAGCTCACTGCGGGCGGAGACGTCAAACCCGGTGAGCCGGTCGCGGGCGCAGGCCAGCTTGGTGCCGTCGGGCGAGACCGCCAGCGGCCCGGTGAAGTCGTAGGCCTCGTCGGACAGCAGCACGCGCCGCTCGCCGGTGGTCACGTCGATGGCGACCAGCTCGGTGCGCAGCTCGCCCTTCGGCAGGGGGACGCGCCAGGTGGCGATCACGGTGCTGCCGTCGGGGGTCAGCTCGAAGCCGCCCTCGCGCAGCGCGTCGCCCGCGTCGGGGGTCAGGTCGCGCACGTCCTCCAGGCGGTCGGCGCCGAGCCTGGCCGCGAACAGCCTGGGGCGGCCGGGGCCGAGGTCGTGGTCCCAGTAGCGGACGGGGTAGCTCTCGTGCAGGATCGCGCTGATGCCCGCCTCCTTGCGGGCCTTGCGCCGCTCCTCGTCGGCCGACTCCTCGCCGTCGAGCACGTCGGCGACGAACACGACCACGTCGCCTGCCGTCCGCACGCCGCCGATGCCGCCCGGCCTGGTGGCCACCTGGCGGGCCTCGCCGCCCGCCCGCGGCAGCAGCCACAGCGCGGGCACCTCCTCGCCGGCGTCCTTGACCGTCGGGTCGGGGCGGGCGGAGGTGAACAGCACGTCGCCCCCGGCGGTGAAGACCGCCGCCGACTCGCCCTTGGCCGAGCGCGTCAGCCGGTACGGCTCGCCGTCCAGCGGGACGGCCCAGAGCGCGGTGCCGTACGACTTGCCGTCGGGGTTGAGGGATTGCACGGTGGAGATCAGCCTGGATCCATCAGGCGAAAGCCGCAGAGAAAGGACCCGGGGAATGGCCACATAGTCACGAATGTCGTTGAATGCGCTCACTCGATCGAACCTACCTCGCAGAAGGGACCGTCGACACTCCCGCATAGGGTTGTCACGTGGGAATTTACGACGCCTTGCTGGTCCTGTCGTTCGGCGGCCCGGAGGGGCCGGACGACGTGATGCCGTTCCTGGAGAACGTCGTGCGCGGCCGTGGCGTGCCGCGTGAGCGCCTGCTCGAAGTGGCGGAGCACTACCAGAGCTTCGGCGGGGTCAGCCCGATCAACCAGCAGAACCGCGACCTGATCGAGGCGCTGCGCCCGGTCCTCGACGTGCCGGTCTACTGGGGCAACCGCAACTGGCACCCGTTCGGCGAGGACACCGTGCGCCAGATGCACGCCGACGGCGTCAGGAAGGCCGCCGTCTTCGCCACCTCGGCGTTCGCCGGCTACTCGAGCTGCCGCCAGTACTACGAGGACATCAAGCGCATCTCGTTCGAGGGCGGCCCCGAGCTGATCAAGATGCGGCACTACGGCGAGCACCCCGGCTTCGTGGCGGCGATGGCCGACCACACGCGGGCGGCGCTGGAGCGGCTCGGCCGCGACGACGCCAGGCTGGTCTTCACCGCCCACAGCATCCCGGTCACCATGGCCGAGACCGCCGGCCCCGAGGGCGGCCTGTACGAGGCGCAGCTGCGCCGCAGCGCCGAGCTGGTCAGCCGGGCGCTGGGCCGCGCCGAGCCGTGGGACCTGGTGTGGCAGTCGCGCAGCGGCCCTCCGCAGGTGCCGTGGCTGGAGCCGGACGTCTGCGACCACCTGCGCAAGATCGAGGCGCCGGCCGTGGTGCTGGTGCCGATCGGGTTCGTCTCCGACCACATGGAGGTCGTCTACGACCTCGACACCGAGGCCAGGGCGGTGGCCGCCGAGCTGGGCCTGCCGCTGGAGCGGGCCGCGACGGCGGGCACGCATCCGCGCTTCGTGGAGATGGTGCGCGAGCTGATGGCGGAGCCCGAGCCGGTGCCCTGCCCGCTCACCTGCTGCCCGCCGCCGAAGCGGCGGCCTCACGCGTAGGTCTTGGCGTACGCCTGGGCGATCCCCATGACCTTGTTCACGTAGTCCCACGAGTGGTTGTAGAACCAGATCGCCTTACGGAGCCTCTCGCCGCCCTGCCCGGCCTTGTTGGCGCACAGGTAGTTCGCCGCGCCGGGCACGGCGTCGTAGGGGCTCCAGATGTCCTTCTTGCCGTCCCCGTCGCCGTCCACGCCGTAGTGCTTCCAGGTGGCGGGCATGAACTGCATGGGGCCCAGCGCGCCCGCGCTCGACGGCCCGTTGTTGCGGCCGTGGCTGCTCTCCACCTGCCCGATCGCGGCCAGCACCGTCCATGACAGCCCGGGGCAGCGGGTGGCGGCGGCCTTGTAGAGCTCCAGGTAGCTGCTCGGCCGTCCCACGCTGACCTGCTGCTGCTGTTCCTGGGCGGGCTGCTGCTGCTTGGGGGTGCGCGCGGCGGCGTCCAGCACGACGACCTGCGCGCCCTTGCCGAGCAGCTTGCGCACGCCCGCCTCGCCGATCGTGCCCTCCTTGCCGTGCAGCAGCACCGCGACGCCCTGCGCGAACCCGAGCGTCCTGCCGACCTCCGCGCTGACCAGCCCGTCCACGCCGGTCAGCCCGAGCGAGGCGGAGGCCGCGACGCGCAGCCTGGGCCCGCCGTCCACCTGGTACATGGCGCCCAGCACCATCCCGTACTTGCGCATCGCGCCCGCGTCGGCCACCAGCTCGCCCCTGGCCAGCGCGCTCCACACGGCGGGCTGGTCGGCGACGGGCTGCGGCGTCCACGAGCGGAAGCCGGACGGGTCGACGGCCAGCAGGTTCAATCCGGTGCCCGAGACCTTGACGGCGCCCGCGTCGACGATCGTGACCTTCTGCACGTGCTTGAGCTTGGCCAGCTTGAGCCTGGTCTCCTTGGGCACGGTGCCCGGGGCGATCGCCAGCACGCGGGCCGGTGTCGAGGTGACGCCGGGGCCGCCCGCGCCGAAGTCCTTGACCGGCTCGGTGGTGGGCACGAGCTGGTCGAGGCGGGGCGCCGCCACGTCCGTCCGCAGCGGGGTGGCGCGGGGCCTGGCGCGTACCGGCTCCTGTGCGCTGAGCAGGTCACCGTCCATGATCACGACGACACCGCCGGCCGCCGCGGTGACCGCGAGCACGGCGGTGACCATGAGCATGACCGCGCGGACAGTGGGAAGACCGGACACTCGGGACACGTTAACTCACGCCAGCCCGAAACCACTTGCGATCCCGACATATGTACGCAATGGTTAGCTGCTTTGAGTAAGGGGGAAACAGCGTGGTCGGGCCTTACCGGGGGTTGTTCGAAAGGCCCGGCACGAAGGCGTTCGTGCTGGCGGGGCTCCTCGGCCGGATGCCGATGTCCATGCTCGGCATCGGCGTCATCCTGCTGATCACCGGGCTGACCGACAACTACGCCACCGCCGGCGCCGTCGGCGCCGCCTCCAACCTGGCCTTCGCCGCGGCCGCCCCGCTGTCGGGCCGGCTCGCCGACAGGTTCGGGCAGAGCCGGGTGATCCCCCCGTTCGCCATCGTCAACGCGCTGGCGCTGGCCGCTCTCATGCTCTCGGCGGGGAGCGGGCTGCCCGAGTGGACGCTGTACGCCTCCGGGCTGGTCATCGGCGCCACCTCGCTGTCGCTGGGCTCCATGGTGCGGGCCCGCTGGTCGGTGATCCACGGCGGCACGGACCGGCTGCACACCGCCTTCGCGTTCGAGTCGGTGGCCGACGAGGTCGTCTTCGTCACCGGGCCCGCGCTGGTCACGGTGCTCGCGACCACCGTGAACCCGTACGCCGGTCTGATCGTGGCGCTGGTCTGCATGCTGATCGGCTCCCTGGCCCTGGCCGCGCAGCGACGCACCCAGCCGCCCGTGCAACTGGTCAAGTCGTCGGGGGGCACGCCGATCCTGATCCCCGGCGTCGCCCTGCTGGCGGCCGTCTCCCTGGCGCTGGGCGCGATCTTCGGCTCCATCGACCTGATCACCGTGGCCTTCGCCCAGGAGGAGGGCGTCAAGTGGGCCTCGGGGTTCCTGCTGGCCTCGTTCGCGGGCGGGTCGATGGTGTCCGGGCTCTGGTTCGGCTCGCGCAGCTGGCGGATCTCGCTGCGCGCCCGGTTCGTCCGGGCGCTGGTCCTGTTCGTGGTGGGGCTGCTGCCGATCCTGTTCATCGGCAGCCCGGGGGTCATGGCGGCGGCGCTGTTCCTGGCGGGGTTCGCCATCTCGCCGACGCTCATCACCTGCTTCTCCCTCACCGAGCGGCTGGTGCCGCAGTCGCTGCTCACCGAGGGCATGGCGTGGATCTCGACCGCGATCACGCTCGGCGTGGCGCTCGGCTCGTGGGCGGGCGGGCAGCTCACCGAGACGTACGGGGCGTCCGACGCGTACCTGTTCTCCATCGTCGCCGCGGCCGTCGCCGTGGTCGTGGGCATCGGAGGTTCGGGTTTGCTGAGACTTCCCGCGGCGCCTTCACCCTCGCAGAGCTGATCCGCTACGGTCGGGACATCCCTCGCAACACCCATCACACTGGAAGCACTAGTTATGTCCCGACAAATCAGTTCACTTCTAGCTATCGCGGCTGTTTGCGTCACCCTTGCTCCCGCGCCGGCCTTCGCCCAGGCGCCGAAGAAGGAGCCCGTCGACTGCGAGCAGGTCAAGTGCATCGCGCTGACCTTCGACGACGGCCCGGGCAAGTACGCGGGAACGCTGCTGGACACGCTGAAGAAGTACGACGCGAAAGCGACGTTCTTCCTTGAGGGCCAGTACGTGAAGAGCCGCCCCCAGTACGTCAAGCGCATGGCCGCCGAGGGCCACGAGCTCGGCAACCACAGCTACAGCCACCCCGACTTCACCAAGAGCGAGGCGGCGACGATCAAGAGCGAGATCCAGAAGACGCAGGACGCGGTGAAGAAGGCGGCGGGCGTCGAGCCCAAGCTGCTGCGCCCGCCGTACGGGATGGCCGATCTCCAGGTCGCCGACATCGCCGCGGAGTTCGGCATGCCGATGATCCTGTGGACCGCCGGCTCGCAGGACTGGAGCTCCAAGAACGTCGACGCCATCCAGAAGCAGACGCTGGCCGTGGCCAAGCCGAACGCGATCATCCTCATGCACGACTGGGTGAAGCAGACGGTGGACGGCATGCCCGCGCTCATCAAGACGCTGCAGAACAAGGGCTACCACCTGGTCACGGTCTCGGACGTGGTCAAGAACGAGAACCTCGAACCCGGCGACATCTTCCCCGTTCCCGCCGGATGGGAGAAGTGAGTATCGTTCGCGTCTAACCGGAACTGAAGGGGTGCCCGTGGCCTTCGTTAATTGGGCGCGCAACCAGTCGGGCACCCCTGCCGAGGTACGCACCCCGTCCCGGGTCGAGGACGTCGTGCGCGCCGTGCGGGACGCCGCCGCCACCGGGCGGCGGGTCCGCATGGCCGGCACGGGCCACTCCTTCACCGGCGTCGCGCTCACCGACGGGATCATGCTCGAACCGGACGCCCTGACCGGGGTCAGGGCCTGGTCCGGCGACCGTGTCACCGTGCTGGCGGGCACACCCCTGCGGGTGCTCAACGAGCTGCTCGACAGCCGCGGCCTGGCCCTGGCCAACATGGGCGACATCACCGAGCAGACCGTCGCCGGCGCCATCCAGACCGGCACCCACGGCACAGGACGCGACAGCGGCGGCCTCGCCGACCAGGTCATCGAGCTGGAGCTGGTGCTCGCCGACGGCTCCGTCGCCTCCGCCGCGCCCGGCGAGGACCTGTTCGACGCCGCCCGCGTCGGGCTGGGCGCGCTCGGCATCCTGACAGCCGTCACCCTGCGCGTCGAGCCCGCCTTCCTCCTGCACAACCGCCGGCGCAAGCTCGCACTCGGCGACGTCATCGCCTCACTCGACGAGCTGACCACCGCCGAGCACCTGGACTTCTTCTGGCTGCCGCACACCGAAGCCTGCCTGGTCAAGACCAACAACCGCAGCCCAGGCCCGGCCAGGCCGCCCGGCGCCTTCCGCCGCTGGCTGGACACCGTCTTCCTGGAGAACACCGTCTTCGGCGCCGCCTGCGCCCTCGGCGCCCGCCTGCCCGAGCTGATCCCCCGGATCAACGCGCTCAGCGCGGCGGCGCTCGGGGACTCCGAGTCGGTGGACGTGTCGTACAAGGCGTTCACCGCGCGGCGGGACGTGCGGTTCCTGGAGATGGAGTACGCCGTGCCGCGCGAACGCCTGTCACAGGCGCTGCGCGAGACGCGCGACCTGATCGAGCTGATGGACTGGAAGATCACCTTTCCGGTGGAGGTGCGGGTCACGCCGCCCAGCGACGCCTGGCTGTCCACGGCGTACGGGCGGGAGTCGGCCTACCTCGCCTGCCACGTCTACCGGCCCACCCCGAACCCCGCCTACTTCGAGGGCGTCGAGGAGATCATGACCCGGCTCGGCGGGCGGCCCCACTGGGGCAAGCTGCACACCAGGGACGCCGCCTACCTCGCCAAGGTCTACCCCCGCTTCGCGGACTTCGCCGCGCTGCGCGACCGCCTGGACCCCGGCCGCCTGTTCACCAACCCCTACCTGGACACCGTCCTCGGCCCCTAGCTCGCCGGGACGCCGTCCCCCCGCTGCTCGCCCTGCTCCCCGTGCTCCCCGTGCTCCGGCACCCCCTCGGACTCCTCCTCCTCTTGGGTCGGCGGGGCGCTGGACGTGGCCTCCTGCGACGGCTCCACCGTGTCCGACGGCGTCGGCGCGGGCGTCGGCGTCGGCCGCACGCTCGGCGACCCGCTCGGCGTGGGCTTCGGAGTCGGCGTCGGATCCGGGGTGAACGTCTCGGGCACCGGGTAGGCGGGCTCCTCGGTCCCCGTCCACGTCCGCGTCTCCCGGGTGGCCGGAGCCTGCTCCTCCTCCTGCCGCTTCTGCTGGGCCTTGGCCGGCGTCTTGCCGGTGACCTGCTCGTGCACGGTCTGCTGGGCCGCCGCCTGGTAGACCAGGATGCCGCCCATGCTCACGCCGAACACGATCGCCGCCGCCGCGCCGACCTTCAGCCACGGCAGCCTGAACGCCGCCCGCCGGACCGCGGGCATGACCAGGGTCGTGTCCCGCTCCTCCTCGACCGGCTCCCCCCGCCGGTTCTTCAGCGGCGCGTGCTGCTTGACCCGCTCGCCCGTCTGCTTGAGATAGTGCGTGTAGACGGCCGTCGCGACCGTGCTGGCGACGCTCACCACCGCCGCCCCGATCACCGTGCCCGCCACGCCCAGATACGACGCCGCCACCGCCGCCGTCACCGCGGCCAGGGCGCTGCCCAGGATCTGCGGCATGCTCAGCTCGAACTTCCGCTGCTCACCGCTCATCCCCCGGATCAGTCCTTCCTGGCCATGCGTTCGGTAAAGAGCTGTCTCGTGAATAGACGCGAGTGCGTGTCCTGTTGTTCCTGTGACCTGCGTGACAGGCATCCTTCTCACTCGTGCCCCGACGACTCGGCCTGCCCTCCGTATACCTCGCCGCGGCCGTGGCAACGGCCGCCACGACCGCCGTCCCTCTCGCCATGACACCCGCTGCGGGACTTTCCCTGCACCCCGAACAGCCGGAGCCCGCCCGGCCCTACATCGTCACCGCCCGTGACCGGGAGGCCGCCCGCGACCTCGTCGGCGAGGTGCGGTGGCGGGTGCGCCGCTACTACACCTCCGCGCTGCCCGGCTTCGCCACCTTCCTCACCCAGGGCGAGCTGGACGAGCTGCGCGCCGACTCGCGCGTGCGCACCATCGAGCCGGACCGCCAGATCCACCCCATGGCCGTGCGCTCCACGGAACGCGCCCCATCGGTGCGGGCCGGTGGGGCGGGCACCACCGTGTACGTCGTGGACAGCGGCGTCGCCATCCGCCGCCCCGCGCTCGACGACCGGGCCTGGCGTGCCTTCGACGCCACCGGCGGCACCGGGCGCGCCTGCGGCGACCACGGCACCCGCGTCGCCGCGCGCACCCATGCCGTCGCCCCCAAGGCGGGCATCGCCTCCGTGCGGGTGCTCGGCTGCGGCGGCTCGGGCACGCTCGCCGACGTGCTGGCGGGGCTCGACTGGATCCACCGGCACGCCCGCGGCCAGTCCGTCGCGCTCCTGTCCACCGACGGCGCCGACTCTCCCGCCCTCGCCAGGTCCGCGCGCTCACTCGTCCGCTCGGGCGTGTTCGTCGTCGGCGCCGCCAACGGCGACGCCTGCCGCCTCGCGCCCGACGGCCGGGTCTTCTCCGCCCACGCCCCGTACCTCGCCGGAGTCGCCGCCCGCCATCTCGAACGTCATCCGAACGCCGACCCCGCCACCCTCTCCGCCTGGCTGAACTGCACCACCGCCCGAGGCGCGATTCGCCAGAACCCGTCGAGGCCAAATAACCTCCTGGTACGCAACGGCGGGCTCTAGAGGGATGGACACCACAAATGTGACCGGCGTCACATCGCCCCGGGGCTATCCCAGGAAGGCGATGTTCGGACATGCCGGGTACGGTGCTGGCAGGCAACCGGCACACGCGAGAGACTCAAGGGTCCGGGGGAAGAATGGCGACGCTGACGAAGGGACTCGCATGCAGGAGCTCCGACTCGTCGCGGTGAGTGAGGACGGCACCTACCTCGTGCTGGCTACTGCCGGACGGGGTACGCGCTTCACGCTTCCCGTGGACGACCGGCTCCGTGCTGCCGTCCGCGGCAACTTCTCCCGTCTCGGCCAGTACGAGATCGAAGTGGAGAGTCCGTTGCGCCCCAAGGAGATCCAGGCCCGCATCCGTGCCGGAGAGACGGCAGAGGAGATAGCCGCGACCGCCGGGATCCCGGTCGAGCGAGTCCGCTGGTTCGAGGGCCCCGTGCTCCAGGAGCGGGAGTACGTCGCCCAGCAGGCGCAGCGCGTCGCCGTCCGCATGCCGGGCGAATCCGCCCCTGGCCCCACCCTCGGCGAGCTCGTCGCCGAGCGGCTGACCAGGCGCGGCGTCCCCACCGACGAGATCGACTGGGATTCCGCCAAGCGCGACGACGGCCTGTGGCGGGTCAAGCTCGGCTACGTGTGGAACGGTCACACCCGCCACGCCGAATGGCTCTTCGACCCGCGCAAGCGGCACGTCACCCCGCACGACGACGAGGCCATGCGCCTGTCGGCCGCCGACTTCGACCCAGACCCGGCCGTCGTCGAGGACACCACGGTGACGCCCTTCGCGCCCCGGGTGGCCAAGCTGCAGCCGGTGCCGCCGCTGTCCTCCGAGACGCTCGCGTTCCCTTCCGTGGTGCGCGGCGAGCCCGGCGAGCCGGCCGTCCCCTTCACCCCCCCGCCCGCCCCTGCCCCGGCCTCGGCCAGAGAAGAACCGGTGGCACGCGAGCCCTTCCGGCCCGAACCGCCCGCCCGTGAAACCGGCTATGCCCGTCCCGGGGACACCTCGTCCCGTCGTGGCGGGTCTTCGCCGTGGTTGCCCGACTTCGGGTCGGGGAGGGGGGAGCACGAGTCCATCTACGCTCCGGCCACCCCGCCACCGTCCCGCCCCGACACCCGTACCGACGCCCGTACCGACATCGCGCCGCCGCCTCGTTCCGACGCCGCGCCGCCGCCTCAGCCTGACGCGTCGCTGGTGGAGTCCCGTCCGGTGCCTCAGCCGGTCACCGAGGAGCCCGCCTCCCCGGTCAGGACGGGCACCGAGCCCGCCACCCCCACCGGGTCCACCGAGCCCGCCACCCCCACCGGGTCCACCGAGCCCACCGCCCACACCCGGCCCGCCACCGAGCCCGCCGCTCAAGCCGAGCCCGCGCTGAGCTCTGCCGCCGTGCCCACCGAGCTCAGGGCGCCCGCCACCCCGGAACCGGCCGCCACCGCTGCACCCGAGGCCCCGGCCACCGCACCGCAGGCCACCACACCGCCGCCCGCCGAGCCGACCCCGGCAGCGCCCGCCGCCGCGACCGCAGGCGCGGAGACGGTCAAGGAGCCCGCAGCCGCGACGGAGCCCGAGACGGCAATCACTCCCGCTCAGCCGCAGGCGCCAGAGCCCCAGCCGCAGGTGGCGCGGGTCGAGCCGCAGGTGGCGCAGGCACAGGCGCAGGCGGCGGACACTCTGCCTGCGCAGGCCGAGGCGCCCGAGGCCGAACTCGCCGCAAGCTCCACTCCCGCCGCGAAGGCAGACGCCACCGCGGCAGGCGCCACCACACCGGACGCCACCACACCGAACGTCGCCGAGCAGGCCGAAGCCGTCAAGCAGGCGGACGCGGTCGAGCCGGCGGACGCGGCCGAACTGGCGGACGCGGCCGAACTGGCGGACGCGGCCGAACTGGCGGGAGCGGCCGAACTGGCGGGAGCGGCCGAGCTGGCGGGAGCGGCCGAACCGACCCAAGCCGTCGCGAGCACCGACACCACCCCGGCGCAGGCCTCCGCCTCGGAGCCCGCGCCGGCACCCGCCGAGCAGTCGACCGACGCTCAGCCCGTTGCCACGCAGCCGACCGACGCCCAGCCGACCGACGCTCAGCCGACTGACGCTCAGCCCGTTGCCACGCAGCCGACTGACGCTCAGCCTCCGGCCGGCCAGCCGACCGACGCTCAGCCGTCGGCCGCGCAGCCAACCGCGACCACGACCGCGCCCGAGCAGCCGACCGCGACCGCACCGGAGCCACCGGCCGCAACCGCCTCGGCACAGTCGGCGGTGACTCAGCCGGAGCCGGTCGCCCCGGAGGAGCCCACCGCCACCGAGCCCACCGCCACCGAGCGGCCCGCCACCACGGAGCCGCCCGCCGTCACCGAACCGCCCGCGGCAGCGGCTGAGAAGCAGGCCAGCACCGAAGCGGCAGCCGAGACGAAGGCCGTCACCGAAGCCGCACCGGCCGCCGAGAAGCAGGTGGTCGCCGAGCCCGCAGCCGAGGAGCCGGTCGCGCCCGAGAAGAAGGCGCCCGAGCCGGAGCCCGCGCAGAAGACGGAGCCCGCGCAGGAGCCGGAGCCCGCACAGGAGACGAAGCCTCCCGCGCCCCAGCCCAAGCCCAAGCCCGCTCCCGCGGTGCCGGCGGCGCGGGCGGGCGGCAAGGACGAGGGCAAGGAGGAGCCGCCGGTGCCGGTGCCGTCTCCCCCGCCTGCCCCGGCCGCCCGTCAGGCGCGCAAGGGTTCGAGGGGCCGCCGGGCCTCGGTGCCGACGTGGGACGAGATCATGTTCGGCGCCCGCCGCCAGGACTGACCGCAGGAGACGACACCACCGACCACGCCGTCACGCGTCGGGCGCGCGGCGGGCTGCATGCCAGGAACCCCTCCATGGCCGCACCCGCGTCCCCGCAGGAGTGACCGGCCCGGATCCGCCGCGCCCAGCCACCGGCGCCGGCCGGCCTCGTCACGAATACCCGCGCCAGTCACCGACGCCGGCCAACCCCCGTCGCATCACGGCTCGCCGCGCTCCAGGAACGGGGCCAGCCACTCGGGCGTCACCTCCGCCGCGAACTCCACCCCCTGCGCCTCCGCGACGTCGATCGCCGAGTAGCCACCCTTCCCGGCCCCGACCCCGGCGATCAGCGTCAGCACCCCCGCCCGCCGCTGGAACCAGGTCTGCCGCAGCCGCCACCCCACCACGGCCCGCCGTTCGACCACGGCCTGGGCCCGTCGCAGCGACCCCGACCGCACCGCCAGCCGCGCCCCGTCGTACCCGTGCCCGAGCGACGCGTACCGATCGAGCCCCAGCGGCACCCCCGTCGCCGCGAGGAGCAACGCCAGCACGAGCAGGACCCACCACAGGAAACCTCCGGCGAGCCACAACCCGGCGAGGCCGGCGGCGGTGAGGAGGAGCCATGGGGAGACGGCCCGGAACAGGCGGCGTCGGCGGGCCACGGGCGGGTGGGGGCGGAGGGGGGCGTGGTAGGGGCCGATCGCGTCCCCGGTGACCTGGATGGCCACGGTGCGCGGCACGTCGGGCAGGAGTTGCCCGCGCGTCTCCGAGTCGCCGAGCCCGGTCACGATGGCCCACACCCGTACGACGCCGGCCCACCGTTCGGCCAGGCCGTCCACGATCTCGTAGCCGCGCACCCGCTTGGACTCCAGCGACACGCTGCGCCGGTTGATCAGCCCGCGTTCGGCGACGAGGTAGCCGTCGCGGCGTTTGAGGACGAAGTTCCAGTTGAAGACGGCGTACATGAGGCCGCCCGCGAACGGCATCGCCAGCACGAGCAGCGCCGCCACGCCGAGCAGGAGGGAGGGGTGTCCCCAGAGCCACTCCCCCGCACTCAGGGCGTCGTCCTGGCTGAGGCCCAGGTCGTCTCCCCATTGGAGGGCCAGCCCGATCGCGCCGCCGATGAACGCGAACGGGGTGAGCAGGTACGCGCCGGACAGCGGCCCGTACAGGAGCCACTTGCGGGGCACGCCGATGATGGGCCGTTCCTTGGGGCCGGGGGCGGTGTGCGGGACGCGGGCGTCCTCGGGGGCGGCGGTGCGGCGCAGGAGGAGCGCCTTGAGGCGTTCGGCCTCGTCCAGGGAGACGCCGGCGAGCTTGGCCTCCTCCTCGTCGCCGCTCGCCCCCGTGTCGATCTTGAGGATGGTCAGGCCGAGCAGGCGGTGCATGGGCGGGGTGGAGACGTCGACGCCGCGGATGCGTTCCAGGGGGATGGTGCGGACGGAGCGGCTGATCAGTGAGCGCTTGGTCTCCAGGCGGTCGCCGACGATCTCGTACGTGAAGGTGGCCCACCGGATGGTCGAGAACACCACGGCGGCGACGACGCCGACGGCCGCGTAGGCGTAGGAGCGGGCGGAGAAGCCGCCCACGAACAGGACGCCGACCAGGGGGAGGAGGAGGGAGGGCAGCATCCGGACGGGATCGATGAGCAGCACCTTGGGGTGGAGGCGCTGCGGTGCCCGGCGCGGGAACGGCGCTTCAGGGAACGGCCCGCCGGGCGCGGGGTGCGGGCCCTCGAACCCGCCGGGCGCGGGCGGCGCCCAGCCCGTGGGGGCGCCTGCCGGACGAACGGGGGGACCAGCCGGGTGGGCGGGCGGACCAGCCTGGTGGTGGGCCGGGTGAGCGGGAGGGGGCTCATCGCCGTGGGGGCGATCCTCGGGAGCGCTCATGTCGCGTCGTCCCTCAGCTCCTCCGCCCGCCGCGCGAGCTGCTCCGCCAGCTCGGCCGCCACCCGGTAGTCGAGCCCCTTGATCGTGGACGACCCCGCGTGGGAGGCCGTCCTGATCTCGAGCGTGGCCAGCCCGAGCATCCGCTCGAACCACCCCTGCCCCTTGTCGACCGTCTGGATGCGGCTCACAGGCACGAACACCCACTCCCTGGTCAGGAACCCCGACCTGGCGTAGACGACGTCCCCAGAAAGCTCCCAGCGATGCACGAAGTACCGTACGAACGGCTCGGCCACCAGGAACGGCAGGGTCACCGCCATGACCGCGACGGGCAGCAGCCACGCGTCCGCGGCCAGCCATCGCGGCACCCACGACCAGTCGGTCCCGTCGATCCACCGCGACACCAGGAGCGAGCCTCCCAGGAAGAACACGAAGGCGACCAGCGACTCCAGCAGCCACATCCTGATGGCCTTGGGCGAGACGCGGTTCGCCGGATCGCGCAGAGCGCCCATTGACGTCACAAGGCCAGCTTATGGCGCGAACCCGGCAGGCGATCTGTCCCCGGCCCGGTAAGCGCGGCGCGGGCGCGGATTCGTGGCGGGCGGGCGTGTGCAGCGCGCGCGGATTCGTGGCGGGCGGGCGTGTGCAGCGCGCGCGGATTCGCGGCGGGCGGGCGTGTGCAGCGGGCGCGGATTCGCGGCGGGCGGGGCGCCGTACACACGCCAGGGCGGGTCCGGGGCGCGCGGGTGCGTAAAGATCCGCCGCCCGTCCCGGCGTGTCTGCCGGACCCGCGCTCGGCGTCGGTGCCATGCTCGTGGCGGCCAACCGCAGGCTGTCGAGCTTGGCCACGTCGGCGGCGCCACGTACGTGCCAGCCAGGCCCGGCCAGCGTGTGACCGCACCACTGCGCGAGTGCCTCACGCAACGTGGCAGCCGCCGCCCGTTCGAAGCGAGCGTGTACTGCATGCCGCCATCCGGGCGCAGCTTGTTTTTGGGACGCCGATGGTCCGAAACCCATGTCCTTTTCACCGGGACGGGCGGCCTGCCAAGGGCGAATGCGAACACGACACACGCTTCGGAGGGCGGCGATGTGGCCAACCTCACTACGCGAATGCCCTCAATCTTGCGCTTTTCGGATCCTTTACCGACCACCGACCATCGAGAAACGGTCTGCGCACCGCCGAGAGCCGCGTAGCATCGTCCGGCATGGGGCTGTGTAACGCGGCATCGCGCATGCGACGCTTCGCTGTCAGTGTGACGGCGGCGGCGGTCGCACTGTCGCTGTCGGGTTGCGCCAGTCTCGGTTTCATCGGCAGGTCCCAGGCGCAGGACATCGCCGAGATCAACGTCTCCAGTCCTGAGCTGCGCGAGGGCAAGCCGCTGCCCGGCGAATACTCCTGCGAGGGCAACCAGGAAAGCCCTCCGCTGCGCTGGTCCAGCCAACCGCTGTCCAAGGCCAAGTCGATCGCCATCGTGGTCGACAGCCACACGTCCGAGAAGGCAGCGGTGCACTGGGTGCTCTACGACATCCCGGCCACCACGACGGAGCTGGGCCCCAACGCCGCCGCCGACCCGCCGGCGGGCACGGGGCAGGCGAGGGTGACCAGTGGCAAGGTGGGTTACGAGGCTCCGTGCGAGCCGAAGGCCGGCTATCGGTTCACGGTGTACACGCTGAGCGGCAAGGTGGGTCTTCCGGCGGGCTCCCCGCTGCCCGCGGTGCTGAAGAAGATCGCGGAACAGACCATCGCCCGCGGCCGTCTCACGGTGGTGGACATCCAGTGAGAGGCCGATCACGGCAGGTAGTGCCGGTGTACCAATTATTCACGTAGGGTGTGACAACTCTCATAGTGGTCCGACACAATCAGATCCAATTGTTAGGCACTGGTGATCAAAGGGGGCAGATCGCGTCGATGGCCGCGCGATCTCATCGGTGCCAGAGGGAGGCCATGGCTTTGAGGGTGGTGCAATGATCGCGGTCGTAGTGAGCTTGGTCGCTGTCGTGCTCCTCGTGCTCGTCGTCGTGGCACTGGGCATGCGCTCGATGAACCGCAGGGAGAGCTCGCTTCCTCCGGAACGGCTGAAGGAGATGGCCGAGAAGGAGGAGCAGACACAGACTCGTTCGACGGACCAGTTCGCGGCGCACGAGCCGCGGATGGCCAATTTCAGTCCTGACTTCAGTCCGATCGACGAGGTCAAGGCCAAACCGGTGCGTACCGGTCAGCGTGGCAGGCGTGGCGTCGACGAGTGGGGCAACCCGACGACCGACGACGATGACGAGGAGTTCTGGGCCAACATCCGCAGTGACGCGGAGGAGGGCGAGTTCGGCGCCGGGGGCACCGTGGCCGCCAGGAAGGGCGCCTCCCGTCCGGTGGAACGCCCCGACCGTCCCGCCGCCGAGGCCGGGCAGCAGCCCAAGCGTCCCGCCAAGCGGCCCGAGCGCGCCGCCAAGCCGCGGCCCGCCGCCGCCTCCGCCGGTGTCGACCCCAACGCGGCCACCGTTCAGGCCCCCCTCCCGCAGCGTCAGCCCGCCGCCGCGTCGGCCAACCTCGCCGACCTGGTCGAGCCGCAGAAGCGCGCTCCCAGCCAGGCCGAGCTGGCCGACCAGCGCACCATGACGTTCGCGGCGCCGACGCCCGACGTGCTGAGCATCCTCGGCGCGGCGGCCCAGCCGGTGCCCGCCCCCACCCGCCCCGAGCCGGCCCCCTCCCCCCGGCCCACCCCCGTCTCCTCCAACGCGGTCTCGTCCAACGCCATCTCCTCCAACAGCGCCTACCCCGGCACCGCGAGCGGCAGCGGCTCGTTCCCCGCGGTGAGCCCGACCTCCAGCGGCAACTTCCCGGCCGCTCCCGGCCCCATCCACGGCGCGCCGACGAGCGACCCGTTCCCCGCGTACGGCGGCGGCGCGGCCGACGCGCTCGAGACCACCTGGACCCAGCAGCCCGCGGGCACCACGTCCGGCTCCTGGGCGGCCTCGGCCGACATCCTGGACGACCCGGCCCCCACCCCCTCCGCCACGCCCTACCCCGGCGCCAGCTCGTGGCCGGCGTTCGAGCAGCCCGCCGCGCGCTCGTCCTATCCCGCCTCGTACGAGGTGCGCTCCGGCTGGGCCGTGGCCGACGACTCCGACCCGCTGACCGGCCCCTCCCCCGCCAGCGGCACGCCGACCGTGCCCGGCCGGGCCGTCTCGAACTACGACGTGCTGTCCACCCCGACGCCGCCGGTTCCGCCCGCCTCCCCGTTCGCGGCGGGCGCGTACGAGACCGGCGACATCACGACCAGCCCCGCCGCCTGGCCCGAGCCGCCGTCGGCGGGCAACGGCGCCGCCGGGAGCCGGCCCGGCCAGCCCGCGCAGGCGCGCGGCGACGGCCGCGGCAACCACCGGCGCGGCCCGGACCAGCAGGACTATCCGCACGACTACTACCGGTGATCTCCAGTACCCATGAATAGGTAAAACCAGCGCGACTCCCCCCTGAAGCGAGGACGACGGAGCCCTAGGGTTTGCTCCATGTTCCGCGACACGCAGAGTAGCTGGATGAGCACCCTCCGGCATGATGTGCCAGCCTCGCTCGTCGTCTTCCTCATCGCGGTGCCCCTCTCCCTGGGCATCGCGATGGCCTCAGGAGCGCCGCTGGCGGCCGGGTTGATCGCCGCCGTGGTGGGCGGCGTCGTGGCGGGCGCGCTGGGCGGTTCTGCCGTCCAGGTGAGCGGCCCCGCCGCCGGGCTGTCGCTGGTGGTCGTGGACCTCGTGCACACGTACGGGTGGCGCGCCACCTGCATGATCACCCTGCTGGCCGGGGCCGTCCAGCTCGTGCTGGGGGTGCTGAAGGCGGCCAGGGCGGCGCTGGCGGTGTCGCCGGCCGTGATCCACGGCATGCTGGCGGCCGTCGGCGTCATCATCGCCCTCTCGCAGCTCCACGTGGTGCTGGGCGGCAGCCCGCAGAAGTCCGCCATCGCGAACGTGCTGGAGCTGCCCGGCCAGATCGCCGACCTGCACGGGCACAAGGTGGCCGTCGGCATCCTCACGATCACCGTCCTGGCGTTGTGGACGCGGCTGCCCAGGCGCGTCAAGGTGATCCCCGCGCCGCTGGCGGCGCTGGCCACGGCGGCGGTGACGGCGTGGGCGTTCGGCTGGGACGTGACGCGGGTGGACCTGTCCGACAGCCTCGGCGAGTGGGCCTTCCCCGTGCTGCCGCAGGGCGACTGGCACCTGGTGGTGGTCTCGGTGCTGCTGGTGGCGCTGCTGGCCGGGTGCGAGTCGCTGCTGTGCTCGGTGGCGATCGACGGCATGCACGGCGGGCGCCGGGTGGACCTCGACCAGGAGCTGACCGGCCAGGGCGTGGCGAACATGGTCACCGGCGCGCTCGGCGGCCTCCCCGTGGCCGGGGTGATCGTGCGCAGCACCGCGAACGTGCGGGCGGGCGCCCGTACGCGCTGGTCGGCGATCCTGCACGGGGTGTGGGTGCTGGTGTTCGCGCTCGGCTTCGGCTGGACGATCACGCTGATCCCGCTGGAGGCGCTGGCCGCGCTGCTGGTGCTGATCGGCGTGCAGATGGTGAACCTGGGCCACATCAGGAAGGTGCACGGGCACGGCGAGGTGCCGGTGTACCTGGTGACGATGGCCGCCGTCATCCTGCTCGGCCTGGCCGAGGGGGTGCTGGCGGGGCTGGCGCTGGCCGCGCTGCTCGCGCTGCGCCGCCTGACCTGGGTGACGGTGCTCAAGCGGGAGGACCGCGACGGGCGGCTGAACGTGACGATCTCGGGGTCGCTGACGTTCCTGGGCGTGCCGAGGCTGACGCACGAGCTGCGGACGATCCCCGCGGCCACGACCGTCGACCTCGACCTGAACATCGACTTCATGGACAACGGCGCCTTCGAGGCCATCCACTCCTGGCGGCTCGACCACGAGCGCATGGGCGGCACGGTGGTCATCGACGAGCTGCACGACGAGTGGTACGCGCTGGCGGCCAGCGGGGCGCGCACGCTGCCCGCCAAGTCGCCGCTGAAGGCGCCGGACCGCTGGTGGCTGCCGTGGGCGCACCGGCGCCGCGAGCAAGAGCCGGTCAGCGTGTCCCACGACGGCGCGTCGGAGTGCCTGCTGACGGCGGGTGCGCGCGAGTACCACCGCCGTACGGCGCCGCTCGTGAAGCCCATCTTCACCGAGCTGGCCCGCAAGCAGCAGCCGTCGCACCTGTTCATCACGTGCGCCGACTCCCGCATCATGCCCAGCCTGATCACCGCGAGCGGCCCCGGCGACCTGTTCACCGTGCGCAACATCGGCAACCTGGTGCCGCGCAAGGGCTCCGAGCCGCACGACGACTCGGTGGTGGCGGCGATCGAGTACGCGACGCAGGTGCTGGGCGTGCACACGATCACCGTGTGCGGGCACTCGGGCTGCGGCGCGATGGCCGGGGTGCTGAGCGGCGGGGTGCAGGCCGGCAGCCTGCCAGGGCTGCGCAGGTGGCTGCGCCACGGTGACCACAGCCTGGCCACGTTCATCGAGACCGAGGGCGAGCGGCTGCACGCCGGGGCGCTGGACGTGCTGTGCCGCGTCAACGTCCAGCAGCAACTGGAGAACCTGCGGACCTACCGCAAGGTCGACGAGCAGGTGCGGGCGGGCAAGCTGGAGCTGGTCGGGCTGTACTTCGACATCGGCTCCGCCCGGGTGCACATGGTGCCGCCGCTGCGGCCTACGCTCTGCGTGAAGAAGTTCGATCGCACGGTGGTCACGAGCGAGGATTGAACCCATGAAGGTTCTGGTCATGGGTGGGTCGGGGTTCCTGGGGCGCGCTGTCGTGGAGGCGGCGCTGGCGCGGGGCCATGAGGTGACGACGTTCAACAGAGGGCGCAGCGGGGCCGACGTGCCCGGCGTGGAGGCCGTGCGGGGCGACAGGGAGGCGCGCGCGGACCTGGAGCGGCTGGCCGAGGGCCGCTCGTGGGACGTCGTGGTCGACACCTGCGGCTACGTGCCGCGCGTGGTGGGCGAGTCGGTGGCGGTGCTGTCGGGCCGGGTGGCCACGTACGCGTTCGTGTCCAGCGTCTCGGCGGTCGACGGCTTCCCCGCCAAGCCCGCCGTGGAGGAGGCGCCCGGCTGGGCGTGCGCGCCGGACGCCGGGCCGGACGACGGCGACTACGGGGCGCTGAAGGCGGGCTGCGAGCGGGCGATCGAGGAGGGCTTCGACGGCGACGCGCTGATCGTGCGGCCCGGCGTCATCCTCGGCCCGCACGAGGACGTGGCCAGGCTGCCGTGGTGGCTGACCAGGATCTCCCGGGGCGGCAAGGTGCTGGCCCCCGGCGAGCCGTCCGGGCCGCTGCAGGTCGTGGACGCCCGCGACGTGGCGGCCTTCACTCTCGACCAGGCCGCGCGCGGCGCCTCCGGCAGCTTCCTGGTGACGGGCCCGGCCGGCGAGACGACGTACGGCGCGTGGCTGGCCGAGTGTGTGGCGGCCACGGAGTCTGGCGCCGAGCTGGTGTGGGTGGACGACGCGTTCCTGGTGGAGCAGGAGGCGGGGGCGTTCGTGGAGCTGCCGCTGTGGAGCCCGCCGTCGGAGGTCAGGGACAACTTCTGGAGCGTCCCGACGGCCAAGGCCGAGGCGGCCGGGCTGCGCACCAGGCCGGTGGCGGAGACGGTGCGCGACACGTGGGCCTGGCTGCGCGAGATCCCCGAGGACAAGCGCAACTACGGCAAGAAGAACCGGCACGGCATGGCCCCGGAGAAGGAGGCGGCCATTCTTTCCGCATGGGAGTCGCGTTCTGCGTAATCCTCCGCAGAACGGGCGGCGTGGGCCGGGTTAAGGTCGCTCTGCCAGCGAGGTTCTCCACTTGCCCATGGCGCTCCTCGCGACGCCGGTCCTGACTCCCAGGGGCCGGAGGGGCGGAGGTGCCCGACGTCGAGCTATATGCCCTCTGGACGGGGCCGCCGATGGTAGCTCGACGGCGGGACGGATCACCTCCGCCCCTCACCGTGTCTCATGCGGCTCAGCTAACACGGTGGAAACACGTGGGCAGGAATGCTGCCTGCCATGCGAATCGATTTGTCGGCTTCCGGGTAGCTTGTCGTGCCCGCGCATCCCGGGGCGCGATGGGCCGGCGCGTCCGCCGCCTTCGCTCTTCTGACCTTCAGCGGGGTTCCCGAGCCTCCGCCCCTTCCGCTCACCCGCGTGGCCGCCGCTGCGCCCTCGTACACGTCTTACCCGGCGCCCTCGCACACCTCCTATCGGAAGGGCCTCACGCGCTCGCTCGACCGCTACCTGCGCGGCGTGGACGGCGATCTCGCCGTATCGGTGCGGGAGCTCTCGTCCGGCCTGTCCTACTCCTACAACCCCGGACTCAGAACGGCCACGGCCAGCATCGTCAAGGTCGACATGGTGGTGGCCCTGCTGCTGCGCGCCCAGCGGCAGCGGCGCGCGCTGACGGGGTGGGAGAGGCGGGCGGCGGCGCAGGCGATCAAGGTCAGCGACAACGCCGCCGCGTCCCGGTTGTGGGCGGCCATCGGGGGCGGCTCCGGTCTCGCCAAGGCGAACAAGAAGCTCGGGCTGCGGGACACGCGTCCGGGGCCCGGCGGGGCGTGGGGCTCGACCACGACCAGCGCCGCCGACCAGGTGCGGCTGTTGAACGCGCTGGTCTCGGCCAAGAGCCCGCTGTCGGCGCGGCACCGTCGCTACGTGCTGGGCCTGATGCGGGACGTGGTGCCGGAGCAGGCGTGGGGGGTGAGCGCTGCCGGTGGGAAGGCCGAGGTCAAGAACGGGTGGCTGCCTCGGGAGCGGGACGGGGGGCGGTGGACGGTCAACAGCATCGGGCGGGTGCGGGCGGGTGGGCGGACGTATCTGATCGCTGTGGTCTCGCGGCGGCATCGGTCGATGGGGGTGGGGATCAAGGTGGTGGAGCGTGTCAGCGAGCTGGTCGCCGAGGCGGTCGGCCGGGCGATTCGATAGGGCGGTAGGGCGATTCGGTCGAGCGATCCGGCAAGCCCTTCCCGCCGGCCCTTCCCGCCGCCTTATCCCGCAGACCCACCTCTCAGACCCACCTCTCAGACCCACCTCGCAGACCCACCTCGCAGCCCCACCCCGCGAACCCACCCCGCAAACACACCCCGCAAACCCACCTCGCAGGCCCATCCCTAGGCCGATCCCGCAGGCCGACTCAGCCGAGGCGATCCGGCTGGTGATCCAGGCAGGCGATCCGGCAGTGCCGTGATCGGGTGGTGAGGCATGCTGGAAGGAGCCGTTCCAAGGGGATGCGATGACGCGACAGTCCGATTTCCAGCATCCGCGTTTCGCCCAGGCGTACGCGCGGGTGGCCGAGCTCGTGGACCGGCGGGGCGGGTACGAGCACCGGCGGCGGCTGCTGGCCGGGGCCGAGGGGACGGTGATCGAGGTCGGAGCGGGCAACGGCCGCAACTTCGCCCACTACCCTCCGGCGGTCACGCGGGTCGTGGCGGTGGAGCCGGACGACACGCTGCGGGAGCTGGCCAGGGCGCAGGCCGCGTCGGCGCCGGTGCCGGTGTCGGTGGTGTCCGGGCACGCCGAGGAGCTGCCGGCCGATGACGGGGCGTTCGACGAGGTGGTGGTGTCGCTGGTGCTGTGCTCGGTTCCGTCGCAGGCGCGGGCGCTGGCGGAGGCGGCGCGGGTGCTCGGGCCCGGCGGGCGGTTGCGCTTCTACGAGCACGTACGCTCACCCAACCCGGCGTTCGGCCTGCTGGAGGACGTCGTCACGCCGGTGTGGCGGCGGGCGGCGGGCGGGTGCCGGCCGAACCGGGACACGCTCGGGGCAATCCGGCGGGCCGGGTTCGAGGTGGTCGAGTCGGACAGGTTCGGGTTCGCGCCCCAGCCGGGGATGCCGCGGTTGACGCACGTCCTCGGTCACGCGCGACGGTAACCCGCCCCAGGCGCGCCTTGCCGAAAAGCCTTGCCTCCGCCTGCCACGGACGTCACCCTGCCCTGAAGCCCGCCTCCGCCTGCCCCGGGACGTCACCCCACGCGGAATGCCGCCTCCCCTTGCCCCGGGACGTCACCCTGCGCGAAAACCGCCTCCTCCTGCCGGATACCGCCGCGCCGCTTCGTCTCGATCTCCAGCTTGTGCAGCCGTTCGAGAGCGGCCTCGCTCTGGTCGAGCGCCGCGTCGAGCCGCTGCCGGGCCTGCTGCGACCGTTCCCTGGCTCGCCGGCCTCTTTCCCGAGCCTGCCGCAACCAGTCGTGCTGGTGCTCGTTCAAGGACGCACCTCACTCATGGCCCCGCACATACCCCTTGTTCTCCGGCACATTCAGGGCCCGTGCGGTCACCTCTCGGGTGGTTCGAGGAGTGGTGTGGTGGTCAGGATGAGCAGCATGGCGGCGAGATCGTCCACGTGAACCACGTGGTCGGTGATGGCGTCGCGGCCGATCGTGGCCTGCGGCATGGCCGGCTGGGCCGAGCTCTCCAGGCTGGCGCTGATCACGGTGCCGCCGAAGCGATGCACCGCGGTGCAGCCGGTGGCGGCGTCGTTGCCGTGGCCGGACAGCACCACCGCGATCGCCCGCGGCCCCGTCACGACGGCCAGCGTGGTCAGCAGCAGGTCGGCCGAGGGCCGGTACGGCGGGGTGCTGCCGGAGGGGATCAGCGCGATCGTCTCCTCCGTGGTGATCAGGGTGTGCCGTCCCGGCGGGGCGACCAGGACCCGGCCCGCCGTCAGCGGCTGACCGTCCTCGGCCTCCTCGACCTGCAGCGCCGTCGCCCTGTCCAGCAGGACATGCAGCAGGCTGGGCCGGTCGGGCGGCATGTGCTGCAGAACCAGCACCGCCGCGGGAAGGTCGGCGGGCAGGCCGGACAGCACCGTGCTCAGCGCCGGCAGCCCTCCCGCGGAGCACACCAGCGCCACCACGGGTGTCTTTCCAAGGGCGTACTCCCCGATATCCATGGCTTCCCTCCCCCACGGCACGTTCACAGGCCGCGCCGGACCCCGCTCATCGGCTCGGGTACCGACACGGACCGGTATGCCGCGAAACGACCGGTCTGAATCAGCAGGGGCGCCACGGGTTCACGGGATGCTTGCGGGAGGGGACCGCTTGGCGTGGCGGCGCAGGACGTACTCGAAGATCATAGTGTGGAGGTCGCGAGCGGCGGCAGCCTGGTCGCCTGCAGCAGCCGGCCCAGGCGGTGCGTCAGCACCCGCAGCAGGCCGCGCTCCGCCATCGTCAGGTCGCGCACGGTGCGGTAGTGGATCGACATCATCCCCAGCAGCGCGCCCTGGTCGTCGAGGACGGGCGTGGCATGCACGGTACGCGCCTCCGCATCCAGCAGCACCCGCCCCACAGGCGTCTCCGCCAGCTCACGCTCCACCTCGCGCGCGACCCCATCCCGCACGACCCCATCCCGCACGACCGCGGAGACGTCCAGGAACGGCGGGCGCAACCCCTGCTGCACGACGATCGTCAGCCCGCCCTCGGCCCCGTCGAGCAGTTGCACGTCACCCATGTCGGCGCCGGTGAGCTCCAGTGCCGCCCGCAGCGCCGTCGCCGCGACGTCGCGGGGATCGGCGTAGTCCATGCACGGCAGCAGGAAGCGGCCCACGGCACCGGAGGTCCGGCCGTCGGCCCGCAGGCGCTCCAGCCGTTCGCGGGCGTCCGCCTCCCGGATCGCCAGCCGTTGCCAGCTCGCGTCCGCGTTCAGTTGCAGCTCTTCGGCCCGCCGTAACGCGGACTGGGATCTCTCCAGCAGGCGGGCGACGCGCTCCCTGCGCGCGCCCATGTCCGCGCCGTTGCCGATGTCCATGGCATCGAGTGTCAGCCTGGCCACGCTCGCGCGCCACCCGACGAGCCGACATCCTTTCCTCAGGGTATGGCTGAACGGCCGCCCGAGGCCCCGGGCGCGTGGGACGAGGCCGCCCTTGACGTGGGCTCAAAACCCCCGAACCGCCATCATTGGCTACCGTCGGAACATGACCCTGTACTGCTATGTCTGCTTAGGGCAGAAGCGAGCCGGCGAGGCCTACACGATCATGCGAGGGTACGCGTTCTGCTTCGACCACGCCCAGCACATCATGGCCGACAAGAGGACGGGACATCCTGGTCTCGAAGGTTCGGCATTCCGCAGGGATCTGCAAAGGCTCATCGAACGCGATCGACGTGACCGCGGCGGCGACCACTGATCGACACCGTTGACGCGGAGGCCGCCGAGCGGAGGTGACGAGTCGGCCTGTAGGCCGGGTTCTGTCCTTCTTGCGAAGGGGCGACCATCCATCTAGGGCCGTCGTTGCCGGCGGCCTCGAGCGGTCTACCCGCGCGGCTCGGGCGGGCAGCCCTCGAACGTCGCGCGCGGAACGCTCCGTGGAGCGTCCCTTCTTGACCTTGCTCCGGGTGGGGTTTACCTAGCCGCCCACGTCACCGTGGGCGCTGGTGGTCTCTTACACCACCCTTTCACCCTTACCCCCCGGCCAGGCCGGAGGGCGGTCTGCTTTCTGTGGCACTGTCCCGCGGGTCGCCCCGGGTCGGCGTTACCGACCACCCTGCCCTGTGGAGCCCGGACCTTCCTCGGCGGGCCTGGTGTGGCCCGACGCGGTCGCCCGGCCGACTCGTCTGGGTGACCTTATCAAATCTCAAGCCGTTCCCAACTCAGCGACAAGATCGATTCGCTGGAATGGCGGAGTCACCGCCTGAGGGGGGCGGTGGCGACGCGGCGGCCGTGCCGGGCAGTCACTGGCGGTTCCCGGCACGGCAGCCCATCAACGCAGGTCAGCGCAGGTGCCCGGTGTCGTTGAAGGACTTGACGACGGCCGGCCCGTCGGCGTAGTACTCGACCAGCGACAGGCACGCCAGGTCGAGGTGCATACGGTAGAGGGACTCGAGCGGCGCCAGCAGCGCGTCCCTGAGGAGCAGCTTGATGGGCGTCACGTGGGAGACCACGACCACCGTCTTGCCTTCGTACCGCTCCACGAGGTGCTGCCTGGCCGCCTGCACGCGGCGGGCGGTCTGGGCGAAGCTCTCGCCGCCCGGCGGGGCTACGTCGGGGTCGGCCAGCCAGGCCGACAGCTCGGCGGGCCAGCGGCGCTGCACCTCCGTGAACGTGTGCCCCTCCCAGGCGCCGAAGTCGGCTTCCCTGAGGTCCTCGAACACCTCGACCTCGACGCCGGCCTGCTCGGCGACCGCCTCCGCGGTCTGCCTGGCGCGCTTGAGCGGCGAGGTGACGACCACATCCAGACGGTACGGGTCGCGCGACAGCCTGGCGGCGGCCGCCGAGGCCTGGGCCAGGCCGTTCGGCGTGAGCTCGGCCTCGCCACGGCCGGAGAACCTGCGTTCGAGTGACAGCTCGGTCTCGCCGTGCCTGAGGAGCAGCAGGGAGGTGGCGACGCGGGTCGGCGGGGCCCAGCCGGTGCCCTTGCCCGAAGGGGTGGCCCTGGCGGTCTGCTGGGCGGTGGCCACGGAGGCGGTGGGGGCGGACAGCTCGGACATGTCGCCCGCGTCGAGGAGGTCGGTCTGGCGGGCTGGCTTGGACGGGCTCGCGCTCTTGCGGGACTTCGCCGGACCCGCGCCGACGCCCTCGCCGGGCTCCGGATCGGCCGTGGCAGTGCTGGTGCCGCCCGCCTTCCAGGTCAGGCCCTTGGCGGCGGCGTCCATGGCCTCGTTGGCCAGGCGATCGGCGTGGGAGTTGCGTTCGCGGGGGATCCACGTCCACTCCGTCACCCGCAGCCGTCTGACCAGCGCGCCGGCCTCGGCGGCGAGCGGGCGCAGGCCCTCGTTCTTGATCTTCCAGCGCCCGGCCATCTGCTCGACGACCAGCTTCGAGTCCATCCGGACGGCCACCGCCGCCCCGTCGCCGGCCAGGTCGAGCACGGCCCGCAGGCCGGCGATCAGGCCGCGGTACTCGGCGACGTTGTTGGTCGTGACGCCGATCGCCTCGGCCGCCTCCGCCAGCACCTGGCCGTCGGAGGCGTCCATGACGACCGCGCCGTAACCGGCCGGGCCGGGGTTGCCGCGCGAGCCGCCGTCGGCTTCGATGACGTACGAGGTCACAGGCCGGACTCTGGGGTACGGACGAGGATGCGGCGGCACTCCTCGCACCGGAGCACCTCGTCGTGCGGGGCGGCCTTGATGCGGTTCATCTCGGCGATGGACAGGGCCACCTTGCAGCCCTGGCACCGGCCGCCGTGCAGCATGGCGGCGCCCACTCCGTACTGCTCCCTGAGCTTCTCGTAGAGCTTGAGCAGGTCGGCGGGGATGTCGCCGGCGACGCCCGTGCGGCGGCCCTGCACCTCGCCCGCCTCCTTCTCGATGTCGCCCAGCGCGGCGTCGCGGCGGTCCTCCGCCGCGGACAGCGCACCCCGCTCCTCGTCGCGCTTGGTCGCCAGGTCGCTCACCTTGGTGTCGGCGGCCTCCCTGCGCTCCATGATCTCCAGCACGACCTCCTCCAGGTCGCCCTGCCGCCTGTGCAGCGAGGTGATCTCGGACTGCAGGCTCGCCAGGTCGCGCGGCGAGGTCACGGCGCCGGAGTCGAGGCGCTTCTGGTCGCGGTCGGCGCGGGTGCGGACGGCGTCGACGTCGTTCTCGGCCTTGGTCTGCTCGCGGGCGAGGTCGCCGGCCTCGGTCTCGGCCTCGATCACCTGAGTGGAGAGCTTGGCGAAGGCCTTGGAGCGCTCGTCGATCTCGGCCAGCTCGGGCAGGGTGCGGCGGCGGTGCGCCAGCCGATCAATCACGGAGTCGAGCTCTGCCAGGTCGAGCAGTCGCTTCTGTGCCTCAGGGGCTGCTTTCATGATCAATATCCTCTTGTCCAAGCATCGGTGACCGTGGCGGAGACACGTGTTTCAACGGTAACGCCACTCTCGCGCAAGATGGACGCCGCGCTGTCGAGCCAGGGCCACTCGGTCGCCCAGTGCGCAGCGTCGATCAGCGCGGGCCCGCCCGACTCCACGAACTCGCTGGCAGGATGATGCCGCAGGTCGGCCGTGAGGAACACGTCGACGCCCGCGGCGGCGGCCATGCCCAGGAGAGAGTCGCCCGCGCCGCCGCTGACCGCCACGCGCAGGACCGGCCGGGACAGGTCGCCCGCCACGCGGATCCCCGCCGGCGTGCGCGGCAGCCCCTCGGCCGCCAGCCGCGCGAACTCCCCCAGCGTCGTCTTCTCCGGCAGCTCGCCGATGCGGCCCAGCCCGCGCCACGGGTCGTCGGGGAACGGCTGCAGCGGGACCAGGTCGCCCACCAGCCCGACGGCCCTGGCCAGAGCGTCGGACACGCCCGGGTTCGCGACGTCGGCGTTGGTGTGGGCGGTATAGAGGGCGATGTCGTTCTTTATCAGGGTGTGGAGGAGCCTGCCCTTGGGCGTGGTGGTGGCCACGGAGGTGGTGCCGCGCAGGTAGAGGGGGTGGTGGGTGACGATCAGGTCGGCGCCCCAGTCGAGCGCCTCCTCGGCCACGGCGGCGACCGGGTCGACCGCGAGCAGCACCCGGCGTACCTTCTGGGCCGGGTCGCCGCTGACCAGCCCCACCGCGTCCCACGACTCGGCTCGGGCGGGCGGGTAGGCCGCCTCGAGCACCTCGATCACGTCAGTCAACGTCACAGCAGCCACCTGCGCAGACTACCGGCCCGCGGAGCGCCTCGCGGCGGGCGTGGGGAGGGGTGTCTTCAGAACGAGGTTCGGCGTAATGTAAGTGAATCCTGACTTACGTGCGGAGGGCGGCATGGCACCACGCGTCGCGATCGTCGGAGCGGGCTTCGGCGGGCTGTGCATGGCGATCCAGCTCGAACGGGCGGGGATTCGCTCGTACACGGTCTTCGAGAAGGCCGGGGATCTCGGCGGCACCTGGCGGGACAACAGTTATCCGGGGGCGGGGTGCGACATTCCCTCGCATCTGTACTCGTACTCGTTCGAGAAGTATGCGAGCTGGACGCGCCGCTACCCGGAGCAACCCGAGATTCTCGGATATCTCGAACATTGCGCCGATAAATACGACGTCAGGAGAAAAATCCGCTTCCGCACCGAAGTGCGGCGGGCTGTTTTCGACGGCGCGCACTGGCAGATCACCACGACGGACGGTACGGAGGCGTTCGACGTGCTGGTCATGGGGGTCGGGCAGCTCAACCGTCCCCGTATGCCTGACATTCCGGGCATGGCGGAGTTCGAAGGGGTCTCGTTCCATTCGGCCCGCTGGGACCACGAGCACGACCTCACCGGCCGCCGCGTCGCCGTCATCGGGAACGGGTCCTCCGCCGCCCAGCTCATCCCCCGCGTCGCCGAACGCGCCGAGCACCTGCACGTCTTCCAGCGCACGCCCAACTGGGTGATCCCCAAGCCCGACGCCGCGTTCGGGCCGCTGACGCGGCTCGCCTTCCACTACGTCCCGGGGCTGCAGCGCGCCTACCGCGAATGGATCTACCGGTACGCGGAAGGCACCCTCTACCCCGCCCTCTCCCAGGGGTGGAGCGTGGGGCTGCTCAAGCAGCGGGCGCTGCGGCACCTGCGCGACCAGGTGCCCGACCCCGCGCTTCGGTCGAAACTGACGCCCGACTACCCGCCGGGGTGCAAGCGGGTCGTCATCGACAGCAGCTTCTATCCGGCGCTGACCAGGCCGAACGTGTCAGTGGTGACGGACAAGATCGTGCGGGTCACGTCCAAGGGGATCGAGACCACCGAGGGGACGCACGAGGTGGACACGATCGTGTACGCGACCGGGTTCAGGAGCACCGAGTTCCTTGCTCCGATGGAGGTCGTCGGGCGCGAGGGGCAGACGCTGGAGGAGCGGTGGGCCGACGGGGCCGAGGCCTATCTCGGGATCTCGGTGCCCGGGTTCCCGAACATGTTCATGCTGTACGGGCCCAACACGAACCTGGGGCACAACTCGATCATCTTCATGATCGAATGCCAGGTGAACCATGTCATGGCCTGCCTGCCGCACCTGGGCGGGAGCGGGCCCATCGAGGTGCGGCCCGAGGTGATGGCGGCGTGGCGGCGGCAGCTCGACGCGGCCATGGACCGGATGGTCTGGGGGGCGGGGTGTCAGAGCTGGTACAAGACGGCGTCCGGGCGGGTCACGAACAACTGGCCCGGGCCTACGACGCTGTACCGGCGGCTCACGGCCCGGCCGCCGCGGCCGGCGTACCGGGCGATCGGGCCCGGCTAGCACGCGCCCGACCTCCGCTCGACCTCCGCTCGACCTCCGCCCGACCTCCACTCGGCCTGAACCGGCCATGCTCGCGTCAACGCGCCGCGCTCGCCCCTGACCCGCCACGCTCGCCCTCGGCCCCCACCCTCGACCCACCACGCCGGCCCCCGAACCCGCCACGCTCGAACCGCCACGCTCGGCCCGCCACGCTCGAACCGCCGTGCTCGCCCTCAACCCTCCGTGCTCGCCCTCAACCCGCCACACCCGAGCAGCTCCGCCACCCCAGGTCGGCACCTCCCCCATCAAACCCCAGTCGTACAAGTGATCCAAAAGATCGAACCTGGGACGCATTGGAGCAGGTCCCAGCCTCGCGGTAACGTCCTGCCATGACCCTTCCCCTGCACCAGCGCGCAGTCGTGGCCGACACTCACAACGATCTACTGATGGCGGTCTCCGCCCGGCCGCCGCAGCAGTGGGCCTCGTTCTTCCGGGACAGATGGCTGCCCCAGCTCCTCGAAGGGGGCGTCGATCTCCAGGTGCTGCCCGTCTTCATCGACGACCAGTACCGCCCGGAGGGCGCGCTGCGGCAGACCCTGCGCATGATCGAGTGTGCGCACGTGCTGGCGGAGGGCAATCCCGACCACGTACGCCTCTGCCTCGACGCCTCCGGCATCGACCGGACGATCGACGAAGGCAAGATCGCCCTGGTGCTCGCGATGGAGAGCATGCCGGGCCTCGACGCCAGCGTCGAGCTGATCCCGACCATGCACCGCCTGGGCGTCCGGGTGGCCTCCATCGCCCACTTCGGCCGCACCCCGCTGGCCGACGGCAGCGGCGAGGACGCGACGGGCAGCGGCCTGACCTCCCACGGCGTCGCCGCGCTGGAGGAGATGGAGCGCCTCGGCATGGTCTTCGACGTCTCCCACCTGGGCGCCACCGGCGTCGCCCACGTGCTGGAGCTGGCCACCAGACCGGTCCTGGCCACCCACTCCTCCGCCCGCGCCCTGCGCGACCACCACCGCAACCTCACCGATGACCAGCTCCGCGCCATCGCCGCCACCGGCGGCGTCATCTGCGTCAACTTCTTCGCCCCGTTCCTCGCCGAACGCGAGGAGGACATGACGCTCGACCGCCTGCTCGACCACATCGAGCACATCGTGTCCGTCGCCGGCATCGACCACGTGGGCCTCGGCCCCGACTTCATCCGCGAGGTGATGGACGACCTGACGCCGCCCTGCTGCGAAGACCTGCACACCAGAGGCGTCGACCCCAAGCAGGCGGTCCCCGGCCTGGAAGGGCCCGCGGGGCTGCCCATGGTCACGGAAGGCCTGCTCGCCCGCGGGCTGCCGGAGAAGGAGGTCGCGCAGATCATCGGCGGCAACGTCCACCGCTTCTTCGGCGAGCTGCTCGCGTGACCGACACCTCACCAACACACCCCACCAGCGACTACTTCTTCGGGGGACGACCATCATGAGCACGCCCGGCAACACCTCCCACCAGACCGCCGACCTCGTCCAAGACCTGGAGGAGCTGGTCCTGTGCGAGTCCTTCTCCAGCGACCTGGAGGCGGTGGCCCGCAGCGCCAAGGTGGTGGCCGCGATGGGCACCCGCCACCTGGGCACCGCACCGGAGTTCCTGGTGATCGACGGCGTCACCCACCTGCGCTGGTCGTTCGGACCCCCCAAGGTCCTGCTGCTCGGCCACCACGACACCGTCTGGCCGATCGGCACCCTCGCCACCCACCCGTGGTCCCTCGTGGACGGGGTCGCGCGCGGGCCGGGCGTGTTCGACATGAAGGCCGGCCTGGTCCAGACCTTCCACGCCCTGGCCGGCCTCGGCTCGCTCGACGGCATCACCCTGCTCATCACCGGCGACGAGGAGGTCGGCTCCCTCACCTCCTCCCCCCTCATCCAAGACACCGCCCGCGGCCTGGCCGCCACCTTCGTCATGGAGGCCAGCGCGGACGGCGGAGCGCTCAAGACCGCCCGCAAGGGCACCTCCAACTACACCGTCAACGTGCACGGCAAGGCCGCCCACGCCGGCCTCGAACCGGAGAAGGGCGCCAACGCGGGCATCGAGCTGGCCCACCAGATCCTCACCATCGCCGCCATGGGCACCGGCCCGACCACGGTCACCCCCACGGTCCTGTCGGGCGGCACCTCCTTCAACACGGTCCCGGCCGCCGCCTCGGTGGGCGTGGACGTGCGGGTCGCCGAGCTCGCCGAACAGTCTCGCGTGGACGCTGCCATGCACGCCCTGCAGCCCGTGGTGCCGGGCACCCGCCTGGAAATCCTCGGCGGGCCCAACCGTCCGCCGCTGGAAAGCTCGATGTCGGCCGGCCTCTTCGCCCTCGCCCAGGAACTGGCGGTGGGGCTGGGGCTGGGGTCTCTAACGTCGGCTTCGGTCGGCGGGGCTTCCGACGGGAACTTCACGGCCGGCGTGGGGTGCCCAACCCTGGACGGGCTGGGGGCCGTGGGGGGTGGGGCTCATGCGGATCACGAGCATGTGGTGGTGAGTGAGCTGCCTGGGCGGGTGGCCCTGCTGCGAGCACTCATCGAGGCGGTCCGGTAGCGGCACGGCGGCGGCACACGGCGCTCGGCACAACGCTGCGACACGGCACGGTGACACGGCACGGTGACACGGCACGGTGACACGGCACGGCGCGACGCGGTAACACGGCCCGGTGGTGCGACACGGCCCGGTGGTGCGACACGGCCCGGTGGTGCGACACGGCCCGGTGGTGCGACACAACGCGGTGGTGCGACACGGCAGGGTGTGGCGGTGAAGTGCGGCGCTGGGTGCGACGCGAGGGCGGCGGCGGAGGACGCGCGGGAGCGGCGGCGCGGGGATGAGGCCCGGTGCTGGGCCCGGTGGCGGGCTCGGTGCCCGATGTCTCGCGCAGGCCCGGCGCGCGCACAACACCGATGCGCAGTGCGGCGGGTCGCACCGGCGTTTGCACTGGCCAGGCGGTCGGGTGTGACGTGCTGTGTGCGGGTGGTCAGTCGGTGTGCGGCGCGTTCGGTTGTTGGGCGGGGAGAGTGGTGGACCATCGGTCGACGGCCCTTCTTCTGCGTAGCACCAGGACGTTGGCATGGGCGGCGTGTTCGGCGATCAGGGTGTGGACGCGAGGGGCCATGTCCTTGCGGTAGCGGTAGACGTACCGGATGAAGTTCCAGGTGATGCGGTCGTACACGCCGGCGCAAGAGTGCTGGCCGCCGCGGTAGCGCCAGCGGCGGGTGGCGATGCCCCAGAGGCAGGTCAAGGCGGGAAGGTCGAGGAAGATCACGGTGTCTGCTACGGCGAGGCGGATCGGCAGGGTTGAGGCGTAGTTGCCGTCGATGATCCACGCGTCACCGGCGACGAGCGACCGCTGCCGCTCGGCGAACTCTGCGGGCGGCGTGGGCTGCCAGGTGTCGTCGTAGTAGAGGGCGTCGAGGTGGGTGACGGGGAGGTTGAGGGCTGCGCCGAGGCGGTTGGCCAGGACGGTCTTGCCGCTGCCGCCGCAGCCGAGTATCGCGATGCGGCGAGGGCGTCGGCTGGCGTGTTGTGTCATGCCCGCGTTGCTGTCCAAGGCCGCCCTTCCGAGAGTTCCGTCCGAGAGCCATCCTGGCCGAGAACGATCCCGTCCGAGAGCGTGGCTAAGTCGGTCTGGGTCTGAGAGGGCCATCCGGAGGTCGGCAGTCAGTCCCAGGGCCCGGCTCAAAGCCGCCCGCTCCGAGCGAGTCCCGTCCACGGCTGCCCGCTCCGAGCGAGTCCCGCCCACAGCTGCCCACTCCGAGCGAGTCCCGCCCACAGCCGCCCACTCCGAGCGTGTCCCATCCACGGCTGCCCGCTCCGAGCGAGTCCCGCCCAAGGCCGCCCTTCGAGGGAATGCCGCACACGGCCGTCCCTTTGGAGAGGGTGCCGTCCGGCGGTGCGCCCGTTCCGGGAGAGTGGTTCCGGGAGAGTGAGGCCCCCCTTTCGGGAAGTGCCGTCCGACGGAAGCGCCCCGTGCCGGGAGAGTGGTGTGCGGGCGGGGCGGCTGAGACGGGCTACTGGGCTCGGCTGAAGCGGGCTCCCCATTCTCGAACCTGATCGAGCAGCTCAGGCGGGCTGACCACACGAAAGTCAGCCCCGATCAACCCCAACGCCGTGATCGGCCACTCCAGCGAATCGACGACCATCCGAACCAGGCACTCTCCGTCGTCCCCCTCCTCGACCGTGCTCCACCGCCCGACACGCTCGCGCACCACCTCAGCCGGCGCCCGAACCACCACCTCAACCCAATAGGACCAGGGCGCGCTGTCCAGCCCGGTCCGGACGAACTCGGCCGCGTCCCCGGCGGGCAGGGGCCGGGGACGGAAGCGAGAGCCGGCGCCTTGAGGAGCGGACAGGCGGTCGACGCGGAAGCTGCGCCAGTCGTGTCGTTCGAGGTCGTAGGCGACGAGGTACCAGCGGCGGCCGAGCGACACGAGCCGGTGCGGTTCCGTGTGGCGTTCGGTGTGCCGGCCGTCGGCGGCGGTGTAGGAGAAGCGGAGCCGTTCGTTGTCGCGGCAGGCCACGGCGATGGTGGTGAGGACGGCAGGGTCGACGCCCGCGCGGGTCTGACCGTCCCAGCCGGCGGAGACGGTCATGGCGCGCAGGGCGTCGATGCGCCGGCGCAGGCGTACCGGCATGACCTGCACCACCTTGGCCAGTACCCGCACCGACGACTCGGCGATGCCTTCCACCGGGTTCTGGGCGGCGGCTTGCAGGCCGACGGTCAGGGCGACCGCTTCCTCGTCGTCGATCACGAGGGGTGGCAGGGCGGCGCCGGCGGCGAGCTGGTAGCCGCCGTCGACGCCGCGCTGCGCCTCGACGGGGTAGCCGAGCTCGCGCAGCCGGTCGACGTCCCTGCGCAGGGTGCGGGCCGACACGCCGAGGCGTTCGGCGAGTTCGGCGCCGGACCAGTAGCGATGAGTCTGGAGGAGGGACAGCAGGCGGAGGGTGCGGGTGCTGGTGTTCGCCATGTTTCAGAGCTTCCGGCATTCAGGCCAGAAAGTGGCCGCTATTGCTGTCAGTCTAATGCTTGTACGGCAGAACGACCCGAACGGAAGGCGACGACCATGACCGCGAACACGCCGAGCACGGCCAAGACCAGCAGCGACGTGACCGGGGAGCGGGCCGACCTGCTGGCGGCGCTGGCCAACAGCCGCCACTTCCTGCGTTTCACCGCCCGCGACCTCACCGACGAGCAGGCCGGGCTGCGGACGACCGCCAGCCAGCTGTGCGTGGGCGGCCTGATCAAGCACGTGACGCAGGTCGAACGGAACTGGGCGGACTTCATCGTGAAGGGCCCGGCGTCCATGGCGCTTCCCGCCGAGGCCGACGAGTCCGTCTACGCGAACGGGTTCCGGCTGCTGCCCGGCGAGACGCTGGCGGGCGTGCTGGCCGAGTACGACGAGGTGGCCCGCAGGACCGACGAGCTGGTCGTCAGCCTGACCGATCTGGACGCCGACCACCCTCTGCCCGAGGCGCCGTGGTTCGAGCCCGGCGCGCGGTGGTCGGCCAGGCGGGTGCTGCTGCACATCATCGCGGAGACGACCCAGCACGCCGGCCACGCGGACATCATCCGGGAGTCGCTGGACGGCGCGAAGAGCATGGGTTGACAGGAGGACGCGCACGGCGGAAGGGCGCGGGGGCGCCGGTCCCGCATGGAGGAAACGCACGACGGAAGGGCGTGGGGGCGCCAGTCCCGCATGGAGGAAACGCACGACGGAAGGGCATGGGGGCGCCGGTCCAGCGTGGAGGAAGCGCAGGGTCGAAGGGGCGCGGCGGCCCTTGTCCCGTGCGGGGCAAGGGCCGCCGTTCATGCTTCAGCCGGTGACCGGGCCGAGCTTGCGTTCCATCGCGCACCGGTTGGCGAACTCCTCGTAGTACGGGTTGGGCCGCCCATACCAGTGCCCCGTGACCTCGACCTCCACCGGATCCCAGACCAGCGGGCAAGGCCCGGGATCCACCTCCAGGTCAGGCAGGTACCCGTCCACGGAACGCAACGCGTCGCAGGCCGCCAGCGGGTACGGGTGCAGCCCGCCGTCAGGGTCACAGGTGAGGTGCATCGAGTACGCGCCGCCGTCGCGGGGGGTGACGGTGATGTAAAGGTCCGCGCCGGCGGCGGCGTGGGCGGGGAGCGTCGTGAACGGGCCGGCGATGGCCGCGGCGGCGCACAGTCCGAGCGCGGCCAGCCTGCGGGCGGCGGTCAGCACGAGCGACATGATGTCCTCCCAGGTCAATGGGCGTCCCAGCATGGGACGGCGCACCCACCATGACTACAGCGGGTGGCGCGATCACAACTATGAGCAGCGAAGACATCTCAGCGTGATGATATGGATACACAGAGATATCCGTGCAGCTCATAGACCTCCTGTGGTGTCCTTCGGGTGGCGTGCGTAAATGGAGAGATGGAGCATGAGGAGGCGGCGGCCAGGGCCGGCGTGGTGATCAGGGAGTTGCACGAGATCGGCGAGTTCGAGCAGGTCTACCGGCTCTTCGACGAGATCTGGCATCCCGAGCCGGCGAACGTGCCGGTGACCGTGGAGTTGATGGCCGGGTTCGCGCACACGGGCAATTACGTGGCCGGGGCGTTCGCGGGCGGTGACCTGGTGGGGGCGTCCATCGGGTTCCTGGCGTCGGGCGGGGGGTCGGGCGGGGCCTCAGGCGGGACGTCGGGCAGGGTGGCGGGTGAGGCGTCCAGCGGGGCACCAAGCGGGACGTCGGACAGGGTGGCGGGCGAGGTGGCGGCCGGGGCGCTGCACTCGCACGTGACCGGTGCCGTCATCGGCAAGGGCGTCGGGTACGCGTTGAAACTGCACCAACGCGCCTGGTGCCGCGAGCGCGGGCTGGAGCGGATCACGTGGACGTTCGACCCGCTGGTGCGCCGTAACGCCTACTTCAACCTGGTCAAACTGGGCGCACGGCCGGAGGCGTACCTGCCGGAGTTCTACGGGGCGATGGCGGACGCGATCAACGAGGGGGACGCCTCGGACCGATTGCTGGCGGTGTGGCGAGTCACCGGCGAGCAGGACGACAAACTGCCGCTCGACGAGGCGTACCCGGTGGTCAGTGAGGCGGCGGACGGGCGGCCCGCCGTCGAGGAGGGGGGCGGGCACCGGGTGCTGCTGGTGGGGACGCCGCGCGACGTCGAACGGTTGCGGCGGCAGGACGCGGCGGCGGCCCGGGCGTGGCGGATGGCGGTGCGGGAGGCGCTCGGCGGCGCCCTGGATGCGGGGGCGCGGGTGTCCGGATTCACCGAACGAGGCGAGTACGTGGTGATCACCGACTACCGGACGCGGTGAGTACGTGGTGGGTAATTAACTAGGTATTCCACAGGGGTTTCGGATCTCTGTAATGTGGCGGATAGGCAAGCGAGCAAGGAGATCCGCATGGCGGAATTCACCCCCACCGTTCCTGCGCGAGTCCTACCGACCGTCGCCGTCCGCGACCTACCCGAGCCACCCAAGTCAACATGGCGCATCATCGGCCCCGGCCTGGTCGGCGCGGGTGTCGGCCTGGCCTCGGGCGAGTTCATCCTCTGGCCGTACATCGCCTCGCAAGTCGGCCTCGTGTTCATCTGGGGAGCCGCGATCGGCATCATCACCCAGTGGTTCCTGAACATGGAGATCGAGCGCTACACGCTGGCCACCGGTGAGACCGCGCTGACCGGGTTCAGCCGGATGTGGAAACACTGGGGCCTGGTCTTCGTGATCATGACGCTCTGCTCGAACCTGTGGCCGGGCTGGGTGACCACGTCCGCGACCATGGTGACGTACCTGACCGGCTCGGGCGAGGGCTCCGTGCGGTGGATCGCGATCGGCATGCTGCTGGTGATCGCGATCGGGCTGACCATGGCGCCGGTGATCTATGTCCTGCTGGAACGGGTCATCTTCGTGAAGATCGCGCTGGTGGCCACGCTGATCGTGGTGGCGATCCTGTTCGCGATCAACGCCGAGAGCTGGGTGGCGCTGGGCAGGGGCCTGACGGTCGACGCCACGTTCCCGGTGCCGCCGCTGGAGTTCGCGGTGCTGATGGGCGCCATCGCGTACGCCGGAGCGGGCGGCGGCCAGAACCTGTGCCAGAGCAACTGGATCCGCGACAAGGGCTTCGGCATGGGCGTGTACGTGCCGCGCCTGGTCAGCCCTGTCACCGGCCACGAGGAGGCGGTCTCCTCGACCGGCTTCCAGTTCGCGCCGACGAAGGAGAACCTGGCGCGGTGGAAGCAGTGGTGGCGCTTCGCCAACGTCGAGCAGGCGTGGACGTTCGCCATGGTGTCGTTCGTGACGATCGCGCTCATGTCGATGCTGGCCCACTCCACCGTGTTCGGCCGGCCGGGGCTGGAGAACAGCATCGCCTTCCTGGAGGTCGAGGGCCAGGTGCTGCAGGAGACGGTCGGCCCGTGGTTCGGCGTGCTGTTCTGGGTGATCGGGGCGCTGGCCCTGTTCGCCTCGGCCATGGGCATCGTCGACTACACCTCCCGGCTGGCCTCCGACACGATCAAGACGGTCTATCTGCGCGACAAGTCCGTCTCGGTGAACCGGGTCTACTTCTACACGGTCTGGGCGATGGCACTGATCGGCACCGCGATCCTGCTGGCGGGCCTGGACCAGCCGCTCATCCTGCTGGTGTTCTCGGCGTGCTTCGCGGCCGTGATGATGTTCGTGTACTCGATCCTGCTGATCATCCTGAACCGGCGGGCGCTGCCGGAGGCCATCAGGGTGCGCTCGTTCCGGCTGGGCGCGCTGATCTGGTCGGTGGCGTTCTTCGGGACGCTGACCGTGATCGTGGTCGTCCAGCAGGCCGGGCGGCTCATGGGAGGTTGACCTCAACCGGGCTTGAGGTTACAGACTCGGCGGCATGAAGATTGTCGAGGTGACGAAGTTCGGCGGTCCCGAGGTGCTCGTGGCCGGGTCCGCGCCGGAGCCGGTGGCGGGGCCGGGGCAGGTCGTGATCGGCGTGTCCGTGGTGGACGTGATGTCCATCGACGCGCAGCTGCGTGCCGGGTGGGGGCGCGACTGGTTCCCCGCCCGGCCGCCGTTCGTGCCGGGCACCGGCGTGGCGGGGCGGGTGATCGCGGTCGGCGACGGGGTGGACTCCGGGTGGGCGGGGCGGCGGGTGGCCGCGCTGCTTCCCGGTGGCGGCGCCTACGCCGAGCAGGCCGTGACCGGGCTGGACACGGTCGTCGCGGTGCCCGATGAGGTGCCGCTGTGGCAGGCGGCGGCACTCGTCCAGGTCGGGCCGGCGGCGTTGAGCCTGGTGGCGGCGGCTGAGCTGCGGCCCGGTGCGCGGGTGCTGGTCACGGGGGCCGGTGGGGCGCTGGGGCTGGCGGTGGTGCGGCTCGCGAGTGCGGCGGGCGTGCAGGTGACGGCGGCGGCGCACGGCCCGGCCAAGCGCGAGGCGGCCCTGGAGGCGGGGGCGACGGAGGCAGTGGATTACCCGGAGCTCACGAACGTTTTCGACGTCGTCTTCGACGGCGTCGGCGGCGAGGTCGGCGCGGCGGCGTTCGCCCTGACGGCGCCCGGCGGCAGGTTCTTCGCGTACGGCGTTCCCAGCGGCTCCACGGCCCCCATAGACCCCGCGGAAGCCGAGCGAAAAGCAGTACGGGTGACCGGCATGGAACAGGTCCAGTTCACCCCCGACGAGTTCACCCGCCTGGCCGAGCAGACGTTCAAGGAAGCGGCGGCAGGCCGTCTGGCGGCGACCGTGGGCCTGGCGGTGCCCCTGGAGCGAGCAGCCGAGGCCCACGCCGCCCTGGCGACCCGCGAGCTGGTGGGCAAGGCCGTCCTGCTGACCACCGCGCACGCCGCCCGCTACAGCCGCCACGGAGACCCCGACGTTCTCGAAATCATGGAACTCCCCCTCCCCGAGCCAGGCCCGGGCCAGGTCCGGGTGGCGGTCAAGGCGGCGGGAGTGAACCCGATCGACTGGAAGCTGCGCCGCGGCTTCCGCGGCGCCCCGCTGGACGGCCCGCAGGGCGTCGGCATGGAGCTGGCGGGCACGGTGGACGCCCTCGGCCCCGGGGTGACGGGCCTGCGGATCGGCGACCCGGTGTACGGCCAGACCGTCCCGGGCGCGGCGGCCACGCACGCGATCGCCGACGCGCAAGCGCTGGCGCCCAAGCCGGACGATCTCACGTACGAGGAGGCCGCCGCCCTGCCCGTGGCCGTGGAGACGGCCCGCCGCGCGCTGCGCGACCTGGGGCTGGAGGCGGGGCGGACGCTGCTGATCCACGCGGTCGCGGGCGGCGTCGGCCTGGCCGCCGCGCAGCTCGCGCTCGCCGCCGGGGCCGAGGTCATCGGCACTGCCGGCGAGCGTCACCATGACTTCCTGCGTGGCCTGGGCGTCCACCCCGTGGCGTACGGGGAAGGGCTGGAGGAGCGGCTGCCGCCGTCCGTGGACCGGGTGCTGGACGCCTCGGGCAGGGGCGAGCTGGACCTGTCGGTGGCGCTCACCGGCGACCCGGCCAAGGTGATCACGATCGCCGACCGGGCGGGCGCGGAACGGCTCGGGGTGCGGTTCTCCACGGGCGACGGGGCCGCCGCCGCGGCGCGGGCGCTGCGCGAGGCGCCGCACGTGCGGCTGCCGGTCGCCGAGGTGTTCCCCTTGGAGCGGATCGCGGACGCGCACCGGCGCAGCGAGGAGGGCCACTTGCTGGGCAAGCTGATCATCAATACGGAAGCCCCCTTGCCGCATTAGCGGGCACACTGGTGGCCATGCTGGAAACCTCGGCCCGCCTGCTCAAGCTCCTGTCCCTCCTCCAGGCGCACCGCGACTGGTCCGGCCCCGAGTTGTCGGCCCGGCTCGGCGTCTCGACCAGGACGATCCGCAACGACGTCGAGCGTCTGCGCTCGCTCGGCTACCCGGTGCACGCCACGCCGGGCGTGGCGGGCGGCTACCGGCTGGGCGCGGGGGCGGCGCTGCCGCCGCTGCTGCTGGACGACGAGGAGGCCGTGGCGGTGGCCGTCGGGCTGGGCCGGGCGGCCGGGGGCGGCGTGGAGGGCATCGAGGAGACCTCGGTCCGCGCCCTGGCCAAGCTGGAGCAGGTGCTGCCGTCGCGGCTGCGGCGGCGGGTGAGCGCGCTGAACGCCTACACGGTGCAGATCCCGGGCAACGCGCCGGCCGTGCCGCCCGAGGTGCTGACCACGATCGCGAACGCGGCCCGCGACCACGAGGGCCTGCGCTTCGACTACACGGGCCACGAGGGCGAGGCGACCGTGCGCAACGTGGAGCCGCACCGCCTGGTGCACCGGCGGGGCCGCTGGTACCTCGTCGGCTACGACGTGGACCGCGACGGCTGGCGCACGTTCAGGGTGGACAGGGTGCGCCTGCGCACCCCGTCGTCGGGGCCCCGGTTCACGCCGCGCGAGCTGCCGGGCGACGGCGACCTGGTGGCGTACGTGGAGAAGGGGCTGAACACGGCGATGTGGCGGTACCGCGCGACGGTGCTGCTGCACGCCCCCGCCGAACGGATGCGGGAGCTGCCGCTGGGCCTGGAGGTCGAGCCGGTGGATGAGGGCACCTGCCTGCTCAAGCTGGGCGGCGACGACGTCAGCGGGATCGCGGTGTGGATCGGGTTCATCGGCGTGGATTTCGAGGTGCTCGATCCGCCGGAGCTGGCCGAGCACGTGCTGCGGCTGTCAGAGCGTTACCGGCGGGCGGTCAGCGACCGGTAAGGCGCCGGTCAGCGGGCCGCGCGAGGCTCACGTCCATGAAGAACATGACGCACGTGGCGGGCGGCAAGGACGACTTCCAGCTCGTCACGCACCTCACCCTCACCGGCAGCCAGTACGAGATCGGCCGGGACGTCGCGCAGGAGGCGCGCAGGCTCGGCTGGGCGCCCACGCCGATCGACCCGGTGGTCGGCCGGGCGCGCAGGACCTGGTTCGAGCGCCATTGGCCGCAGCACCACGCCCGCATGGACGGCGCCGCGTCCGCGCTCGGCCTGGACCCGGAGCAGGACGAGCTGGTCCTGGACGACCTGGGGTACGTGCCGGCGGGCTACGGCTGCTCGGCCATGTGGATCCCGCCGTCGGCCGCGACGGACGGCCACGGCCGGGTGGGCCGCAACTACGACTTCTTCCCCACGACCACCAGCGAGATCATGGGCGGCGAGCGCCGGCCGGACGAGCTGCCCATGGCCTCCCGCCCGTATCTGATCACCACGGTTCCCGACGAGGGGCTCTCCTCCACGGTGCTCACGATGTCGGCGCTCGACGGCTGCATGGACGGCGTCAACTCGGCGGGCCTGGCGGTCATGCTGCTGATCGCCGACTTCGAGAGCGCCGCGCCGCCGGACGCCTTCGCGCCGCAGGTCGGCGTGAACAGCGTGCAACTGCCCCGCTTCCTGATCGACACCTGCGAGAACGTGGACCAGGCCAAGCAGGCGCTGCTGACCGCCAAGCAGTACGACCACGGCATGCCGTTGCACTACCTGGTGGCCGACGCGCACGGGCAGGCGTTCGTGTGGGAGCACGGCAGGGACGGCAGCGAGCACATCGTCGAGTTCGGCGACGGCCCGCTGTGCGTCACCAACCACCTGCTGCACCGCCACCCCGACCCGATGAACCTGCCGGAGGACAGCGCGTCGAGCTTCGCCTCCTACAGCAGGCTGCGCACGCTGTACGAGCGCAGCAAGGGCGTCACCATGTCGGCCGGCGACCTCCGCGAGAGCCTGCGCGCCGTGGCGCAGCCCGAGGAGGCCGCCGTGCCGTTCCGCACGCTGTGGAGCACGATCTTCGACACCGCCGACCGCACCCTGTCCGTCCGCTTCTACCTGGGCGAGGGGCAGCGTTACAGCGACGAGCTGGTGTTCCCGGCGAGGTAGTCGGCGCGCACCTTCGAGCGCGACAGCTTGCCGGTGGGGGTACGCGGGAGCGCCTCGCGGTACTCGATCACCTTCGGGTGCTTGAACCTGGCGATGCGCGGCCCGCAGTGCTCCATCAGCTCGGCCGTGAGCTGGGGCCCCGGCTCGAACCCCTCGGCCGGCTGCACGAGGGCGACCACGTTGTGGCCCCATTCCTCGTCGGGCACCCCGATGACGGCCACGTCGGCCACCGCGGGGTGCTCCAGCAGCGCGGCCTCGATCTCGGCGGGGTAGATGTTCACCCCGCCGGAGACGATCAGGTCGGTGCGACGGTCGCACAGGAACAGGTAGCCGTCCTCGTCGAGGTAGCCGATGTCGCCGGGGGCGTACCACTCCCCAAGCTTGCTGGCCGCCGTCTTGGCCGGGTCCTTGCGGTACTCGAAGGAGCCCATGCTCGACTTGACGTAGATCATGCCGGGCTCGCCCGGCGGCAGCTCCGCGCCGCCGTCGTCGAAGATTTTCGCTTCGAACGTGGGCGCGGGCCTGCCCACGGTGCCCGGCCTGGCCAGCCAGTCGTGCGGTTTGACGGAGAAGGCGATCGTGGACTCGGTCGAGCCGTAGTACTCGTACAGCACCGGCCCCCACCAGTCCATGATCTGCTGCTTGACGGCGACGGGGCAGGCGGCGGCGGTGTGGATGACCTGGCGCAGGCTCGACACGTCGTACTTGCTCCTGACGTCCGCCGGGAGCTGCAGCATCCGATGGAACATCGTCGGCACCATCATCGCGTTGGACACCCGGTGCCGCTCGACCAGCTCCAGGATGTTGACCGGGTCGAACTTGGGCGTGATCACCACGGTGTGCCCGAGGTGCAGCGCGAACTGGGCGTGCGCGCAGGGCGCCGAGTGGTACATCGGCGAGGTCACCAGGTGGACGTCGTCGCCCGGTTTGAGGTCCACCACCTCGCCGAAGAACCACGTGTACAGGGGCACGATGGCCTCGGGCTCGGCGCCGGGCAGGCTCCGCTGCACGCCCTTGGGGAAGCCGGTGGTGCCGGACGTGTACCACATGACGGCGCCTGAGGTCCTGTCGGCGGGCGCGTCCGCGGGCTGCCCCTCGGCCAGCCCGTCCGTCCCGACCTCCGCGCCCGGCACCGCCTGGTCCGGCCCGGTGACGACGACCTTGGCGTCGCAGTCGCCCAGGATGTACGCGATCTCCGACTCGGTCAGGTGCCAGTTGATGGGCACGTAGTACAGGCCGATCTGCCCGGTCGCCATGACCATGACCAGCGCGTCCACGCCGTTGGGCAGCACGCCCGCCACCACGTCGCCGGTGCTCAGCCCGCGGGCGCGCAGGCCGTGCGACACCTGGTTGACGCGGGCGAGCAGGTCGCCGTAGGTGACGCGGGTGTCGTCGGTGTCGATCACCGCCAGGCGGCCTGGGTCGGCCGCGCCGATGGCGTAGAAACCCGGTAGCTCGCTGACGTCCATTACAGCTCCAGCAGTTGTCCGAGACGGGCGCGGTGGATCCGGGGCGGGCCCAGCAGCACCTCGTCCGCCTTGGCCCGCTTGTAGAACAGATGGGCGTCGTGCTCCCAGGTGTAGCCGATGCCGCCGTGCAGCAGCAGGTGGTCGCGGGCCACCTCGAAGCAGGCGCGGCCGATGTAGGCCTGGGCGAGCGCGGCGGCTCCCGGCAGCTCTTCCGGCGACTCGTCGGCGGCCCAGGCGGCGTACCTGACGATGGACTCGGCCTGCTCCAGCTTGCAGTGCATGTCGGCCAGCTTGTGCTTGACGCCCTGGTAGGAGCCGATGTAGCGGCCGAAGGCGACGCGGATCTTGGCGTAGGCCACGATCGCGTCGAGCGCCGCCCGCATCACGCCGAGCTGCTCGGCGGCCAGGGCCACGCACAGCCGGTCGAAGACGCCGGTCTCCGGCGCCGGGCCGAGCACGCGGGCGGGCGCGCCGTCCAGCACGACCCTGGCCTGGCCGCGGGTGAGGTCGAGCGTCTCCAGCGCGGTCCTGGTGACGCCCGGCCCGGCCAGCTCGACGGCCACCATGACCAGGGCGCCGCCGTCGCGGGCGGGCGCCACGAGCACGTCGGCGTCGCCGCCGGACAGCACCTGCGCCAGCGTGCCGCTCGCCTTGCCACCGTCGTAGGACAGTTCGGTGTGGTCGAGCGTGGCCGCGATCCGGCCCTCGGCGATGCCGGTCTGCAGCTCCTTGTCGGGCACCTGGGTCAGCGCGAGCGCCGCGAACGCGGTGGCCAGGAACGGTCCCGGCAGCAGGGCCGCGCCCGTCTCCTCCAGCGCGACGGCCAGCTCCGACAGGCCGGCGCCCGCGCCGCCGTACTCCTCGGGGACGACCAGCCCCGACAGGCCGAGCTCGCCGTTGAGGCGCGCGTACACCTGCGGGTCGTAGCCCTCGCGGACCTTGGGCAGCGGCGAGGCGGCGCGCAGGAAGTCGCGCACGGCAGAGCGCAGCTCCTGCTGTTCCTGACTGAGTACGAGCTTCACGCCTGCGTCCCCACCTTCAGGTCCTTGAACGGCACATTCTTGTCCACGCGCGGCTCCGGCGGGAGACCCAGCACGCGGTCGCCGACGATGTTGCGCATGATCTCGTTGGTGCCGCCGCCCAGCGCCATGCCGGGGGCCATCGAGATCGCGCGGGCGAGCGGGTGGTCGGCCAGCGCGGTCTCGGGCCCGACCAGCCGTGTGGCCAGGTCGGCCTGGAAGACGGTCAGCTCGGCCAGCAGCAGCTTGGCGGCGCTGCCGCGCGCGCCGGGGAAGATGCCGGCCTTGGTCTCCTGGGCCAGCCGCTGGTTGAACAGCGCCAGCGCGCGGCTGCGGATGTGCAGCTCGACGAGCTCGTCGCGGACCAGCGGGTCGCTGGTGTCGAGGGCCTGGCGCAGCGCCGACAGCGAGGCCGGGTTGTCCTTCTGGCCGCCCATGCCGACGCCCGCCGAGATCGACAGCCGCTCGTGCAGCAGCGTCGTGACGGCCACGCTCCAGCCGTCGTTGACCTCGCCGACGCGGTGCTCGTCCGGGATGGGGACGTTGTCGAAGAAGATCTCGTTGAAGTTGGCCCTGCCGGACATGTCCCTCAGCGGCCTGACGGTCACGCCGGGGTGGCGCATGTCGATGACGTACATGGTCAGGCCCTTGTGCTTGGGCACGTCCACGTCCGTACGGGCGAGCAGCAGGCCCCAGTCGGCGTAGTGCGCGACCGACGTCCACACCTTCTGCCCGTTGATGATCCAGTGGTCGCCGTCACGTTCGGCCTTGGTCTGCAGGCTCGCCACGTCGCTGCCGGCGCCAGGCTCGGAGAAGAGCTGGCACCAGACCTCCTCGCCGCGCAGCAGCGGACGCACGAACCGCTCGCGCTGGGCGTCGGAGCCCCGGTCGACGATGGTGGGCCCGGTCATGCCCAGGCCGATCGAGAAGATGTAGGTGGGGAGGGTGTAGTCGCGCGCCTCCTCGGCGAAGATCCGGTCCTCCGCCTGGGTCAGGCCTTGGCCGCCCCACTGTTTCGGCCAGGTGATTCCGGAATATCCGGCGTCGTAGAGCTTGGCCATGAACTCCTTGGCCCGGGCGATCCCGTCGGCCTCCGGGTAGTCGTCGGTTGGAGCGTTCTCCCGCAGCCACTCGCCGGCCGCACGCCGATACTCAGCAAGGTTCACATCGACTCCTCGGCATCAGTGCTCACTTACTCTAGTCAGCCCGTCCGAGGACGTACAGAGCATTGCTCTGGACAAACGTGCCTGTTTCATCCCACAGGAAGCCGGTAAGGGATCACTTGTGGGACCCCGGCCGAAGCACGTTCGGGCCCACGCGGCTACCATGATCAACGTGACTGTCGGTGAACGGGAAATCCGGACCGTGCCCGGGTTCCTCATACCAGAACAGATCACGCCCGGTTTGTCCTATAAATACTAGTGATCAGAAGTTAGAGTTACTCGCTGTGACAACAGGTTTCAGCCGATTACGGCGCGAGGATTTGCTGAAAACGGCCTGCGAGGTGATCGCGGAGCAGGGATTCGGGCACACCAGGACCCTGGACATCGCCAGGGCCGCGGGAGTCAGCCAGGCACTGCTCTTCTACCACTTCGAGACCAAGGAGCGGCTGTTCGCGCAGGCGTTCAGCTATGCCGCCCGCCAGCATCTGCACGCGCTGACCGACGTCGAGGACTCGGCGGGCACGCCGATCGACCGCCTGCGCTCCCTGCTGCGGCTCTGCTCCCCCGCGATCCCCACCGAGGGCTGGCGGTTGTGGATCGACGCCTGGTCCGAGGCCATGCGCAGCGTGGAGCTGGAGGAGACCTCGCGGCGGATCGACGCCAGGGGCCGCACGCTGATGCGCGGCATCATCGAGGCCGGCGTCGCCTGCGGCGAGTTCGAGTGCCCGGACCCGGACGCGACGACGTGGCGGCTGTTCGCGCTCATCGACGGCCTGGCCGTGCAGACGCACGCGCATCCCAAGGTGTTGTCACGGCGCAGGGTCAACGTGCTGATCCGCTCGGCGGCGGCGAGCGAGCTGGGGGTGCCCGCGGACAAGCTGTGAAACCTGTGGTCCTCACCCTTCCCAGGCTTATTGGATTCTCCGTACAATTACTGGGCGAGGAGAGGAGCGCACGCGATGACATCCGCACCGAGCTCTACCGCCGCCAGAGAACGCGACGAGCAGGTCGCGAACCGCAAGGCCTACCGCGCGGTCATCGAACGCCTCTCGAAGGCGTCGGTCGACAAGCACTGGGAGCCGTACCGCGACATCCCCTGGGACGACCCCGAGTTCCAGGTGGACCAGACCGATCCGCGCTGGGAGCTGCCGGGGGTGGACCGGCTGGGCGGGCACCCCTGGTACCTCAGCCGCTCCCCCGAGGTACGCGCGCGGATCGGCCTGTGGCGGGTCGCCACCGCCATGAAGGTGGGCCTGCAGTTCGAGAACCTGCTCAAGCGCGGGCTGCTCAACTACGCCTACCGGCTGCCGAACGGGTCCCCCGAGTTCCGGTACGTCTACCACGAGACCACCGAAGAGGCGCATCACGGGATGATGTTCCAGGAGTTCGTGAACCGTACACGGCTCCCCATCCGCGGCATGCCGGGGCCGCTGTCGGTCGTCGCCCAGGTGGCGCCCTGGATCCCGCTCATCTCCACCGAGCTGTTCTTCGTGTTCGTGCTCGGCGGCGAGGACCCGATCGACCACGTCCAGCGCAGACTGCTCAAGGACGGCCGGGTGCACCACCCGCTCGAAGAGACGATCATGCGCATCCACATCGCGGAGGAGGCCAGGCACATCTCCTTCGCCCGGCACTACCTGCGCAACCGGGTGCCGCGCATGCCCGCCTACCGCAGGCTGCTGCTCGGGATCGCCTCGCCGATCATCCTCGGCGTCATGGCCCGCATCATGCTCGCCCCGCCCGGCCCGATGATCCGGCGCTTCCGCATCCCCGCGAGCGTCGTGACCGAGGTCTACCTGCGCAACCCCGCCGCCAAGCAGGAGATCCGCGACTCCGTGGGCAAGACGCGCGAGCTGTGCGCCGAGATCGGGCTGATCAACCCGCTCACCCGGCGCATCTGGCAGGTCATGGGAATCTGGGAGGACGCCGCGCCGTCAGCACCTCGGTGACCGCCGCCCGCTCCCAACGGCCCGACGGGTTGGCCGCCAGCAGCTCCCGCCTGGCCGTCTCCACGAAAGCCCGCCTCCTGTCGCCGAGGCGGGCCGGCGCCGAGTAGGAGTAGGAGAGCTGCAGGCCGATCACCGCGTCCAGGTCGTAGGGCAGGTGCTCCTCGTAGTGGGCGCGGTCCAGCACGCTGAACGGCGAGGTGGCCAGCACGTCGTCGTGGTGCTCGCCGGTGGCCTGGAAGGAGCTGGACGCGGTGAAGGTGTTCACGCCGAACGCCTCGCGGACCCGCCGCATCACCGGCTCCCACGGCTCCTGCGGATCCTCCCTGGTCGGGCCGACCAGCGCCACGACGCCGCGCGGCGGCAGCAGCTCGTCCAGATCCGCCAGCACCGCGCGGCGGTCCATCCAGTGGAACGACCTGCCCATCACGACGTGGTCGAACGGCGGCAGGTCGTGCAGCGTCGTCGAGTCGCCCTTGATCCACCGGATGTTCCCAGCCGCCCCGGCCAGGCGCCTGCCCTCGGCGAGCATCTCCTCGTCGGGATCCACCGCCAGCAGCCGCCCCACCCGACCGGCCAGCGGGATCGCGATCGTCCCCGGGCCGCAGCCGAGGTCCAGCACCGTGCTGCCCTGGCCGAACGTCATCGCCAGGTGCTGGATCGCCGGATCGCCGTAGCGGGGACGGTACTTGGCGTAATACGGTGCCGCGCCGCCGAACAGGTCTTCCATGGGTGGGACCATATACGGGTCCGCAAGATGTTGACGGAAGGTTCTGATCTGTGAGGCGGCTACTCACCGTCCTGCTGCTCGCGCTCGCCGCCGCCGGAGTCATGTGCTCCCCGGCGTCGGCGCACAACGTGCTGATCGGCAGCGACCCGGAGGACGGGGCCACGCTGACGGCCTCGCCCGCGCAGGTGACGCTGGTTTTCGACCAGGCGGTGCGGCAGGGGTACGCGCAGGTGGGCGTGACGGGGGCGGACGGGTCGGCCTGGGCCGACGGGAGTGCCGTGGTGGCGGCCGAGCGGGTGTCCGTGAAGGTCAAGCCGTTGCCCGCCGGGGGGTCTTACGTGGTGGGGTATCGGATCCTGTCGGCCGATGGGCATCCGGTCACGGGGAAGATCAGCTTCACGGTGGCGGCGGGGGCTTCCGGGGTGGCTTCCGGGGCGCCTGTGGGTGGTTCCAGCGCTGATGCGGCCGAGGCCGCGGCCAATGGCGGGGCTGGGATGGCTGTGGTGTGGGTCGTGGGAGCGTTGCTGGTGCTGGCGGCTGGGACGGCTGTCGCCCTGCGCCGCGCCGCCCCGGCCGCACCCGCCGCGCAGCCCTCCGCCGCCGGGCCCTCCGCCACCGGGACCTCCGCCGTCCAGCCCTCCGGCGCCCGACCCACTGCCGCGCAGATATCCGGCGGGGAGGCAGCGGGCGCAGAGGCGGCCGGAATCGCTGACCGGGCCGGGAGCGCGGAGGGGGCCGGGGTGGCGGGTCGTGGTGAAGGGGCGGGCGCGTGACCGCCGTAGCCCCTCCCCTGCCTCGCCGGCGGGTCGGCGGCCGGCTGGTGGCCGGCGCGTTCGGCGTGTGCGCGATCATCGCGGCCGTCGCCGCCAGCTCGTTCACCGCACAACAGTCCGTACCGGGCATCCCCATGCCGGGCCCCGTCGTGTCGATCGGGCTGCCGATCGTGCGGGTGTTGCTCGACGTGTCCGCCGTGGCCGTCGTCGGGCTGAGCCTGCTGCCCAAGCTGCTCGGCTTCAAGGCGCCCGAACGTACGGAGCCGGTCATGCTACGGGTGCGCCCGCTGGCCGTGACGGCGGCCTGGGCGTGGGCGATCTGCGCGCTGGTGACGATCGTCTTCCAGACCGCCGAGCTGAACCCCGGCGCCGTCCCGACGTTCGGCATGATCGCCGGATATATCGGAAGTGTCGGCACGGGTCAGGGGCTGCTGTTCAGCGCGGCATGCGCGCTGGCGGCGGCCGGGATCGGCCTGATGGCGGTGCGGTTCGGCGAGAAGGTGCCGGCGGAGCTGCGGATCATCGTGGCACTGTTCGGGCTGCTGCCCATCCCCGTCACCGGCCACGCGGTGAACTCGGTCTGGCACGACCCCATCATGATCTCGATGGAGATCCACGTGATGGGCGCGGCGGCGTGGACGGGCGGGCTGATCGCCACCGCCGTCTTTGTGGCGCCGCACCGTGACCTGCTGGCCGTGGTGCTGCCCAAGTTCTCCAGGATGGCCACCGTCTGCCTGTCGCTGGTGGCGCTGTCCGGGCTGATCACCGGGTTGGGGACGATGGCGCTCACGCCCGGCGTGACGCTGCCGGACGCCATCGTGACCAGCCACTACGGGCTGCTGGTCGTGGTCAAGACGGCGTTGGTGGCGCTGCTGGTGCCGCTCGCGGCGCACATCCGCTTCCGGCTGCTGCCGGTCATCCGCCGCGGCGGGGCCACCGCTCTGGTGGGGTGGGCGGCGGCCGAGGTGGGGGTCATGGGGCTGGCGTACGGGGTCGCGGTGGCGATCACCCGCGCTTCGATCGCCTGAGCCCCGCCCCGGCCGCCAGCTTCTCTTCGAGTGGTCGTCGCAACACCCCAGTTGAGGGGATGCGATGGACTTCGAGATTCGGGAGGACCGGAAACGCAGTCGAGGTCGCAGGGCTCTTTCTCGTGAACGGGCGGCATACTTGCGGCTCGTGCAGCAGGGGATCGTCGGCATCAACCTCCGGACCGGCCGGCGATGGCGTAACGGACGCAATCCGACCGGCACGAATGTGGGGGCGCTACCGATCACATCGGCGGCGCCCCCGGACGTGCGTGGCCGCTACCTGAACGAGACCGAGCGAATTCACATCGCCGACCGGGTACGGGAGAAGGCGTCGATCCGGGAGATCGCGCACGAGCTGGGCCGTGCGCCCTCGACCATCAACCGGGAGATCCGCGTAACCGGCACCCAACCCATGGCCAGTATCGCCCGCATGCGGCGCAGGCCCGAGCGGACGCGCGCCGACCCCCGTCGCCAGGCCCAGCAGCGCCGGCCTCGCTACAGCACACCCATGGTGATGATCAGCGAGCGACCCCGCCGAGCCTGATGACCGTGCCGTGCCCGGCCACGGGGAAGGCGACTGCATCATCGGCAAGAACGGCACCTCGGCGATCGGCACCCTGGTCGAGCGGACCACGCGCTACGTGATGCTCGTCCACCTGCCGATCGACCGCAGCGCCGAGCGCATGCGCGACGCTCTGGTGGAGACCATGGCCACGCTGCCGGGTCATCTCAAGCGCTCTCTGGCCTGGGATCAGGGTAGCGAGATGGGCGCTCACCGGGCATTCACACCCGCCACCAGCTCGACGCCGCCGCCGCCGAGCTGAACTCCAGACCTCGCAAGACGCTCGACTGGGAGACTCCTGCACAACCTCTCACCGAACTCATGACGGCCTGCCTCTGACCAGTAAGAGCAGCAGGACGGCCAGGGCTCCTGGTGGGCTGATCAGCCGCAGTGTTCCTCGATTCTGCCCGTCGGGTTGCCGGACTCCAGTTCCTCGGACAGGAGCTGCAACAGACCGGGCAGATGACGCTCGATGTCCTGCCTGGGCAGTGAGACGGCGCTGCCGTTGCCGTGGTCGCGCTGCATGATCAGCCCCGCCTCGCGCAGCACCCGGAAGTGATGCGTGCGCGCGGCCTTCTTCACCGGCAGGTCGAACGAGCCGCAGGCACGCTCCCGGTCTTCGGGATCGGCCGCGAGTTCGGCCACGACCCGGCGGCGGGAGTCGTCGGCCAGCGCGCGGAACACCTTGCCCAGATCCATAACTCACTCCTAGGTACGATTTGCATCATACCTGGGCGGACGGCTAGCGTTGGCAGGTATGAAAATTGTCGTACCTGAAGGAGACGGGGCGGTCGGTATCTACGGCTTCGCCCGGCCGAAGCCCGAGCGCGCCGATGAACTGGAGCGGCTGCTGCTGTCATTCGTTGAGCCGACCAGGGCCGAGCCTGGGTCGATGCAGTACCAGGTCCACCGCGACGTGGCAGATCCCAGCACGTTCGTGTTCTACGAACTATGGCGGTCGGCCGACGACCTGCGCGCGCATCTCGCGCGCCCCGAACTCGCACACTTCCAGCAGCACCGCATGGACTACCTACGAGAGGACCTGGAGATCCACTGGCTCACGCCCCTCAGCGTGACCCCCTGACCCATTGTCAGCGTATCCACGCCGACAGGCTGAACAGAGTGACCGACCTTGGCCAGATACCCATCACCTGCGTTGGTTCCCGAAGAATCTCGCCGTCGCCCGCATCGCATGAGCAGGCAAGACGAACGGCCGCCCACTCCCCGCTATCGAGGGAGCGGGCGGCCATCGCCGCGACGCTCGGGGTCAGCGCGGACTTTCTTGCGGCTGTGCTGACCGCTGACAGCAATTGATCAATTGTGTTGCGACGACCCCTCGAATCCGCCGCCAAGACAGGGGGCCGTTCGGCGTCCGATCTCCTAAGCCAGCGGCGCGGCTGGTGCGATCACCGGCCGCGTCAGCGCCGCCTCGACCGGCCGCTGCCTGCGCCTGCCCGCCATCCACTCGATGGCCAGCCACGCGACGAGCAGCCCCAGCCCCGCCCACACAGCGGACGGCGTGGCCAGCGGAGGCGCCCCCGCCAGCCCCTCCTGCCCCTTGATCGCGCCGTACACAGGCCCCATGACGGCGTTCTGCACCACCAGAGCGCCGTACGCGATCGCCGTCACCCCGGCCGCCCCCAGCACCGCGCGCACCACCGGCACGCGCACCAGGAACGCCAGGTCCACCAGCAGCCCGGCGACGATCATGAAGAACGGCACCGCCGACGGCGGGAAACCGGTGAAGGTCAGCAGCGGCCAGATCAGCGTCCTGAACAGCACGTAGCTGCCCGCCACGAGGGTGGCCGCGCCGAACCTGCCGACCATCATCCTGGCCACGACCAGCACCGTCAGCACGCCCACCACGGCGTACACCGGGTACAGGTAGTCGGGCACGGGCAGGGTGAATCCGGCCATCATCGTGCGATCGATGGGCCGTCCCATCTGGTCGGCCGCGAACTCGAGCAGGATCGGCTCGGCGTAGGTCGCGCCGTTGTCCCACGCGCCGAGCGACAGGATGCCGTACTCCTGGTGCTGCTCGGGGAAGTGCATGTTCTCCAGGAAGAACGCGAAGAACGCGCCGAGCACGACGACCCGTTCCCGCCCCTGCCGCGCACCCAGGTACCAGCCGCGGATCACGCCCGCGATCATGAAGAACGTTCCAACGTAGAGGAGGATGTGCGACGGGCTCCACGAGGTGATGTCGAGCCCGTTGACGCGGTGGTTGATCAGGTCGAGCGGCACAGCGACGAGGAAGGTGCCGGTGCCCCACTGGATGAGCCGGAGCGCGATCTTGTCGACGCCGTAGCCGGTGTAGCCGTGGATGACGGTGAGGGCGACGACGATGGCCGTGCCGGCGGAGTTGAGCAGATGCGGCGGGGCGAGGTCGTCACGCAGCCACTTGAAGTGCCACGAGACGTCCCATGCCGAGCCGAGCACCTTGAGCGTGAACGCCGCCAGCCAGCCGAAATAGAGCACCCTGAACAGGTCTTGGGGGGTTTCGCGGCCCGCCTCGCCGCGAGTCCAGTAGGGCAGGGCCCAGGCGGCGGCCCTCTTGAACGATGCTGGAGACTTCACGGCAGAGAATCTTACGGTCATCTGCCCCGTACGGTCCGATCGCGGGGCCTCATCTCGCCGAGGCGCGCAGGGAGTACATGAGCGGAATCCCGGGAGCGCCGGCGGGCCGCCGGTAGACGCCGCCGGATTCGACCAGGTCGGCGAAGCGGCGGAACAGCGTGTGATCGTGCTCGTGCAGGAACTCGACGCGCAGGCCGGCCGCCGCGATCGCGCTGACGACGTCGCCGATGCCGTGGTCGAACTGCACGGAGGTCTGGTGTTCGAGGACGTCGTCGCCGGTGTAGGTGTACGGGTACTCCCAGACCTGCGCCTCGCGGTCGAAGTAGTCGCGGACGACGCGGGTGCCGGTGTCGTCGTCCAGCATGTTCTGGAACGGGTGGAACTCCGCGAGGTAGAGGAAGCCGCCGGGGTTCAGCAGGGCGGCCACCGTCTCGGCCCAGCGGGTGAGGTCGGGCAGCCACACGAGGGCGCCGAGGCCCGTGTAGACGATGTCGTAGGTCTCGCCGAGCGCCTGGGCCGCGTCGTAGACGTCGGCCGTCACGAACCTCGCCGGCAGGCCGCACTCGGCGGCGATGCTTCTGGCCTGCTCGATCGCGGCGGCGGAGAAGTCGAGGCCGGTCACCTCGGCGCCGAGCCTGGCCCAGGAGAGGGTGTCGAGGCCGAAGTGGCACTGCAGATGCGCCAGGCGGCGTCCGGCCACGTCGCCGATCTCCGCCAGCTCGAACGGCCGCAGCGGGTTCCGGCCGGACTTGAAGCCGGCCACGTCGTAGAAGTCGCTGGCGAGGTGGATGGGGACGCGGGCGTTCCAGTTGTCCTGGTTGATCCGCACATAGTCGTCCATGCCGGTGATCGTAAGGTGCTAGTTCCGGCGGCGCAGGCGTACCGGGAGGTGTTTGAGCCCGTTCTGGAAGTTGGAGGTGAGCCTGCGCGGGCTGCCGGCGAGCTCGACGTCCCAGGCCAGCAGCTCCCTGAACAGGGAGCGGAACTGGGCGCGGGCCAGGTGGGCGCCGAGGCAGAAGTGCGGGCCGAAGCCGAAGCTGACGTGGTCGTTCGGGGTGCGGGCGACGTCGAAGCGGTCGGGATCGGGAAAGACGGACGGGTCGCGGTTGGCGGCGGCGTGGTAGACGACGACCTTGTCGCCCGCCTTGACGCGCTGGTCGCCGAGGGTGAGGTCGCGGGTCGCCGTCCGCCTGAAGTGCATGACCGGCGGCCAGAAGCGCAGCATCTCCTCGATCGCGGAGTCCAGCAGGGACGGGTCGGCGCGCAGGCGGGCCAGCTCGGCGGGGTGCTGGAGGAGGGAGAGCAGGCCGCCGGGGATGCCGTTGCGCAGGGTCTCGTTGCCGGCGACGGCGAACAGGAAGAACATGTTCTCGAACTCCGCCTCGGTGAGGCCGCCCTCGCGCATCGCCGCCATGACGGACTCGCCGTTTATGGGCGTCTCCGCCAGGGCGTGGGCGTAGGCGAACATGTCGGACAGCGCGGCCCTCGACCGTGGGTTGACGCCCGGCCCCAGCTCGGGCCTGGCCGCGAGCGCCAGGCGGCCCATCGGGGTGAGCGAGGCGACGTCCGCCGTGGACAGGTGCGCGTAGTCGTCGTCCTGGTAGCCGATCACGCGTGACGCCCAGTCGTACAGCAGCCGCTTGTCCTGCGCGGGGACGCCCATGACGTGCGCGAGCGTCCACACGGGCAGGTCGGCGACCACCTCGACGAAGTCGCACTCGCCCGCCTCGAACAGCGCCGCCGCCCGCTCCGCGATCGTGCGCTCCAGCGCCCGCACGGCGCGCGGCGTGAACGCCGCCGCCACGATCCTGCGCAGCCTGGAATGGGCGGGCGGGTCCATGTTCAGCATCTGCGACTGGACGAAGCGCAGGTCGGCGGGGGTGTCGGGGTCGCGGATCTGGGTGGCGCCGAGGTGCGAGGAGAAGTCCTCGCTGGTACGCAGTACGTGCTTGACGTCGGCGTGCCTGAACACCGCCCAGAAGCCGGGGCCCTCGCGCCAGGGGCCGATGGGCGGCTCCGGGATCCAGCGGACGGGCGAATCCTTTCTGAGGCGGGCGAACAGCTCGTACGGGACGGCCGTGTCGTAGGTGGACGGGGTGAAGATCTCGACCGCGTCACCTTCCACACGGCGGTGACCACCGTTCGGCATGCCGTCCTCCCGTCTCCCGTTTCCCGTCTTCCGGACTGGTTTTCCACAGCCGCATCCGGGGCCGCGGCTCCTTGTCCACAGGCTCTTCGCAGGGCCTCTCAAGCACCCCGTCCAGCGTGCATGATGAGCGCGTGACTCCAGAAGACGCAGAGGCGATTCTCCAGGAATACTTCGCCCCCTGGATCAAGCAGCTCGGCCTGCGGGTGGAGGAGGTAGGCGAGCGACATGCCCTCGTCCGGCTCCCCTGGTCCGACGACCTGGCCAGAGAGGGGGGCGGGCTGTGCGGGCAGGCCATGATGGCGGCGGCCGACACCGCCACGGTGCTGGCCGTCTCGTCGGCGCGCGGCGGGTTCGTGCCGATGACCACGGTGCAGCAGTCCACGACGTTCCAGCGGCCGGTGGTGGGCAAGGACGTGCTGCTCGACGTGCGCATCACGAAGCTGGGGCGCACGCTGGCGTTCACCGAGATCACGCTCACGGCCGAGGGCGGCACGGAGACGGTCGCCCACGCCACCACGGTCTACGCGATCATGGGCTGACGCTGCCGCCTTACCTCTCAGGTAATCGCCACGCCGCACCGATTCGAGGAGACTGACACATGCATCGACCACTGAATCGGACTTGGGGGATGAATCATGACTACTTACGACACTGTGCAGGAGCTGTTGCGCCGGATCGGTGAGGGTGACACCGAGCGGGTCGCCGAGTTGTTCGCCGAGGAGAGCGAGTGGCGCTTCAACTGGCCCGCCGAGGGGCATCCTGCGGTGCCGTGGATCCGTCCCCGTTCGAGCCGGGCCGACGTGGCCGAGCACTTCCGCATGCTGGGGGCTCACCACGTGCCCGAGCTCAACGGCACCTCCGTCGCACGGATCCTGGTCGACGGCGACGACGCCGTCGTGCTCGGCGACATCGCGCAGACCGTCGCGGCCACCGGCCGCTCCTACACCTCCCCCTTCGCCCTGCACCTCACGGTCACCGACGGCCTGATCACCCGATACCACATCTACGAGGACAGCCTCACCGTGGCCCGGGCGCTCTCCGCCGACGCCACCGAGAGCCGGCAGGCGTCATGACCGGCGCCCACGTCCCCCTGCGGCGAGTCCACGATCCCCCTGCCCACCTCTCTTAGCACCTTTCAGCAGGTCCCGGCGCCACTCCGTCTCAGGGATCTCTCAGGTGTGGAAAGTAGGCTCACCGCATGAAGCGTGTGGCCGCCCTGGTCGCGGCACTCGCCCTCATCGGGGTGACGACCTGGCTCGTGTGGCCGTCGGATCCCGAGGTGCGGGGCCAGGACCAGCAGATAACCGTCGTCGACGGACCAGCCGACGACCAACGGGTCGAGCTCGATACGACGTTCTTCGCACCTCCCGACGGCGGGAAGGCGCCCGCCGTGCTGCTCGCCCACGGGTTCGGCGGCAGCAAGCAGAGCATGCGCGACCAGGCGGTCCGCCTCGCCCAGCAGGGCTACGCCGTGATGACCTGGTCGGCTCGCGGCTTCGGCCGCTCGACCGGGCAGATCGCGCTCAACTCGCCCGACTACGAGGTCAAGGACGTCAAGCAGCTCATCGACTGGCTGGCCAAGCGGCCCGAGGTCCAGCTCGACGCCGCCGGTGACCCACGTGTCGGGATCGCGGGCGGGTCGTACGGCGGGGCCATCGCGCTGATGACGGCGGCCTTTGATCACCGGGTGGACGCGATCGTCCCGCAGATCACCTGGTCGGACCTGGCGGACGCGCTCTTCCCCAACGCCGCCGCGCAGCCAACCGGCACCGCGCAGCCAACCGGCACCGCGCAGCCAACCGGCACCGGGGCGACTGCCGCACAGCCTGGCGGCACCGGCACCGGCACTGGGGGCGCGGCCACGCAGGCGGGTGCTCAGGGCGCCGGGAGTGCCGCCACGAGCGGGGTCTTCAAGCGCATGTGGGCCGGCATCTTCTTCGGCCAGGGCGTCTCGCTCGACGCCACGTCGCTGCTAGGACGCAGGGAGGCGGCGGCCGGCCCGCTGACGGAGGAGCAGGCGCGTTGCGGCAGATTCCTGCCCGAGGTCTGCGCCATCTACCAGCAGGTCGCCAAGGACGGCCGGGCCACCCCGGAAGCGGTCGAGCTGCTGCGCGAGTCCAGCCCCATCACCGTGGCCGGGCAGATCAAGGCTCCCACCCTGCTCATTCAGGGCCAGCGCGACTCGCTGTTCCCCCTCGGCCACGCCGACGCCAACGCCAGGGCCATCGCCGCGGCGGGCACCCCGGTGAGCCTGGCCTGGTTCGACGGCGGCCACGACGGCGGCAACGGCGAGGCCGACTGGCTCTTCGACCAGTCGGCCGCCTGGTTCGCCCACTACCTCAAGGGCGAGGGCGCCGGGCAGGCCGCGCCGCCGGTGAGCGCGTTCACGGTGACGCGTGACGGCGGGCGCGACCCCGGCACCCGCCAGCGCATCCGCCTCCACCCGGAGGCCGCCTCCTACCCGGGCCTCGCCGGCACCGGCACCACCACCGTCGCCCTCGAAGGCCCCGAGCAGAACATCGTCAACCCGCCCGGCGGCGCCCCCGCCTCGATCTCGACCGTGCCAGGCATCGGCGGGCTGCTGGGCGGCCAGAACACCGGCGGCGGAGTCTCGATCGACATGCCGGGACAGAGCGCCACGTTCGAGTCCGGGCCACTCACCGCCCCGCTCCAGCTCACCGGAAGCCCCAGCGTCAAGATCAGGGTGACGGGTGCGGGCGAGGCGACGCTCTTCGCGAAGCTGTACGACGTGGCGGACGACACCCAGCTCCCCACCTTGCCCGCCGGGCTGGTGGCGCCGATCCGGGTGACGATTCCGCAGGGGGCAGGTAGCGCGGAGGCCACGGTCAGCCTGCCTGCGGTGGATCATCGCTTCGCCGTGGGGCATCGGCTGCGGCTGGTCGTGACGACGACCGACATGGGCTTCGCCACTCCTGCGCAGCCTGCCGCTTACCGGGTGGCACTGGCCTCACCCGCCGTCAGCGTTCCCACCGTCGGCACCTTGGCCGCCGCTCCTACCGGGGTGGCGTGGTGGGTGTGGGCGATGCCGTTGGCCGCTGTGGTGATCGCGGGGATTGTGCTGGCTACGGGGCGTACCACGACGCGGTCCCGGGTTCGGGTTGCTGGGGTGACGGGTGGCGGGTCGGCGCAGGACGATGCGGTTCTCGTCACTGCCGCCGCCGGAAGCGGCGCCGACGGTGGCACCGCTGATGGTGGAGCCTCTGGTGGTGGAGCCGCTGATGGTGGCACCGCTGACGGCGGCGGCCATGACGGCGGGCGTGATGGGGACGGCGGGCGTGATGGTGACGGCGGGCGTGATGGTGACGGCGGGCGTGATGGGGACGCCGGTCGGGTGGCTGCGGGCGGCCGTGAGAACAGCGTGTCCGCGCACAACGGCGACGGCGCGTCACCGCCAAGCACCGGGGCCGAGGTGCCGCTGGAGATCAGTGGCCTGACGAAGGCGTACCGAAACGGCGAGCTGGCCGTCAACAACCTGTCGTTCCGGGTGGAGCGCGGCCAGGTCCTGGGCCTGCTCGGCCCGAACGGCGCCGGCAAGACGACGACGATGCGCATGATGATGGGCCTCATCCAGCCGGACGCAGGCGAGATCCGCATCTTCGGCGAGCAGGTGACCCCGGGCGCGCCCGTGCTGTCCAGGCTCGGGTCGTTCGTCGAGGGGCCGGGCTTCCTGCCGCACCTGTCAGGGCGCGACAACATCCAGCTGTACTGGGCCGCCACCGGCCGTCCCCCGGCCGACGCGCACTTCGACGAGGCGCTGGAGATCGCGAACTTGGGCAAGGCGCTCGAACGCGCCGTGCGTACGTACTCGCAGGGCATGCGCCAGCGGCTGGCCATCGCGCAGGCGATGCTCGGGCTGCCGGATCTGCTCGTGCTGGACGAGCCCACGAACGGGCTCGACCCGCCCCAGATCCGGGAGATGCGGGAGGTGCTCAAGCGGTACGCGCGCGACGGCCGTACCGTGATCGTGTCCAGCCACATGCTGGCCGAGGTGGAGCAGACCTGCAGCCATGTGGTGGTGATGCAGCGCGGCCGGCTGGTGTCGGCCGGTCCCGTGTCGCGGCTGCTCGGCTCGGCCGTCACCGTCGCCAACGGGCACGGGCCGCGACTGGAAGACGTGTTCCTCGACCTCATCGGAGACAAGCAATGACCGCCGCGACCGGCTACGCGCCGAACCGCACGCTGCCGTTGCGGGTGGAGATCGTCAGGCAGTTCAAGCGGCGGCGCACGCTCGGCATGTTCGCGCTGCTGCTGGCTCTGCCGTGGGTGCTGGTGATCGCGTTCCAGATCGGGCCGCAGTCGAGCTCGCAGGGGCAGTCGGCGCTGCGGATGTCGGATCTGGCGACGCAAAGCGGGCTCAACTTCGCCGCGTTCGTGCTGTCGGTCTCGGCCAGTTTCCTGCTCGTGGTGGCGGTGGCGCTGTTCTGCGGCGACACGGTGGCCAGCGAGGCCAACTGGTCGTCGCTGCGGTACCTGCTGGCGGCGCCGATCCCGCGCGACCGGCTACTGCGGCAGAAGCTGATCGTGGCGCTCGGTTACTCGGCGGCGGCGGTGATCTGCCTGCCGCTGATGGGGTTGCTCGCGGGAACGCTGGCGTTCGGCTGGGACGACATCACGGTGCCCGGCACGGGAGAGACCATCCCGGCGCTGGACGTGCTGCCGCGCTTCGGGATCGTGATCGGGTACGCGCTGGTCAGCCAGCTGGTGGTGGCCGCCCTGGCGTTCCTCATCTCCACCATGACCGACTCCCCGCTCGGCGCCGTGGGCGGGGCGGTCGGGTTGTGGATCGTCTCCACGATTCTGCAGGCGGTCGAGGCGCTGGGGGTGCTGCGGGAGTTCCTGCCGACGTTCTGGAACACGGCCTGGACCGATGCTCTGGTGCCTGAGCTGGACTGGAGCGGGATGGTGAAGGGGGCGTCCGTGTCGATCACGTATGCGGTGATCCTGATCGCGGTGGCGTTCCGGCGGTTCCGGCGCAAGGACGTGGTGAGTTAGGGCTGCGAGGACGCGGGGTGTCAGTCGTTGGTCCAGTCGAAGGCCTTGGTGACGGCCTTCTTCCACCCCGCGTAAGCCTTCTCCCGCCGCTCCTCGTCCCAGCTGGGGTTCCACCGCCGCGACTCCGCCCAGTGCGCCCGCAGCTCACCCGTGTCCTTCCAGTAACCGACGGCCAGCCCGGCGGCGTAGGCGGCGCCGAGGGCGGTGGTCTCGGCGACGACGGGGCGGCTGACCGGGACGCCGAGGATGTCGGACTGGAGCTGCATGCACAGGTCGTTGGCGGTGACGCCGCCGTCGACCTTGAGCACGTCCAGCACGACCCCGGAGTCGCGCTGCATGGCTTCGACCACGTCGCGGCTCTGGAAGCAGATGGATTCGAGGGTGGCGCGGGCGAGGTGGGCGTCGTTGTTGTAGCGGGACAGGCCGACGATGGCGCCGCGGGCGTCGGCGCGCCAGTAGGGGGCGAACAGGCCGGAGAAGGCAGGCACGAAGTACATGCCGCCGGAGTCGGCGACCTGCCGGGCCAGTGTCTCGCTCTGGCCGGCGGAGGTGATGACGTGGAGCTGGTCGCGCAGCCATTGGACGGCGGAGCCGGTGACGGCGATGGAGCCTTCGAGGGCGAAGACGGCGGGCTGGTCGCCGAACTTGTAGGCCACGGTGGTGAGCAGCCCGGACTGGGAGCGTACGCGGTCGGTGCCGGTGTTGAGCAGCAGGAAGTTGCCGGTGCCGTAGGTGTTCTTGGCCTCGCCGGGTGAGAAGCAGACCTGGCCGACGGTGGCGGCCTGCTGGTCGCCCAGGATGGCGGTGATCGGCACTTCGCCGCCGAACGGCCCGTAGCGGGCGGTGGCGCCGTAGCCGGAGGGGTCGGCGGAGGGGCGGATCTCGGGGAGCATGGCGCGGGGGATGCCGAAGTACGACAGCAGTTCGTCGTCCCAGTCGAGCGTGTCGAGGTTCATCAGCATGGTGCGGCTGGCATTGGTGACGTCGGTGATGTGCACGCCGCCGTTGACGCCGCCGGTGAGGTTCCACAGGGTCCAGGTGTCGGTGTTGCCGAAGACGGCCTCGCCGCGGTCCACGGCTTCGCGGACGCCGGGCACGTTCTCGAGGATCCACTGGATCTTGCCGCCGGAGAAGTAGGCGTCGGGCCGCAGGCCGGTCCTGTCGCGGATGACCTGGCCGCGTTCGTCCTGTTCGAGCGCGGCGGCGATGCGGTCGGTGCGGGTGTCCTGCCAGACGATGGCGTTGTAGTACGGGCGCCCGGTGCGCGGGTTCCACACGACGGTGGTCTCGCGCTGGTTGGTGACGCCGAGGGCGGCCAGGTCGGTGTCGTGCAGGCCGGTACGTTGCAGGGTGGTCTGGATGACGGCGGCGGTCCTGGTCCAGATCTCGATCGGGTTGTGCTCGACCCAGCCGGCCCTGGGCAGGATCTGTTCGTGTTCGAGCTGGAACTTGGCGACCTCGGCGCCGTCATGGTCGAAGATCATGAAGCGGGTGCTGGTGGTGCCCTGGTCGACGGCGCCGACGAAGTCCGGCATGGTGCTCTGCTCCCCTGGTTCAGTCGGACGGCTTCACGGTGTCGCGGTCCTCGCCCTGGGGGAGGAAGCGGGCGATGCACGCCTGGTAGAGGAAGGCTCCGAGGGCGCCGCCGATCAGCGGGCCGACGATCGGGACCCACCAGTACAGGTCGCCGTACTGGTCGCGCCACGCGCCGCCGTAGCCGGTGAGGAAGCTGGCCAGGCGGGGCCCGAAATCGCGGGCCGGGTTGATGGCGTAGCCGGCGTCGGTGCCGAAGGACATGCCGATGCCGACGACGAGCAGGCCGATGACGAACGGCCCCAGGTTGGCGCTCGGCGCCATGTTGGCCGTGTCGGACAGGGCGAAGACGACGAAGAGGAGGATGGCGGTGCCGATGATCTGGTCGCGCAGGCCGCCCCACATGTCGACGGGCAGGGTGCCGTTGCCGGGCAGGGTGGAGAAGACGATCTGCGACTTGAGGGTGTGGCCCGGGTCGAACATGGCCAGCACCTCGGAGTAGTTCCAGCGCACGATGAGGGCGGCGACGAAGGCTCCGGCGGTCTGCGCGACGGCGTACGGGATGACCTTGGGCCAGGGGAAGCCCCTGCAGAGGGCGAATCCGAGCGTGACGGCGGGGTTGAGGTGTGCGCCCGTGGTGCGCCCGGCGACGTAGACGCCGAGCATCACGCCGATGCCCCAGGCCCAGGCGATGCTGTCGTGGTCGCCGAGCTGGGCGGCCACGACCTGGGCGACGACTCCGGCGCCGAACAGGATGAGCACCATGGTCCCCGCGAACTCGGCGGCGAGCTCTCCCGTCAGCTCTCTGCGGGTGGGACGTCCGGCCACCGGTCACCTCCTTGATGCGGCGTTATGTGCCATTCCCCGATCCAAGGAGCGAACACGCTATGTGTCTTATGAGTTGCGGAACGTGACTGGCGCGGTATGGGGCTGGCCGGCGCGCTCGATGCCAGGAACCGCCAGGAGACGATCGACCGGCTCGGCGGGCAGACGTTCGACGTGCTGGTCGATGGCGCACAACGCCGCATCAAGTCGGCGGGGGCGTGACGGGGGCGGGCGCCGCGCTGGACGCCGCCGCGCACGGCGCGCCGTGATCGCGACCAGGGCCGCGGCGGTGGCGATGCTGCGTGACGAGCGCGGCAAGCGCGAGGTGGGCGCGAGGTGGGCGCGGCGAGCGCGAGGTGGGCGCGCGGGTCCGCGACGAGCAGACGGGCCGCGAGGAGGAGACGGACCGCGAGGAGGAGACGGACCGCGAGGAGGAGACGGGCCGCGAGGTGGACGTCGCCGCCGACCACGCCGAGGACATCGTGGCCCGCATGACGCGCTGCACGCCGAGGACATCGTGGCCCGCATGACGCAAATGCTCATCGAGTCGAACGAGCCGGCCGACCGGGCGGCGCCGGTGATCGCCGGGCTAATGGCCGGGCTAATGGCCGGGCTGATCGCCGGGCTGATCGCCGGCTGATCGCGGGGCTGATCGCCGGGGTTCTGGGGTGGGATCAGGCGCGGGTGGAGCAGGAGGTGGCGCGCTGCCGAAGCCTGGTGGGAGCGGAACGCACCGCCCCGGCCCAAACCAGAACCTCCGCAGCGGACGCCTGAAGGTCCATTCCAGCGAACGAGTGGAGGGCCGCTACAGCGGGCGGCTGAAGGTGACCAGGCTCGTGCCCGGGCCGTTGTAGCCGGGTGTCGGCTCGCTCACTTCGAACCCCATGCGGCGGTGGAAGGCGATGGAGGCGCCGTTGACCGGCGCGGTGATGGCCTTGACGACGCGCCGGCCGTCGGCGCGGGCCAGCTCGAAGAAGCGCTCGTACATGGTGCGGGCCAGCCCGCTCTGCCGCGCGCCGGGCGAGACGCCGACGAAGTGGATGTACGCCTCGTCGGGCAGCGACGGCGACAGCAGGCCGATCAGGAAGCCCGCCGGCTCGCCGGACGGCCCCTCGGCCACCAGGCTGGTGCGGTGGAAGTGATCGAGGAAGAGCCGAGGCAGGGCGCCCTGGATCGGGCGGCCCCACCAGTCGTCGAGCACGGCGGCGATGGCGTCGTAGTCGGCGGGGGTGGCGGGGCGCAGTGCGTACATGCGAGGGATGCTAGTCCCGGTGCGTGCATGCGAGGGATGCCAGTCCCAGTACGTACATGCGAGGGAAGCCAGTCCCAGTACGTACATGCGAGGGAAGCCAGTCCCAGTACGTACATGCGAGGGAAGCCAGTCCCAGTACGTGCATGCGAGGGCTGCTAGTCCCAGTGCGGCGGCCGGTTGTCCAGGTAGAAGGCGTCGGTGTCGGGCTCGCGCCAGTCGCCCCAGCCGAGATCGGTGTCGTCGGCGCTCTGCTCGGGCAGCAACTGCTCAGGTAGAAAATCCTCCACGACGGACATGCTACCCAGGCGTACAAACCGGCACCGAGCGTGTCCGCCGGTCCAAGGACAGGCTGCGACCACGGCGGTACGATGCGAAGGCAGGTGTCGCCTACCCCCCGTGAGGCTGCCCATGGCCACCCCGACCGGCTGGCGGCGTGAAGGCAATCTGCCGGCGGAGCTCACCAGCTTCATCGGCCGGACTCGCCTTCTCGCCAACCTGAAACGGCACCTCAGCGAGTCGCGCCTGGTGACCGTCACCGGCATCGGAGGAGTGGGCAAGTCCCGAACCGTGCTGCGGCTGGCGCACCAGGTGCGTTCCCACTACCCCGACGGCGTCTGGTTCGCCGATCTCGCGCGGCTGCAGGACGCGGGCATGGTCAAGCACACCATCGCCTCCGCGCTCGGCATCGCCGACCAGTCGTCGCGGGCGGAGTCGGAGTCGCTGTCGGAGTGGGTGGGCGAGCGCGACATGCTGCTCATCATCGACACCTGCGAGCATCTGGTGCAGGGCTGCGCCGAGCTGGTGCACGAGCTGCTGGAGGCGGCGCCCAACCTGAAGGTGCTGGCCACCAGCCGCCAGTCGCTGCACCTGCCCTACGAGCACGTGGTGCCGGTGCCGCCGCTGCAGGTGCCGGGCGACGATCCGGCCGAGAGCCTGTTCACCAACGAGTCGGTGCAGCTCTTCGCGGCCAGAGCCGGCGGCAGCGTGCCCGACTTCGTGCTGGACGAGGACAACATCGCCCCGGTGGCGGAGCTGTGCCGCAGGCTTGACGGCATCCCTCTCGCCATCGAGCTGGCCGCGGTGCGGCTGCGGGCGCTGTCGGTGGAGCAGATCCTCGGCCTGCTGGCCGACCGGTTCAGCCTGCTGGCCGGCGCCAGCCGGACGGCGCTGCCCCGCCACCAGACGCTGCGCGCCGCGATCGGCTGGAGCCACGAGCTGTGCGAGCCCGCCGAGCGGCTGCTGTGGGCGCGGCTGTCGGTCTTCGCGGGCGACTTCGAGCTGGACGCGGCCCGGTTCGTCTGCTCCGACGGCCGGCTGCCGTCCGAGGACATCACCGACCTGGTCACCGGGCTGGTGGAGAAGTCGATCCTGCTGATCAGGAGCAACCACGCGGGCGTACGGTACAAGCTGATCGACACCCTGGCCGAGTACGGCGAGGAGTGGCTCGACAAGCTCGGCCAGAAGGAGCAGATGGCCCAGCGGCACCTGGAGTACTACCTGAGCCTGGCCCAGCGCAGCGAGGACGCCTGGTCGGGCCCGCGGCAGATCTACTGGTTCGTCCGCATGCGGCAGGAGCACGACAACGTCCGCGTCGCGCTGGAGCACGCGCTCAGATCGCCGGGCAAGTCGGCGCTCGCGCTGACGTTACTGTCGTCGTTGTGGTTCATGTGGGTGTGCTGCGGCTTCGCCCGCGAGGGGCGTCTGTACCTGGAGCGGGCGCTGGAGGCCAACCCCACGGTGAGCAAGGAGCGCTGCAAGGCGCTGTGGGTGCTGTCCTACGTCAAGAGCGCGCAGGGCGACAGCGCGGGAGCGCTGGCGGCGGCCGAGACGTGCAGCACCGAGGCGGTCCGGGTGGGCGACTCGCGGGCCGTGATCCTGGCCTCGAAGATGCAAGGCACGGCGGCGCTGCTGCAGGGCGACCTGCAGAAGGCCAGCGCGCTGCTCGGCGTGGCGATCGAGTTCAACACCGAGAACAGGGAGCTCAACCCCGGCCTGCTGCCCGCCATCGTCGAGCTGTCGATCGTGCTGACCACGCAGGGCGAGCTGTACGAGGCCGAGTCGCTGCTGCAGGACTGCCTCCAGGTGTGCAAGGAGCGGGGCGAGCTGTGGGTCAGCTCGTACGCGCAGTGGGCGCTGGCCGGCACCCGCATCGCGACCGGCAGGATCTCGGACGCGCTGCAGAACGCCAGGGAGGCGCTGCGGATCAAGCGGCACTTCCACGACACGCTCGGCACGCTGATGGCGCTGGAAACGGCGGCACGGATCTTCGTCCTGTCCGACAGGCTCGCGCTGGCCGCCCAGTTGCTCGGGGCGCTGCAGCAGAACTGGAAGACGGCCGGGCTGCCGCAGCTCGGCGCGCCGTGGATGACCGAGGAGCACAACGCGTGCATGCGTGACTGCCGGCGGCGGATGGGCGAGCTGGCCTACAAGGACGCCTTCGAGGAGGGCGCCCGGCTGGATCTCGATGAGGCGTCCGCGCTCGCGCTGGACGACCCGGACGCCCCCGACGAGAGCTGAGGTTGCGGGACCGTTTTCAGGAATTCTGCGATGGCCTGCGGCGGGGTGCCGTCAGGCCTGGGGGACCGTCAGACGGCTTGCGGCCACTGGGTGCCGTCAGGCCAGGCGTGCACGTAACGCGCACTGCCGAGGGAGAACGCGATGTGGCCCCGCACCCAGTGCTCGAGGCCTCGTACGTACTTGCGGACCGGGAGCGGGGCCCACTGTTCGAGTGCCGCCCGCCGGTCGAGGAACGCGGCGATGGCGTCGTTGTGCATCTGCGCGACCTCGTGCAGCGCGTCCTGCAGTGACAGGGCCTTGTGCGTGGCCAGCACCGTGACGAGGTTGTGCCGGGCCTTGTCGTTGCCGCGCTCCTTGGCGTACGACAGGAGGTCGTTGTCCCAGCCGATGAGGTCGCAGGCCAGGTCGGACAGGGTGCGGACGTCGGGGTGGTGCCACTCCTCCGCCTCCAGCCGGTAGCCGCCGCCCGCGTCGATGAGGGCGAAGCAGGTGTAGGTCGCTCCGGTGATGCGGCGCATGAGGACGTAGTCCTCGGGGGTGGGGATGAGGTCCACCTCGCGATTGGCGGCCTCCCAGATCTGGGCGAACAGGTATTCCTTCACCGTGATGCGCCACCGGTCCACCTGGGCGGGGGTGGCGTACGCGGAGATGCGGCGCAGCAGCTCGTTGAGTGCGAGACCGAACGGGTCGCCGGCGTCGGGTTCCCGGCGTCCGTCGAGGATCTCCAGGAGCGGCGGCAGTGCGCGGGCCAGTGCCGAGGCCCGGTGCCCCATGAGCTCGCCTTCGCAGAACGCGTCGTCGAAGGCGAAGAGCCAGTTGTACCAGTCGTTGATCAACCGGAGGCTGTCCCGCGGCATGGTGGGGTTGGTCCGTGCCGCGAGCAGGCCGATCTTTGAGCGCCGGAAGTGCTCGATGGTGTCGGCGCCGTTGAGCATGTGTGAGGCGGCCAGCCATGCGTGGCTCTCCGCGTCGACCTCCGAGGCATGTGCGTTGATCTCACTCGGGAACGGACATGGCAACGGAGGGATGTGGAGCGGTCGCCTACTGAAGGAGTGCGCAGAAGTAGCCACGCCCCCAGCATGACTATCGAGTGTTCGAAAGGCCACACTCGGCAACTTCGAGCCCTTTAATGCTTATTTCATACTATGAATCTCTTTGCGCGAACCATTGGATAAACTGGTCATTTGCGAACATTCGCGCGGTCTCCAGCGCGGACGGCTGCCCGGCCTCCGGATCGGCCCCCGCGTCCAGCAGGGCTCTGACCACGGCAGACTTCTTCTTGACAACCGCGCCCGCGAGCGGCGTCTGCCCACGGTCGTTGGCACGATTCGGATCGGCGCCGCTTGTTACAAGCATGCGTGCGGTCTCGGCGTGACCGTAATAAGCCGCCGGCATCAGCAAAGTGTCACCTTTGCCGTCGGTCAGATCGACCGGCGCCCCGGCGGCGACGCAGGCGCGCATCGTCTCGGCCCCCGGCCCTGGCCAGGTCGAACAGCTCGGTGGCGAACTCATCCAGCCCTGGATCCCCGTCCATGGGTTCATTGTCCCTCGATAGGGTGCCGTGCGCGGAATCGATACGACCCGCCGTAGGTTCTGGAGAAGAGTACCTAGGGAAAGGCTGTTTAACCGTGTTCGACCCGAAGGATCTCTACGAGCTCGCAGCCGACGCGCCCGAGCTTGCCGATCCGGTGTTGCTGTACCACTTCGACGGCTTCGTCGACGCGGGCTCGGCCGGACGGCTGGCAGTGGGCCACCTGCTGGCCGAGCTGGAGCACCGGGTCGTGGCGACGTTCGACGTGGACCGGCTGCTCGACTACCGGTCGCGGCGACCCATCATGACGTTCGACACCGACCGGTGGATGGAGTGCGAGAGCCCCGAGCTGGCCGTTCATGTCGCCAAGGACTCGACGGGGACGCAGTTCCTGGTGATGAGCGGGCCCGAGCCCGACCGTGAGTGGGAGCTGTTCACCAAGGCCGTCGGGGCGCTGGTGGCGCAGCTCAAGGTGAGCAAGCTGGTGACGTTGCACGGCATCCCGATGGCCGTGCCGCACACCCGCCCGCTCGGCATCACGATGCACGCCAGCAGGCCGGAGCTGATCAACGCGCAGACCAGCGCGTTCGGGCGGGTCCAGGTGCCAGGCAGCGTCGCCGCGCTGCTGGAGCTGCGGCTCGGGGCGCAGGGCCACGACGCGCTGGGCTACGCGGTGCACGTGCCGCACTACCTGTCGCAGGCGGAGTACCCGACCGCCGCGGTGAGCGGGCTGGAGGCCGTGACGCGGGGGACGGGGCTGGTGTTCCCGATGGACGCGCTGCGCGACGCGGCCCGCCGTACGACGACGGAGATCGAGGAGCAGATCCGGGCATCCAGCGAGCTGTCCACCGCCATCAGCGGGCTGGAGCAACAGTACGACGCGTTCGCCGCGGGCGCCGAGCGCGAGAACCTGATGGCCGAGACCACCCCCATGCCCACGGGCGACGAGCTGGCCGCCCAGTTCGAGCGCTTCCTGGCCGAGCGCGACGACGAATAGCGGCCACCCCTCGATACGCTGGGTCGATGAGTGAGATTCGCGTCGGCCTCGTCGGCTACGGCACCGCTGGGGCGTACTTCCACGCCCCGCTGATCGCCGCCACTCCCGGCCTGTCCCTGGTGGCCGTGGTCACCAGGAATCCCGATCGCCAGGCCGAGGTGGCCGGCCGGTACGGCGCGGCCGGGGTGGCCGACGTGCGTGACCTGTGGGAGCGGTGCGACCTGGTCGTGGTCGCCTCGCCCAACAGGACGCACGTGGCCACCGCGGCCGCCGCCCTCGACGCGGGCCTGCCCGTCGTCGTGGACAAGCCGCTGGCCAGGACCGCCGAGGAGGGCCGCGAGCTGGTGCGGCTGGCCAAGGAGCGCGACGTCCTGCTCACCGTGTTCCACAACCGGCGCTGGGACGGCGACTTCCGCACCGTGCGCAGGCTGGCCGGCGAGGGCCGGCTGGGCGACGTGCTGCGGTTCGAGTCGAGGTTCGAGCGCTGGCGGCCGGCGCCGAAGGGCGGCTGGCGGGAGTCCGGCGGCCCCGAGGAGGTCGGCGGCCTGCTGTACGACCTGGGCAGCCACCTCGTCGACCAGGCCGTGCAGCTCCTCGGGCCGGTACGCGAGGTCTACTGCGAGAGCGACGTCCGCCGTGCGCAGGTCTCGGCCGACGACGACACGTTCATCGCGCTCACCCACGCGAGCGGCGCCCGCTCGCACCTGTGGGCCAGCTCGATGGCCGCCCGGCTCGGGCCGCGCTTCCGGGTGCTGGGCTCGGCCGCCGGCTTCGTCAAGTACGGGATGGACGTGCAGGAGGAGCGGCTCAGGGCGGGGATGACGCCCGATTCGCCGGGGTTCGGCGACGACGTGGAGGACCGCTGGGGCGTGCTGGGCACGGAGGACGACCGCGAGATCGTGCGCACGGAGCCGGGGGCGTACCTCGACTTCTACCGGGGCGTGGCGGCGGCGCTGCGCGAGGGCGCGGCGCCGCCCGTCGATCCGGAGAGCGCGGTGGACGTGCTGGCGGTCATCGAGGCGGCGCGCCTGTCCGCGACCGAGCGGATCGTCGTCCACCTCGATTCCTAGCTCGATTCACAGCTCGACTCATGGGGGGTCAGCCGCGCAGGCGGGCGCGCATCGCGGCGGTGTCCTCGTCCGTCCAGCCGTTGCGTGACAGCCAGCCCAGCGGCCCGCCGAAGCGGTCGTCGAGCACGCCGAGGAACTGCTCGATGTACCGCGCCCTGGGCATGTGGTCGTCGGCCGGGCGGGAGTCGAGGTCGTCGCGGTAGGTGTCGCTGCCCCGCAGCCGCTTGAGTATCAGCTCCAGCCGCTCGCCCGTGACCACGTAGTCCTCGACGATCGCCTCCCTGGTCGCCCCGGCCAGCTCCAGCGCCAGCGCCGACAGCACCCCGGTGCGGTCCTTGCCGGCCGCGCAGTGCACCAGGGACGCGCCGTCGCTCAGCGCCATCGCCCGCAGGGCCGCCACCACGGCGTCCGGCCGGTCGCGCAGGTAGCCGAAGTAGAAGCCGGTCACCCGGAGCTCCTCGTCCACCACCCGCTCCGCCCAGGGCAGCACCCGGTCGCCGTCGATGGTGTCGGCCTCCACGTCGGTGTGCCGGCCGCCCTCCGCGAACAGCGTCAGATGGTGGTGGCGCACCTCGGGCACCCGGGTCAGCGGCCCCGGCCCCTCCAGCGACACCTCGGCGTTCGAGCGCAGGTCCACCACATGCCGCAGCTTCAGCTCGCCCACCAGCAGCGCCACGTCCGCGGCTGTCAGCCCTTGCAGGTTGTCGGCGCGGAAGATCTGCCCGCGACGGGTGAGGCCACCGTCGCTCGTCGGCAATCCGCCCAGGTCACGCGCGTTGACCGCGCCTTCCAGATCGATCCACCTCGTCGTCTCACTCATTATTACGACCCTATATGTCCCTCAACTATGAGCGGATTCGCGGTTCATAACGCAGCATGAACGTATGGATCCACGTGCTCTGCCTCCACGGCTGGTGATCGATCCATCGCTGCACCCGGAGATCTCGGTCGAGCTGCGGTCGAGTCCGCACATTCTCCGCATGGCTCGATCGGGCGCGCGAATGGACACGACCCGCAACCCCGCCCTGCTCTTCGTCCTGCCGGCCTTCCTGATGTTCCTCATGTTCGTGGCCGGCCCGGAATACTTCTTCATCGCGAGCATGGGAGTCGGCCTCATCGTCCTCATCCGGTGGATGGCGATGGACAGCACCTACAGATCGACCAAGCGAAGACTCCGCCTCGCCAGGGAGCACGCCAACCAGTACATCCTGCCGGAGGACCTCGACTATCCCTGCCAGCAGCTCCTGCGCCGCGCGCAGAACGCGGTCGAGGCGATCATGGCCTCGGCGGTGCACAAGGCGGGGCTGATCGACAGCATCGACAACCAGGTGTCGCTGCCGGAGGAGATCTGGCAGATCGCCACCAGGCTGCGGAAGCTGTCGTCGATGCACGCCGAGCACGGCAAGATCATCCCACGCGAGCTGCCGCCGGGCATGGAGGACGCGTTCAAGCCGTACACCAGCGCGCTGGACGCCGCCTGGACGTCGCTCTCCCAGCGGGTGCGCCACCTGGAGAAGTACGCCAAACAGGTGCTCAAGGCGGACAAGGTGTACCACGCGCACACCCGGCTGGAGAAGCTGGCCGCCAAGACCCCGGAGTACCAGCAGCTCCTCGCCGAGACCGTACGGGACGAGCTGGCGCACGAGCGGATCAGGGAGTTGTCGGACCAGGCGGCTCACGTACGCAAGCTGTTCGAGGAGAGCATCCTCCAGGCCAGGCAGGCGGCCGGGGAGCTGTTGCGCTCACCCCTCACATGAAACTGCTCAGGCAGACGGGGCGGCGCGCCGCAGGAGCTCCAGCGTCCTGCGCATGCCGGCCTCGTTCCCGAGGCTGCGGTAGATCTCCCTGGCCTGCTCCAGCGGCTGCACCGCGGCCCCGCGCCCGCCCGCGTCCAGGTGCGCCTCGCCGAGGTAGCGCAGGCTCCTGGCCATCCACCACCGGTCCTCCAGCTCCGCGAACTCCCGCACCGCCCGGCGCAGCTCCTGCTCGGATTCCTCGATCCGCCCGAGCCTGGCCAGCGCCCGCCCGGCCGACACCGCGTTCCTGGCCACCCCCCACGAGTCGCCCAGCGCGACCAGGATCTCCTCGGCCCGCCGGACGTAGTCGAGCTCGCGCAGCCCGTTGTCCGGATCGCCCACCTCGCCGGCGGCCCGCAGGCAGCGCGCCTCCTCCCACAGCTCCCCGCGCTGCTTGAACATCTCGCCGGCCCGGTCGAGGCTGAAGCCCGCCCTGGTGAACAGGTTGGCGGCCAGCCGGTGGTCGCCGTCGCGGTGCTCGCCACGCGCCTGGGCGGCCAGCACCTCGCCGTAGACGCGCAGGGTCTGGGCCTCGGAGTAGCGGTTGCCCTCCCGCTTGAAGATCTCCAGGGCGTCCTCCAGCAGCTCCCTGGCCTCCTCGGGCCGCCGCTCCGCCATCCGCATCTCGGCCAGGTTGCGCTGGGTGCGGGCCATCCACCACAGGTCGTCCTCGCCCTTGAACCCGGTGATGGCTCCGATCAGGAAGTCCTGCGCGCGGTCCAGGTGGCCGTCGCTGAACAGGGTCATGCCGATCGTGCGCATGGCCCTGGCCGCCCACCAGGTCTCGCCCAGCTCGGTGAAGAGCGCCAGCGCCCGCTCCGACTCCGCCAGCCCGCGCTCGCGCAGGCCCAGCCCGCCGTGCACGGCGGCGGCGTCGAGCAGCGCGATGGCCAGCGAGCGGCGGTCGCCGGTCTTCTCCGCGGCCTCGCAGCCCAGCTCCGCCACGGCCACCCAGTCGGCCCAGTACGCGCGCAGCGAGTGGCACAGCGAGCAGAACGCCCTGGCCAGCCCCCACGTCAGCTCCCAGAGCCGGAGCTGGTGGGCCAGGTGGATCATGGCGATGAGGGAGAGCCGTTCGGCGTTGAGCCAGTCGCCCGCCCCGAGCTGCCCGTCGGCGCTGGCCCGCCGGCCGCCCCTGCTCCAGTCCTGCGGCCAGCGGTTCTGCGCCGCCGTCTCGGCGCGGCGGCGGTAGCCGTAGAGCACGCGCTCGATGGCGGCCCTGCGCCGCTCGTCCTCGTCGTGGCCGGCCAGCTCGGCGGCGAAGACCCGGACCAGGTCGTGCAGGCGGTAGCGCATGGTGCCGGTCTGGTCGGTGCCCGAGCACTCGGCGAGCTGAGCGTCCATGAGCGCTTCGAGCTGGTCGGCGCCGTCCAGGCCGGAGATGTCGAGCAGCTCGCCGGCCACCCAGCCGGGCACGTCCGGGGAGGTCAGCGCGCTGAGCAGGCGCAGCAGGCGGCGCTGCATGCCGGTGCAGTCGTCGTAGCTGAGCTGCACGGAGGCGCGCACGCTCTTGTCCACCGTGGGCGCGACTTCCAGCATGTCGAGGATGCGCCGCGTGTCGGCCAGCCGGCCCGCCATCTCGCGCATCGTCCACTGCTCGCGGGTGGCCAGCCGGCCGCCGCAGATGTTGATCGCCAGCGGCAGGTAGTCGCACAGCCGCACGACCTCCTTGGCGGCCTCCAGGTCGTCCACGACCCTGGCCCCGCCGGCCAGCCTGGCCAGCAGCTCCACCCCGTGCGCCTCGCTGAACTCGCCGAGCCGCGTGTCGTGCGTGCCGTTCAGGAACAGCGGGGCGCGCGAGGTGACCAGCACCGCGCAGCCCGGCTCGGCGGGGATGAGCGGCTTGACCTGCTCGGCGTCGTGCGCGTTGTCCAGGCCGATGAGGATCCTGCGGCCCTTGGTCCAGGTCAGCCAGAGCTTGCGCAGCTCCTCCAGGCCGCCGGGGTCGGTGGTCAGGCGCACGTCCAGGGCCCGCAGGAAGCCGATCAGCACCTCGTCGGGCCGCACCGGCGCGTCCACGCCGCCGCGCAGGTCGGCGTAGAGCCGGCCATCGGGGAACCAGCCGGCCACCTCCTGGCCGAACCTGGTCATCAGCGCCGACTTGCCGACGCCGCCCCGCCCGTAGACGGAGACGACCAGCGGCGGCGCGAGGTCGGAGGCCTTGCGCCGGGCGGCGAACACCCCGCGCAGCTCGGACAGCGCCTCGGCGCGGCCGGTGAAGTGCTCGGGCACGGGCGGCCACTGGTCGGGCGCCAGCGGGCCGGGCTCTGATCGGGGCCGGCTCTTGGCGGCGGCGCGCGACTCGGTGGTGGCCCAGGTGGTCAGGCCGACGAGCAGGGCCGCGGCGGCGGTCACGCCGACCTTGGCGGCGGGCGGGATCTCCCACTCCACGGACGCGGCCAGCACACTCGCGGCGGCGGCCGCCAGTCCGGCGGACACCGGAGCCGCCCAGGGCACCTTTCTTCGTCGTGGTTTATCCGGAAGGTTGTCCCCTGTCAACGAACACCCCCTTTGGGGGTGATTCAAGCCGATGGGGTACGGCTTGCGCCAGCCGTACCCCATCGTTCACTCAGATTCCGATCACATGACAGGTGGCCGTCATGGTCTTGCTGGGATCGCTCTCCGACGTGGCGGTGAGCTTGACCCTGGCCAGCCGGTCGCCGCCCGCCTCACGCACGGCGTTGACGGTCACGAGCGACTGCTTGCCGAACGCGACGGAGGCCAGCGCATTGGGCAGTTGGGCGGTCCAGCCCTTGCCCTGCACCTCGGCCTTGAGCCGGTAGAGGTCGGACTTCAGGTACGCGCTGACGTCCTCCGGGTGCTGCCCCTGGGCCGCCGCCGCCTTGCCCGTGTTGAACAGCGGGAACTTGCAGGTGGAGATGTTCCTGGCGGTGGGGATGCCCGCGGCGGGCAGCAGCTTGAGCCCGCGCCGCTGCGGCCCCGCGCCGTCGAGCGAGCGGATCGCGACGGTGTAGGACAGCTCGCCCTCGCGGTTGCGGTGCACGTCCGTGATGTAGAAGTGCAGGCGGTTGGCCTCGTCGACGTACTCGTACTCGCTGCCGGAGTCGGTGCCGGCGTGGAAGAGCGCGTCGGAGAGCTGCCGGTAGTCGCCGATCGTGATCGGCACCTTGGTCCCGTCGGGCAGGACGTAGTCGGTCAGGCCGATGTCCTGCGGGTTGGCGTCGATCACCCACTCGAACGCCGGGAGCTTCCAGCCGGGGCCGCGGTCCTCGTTCTTGGTCTTGGCCAGCAGCACGCCCGCGTCGGGGGTGAAGGAGTCGCTGCCCATCCGGTCCACGACCTCGACGGTGTAGTTCTCCCAGCCGCCGCCGTCGCAGAGCGGGTTGGTGGTGACGTCGCAGGCGGGGCTCTTGTCGCCGGTGTCGAAGGAGATGTTGACGCCCGACAGGCCGCTCTCGCCCGGCTGCACGGCGCGGGCCGTGACCTTGGCCGTGACCAGGCCCGACTCGTCGAGCGCCTCGCGGGAGAGCCGCAGCACGTTCTGCTCGTCCACCATGCCCAGCTTGATCTTGTTGCGCAGCATGTGGTGGGCGCCCATGGACGCGCCGCCGGTGGGCGGGATCAGCCAGCGGGAGTGCGGGCCGCCTGGGCCGTTGAAGCTGCCGCGGCTGAGCATCTCCCAGATGCCGGTGTAGGCCCTGTTCACCGGTGTGGCGTAGGGGTTGTTGTAGTTGTCGGCGATGCCCATGATGTGGCTCAGCTCATGGGCGTAGACCGCCATGCCCGAGCTCTCGGCCTGCACCGAGTCGATGCCGAAGCGGGCGTTGGGCCAGAACGAGGATCCGGCCTGCCAGGAGGTCCACTCGACGTAGCGGGTGGGCGACCAGTTGGGCAGCGCGGGGTCCGGCGGGCCCCACTCGTCGGTCACGTCCTCCTTGGTGGGGAACTTCATCATGCCGAACTCCTGCCAGGTGGACGATTCGTCCTGGCCGGCGCTCAGGTAGAAGACGAAGTCGTACTGCGCGGCCACGTCGGGGCCGACGGCGGCGAGCCAGGCGGCGTTCCCGTCGGTGCGCAGGTTCTTGGTGCAGGTGTCACCCGCGGGGCACGCGCTGCGCTGGTACTCCATCGCGTACTCGTGGTCCTTGCCGGGCATCGTGTAGGGACCGAACCCGGTCAGCTCCACGCCGATCCGCCCGCCGGAGTCCTCCATCCAGTACTCATGGATGGTGTGCCCCTTGTTGAGGTCGTTCGGGGTGTTGAGGAAGTCCTGGTAGAACTTCGCGACCTGCTCGCGCGGGACGTCGTGGGCCTCGGCGCTCGGGTTGCCGAAGACCGTCGAGCCCTTGGGCTGGGTCACCACGAACTGCTGGTTGGGGTAGTCGAGCAGGACGAGCGCGCCCTTGAAGGTGCGCTGCGACCCCTTGACCGCTGGGTCGTTCCAGGTGGTGCCGGGCGGCCTCTTGTAGTCCGCCCAGGTCATGTTGTCGGGATTCTCCCAGTTTTGCGGGTCGATGGGCTTGAGGTCGCCCGGTAAGGGGCGGGTGCGCAGGGCCTGGGCGTCGTCGAGGGGGGTGTCCGACTGCCAGGGCTGCGTTTGCGGCCAGTGGTCCAGCCGCCACGGGTGCTCGGGATCCTCGGGGGGTGCTGCGGAAGCAGGGGTCGCCATCAGGCTCACCGGGATCAGCACGATGGCCGCCAGCAAACCCTTCAGCAGCTTCTTCGGGGCGTTCACGGATTGACGGTATAGACGTTATTGACGGAGATCACCGAGCAGTTGTAGGGAAGACACGTAGTGACGATTCCGTCATTTGACGAAAAATCCACGTAGAGGTGGGAATGTGGCGGATCTCCAGCGGACCGTTGACGAGTTGGCCGCCCGGCTCGACCGCCCTGCCCTGCTGGAGGACCGCGTCCAGCGCGTCGTGGCGTACAGCGAGCAAAGCGGCGCCATGGACGACGTGCGCCGCGACTCCATCCTGCGCCGGCACACCGTGCCGGAGGTGCGGCAGTGGCTGCGGGACGCCGGCGTCCACGAGGCCACCGAGCCGCTGCGCACGCCCGGCGCCCCGCACCTGGGCCTGCTGCCGCGCGTCTGCGTGCCGATCAGGCACGCGGACGCGCTGCTCGGGTTCCTCTGGCTGATCGACGCCGACCCGCCCATGACGGACGCCGGCGTCGCCGAGGCCGCCGCCACCGCGCCCGGGCTGGCCCTGGCGCTGTTCCACGAGAGCCTGGCCAGCGGGCTCGCCTCGCACCGCGAGCTGGAGGCGGTCACCGGGCTGCTGCTCGGCGAGCGGGACGCCGCCGAGCAGCTCATCGAGGCCGGCGCGTTCCCGCAGGCACAGCCGGTGAGCGTACAGGTGGCCAGGCCGCGCACGGCCGAGCCGGACGACGCGCTGCGGCTGGCGCTGGAGCAGGGGCTGCTCGCGCTGCGGCGGCGGCTGAGCGGGCACCATCCGCTGCACCTGGTGCGCTACGACCACGCCGTGCTGCTCACCGCCGGGCCGCCGGTCCCCGCCGACGACCTGCACGCGGCCATGCCGGTGCCGGTGGTGGTGGGGATCGGCAGGCCCCGGCCGGCGCTGGCGCAGGCGGCGGGATCGTACCAGGAGGCCAGGCACGCGGCCGAGGTGGTCGCGCGGGTGCCCGGGCTCGGGCGCACGGCGGAGTGGGCGCGGCTGGGCGTGTACCGGATGCTCACCCGGGTGCCGGACCAGGAGCTGCATCCGGGGCTCGAAGGGCTGCTCGCCGACGCGCAGTACCTGCCGCTGCTGGAGACGCTGGAGACGTACCTGGACCTGGCGGGGAGCGCGGTGGCGACCTCGCGGGCGCTGCGGCTGCACCGCACGTCGCTGTACTACCGGCTGCAACGGGTGGAGGAGCTGGCGCGCACGGATCTGAAGGACGGCGGCGAACGGCTGGCGCTGCATCTCAGCCTCAAGCTCGCCCGATTGTCGGGGCGCTACTTACCTAGAGATTCACATCATTCGCCCTGATTGCGGTGATGTCACGGATTCACGTTTAATGCTCTGAGGGCTGATTTCTGACGGGGAGTAGGAAATGCCGTCCGTGAAGCGTGCCAGGCCGATGCTGGGCCGGCGCGCGCCCGCACCGGTGGTGATCCACTCCGCGCCGCTCGTCCTGCCCATGTGCGCCGAGCCCTTCCGCGACGGCGCGGTGGCGACCCGGGACGAACGGGTGATCTCCGTCGGCCCCCGGGCCGACCTGCTGACGTCCCACCCGGCCGCCGAGGAGGTGCGCTGGCGGGGCATGATCGTGGCTGGTCTGGTGGACGCGTGCTCGGCCGGTCCGTCCGCCGGGCCGTCCGCCGCGCCGGGAGTGACCGCGCGCGCCCGCGTGGTCTCCGACCTGGCCGACTCCGGCGGCTTCCGCGGCGTCTCCTACATCGAGGTGACGAGCGGCAGCGAGCAGGAGTGGGAGGACGTCGAGCGGGACGCCGTCATCACCGCCATCCGCGAGATCGACCGGCCCTGCGCGGTCGGGATCGCCGTGCACACCCGCGACTCCCTGGTGCTGGAGGACGTGGCCGTGCTCGCCAGGACGTTCGGGCTGCGCCTGCTGGTCGACCTCGACCGGCACTCCCCCGCCGCGCTGGACGAGGCAGGGGTGCTGGGCTCGCTGTGCCACGTGGTGTGCGCCAGGCCGCTCGACCCGGGCGAGCGCAAGCTGCTGCGGCTGCGCAGGACCGTGGTCGCGCTGTACCCGGCGGCCGAGGACGCTCTCGCCCTGCTGGAGGAGGGCAACGTCGTCGCCTTCTGCGACACCGGCCCGGCCGGGCCGCTCGGGTCGGCGGCGGCCGTGCGGCGGCACGTGCGCGAGCGCGGCCTGCGGCCCCGCGGGCTGGACCGCCGGCTGGTGGAGGCCGCCACGCTGGGCGGGGCCAGGGCGCTGGGCATGGACCGGGGCAAGGGCAGGATCGGGGCGCTGGCGCCCGGCGCCCGCGCCGACTTCGCCGTGTACGACGCGCGCGGGCGCTACCCGTACTCGGCGTTGCTGGCCGGGCCGCCGTGCCTGGGCACGGTCGTCGGCGGCACCCTCGCCCAGACCGCCTGACCCGCTCACCGGAATTGCGCGTCCACCAGCATCAGCAGCTCGCCGAGCTGCCCGCGCTGTTCCTCCGACAGCACCTCGAACAGCTCCTCCCCCGCCCGCCTGCGCGCGTCGCGGGCCTGCTCGGCCAGCTCCCTGCCCCCGGGCGTGATCACGAGCAGCGTCGAGCGGCGGTTGGCCGGATCGACCTCCCTGCGCACCAGCCCGGCCTCCTCCAGCGCGTCCACGACCGGCGTGAGTGATCGCGGCACGATCCGCAGCTCGTCGGCGAGCCTGACCATGCGCATGGGCCGCTCCGCGTCCGCCAGCGCCCGCAACGCCCGCGCCTGGCCGGGGTTGAGCCCCAACGGCACCAGCCGATGGATGTAACCGTGCCGCAACCGCTTGCCGACCAGGAACAAGAGCTCGGCGAGCTCCTTTTCTGCCATGCGGATCAGTTTAGCGGAACAATTATGAGCTAACCTCTGTTTGAGTGGACATCTGAAAGGGGGCCCCGATTTGGCGGAGGAACCACGCGCGCCGCTCGGGCGCATCGTCAAACTGTTCGGCGCCTACCGCGCCCGCCTCGGCGTGGTGGCCTCGCTCATCCTGCTGTCCTCGCTGGTCTCGCTGGCCTCGCCGTTCCTGCTGCGCGAGGTGCTCGACGTGGCGATCCCGGCACGCGACGCCGCGCTGCTCACGCTGCTCGCGCTGGGCATGGTCGTCGTGGCCGTCGTCACGAGCGTGTTCGACACGCTGCAGACGCTGGTGTCGACCACCGTGGGCCAGCGGGTGATGCACGACCTGCGCATCGCGGTCTACAACCACCTCCAGCGCATGTCGCTGGCCTTCTTCACCAGGACCAGGACCGGCGAGGTGCAGTCGCGCATCGCCAACGACATCGGCGGCATGCAGGCGGTCGTCACCTCGACCGCCGCCTCCCTCGTCTCCAACCTGACCACCGTGATCGCCACGATCGTCGCCATGATCGCGCTCGACTGGCGGCTCACCCTGATCTCGCTCGCGCTGCTGCCCGTGTTCGTGCTGATCAGCCGCAAGGTCGGCGCCGAGCGCAAGCGCATCACCTCCGAGCGGCAGCGCAAGCTGGCCACCATCGCCTCCATGGTGCAGGAGTCGCTGTCGATCAGCGGCATCCTGCTGGGCCGCACGATGGGCCGCTCCGCCGAGCTGACCGAGCGCTTCGGCAAGGCCTCCGACGAGCTGGCCGAGCTGGGCGTGCGCACCAGCATGGCCGGGCGGTGGCGGCAGTCGTCCATCCAGATCGTGATGGCGGCGATGCCGGCGGCGATCTACTGGGCGGTCGGCCACACCGGGGCGATCTCGGTGGGCACGCTGGTGGCCTTCACCACGTTGCAGACGAGCCTGTTCAGGCCGGCGGTCTCGCTGCTGCGGCTCGGGGTCGAGGTGCAGACCTCGCTGGCGCTGTTCGGCCGCATCTTCGAGTACCTGGACCTGCCGGTGGACATCCACCCCGGCACGCGGCGGCTCGACGGCGTGCGCGGCGAGGTCCGCTTCGAGCACGTCGACTTCGCCTACGGCGACGAGCCGACGCTGGCGGACGTGGACGTCACCGTCCCCGCCGGCACCGGCCTGGCGATCGTGGGCGAGACGGGCTCGGGCAAGACGACGCTGAGCTACCTGCTGCCCCGCCTGTACGACGTCACCGGCGGCCGCGTCACGATCGACGGCGTGGACGTGCGGGAGCTGACGTTCGAGACGCTGAGCGACGCCGTCGGCGTGGTGTCGCAGGAGACGTACCTGTTCCACGCCTCGATCGCGGAGAACCTGCGCTTCGCCCGTCCCTCGGCGACCGACGAGGAGCTGGAGGCGGCGGCGCGGGCCGCGCGCATCCACGACCACATCGCCTCGCTGCCCGACGGCTACGACACGCTGGTCGGCGAGCGCGGCTACCGGTTCTCCGGAGGGGAGAAGCAGCGCCTGGCCATCGCCCGCACGCTGCTGCGCGACCCGCCGGTGCTGATCCTCGACGAGGCCACCAGCTCGCTGGACACGCAGACGGAGCTGGCCGTGCAGCAGGCGCTCGACGCGCTGGCGCGGGGCCGTACGACGATCACGATCGCCCACCGCCTGTCCACGATCCGCGACGCGGACCAGATCGTGGTGCTCGACCGCGGGCGGGTCGTGGAACGCGGCACCCACGACGAGCTGATGGCCCGCGGCGGCCAGTACGCGACCCTCGTGAGCCGCGATCAACCCCTCGAACTCGTTTGACTGCGTTTTAAACGTGTCTTGCCTCACATTCCGGTCAGACCGGAATCGGCCCGCCGGAACAGTGCGTTTGTTCCCGCGGTGCATCTTCAAGGCAAGGATCCGTTTTGCTCCCCTCCTCCTCCACGTTCAGAGCCCTGCGTCACCACAATTACCGGCTCTGGGCGGGAGCTGACATCGTCTCCGTCACCGGCACCTGGATGCAGGTGCTGGGCGTCAACTGGCTCATCCTCACCCTCACCGGCTCGGCGACCAGCGTCGGGCTGAGCCTCGTCATGCAGGCCCTGCCGACGCTGCTGCTCGGCATGTGGGGCGGCGCGCTCGCCGACCGGCTGCCCAGCCGGCCCGTCGTGGTCGCCGCCCAGATCGCGCAGGCCGCGCTCGCCGCCGTACTGGCGGTCATCGCGTTCGCCGACGTGCGCTCCGTGCTGCCCATCTACGCCGTGGCACTGGCCGGCGGCGTGGTCAACGCGCTCGGCGGCCCCGCGCTCGGCCGCTTCGGCGCCGAGGTGGTGCCGCCCGCCGACCTGCCGAACGCGATGGCGCTCGGCTCGATCCTGAACTCCGCGGGCCGCATCCTGGGCATGAGCCTGGCGGGCGTGCTGCTGCCGTTCACCGGCATGGGCGGGCTCTTCGTGATCAACGCCGCCAGCTTCTTCGTGGTCATCGCCGCCGTCGCGGCCATGCGGCGCGCGGAGTTCCACGTGCTGGCCGCCGCCGGACGGCAGCCGGGCGCCGTGCTCGACGGGCTGCGGTACGTGCTGCGCACGCCGTGGCTGCTGGCCGTCCTCGCGCTCTGGTTCGTCTCGGGCAGCGTCGGCCGCAACTACCAGGTCACCATGGCGGCCATGAGCGCCGGCCCGCTGGAGTCGGGCGCCGCCGGTTACGGCCTGCTGTCCACGGTCTTCGCCGTCGGCACCGTGCTGGGCGGCTTCCTGGCCGCCACCAGGCCGCACCTGACGCTCAGGCTGCTGCTGATCACGGCGTTCGTGACGGGCGTGGCGCAGGCGCTGAGCGGGCTGATGCCGTCGGTGTGGACGTTCGCGGCCCTGATGCTGCCGATCGCGGCCGGCGCGGTGGCGCTCGACACCACCGTCTCCGCCAGGGCGCAGCTCGACAGCCCCGAGAACATGCGCGGCCGGGTCATCGCGGCCCTGTCCATCGTCAGCGCGGGCGCGGGCGCCGTCGGCGGGCCGCTGCTGGGCTGGCTCAGCGACACGCTCGGCCCGCGGGTCGCGCTGGAGGCCGGCGGCGTGTCCTGCGTGGCCGCCGCGCTGCTCACGGCCGTGGCGCTGGCCCGGCTGTCGGGGCGCACGTTCAGGCAGGCGGTCAGGTTGCGGCCGAGCCTCGAGAACGCCTGACTTCAAGGGGAATTTTCTTCCTCACCCCTCTTGGTTTGATCTCAGTGAGCAGGTAACCTACAACTGAAGTTAGAGGTTAGCTGCAACCGATCATCCACGAGGAGGGTGGAACATGTTGTTGACCTCGATCGACCCGTTCTTCCAGGAGTTCGAGCGCCAGTTCAACCGCCTGGCCCGTCAGAGCTTCGACAACGGCGGCGGCGCCGTGATGCCGATGGACGGGCTGCGTCGCGCCGACGACGTGCTCCTGCGGTTCGACCTGCCCGGCATCGACCCCGACTCCATCGAGGTGACGGTGGACCGCGGCGTCCTGAGCGTCAGCGCCCGCCGCGAGGAGGAGATCGCCGAGGACGAGCGCCTGTTCGTCAGGGAGCGGACCATGGGCACGTTCACCCGGCGCGTCTACCTGTCGGAGCACCTCGACAGCGACAAGATCGACGCCGGGTACGCCGACGGCGTGCTGACCGTCCGCATCCCGGTCCTGGAGCGGGCCAAGCCGCGCAAGGTGGCGATCCAGCGCGGCCAGGCCAAGGCCATCAAGGCCTGACGCGCGGTACGGGGGCGGGTGTTCCCCCGCCCCCGCGCCACGAGGAGAATGGAAGCATGCCGAACCTGCCGTTCGACGACGAACACGCGCCGCTCTACTCGCTCGGGCAGGTGGCGGAGATGCTCCAGGTGCAGCAGGCGTTCCTGCGCAGGCTCGACCAGCACGACGTCATCAGGCCGAGCCGGTCCAGCGGCGGCCAGCGGCGGTACTCACGCCGCGACATCATCGTCGTGCAGCATGTGACCCGCATGACCCAGGAGGGCATGACGCTCATCGCCATCCGCCGCATCCTGGAGCTGGAGCACGAGGTCGCCGTGCTCCGCCGTGAGCTCAAGAAGGCCCACGCCCGACTGCGCGACCAGGAGTGAGCACGCAGCGCGTACCCTCGTGACGTGCACAACACCAGATACGCGCCCTCCGGCATGGTGTGCAGCGTCGACCACCTGGCCTCGGCGGCCGGGCTGACGATGCTGGAGCGTGGCGGCTCTGCCGCGGACGCGGCCATCGCCACCAACGCCGTGCTCGCCGTCGTCGCCCCGCACATGTGCGGCCTCGGCGGCGACCTGTTCGCGCTGGTCCACGAGCCGGGCCGCGGGGTGAGCGCGCTCAACGCCTCCGGGCGGGCGGGGTCCGGCGCCGACCCCGTCCGGCTGCGCGCCGAGGGGCACGCGCGCATGCCGCACCTGCACGACATCAGGTCCGTGCCGGTGCCCGGCTGCGTGGACGGCTGGGTGGCGCTGCACGCCCACCACGGCCGCCTGCCGCTGGCGGAGCTGCTCGCGCCCGCGATCAGGCTGGCCGATCACGGCTTCCCCGCCTCACCGCTGATGGTGGCCGGCGCCCTGGGCGCGGCGCGCCGGCCCGGGGGCTCCGACTTCGCCTCCGTACGCGCCGCGGGCGACCGCATGACGAGGCCCGGTGTGGCCCGCGCACTGCGTGCCGTGGCCGGCCACGGCCGGGACGGCTTCTACCTGGGCGAGTTCGGGCAGGGCCTGATCGGGCTGGGCGCCGGCGAGTACACCGAGGCCGACCTGGCCGCGCCGGGCGCCGACTGGGTCGAGCCGCTGAAGGTGCGCGCGTTCGGCCACGACGTCTGGTCGATGCCGCCCAACTCGCAGGGTTATCTGCTGCTGCGCTCGCTGGCCATCGCCGAGGGGCTCGACGTGCCCGCCTCGCCCCGCCATCCCGCCTGGGCGCACCTGCTGGCCGAAGCCGCCAGGGTCGCCGGGCACGACCGGCTCGACGTGCTGCACGAGGCCGCCAAGGACCTGCTCGACCCGGCCGAGACCGCCAGGCGGCGGGCGCTCATCGACCCGGCCTCCCGGCTGCGGCTGCGCGCCCCCGCCGAGGCCGGCGACACGACGTACCTGTGCGCGGTCGACGCCGACGGCATGGGCGTGTCGCTGATCCAGTCGAACGCGGCCGGGTTCGGCAGCATGCTCTTCGAACCCCGTACCGGCATCAACCTCCACAACCGCGGCATCGGCTTCTCCCTCAAGCCCGGCCACCCCGCCGAGTACGGCCCCGGCAGGCGCCCGCCCCACACGCTCACGCCCGCACTGATCACCCGCCGCGACGGCACCCTCCGCTCGGTCGCGGGCACGATGGGCGGCGACGCGCAGCCCCAGATCCTGCTGCAGGTCATCACCCGCCTGCTGCTGCACGGCGAGGAGCCGGGGCAGGCGATCTCCGCGCCGCGCTGGCGGCTGGGCACGGGCGGCACCGGCTTCGACACCTGGGACGCCCCCGACGACGCCGTACTCGACCTGGAGGAGGGCGCGACCTGGGCCGACGGGCTCGCGGCCGTCGGGCACCGGGTGGCGGCGCTGCCGTACGGGGGCTCGTTCGGCCACGCCCACCTGATCGACGTGCGCCCCGACGGGATGCTGGCCGGCGCGGCCGACCCGCGATCCCTGGTGGGCGCGGCGATTGGATGCTGACCGTCCGGGTAGCGAGCCACACCATGGCTACGGACGTCATCACTCTCATCACGCAGGACCACAGGGTCGTGGAAGGCATCTTCGACAAGCTCAAGAAGGGGCAGGGCGACCAGAAGGCGCTCGTCTTCGAACTGCACGCGCTCCTGCTCGCGCACGCGCGCGCCGAGGAGGACCGCGTCTACCCGGGCATCGACGCCCACCACAGCGTCGAGGAGCACAAGGAGGCGGAGGTCCTGCTCGACTCGCTCGTACGGGCGCGGCCGGGCACGGCGGAGTTCGCCAAGGCCCTCGACGATCTCATCGAGTCCATCAACCACCACGTCGAGGAGGAGGAGACCAAGCTCCTGCCCTCACTGAAGAAGTCGGCCGACGCCAAGGAGCTGGAGCGGCTCGGCAAGGCGTTCCAGCAGCGCAGGGCCGAGGAGCTGGCAGCGCTCGGCTCCCCCACCGAGCCCACCAGGGCCGAGCTGTACGAGCAGGCGCAGCAGGCCGGCATCTCCGGACGCTCCCAGATGGGCAAGGAAGAGTTGGCGCAGGCCATTCAGGAGGGCAAGTCCTAGGATTTCGGCCCGCTCTATGGGTAGGGGGCGCATATGACCGAAACACCTCCGAACCGGCACGGCATGGCGGACGAGCAGGAGATCGAAGTCAGTGAGTGGACTGACGATCTCGGCCTCCGCCACGAAGTCGTCGAGGACGATCCCGCGCGCCGGGACACCCTCGACGAACGCCTGCGCCGGGAGGCACCCGAGCGCCTGCACGAGCCCCGCCCCAAGCATCGGCTGACGCAGCCGGACGAGGGGCTGGAGCCGGACCGGGACGACGAGGAGATCGGCGTGGACTACCTCGACGACGATGACGACCTGTCGGCCGAGGAGCGCGCGGTCCGCATCGATCCCGACGAGAACCTCACGTAAGGCGTTCCAGAGCGGGCACAAGCGCGTGCAGGTCGTCGGCGACCACGTCGGCGGCCCGCGCTTCCGGCCGGTCGGCGTGCAGGTAGCCCCAGGGGCCGCGGCGCAGCAGCGCGGTGCGCATGCCCGCCGCGGCCGCCGGGAGCACGTCGTTGTCGAGCCGGTCGCCCACGTAGAGGATCTCTGCCGGCTCGCGGCCCGCGACCGCGGCCACCTTGGCGAAGAAGCCGGGCTCCGGCTTGGACACGCCCCACCCCTCGGACGTGTGCACCGAGTCGGCCGGCAGCTCCATCGCGACGAGCGCGTCGTAGGCCCGGCTTGGCTGGTTCCCCGCGATGATCACCTGGTACCCGGCCGCCCGCAGCGCCGACAGCGCCTCGCGCACGTCGGGGTAGAGGTCGTCGGCGTCGAAGTGGTTGCGCAGCCCGCCGGGGTCGTCCCGCTCCCAAGCGGCGTCCTCGGCCTCCAGGTCGAACCCCGGGCGGACGAGCCGGAAGGCGTCGCCGTGCGGGCGGTCCAGCGCGGCCATCCCGCCGAGCAGGCCCATCAGCAGGAAGTGGCTCACACCCAGGCGCTCGGCCCAGCGGGACCAGATGCGGGTCTCGCTGATCAGCGTCTCGCCGACGTCGAACACCACAGCTTTGATCATCGATCCCCCTCAGACGAAATACCTGCAAGGGGGATTTTTTCATGCCCTCGGAGCACGATGCGATTCTGTCGCTGAGGGTGATGGCGTGGTGACATACTTAGCGTACCCGTTCGACCACGAAGGGACAGTTTCGATGGTGGCCATGGCGATCGAACCTGCGCCGATCCACTTCCGCACTATCAGAGAGGTGTTCGATGCCCTACCGCCCCTGCCCGGCTTCCGGGCCGAAATCATCGGAGGGAACCTACTCGTGAGCCCCTCCGGCACCCCCGAGCACTTCTTGATAGGCGGTGAGCTGCACCATGCCCTGCACAGGTTGTGCAAGGAACGCGGCTGGCACGGCACCTACGGCCCGTATGTCTGCATCGACGGTCCGCGCGACGCCGTCCAGCCCGACTACGTGATGTGGGAGCCCGGCTGCCGGCGCTGGGGCGATGAGCTGCTGTCATCCGGAGTGCTCATGACCGCCGAGGTGATCTCGCCCAGCAGCGTCCGCACCGACCGCGCGGACAAGCTGCGCCTCTACGCCCTCGGCAGGGTCGCGCTCTACCTGCTGATCGACCCGATCACCGAATCCCCGAGCGTGACCGTGCACAGCGACCTCGAAGACGGCAGGTACCGCGCGATCAGCACGGTCCCCATGGGCAAGCCGCTGTACCTGCCCTCCCCCATCGACTTCGAGCTCGACACCTCGATCTTCATGGTGTGAGCTTCTCCAGCGCCTTCCCGATCCGCTTCTCCGACACAGGCGTAGGCGTCCCCAGCGTCTGAGCGAAGAAGCTCACCCGCAACTCCTCGATCATCCACCGGATCTCCACCACGTCCGGGTCCCCCCGCCGCGCCGGGTGCAGCCGCTCCACCACGTCGTGGTAGTCGTCCTCGACCTTGTGCACCCGGTCCATCCACTCCTGGTCCCGCCACGGCTCCTCCGGCAGCTTGGCGAGCCGGCGGTCGATCGCCCACATGTACCGCAGGATGTCGGGCAGCCGCCGATACCCGGTGCCCGTGACGAAGCCCTTGTACACGAGCTTGCCGAGCTGGTCGCGCACGTCCTCCGTGGCCGCGCCGGCCCGCAGGGCGTCGAGGCGCACGTTCGACTCGTGCCAGACGGCGAGGATCTGCTCCACCCGGCCCAGCACGTCGGCGGCCGTGTCGTACAGGTGGGCGCGGACGTGCTGGTAGAGGCGGTCGAAGCCGACAGGGTCCCAGGCGGGGCCGCCGCAGTCGAGCATCAGCTTGTCGATGGCGGCGTTGACGACGTCGTCGAAGAGCGCGACGGCGCCGCCGTGGGGGCTGCGTGACAGGGCCAGCTTGGCCTGGTTGGACAGGCCGCCGAGCAGCGACTTGGCCGGGTTGGTGACGTTGAGCAGGAGCAGGCGGCGCACGCCGGGCCAGTGGGAGCGGCGCTGCTCGGCCTGCGTCTCGAAGATCTTGATGGAGACGGAGTCGCCGGCGTCGACCAGAGCCGGGTAGCCCTTCATCCGGCCCTGCTCGAAGACCTTGGGCAGGGTGCCGAAGCTCCAGGTGTGCAGGCCGGTCTGCTCCAGGTCGTCGCCCGCCTGGGAGAGCGTCTGGCGCAGGCGCGGCGCCAGGCGGCGCTTGAGCGCGTCGAGGTCCTTGTCCTCGGCGACCGTGCGCCTGCGCTCGTCGATCACCCGGTAGGTGATGCGCAGGTGGTCGGGCACCTGGTCGAGCTGCCAGGCGTCGTGCGGCACGCGGACGCCCGTCAGGCGCAGCAGCTCGCGTTCGACGGCCGCCAGCAGCGGCTCGCCGCCCTGCTCGACGCCGTCGAGCACCTGCTTGGCGTAGTTGGGGGCGGGCACGAAGTTGCGGCGCAGGTGCTTGGGCAGAGAGCGGATCAGCGCGGTGATCAGCTCTTCGCGCAGGCCGGGGATCTGCCAGTCGAAGCCGTCGGCGCTGACCTGGTTGAGCACCTGGAGCGGCACGTGCACGGTGACGCCGTCGGCGTCGGCCCCCGGCTCGAACTGGTAGGTCAGCTTCATCCGCTGGCCGAGCTGTTTCCAGGTGTCGGGGTAGTCGCGGGCGCTGATGTCGGCGCCCTCGTTGACGAGCATCTCCGGCGAGAACGTGAGCAGGTCGGGCTGCTCCTTGCCGGTCTTCTTCCACCAGGAGTCGAAGTGGCGGGCCGAGACGACCTCGGCCGGCACCCGCTGGTCGTAGAAGTCGAACAGGGCCTCGTCGTCGACCATGATGTCGCGGCGGCGGGCGCGGTTCTCCAGCTCCTCGACCTCGCCGAGCAGCCGCCTGTTGTCCTTGAGGAACCTGTGGTGGGTGTCCCAGTCGCCCTCGACCAGCGCGTGCCTGATGAACAGCTCGCGTGACAGGTCGGGGTCGATGCGGCCGTAGTTGACCTTGCGGCCGGTCACCAGCGGCACGCCGTACAGGGTGACCTTCTCCAGCGCGATCACGGCGCCCTGGTTCTTCTCCCAGTGCGGCTCGGAGTAGGTGCGCTTGACGAGGTGCTGGGCGAGCGGCTCGACCCAGTCGGGCTCGATCTTGGCGTTGACCCTGGCCCACAGGCGGGAGGTCTCGACCAGCTCGGCCGACATGATCCACTGCGGCTGCTTCCTGGCGAGCGCGGAGCCGGGGAAGACGGCGAAGCGGGCGTTGCGGGCGCCGATGTACTCCTGGATGGGCCTGCGGCCGCCCTCGCCGCCGCGCTGCTTGTCCATGACGTCCTTGACGCCGATGTGCGACAGCAGGCCGACCAGCAGCGAGGTGTGCACGTGGTGGGCGTCGGCTGGGCTGCTGTTGGGCTGGGCGCCGAGCGAATGGCGGACCTGGCTGTAGATGTCCTGCCACTCGCGTACGCGCAGGTAGTTGAGGAACTCGGCCTTGCACAACCGCCGGAACGCGCTGGACGACAGCTCCTGCTGCTTCTCGCGCAGGTAGTTCCACAGGTTGAGGTAGGCCATGAAGTCGGAGTCGGGGTCGGCGAAGCGGCGGTGCTTCTCGTCGGCCTGCTGCTGCTTGTCGGACGGGCGCTCGCGCGGGTCCTGGATGGACAGCGCGGCGGCGATCACCATGACCTCGCGCAGGCAGCCGTTCTTCTCGGCCTCCAGGACCATGCGGCCCAGGCGCGGGTCGACGGGGAGCTGGGCGAGCTTGCGGCCGACTCCGGTGAGGTTGTTCTGGGCGTCGAACGCGCCCAGCTCGTGCAGCAGGTTGACGCCGTCCTTGACCTGGCGGCGGTCCGGCGGCTCGACGAACGGGAACGCCTCGATGTCGCCGAGCCCGATCGAGGTCATCTGCAGGATGACGGAGGCCAGGTTGGTGCGCAGGATCTCGGGGTCGGTGAACTCCGGCCGGTTGAGGAAGTCCTCCTCCTCGTACAGGCGGACGCAGATGCCGTCGGACGTACGCCCCGAGCGGCCCTTGCGCTGGTTGGCGCTGGCCTGCGAGATGGGCTCGATCGGCAGGCGCTGCACCTTGGTGCGGTGGCTGTAGCGGGAGATGCGGGCGAAGCCGGGGTCCACGACGTACTTGATGCCGGGGACGGTGAGCGAGGTCTCGGCGACGTTGGTGGCCAGCACGACGCGGCGGCCGGTGTGGCGCTGGAAGACGCGGTGCTGCTCGGCGGCGCTGAGCCGGGCGTAGAGCGGCAGGATCTCGGTGTTGCGGAACTCGGCCTTGGCCAGCGCGTCGGCGGCGTCGCGGATCTCCCGCTCGCCCGACAGGAACACCAGGATGTCGCCGGGGCCCTCGCTGATCAGCTCGCGGCAGGCGTCCACGATGCCCTGCGTCTGGTCATCGTCCTCCTCCAGCGGCCGGTAGCGCACCTCCACGGGGTAGGTGCGGCCGGAGACCTCGATGATCGGCGCGTCGTCGAAGTGGCGCGAGAAGCGCTCGGGGTCGATCGTGGCGCTGGTGATGATCACCTTGAGGTCGGGGCGCTTGGGCAGGAGCTGTTTCAGGTAGCCGAGGATGAAGTCGATGTTGAGGCTGCGCTCGTGGGCCTCGTCGATGATCAGCGTGTCGTACTGGTCGAGCAGGCGGTCGTTCTGCAGCTCGGCCAGCAGGATGCCGTCGGTCATGAGCTTGACCAGGGTGCGGTCGCTCGCCTGGTCGGTGAAGCGGACCTTGTAGCCGACCACCTCGCCGAGGCCGGTGCCGAGCTCCTCGGCGATGCGCTCGGCGACCGTGCGGGCGGCGATGCGGCGGGGCTGGGTGTGGCCGATCAGCCCGCGTACGCCCCGGCCCAGCTCCAGGCAGATCTTGGGGATCTGGGTGGTCTTGCCGGAGCCGGTCTCGCCCGCGATGATGACGACCTGGTGGTCACGGATGGCCTCCAGGATGTCGTCCTTGCGCTGCGATACAGGCAGGTTTTCCGGATATTTCACTACTGGTACGGCTGCGCGGCGCCGTACCAGTCGCTGCTCTGCCCGTTCCACGTCGGCGAGGATCTCGGCGGCGATCTTGTCGCGTGCTTCCCGCGAGCGTACCCGGCGCATGCCGTCGAGCCTGCGCCGCAACCGCCGCTGGTCGCGCGGCATGAGCTCGGGCAGGCGGGACTGGAGCTCGGCGAGTGGAGAGGACAACGAAGGCGTTCCCATACTGCTTTCAGGATATTTGAGCCCCGCATCCCCGGAGCCAACCGCCCATGGTGCCTGACGCGCCCGCCTCGCGCATCCCAATATCGCCCGTGTCTCGGTGATCGTGAATCGCGATCACGTGCGGCGGGGCCGCCGGGGAGTACGTCAGAATTCTGACATGACGCACGACGATGCCGCCCCGACCATCGGCTATCAGCTCAAGCGGGTGCAGACCGCCCTCAGGGCCGCCATGGACGCCGCGCTGCGGGCCCACGGGCTCACCACGCCGCAGTACGCGTGCATGGAGCTGCTCGGACGCCGGCCCGAGCTGTCGAACGCCGAGCTGGCGCGCGGGACGTTCGTGACGCGGCAGTCGATGAACGTGGTGCTGCACAACCTGGAGGAGGCGGGGCTGGTCTCACGGCCCGCCTCCGCTCCGTCGGGGCGCGCGCTGCCGACGCGGCTAACGGAGGCCGGGGAGAGGGCGCTGGAGGCGGCCAGGGCCGACGTGCTGGCGATCGAGCGGCGGATGACGGCGGGGCTGGACCAGGCGCAGGCGCAGGTGCTGCTGCGGCAGCTCGACGCCATGGCGGAGGCGCTGTCCCGCCCGGAGTGACCGCCTGGGCTCGTGACCGGGATGCGGGCTCGGCTCGATGGCCTGGGCGCGGGTGCACCCAGGCGGCAGGAGGACGGGCGTCAGTGCACGCGTTGCATGCGGCCCGCCGCCGCGTGCGCGGCGCCGATGATCCCCGCCTGGTTCTGCAGCGCGGCCGGCACCACGGGCGTGTCGAGCCGGACGTGCGGCAGGAACTTGGACGCCTTCTTGCTGACGCCCCCGCCGATCACGATCAGCGACGGGGAGAACAACATCTCGACGTGCCGCAGGTACTCCTCGACCCGCTCCGCCCACTTCTCCCAGCTCAGGTCGTGCTTCTCCCTGGCACGGTCCGACGCGTGGTGCTCGGCCTCCTTGCCGTTCAGCTCCAGGTGCCCCAGCTCGGTGTTGGGGACCAGCACCCCGTCCACGAACAGGGCGCTGCCGATGCCCGTCCCGAAGGTCAGCACCAGGACGGTCCCCCGCCGGTCCCGCCCCTCGCCGAAGCGCACCTCGGCCAGGCCTGCCGCGTCGGCGTCGTTGAGCACGGTGGCCCCGCCGAACAGGTGCGCCGCGTCCACCCCCACCCAGGAGCGGTCCACGTTCGCGGCGGTCTTGATGACGCCGTTCACGACGACGCCGGGGAAGGTCACTCCGATCGGACCGGTCCAGCCGAAATGACGGGAGATCGACTCCACCACTCCGGCCACCTCGTCAGGGGACGACGGTTGCGGTGTGGGGATGCGAAGCCGCTCTTCCAGCAGCTCACCGGCCTCTGTGTCGACGGGCGCGCCCTTGATACCGGAGCCGCCGATGTCGATGCCCAGCACGTTCATGACTGTCTATCTTCCCCCCAGGCGCGAATAACTCTATTTCTGGCCGGGCTGAACCCCGCCTCTTCCCTCCGCGTATCTCGCGTCACAAGCGCTAACTAGGAGGCAACGGATGCGGCCACGCATCATCACACTCTGCGCTGTTGCGGTCGTCTTGGGAGCGACTCTCACCTCTCCCGCACACGCCACCACCAGGACGCGATTCGACGTCATCAACCTTGTGTCGGACGTTCAGGGCAAAGCCCCGGTCACCGACCCCAAGGTCGTCAACCCGTGGGGCCTGGCCATGGGCAAGACTCTGTGGGTGTCGAACACCGGCACCGGCAGTGCCACCGTCTACTCCGGCACGGGCAAGAAGGAGAAGACGGAGGTGGCCATCCCGGGCGGTGCCCCGACAGGCCAGGTGTTCAACCCCGGTGAGGGCTTCACCGTCAAGGACAAGCCCGCCACCTTCATCTTCTCCAGCCCCAGCGGCGCCATCAGCGGCTGGAACGCGGAGGTCGACCCGGCCAACGCGATCATCGCCGCCTTCACGCGCGGCGCCGACTACAAGGGCCTGGAGCTCGTCCAGACCGAGGACGAGGCGTTCCTGCTGGCGGCGGACTTCGCCAGCGGGCGCATCCACGCCTTCGACGAGGATTTCCGGCGCATCCAATTGGCCAAGTGGCAGTTCAGGGACCGGGCGCTGCCGAGGGGCTACAACGCCTACAACGTGGCGGTGGCCAACGGCAACATCTGGGTCGCCTACGCCCTGCGCGACCCGAGCACCGGCAAGCCCGTCTTCGGCAACGGCAAGGGCTTCGTGAGCCGCTTCAACGCCAGCGGGCGCCTGACCGGCCGCATCTCCCGCGTCGGCCTGAACGCCCCCTGGGGCATCACCGCGGCGCCCAAGGGCTGGAGCCAGTACAGGAACGCGCTGCTGGTCGGCAACTTCGGTGACGGCACCGTCCACGCCTACAGGAGCGGCCGCCACCTGGGCGCGCTGCGCAGCTCCGACGGCAAGGCGATCGTGCTGCCCGGCCTCTGGGACCTCGAGCCCGGCACCGCCGCCACGGGCGGCGAGAGCGCGCTGTGGTTCTCCGCCGGCATCGACGGCACCAAACACGGCCTGCTGGGGGTCATCGCCCCGCAGGGCACGAAGGTGAGCTCCAACGGGGCGGCGAGCACGCCGTCGAGCAGCCCGACGCATCCTGCGGGCCACCAGTCGAGCGCCCCGAACACCCAGCCGACCTCCCAGAATCCCTACGGCGGGTACTGACAGGCGCTCAGTCGCCGCCGCCCCCTGGCCATGGCGAGAAGCGCAGCTCGCCCAGCACGGCGAGGGGGCGGCGGTCCATCCGGCCCGGTGGCCTCTACGGTTGGAGGCCATGAGTGAGCAGACGTTCAGCGAGTGGCTGAGGCAGCAGTGCGAGCCGGAGTGGACGGCCGTGGTGACCCACCCGTTCGCGATGGCGATCAACGACGGATCGGCGGCCGACGATGACCTGCGGCGCTACCTGGAGCAGGACTTCCAGTTCGTGGACTCCTTCACGGCACTGCTCGGCGCGGCCGTGGCCGCCGCCGACACGTTCGAGGCGCGGGTGCCGTACGGCACCTTCCTCGGGCAGGTGGCGACCACCGAGGAGAAGACGTACTTCCACCGGGCGCTGGCCGAGCTGGGCGGGCGCACCGAGGTGCCGCTGGAGCCGGTGACGGCGGCGTTCAGGCGGCTCATGGACGAGGTCCGCGTCTCGCAGGACTACCCGCTGATCGCCGCCGTGCTGTGCGTGGCCGAGTGGTGTTACCTCGGCTGGGCCTCGCGGGCCGCGCAGCCGCTCCCTGAGCGTTTCGTGCACCGGGAGTGGATCGAGCTGCACGAAGGCCCCGGGTTCCGCGCCTGGGTGGCCTTCCTGCGCGGCGAGCTGGACCGCCTGGGCGCCGGGATGGGCGAGGAGCGGCGCCAGGAGGTGCTGAACGTGTTCCGGAGGGCCGTGGAGCTGGAGCGGGCCTTCTTCGACATGGCCGCCGGTCAGCTCAGGACGCCGGCCAGATCCTTCAACGTCCGGTAGTGCACGCCGGTCATGCCGAGGGCGATGGCGGCCTCCACGTTCGGCAGCCGGTCGTCCACGAACAGGCAGCGCCCGGGGTCGGCCCCGGCCCGCTCGGCCGCGATCCGGTAGATGCGCGGATCGGGCTTGGCCACGCCGACCCTGGCGCTGCTGACCACGTCGTCGGCGAAGTACGTCAGCCCGAGCCGGTCGATGTGCTCCTCCAGCGTGTCCATGGCGTTGGTCACGATGATCACCGGCACCCGTTCCTGCGCCTTGGCGAGCAGCGCCTTGACCTCCTCGTCCACCCAGAACTCGATGGCCATGAACTCGGCCACGGCCTGCCGCGCGCGCTCGTCCCCGCCGAGCGCCGTCGCGATCGACTCGGCCCACTGCGCCTCGGTCAGGTGGCCGAGCGTCGGAGGCAGGATCAGTCCCGGGTCGAAGGCCGTCTTGCGCAGAGGCAGCCCGTAACGGGCCTCGATCTCGGCCTGGGCGGCGTGGTCGAAGTGGCGCAGCACGCCGTCGAAGTCGGTGAGAACCGCGTCGAAGGGGAACACGGAACAGCATTCTGCCCCACACCGGCACTCCAGGGCTCCCCCGCCACAGGTGCCGGAGTGACCGGCGGCACTACCATCTCCGAGACAGGATTCGGTATCGGAACGGTAGGGCATGAGCGATCATCGGCTGCCACGCGAGCTGGGCGCCCTGTTCGCCGACGGCGGCAGGGGGCGCAGGCTGCCCGTGGCGCTGCCGCCCGGTGACGTGGTCTGGCCGGATCCCGGCTACACCGGGCAGGGGGACGCGCCGCGGCCGGCGTTCTGGATGAGCGAGGAGCCGGTGTCCGGGGCGGACTGGACGCTGCTGCGCGAATGGCACCCCCACAGCGGCCTGTGGCCGCTGCTGCTGGACGAGTCGGCGCAGCCCTGGGCGGTGGGGCAGGTCGTGCCGGACGACCCCCGCCAGATCGACCACTTCACCGCCGAGGGGTTCATGGCGGAGGTGTGGCAGGAGTGGGTCATGCAGATGCCGGCGAACGCGCTGGACGAGCTGGAGCCGTTCGGCGCGATCTGCCCGGGCCCGGCCGCGCCCGGCGTGCTGAAGGCCGTCCCAGGGGCGGTCGCCGACTGGCTGGCGGGCGAGCTGGCCACCAGGGGCATGCCGCTCGGCCTGGTCGCCGCCGACCGGAGCTCGGACGCGCTGGCGGTGATGGGCTGGCAGGGCGCGCTGCACCACAACGAGTGGATGGTGCCGATGGCGGCGGTGGTGCGGAGCTGGGAGGACAGGTTCGGGGCGCGGGTGGTGAGCGTCGGGTTCAACACGCTGGAGCTGAGCGTGGCCGCGCCGCCCTGCGACTTCGAGCACGCGTTACACGTGGCGGCCGAGCACTGGGCGTTCTGCCCGGACAACGTGGTGCAGGGCCCCGGCGACCTGCAAGGTTATGCCGCTCAGATCACGGGCGGACACATCTGGTCATTCTGGTGGGACTGAAAGATCTCTTTTGCGCTACCTTTAACTTTCGTGGCTTGGGGAGATCTGACGCCGGAGTTGCTGCACTCCTCCGTCTGGGCCGACGGGCTGGTGGAGGCGGCCGGCATTCCCCTCTATGACATGCCGCTGGTGTCGGTGGGCGGCGGCATCGGCTCCTTCACGCTGCTTGACGTGCTGCGCATCCGCGGCGTGGCCACCGCCGACATGCGGGTGCTGTCGACCAGCGACTCGCCCTGGCAGACGTGGGAGTACCTGACACGGGTCTCGCAGCTCCCGGCGCACGAGCGCATCCGCTCCGACTCGGGGGCGCGGCCCGACAACATCTGGGGCTTCCCGTCGTACGCGCTGCAGGAGGCCTGGCAGGAGCGCTCCATGGAGCCGCTGCTCCAGGTGCTCACCGAGCCGATCGCCGCCGACTTCTACAGCCCGCCCGCCGCGCTGGTGATGCGGAGCGTGCAGCGCGAGGCCGAGCGCATCGGCTACTGGGAGATGCTGGCCAAGGGGCAGGTCCGCATGGTCAGGAAGCGGCTGGGCGGCGGCTACTTCACCGTGCTGACGCCGCCGGCGGGCAGCGGGCCGACCAAGCGGGTGGCGCTGCGCTCGCGGTACGTGCACCTGGCCGTCGGGTATCCGGGGCTGAAGTTCCTCGACGACCTCCAGGAGTTCCGGCAGCGGCGGGGCGAGCGCCATCGGGTGGTGAACGCTTACGAGCCGCACGAGCACGTCTACGACCAGCTCAGGAAGCGGCCGGGCGTGGTGGTGGTGCGGGGTGCGGGCATCGTGGCCTCGCGGGTGCTGCAGCGCCTCATGGACGACAGGGAGCGGTACGGCCTGCAGACGACGATCGTGCACCTGTTCCGCACGTACGTGACGAGCTCGCACGGGCCGCACGCGTTCATGCGGCGCAAGGGCGGCGACGGGTGGGCGTACCAGGCGTTCACGATGCCCAAGTCGGCGTTCGGCGGCCAGCTCAAGGCGCAGTTCCGCAAGGCGACGCCGGAGCGGCGGGCCAGGCTGGCGGCGCTGGTGGCGGGCACCACCACGCCGAAGCTGGCCCGCTGGCAGGAGCAGCTCGGCAGGGCCAGGCGGGGAAGCTGGTACCACCCGGCGCACGCCGAGGTGGAGCGCATCGACCTGACGCCCGACGGCCGGCTGGTCACCCACACCCGCAGCGCCAGCGCGGCGCCCATGCAGTACGTCTCCGACTTCATCATCGACTGCACCGGTCTGGAGGCCGACATGCCGGAGCACCGGGTGCTGGCCGACCTGCTCCAGCACGGCGGCGCCCGCCCCAACAGAGCGGGCAGGCTGCAGGTCGGGCAGAGCTTCGAGGTGCTGGGCGCGGAGAACGGCGACGGCAGGCTGTACGCCTCGGGCGCGGCGACCGCGGGCAACCACTTCCTGGCGGTGGACAGCTTCCTCGGCATGCAGACCGCGGCTCTCGACATCGCCGACGACCTGGCCAGGCGCGGCTTCTGCAAGGGGCTGGGGCCGGTCAGGTCGGTGTCCCAGTGGGTCAGATGGGCGGCGAACAGGAGACCGGCTTGATCCCGACGCTGGCCGGGCGGTTGCAGACCCGGCTGTTCGTGCTGGCCACGGTGGGCGTGGTGTTGACGGCGCTGCTCGCGCTCGTGCTGCCGATGTCCTTCGGGGACGCGTTCCTGGTGCTGCTGGCCGTCGCCGTCGTCGGCGCCGGCTGGGAGCTGCTGTACCACCTGCTGATGCAGTTCCGCTGGGACAAGGACTGGCCGACGCTGTTCGGGCTGCTCACGGCCGTGCCGGAAGGGCTGCTCATGTGGCTGCTGCTCGATGCCGGCCTGGTGCCGGGGGTCGGCGGGCCGGTGTCGTTCTGGGCGTTCTGCGTGATGTTCGGGGTCGTCTGGCTCGGTCAATGGCTGTTCGTGAACGGACCCATGCGGGTGCTGTTCGTGCAGTGGCGGCTAAGGGGCGGCCGCCTCCTGTGAGTGACGGCCGTCTTCCGTGAAGGGCGGCCAAGGGACCGGCCGGTGACGACCCGGCCGGGCCCGCGACCGCAGGCGTCGGCAGGCGTCAGGGAATGCGGGCCACGGCGCCGTAATTGCCCGACGCGCTGGGCTGATCCGCACAGGCGGTGTCGTGGTCGTCGGGCCGCCATTCCGGAATCCACACCAATCCCGGATCGACCAGCACGAGACCTTCGAGCAACGCCTCCACCTCCTCCCGCGTGCGTATCGCGTGTCCCGGCAGTGTCATCGCCAGCAGGTCGTGAATGGCCGGCAACAACTCCGCCGGAATGGCGTCGAACGTGGTCTGCAGCACCGACAGGTAACTCCTCTCGGGGACCACCTGCCGAATGCGCTTGATCACGTAATGGAAGTACTCGTCGTCGTTCAGGCTGTGGGTGGACAGCAGCAACACGGCCATCGGCCGGTCCCAGTCGAGGAACGTCTGCAGCACCCGGTCGTCGAGGATGTCGTCGATCTCGCGCACGTCGCCCTCTACGACGCGGACGAGATCGGTGACGGGCTCGATGGTCGCCCTCGCGCCGGCCAGCACCATAGGGTCGTTCTCCACGTAGACCACGCGCGGCACCGAGACGCGCAGGGCGTCTGCCGCCACGTCGTGCAACTGCCTGCCCGGCGGCAGGCCACTCGGGACACCACTCCCGACGATCACGAACTGGTCCACGCCCTCATTCGCCAGATGACGGACCACGCGGCGTAAATATTCAAGCACGGCCCTGGCGGCCGTCGTCGTGATGGGCGCGGCCTGATCATAACGGCGTATGACATCCCGGTCCGCCACGAAGTTGTTCTTCCCACCCGCGGCCGCGTCGAGAATGCGAGTGAGCCGTGCGTGGGTCATCTCCAGCTTCGCCAGGTTTCGGATGGCACGCTGACGCATTGAGTGTTACCCCTTTCCCCTCGCCCACTATCTCGGGAAAAGCTGATCCTTTCGGACCCCACTCGATGACCCAGACCATATGATCCTCGCCCCACGGCCAAAGACAACCGCAAAAGCCATTGATTATGGATATACCTACGTTACCAATGGTTGGTACGAATGGTCTGGACTGATCAGATGCCCAGAGAACGCGAAAGTCGTTCGCGATGGTAATTCAGCATCTCGAAGGTCTCGTCGCGGGTGGTCGTCGTCACCGACAGCTTCGTGAACGCCTGGTGGAAGGCCTCCACGGCGGCGGAGTCGGTGATCAGCGCGTCGGACTCGATGCCATGGGCGGCGGCGATGTCGGGCTCGAAGGCCTCGGCGAAGCGCCAGAGGGTGAACGGGCCGGTGCGCGGCACGTACGCCGGATCCTCCATCGGCACCACGTGCAGCGAGACGTTGGGCCGCTTGGCGTGCTCGATCAGCACGTCGAGCTGGCGGAGCTGGACGTGCCGGCCGACGATCGAGCGCGTCAGCACGCTCTCGTCGACCACCGCCCACAGCACCACGCCGTTGTCGCGGGGCACCGCCTCCTGGCGGGCCAGCACCAGCGCGAGCGCCTCCTCCACCGTCTGCTGCCCCAGCGTCGCGGGCCCGGCCACGGTGATGGCGGCCCTGGCGTACTCCTCGGTCTGCAGCAGCGGCGGGACGAACTGGTTGTGGTACGTGCGGATCACCGTGGCGCGCCCCTCCAGGGCGTAGCCGGTGGCGAGCCAGACGGGCACGGACTGCGCGTCGTACCAGGCGGCCTCGCGCTCGCCCCTGGCCAGCGAGAGCACGTACTCGCGGATGGGGGCGACGCAGACGCCGTAGACGGTCAGCAGGCGCTCGACGGTGATGGGCGGCGGCGCGATGCGGCCCTCCTCGATGGCGGGGATGGCCGCCGCGCCCCTGCCGATCGCGGTCTCCACCTGCTCGACGGAGAGCTGCGCAGACAGCCGCAGGCCGTGCAGGCGCTTGCCCAGCGCCCGGCGCTGCGGGCCGCTCAGCGGCGCGACCGCCTCGGGGATGTCGGAGGTCGGCTCCGGCTCCTCGGGCAGCCCCTCGGCCTTGCGGGCCAGCTCGACCACGCCGCGCAGCACGGCCAGCGAGCCCTCCGACAGCCCGGAGGCGGACAGGCCGATGGTGGCCGCGCGCAGTTGCAGGTCCTCCACCGAACCGGACTCGAGGTAGTCGTCGCCGACCAGCCAGCCGACGCTCACCTGGAGGCAGGCCGCCAGCGCCCTGAGCACCTGGAGCGTGGGGTTGGTCTGCTTGCCGGTGCGCAACTGGCTGACGTAGGCACGGGTGATCGGGATGCCGGCCTCCGTCAGGGCGGAGGCGACCTGCGCGCCGGTGAAGCCGCGCTTGGTCAGCGCGAGATCGAGCCGCTCGGCGAAGTTCGCCACGGCACACCTCCTAGCCGCCCGTGAACATGGTCCAGCGTAAGGGACGCGAGCCCCACTGTCCCCTGCCATGCGGGCAAGCTCTGCCACGCAGGCAGGTATCAACTTATGCGCAAACTGTCAGTTGACATAGCCCCCTACAGAAGCAGACTATCGGAGCACGTGGTAACTGGGGCTTAACAGGCCCCAGGGGTTCTGGAGAGATCCCCCTGCGAGGAGGTGGCCGGACGTGACCATGGATTCGACCTTCCTGGACGGCCCGGCCGTCCCTGGTCAGGAGCCGGTGGTCCAGCGCATCTGCGCCCGCGTCGCGGGACCGGTGGCCGGGCCGGGCGTGCACGTCGCGAGCCTGCCGCTCGGTGGCGTCCAGGTCTGGCTCGACGACCCGGATCACCGCTGGCGCTTCCACCACCGGATGGCCCGCGAGCTGCGGCTGGCGGGCTGGCACACCGAGACGGGCCCCGACCGGCTGCTGTTGCTCGGGTGGAGTGCGGTCTGCCTGAGTCACCGCGTCAGGATGCTCGGCGCGGCCCTCACGGGACGGCTGGCCGACTTCGACAGGACGGCGTTCATCGCCGTCATGGTCGCCACCCGGCTGCGGCACGAGGGATCGCCGGCCGCGGAGCTGCCCGTCGAGGTCGAGGCCCACTGCGCCGGGGAGCTGCGCTGGCCGGCCAGACTGGCCGACCTCGACGGACTCGAACGGCGCTCGTCGCTGGAGCCCATCAGGCTGCGGCTGGCCCAGGTGGCCGGCCTGGAGGCCAAGGTGGGCCGGCGCTGCGGCGAGCATCTCGCGCTCGCCTCCAAGGTCGCGCGCATGGTGGCCGGCGGTGCGGGACCGGCCCGTACGCGGACGGCCGGCCCGAGAGCCGGGCTGACGGAGCGCATGGTCTGCGTCAGCGTGCCGAACGTGGCCGAGAGCGACGTCACCGAAAGCGGCGTCACCGGAAGCGCGGTGACGGCTCGATGAGACTCCTCACCCCCACCGGCCGAGGCGCGACGGCGGTCATCCCGTCCGCGTCCCGGCCACCGCTGCCACCCGGCGGCGCACGGCCGCCTGCCGCTCGCGGCGGGCGCGATCCGTACGCGGCCCGCGTGGCAGCGCTCCCAGCGCTGGCCCCGGCGCTTCCCCACCCCCCCGGCACCGTGCGGCACGTGCCCGACTCAGTCGGCGCGGTGCTGTCGGCCAGCGCGGTAGCGGCTGGCGTGCTGGCCGTCTCGGAGGGTGGCGCCTGGGGCTGGCTTTCTTACCGTCCGCCGGGTCGCGCGGACACGTCCGCCGCCCTGCCGCTGAACACGTGGCGGCGGCGTACCCGCGACCCGCGGCGGCTGAGCGGCTCCTCGGGAGCCGCCGACCCGCGGCCGGGCGGCTCCACGGTCGTCCGCCGCGTCGGGCTCCGCAGGGTCGTCCACGCCGGTGATTGCGGCCTGGACGGCACCATCGGTACGGCAGCGACACCGGGTGGAACGATCGCCGTGACGGGCGCCACGGTGCCGATCGGCCGGCGAAGGCCGGCACCCGGGCACGCCTGCGTGCCCATGGCCGTCCTGCCGGCCACCGTTCTGCTCGCCGCCACGGCGCTGGTGCGGGTCGCCGGGGCGTCGGAACGTCAGATCGGACCTCGATCCCGACGCGCGGCACAGGAGGGGCCGGCGGCGACGCGCCGCCGGCCCCTCGCCGGGCCGCGCGCAGCTCTCGAACGGGTACACGGCACGGCCGGGCGACGACCGGCCCGCCTTGAAGAACCACCCCGAGTAACCACCCGCTGCACATAGGAGTGATCATGCTCACCGACGAGTCGCGCAGGTCACAACCACACGAAGTTCACGCGCGGGGCATCAGGCCCGGCGCGCCGCCACCGTCCTGGGGCGGGGAACCACGAGGCGAGGAACCACGGGGCGAGGAACAGGCGGCGGGATCGGCGCGCACCGTGCACCGGCTGCGCCGCATCCGGCAGGTGTCCGTAGAAGCCATCACCGAGATCGACGAAATGCTGCGGCACCCCGCCCACTGACTCACTCTCGCCTTCCCGCACAGGAGGACACGAACCATGCGCACCGTCCGGGGCACACGATGAGCCGCCGCAGAATCGGCGTGCTCGTGGCGCCCGCGAACCCGTCAGCGGAGCCGGAGCTGACCAGGCTGCTCGGCTCGCGGGCCGACATGCACGTCGCCCGCCTTCCCGCGCGGCCGGGGCCGTCCCTGCTCGACCGGCTGGAGAGCTACAACGCGGCCGTGCCCGCCATGATCGGCGCGTTCGACGGCCTGCGGCTGGACGCGATGGTCATGGCCTGCAGCGAGCCCCGCTACCTGCTCGGCCCCGAGGAGGACCGCGAGCAGTGCGCCGAGCTGACGGCCGCCACCGGGGTGCCGTTCGCCACCGCCACGCAGGCCACGCGCGAGGCGCTGGAGCACGTGATGGTGAGCGACATCGTGCTGGTCTCGCCGTACCAGCCGTGGGTGACGGACCTGGCCGAGCGGTTCTGGAAGACGTCCGGGCTGAACGTCACCCAGGTCGTCCAGGTACGCGCGCCCGACGGGTACTCGCCCTACGGGCACACGCCAGCCTCGCTGATCGACCAGGTCGAGGTGGCGGAGCTGCCCGGCGACGCCGTGCTGCTCTTCACCGGCACCGGGCTGCCCACGCTGCCCGTGCTACGCCCGCTGACCAGCGGCAACGACCGCACTCTGCTCACCTCGAACCTCTGCGTGGCCTGGTGGGCCCTGTCCAAGGCCGTCGGCCGGCACGTGACGCTCAGCCGCGTGCCGTACCGCCGCCACATGGCGGCCGCGGCCCGCGTGGGAGGCAGGCCATGAACGGCGTCGGCGTCAGGGGAGGCAGGCCATGAACGGCGTGATCGTCGTCGGCGCCGGGCCCGCCGGACTGACGGCCGCGCTCTGCCTGGCCAGGGCCGGGATCCCGGTCACCGTGCTGGAGCGCGAGAACGAGCTGCCCCGGCAGGCGCGCGCCTGCACCTTCCACCCCGCCACCCTCGACCTGCTGCACGACCTCGGCGTGGCCACCAGGCTGGTCGGCGCCGGCCGGGTGGTGGACCGGGTGCAGTGGCGCGACCGGTCGGGCATCGTGCTGGCCGAGATGGGCATGAACCGGCTCGACGGCCTGACCAAGCACCCGTTCAGGATCCACGCCGACCAGGCCTCTCTGACCCCGCTGCTGCTCGCCGCCCTGAACGTCTACCCGGACGTGGACGTGCGGTTCGGCACCCACGTGGACGGCGTCGCGGAGGGCGGCACAGGGATCCGGGTCCGCGTCGGCCACACCTGGACGCGGGCCCGGTACATGATCGCCGCCGACGGCGCGCACAGCACCGTGCGCGGCTCGCTCGGGCTGCCGTTCCCCCGGTCCACCTGCCCCGCGCAGGCGTTGCGGGTGTTCACCGACTCGCCGCTCGACCGGCTGCTGCCGAGCGTGGCGCCGCTGACGTACGTGCGGGACGTGCAGCAGTCGTGCACCCTGCTCGCGCTGCCCGACCACTGGCGGATCATCTTCAAGATCCCCTGCGACACGCACGAGCCGCTGTCCCCTTCGAACCTGTCCCTGCTGGTCCGCAGGGCCCTGCCGGGGACCTCCGAGCCGGTCAGGATCACCGGCGCCGACCGGTTCGGGCTGTCGAGAGGGGTGCTGACGTCGTACCGGTGCGGGCGGGTGCTGTTCGTGGGCGACGCCGCCCACCTGACGTCCACCGTCGGCGGGCTGAACATGAACGCGGGCATCCACGACGCGGCCGAGGCAGGCCAGGTGCTCGCGGCCGTGCTCGGCGGCCACGCCCGGCCCGCCGCGCTGGAGGCGTGGGCCTGGCGGCGCCGCTCGGTGCTGCTGCAACGGGTGATCCCGCGCGGCGAGACGCGGCTGGCCGGGGTGCGTGAACGCGACAGCGCCCGGCTGGCGGCGGCCATGGCGGGGCTGCGGGCCATCGCCGGCGACCCGGACGCCACCCGGGCCTACCTGGCCCAGGCGTCTCTGCTGGACACGCCGAGCACTCCCAGGACCGCGAGCGCCGCCGACTCTGCCGGGAGGACCTAGCACCACGACCCACACGTGACCGCGTACCGACTTGGAGGAGGTGACACCGGATGTGGCGAACCCTGTCCGACGACGCGCGCCAGGCCATTCGTGACCTGTGCGACAAGCACGGAGCCCGCCTCTACGACTACTGCCGCACCGAGCTCGCGGCGGGCGACGCCGAGCAGGCCGTCGCCGGCGCGGCGATGACGGTGCACCTGTACGCGGATCGCGTGGTGGATCCGGCCCTGCGCCGGCCCTGGCTGTACGCGGTGGCCCGAGCCCATCGGGCGGTCGTCGCCAAGCCCGCGAGCATCGGCTCGTGGTCGCGGCCCGGCCGCATGTCGGAGCTGCTGCCCGAGGCGCTGCTGTCCCTGGAACGGCCGCAGCGGGAGCTGCTCGACCTGTCCGTACGGCACGGGCTGGCCGACCGCGAGCTGTCCGCGATCTTCGAGCTGCCCGAGCCCGAGGTGCGCGCCATCGTGACGCGGGCCGCGGAGGGCCTGGAGGCCTGGTTCGCCGCGATCATCGCCGCCCGCTCCCGCGACGGCTGCCCCGACCTGACCGCCCGCACGGCCGAATGGGTCGCCGCCCCCGGACGGCGGGCCAGGGCCAGGATCGGCCGGCACATCCAGTCCTGCGCGACCTGCCGGGCCGCGCCCAGGACCATGACGGCGGGCGCGCTGCTGCGCCGCCTGCCCATCGCGGCACTGCCCGGCACACTTCCCAACCGGCTGGCGTCGGCGCAGCCGTTGCCCGGCGAGGGGCCACTCTGGCGGGCCGACGGCTTTCCTGTGCAGGCCCGCACGCTGGTGGAGACCGGCTCCTCGTCGCCGGCTCCTCCGGCCGCCGATGTCACGCCGCCCGCCCCGGTCGCCGGCCCCACGACGGCGACCCCGGGAAAGCCCTGGTCGGCGGCGGGCGCGGCTGCCGCCGACCAGGAGCACCCCGCTGGCCCCGACCGCCCGGCCGCGACGCCGGGCCACCGCCCATACGCGGTTCCGAGCCAGCGCAGCGACCGCCCGGACGCGGTGCCGGGCCGGCCCGGCGACCGTCCGGGCGTGGCTCCGGGGCAGCCTGGCGACCGTCCGGCCGCGGCGCTGGAACGGCCCGGCGAGCATGACCGTCCTGCGGAGCAGCCCGGTGGCGAGGTGGAGCGGCCCGGTGGCGGGCTCGGGCATCCGGGTGCGCCTGCCGTTCGTGGGCGGCATCCGTTCACGCCGCCGAGCCGTACGCGGCCCTTCCGCGGCGGCGCGTACGGCGACAAGCTCGTCTTCACCGCCGCCACCAAGGGCGAGAGCAACGGCACCCACCACGAGGGCGCGGTCATCCGCTACGGCGGCATCACCCTGTCCGCCCTGGAGCAACCGGCCAACGGGGACGCCGTGCAGTGGCAGGAGTACTGGCGGCTCCCGGCCGACGAGGACGACGATCCCGAGCCGGGCACCCCGATCAGGGCCGTGGCCAGGCTCGGGCTGATCCTGGGCGTGGGCCTGCTGGCGGCCGGCCTCATCTGGGCCGTGCTGAACGCCCAGTCGCACCCCGCCACGCTCACCAAGGCCGCCGCGCAGACGAGCGTCCTGCTGGAGGAGCCCTCGCGGTGGGTCGCCGAGGTCACCACCCGGACCGCCGCCGGGTCGGCGATCGAGTCCGTGCCGCGCAAGGCGAGCCTGCCCCGTCCCGACCCGCCGGTGGCCCGGCTGTCGCCCTCGTCGGCGTGGCTCGGGTCAGGGCGCAGCGGGACGTTCTCGCTGGCGTGCGACGGCCGGTGCGAGATCGTCTCGGCCTCCGGCACCAACGGCATCGCCGTCTCCGGCAACCGCTTCAGCGTCCGCTCGGACCCTTGTGACCTGGAGCCGGGCGTGCGGCGCGGGAAGATCGCCGTGCAGTGGACCGGCCGCGCCACCGGCGACGGCCGCGCCACCGGCGGCGTCACGACCGCCGCCGGGACGCTGACCATGAACGTGGCCTGGACCGTCGGGCGGCGGCCGGCGGACGACCGCATCCTGATGGTGGACACCGACGGCGACCTCATGCGCCGCTGCTGACCTTGCGGGACGTCCCCCGCCGCGCGGGGTGCGGCGGGGGTCGTCGTGCGTCCGGGACGCTCTAGAAGAGTCGTGCGTCCGGGACGCTCTAGAAGAACTGGAACTCGGGCTCGGGCTGCGGCAGCTCCACCCGCTCGGGCCCGCGGAACGTGGCCGCGTCCTTCGGCACGTCCGCCAGCGGCGTCCCCAGCACGAACGGCACGCTCACGCTGCTCCTGGCCAGATCGACGGTGACGGCGGCCCCCGTCCCCGCCTCATCGGTGTACGTCGCGTCGGTGCCCGCGATCACCAGCCCGATCCGGTGCCCCTTCTTGAACGTGTAGTCCTGCGGCAGGGTCAGCCAGCGCACCGTGCCGTACGTCCCCGCGGGCAGCGGCGTGGACTGGCTGAGCGACAGCCGGTTCTGCACGTCGATCCAGCCGCGCGCGACGATCTCCAGCGGCCGGGTGGCGACGTTGGTGACCACCTTGCGGTAGCAGGCGTCGTCGGCCGCCGTGCTCTCGCCGTGGCAGTCCTCCTCCGCCAGCGTGGTGATGCCCTGGCCGCGCCGCCAGTCCACGCGGGTGTCCTCGCCGAAGTCCACCAGCAGCGCCGTCAGGTTGGCGGTGGGCTTGTCGAGTTTGACCCGCAGGTCGGCGGTGGGCGTGCCGGACAGCCGCAGGTTCAGCGGGAGCGCTCCGGTGGTGAACGCCACCCGTCCGGGGTTCGGCGTGCCCACGTCGGCCACCATGTCGTTCTCGCTCATGGCGACGTCGGTGAAGGAGGCGGTGCTGTTCCTGGCGGCGGGACGGAGGCCGAGCGAGCCGTCGGGCGCGGGCCGCAGGGACGCCTTGATCGCGTACGGGGCCGGCCAGTCGCGCTGCGTGATCCACCGCGCCGGCCCGATCTCGACGTCGGCGCGGGGCTCGCTGGTGATCCCGTTGCGCACGCCGTGCAGCCAGTGGTCGAACCACCGGTGCAGGGTGTCCACCCACAGGTCGCGGCGTCCCTCGAAGTCGAACGGGTCCACGTGCTGGGTCTGGCCGACCCAGATCTTGCGCGGCACGTGCCGGTCGGCCAGGGCCTTCCACCAGGTGGAGAAGTTGTCGGGCTTGACGTTGAGGTCGTTGACCGTGTGCACGACGAAGACGCTCGCCCTGACCTTGGAGACGTCGGCGAGCAGGCCGCCGATGTAGTCGCGCTCGGCCCAGAAGGCGTTGTAGTTGCCCGTGTCGTCGCCGTCCTCTGCGTCCATCCTGGCGCGCACGGCCTGGCACTTGGCCTCGGGGTCGGTGTCGACGTAGTTGGCCAGGAAGGAGGCGTAGTCGTAGTTGTAGATCACGCCGTTCGAGCGCTGGTACTTGTACCAGGAGCTGATCGCCGAGATGGGCACGATGGTCTTCAGCCCCTCGACGCCCGTGGCGGCGACGGCGTTGGCCAGCGTGCCGTCGTACGACTTGCCGATCATGGCGGACTTGCCGGTCGTCCAGTCGGCCATGGCGGGGGTGCCGTCGGCCCTGAAGGCCTTGGCGCGGCCGTTCAGCCAGTCGATGACGGCCTTGCCGCCCAGCACGTCGGCCTTGCCGCCGACGTCGGGGCAGCCGTCGGACCTGGTGGTGCCGAGCATGTCGACGTTCAGGACGGCGTAGCCGCGCGGGACGAAGTAGTTGTCATAGAAGAGCGGAAACTTCGTGACATTTCCGGCGGCGTCGTAGACCTTGCGCTCCGACTCGTTGCCGCGGCCCGAATTGTCGTAGTACGGGCTCTCGTCGATGATCACCGGCACCCTCAGCGAGGGGCCGGACTCCCTGGGCCGGATGATGTCCACCCTGACCTTGTCCAGCGCGCCGTCGAGATCGCTGTCGACGGTCGACTCGACGTACACGTGTTCACGGACGGCGTCCGCGTACGAGAAAACCGGCTGCGTGCGGCCGTCCTGGACAGTGATCACAGGAGCGGCTGCGGCGGCCTGGGCAGGGGTCGCCATCGCGAGGGTGAGGGCGACTGCGAAGAGGGCTGGGCGTAATTGTGACACGCGTGACCTCCGGGACGGTTGGCCGAAACAAGCGCAATCTCTCAAACGGCCAGAGAGGTGGCAATATCCAGGACATGGAAGTGTTGGATCGGGTACGGGGCTGCCTCCTCGGCGGCGCGATCGGCGACGCGCTCGGCGCGCCCATCGAGTTCCAGTCGCTGCGGGAGATCCGCAAGCATCACGGCACGAACGGCATCACGGGATATGTCACGACCTGGCGCGGCAGGACCGGCCTGATCACCGACGACACCCAGATGACCCTCTTCACCGTCGAAGGCCTGCTGGACGCCCGCATCACCGCAGCTCACGCTAGCGGAGCGGGCGGCGAGGAGGGTGGCGGCGCGCGGGAGGCGGTGGAAGGCGGCGCCGGGGCCGGGTCCCCGGCCACCGCGCACCGGGCACGGGCGGTGGACGCCGTACGCCGGGCCTACCTGCGCTGGCTCGACACCCAGCAGCACCAGGCGCCCCCGCCGGCCACCCTGCCCCACCAGACGGGCCCGCTGCGCGAGGAGCCCTGGCTGTACTCCCGCCGCGCCCCCGGCAACGCCTGCCTGTCGGGCCTGCACCGACCCTTCCCCGGCCCGTCCGGGTGGGGCGCGCCCGGCCCGGTGAACCCCGATTCCAAGGGCTGCGGCACGGTGATGCGCTCGGCCCCGTTCGGGCTGGTCAACCGCCTGCCGCAGGAGGCGTTCGAGCTGGCGGCGGCCTGCGCGCAGATCACCCACGGCCACCCGACCGGCTACCTCGCGGCCGGCGCGTTCGCGGCGATCATCACGCACCTCATGGCGGGCGAGGCGCTGGAGCCGTCGGTCCACCAGGCGATGGAGCTGCTGGCACGCTACCCCGGCCACGAGGAGACCACCGGCGCCCTGCGCGCCGCCGTGCACCTGGCGGGCGGCGGCGGGCACTCGCCCGAGGCGGTCGAGTCGCTGGGCGGCGCCTGGGTGGCGGAGGAGGCGCTGGCCGTCGGCGTCTACTGCGCGCTGGTCGAGCCCGCCGTGGAGCAGGCGCTGCTGCTGTCGGTCAACCACTCGGGCGACAGCGACTCCACGGGCTCGGTGTGCGGCAACCTGCTGGGCGCCCTGCACGGCACCGCCGCGCTGCCCGCCGCCTGGCTGTCCCCGCTGGAGGGCAGGGACACGATCGAACGCCTCGCCGCGGAGCTCGCCTGATCGCGCCGGCGTCTAAGGTGGATGTTCTTCAGCCGTTGAGGAGATGGGTGCATGCGTAACGTCGCCAGGACGTCGCTCGTGGACGCCGCCATCGCCGAGCTCCGCCGCGAGATCGCCGCCGGGGTGTGGCCGGTCGGCACCAAGATCCCGTCCGAGAGCCGTCTCGCCGAGAGCCTGGGCATGAGCAGGCTCTCGGTGCGGGAGGCGGTGCGGGTCCTGGCGCACGCCGGCCTGCTGCACACCCGGCAGGGCGACGGCACGTACGTGACCGCGACCGACGAGTCCAAGGTCGCGCTGCGCCGGCGGCTCGACACGGCCGCCGCCATGGACATCATCGACGTGCGCCGCGGCCTCGACCTCGTCGCCGCCAGGCTGGCGGCCGGCCGGCGCACCGAGCAGGACCTGACCGCCATGCGCGAGAGCCTGGCCCGCAGGGACGCGGCGGGCCGGGCCGGCGACCTCGACGGGTTCGCCGACGCCGACGTGGACTTCCACCTGATGGTGGCGGACGCGGCGCACAACGCGCTGCTCGGTGATCTCTACCGGAGCATGAGCGACGCGCTGCGCGACAGCGTCAGGGATCAGGAGGAGGCGGCGCTGGTTCCGGACAGGTCGCACGAGGAGTTGCTGCGGGCGATCGAGGAGGGCGACGCGGCGAAGGCGGTGGCGGTCTCGGTGGCCATCCTCGACCAGCAGGAACGCGACCTCTGACCGCCCCTTCTGCGATCGTCAGCGCATCCTGACGATCAACCGGCGGATCCTGCGCAGATCACGCACTCTGTGCTCGTACGTGGCGCCGGTGAACAGCAGCAACGCGCCCGCCACCGCGATCGGCAACCAGCGCGGCCCCTGGTCCACCAACTCGGCCACCGCGGGCGCGAACTCCTGCGCCGCCGTCACCACCAGCACCGCCCCGCCGAGAATCAGCGGAGCCTGCAACCGCGCCCTGGCCCCGGCCAGGGTGGCGGCGAACGCGGCCACGCCCAGCAGCAGCGGCCTGGCCAGGCCGGGGTCGTTCCAGGCGGCGTACGCGCTGGGCAGGAACGTCAGCGCCAGCGCCGCGCCGTATCCCGTCCAGGAGGAGATCCTGGGGTCGCGCCGCCTGGCCAGCCACGCCGCGACCAGCCCGGCCACCGTCAGGGGAACGGTGTACGCCTCGGGGGCCGTGACGCCGGACAGCGCCAGCCGCAGCCAGAGCGCCACCTGCAGCAGGGCCAGGCCGGGCCAGAAGGCGGGCCTGCGGTCGGGGCGCAGGGCCACGACCAGGGCCAGCACGCCGGCGACGGCCAGGGCGGCGGCCAGCAGGTCACGATCGTCGCCCGCCAGCACCACACCGGCCACGGCCAGCCCCCACCCGGCCACCTCACCCCCGACCGCCACCCTCCCCACGGCACCCTCCTCCGCGACCGCCACCCTCCCCGCGGCACCCTCCTCAGCGACCGACGCCCTGCGCCGCCGCTCCCGCGTCGTGAGCCCCGCGGCGACCAGCACCCCCACGGCGGCGACGCCGAGCACCGCGAACCCCGCCTCCGCCACACCCCCCCCCGCCGACAACGCCCCCGCCGCAGCCAGCCCACCCGCCGCGACGGTGGCCCCAGCAGCAGCCCCCGTCCGCACGACGTCACCCCGCGCCCCTGCCGAGGCCACCACCCCCACCACCACAACCCCGGCGAGAACCACCAGCGTGTACGCCTCCACGTCCATCGACCAGGCCACCACGTGCCCACCGGCCACGAGCGCCATCACCCCGGCCACCCCCGCCCGCTCCCCCACGCCCGCCTGCACGGTCAGCGCCACCAGCACCACCCCGTAGAACACCAGCACCCACGGATGAGCCAGCTCCGCCACAGCAGGCACCACCCCGAGGCACAACGGCACCACCACGGTCGCCACAGCCCGAGCAGTCCCCGCCCCGCGCAACCTCCGCGCCATGATCACCACGGTGGCCACCACGAACACCCCGACCCCGAGCGCGGTCGCCGCCTCCCCCCGCTCGAACCCGAAGGTCAGAACCGACGGCTGCCCGGACTCCCACACCTCCTGATGCGGCACCCACCCCCCGAACCGCTCACTCCACGGATGTCCGATCACCTTGAACGGGAACCCCAGCACCTCGGCCCAGACCCGCACATGCGGCAGGATCGCCGCCCCACAGGCGACACCCGCCAGCGCGTACGCCGCCCCCCTGACCCCATCGCTCACCCGCCACGCCGAAGCGGCCAGCGCCAGCGCCCCCACGGCCAGCACCAGCGTCAACCGCGCCCCGTCCTGCGCCAGCACCGCGGCCACCGGCCACAACGCCAGCGCCGCCGCCCCCGACGGCCCGGCCACCGCCGTGGGCAGGACGGGCAGCGCGGCGGCCCGCGACATCAGCACGATCACCAGCAGCAGCACCAGCGCCGCGTCCGGCTCGCCGAGCCCGCCGCCCAGCGCCGCGGCCACGCTCTCCGCCCCGACGGCCAGCCCGGTGATCGTGGCCGCCACGCTGGTCACCGGCGAGCCCTTGCCCCGGATCGCGCACACCAGCCCGGTCACCACGATCGCCGCCAGCACCGCGAGGGTCGCCGTCCGGTCGGCCAGCGACCAGGACACGGCCAGCGTCGCCGTCCAGAGGCTCGCGCCGCCCGCCGCCGTCCGGTTCACCGCCGACCAGAGCGCGAGCGCGGCCGTGAGCGCGACGAGGAAGGCCAGCGCCGCCCAGTACGGCAGGTCGGCCACCACCGGCAACGTCGTCGCCGCCACGGGGAACGCGATCCCGGCCACCCCCACGGCGGCCTGCCTGCCCCAGCGCGCCCAGGCCGCCAGCGCACCCGCGGCTCCGGCCAGCACCAGCACGGGCATCAGCAACGGCTGCGCCTCCCAGGCCCCGGCCGGGCTGAGCGCCTCCCGCGCCCCTTCCGCCGCACCGGCCCACGCGTGCGTCAGCCAGCCGTACGGACCGACGAGCGCCGGCACGACGGCACTGCTCAGCGGCAGCGGCGCGAGCACGGCCAGCAGACACGCCTCAACCGCCGCCACCGTCCGCCAAGCGCCTCGCGGCCTGCGCCACGCGGAGGCCGCGGCCAGCACCGCACCGACGGCCATCAGCAGCGCCAGCCCCTCATTCCCGCCGGGGAGCGGCGCTGCCGCGAACTGCACCAGCGCCACCGACGCCACCACCACGGCCGCCACCTCGGCCGCCGTCCTCCCGCCCGGCCGCACCAGCCCGCTCAGCCGGTCGAGGACCCCGAGGGCGACGGTGGCGCCCGTCCTCCCGGCCCGGACCACGGCGGCGGCCAGCTTGCGCGACGGCCTCGTCACCACGAGCGTGGCGGCCCGCACCCCGAGCATCGCCGACGCCGCCGCCAGCCCGCTCCCGAACAACGCCCACACCAGCACCCCTGCCGCCAGCGTCGCCCCGGCGCCCCCGACGGCCTGCACCACCGTCGGCCTGCCCGCCACGGCACAACCGGCCAGCACCCCCAGCAGCACGGCCGCCACCGCCACAGCGGCCTCCCGATCGGCCAGCGCCCAGCACATGGCCAGCGCGGCCAGATACACCCCGAGCCACAACGGCGCCGCACACCCACCCACCAGCACGCCCACCGGCGTGGTGCCGCCGGACCGGCGAGCGGCCAGCCACAGCAGCGCCCCTGCCAGCACCACGAGCACCCCCAGCGCCACCTCGTAAGGCATCCCCGCCGCCACCGGCGCCGTGAACACCGCCAAGGAGCCCAGAACCAGGCAGAGCGTGCGGCGAACCGCAGCCGTCCACAACTCCCCCCGCGGCGGCAGCAGCACCACCCCCACCGCCACAGCCGCGAGCACCACAGGCACGGCCCCACCGTCGTCCCACCGAACCCCGGGCCCGAGCAGGTCAGACGCCCGGCCACCCCGCTCCCCCCGCACGGACGTGAGCCAGCCGAGCGGCCCGGCCGCCACCGCGATCACCGCCTGCGTCTTCCAACAGGCAGCCACCGCCAGCACGAGCCCGCCTCCGGCCCGCACCCCGTCCCGCAGCCCCACAGGCAACCGAAGCGCGGCGACCAGCACCAGCAGCCCCGCGCACGCGACGACGGCGGCCTGCCACGAGAGCGGCACCATCGAGGCGGGCACGGCACAGCAGGCCCCCACCGCGGCGAGAGCAGCGCAGGCGGCGATCAGCAGGCGTGCGCTCCCGCCCCGCGTCGCGCCCGCCCACAGGATCGCCACCACCGAGGCGGCCCCCAGCACGAGGGCCATCGCGTAATCCACGCTCACCACGGCAGGCCCGGGGTCCATGACGGGAACGCCGACGAGCGTGAAGCCACTGCCCGCCGCCACCGTCACGAACGCCGCCACCCCCGTCCCGCCGACCCAGGCCAGCGACCCGACCGCGGCGGTGGTCACGTATTCGGCCGCGAGCCGGGCCCGCCGCGCCACCCGCCACAGGACGAGATCGAACGCGGCAGTGACGATCAACGCCCCGGCCGGCCACGCCAGCCCATGTTCAGTGGCGGAGCCCATGGCGAGGGCGGCCAGCGGCAAGGGTGTCTGGGCCAGGGCGATCGCCACCGGGGTGGGGAGCCGCAGCGGGGCCCGCCACGCGTACAGGGCCCACAGGACGCTCAGCGCGGCGCCGCCCAGCGCCCAGCCCCACAGGGGATCCGGCCCCGGCCCGCCGGTGGGCCCGCCGTCGGTGAAGACCTGCGTGACGGCGACGGCGTCCAGGGGGATCAGTACGAGCCCGAGCAGGGCGACGGTCTCGGCGGTCGCGACCAGCCGCCGGCGTACCAGCAGCCATGGGGCGGCCAGCACCACGAGCGTGAAGACGATCAGGATGAGCGCACGCAGTGCGGGGACCTGCCAGCTCACCAGCGTGAACACCACCGCCGCGATCGACAGCAGGGTGCCGCCCAGCAGGAGCAGCACGTTCTGCACGGCCCGATGCGACAGATCCCGCCGAGGCCCCCGCCCACCCGCCGACTGCACGACCGGCCCGTGATGCACATCGACCGCGGCGGGCGCGGCGGGCACGGCGGGCGC
>NZ_VSEY01000059.1 GCF_008086045.1 Nonomuraea sp. PA05 | reverse complement strand
CTACAACCTGGGCATCTGGCACGAGAAACACGGCAGCCTGGAGGACGCCGTCACCTGGTACGAGGCCGCCGCCAGCACCGGCGACGCCGAGGCCGCCACGAACCTGGCCCTGCTCCTGCTGGAGCAGCGCGGCGACGTCGGCGCGGCCAGGGTCTGGTTCGAGGGCGCCGCCAACGCCGGCTCCAGGACGGCCGCCCGCAGGCTCGCGCTGATGTGCGAGGACGCGGGCGAGCTCGTCCCCGCCCGCGAGTGGCACCGCAGGGCGGCCGAGGGCGGCGACGCGGCCTCCGCCTGCGACCTGGGGTTCCTGGCGTACTGCGCGGGCGAGGACGCCGAAGCCGTCCACTGGTGGGAGTGCGCCGCCAGGGGCGGCCACGCCGACGCCGCCTACTGCCTGGGCCTCTACCTGCACGCCAGCCGCGACCCCGAGGGCGCCGAGGCCTACTACCGGCTATCGGCCAGGAGCGAGCACCCGGGAGCCGCGTCGCGGCTCGGCGGCGTGGCGCTGTCCAGGGGCGACCTGCGGGCCGCGCGGGCCTGGTTCGAGCAGGCCGCGAACGCCGGGCGCGCCCACGACCAGCGGATGGCCGGGTTCGTCTGCGTCGAGCTGGACGACACGGCCGCCGCCAGCCACTGGTTCGGCCGGGCGGCGGCCGGCGGGGACGCCGAATCCGCCTTCAACTACGGGCTGCTGCTCATCGCCGAGTTCGGCGACCTGGCGGGCGGGCAGCACTGGTTCAGGCAGGCGGCGCGGGCCGGGCACCACCGGGCCGCCGTCGAGCTGGGCGGGCTGCTGTCGGTGGCCGGGCAGCACGGGGAGGCGCAGGAATGGCTGGCCGACCCGCCCCCGCCGTCCTGGGCCAGACCCGCCGAGCCCGAGCTGACCGCCCGCGCCGAGCTGGCCGCGGCGGCCACCCGGCGCAGGGGCGGGGCCGAGCTGGAGGCGGCCGACCTGGCCGAGGTGCTGTCCACGTGGGACCTGGTCACCAGGCCGTTGCACGACCATTCCGACGTGCTGGCGTGGCTGGTGGAGCGCAGCGGCGCGCACGCCAGCGCGGTGGAGCACCTGGCGTCGGTGCGGGGGGCGCTGGTACGGCCGGGCAGCGCGCCGTGGCCCAGCCCCGGAGAGCTCCAGCACGTGCTGGTGACGGCCCGCGACCTGCGCTGGCGGCTCGGCATCCGCTGACCAGCACTGTCACTCGGCATCCGCCGACTAGCGCTGCCCCAGATGGAACAGGTGCCCGTCGTCGTCCTTGAAGACGGCCGACCAGCCCCACGGCTGCTGGTTCGGCGGCTGGGTGAATTCCACCCCGCGCGCCACCAGCTCCTGGTGCGTCTTGACGATGTCGTCGGTGTGGAACATCACGTAGTTCGGCAGGTCCTTGACCAGCGCAGGCCAGCTCGGGTCGGCGTGGTGGATGACCAGCCGGGCGCCGCCCGCGGGCGGCTCGACCTCGATCCAGCGGTGCTCGCCGTACGGCATGTCGCGCACGACCTCGAAGCCCATCCTGCCGCTCCAGAAGTCGACCGCGCGCTGCTGGTCCTCGACGTAGACGGTGACCTGACTGATGCCGAGCGTCATCGCTCCTCCTCAGGTTGTCAGGGGGCACGGCCGGACCGCGCCCCCTGACACCATCACACCACCTCGGCGACCGGCGTGTACGGCAGACCGAGCGCCTCGGCGACCGGCTCGTTCGTCAGCTTGCCGCCGTGCGTGTTGAGCCCGCCCGCCAGGCCCGCGTCCGACTTGACCGCGTCCCGCCAGCCCAGGTTGGCGAGCTTCACCGCGTACGGGAGCGTCGCGTTGGTCAGGGCGTAGGTGGAGGTGTTGGCCACGGAGCCCGGCATGTTCGCCACGCAGTAGAAGACCGACTCGTGCACCTTGTACGTCGGCTCGGCGTGCGTGGTCGGGCGCGAGTCCTCGAAGCAGCCGCCCTGGTCGATGGCGATGTCGACGAGCACCGAGCCCGGCTTCATGCGCGCGACGAGGGCGTTGGAGACCAGCGTCGGAGCCTTGGCGCCGGGGATCAGCACCGCGCCGATGACCAGGTCGGCCTGGAGGACCTCCTGCTCGATCGCGTACGAGGTGGAGACCAGCGTCTTGAGGCGGCCCTGGTAGACGGCGTCGATGAAGCGCAGCCGGTCGATGTTGGTGTCGAGCACGGTGACGTCGGCGCCCATGCCGACGGCGATCTGCGCCGCGTTCAGGCCGGACACGCCGCCGCCGATCACGACCACCTTCGCCGGGGCCACGCCGGGCACGCCACCGGGCAGGACGCCCCGACCGCCGTTGAAGCGCATAAGGTTGTAGGCGCCCACCTGCGGCGCCAGCCTTCCGGCCACCTCGGACATGGGGGCGAGCAGCGGCAGCGCGTTGCCCACCTGCACGGTCTCGTACGCGATGCCCGTCGTGCGCGCGCCGAGCAGCGCGTCGGTGCACGGCCGGGAGGCGGCCAGGTGCAGGTACGTGAACAGCACCAGCCCCTCGCGCAGCCGGTGGTACTCCTCGGCGATCGGCTCCTTGACCTTGAGCACCATGTCGGCGCCGGCCCAGACGGCGTCGGCGCTGTCGAGGATCTTCGCGCCGGCCGCGAGGTACTCCTCGTCCGTGATCTGCGAGCCCAGGCCGGCGCCCCGCTGTACGGTGACGTCGTGCCCGTTGCGCACCAGCTCGTGCACGCCCGCCGGGGTGGCGGCGACGCGATATTCGTGGTTTTTGACCTCGGCTGGAACGCCGATCTTCATGGCGGTGGATCCTTTCGGGAACCGGCACTCCGTCGTACCGGATTGAGGGGTGTCAGAGCTGAGCCCAGGCTTCGGCGAGCACGCCGCGGAGGATCGCTCCGATCTCGTCGAACTCCTTCTGCCCGGCGATCAGCGGTGGGGCGAGCTGGATGACGGGGTCGCCGCGGTCGTCGGCGCGGCAGTAGAGGCCCGCGTCGAACAGCGCCTTCGACAGGTACCCGCGCAGCAGCCGCTCCGACTCGTCGGCGGTGAACGTCTCCTTGGTGGCCTTGTCCTTGACCAGCTCGATGCCCCAGAAGTAGCCGGAGCCGCGCACGTCGCCGACGATGGGCAGGTCGCGCAGGTCGTCGAGGGTCTGCTTGAAGCGCGGCTCGTTCGCCGTCACGTGGCCCAGCAGGTCCTCGCGCTCGAAGATGTCGAGGTTGGCCAGTGCCACGGCGGCGGAGACCGGGTGGCCGCCGAAGGTGTATCCGTGGGCGAACATGGTGTCGCCGTCCTTGAACGGCTCGAACAGCCGCTCGTGCGCGATCATCGCCCCGATCGGGGAGTAACCGCTGGTCATGCCCTTGGCACAGGTGATGATGTCGGGCACGTAGTCGAACTTCTGGCCGCCGAACATGGTGCCCAGCCGGCCGAAGGCGCAGATGACCTCGTCCGAGACGAGCAGGACGTCGTACTCGTCGCAGATCTCGCGCAGGCGCTGGAAGTAGCCGGGGGGCGGCGGGAAGCAGCCGCCCGCGTTCTGGACGGGCTCGGCGAAGACGGCGGCCACCGTGTCGGGGCCCTCCATCTCGATGGCTCGGGCGACGCGCTCGGCGGCCCAGAAGCCGTACTCCTCGGGCGTCATGCCCTTGACGCCGGTGATCTCGTCCGCGCGGTAGTGGTTGGTGTTCGGCACCCGCACCGAGCCGGGCACCAGCGGCTCGAACATCTGCTTGAACGCCGGGATGCCGGTGATCGACAGGGCGCCCTGCGGGGTGCCGTGGTAGGCGATCTGGCGGCTGATGACCTTGTGCTTGAGCGGCTTGCCGATGAGCTTGTAGTACTGCTTGGCCAGCTTCCAGGCGGTCTCGACCGCCTCACCGCCGCCCGTGGTGAAGAAGACGCGGTTCAGCTCGCCGGGAGTGTAGGCGGCCAGGCGCTGGGCCAGCTCGGCCGCCTTAGGGTGGGCGTAGGACCACAGCGGGAAGAACGCCAGCTCCTGGGCCTGCTTGGCGGCGGCCTCCGCCAGCTCCTGCCGCCCGTGGCCCACCTGGACCACGAACAGCCCGGCCAGACCGTCGAGGTAGCGCTTGCCGTGGATGTCGTAGACGTAGGACCCCTCACCGCGCACGATGGTCGGGATCTCGGACTGCTGGTAGGCGCTGTGCCTGGTGAAGTGCAACCACAGGTTGTCCTGCGCGGCCTTCAGGACGTCGTGTTCCGGCTGCGTCATGGTTATCTTCCCTCGTGTCTGAACTAGCCACAGTGTGACGGTTCACCTGCGGGTTTGCCAAGCGAATCGGTCGCAGCACTATGCAAGAAAATCGGTATCCGCAGAACCGCTATGTAACAACAACGAAATCCGCAGGTAGATTAGCCCGCGGGTCAAGGCCGTCCCAGCACCTCGTTTCCGCAGCACAGGGCCGGTTGTGATCCAATGGACGAATCGCTGTGAATAGGTGAAGAACGACCCCGGGGGACCCTCCGTGACTCCAGATCAGATCGAGAGCGCTGTCCGCTCCGCGATGCCACAGGCCGTCGAGGAGCTCAAGCGGCTCGCCGCCATCCCGTCCGTGGCCTTCCCCGGGCACCCGGAAGAGCCCGTGTTCGCCGCGGCCGCCATGACGGAGGAGCTGCTGCGCTCCACCGGCCTGCCGCGCGTGCAGCAGGTGCCCGTCGACGGCAGCTTCCCCGCCGTCTTCGGCGAGGCCCCGGCGCCTCCCGGCATGCCCACAGTGCTCCTGTACGCGCACTACGACGTGCAGCCGGCGGGGGACCCGGCCGCATGGCGCACCCCGCCGTTCGAGCCGACGCTCATCGACGGACGCCTGTACGGACGCGGCACCGCCGACGACAAGTCCGGCATCATCTCCCACATCACCGCCCTGCGGAGCTTCCAGGGCCAGTTCCCCGTGGGCATCAAGGTCATCATCGAAGGCCAGGAAGAATACGCGGGCGACCGCCTGGAAGCCTTCGTCGAACGCAACCCCGACCTGCTGCGCGCCGACGCCATCGTCGTCGCCGACACCGGCAACCCGCGCGTCGGCGACCCGGCCGTCACCACGTCGCTGCGCGGCATGGCCGCCTTCACCGTCGAGGTCCGCACCCTGAAGGAGGCCGTGCACAGCGGCTCCTTCGGCGGCGCCGCCCCCGACGCGCTCGCCGCCCTCATGCGCATGCTCACCTCGCTGCACGACGACAACGGCGACATCCGCGTCCCCGGGCTGCCCCGCGGGTCGTTCCTCGGGCAGGGGCCGTCGGAGGAGGAGTTCAGGCGCACCTCCGGAGTGCTCGACGGGGTGTCCCTCGTCGGCTCCGGCTCGCTCGCCGACCGGCTCTGGTCCTCCTACGCCATCACCGTCACCGGCCTGGACGTCCCCACCGTGTCCGGCGCCGTCAACGCGGTCCAGCCCGCCGTACGCGCCCGCATCACCGTCCGCGTCCCCCCGGCCGGCGACCCCAAGACCACCGTGAACGCGGTCGTGGAGTTCCTGCGCCAGGTCGCGCCATGGGGCGTGCAGGTGTCGTTCGGCGACTTCACGGTCGGCTCCGGCTACCAGGCCGACTCGGGCGGCAAGGCCCGCGCCGCCCTCAACCGGGCCATGGAACGCGCCTTCGGCCGGCCGCCGCGCGACGTCGGCGCCGGAGGGTCGATCCCGCTGGTCAACACGCTGCTGCGGCAGTTCCCCGCGGCCGAGATCCTCTTGTTCGGAGCTGAGGACGAGGAAGCGGCCATCCACGCGCCCAACGAGCGCGTGGATCTGGAGGAGCTGCGGCGGGTCGCCACCACGGAGGCCCTCTTCCTTCAGGAGCTCAGCCTTCCCTCAGCCCTCGGCGTCTAGCCACCCACCCGTGGCTCGATGGGGTGGTTGCCCATCTGGCCCCCACCCCGAAAAAGGGCTTCGCCGGAGGCGCTTCGCGCAAAGGAGCTCAGGCGCTGTTATTCAGGCGCCTCCGGCGCCTCTCGCCCGCCCCAATCCCATTTACCGGGCTGGCCGTTGGGAGCCCACCCCGAAACAAGGGCTTCGCGCAGTCGCGCTCAGGCGCTTTGATCAGGCGCCTGCGGCGCAACCCCAGCGCCTTCGGCGCTCTCGTTCGTCTGATGCCCATGGAATGGAAGGACCCAGCAACACCGGAACCGCGCGACCGCACCATTCGGTCAAGAAGGTTGAATCGCGGCGAGCAACTCCCCCATCGCCGACGACGGGTTGTCGTCGGGACATGTGCTTTCTTGCCGGGTATGGCGTTTCGTCAGCGAGAACGCTCGCTGAACCGCCTCGTGCCGACGCGGCATGTACTGGCCAGGATCGATGCGCTTTCCGGTGCGCCCGTCAAGCTTGCGGCTTCTGCTCTCGGCCTCTCTGGTACCGATGAATGCCGTCTGGTCCTCAAAGTGCAGGATCAGCCACAGCTCGAAACACGGATTCGAGATGGCGAGCCGGATACCGTGCTCCTGTGCTAACCGAATCGCCTGCTTCAGGTTCGGGTGATTTTTGGGCCACTCGACGTCGAACACGCACCAACATTGGTCTACCTCGTCATCGCGGTTCCGCTCGACCGCGCGCTTCACCAGGGTCAGCGGTACTCCTTGCCCGGGATCGATCTCGACGTTGATCGACGTATTGGCGCGGATCTCCGGCAAACGCTTCAAGGCGTTGATGTAGTCGGGCTCAGACGCCTCGCCTTCGCAGAACACGACGATGGTCTTGCGCTCCGGGCGATTCGCCGTCCTGCGGCGTAGATCTTTCGCCTTGGTTCTCCGTGGTGCCATTTCGATCAGCCGATCAGCCCGCGAGCCCGAAGGAATTCAGTGCGATCGACATCAGGCAGTGCGCCGAAGCGTCCATGCAGGTATGCCTTCTCCAGGTTCTGCGACTTCCGAACCCGCTCACCGGCGTACTCCGCCAGTGCGCCGAGCCTGGTCACAGCATCCTCGGCTTTCTCAGTCAGCCATACCTCGTCCCTGTTGAGGTGATTCAGCAGCGTTGTGTCGTGCGAGGTGAAGACCAACTGCGCACCCTTCGGATTCGTGTCCGGGTCGTGGAACAATCGCAGCAACTGCATGGAGAGCGTCGGGTGCAAGCTCGCGTCCAGTTCGTCGAACAGCAGCACCGAACCGGCCTTCAGCGCTGCCAGCACCGGGCCGATGAGATGAAACCAGGTGCGCGTCCCCTCCGACTCCGCGGCGAAGTCGAGCGGCGCCTTCTCGTTGGCCGTTCGATGCACGAGACGTACCCGGCGTTGCGTTCGCGGGCCATCCGGATGGGCAACCACGTACTGATCGATCAGCACGTCGTCGATACCCAGATCCGCCAATCGGAGCAGAGCCAACGCCTGGGCACGGTCTGCTTGGAAAAGCACGCCCGCCTCCTCCAAACCGGGCAATGGCATCTGGTCGCCGCCCGGTTCTTCTTCGAACCAGCGCATGGTGGAGCGCGCCGTACGATATTGCGGGCCTCGTGGGCGACGCGGAGGCAGGCCAAGAGTCTGCGCGGCGAGCAGCCAATCCGCGAAGTCGGACACTACAGGCTCGTCGAACCGTCGCGCGATCGACAGCGCCAGTGTGCGAGGCGTCAACAGGTTGCGTGTGCCGGAGATGCTTCCCAGACCGCGTTGAAGCTTGAACTGACTTCCTTCCCGTTCGAAAATGCGCCGCCGTTTCTTCTCCGGGTAATGGAGCAAGGCTTCATAGCGCACCGCCTGGCGATCGAGCTCAACCATGTACTCGAAGCGCACACCGGAGATCACGGACTCGATCGTGAACTCGGACGGTCGTCCCGGACCCTCACCGAACGCGAACGGCTCCACAGGAATCTCGTCGTCCCACATGCGCAGAGATTCACGGACGGCCACGCGCAGCCACGTGATGGCGGCGATGACGTTGGACTTGCCGGAGGCGTTCGGACCGAAGATCGCGGCGACCGGTAGCAAGCTCTCGCCCAAGTTGGGCACCGGATGCGCCTCGGCACGGTCCCGATCGACGGCCACCATCGACAACTCGACCGGATCAAGCATCGAGCGGAAGTTCGCCGTCTCAAAGCGGATCAGCACAGCCTCACCTTCCAGCATTCAGGCAGCCATCATAGGCTTGATTCCGTCGAGGATGAGCGAAGAACCTCCTTTATTTGCATTCTCACCGCAGACACAGGCCGGGAAGCATCCGCGATCCGGCCCGGGCTGAGATCACTCCGGGCCGGATTGGCGGGCAGCTCAGCTCGACAACCCGCTGAACATGCCAGCCTCGTAGGAACCACCCTGGTTCCGAAGAATCACATTGAGCCGGTTGGCGGCGTTGATCATGGCGACCAGCGCGACCAACGCGGCGACCTGATCGTCGTCATAGTGCTTGCGCACCTGCTCCCAGGTCTCGTCCGACACCCCGAGGTGGGCGTCAGCGAGGCGGGTGCCCTCCTCGGCGAGCGCCAGCGCCGCCCGCTCGGCCTCGGTGAAGACGGTGCTCTCGCGCCACACGGCGACCAGGTTGAGCCGGACCGCGCTCATGCCGTCGGCCGCGGCGTCCTTGGTGTGGTAGTCGACGCAGAAGGCGCAGCCGTTGATCTGGCTGGCGCGGGTCATCACCAGGTACTGCGTCTCCTTGGGCAGCGACGACTGCTCGATCACCGTGCTGACGCCGTACAGCCGCTTGCTGAACTTGGCGCCGAGTTCGTTGGCGAACATGTTGAAACGGAGGTCCATGGGGGTTTTCCTCACTTACTGGTGGTGTCGTGTGCCTGACGACATGGAGATGCCAGTGAGCCGGTCCTCGTGACAGTGCGGGTTTGTGATGTATGCCACCGCGGGCGGGTGTCACAGGGCGGTGGGGAGCGGCATCTCGTGTGTGGGACGACCTAAGCGACGCGGGCAGGAGTCAGCCATGAGTGAGCCCACCAGGCGGGAGCGGGCCGTCAGTCGCGTGGGCGCGGGTGAGCCGGGCGGTGGCGGGAGCCGCATGGACGCCGCGACCGAGGCGTTCGTCGCGCACCGGAGCCTGCTGTTCACCGTCGCCTACGAGCTGCTCGGCTCGGCCGCCGACGCCGAGGACGTTCTTCAGGAGACCTGGCTGAGGTGGGTGGGCGTCGAACTCGGCGAGGTGCGGGACCAGCGGGCGTACCTGGTGCAGATCACCACCCGGCAGGCCCTGGGACGGCTGCGGGTGCTCGGCCGACGCAAGGAGTCCTACGTCGGGCCCTGGCTGCCGGAGCCGCTGCTTACCGCGCCCGACGTGGCCGAGGACGTCGAGCTGGCCGAGAGCGTGTCGATGGCGATGCTGCTGGTGCTGGAGACGCTCAAGCCGACCGAGCGGGCCGTGTTCGTGCTGCGCGAGGTGTTCGGGCTGGAGTACGAGGAGATCGCCGAGGCCGTCGGCAAGAGCGCGGTCACGGTGCGGCAGATCGCCCACCGGGCGCGGGCACACGTCGCGGCGCGCCGGCCGCGCAGCGCCGCCTCCCCGGCGGAGTCCCGTGACGCGCTCGCGGCGTTCAAACGAGCCATCGAGACGGGCGACCTGCGGGACCTGCTCGGCGTTCTCGCGCCGGACGTCGTCCTGCTGACGGACGGCGGCGGGGTCGTTCAGGCCGTGCCGCATCCCGTCGTGGGGGCGGGCAAGGTGGCTCATCTGCTGGACGTCGGCCTGCCCAAGCTCAGCGGCCGGGTCACGGCCACGCCGGCGCAGATCAACGGTTGCCCCGCGCTGATCGTCCGGATCGATGGGGAGATCGACAACGTGGTGGCAGTGCGGGTGGACGATGGGCTGGTGACGGGGCTGTACTTCGTGCGGAATCCCGAGAAGTTGTCGCGGGTGCGGAGGGAAATCGCGGTCAGCCGCTGAGAGGTTTTGACAGGACCATCGGCTTCGCGTGGGCGGCGCCGTTGGGTGAGGGCATACTGGCCAGGTGGGGGATGCCGAGGGCGAGCCGCTGGTCGGCGGCCGGATGACACAGGGAGTGGTGCGCCGCCGCGAGGTACTGACATAGCTGGACGGAAAGGTTCCTGTCGATCCCGCCTGGCAGCCGGGTCGCGGGGCACCGCCTGCCTGTGCACACCCGCGGCAACGACGCGCTCATCGGCGCCGGACGGCTCATCCGTGACTTGCACGAGGCATCCTGGCCCACGCGGAGCGCATCGCCACGTGGCCGCTGTCACCGGCCGATGCCGCGGGGACCCTGAATCACATGATTAACGAACTCCGCTGGCTCCACACCATGCCCCGCTCTTGAGCGCGCTCTACGCTGACCCGCGCAAGCGGGAACGGCCGCGGCGAGTGCCTGCAACACTCCCGCGACCGTGATAACTCATCCTCGTGTGTCCGTTTCGGCAGGCCGGTCACGCATGACCAGGCTGTAGCCTTTCGCCGCCGCTAACCGCCGACCACGATGACAGATCCGCTCAGGCGAGGGCTCGCAGTGCGGTTCACTGCTCAGGCATGTCGGCGGGATCCGGAGCCGGCTCGTCAGTGGTCTCGCCTTCGTTGTTGGAAGCGAGTGGCTCACCCAGCACCGACGGGGATCCACCGAGGTCCCACGTGTACGCTCCCTTGCCGTCGTTGTTGACGTCGTAGACGATCTTGCCGTCTCCAGTCCAGCCTCCATCGACGGAGCTGTACATATATGCCGTTTCGCAAGTTTCCGAGCCACCGCCCTGGTTGTTCACCTCGTCCTCGTAGTCGCAGTTCTCGGTCTGATGGATCCTGTCGTGACGTTCGAGGCGAGTTTGCACAACGAATTTGTCGAACCGAACACCGTACGTGAGGCCGTCGACAGACCACCTCACCTGGATACGGCCCTTACGGTAGTTTCCGTTCGCCAGGACGCAGACTCTGGCCTCGACCAAGAGATCGGGCTTGCCCGGCAAGGCGATTTTCTTCTCCGCCCAGCTCCCCGTGCAGTTGGTGATGACCGCGGATGCGCCCTGAGCTGCGACCGCTGGCGCAGCTGCCACCGTGGAGGTGGCCGCCAAGGCAGCGGACAGGGACAAGGCCGTGACCATTGGGGCCGCGAATCGTCGAAACAGCGATGCGTGCATGTCTGACCTTTCTGTTCGAAATGAATGCCAAGGCCAGCACCAACTGATTTCTGGTCGGCGCGCCTCGGCTGACATTTCTAAGAGAGGAAAAGGCGTGAGAGTGTGACCCCGCTGCCTTGATGTGGCTGAGGTCACTCGGAGGGGCGATCGACGTCTTCCCGTGTGCCGTACCAAGCGGGCGCGCTGACAGGCAGCGCGGGCGCGGGTCCCCGAGCGCTGCTGCTTACGGACGGCGCAGGCCCGGATCTTCGAGCGCTGCCGGTAGGTTGCGTGGACGGCGGCGCAAGCCACGATCGCCGAACGTCGCCGGCGCGCGACAGTAATGGGCTCTGCGCGACCGTGGCTCGGATCGCGGTCTCGTGTTGACCTTCCCCCTGGGTGAAGCCGCACCATCGTTCGGTACCGGCCGCGGCGGCCGGGACGAGGAGGAGTGGTGGTGCGGCTGCTGACGATCGGGGCGTTCGCCCGGGCGGCGCGATTGTCGCCGAAAGCGCTGCGGCTCTATGACGAGCTCGGACTGTTGCGACCGGCCGCCGTGGACGGCGAGTCCGGATACCGGTTCTACGATCCGGCGCAACTGGAGCGGGCCCGGCTGATCGCCTGGCTGCGGAGGCTGGGCATGCCGCTGGCGCGTATCCGGAAGGTGTGCGACCTTCCGGCGGACGCCGCGGCCGGCGAGATCGCCGCGTACTGGGAGCAGGTGCTGGCGGAGACCGCCGCCCGTGGCGAGCTGGCCACCTTCCTCGTCGACTACCTGTCGGGGAGAGGGAGCACAGTGGAAGAGACGGCGACGCTGCTCGGGATCCGTTACGCCGCCCGGTCGGATTCCGGGCTGGGGCGAACGAGCAACGAGGACACCGCGTACGCGGGCCCGCGCCTGCTGGCCGTGGCCGACGGGGTGCGCGGGTCGAGCGGCGACCTGGCCAGCGCCGCCGCCGTCGAGGCGCTCAAGCCGCTGGAGACGATGACCGTCCCGGCCGAGGACCTGCTCGGGGCCCTGGCCGACGCGGTCGGGGACGCCGATCGGGCCCTGCGGGAGATCGCCGCCTCGGCGCCGTCGGGCGAGGCCGTCACCACGTTGACGGCGCTGCTCTGGTCGGGGTCGCGGCTGGCGCTGGTGCACATCGGTGACACGCGGGCCTATCTCGTACGGGACGGGGAGTTGTTCCAGATCACGCACGATCACACGTACGTGCAGGCGCTGGTGGACGAGGGGCGGCTGACGGCGGAGGAGGCGGCCTCGCATCCGCGGCGTGCGCTGCTGGCGCGGGCGCTGATGGGGGCGGGCGGTGCGCGGCCGCAACTGGCGCTGCACGACGCGGCGGCCGGTGACCGGTACCTGTTGTGCTCGGACGGTCTGTCCGCGGTGGTGGCCGCTTCGTCGTTGCGCGAGGTGCTGACCGGGGACGCGGCCCCTCAGGAGGTGCTCGACGAGCTGGTCGAGCGGGCGTACGCGGCGGGGGCGCCCGACAACATCGCCTGCGTGGTGGCCGACGTGGTGAGCCTGGAGACGCCGGTCGCGGGAGGCGAGCAGTGAGCGGACGAGCGGCGCCGGCAGCCGGGCGCGGCCGGTGATGGCGTCGCTCGGCGCCTACGCGATCGACCGCCGCCCCTTGGCCATCCCCGCCTTCAGAAGACTCTGGACGGCCTCGGCGGTGGGCGCGGTCGGCGGTTCGTTCGGCGTCGTGGCCGTGCCCGCGCAGCTCTACACGGTGAGTGGCTCCTCGGCGGTCGTGGGCGCGGCGAGCGCGGTGTCGTTCGCGGCGCTGGTGGTGGCGTCGTTGTGGGTCGGCGCGCTGGCGGACGTGCGGGACCGGCGAGGAGTGCTGCTGGTGGCGCACTGCGGTCTGGCGGCGACGTACGCGGCGCTGTGGCTGCAGGCGATGCTGGGCGCGGGCTCGGTGCCGCTGCTGATGGCGCTGGTCGCCTGCCAGGGCCTGTCGCTGGGCGCGATCATGACGACGATGGGCGCGGCGGTGCCCCGGCTGGTCCCCGCCGAGCTGCTGCCCGCGGCGAACAGTCTCAGCTCCCTGACCCGTTACGCCGGCTCGATCGTCGGGCCGGTGCTGGCCGGCGTCCTGATCCCGGTGGCCGGGCTGAGCACGCTGTATCTCTGTGACGCCGTCGCCCTCCTGGCCGTGGTCTGGGCGGTCGTCAAGCTGCCGCCGCTGCCGCCCCAGCCGGGCCCGCGCGAGCGCACGGCCGGGGTGCGGCATCTGGCGGGCAGCCGGTTGCTCGTGGCGGTGCTGCTGGTGGATCTGGCGGCGATGGTGTTCGGCATGCCGGTGGCGCTGTTTCCCGAGCTCGCCCTGCACACCTTCGGCGGGCCTGTGGGCGGCGGCCCCGAGCTGGGGCTGCTCTACGCCGCCTACCCTGCGGGGGTGGTCGTGGCCGGGCTGATGTCGGGGACGTTCACCCGCGCCCGGCGCCACGGCGCCGTCATGGCGGGGGCGGCTGCGGCTTGGGGGCTGACGGTGGTGCTGCTCGGGCTGGCCGGGGAGCTGTGGATGGCGCTGGTGGCGCTCGTCGCCGGTGGCGCGGTGAACTTCGTGCTGAGCACGTTCCGTAACGCCATCACGCAGGCGCACACTCCCGACGCGTTGCGCGGACGGATCCAGGGGTCGCTCACCGTGGTGCTGTTCGGCGGGCCGCATCTCGCGAACGTGCTGCACGGGGCCGCCTCCTCGGTCCTCGGCCATCGGGTGGTGATCGGCGTCGGCGGGCTGCTGACCGTGGTCACCGTGGCGGTCGTCACGTGGGCGTTCCCGGAGCTGCGGCGGCTGTCGCTCGCCCAAGCCTGAGCGCTACCGGCGTCTGACGGCAGGCGGGCCGCGGCGGCGGCGTTCAACGCCTCACCCGCGCTCACCCCTTCGCGCGAGACCCTGCAGCTGCCCGCCGTGCACATCGCTCACCCACTCCCAGCCCGGCTTGGCCGACGGGCCGATCCGCGGGTCATCGGGATCACGGCCCTCACGCAGGGCGAGCACGTACGCCCGATCCAGCTCGATCCGGGCCTGCGCCTCACCCGCCCCGCCGACCGACCCATGACCGGGAACGACGACCTCCACGTCACCCGCAACACCTTCCAGTAGCTCCAGCGCGCGCAGGTACTCGTCGATCGGGTCGGCGGCGCCCTCGAAGTCGAGCATCGGAACCAGGACGTCGGACAGCATGTCGCCGGCCACGAGAACCCCGCGGTCCTCGATGAACAGCGCCGCGTGGCCCGGGGCGTGCGCCTGGTGCTCGATGATCCGGGCCTGGGGACCGTCCCAGGGGATCCGCGTCGCCTCGGCGGGCAGGGCGGTGATGAGGCCGAGCAGGTCCATCGGCACCTGCCCGGCGATCTCCGTCTCGAGCAGGTGGTCGGCGATGCGCTCCTTGGCGTCCGCGTCCGAGAGCAGGTCCCGGACGGTGGCCGCGCAGCGCGCGGTGCCGTAACGGGGCGCTTCGCCGAGCCGAGCGTGCCAGAGCAGGTGATCCCAATCCGGATGCGTGGAGAACCCGGCCACCACGGGCGGGCCCGACTCGCTGAGGTCGTCCGCGAGGCAGTCGAGCTCGGAGCCGGTCACCCCGGGGTCGATGAGCAGCACACCGGCCCGGCCCCGCACCACGACGGCGTTGCTCTGCACGAACTCGCTCTGGTGGACCAGCACGTCCTGCGCGACCTGCCTCAGCACGAGCCCGCCTCCTTCGCGTCCTGAATGGTGTAGTGATGCATCGTGACGCCGTGCTCGAACGGTCGCTGTTCGATCAGGTCGAGGTCGATCGGCATGTCGTAGTCGTCGAACAGCGGCCTGCCGAAGCCGAGGATCGAGGGATGGGTGAAGAGCAGCAGCTCGTCGAGCAGCCCCGCCCGGAGCAGTTGGGTGGCGAGCGTCGCGCCGCCCACACTGATGCTGCCGTCGGTGGCGGCCCGCAGGGCGGCGAGTTGCTCGATGGCGTCGTCTCCGCCGATGATCCGGGTGTTGTGATCGGCGCTGCGGCGGGTGCGGGAGACGAGCACCTTGGGCTTCGCGGTCCAGATCTCGCCGTACTCGCGCATGAAGTCCGGCAGGGACGCGTCCTCGTGCGCCCGCGGCCAGCCCTCCTCCATGACCTCGTAGTAGACCCGGCCATGGACCATGAGCGCGAGCGACCGCGTCAGCGCGTTGGCCGCGCGGTGCAGCTCCTCGCCGAGACGCAGCCACTCGCCGGCGCCGTTGTCTCCAGGGACTTGCTCGATCCGCAGGTCGAGGGAAACCTGCATCGAGTAGACGAAGCGGCCCATCAGCCCCCTCCTCTCGAAAGTGATTGCGTTTTGCAAGTACTATAGGTGGGGCGAAACACCTGTCAAGGAGGAAATGGTGGAACCACGGTCCGGGTGTCCGATCAACGCCGCCGTCGAGGTGCTCGGAGATCGCTGGTCGTTGCTCGTGCTGCGCGACGTCATCTTCGGCGACCGCCGCTACTTCCGGGCGCTGCTGACCGGGTCGGTGGAGGGCATCGCCTCGAACATCCTCGCCGACCGCCTCGTGCGGCTCGTCGAGGGGGGCCTCCTCACCCGCGGCACCGCCATGCGGGGGCAGCGCGCCCGCTACAGCCTCACCGAAGCCGGCATCAGGACTCTTCCGATCATCTACGCCCTCGGCGACTGGGGCCTGGACTGGCGGCAGGGCAGCGCCGAGCTCCGGAGCCGGCAGCAGGTCATGCGCGACGAGGGGCCGGCGTTCATCGAGGAGCTCATGGACGAGCTTCGCGTCCGCCACCTCGGCGCCCCGCCGAAGCCGCACGACGGTCCGGGCCCGTTCGAGCGTCTCGAGGCCGCTGCCTGCCGAACCTCAGAGCGAACGGCCTGAGCATCGACTCCACCTGCACCGCGAAGCTGATCTTGCTGGACCCGGCGTTGCGCTCCTCGAAGTGGATCGGCATCTCGACGATCGCCCGCCCCAGCCGCTTGCACCGGTAGTTCATCTCCACCTGGAAGCTGTAACCGTCGCTGCGGACGGCGTTCAGGTCGATGCCTTCGAGCACGTCCCGATGCCAGATCTTGAAACCGCCCGTGGGGTCGCGCACGGACAGGTGCAGGATCGTGTTCACGTAGAGTCCCGCGAACCGGCTCAGCAGCCGCCGGTGCCGGCCCCACTGCGTGGACAGGGAGCCGCCCACGACGTACCGGCTGCCGATCACCACCCCGGCCCGGGTGGCGAGGATCGTGCCGAGCAGGTGCGGGATGTACTCGGGACGGTGGCTCAGGTCGCCGTCCATCTGCACCACGTACTCGTCGCCGCGCCCGAGCGCCTCCTGCATCCCGGCGATGTGGGCGCGCCCGATGCCCTCCTTGACCTTGCGGTGCAGCACCACCATGCGGCCGGGACGCTCCTCGTTCGCGCGCTTGGCGAGGTCGTCGGCGAGCGCGCCGGTGCCGTCGGGCGAGTCGTCGTCGGCGACGATCAGGCGGAGGTTGGGCAGGTCCAGGGCGAGGACGCGGTCCGCCAGCTCGCCGAGGTTGCCTGCCTCGTTGTACGTCGGCACCACGACCGCGACACGCGCCTCCCGCCAGGGGGACGGCAACGACCAGGCTCCTTCGTTCAAGACGCTCTCCTTGCACGGGCACGATGGCCCCAACACCCTACGGGCCCGCAAGATCGCCCGCCTCCCGCTCGGGCGGGGCGGTTCAGCCGGCTTCGAGATCGGAAATTCATGGAACCGCCGGCCCCGCTCGCGGCAATTACCCATGTCATGACAGCGAGCACCCGAGAGGCAAGACATGCGACACGAGAGCCGGGCGAACGCCTCGCCCCGGCTGGACGGCCGCTCCACGCAAAGCCTGCGGCTCACCCATCCCGCGGACGTCCCGCCGCCCACCCCGGATCCCGAACGATTCGCCAGGCTGTTCATCGACCACGCCCCCGAGCTCAAGCGGTACGTCGTGCGCCGCCTGGGCCTGGAGCCGGCCGACGACATCGTGGCCGAGACGTTCGCCGTGGCCCTGCAGCGGCTGGAGACGTACGACGGGCGGCGCGGTGACGAGCGCGCCTGGCTGTACGGCATCACCACCAACCTGATCGGCCGGCATCGCCGCCGCGAGATCGCCCTGTACAAGGCGCTGAGCCGTACGGGGGCCGACGCGGTGACCGAGCCGTTCACCGACGCGGTGGAGCAGCGGGTGGTGGCGGACGGGGCGCGCAGGCGGCTGGCGAAGGCGCTGGCCGGGCTGTCGCGCAAGCACCGGGACACGTTGCTGCTGGTGACGTGGACGGAGCTGACGTACGAGGAGGCCGCGGTGGCGCTCGGCGTGCCCGTGGGCACCGTGCGGTCGCGCGTGAACCGGGCTCGGAGCAGATTGCGCCGGGTGCTCGCCGGCATCGATCCAACCGTCGCGGACGAAGGATGACTGATGGTGAACGAGATCGAACTCCTCAGGGAGATGCGCAGCGAGGTCCCCGAAGGGCTGAGCGTGTCGGAGGTGGAGCGGAAGCTGGCCGAGCGAACGGCCGGGGGCGTGCGGCCCGTACGACCGCGACGCCGGTTGCGGCTGGGGATGAGCGTGGCGGGCGCGTGCCTGCTGGCCGTCGCGGCCATGGCCGTCCTGCGTCCTCAGCAGGCGCCCACAGTGCCTCAGCCCAGCGTGGCGGCGCAGCCCGGCGGCGCGGCGCGCTCCAGCGGTACGGGACAGGCGGGTGGCGCGGTGGCGGTGCTGGAGCAGGCGGCGCTGGTCGCCGATCGCAGCGCCGCTCTGCGGATCCGGCCCGGCCAGTGGTTCTACGTCAAGGAAACGCAGCACTTCGAAGGCGCCGACCTGCCGACCTTCGAGGTCTGGGCCAGGATGGACGGGAAGCGGCATGCGCTCAGGACGGAGGACGGCGAGCTCAAGTTCGGCAAGGAGAAGGGCCCGACCCACGTCGGGCGTACGCAGCAGGAGGTGGAGGCGCTGCCGTCGGACCCGGACGCGTTGCTGGCGCACTTCCGTGGGCTCGACCGCGAGCTGACTCCCCTGTCGGTCTGCCCGCTCACCTGCCCGCCGGAGATAGCGGAGGACGTCAAGGTGTTCGGGGCGATCGGGTGGTACATGAAGTTCGGGGCGATGATCCCGCCGGACACCGTCGCGGGGATGTATCGGGCGCTGGCCAAGCTTCCGCAGGTGTCCATCGAGGAGGGCGCCACCGACGCGGACGGGCGGCCGGGGATCGGCGTGGTGTTCGACGCCGGGGACGGCGTCAAGGCGTACTACATCCTGGATCCGGAGGACTACCACTACATGGGGGTGAAGATAGTGGGGAGTGACAACGGAACCATGGGGATGTCGGTTCTTGGAGCGGGGATCGTGGACAAGGCGGGCGACATTCCCTGATCCATCCCCTGGTCACCAGTTCACCCAGGTCGAGCACACACGACCGTTCCACTGGGTCAATACCGTGCGACCAAGCGCAGCCCCGTCTCCACAAGGAGCCAGCCAACCCGCTGCTCCCACGTACGGGACGCAGCGCGTGACCGGCGGGCCAGGCGGTGACGATCGGCCTCCGCCCGCAGCTCGCGGCCCCTCTCCCGCTCGACATACAGGTACAAGTCCGGATCTAACATCGAACGCCCCTCACTTCCTGATGGCCGATGGTTGATGGGTCAGGTTCGGAACGGGAAGCCGTACGTCTGCACGGCGACGTTCTCCCGCCCCTCCGTATCCCCCGCCTCCCGCGCCGCCTCCGCCCGCATCCGATAAGCACCCACCAGTTCGCCGATCTCGTCACGCAGGGAGCGCAGTTCCTCCACGGTGAGCAGCATCAGCGACTCTGAGGAGAAGGCGGAGTCGCGCCAGTCGTCGCTCCACGCGCCCTTGGCGTCGAGGTAGCTCTCATACAGCTCGACGCGCTGCCGGGCGTACACCCGGGAAACGGCGGTGTGGACGGCGTTGCGCTCGGGGGCGTCGCGGAAGTCCTCGTCCATGGAGGACATGCTGGTGACCACCGGCCGCCACCATCGCTGTCTGGCGTCGCCGCCGCGCCCCTCGAACTCCTCGATGATGCCGTGCTTGGCCAGTTTGCGCAGGTGGTAGCTGACCAGCGACACGGCCTCGTCCACCTGGTCGGCCAGTTGTGAGGCCGTGGCCGTGCCCGCGACGTAGAGCGCCCGGTAGAGCTTGATGCGCAGGGGATGGCCCAGGGCCTTGAGCGTGTCGAGGTCGGTGATGCGGCGGGTCTGCTCAGGGGAGGACATGCTTCCACCGTAGAAGCAAAAGGAAAGTTGCGCAATATTAGTTGCGCAACTTTTCTTTCGGATCTAGCGGAAGAGCCACCGGGTCTGGGCGTAGTCGCCCTTGCGGAACCCCAGCACCTTGGCCGGAGCCACCGCGAACACCATCGCCTCTCCCCCATGGGCGTTGACGAACACCCCGTCCCCCACGTCGAAGTGCCACTCCGCGGTGTACTTCGCCTCCCACGTGTCAGCCAGCCGCTTGAGCCTCCCCGGGTCGGTGACGCGCTCGGCCACCCCCTCCACCATCAGGTCCAGCCCCTCATGCAGAGCGCTGGCCCCCGTGGTCAGCACACAGTTGCGGTTGCCCTCCAGGTTCCTGGCCTTCTGCTCCTGCGCCCCCGTACAGAAGTGCAGGGCGTCGTCCTGCCAGACGGCCAGCAGCGTGGTGACGTGCGGGCGGCCGTCGGCGCGCACCGTGCTCAGCCAGTACGTCTCAGCGTTCGCGAGTTGCTCCCGCGCCTCGGTCCAGGGGGTCGCAGCGGCGTTCTGCGCGCTGAAGCGGGCGTCGAGCTCCGTCGTGGGTTCCATGGTCGCTCCCTCGGATCGGGTGTCTCCAGGACAGACCGGCGGAGCCCCCGGAACTCATCGCGTCGAGAGGACCGGGAGGTCGTAGACCCGGCGGACGCTGCTGCCGAGCCTGCTCACGTCCGCCCCGTACACGTGCAGCGACACCCCCGTCTCCGAGCTGGTGTTGCGCACCTTGTGGATGTCGCCGGGCGGCGCGAAACCGCTGACCTCCCCCGGACGGTTCTCCGCCCGCCCGATCTCGACCAGGTGATCACCCAGGTCGCGGTAGAGCGTCTCGTCCTCGATGCCGCTGAGGATGCCGAACGTGCACCACGACACGTGGTCGTGGATCACCGTGTCCTGGCCGGGGCGCCAGACGACGCCGACGACGGAGAAGTGTTCCTCGGCGTGGAGGAGGTGGGAGACGTACCGTTCTGGCGAGCCCGCGCGCTCCTGCGGCGTGAGGATGTCGAGGCTCGGGAGGTGTTCGCGGAGCAGGGCGGCGACGGCGAGCGCGGTCCGGTGGCCGTCGAGCCGGCGGCCGACGATCCGCGACACGCCCGAGACGATCGGCTCGAGTCCGGGCCTGGCGACTGTGGTGGCGGCCACATCCATGGTGATCCCCTAGGAACAATCAGTGATCTGCCTTCCCTTCCTACGGTCCTGCATCTGGAACGATAGGTCCAACAGAAGTCTTCTGGCCGATCAATAGATACGATTGATGAATGCTGGATGTCGTACGCCTGCGCGTGCTCGTGGCCGTCGCTCGCAAGGGCTCGCTCACCGCGGCGGCCAAGGAGCTGCACTACTCGCAGCCCTCCGTCAGCCACCACCTGGCCCGCCTGGAGGCCGAGACCGGGGCCAAGCTCATCCAGCGGGCGGGGCGCGGCATCCGGCTCACGGAGGCGGGCCGGCTGCTCGCCGAGCGGGCTTCCGAGATCATCGGCCGCCTCGACGCCACCGCCGAGGAATTGGCCGCCCACGTGGGGCTCCGTTCTGGACGGGTGCGACTGGCCGCCTTCCCCTCCGCGCTCGGGACGTTCATCCCGAAGGCCGCAGGCCTGATGGCCGCCGCGCACCCCGGCCTGCGTCTGCAGCTCACCGAGACCGAGCCCCCGGAAGCGCTGCGGCTGCTGCGGGCGGGGCGGGTCGACGTGGCGGTGATGTTCCGGTACGACGACACCGCCCCCGAGGACGGCGGCATCCACATGCTCCACCTCCTCGACGACCCCAGTTACCTCGTCTCCGGCACGACGCCCGGGCAGCCGGCCGACCATGCGGAGTCGGCGTGGATCGCCGGGTGCGACCGGTGCCGCAGCCATCTGCTGGACGTCTGCGACAAGGCCGGGTTCGAGCCGCGGATCGCGTTCACCAGCGACGACATCGTGGCCGTGCAGGCGCTGGTGGCGGCCGGGCTGGGGTTGACCATGCTGCCGGGGCTGGCGCTGGCCGCGCACCGGCATCCGGAGGTCGATGTGGCGGAGGTGCCGGGGTCCACCAGGCATGTGTACGCGGCGGTTTACGGCGATCCGCCCCATCCGCCGGCTACCGAGGCACTGCTCACGGCTCTGCGGGACAGCCTGCGCTGACCGCCGCGGGGGATCTGCGGACAGCCTGCGATGACCGCCGCAGGCAAAGCCTTTGACGCCCGTCCTAGCATGGCCCCATGCCGGATATATCGACACTCGCCATCTTCTGCGTGGCCACCCTCGGGCTGCTGCTGGTCCCCGGCCCCGCCGTGCTCTACATCGTCACCAGAAGCGTCTCCCAAGGCCGCACCGCCGGCCTGATCTCCGTCCTCGGCATCCACACCGGCTCGATCGTGCACATCGCCGCCGCCGCGCTGGGCATCAGCGCGCTGCTGGCCGCCTCGGCCACGGCGTTCACGATCGTCAAGTACGTGGGCGTGGCGTACCTGCTCTGGCTCGGCGTCCGCAAGCTCATGCAGAAGGCCGGCGGCGAGGAGACCATCGAGCTGAAGGTGCAGTCGCGGCGGCGGCTGTTCTGGGAGGGGTTCGTGGTGAACGTGCTCAACCCCAAGACCGCGATCTTCTTCCTGGCCTTCCTGCCGCAGTTCGTCGTCCCCTCGGCGGGGCCGGTCTGGCTGCAGATCATGGTGTTCGGCCTCGTGTGGCTGCTGCTCGGGATGGCGTCGGACGGCACGTACGCGATGCTCGCCTCCGCCCTGGCCGGCCGCGTCCGGAACTCGGCCCGCGCACGGCGGCGGCTGGACGTCGGCAGCGGACTCGTGTACCTGGGGCTGGCCGCCTGGCTCACGACCGAGAAGGCCTGACAAGCCAGGAAATTTCCGCGCCTTGATGCGATAGTGAGAGGGAGATCAGGCGCTGATCGGGAGCTTCATCTTCCGTACGTAGCTGACAGGTAGCGGACCTATGGACACGCCACCACACCGCCTCGGGCTCGAACGGGTCGTAGAGGTCTTTTCCGGTCATGACGACCTCGTCGGCACGACCGGCTCCGGATACGCGGTCGGTGCCGACCTGGTGCTGACCTCCGGGCAGGTGGTGGCGCCCTGTCATGTGCGGCCATCGTGGTCCGGGCGCTGGCTGACGGCCGAGCCGGTGTGGCGGGGGCGCGGTGGCGCGGACGTGGTGCTGCTCCGCGTGTCCGAGGCGGCCTGGGGTGAGCTGCCCGGGATCTCCCACCAGCGCTGGGCCAGGGTGGCGGGGGGCGGCTCCTTTCGTCTGCGGTGCGTGGCCCGAGGGTACGCGCAGGCCGGGGAGCGGGGCGGGCTGCGGGACGCGCAGACGCTGTCGGGGCTGGTGAGCCCGCCGGCTGGTGCGGTGTCCAAGGCGATGGTGGTGAGCGTGCTCTCGCCCCAGCTCGACGCGCCACCTGCCTCGCCGTCGCCATCGTCCTCGCCCCGGTTCGATGCGACGCCTGCCTCGCTCTGGTACGGCATGTCCGGCGCCGCGCTGCTCGCCGAGCCCGCCGGCCAGCTCGTCGGTGTGGCCCTCCCCCGTTCCGGTGGGTACGCGGGGCGCCGTCTGGACGCCGTGCCCGTGACCGCGCTGCTGGGCGATGCCCGCTTCCGTGAGCTGGTGGGGGTGCCGCCGGGGCCGGTGGAGACCGTGTCCGAGAGCCACCGATCGGTGGCCCTGCCGGCGCTGCTCGTACCGGCTCGCGAGCAGTTGCCGCAGGACTGCCCTGACTGGGTGCTGTTGATGGCGCGGCACGCGGTGGTGCCGTTCCTGGGGCGGGGCGAGGAGCTGGGTGAGCTGCGTGCCTGGGCCGCCGAGCCCGGGCCGCTATCGGTCGCGGTGTTGAGCGGGCGCGGGGGGACGGGGAAGACGCGGCTGGCGGGTGAGCTGTGTGTGGAGTTGGCGCAGGCGGGGTGGGATGCGGGGTTCCTGCCCTTGGAGGTGGTGACGCGGCTGCTGTCCGGGGAGCGGCTCGCGACGCAGGCGTCGAAGGAACGTGCGGAGCAGCAGGCCTCGGGAGGACGTGCGGAGCAGCAGGCGTCCGGTGGGCGTGCGGAGCAGCAGGCGTCCGGTGGGCGGGCCGGGAGCGAGGCGGTCGGTGAGGTCGTGACGCTTGATGCGGTGAGGCCCACTCTGGTGGTGGTGGACCGGCCGGAGGCGTCCTCGCCGGTGGTGGGCGAGCTGGTGCGGCGGCTGGCCAAGCACGGGCACAACGCGCGGGTGCGGTTGCTGCTGGTGGCGCGGGAGCCGGGAGAGGCGGAGTGGTGGCGGCGGCTGGACACGGCGGCGGGTGGCTGGCTCAGGCGGCTCAACACGACGACGGTGCAGCTCAACGCCCGCCCGCTGACGCTGACCGAGCGGAACGAGCACGCTCGGGCGGCCATGAAGGCGTTCGCCCCGAGCCGGGCCGCGCTGCCCGAGCCGCCTCGGTTGGACGATCCGGAGTACGGTCTTCCGCTCCATGTCCACCTGGCCGCGCTGCTGCGGCTGTGTGATGGGGACGGGGAGGTCGGTGAGGAGTCGGCGGGCACGGCAGGAGGGGCTGAAGGCCGGGCGTCGGAAGGCGATGGGGCACCGAGGCGAGGCACGGATGCGGGAGCGGGTGCGGGCCGAAGCGAGGGTGCGGGCCGGTTTTCGGGTGAGGGTGCGGGCGGCGCGGGCGGTAGTGGGCTGATCGGGCGGTTTCTGGCGCGTGAGCGGTGTCAGTGGGAACGGGTCTGGCCGGACGACGAGGAGCCCCTCAGCGAGGCGACGGCGCAACAGGCGGTGGCGGTTCTCACGCTCACCACGCCGACGCCCGCCGAGCTTCCCGGCCTTCTGACAACCGTCCCGGGGCTTCGTTCCCGTGCCCCCGGTCAGGCGAGTGACCCGCCGAGCGGCACGTCCCCTCCTGACGCCGACGTTCGGGACGGCACGCTCACCGTGGCCCGCTGGCTGACGCACCTGTTCCCGAGCCCTCCCGATCACCTGCGCGGCGGGCGGCCCGCGCCGCTCGGGCACGACCTGGTGGCCGAGCAGCTCCTGGCCGGGACCGAGGACCTGGATGCGCTCGTGCTCGCCGTCCACGACCATGAGGGCCGCACGGTTCATCACCTCGTACGCATGCTCGACGTTCTGCGGCTGTCGGCGGCCAGGAAGCCGGTCAGGGCGGCGTTGTGGTCGCTGGTCGCCAGCCGCCTGGGCAAGCTGGTCGCGGAGGCTGTGGCGAACCCCGCCGCCGGGCTCGGCGATGCGCTGAATGCCGCGCTCCTTCTGTTCGCGGGCGACAGACAGCTCGCTGAGACCGTGGCCGCGCTGCCCATCGGGGCGCGAGTGCCGCAGGCGGAGGTGGGGGCGCGGGAAGCAACAACGCGGGTGCGGGAGATCGGGCCGGGGGTGCGGGAAGCGGAGCTGGAGGTGCGCGGGACCGGGCTGGGGGTGCGGGAGGCCGGGCTGGGGGTGCGGGAGGCCGGGCTGGGGTGTCGGGCGCTCAATGTGACGCTGGCCGAGCTGGCCATCCGTCATCGGCGGGGCAGCGGTGGGCGGCTCGCGCTGGCCGGATCGTTGACGTGGCTGTCGAGTGCGCTGGCGGCCGTGGGCAAGGTCGGGGAGGCGGTTGTCGCGGCGGCCGAGGCCGTGGAGACGTATGCGGGCGCTCCCCCGTACGAGGAGGCGGCCGGGCGGGCGGAGGCGCTGTTCGGGCTGGGGGCGTGTCTGCTGCTCGGCGGGGAAGCGGGCGGGGCGTTCAAGCCCGCGCAGGAGGCGGCGGCGCGGTACCGGATCCTGGCCGAGGAGGATTCCCGTTACGCGGAGCGGGCTGACAGGGCGCACTACAACGTCGCCTGCGCGTTGCTGGAGCTCGGGCGGCTGGGTGAGGCGGTGGAGGCGTTCGAGGCGGCGGGTGGGAGCGGCGAGTTCGCGTCTCGGGTGAGAGGGATTCTGGCGGTGCTGCCCGAGCCGGTCTTGGCTCGGCGCGCTGGTGAGGTGGCGGTGGGGGTCTTCGGGGCGCGCACGCCGCCGACCGCGACCCCTGCCACGACCCGGACCGGTGGCGAGAGCGGGGACGGGACTGGAGGCGAAGCTGCGGCTGGAACCCGGGACGGAGCCGAAGCTGAGGTCAGGGGCGGAGACGGGGCTGAGGTCAGGGGCGGGGTCGGGGCTGAGCAGCGGGCGGCGGGGTTCCAGTCGCCAGGCCCGCTGACCTCGTCCGAGGAGACCGCCGTCGATGACGCGCTGCCCGACCTGGCAGCCTGCCTGGCCGCAGCCGCCACCACCGCCGTCAAGAACACCGCCCCCACCAGCAGAAACGTGGCCCACGACCTGCACCGCGCGGCCACCTGGCTGGAGGCGAACGGCAGACCGGCCGAGGCCCGGGCCCCGGCCGCCGAGGCCGTCGCGCGACTGCGGGCCCTGGCCGCCGAGGAGCCGGGCCTTCGCGCCATGCTGGCGTCGGCCGCGGCCGTGCTGTCCAGGCTGCATGCCCGCTTGGAGGACCTGGACGCCGCCGTGCGTTCGGCCGCTGAAGCCGTACGGAACCTGCGCGCCCTCGTCACGCTGGAACCGGACGAGCACCACCCCGCCCTCACCGGCCGGCTTCTCGACCTCGGCGAGCTGCTGCTGATGGACGACCGCCCCGACGAGGCGCTCGCCCCGCTGCAGGAGGCGATGACCGTGGCGGCCGAGCGGCGCACTGCCACCGACGCCAGGGGCAGGCGGCTGCTCGGTCTCTGCCTGGACGAGCTGGGCAGGACCGCCGATGGGCTGGCGCACCTTGAGATCGCCGCCGAGCTGTACGACCTGCTGAGCCTCGACGACGACTCCTACCTGGCCCACCGCGACGAGGCACGCGGACGGCTGGAGTCGGCCCGGCAGCCCGACCGTCCGGCGGCGGAGCCGTGGTTGCTGTCGAGGTCCCGGCCGGAGGAGGCCGTGGAGCGGGCGGAGCGGCGGCTGGCCGAGTGCAGGGAGGCCGTCGAGGACGCCGGCATGCCGGAGATCGAGCAGATTCATGCGTACCTGTCCGCGCAAGCCTCGCTTGCCCAGGCCTGGGCGGAGGCGGGCCGGCCAGGGGACGGGTTCGCGCTGGCGATGCAGGCGGCAGAGCTGCTCCAGCGGCACGCCGGGCCCGACCGGCCGCACGCGATCGCCGTCGGCATGGTGGCCGCGGCGCTCGGGCGTTCGCTCGTGGGGCTCGGACGGTACAAGGAGGCCATCCCGCACCTGCTCACGGCCATCGAGTCGTACGAACCGCACGCCGAGGCGAGCGCCGAGTTCCGTACGGAGCTGGCGCGGCTGATGGTCCTGGAGACCCTCGCCCTGTCGCGCGCCGCCTGCCCGTCCGACGCCGAGGCCGCCGCGGATCGGGTGGTCGGGCTCTACGAACGGCTCGTGTCCGAACGTGCCGAACACCCGCTGGCCCTGGCCGGGGCCCTCCGGTTGCAGGGCGGGATCCGCCTCGCCAGGCAGAGCCCCGACGGCGCGCTCCGTTCGGTCACCCGCGCGCTCGAACTCGTCCCGTCTCCCTCCACCGTCGAGGAGCGGCTGCTCGCCGCCACCTGCCTGGAGCTGGCCGGGCTGTGCCTGGCGGAGCTGCACGAGAGTGACGCCGCCCGCGACCGGCTGGCCGAGGGGACGGCGGCCATGGGACGGATCGGGACGGTTCCGCACGATCTGGTCGGTGTGCATCTGCTGGCGTCGGTGCGGCTGGCCGGGATCCGGGTGGAGGAGGAGGGGCCGGGTGCAGGGGTCGCCCTGTACGCGCAGGTCCTTGGGTTGCGGCCGGTGCCCGGGGTGCCGGTGCTGGATGACGTCGTGGAGGAGCTGGCTCGGTTCGCGGGGCAGCCTGGGGTGGTGGTGGATGGGCTGGTGGGGCCGCTCACGGCGTTCACGGAGGCGTTGGTGCGGGAGGTGCCGCTGAGCAGCGGGGCGCTGGAGACTTACGGCCGGTACGGGCGGTGTCTGGTGGGGCTCGGTGCTGGGGCGGCGCGGGTGGGTGACGGGGCGAGTGCCGTTGCGGTCGCGGAGTTGGCCGTGCGGGTTCATCGGGAGCTCGCGTGTGTGGCGCCCGCCCATCGGGAGGCCCTCGCCTCGGCCCTCGCCACGCTCGCCGCTCTGCCTGATGACCGGGCTGATCCGGCGGGGCTGGAGGTGCATGAGCAGGCCATCGACCTGCTCACGCAGTGCATGACCGGTGAGCGGGAGGACGGCGTGCCGGACGCGGCCGGTGGAGGCGGGAACAGCGTGCCGGACGCGGCCGGTGATCGGCTCGTCCGGATGCTCGCCGACACCCTCCACCACTACGCGGCCGAGCTCCTCGACCGAGGCCGGGCCGTAGAGGCGCTGGCCCACTGCGAACGAGCCGCCGACCTCTGCGACGAGCTGGACGACCCGGCCCTCGCCGCCGCCACCTACGCCCAGCTCGGCTCCACCCTGGCCGCGCTGGACCGCCCCCAGGCCGCCCTGGAGGCGATGGCCTGGTCACTGGCCGAGTTGGACCGCGCCGGGGAGGCAGAACACGAGCCGGACCGCGCGGGGATGGCAGGACATGATCCCCACCGCGCAGGAGAAGCGGGACATGATCCCCACCGCGCTGGGGAAGCGGCACACGGGATGCCGGGCGGCAGTGACCCGAGGCGGGTGCGGGCGCAGGCGATTCAGGTCAAAGGCCGGGTGCTGCGCACGTTCGGCCGCGGCCAGGAGGCGCTGGCGCACCTCGTGGAAGCCCTGCGCCTGTTCACCGACCTGCACGAGCCGCTGGCCGCCGCCGAGACCGCCGCCCTGATCGCCGACGACCTCCTGACCGCCGGACGCCCACAGGAGGCCGCCGAGTACGCACGTACCGCCACGACCGGCCACGAGCCGGGCACCGTGAAGCACGCCCTGGCCACCCAGCGCCTGGCCAGGTGCCACATGATGCTGGGCGAGCTGGCCGCCGCGAACACGCTGGTAGAGGGCCTGATCCCGCTGGCCAGACGCTCCCCGGACGATCTGACGCACCGGGCGATCCTGGCCGACTCGCTGGCGCAGAGCTCGGAGCTGATGCCGCTGCTGCGGCTGGACGGCGGCGCGGAGGCGGAGGCGCGGGCGCGTGAGGCGATCGCGATCTACGACGAGCTGCTGACCACGGGCATGAACGCGCAGGCCCTGCACACCAGCCGCGCGGGAGCCTGCCTCACGCTGGCTTCGGCGTTGCGGATGCGGGACCTGGCGGCGGAGGCGATCCTGCCGTTGCGGGAGGCGGTGGCGGCGCTGGAGCGGTTCTCGCCGGGGAACCCGATGCAGGCCGGGCTGCTGTCGCGGGCGATGCTCATGCTGGGTGACGCGCTGATGGAGGCGGGCCGGGCGCTGGAGGCCGGGCTGGTCTTCCACCGCAGCACCCAGGTGACGCGGGACGAGCTGACCAGGGCGGTGGCGCACGCCCGGCTCGGCTTCTGCCAGCAGGAGCTGGGCAGGGACGACGCCGCCGACGCCGCTCTGCGCGTCTCCGCAGACCTGCTGCGCGAGCTGCCGGTGGCGGAGCCGGATCTGTTGCGTGACGTGCTGGCCGGACGGCTGAAGCTGCTGGAGAAGGCGGGCCGGACGCACGACGCGAAGGCGGTGGAGGCCGAGCTGCGCCGCCTGAGCTGACTCAAGGCAGGGGTCGGACGAAGCACCGCGCCGCCTCAGGCGGGCGGCCACTGCCGTAGTGCCATGTCGGCCACCAGGTGGAGCTCGTCGCGAGTCGCGCCGCCGGTGGCCTGGACGGCGATGCCGTTGGCGACGGCCATGAGGTAGCGGGCGAGCACGTCGGGATCGGCCTGCTCGGGCAGGTCGCCATCGTCGACGGCCCGCTGGAGCCGGTCCCGCAGGAGTGAGATGCCGTTGTTGCGCCAGGCCGTCAACGTGTCGCGAGCGCCGAGCCCGGCCTCGCCCGCCGCCAGGGAGCCCTGGACGCCGAAGCACCCGGCAGGACACCCGGGATCGGTGGTGGCACGGACGGAACCGTGCAGGAAGGCCGCGGCCACCTGCGCCGCCGTCGGCTCCTCCACGGCTCGGGGTACGTAGGCGGCGGGGCCGTCGGTGTAGCGCCGCAGGGCCTGGTGGAACAGGTCGTCCTTGCTGCCGAAGGCGGCGTACATGCTGGTGCGGCTGATGCCCATGGCGTTGGTCAGGTCGGTGAGGCTGGCGCCCTCGTAGCCCTGCTCCCAGAAGACGCGCATGGCCGCGTCGAGCGCCTTGTCGGCGTCGAAGCCGCGCGGCCGGCCGATCGGCGCCTTGCTGCGGGTGGTCATGCGATCGATCATACCGCTTTTGTACCGATCGGTCCTGAAGTGCTACGGTACCGATCGGTACAGGAATATGACGAGGTGAGAAGTATGGGACAGTTCGAAGGTAAGACCGCCGTCGTCACCGGCGGCGGAACGGGGATCGGTCTCGCGACCGCCGTCCGGCTGGCGGCCGAAGGCGCGCACGTCTTCATCACCGGCCGCCGCAAGGAGGTCCTGGACGCGGCGGTGGAGCGCATCGGCTCGGCGACGGCCGTGCGGGGCGACATCGCGGACCCGGCCGACCTGGACCGGCTCTACGCCGCGGTCCGGGCCCGGGGCCGGGGCCTGGACGTGCTGTTCGCCAACGCCGCCGCCGCGTCGTTCGCGACGCTGGAGCAGACCACCCCTGAGCACTTCGACGAGACCTTCGGCGTCAACGTCCGGGGCACCCTGTTCACGGTGCAGAAGGCGTTGCCGCTGCTCAACGACGGCGCGTCGGTGATCCTGAACAGCTCGGTGCGGGCCGGTGACGGTGTCGCGGCGTTCGGCGCGTACGCGGCCTCCAAGGCGGCGGTCCGGTCCTTCGCCCGCACCTGGGCCAACGAGCTCAAGGGCCGCGGCATCCGGGTCAACGCGATCTCCCCGGGCACCATCGACACTCCCGGGCTCGACGGCGTGGTCGCGGGGGGCAACGCGCCCGCCACCAAGTCGGACTTCGCCGCGGCGGTCCCGCTCGGCCGGATCGGACGCCCGGAGGAGGTCGCCAGCGTGGTGGCCTTCCTCGCCTCCGACCAGGGCAGCTTCTTCCTGGGCGCCGACCTGGTCGTCGACGGGGGCGAGATGCAGCTCTAACGAGAAGGCGCTAAGGGCGGAGGAAGGCCAGCAGGGCCGCCGCCACCTCCTCCGGCGCCTCCTCGGCCATGTGGTGCCCGCTGTCGATCACCTGTCCGGTCACCTCATCGGCCCACTCCCGCCAGATCTCCAGCGGGTCCCCGTAGAGCTCCTCCATGTCGTCCTTGGCCGACCAGAGGAACAACACGGGACAGCCGAGCCGGCGCCCCGCCCGCCGGTCGGCGTCGTCGGCGGCCCGGTCCACGGTCAGCCCCGCCCGGTAGTCCTCGCACATGGCGTGAACGGTGGCCGGGTCGTGGATGGCCCGCCGGTAGTCCTCGTACGCCTCCTCCCCCATCTCCTCGGCCGTCCCCCGGTACCAGCCGTCCGGGTCGGCGTTGATCACCCGCTCGGCGGGCTTGGCGGTCTGCCCGAGGAAGAACCAGTGCCACCAGGCGGCGGCGAAGCGGGCGGCGGCACGGGCGAGCGCCTCGCCGATGGGGATGCCGTCCATCACCGCCAGGCGGGTGACGGCGTCGGGGTGGTCGGCGGCGAGGCGGTGGGCGACGTACGAGCCGCGGTCGTGCCCCGCCACGGCGAAGCGTTCGTGCCCGAGCGTCCGCATGAGGGCCACCATGTCGCCGGCCATGGCGCGCTTGGAGTAGGGCTCGTGGCCGGGGGTGGTGCGCGGCTTGCCGGAGCGCCCGTACCCGCGCAGGTCTGGACAGATCACCGTGTGGTGCGGGGCGAGGAGGGGGACGACGCGGTGCCAGGTCGCGTGGGTGCGGGGGTGGCCGTGCAGGAGCAGCAGTGGGCTGCCGGAGCCGCCGTACCGGACGAACAGCTCCGTCTCGCCCACGCTGATCATGTCGCTCTGGAAATCGTCGAACATCCGGCCGCCCCTACCCCGGAGGCGGCGAGGTCAGGCGTCCGCTCGGGCCGCCGTCTCGCGGGCCCACCGGTAGTCGGCCTTTCCGGCCGGTGAGCGCACCATCTCGGTGACGAACGCGTACGTGCGCGGCACCTTGTACCCGGACAGGAGCTGCCTGCAGTGCGCGTCCAGGTCGGCGGCGGTGACCTCGACCCCGGGGCGGGGCTCGACGACGGCCGCGACCTTGTTGCCCCACCGCTCGTCGGGCACCCCGGTCACCACCGCGTCGAACACCGCCGGATGCCCCTTGAGCACCGCCTCGATCTCCTCGGGGAAGACCTTCTCCCCGCCGGTGTTGATGCACTGGGAGCCACGGCCGAAGATGTTCACGGTGCCGTCGGTGCCGACGGTGGCCAGGTCGCCGGTGAGCAGCCAGCGGTTGCCGTCCTCGTCGGTGACGAAGGTGCGGCTGGTCTTGGCGGGGTCGTTGTAGTAGCCGAACGCCACCCGCCCCGACCTGGCGACGGTGCCGAGCTGGCCGGAGCCCGGCTCGACGGGCCGGCCCTTCTCGTCGAGCACGGCCAGCTTGACGACGGAGTTCGGCTGGTAGCGCAGGCCCTTCTCGGGTGAGGAGCCGGCCACGCCGGAGGCGGTGTAGCCGGACTCGGTGGAGCCGAAGCTGTCGAGGATCATGATGTTCGGCAGCAGCTCCTGGAGGCGGTCGCGGACGGCGCCGCTCAGGATGGCCCCGGTGGAGCTGATCACGAACAGCGAGGAGACGTCGTACGAGCCGCGCTCCAGGGCTTCGGCCAGCGGCCTGGCCATGGCGTCGCCGGTGATGCTGATCGTGAGCGCGCGTTCGGCCTCCGCCGCCCGCCACACCGCGTCAGCGTCGAACTTGCGCACGAACACGATGGTCGAGCCCATCCACCAGGTGAGGAACATGGCCATCTGGGCGGCGCCGTGCATGAGCGGCGAGGCGGCCAGCATCACGGTGGGGTTGGCCTTGACGGCCTCGTCGATGACCTCCTGCGGGGTGGCGCGCGGCTCGCCGTACGGGTTGCCGCCGCCGAAGCCCATGAACAGGTCCTCGACGTGCCACATGGCGCCCTTGGGCATGCCGGTGGTGCCGCCGGTGTAGATGATGTAGACGTCCTGGCCGGAGCGCGGCGCGAAGCCCCGTTCCGGCTTGCCGCGCTCGATCGCCGTCGCGTACGGCACCGCCGACGCGATCGACGGCGGCCCGCCCGCGACGATGAGGTGCTTGAGCAGCGGCGCCTGCTCCAGCACCGCACTCACCCTCGGCTCGAACTCGACGTCGTAGATCAGCGCCCTGATGTCGGAGTCGCGGTAGAGGTAGAGCAGCTCGGCCTCGACGTAGCGGTAGTTGACGTTGATCGGCACGGCCCTGATCTTGAGCACGGCGAGCATGCCGGCGACGTACTCGATGCTGTTGTAGAGGTGCAGGCCGACGTGCTGGCCGGGCTGGATGCCGAGGTCCAGCAGGTAGTGGGCGAGCCGGTTCGCCTCGGCTTCCAGCTCGGCGTAGGTGCGGCGCTCCTGGCCGCAGACGACGGCCGTGCGTTCCCCGATCGTGTCCGCGAGGCCTTCGAACAGGTCAGCGTGGTTGAACTCCATCAGGGTCTCTCCCGTCCGACGATCCACATCGCGAAGAACTGGGCTCCCCCGCCGTACGCGTGGCCGAGCGCCGTACGGGCGCCGTCCACCTGGTGCTCGCCCGCCATGCCGCGCACCTGCAGCGCGGCCTCGGCGAACCTGATCAGCCCCGACGCCCCGATCGGGTTGCTCGACAGCACCCCGCCTGAGGCGTTCCACGGGGTGTCACCGTCGAGCGCGGTGGCGCCCGACTCGGTGAGCTTCCAGCCCTCACCTTCGGCCGCGAACCCCAGGTTCTCCAGCCACATGGGCTCGTACCAGGAGAACGGCACGTACACCTCGGCCACGTCGATCTGCCGTCGCGGGTCGGCGATGCCGGCCTGCCGGTAGACGTCGGCGGCGCAGTCCTTGCCCGCCTGGGGGCTGACCGTGTCGCGGCCGGCGCGGAAGATCGGCTCGGAGCGCATGGCGGTGCCGTGCACCCAGGCGGGGGTGCCGGTGGCGGCCGACTCCGACGACAGCACGATCGCGCAGGCGCCGTCGCTGGACGGGCAGGTCTCCAGGTAGCGGATGGGCTCCCAGAGCATGGGCGTGGCCTCGACCATCTTCTGGTCGATGCCGGGGATCTTGAGGTGCGCGTACGGGTTCTTCAGCGCGTTCAGCCGGTCCTTGACGGCCACCAGCGTGCCGATGTGGCCGGGGGCGCCGGACCTGCGCATGTACTCGCGGATGTGCGGCGCGAAGTAGCCGCCCGCGCCCACCACCAGCGACGCGCTGAACGGCAGGTGGGTGGACAGCGCCCAGGTGGCGTTGGACTCCGACTGCTTCTCGAAGGCGACCACCAGCACCCGCTCGTGCACGCCGCCCTGGATGAGCGAGGCGCCGACCAGGGCCGTGGAGCCGCCGACGCTGCCCGCCGTGTGCACGCGCATCATCGGCTTGCCGGCCGCGCCGAGCGCGTCCGCGAGGTACGCCTCCGGCATCATCACGCCCTCGAACAGGTCGGGCGCCTTGCCGATGACCACGGCGTCGATGTCCTTGAACGTCAGCCCGGCGTCCTCCAGCGCGCGCAGCGCCGCCTCGCGTACGAGGCCGGCGATCGAGACGTCCCTGCGCTTGGTCGTGTAGTGCGTCTGGCCGACGCCGATGACCGCACACCGGTTACCCATGGTCATGCCTCCAGGACGGTCACGAGGTTCTGCTGCAGGCAGGGGCCGCTCGCGGCGTGCGCGACCGCGCGGCCCGCCGTCCCGTCGTGGATGCGGCGGGCGGCCTCGCCGATGCGGATGAGGCCGGTGGCCATGACGGGGTTGGCGGCGAGCGGGCCGCCCGACGGGTTGATCACGGTGTCGCCGCCCAGTTCGAGCGCCTCGCGCAGGATGACCTCCTCGTGCGGGAACTGGGCGTGCAGCTCGGCCACCTCGACGGGCCCCTTGCCGACCCCGGCGGCGCGGGCCGCGTCGGCGGCGGACGCCGAGCGGGCCAGGTCGCGCAGGCCCAGGTAGTGCGGCTCCGTGCGGTGCGCGATGCCTCTGATGTAGGCGGGGCGCGGGGACAGCTCGGTGGCCAGGTCGCCGGCCGCGAGCACGATCGCGGCGGCGCCGTCCGTGATGGGCGGCACGTCCGTCTTCTTGAGCGGCTGTACGGCGAAGTCGTCCCCGTCGGGTTCTGGCAGGTCGAACGCGTACGGGTTGCCCCGGCCGTCGGCCCGGCTGCGCCGGACGATCTCGTCGAGCTCCTGCCGGTCCGCGCCCACGGCGGCGGCCTGCAGCGCGGCGTAGGAGAGCTGGTCGAGGCCGAGCGGGGCCAGGTAGTACGGGTCGAGCTGCAACGTCATGATCGTCCGCAGGTCGCCGAGCGACGACTTGCCGAAGCCGTAGACCAGGGCGGAGTCGACGTCGCCGTGCTGGAGCCGCACCCACGCCTCGTACAGGGCCCAGGCGCCGTCCATCTCGACGTGGCTCTCGGAGATCGGCGGCCAGGCGGCCAGCGCGTCGAGCGCCGAGACGAACGAGAACGGCGCGCCCGCCAGGTAGTCGCAGCTTCCCGAGCAGGTGAAGCCGAAGCGCTTGAGCCCGGTGCGCTCCTTGACCTCGCTGATCACGGGGTGGATCAGCTCGTGCTCGCTCAGCCCCGTGTCGGTGTCGGTGTGCCGCGTCTGCGCGAACGCGACGATGGCCACGTCTCTCATGCCAGCTCCACATCAGGCTCGCCGGTGGGGGCGAACCAGCGGATGTTCGCCATGGACGCCGTGCGCTCGCTCTCGGGCACCCAGACCGCCCTGACCCGCATGCCCTGGCGCACCTCGTGAGCGGGTACGTCCCCGATGAGGGCGATCATGGGGATGTCCGCCCCGTCGAGCAGGATGTACGCCGACACGAAGGGCACCTCGGGGGCCCGGGGGTCGGGCAGGTTGTTGATGGCGAACGTGGTGATCGTGCCGGTGTCGGGGAGTTCGAGCGTGTCGGGGAGGTTGTTTCCGCATTCGGGGCAGGCCAGCCGGAGCGGGACGTACACCTTCTCGCACTGCTCGCAGCGGCTGCCGAGCAGGACGCCGCGCTCGACGCCCTCCAGGAAGACGCGCAGCGCGCCGCCTGCCTGGAGGCGGTATTCGGCGCGCACGCCGGACACGATCCTCGTGACCTCGGGGGCGAAGTGCGAGATGTCGGTGATGTGGCCGGTGGGGCTGTCGCGCCAGACCGGCCAGACCCGGGTGCCGGGCGCGAGGGCCTTGGGGTTCTCCGCCTCGACGGCGTGCAGGAGGTCGGTGCCGGCGCCGTCGAGCCGGATCAGCGCCCAGGCGAAGGGGCGGTCCAGGGGGTGGCCGTCGAGCGGCTCGTCCACCCAGGCCGAGGTGGTGACCGTGCCGGCGGGGCCGACCTCGACGTACTCGCCGGTCACCGGCTCGCCGGTCGCGGGGTCGTACTCCAGAGGGGGGACGAGCACCCGCCCCTCCGCCGTCCGCACCCCGACGATGCGGCGGGCGCGCAACTCGCTGAGGAACCGGCCGATGACCGGCCCGGTCGTACGCGTGTAGCCGCCGGGGAACTCCAGGACGTGCTGAGCGACCAGCGGATCAGATGGCACGGTCGTGTCCCTCCCAGTACGGGGCGCGAAGTTTGCGTTTGAGCAGTTTTCCGTTCGGCTCGCGGGGCATCTCGGCGATGAAGTCGATGCTCTTGGGCCACTTCATCCTGGACAGCCGGCCGTCCAGCGAGGCCAGCAGCTCGGCGGCCAGTTCGGGCCCCGGCTGGGCGCCGGGCGCGGGCTCGACCACGGCCTTGATCTGCTCGCCCCACTCCTCGTCCGGGATGCCGAACACGGCCACGTCGGCGACCTTCGGGTGGATCATGAGCTCGTTCTCGATCTCGGCGGGGTAGATGTTCGTCCCGCCCGAGATGATCATGTCGGCCTTGCGGTCGCAGAGGTAGAGGAAGCCGTCCTCGTCCAGGTATCCGATGTCGCCGACGGTGAAGTGGTCCTTGAGGCGGTTCGCGGCGGTCTTGGCGGGGTCGCCCTTGTACTCGAACTGGACGCCCATCATCTTCATGTAGATGGTGCCGGGGGTGCCGGTCGGCACGGGCTCGCCCTGCTCGTCGGTGATGAGCAGCTCGCTGATCGGCCAGGCCTTGCCGACGGTGCCGGGATGGGCCTTCCAGTCCTCGGGGGTGGCCAGGGTGCCGCCGCCCTCGGTGGCCGCGTAGTACTCGTACACGCAGTCGCCCCACCAGTCGAGCATCGCCCATTTGACGGGGACGGGACAGGGGGCGGCCGCGTGGATCATCCACCGCAGCGACGACAGGTCGTACTTTTTCCGGACCTGTTCGGGGAGCGCGAGCAGGCGCTTGAAGTGGGTCGGCACCATGTGCGAGTTCGTGACGCCGTGGCGCTCGCAGAGCGCGAGCATCCCCTCCGCGTCCCACTTGTCCATGTAGACGAGGGTGTGCCCCATGTGCAGGGCCGTGCCGCCGAACTGGGTCACGGCCGTGTGGTAGCTGGGCGAGGTGACCAGGTGGGCGTTCGGGCGGCCCGGGGTGATGCCGAACAACCCGAGCAGGAACGTCATGAGTTCGGCGGCGTCGTCCGGATCCAGGCCGCTGAGCGGTCGCCTGACGCCCTTGGGCTTGCCGGTGGTGCCCGAGGTGTAGTGCATGGTCGCGCCGGCGGTGCGATCGGCGGGCGCGGTGTCCGGCTGCCCGTCGGTCAGCTCGCTCGCCCGGCGGAACCCCTCGGCCTCGCCTCCGAGCAGGAAGCGGCGCTCGGGCTCGACGGCCTCGGCCGCACGGGAGCCCTCCTGGAGGAAGCGGGGGTGCACGAAGAACGCCTTGGCCTCGCTGTCAGAAACGATGTAGGCGATCTCGGGCCCGGTCAGGTGCCAGTTGATCGGCGTGTAGTACCAGCCGGCCTGCAAGGCGGCCAGGTAGAGGACGAGGCCGTCGGCACCGTTCGGCACCAGCCCGCAGACACCGTCTCCGGGCTGGAGGCCGAGCTCGCGCAGCCCGTGCACGAGCCGGTTCGAGCGGGCCAGCAGGTCGCCCGCGCGGTGCCGGGTGCCATCGGGGTCCACGGCCGCGATCCACTCGGGATCCGCCTGCGCGAGCCTCCAGAAGCCGAGCGTGCCCATCTGATCTCCTCAGCGCGGGAGCGAGAAAAATAGGAACCTGTTCTCTTTTTTGGGAGCGTATCCCGGCCCATACTTCGTAGCAAGCGCTTGATCTAGTCACTCTGGAGGCGTCCGTGGAAGTCCTGCCGATCAGCACCCCCCACTGCCGGATCGAACGCGACGGCCACGTCCTGATCGTCACCATGAACCGGCCGGAGGCCCGCAACGCGCTCTCCTCCGACATGCTGATCGGCCTGGCCTCGGCGTGGGCGTACGCGTCGGGCGAGCCGGGCGTGCGGGTCGCCATCCTGACGGGCGCCGAGGGCACCTTCTGCGCCGGCGCCGACCTCAAAGCCATGGGTCAGCCGTCCACCGACCCCGACGTACAGGCCCGCGCGGCCCGGATCCCCAACTTCCACTGGAAGGGCCTGCTGCGCGAGGACCTGCCGACCAAGCCGATCATCTGCGCGGTGGAGGGCTACGCGGTGGCCGGCGGCACCGAGCTGCTGGTGGGCACGGACCTGCGGGTGGTGGCCGAGTCGGCCACCCTCGGGCTGTTCGAGGCCAAGCGGGCGCTGTTCCCGATGGGCGGCAGCGCCGTCCGGCTGCCCCGGCAGATCCCGTACTGCCACGCCATGGACCTCCTGCTCACCGGCCGCCCGATCACCGCCGCCGAGGCCCTGTCGATGGGGCTGGTCAACCGGGTGGTGCCGGACGGGCAGGCGCTGGCGGTGGCGCGCGAGCTGGCCGAGGACGTGGCCTCCTCGGGGCCGCTGGCTGTGCAGGCCATCTTGCGGACGTATCGGGACACGCTGGGGATGCCGGAAGCCGAGGCGTTGAAGGTGTCGGACGAGCTGGGGTGGCCGGTCATCGGGTCGGAGGACGCCAAGGAGGGCACCCGGGCCTTCCGCGAGAAGCGGCCGGCCGCGTACGAGGGGCACTGAGGCGGGTAGTCTTAGCGTGTAGCACAGTGAGCTACACAGGGCTACGATGGGTCGCATGATGAAGGTCATCAGTCAACGAGAGTTCCGAAACAACTCCGCCGCCGTCATGAATCAGGTCGAGGCGGGTGAGACCTTCCACATCACCCGCAACGGCGTCGAGATCGCAGAGTTGCGGCCGCTGCCACGCAGACGCCGCTTGAGCGCGGAAGAGCTGGTCACCAAGCATCGTCTGCTGCCCCGGGTCGACTACGCCGAGATGCGCCGCGAGGCCGATGAGCACTTCGGCACCGAGGATCGCGTGGACGACGATCCCTGGGAGCGCCGTCATGGCTGAACGTCACGCCAGCGGGGTCATCGACACGTGCGTGTACATCGATCTCGGCGAGATCCCCGCGGAGGCCCTCCCTGCTCAGCCGGAACTCACGGCGATCACCCTCGCCGAGTTGCATCAAGGCGTGGCCATGGCGAAGGACGAGGCGACCCGGGCCGCCCGCGTGGAGAGGCTCGGGGCCGCCGTGGTCGACTTCGAGCCACTGCCCTTCGACGCCGACGCGGCGGCCCGCTACGGCTCTCTCGTCGCACTCACCAGAGCGGCCAAGCGCGACCCCCGGCCGAGGCGCATGGATCTCATGATCGCCGCTGTCGCCTCCAGCCGGGGCCTGCCGCTGTACACCCGCAACACCGACGACTTCGTGGGCCTGGAGAGCCTGGTCACAGTCGTGCCCGTCTAACCGTCAGTCGCCCATGAGTGGCGCCAGCCGTTCCAGCGCCTAGTCGCCCGTGAGGCGCTCCAGCCGTTCCAGCGCCTAGTCGCCCGTGAGGCGCTCCAGCCGTTCCAGCGCCTCCCCGTACTCCTCCACCAGCCCGAACACCACGTCCTTCGCCGACCGCACGGAGTTCATCACCCCGATGATCTGCCCGGCGGGGAACGTGGCCAGCTCGGAGGCGTCCGACCGCCCGATCCGCCGCAGCGCGTCCGACACCAGCATGAACTGCAGCGGCATCGGCAGCGTCCCCGGCGACTCCTCCGACTCCCACGCCTCGGTCCACTCGTTGCGGAGCAGCCGGGCGGGCTTGCCGGTCCAGCTCCGGGATCGGACGGTGTCGCGGGAGGTGGCCTCCAGGATGCGGCGCTTGGCCATCTCCGGCGTGTCGGCCTCCTCGACGGTGAGCCACAGCGAGCCGGTCCACACGCCTTCGGCCCCCAGCGCCATCCCGGCGGCCATCTGGCGGCCGTTGCCGATGCCGCCGGCCGCGAGGACGGGCACGTCCACGGCGTCCACGACCTGCGGGATGAGCACCATGGTGGAGATCTCGCCGGTGTGCCCGCCGGCCTCGGTGCCCTGGGCGACGACGACGTCCACGCCCACCTCGACCTGTTTGAGCGCGTGGCGCGGGGTGGAGGCGAGGGCGGCGACCTTGACGCCGTGGGAGTGCGCGAGATCGACGACGTCGGCGGGCGGCGGCCCGAGGGCGTTGGCGAGCAGCGCGATGGGGTGCCGCAGGGCGACCTCGACCTGGGGCCGGGCGGTGGCGTCCGTCCAGCCCAGCAGGACGCGGCCGGCTTCGGCGTCGCCCGACAGTCGCGGGACGCCGTGTTTGGCCAGGAGGTCCTCGACGAAGGCGCGGTGGCCTTCCGGGATCATGGACTGCAGGCGGCCGACCAGTTCCTCGGCGGCGAAGTCGGCGCCCTCGTAGGAGGCCGGCATGACGACGTCCACCCCGTACGGTTTGCCGTCCACGTGGTCGTCGATCCACTTGAGCTCGGTCTCGAGCTCTTCCGGCGTGAAGTAGAGCGCTCCGAGCACCCCCATGCCGCCCGCCCGGCTCACGGCGGCGACCACGTCCCTGCAGTGACTGAACGCGAAGATCGGGAGCTCGATTCCGAACATGTCCGTGACGCGTGTCCGCATGGCCCGACAATACGTCCGCGACACTGCGAACTGCAACGCGTTCTAGACTAGAACCTTTCGTCTGGTACCGGTGAGTAACCTTGGACTATAACTAGTTCTAGTTAAGATTCGCAGACAATAAAAAAGGGCCCGTTTTCACGGGCCCTGAATTGCGTCGCCGTTTACTCGATCGGCTCCCTGCGGCGGCGGGCGAGCACCACTCCGGCCACCACGAGCACCAGGCCCACGACGAGCAGCACCAGCGGGATGACGTTGCGCAGCAGGTTGATGGTGTTCTTGCCGGACTGCGCGTTGTCCACCAGGTTGTTCACGGTCGCGTCGGTCATCTTCGCGGTGGCGATGAAGGCCGCCGTGCGCTCCACGCCGTCCTGCGTCTTGAGCACCTCGTGCCGCTGCACCTCCTGGCGGACCGGCGAGCCCGTGACCGGCTCGATCCAGTACGTCGTCTTGCCGTCGTACCAGCGGTCCACCTGCACGTCCCCGGTCTCGCCGGTGATGCCGAGCACGTTGGCGGGGGCGGTGCGGGTCTCGGTCTTGGTCGGCGGGACGCTCTGCTCGAAGACGTAGACGGGCAGCCCGTTGACGTTGTCCTCACGGACGAAGGTCGCGTCGTACGCCTTCTGCGCCGTGGCGTTGAACACCTTGTAGGTCTTCTTCTCCACGTCGAAGGGGAACTTGTAGATCTGCCCCTCCAGCGTGACCGGCGCCTTCTCGATGTTCACGGCGCAGCAGTTCACCGCCACGCCCGTGTACTTGTTGAAGGCGCTGCGGCGCTCGGAGATGTCGATCTGCGGCCGGCTGTTGGTCACGTCGTTGACGACCGTGGCCTCGTCCCAGACCACGTGGTCGTCCTTGGCCTCCTTCACGTCCCCGCGCGTGGTGACGATGATGTCGAGGTCACCGGTCAGCACCTTGAGGTCCTGCATGGAGAAGTACTGGGCGCTCTTGGCCTCCAGCCGGGAGATGCCGAACTGGTTGGCCGGCGCCGAGATGATCTGCTCGGACGCCCAGAATTTCAGCAGTGGTGCCAGCGTGATGAAGAAAGCCCCGAACCCGATGAGGACGAGCGTGGAGATACGACCCATCGAGGCCTCCGCATTTTGTAGAACATGTTGTCGTTTGCGTACGATCGTCGAGGAACAAAGTATGACAGGGGGTGATGCGCGTCACTGGCGGCCCTACCACCGCAACCAAATCGATAGAAACAAGTTCTATCGTGGTTTCTGCATCGGTGAACGCATCGGCGGACAATGAGTGGGAGCAGCGATGAGGAGCAGGGACGCCGCGCTCGACGGCATCCGCGCGATCGCCGCGCTCGGCGTCTGGCTGCTGCACGTCGGGAGCAACACGGGAGTGATGTACCGCGAGGGCATGCTCCCCTGGATGATGAGCCGCCTGGGCATCGCCGTACCGATCTTCTTCCTCCTGTCGGGCCTGCTCCTGTACCGCCCTTGGGCGCGCGCGGTGATCGAGGATACGGCACGGCCGAAGCCGGCGCGTTACCTGTGGCGCCGAATCATGCGCGTCATGCCGGTCTACTGGCTGGTGACCGCCCTGGCCCTGTGGGCGTGGAGCTCCTTCGACTGGACCGGCTGGCTGAAGTGGATGCTGCTTGCGCAGAACTTCTTCCCCGACGACCCCGCGCCCGACGGCCTCTACCAGATGTGGACGCTGCCCATCGAGATGTCGTTCTACCTGCTGCTGCCGATCATGGCCTGGCTGCTGCACCGCTTCGCGCGCGGCGGCAACCGGCCGGTCCGGCTGCTGGTCGGCATCTCGGTGCTGCCGGTGATCTGCGTGGCCACCGTGGCCGTCGCCCGGCTGTACGAGCTGCCGCAGCTCGCGCTGCTGCTGCCGTACCATCTGGTCTACTTCGCCTGCGGCATGGCCATGGCGGTGCTGTCGGTGTGGATCGGGCACAGCCGCGTGATCGACTCGCTCGCGCCGCAGCTCCTGGTCCTGGCGGGCCTGCTGTACGCGCTGCTCAGCACCGGCCTCGCCGGCCCCCGCACGCTCACCCTGCCGACCCTGTCGCAGTCGCTGTGGCGGATCACCCTGGAGGCGGCGGTGGCGGTGCTCCTGGTGGCCCCGTTCGCGCTGGCCTCCCGCCCGGACTCGGCGCGCAACCGGGTGCTCGGCAACCCCGTCAGCGCCTACCTGGGCCGCATCTCCTACAGCTTCTTCCTCTGGCACGCGCCGGTGATCACGCTGCAACTCAAGCTCACGGGCGCGCAGCCGTTCCAGGGCGACTTCGTCAGCGTGGCGGTGGTGTCGTTCATCGTGACGCTGCTGCTGAGCATCGGCAGCTACCACCTGATCGAGGTCAGCGCGCTCAGGCTCAGTGGACACCGGTCAGCACCTGCTCCGCGGCGGCCGGCTCCGGCTCCGCAGCCGGCCGCGCCGGCTCCGTGACGAGCTGGCCGAACAGCACGCCCACGGCCGCCACGGCGGCGAGCTGCGGTATCTGGTCCATCAGCAGCTCCACGCCCACGCCGTGGTCGCGCAGCACCATGGCCGCGGCCAGCGACGCCGTGGCCGCGCAGAAGACCCCGGCCGCCGCCCAGTGCGCGGGCAGCTTGCGGGCCCGCAGCAGCAGGGTCACCAGCACGGCGGCGAGCACCGCGACCATGCCCTGCCAGCTCGCCACCCAGCCGCCGAACGCCAGCGCGAGCACGACCACGACCGGCGCGCGCGGCCGTGACAGCCGGGAGGCCGAGGCGGCGGCCGTCTCGCGCACGTGCTCGGGCCTCGGCCCGCGCAGCGCCAGCGCGACCAGCGCCAGCAGCGCGATGCCCGCCAGCCCGAGCAGCAGCGCGAGCCGGTAGGGGCGGTCGGGCAGGTACTCGAGCCTGGCGGTGCCCTGGGTGCCCGCGGGCAGCTCCCAGCCCTGCTTCCAGCCGTCGATCCGTACGGGTTTGAGTGTCTTGCCGCCGACCTGTGCCCGCCAGCCGGCGTTGTAGTTCTCGTTGACGACGAGGAAGGAGTCCTTCGGCGCGCTCACCGTGACCTCGCGCGCCGAGGTCGTCCAGGTGCCGCGCGCCGCCGAGCCCGCCACGCCGTCCGGCCGGCGCGGCAGCGTGCCGAGCACGAGCGAGTCGATCGTGTACGGGTCCCACCCGGCCACCCGTACCCGGTTGTCGCCCTCCGCCAGCTCGGCCCTCGAGCAGCCGAGGATCTGCACGGGCCGCTGTTCGAGCAGGTCGGCGTGGGTGCCGGCGACCTTGGTCGGGATGGCCCGGCCGTTCACCTCGATCCGCGGCCCGAGCCCGCAGGCCAGCCTGAGGGGGATGTCGGCGGGCCGGCCCACCGGATCGACCCTGGGTATCACCAGCTCGGTCACCTGCAGCCGCTTGGAGAAGGGCGCGAAGCGGAGCTTGAGCCGGGAGGTGGACATCGCCTTGAAGGTCAGGTTCCCTTGCGGGTCCACCCGGCCGCCGCGCACCTGGCCGCCGTCGCCGCTCACGATCACGTCCAGCGCCTGCTGGTCGCTGCTCGGGCGGCCGATCTGGATGCGGGAGATCTTCCGCTTGCCCTTCCAGGCGATGGTGAGCGTGGGCTCGGTGTCGCCGGACTCCGGGATCCAGGTGGTGGTCGGGTCCGCGTCGAACGCCGACCTGGGCGAGACCACGGCGTCGTCGCTGAGCTGGGAGGAACCGGTCACGGTGGTCAGGTCCGCACGGACGCGGGTGAAGCGGTCGACCAGCTCGGGATCCCTCAGCACGGCCGTTCCCCGCACGTTCGCGGCCTCCTCGGACGCGGCGCTGAAAGTCCGGTCGAACCCGGTCTCCTCGCCCTTCCTGGCCAGCGTCACCTCGTTGCACACCCATCGGGACGGGTTGCGCATGCACGCGGGCCGCTCGTCGAGCCCCCGGTCCATGACGTAGACGTCGCCCTCGCCGGGCAGCCTGACGGTGCGGCCCGCCGCGACGCCCGGGATGGACAGCTCGATGACGCCGATCCGCTGGCCGTAGCTCCACTCGGCGGACGCGGTCGCCACCACCTTGAGCCGCACCCAGGTCGTGGGCCCGTCGGGCACGCGCAGCCGCTGCGGGTCCGTGCCGGCGGTGACGTCCTGGACCAGGCTGCCCGCCTCGGTCTCCACGGCGATCCGCCTGACCGACTGGCCGAGCAGCAGGTCGGGGGCGAACATGACGTCCAGGTACGGCAGCCGCATCCGCCCGGCGAGGTCGATGCGCAGCCACTCGCCCCGCGGGGCCGTGGAGCCGTCGTTCTGCCAGCCGGTCTCGACGTTGCCGTCCATGGCGGCCCACGGGCCGCTGCCGGGGCTGCTGATCCCGGCGATCGCGTACGGGTCGGCGACCGAGGAGGAGGCGCTGATGCCGGCGATGCCGTCGTACTCGGCCACCGCGGTCTCGTCGAGCCAGCCGTCCTCCAGCAGGTCCAGCTCCCTGACCCCGCCGAAGTCCGCCTTCTTGTCGGCCGTCAGCGTGGGCGACCAGTTCGACCTGATCTCGCCGAACGAGCGCTCGCGCAGTCGCAGCGCGTCGCTGACCACGGTGGGGGTCTCGCGCGTGCCCGCGTCGCCGTTCACCAGGACAGGGCCGTCGTTCAGCAGGCCGAGGTCGCCCATCGCGAGCAGCGAGTCGGGCCCGCCGCGCACGGCCAGCGCGTCGGCCGCGGGCTGCACGGAGACCAGGTCGGCGCTGCCGGACACCTCGTACAGGTCGAGCGCGGGGAACGGCGCGTCCACCTGGTTGACCGCGTCGTCGGTCTCCCGGTCGCCGACCACGTCGCCGAACGAGCGCACCTTCCTGATGCCGGGCGACTCGCGCAGCGCCTCGTACATCCTGGACGGCCAGGCGCCCGCGAGGTTCGCCCTGTTCAGGTCGTTCCTGACGAGCAGGTAGCGCACGCCCAGCCGGCGCAGCACGGCCGTCACCCCCGCCGAGCCGTGCCCTGCGGTGAGCCGCTGGTCGACGGCGTCGAGCAGCCTGGTCAGGCCGACGGAGCCGGGCGGCGTGATCTGCCTGGTGGTCCACCGGGCGGTGGACAGGGCCTGCAGCGGCTCGTCCAGCGGGCGGCCCCAGACGTACTCGCCGAACTTGGCGCCCGGCACGACCAGCACGCCGTCGTCGCCGGCGTTGCGGTCGAGCCAGCCGGCCGCCTCCCGCCAGTGGGACGGAATCTGCTGGAAGTCGCCCGGCGCGGCCAGGCCCTGGTTGAAGACGGGCAGCACGAGCGCGACGAAGGCCGCGACGGCGGTCGCGCGCAGCGGGATCCTGGCCCTGACCAGCAGGTGGGCCAGGCCGAAGGCGAGCGCGAGCCGGACGAGGGGGTCGAACTTGCGCAGGTTGCGCAGCGGCGCGAGCGGCCCGTCCAGCAGCCAGCGCACCGGCTCGGCCAGCACCGGCTCCAAGGCACTGGCGTGCCCGGCGACCAGCGCCACCACGCCGACCAGGAACATCGCCACCACGAAGCCCTTGGCGGGCAGGTCGCGGCGCGACAGCCCGGCCAGGCCGAGCGCGGCGATCAGGCCGGTGACCACGATCATGGTGGCCGAGGTGGCGATCGCGAAGCCGGGCGGCTGCTCGAAGACGCCGCTGAGCGGCAGGTAGCGCACCCAGTCGGAGGCGCCGCGCAGCACGTTGGTGAGCGAGGTGACGGCGGTGGTGGTGTCGGCCGTCTCGGTGTACGGCAGGAAGTTGAACGCGTACCGGCCGACGAGCAGCAGCGGCAGCGACCAGAACAGGGTGGCCACCGCGACGGCGCCCGACCACCAGGCCAGCAGCCGCCAGCGCGGCACCGGGTGCGGCCTGGTCACGATGTACAGGACGGGGGCGACGAGCACGGCCAGCACGGCGACCGCGTTGACGCCGCCGCACAGCGCCACCGCCAGCGCCGACCTGATGGCCCCGCGAGCGCGCTGGCCGGTCTCCGAGGCGGTGAGCAGCGGGATGAGGATCCACGGCAGCATCGCGGCGGGCAGCCACTCGATCGAGATCTCGCCGAGGATCGACAGCGTGCGCGGAGCCAGCGCGTACGCCAGCGCGCCCACGATCCTGGTGCCCGGCGTGCCGATGCCGAGCTGCCGGCCCAGCCGCTCCACGCCGAGGAAGGCCACGCACATCAGCAGCGTCAGCCAGAGCCGCTGCGTCACCCACGGCGCGACGCCGGCCAGGTCGCCGAGCGCGAAGAACGGCCCCATCGGGAAGACGTAGCCGGCGACCTGGTTCTGGAGCTGGCCGAAGTGTTGCAGGTCCCACAGGTGGGCGGCGCGTTCGAGCCAGCCGATCGGGTTGAGCGCCAGGTCCATCTTGGTGTCGGAGATGAGCTGGCCCGGCTTGGTGGTGAACGCGAGCAGGGCGAAGCCGAGGCAGCACAGCAGCAGCCACAGGCGGCGCCTGGCGGGCTCCCCCACCGGCCGGCCCGCGCCCGTGCGCCGCCCGGCCACCAGTTTGTCCGTCGGGAGGAGGGTCACCGCTCCTCCCAGCCGGGGCCGGGGTCGCGGCCGTGGAGCAGCGCGAGGAGGCGTTCGGCGCTGCGGTCCCAGGAGAACCGCCCGGCCCATTCCCGACATTTCACGGTATAAGTGTGGTCCAGCTCGTCGAGTGCCACGGCAAGGCCCTTGGCCAGCTCCATCCCTTCCGGAAGGAGCCAGCCCGTCTCCCCGTGCCGTACGGCGTCGCGCAGCCCGTCCACGTCGAAGGCCACCGTCGGCACGCCGAGGGCGGCGGCCTCCAGCACGCTCAGCCCCCACCCCTCGCCCTGCGAAGCGCTCACGTGCAGCCACGCCTGCGCGACGAGGCGCGCCTTGTCCTCCTCCGGCAGGTACCCGTGCAGGGTCACGCCCTCGGGCAGCCGGGCCCGCAGCGCCGCCTCCTCCGGCCCCCGGCCGACGATGTCCACGACCAGGCCGGGCCGGTGCCTGCGCAGCTCGGGGACGGCGTCGAGCAGCAGGTGCACCCGCTTGTGCGCGACGAGCCGCCCGAGGCAGACGAGCCGGGGAACGGGGCTCTTCGGGAAATCTCCGTCCTGAGCGACGCTGACCCCGTTCGGCACGATGTGCACGGGGCCGCGCCAGGCGAGCCGCTCCCGCATGGCCCGCACCGTGGACGGCGAGACCGCCACGCTCGCGTGCCGCCGGTAGCTCCACCGCGACGCGGGGCCCTCCAGGAACCGGCCGAACGCCGCCAGCCAGCCCGGCATGTGCACGCCGAACTGCCGGTCGTGCACGTGGTGCACCACGCACAGCACGCGGGTGCGCCGCCGCACCACCCAGGGGGTGAAGAACGGGATGCCGTTCTGGCAGTCGAGCACCGCTTCGAAGCGGCCCCCGTACAGCAGCAGCCAGCCCAGAACCAGCGGATAGACGGTGAAGACCCCGCCCATCCGCACGAAGCGCACCCCGTCCACGCTGTCGCGCCTGCTCTGCCCGGGCGCCCGCGCCGTGACGTAGCACACCTGGTGACCCGCCCGCGCGAAGCGGCGGGCCACCTCCCAGGCGAACGTCTCGGCGCCGCCGGCCTGGGGGTGCCAGGGGTCACGCCAGTTGACGACAGCGATTCTCACGGATATCCGACGGGGTCGAGCGGCGGTTCCCAGGCCGGATGCGCGGCGGCGGGCCGCGGCCGGGCGTGCAGCCGCACCCAGATCCGGCCCAGCTCAAGCACGATGCCGAACGTGTGCCTGGCCGGGGAGAACCGCGAGCCCGGCATGTCGCGCCAGCGCACGGGGATCTCCCGCACCGTCGAGCCGCGCTCGACGCAGCGCGCGAGCAGCTCGACGTCGAACGCGAAGCCGGGGGTGCGCAGCCGCGCGGCGGTCTCGCGGGCCAGCACGCCGTCGAAGAACTTGAAGCCGCACTGGGTGTCGCTGACGCCGTGGACGAGCGCGCCCGCGAGCGCGCGGAAGCCGAACGCGCCCAGCTCGCGCACCTTGCTGTGCCGGTTCTCGACGTGCGAGCCGCCGTGCGCCCTGGAGCCGATCACCACGCGCTCACCGGACAGCAGCAGCCCGAGCGCCACGTCGATGGCGTCGAGGTCGGTGGCCATGTCGGCGTCGCAGAAGCCGACGAAGGGCGCGCTGGTGCCGAGCAGCCCGGCACGGACGGCGGCCCCCTTGCCGGGGATCGCGCACTGGACGAGGCGGACGGGCACGGGGCCGCGCGGCCAGCTCTTGACGATCTCGGCCGTGCGATCGGTGCTGTTGTTGTCCACGACGATGACTGAGGTGGGGAACGGCATTCGGGCAAGCTTCGCGCACAGCTGCAGGAGCCCCCCGGGAAGTCGGCGTTCCTCGTTGTGGGCCGGAACGACGATCTCAAGCAGTGGTGGCCGGCTCGCCCTCTCGTCCCCTTGCGGAGAGGGTGGCATGTTCGGCTCGGTCTTACCGGTCGCCGTAGTTGTAGAGCGGCTGGTTGACCGGCGTGGCGGTGGCGCCGGTGAAGGTGACGGTGGTGACCGTCATCACGAGTGCCGCAACGGCGACGCCGATCATCGCTGCTAAGAGGATCTTGATCACGGGGTTCCTCCCTGAGCGGACAGTGGTGCGGGCGTCCCTAAACCTAGAACCAATTCTTGCTACTCGGAAGTAGCTAGACGAAATCTTAACAAAGACGCTGATCAGCGTACCTATTCGGACGGAACCCGCGCGACCGGCCCGTCAAATCGATACAACCGCAGGTCACCGGTATCGACCAGGACCCTCGCACTCCGTAGCCACTGACCGAACCGCTCCCGCTCTTCACCTGTCCCCGCGTCGACTATCACGTAGCGAAAACCCGCACCAGGCAGGTCAGGCGAAGGCCCTTCTAGTACCTGTTCTAGCGCCTGGACGCGCGGATCCTCGCTCTCCACGACCATGCCGCCCACCCGCACGGCGTCGTTGGACACCACCCGCCGCCCCGCCGTCGCGAAGAAGCGCTGCGCCGGGTCCAGCACCGCCCGCCCGCCGTTCCACGGGAACTGCCGGTACGCCTCGAACGGCAGCACCAGCACGTCGCCCGCCTCCGGATCGCGCCCGATGACCTCCCGCGCCGCCGTCCAGCTCGCCGGATAGGACACCGCCCCCAGCCGCCCCAGCGACCCCCACGCCATGGTCGGCAGCACCGCCACCGGCACCAGCACCAGCGCGGCCACCCAGGCCCGCTCGCGGGCGACCCGCCCGGCCAGCAGCCCCAGCCCCAGCGCCGCCACCAGGGCCAGCGGCGCCACGAACTGCTGGGCGTCCCTGAACACCGCGAACCCGCCCCACACCTCCACCACGACCCACCTGAACGCCGCCCGGCCCGGCTCGCTCACCCCCACGCAGGCCACGGCCAGCCCGATGCCCGCCGCCACGGCCAGCCGCCGCTTGTACGGGACCTCCGAGCGCAGGAAGACGGCCACCCCGACGAGCACGAGCGCCAGCCTGGCCACCGCCCCCGCGACGCTCTCGTACCCGAGGGGAACCGCGTACCTGTTCCAGATCCCGCCCAGCGACAGCAGGCTCCCGACCGCTCCGAAGGGCGTGTCGGCCCTGGCCGCGAACGCGTCCACCCCTACGGGATCACCGTCGATGCCCTCGGGGCGCAGCGCCGTCGGGATCAGCCACGGGAGGCTGAACAGCGCCAGCACCGCAACCACGCGCACCACGACGGCTCGCCGCGCCATGGGAAGCGCCGTGAGAGCCGTGACCGTCATCGCCGCGAACCCGCCGACGGCCGCCGGCAACACCGACAGCGCGATCCGGCGTCCTGACCAGACCGCCCGGACCACCCACGGCAGCCCTGCGTAGCCCAGCAGCAGCGCCCACTGCCCGATCAGCAGCCGCTCGGCCACGTACGGGTTCCACACGTAGCACGCCCCCGCCACCAGCCTCGGCCCCAGCGACTCCGACGGCAGCAGCAGCGCCGCCCCCGAGCAGCCCAGCACGAAGATCCCCAGCAGGATCGCCTTCTGCACCAGCTCGGCGGGCAGCGCCTGCGCCAGCGCGGTCACCACGGCGTCGCTCGGCACCACCCGCGCCGCCCCGCCCGCCAGCCCGAACGTGAACCGCGAGAACGCCGGGTCCGGCACGAACACCATGTCCTGAAGCAGCGTGAAGCCCCATCCGAGAGCCGGCCCGAGCGCCAGGCAGCCGAGCGCCAGCCCGAGAAGGGCGGCGGCGAGCCCGGCTCGGGCGGTGTACGGCATCCCGCAATGACATCACAACCCTGAAACGACCCATTCCACTGATCACCTTGCCGTGGTTACCCTTCGCCCGGGAGGCAGGGGGCATGTTTTCCACACAGGGGATGCGTTTCAGGGGCGGCGACGCGGTGCTCGCCGCCGGACTCGTCATGGTCGCGGTACAGCTCGTCTGGAAGTACGGCCTGGTCAGCAGGACGTACTTCCGCCAGGACGACTTCATGTTCATCGCCAGGGGGCTGGAGAACCCGCTGTCCTGGGACTACCTCATGCGCATCGACTTCGGCCACCTGATGCCGGGGGCGTTCGCGATCCAGTGGGCGATGGGGCGGCTCGGCGTCTACAACGACGTGCTGGCGCACACCGTCACGATCAGCCTCCAGGCGGCGGCCGGGCTGGCGCTGCTGCGGCTGCTGCGGGTGCTGTTCGGGACGCGCCCGGCCATCCTCGTCCCGCTCGGCTTCGCCCTGCTGACGCCGATGACGGTGCCGGGGCTGTCGTGGTGGGCGGTGGTGGCCGAGACGCTGCCGTTCCAGATCGCGCTGCCGATGGCGCTGGCCTCGCACGTGCACTACACCCGCACCGGACGCTTCAGGCACGCGCTCGCGGCGGCGGCGTGGACCGTGCTCGGGATGGTGTTCTTCGTCAAGGCGCCGTTCATCCCGGTGCTGGCGCTCGTGCTGACGGTCGGCTGGCTCGGCGGCGCGGGCGCGCTGCGGCGGCTGTGGCGGGGCTGGCTGCTGTACCTGGCCGTGCTGGTGCCGTACGCGGTGGTGTTCTTCCGTCAGCTCTTCACCTCCGTGCAGCTCACGAACGAAACCTTCAGCCCCGAACTGCCCAGCGCCGAGGTGGCGCTGAAGTCGGCGTGGACGCTGCTGACCGGCTCGCTCATCCCCACGTCGCTGGGCGGCCCCTGGCGGTGGCAGCCGATCGGCGAGGACTACGCGCTGGCCGCCACCCCGCCCGCGCTCATGTGGGTGAGCGGGCTGGCCGCGGTGGCCGCCGTGGCCGTGTCCGTGTGGTGGCGGCGGCGGGCCTGGCTCGCGTGGGCGACGCTGCTGGGCTACTTCCTGCTGGCGGACGTGGTGCCGATCATGCTGGGGCGGGTGGAGGTGCTCGGTCCCGATCTGAGCGGGTTCGAGCTGCGGTACATCTCGTCCACCGCCGTCCTGGTGACCGTGGTGATCGGGCTGGCCTTCATCCCGGTCGAGGGCGAGCAGCGGCCCTGGCTGCGGCCCGCGCCCCGGTTCACCTGGTGGTGGGTGCCGGTGGCGCTGGCGTTCGCGGCGAGCTCGGTGTGGTCGGTGGCCGCCTACGCCGACCGGCCGCTCGGGCGCAACGTCAAGAGCTACGTGACGACCGGCGCGCAGGCGCTGGCGCGCGTCCCGGCGGGCACGGTCGTGCTCGACACGCACGTGCCGGAGAACGTGGCCTTCGCGGCGTTCTTCTACGACTACGCCCGCCACTCCAAGGTGCTCGGCAGCACCGCGCCGCACCTGATCACCTGGACCGAGCGGCTGGCTGGGCCGGTGCCCGATCCGCTGATCTTCGACCCGCGGGGACGGCTCCGGCCGGTGCGCGTCGACGGCGTCACCGTCCCGTCGAAGGACTCCTGCACGCCGGTCGGCGAGCAGGAGGTGATCTTCCGGCTGCCCGCGCCGATCGCGCCCGGCGAGCACACCGTCCAGATCTCCTACCTGAACGGCGCCCCGACCATGCTGAACGTGCGCCTCGGGCTCGCGCACAGCACGGTGCCCGCGGGCAAGGACCTGGGCAGGACGTTCGCGCCGATCACCGGGGGCGGCACGGAGCTGGCCGTCCGGGCGATCGGCGCGGGTTCCTGCGTCGGCGAGATCAGGATCGGGACCCCCGTCCCCTCCGACACCGGCGCCCCCGTCCCGCCGCAGCCACTGGCCGGTTAGGGACGGAGGCGTGCGGCCCTACTTGCCGGGCTCCGGGTCCCTGGGCAGGCCCAGCATGCGCTCACCGATGATGTTGAGCTGCACCTCGGTCGTGCCGCCGTAGATGGTCATCGCCCGGGTGGCGAGCACCGCCCTGTTCCAGTAACCGGCGTCGCCGAGCTTCATGTCGGCGGCCGTCACGGCAGCCGCCCCGAGCAGCTCCACCGCCATCTCGGACACGTGCTGGGCGTGCGAGGTGGACAGCAGCTTCCGCACGGACGCGTCCGCGCCCGGCTCGGACCCGGCGAGCTGCTTGAGCGTCACCCGCAGCGACAGCGCGTTGATCGAGTGGCCCTCGCAGACCACCTCGGCCACCTGCCGCGCCTCGACCGGCGTGAGCTCCCGCCCAAGCCGCCCGGCCAGCCCGAGCAGATCGGGCACCGACGCGCCGGTGCCGCCCGAACCGGACGACAGCGAGACGCGCTCGTTGGACAGCGTGTTGCGGGCCACCTTCCAGCCCTCGCCGACCTCGCCCACGACCAGGTCGTCCGGCACGAAGACGTCGTCCAGGAAGACCTCGTTGAACAGGTTCTCGCCGGTCATCTCGGTCAGCGGCCTGACGGTGACGCCGGGGGCCTTCATGTCGACCAGGAAGTACGTGATGCCCTCGTGCTTGGAGCCCTCGCTGGAGTTGCGGGCGATGCAGATGCCCCACTCGGCCACGTGGGCGACGGACGTCCAGATCTTCTGGCCGTTGAGCTTCCAGCCGCCCTCGACCTGCTCCGCCTTCATCTGCAGCGAGGCCAGGTCGGAGCCGGCGCCCGGCTCGGAGAAGAGCTGGCACCAAATCATCTCGCCGCTGAGCGTCTTGGGCAGGAAGCGCTGCTGCTGCTCGGGCGTCCCGTACGCGGCGATCGACGGCACCACCCAGGCGCCGATGATCATGGCGGGCAGGCGCACCTTGGCGGCCTTGAGCTCCTGCGCGATCAGCACCTGCTCCAGCGGCTTGGCGTCGCGGCCCCACGGCTTGGGCAGGTGCGACATCACGAACCCCTGGCCGGCCAGGGCCCGCTTCTGCTCCTTGCCCTCCAGCTTCGCGATCTCCGCGATCTCGCCGCGGATCGACTCGCGCAGCTCCTCCGCGCCCTCGGGCAGGTCGATCTCCATCTCGCGGGCGACGCCCTGCAGCGACAGCTCGGTCACCGTCGCGGCCCACTCGGCCGACGAGCCGAGCAGGGCGCGCAGGGTGAGCGCGCGGCGGTAGTACAGGTGCACGTCGTGCTCGAAGGTGTAGCCGATGCCGCCGAAGGTCTGGATGGCGTCCTTGGCACACTGCACGGCGGCGTCCGGCGCCATCACCCCGGCGACGGCGGCGGCGAAGCGCAGCTCCTGACCCTCGGCGCGGGTGGCGTCCCACACGGTGGCGCGGGCCTGCTCCAGCGCGACGAGCATCCGCGACAGCTTGTGCTTGATGCCCTGGAACTGGCCGATCGGGCGGCCGAACTGGACGCGTACCTTGGCGTACTCGGCGGCGGCCGTCACGCACCACGAGGCCAGGCCCGCCGCCTCGGCGCCGAGCAGGATCGCGGCCAGGTCGCGCACGTCGGAGGTCTCGACGCCCTCCAGGACGCCCTCGGCGGGGACGACCACCTCCGACAGCTCGACCTTGGCGACCGGCCTGGTCAGGTCGAGCGACTTGATCTCGGTGACGGTGGCGGAGGAGGCGTCGACGAGCACCCACTCCTCACCCTCGGGGGTGGCGACCGGCAGCACCAGCGAGTCGGCCAGCGAGCCGCCGAGCACGGGCTCGGCGGTGCCGGAGACGACCAGCGAGCCGTCGTCGCGGCGGGTGGCGGTCAGCGAGCCGGTCAGCGCGACGGCGGCGGTCAGCGTGCCGTCCACGAACGACTCCAGGTGCTCGGGGCGCTTGGAGGCGTTGATCACCGCGCCGGCCAGCACCGTCGGCACGAACGGCCCCGGCGCCATGCGCTCGGCCAGCGCCTCGACGGCCACGGCCGCCTCCAGGAGGCCGTAGCCGGAGCCGCCGTACTCCTCGGGCACGTGCAGGCCGAGCAGCCCCTGCTCGGCGAGGCCAGGCCAGAACGCGGGACGGCCTTCCGTCCCGGCGCGCAGCAGCTCCGAGGGGATGTTCCGCTCGGCCCAGCCGCTCACCGACTCACGGAGCGCCTCGTGCTCCTCGCTCAACCCGATAGCCATTGCTCATCCTCCAGCCAGGTCCGAGTCATGCCCAGAATCATATTCTAGAGCATGCTTCTGGCATATCGCTCGCGAGCATCAGCTTTCTGGCGGTCCTACAACGGCCGAACCTGCTCCACCAGAGTGTTCAGGTCGCGCCAGCGCGTCTTGTTCGTCTCGGGGATCGAGGCCATCAGCATCGCGGGCTTCGTCTTGCCCACCTCGATCACCGTCACCATGGCCTGAGCCTCCTGCTCCTTGCCGCCGAAGGTGTAGGAGACCTTGTAGCCGAGCGTCCACCCCTTGCCGACCGGGATCTTCTTCGAGGCGGTCCACTCGTCGAGCTTCGCGCCCGCCGGGTACTGCGTGCGGATCGTCCACCGCGCCGCCTGCGTCGCGATCTCCCGGTAGTCGGCGTTCGAGGAGGGCTTCGTCTCCGGCGAATCGCCCGGGTACATCGCGGAGGCGATCACCGTGTGCGGCACCGCGACCTTGCCGATGCGCTGCGCGATCGAGAACGGCGGGAACGACTTCGCCTTCCACGGCGAGGCCAGCCTCGGGTAGGTGATGCCGCTCGTCTTGTCGGTGATCGTGCCGGTGACCAGGGACGCCGTGCCGGACAGCGTCGCGTACTTCTTCGAGTCGGGCACCGGAGGCAGCACGATCGGGGTCTCGGTGGGGGTCGGGCTGGTGGACACCGTGGGGGTCGCCGACACGGACGGCACCGGGGCGACCGGGACCACCTGCTCGGACGACTGCTGGTTGGCGGGGACGTCGCCGCGGAACACGACGAACACCAGGAGGACGGCCAGGACCGTGCCGAGGATGGCGCCCACCAGGTAGACGGCCTTGATCGGGATGTCGCCGAAACGGCGGGCCCTGGGGGGGGGGGGGGGGGCTGGGACGGAGGGGAGGGGCTGCATGTACTGCTGCTGCGGCGGCTGCCCCAACCGCAACCCCGGCCCCTGACCTGGACCTTGCATCGGCCCCGGCCCCTGCACCGGCCCCGGCCCTGGCCCCTGCACCGGCCCCGGCCCCGGCCCGTACACGGGACCCGGCCCTTGCCCAGGCCCGACGCCCGGCCCTTGCCCGAGGCGGCCCGTGTTGGGCCCTTGCCCAGGCCCCTGCCCGGCCCCTTGACCTCCGCCGGGCGCGCCCGCCGGGCCGGGGGCCGGCGGCGGGGCGGAGGGCCCGCTCGGCGGCTGCCGCTTCGGAGCCTGGCCCGGCACCGGAGCGACCATCTTGCCCGGCGACTTGTCGGGCACCTTGCCGGACGACTTCTCAGGCGCCTTCTCGGGGGTCTTCTCAGACGTCTTCTCAGGAGCCTTGTCGGCAGCCTTGTCAGCCTTGCCGGGCGACGGAGCAGGCGACGCAGCGGGCGACGAGGCGGGCGTCTCCCCCTCGGCCTCACCAGGCGCCTTCACCGGCCCGGACGCCCCAGGAACGGCCGACCGCGAGATCCTGACCGTCTCTTCCGCGGGCAGGACGACCTTGCGGAACGGGGTGGTGGGTGAATCATAGGTGCGCCTGCGCTCGCCGTCGTCCGCCATGGCCTTGAGGTTACGTCACGACGGAGCGGGATAATTCCTCTATTCCCCCAGCAGAATCTAATTCTGTAAGGTCTGCCAACATGAGGGGTTTCTACGAGATCGCCGCCAACGACCCTGAACGCCCCGCCCTCCTCGGCGACGAGGGCATCTCCTACGGACGCTTGCTCGACCGCGTCAACCGTGCCTCCCACGGCCTGACCTCGCGCGGAGTCGCACCGGGCGACTGCGTGGTGACCGTGCTGAAGAACGGCGCCGACGCCCTGACCATGATGCTGGCCACGTACCAGATCGGCGCCTACCTCGTCCCTGTCAACTGGCACTTCACCGCCGAGGAGATCGACTACATCATCGGCGACTGCGGCGCCAAGGCAGTGGTCGCGCCGGACGCCCTCACGGTGGACGAGCTCGCGTCCGGCCAGCCCGGCACCCCGCCGGAGCACCGGCGGGCCGGCTCGATGATGCTCTACACCTCGGGCACCACCGGACGGCCGAAGGGAGTGCGCCGGCGGCTGCTGGACCTGACACCGGAGGAGCTGTACCCGATCCTGATGCGCAAGAGCTGGAAGCACTTCGGGCTGCCGATGGGCGGGGTGCACCTGGTGTGCTCACAGCTCTACCACTCGGCGCCGTACGGGCAGGCGATGATGGCGCTGCAGTTCGGGCACTCGATCGTGGCGCCGGAGCGGTTCGAGGCCGCGGCGGCGCTGGAGCTGATCGAGCGGTATCGGGTGACGAACGCGTTCATGGTGCCCACGATGTTCCACCGGCTGCTGGCGGTGCCGGACCGGGAGTCGTACGACCTGTCGTCCCTCACGCACCTCTTCCACGGGGCGGCGCCGTGCCCGCCGGTCACCAAGCAGGCGATGATCGACTGGCTCGGGCCGGTGGTCTGGGAGTACTACGGCTCCACGGAGGCGGCCGTGGCCACCATGGTCTCCTCGCAGGAGTGGCTGGCCAGGCCGGGGACGGTGGGCAAGGCGCTGGAGGGCATGACGTTCACGATCGTAGACGAGGACGGCCGCGAGGTCCCGCCCGGCTCGCCGGGGCTGGTCTACATCGGCGGGATCAACCGTTTCGAGTACCACGGCGACCCGGACAAGACGGCCGCCGCGATGCGCGGGCGCGACTACACGCCGGGCGACATCGGCTACCTGGACGACGACGGCTACCTGTTCCTGCTGGACCGCCGGACCGACCTGATCATCTCCGGCGGGGTCAACATCTACCCGGCCGAGATCGAGGCGGCGCTGCTCGAACACCCCTCCGTGTCCGACGTGGCGGTGATCGGCGTGCCCGATCCCGAGTGGGGGCAGAAGGTGGTGGCGCTCGTCCAGCCGGTGGCGGGCGTGTCCGGCGGGGAGGACCTCACGGCGGAGCTGCTGCGGCACTGCGTGCCCCGGCTGGCCAGGCTCAAGCACCCCCGGCTGATCGAGTACAGGGAGTCACTGCCGCGCACGCCGACGGGCAAGCTGAGCCGGAGGAATGTCCGGGAAACGTATCTTTCGAGCTGAGATGGGCAGGATCTCCCTATGAGGGAGATCGTCGCGGGACTGGCCGCCGCAGCCGTACTGGTCGCCGGCTGCGGGCCACCTCCCACGTCCACAGGCACCGTCAGCCCGTCCGCGCCCTCCCCCACCGCGGCCACCACCACTTCGGCCACCCCTTCGCCCACCATGACGCCGGAGGCGTTGGAGGCCGCGTACGAAAAGGTCATCTCGGACGTCCTGCCATCCATCGTGCAGATCACCACGAAGGCCGGGCTCGGGTCCGGCATCGTCCTCGACACCCAGGGCCACATCGTCACCAACGCGCACGTGGTGGGACAGGCCACGCAGATGACCGTGACCATCGCCACCGGCGGCGCGGCCCGATCGGCCAAACTGGTCAAGTCGTTCCCGGCCGGGGACCTGGCCGTGATCAAGGTGGACAGACCCGACGGGCTCAAGCCGGCCCGCTTCGGCGACTCCTCGAAGCTCCGGGTCGGGCAGATCGTGCTGGCCATGGGCAACCCGCTGGGGCTGTCCGGCAGCGTCACGAACGGCATCGTCTCCGCGCTCGGCCGCACGGTCACCGAACCGCAGAACCCGGACTCGCCGGGCGCCACGATCGCCGGCGCCATCCAGACCTCCGCCGCCATCAACCCGGGCAACAGCGGCGGCGCGCTCGTGGACCTGTCGGGACAGGTGATCGGCATCCCGACGCTCGCGGCCACCGACCCGGCCCTGGGCGGCGGCGCCGCGCCGGGCATCGGCTTCGCGATCCCGAGCAACACGGCCACGGACATCGCCCGCCAGATCGTCAAGTACGGCAAGGTCACCAACAGCCACCGGGCCGCCCTCGGCATCCGCGGCAGCACGGTCATCGGCTCCGACGGGCAGCCGAGCGGGGTGGGCGTGGCCGGCGTCGAGCAGGGCGGGGGCGCCGAGAAGGCCGGCATCCGCGCGGGCGACGTGATCGTGTCGATCAACGGCAAGGACACGCCGACGATGGCCAGCCTGGCCGAGACCATCACCACCCTCAAGCCGGGCGACCGCGCCCGGGTGGAGGTGATCCGCTCCACCGGCCGCACCGAGACCGTCCCCGTGACACTGGGGCAACTGGCGGGCGAGTAGCCGTCCCACCAGCCGTCCCACCAGCCGGCCCGGCGGCCGGCGAGCGGTGGCGAGCAGCCGCGTGACCGGTGCTCGAACGTCCGGCCAGGTGCGGCGGGGTCAGCCCTTCGCGGTGAAGACGATCTCGACGCGCCGGTTCTTCGCCCGGTTCTCCGCCACGGGCTTCCCGTCGATCACGTTGGGCACCTTGGGCCGGCTCTCGCCGTACCCGCGCGCCTCCAGCGTCACGCCCGCCGGCAGCAGCAGCCGCACCTCCGCCTCGACGGCCTGCGCCCGCCGCCGCGACAGCGTCACGTTGTACGCGTCCGCGCCCTGGTCGTCGGTGTGCCCCTCGACCTTGACCACCCCGCCGGCCCCCTCGGCCGCCACCTTCGCGGCCACCTTGGCCAGCCGCTGTCTGGCCTTGGCGGTGAGCCGCCACTTGTCCACAGCGAACAGCACGTCGCTGGTCACCGCCACCGTCACCTGCTGCCCGACCTTGCTCTCGCTCTCGGCGCCGTCCATGGACTCGACCTCGCCGACGATGTCCTCGACGGGCAGCACGAGGTCCTCGACGGCGCCGGTGGCGTTCGCGGGCGGGCTGGGAGCAGGGGTCGGCGACAGGACGAGCGCCAGCGCGACGCTAAGAGATCGGAACATCGGTGAACACGCCGAACATCGGCATCTCAACGTTGATCTTCGTGACGTCCGCCGGCGGGGCCGCGAACACCGCGTACAGCGTGGACGCCTCCTCCGGCTCCAGGAACTGCCCCTGCGTGCCGGAGCAGACGCACTCCGCCTCCTCGCCGGTGCCGTTGCGCGCCACCCGGTACCGCTTGGCGTTGACCGGGTCGATCAGCGAGACGGTCGAGACCGTGAAGTCCAGCGGGCCCGCGCCCATGCCGTTGTGCAGGTTGACCTTGCCCTCCGTGGCGGTGACCGTCCAGTTGAGGCTGAGGACGCGGCCCTGGCGCTTGAGCGCGGTGATGTCCACCCGCGCCTTGCCGTACATGTCGCCCGCGCCGACCTTGACCTCGCGGCTGGCGATCACCCCGGCGTCCTGCGGCGGCGCACTGCGCCCCGGTGTCTGCTCCTGCCCTTCCTGAGCCGATGCCGGTGCCGATTCCTGAGCCGATTCCTGGGCCGATTCCGGAGCCGCGGAGGCGCTCTGGCCTTCCACCGCGGCCTGCGACTGGCGCTCCTCGCCGCCTCCACCCTGCTGCCCCGGCATCATGCCGCAGCCCGCCAGCGCGAACGCCGCCACAGCCAGCGCGAACGTCTTCCGCATCACCTGGTCACCTTCGTACTCGGGAAACGTGGCACTCACCCTAGGGAGGCGACCTTCAGGATTCGCATAGTGCGCTATATGCGCCGACCACGCCGCCTGCCGGCCTCCAGCGCGAGCCTGTCGGCCTCGGCCTTGACCTCTTCCTCACCAAGACGGTCAAACTCTTCCATACCACGCATAAGTGTCTCAACCGCCTCATCGAGATCGCCCAGCTCCAGGCCCGCCCTCACCAGTGCCAGCCGGGCCCGCGCGGCGCTCCTGCGGTCGCCGTACGCGGTGAACGTCTCCAGCGCCGCCCGCGCCGCCTCCGCCGCCCGCGCCGGCGCTCCCGCCGCCTCCTCGATCCCGGCCAGGACGAGCAGCGCGACCGCCTCAGGAAGCCGGTCACCGAGGCGGCGGTTGACGCCCAGCCGCCGCCGCGCGCAGTCCCGGGCCTCTGCGTGGCGGCCGGCGGCCAGGTGCAGGCGCGCCAGGTCGAGCAGCGCCTCCGCCTCGCCGCGCAGGTCTCCCAGCTCCTGGTACGCGGCCAGGCTGCCGTTCAGTGCGGCCTCGTCCTCGCGCAGGGAGCCGAGCGCCCGCAACGCGTCGGCCCTGCCCCGGCGATCACCCGCCTCCTCGAACACCCGCAACGCCCGCACGAACGCCCGCTCCGCCTCCATCACCTGCGACACCCGCCTCCCCCCGCCCGGCCTTTCGAGCCCCTCGGACGAGCGGCCAGCCAGGCCCGCCGTCTCCCCGTCCGCTGCCGCCAGTGCCTGGACCAGGCCCAGCCGGAGGGTGATCCTGGCCAGCTCCAGCCCTTCCACCAGCGGCTGGGCCGCCCGCAACGCCGCGGCCGCCGCGTCCGTGCGGCCCTCCGCCCGGTGCAGGTCGGCCAGGCCGCGAAGCAGCAGCGCCTCGCCGTGCCGGTGCCCCGCCGCCCTGGCCGCGTCCAGACCGGTCGCCGTGGTCGCATGCCAGTCGTCGTGGTGGGCGCCCAACTCGAACAGCGGGGTCAGGTAGAAGGCCAGCCGCCACGCGGGCTCGTACAGGCCGGCCCGGTAGAAGTCCTCGACCACCGCCACCAGGAACCGGCGCTCGGCGCTCAGCCAGCGCGCCTCCCGCCGCAACCACCCCGTCTCCAGACCGGTGCCAGAGCCCAGGGGAACAAGGGCCTGAGTGCGGCTCGGGCCTGGCTCTGCCGGAAGGAGGGCCTGGGTGCGGCCAGTGCCGGGCTCCGCGGGCAGAAGGGCCTGGGTGCGGCCAGTGCCGGGCTCCGCGGGCAGGAGGGCCTCGCGGGCGTGGCGCGTCCGTTCCAGGATCTCGCCCGCCACGGCCCCCAGCACACCCCGAGCCCCGCCATCCTCCCCGGCCAGCCGTTCCGCGGCGTACAGCCGGGTCAGGTCATGCCACCCGTACCGTTCCTGCCCCGCCTCGTCCAGCCCGCGCGACTGCAGCAACCCGGCCTCCACCAGCGGCTCCAGGTCCGCCCCGAGCACCCAGGGCGCGAAGTCGGGCGCGGACAGCGCGCCGAGCCCGCGCAGCAGCCGCCGCTCGGGTTCCGGCAGCCCCCGGTACCCCAGGGCGAGGCTGCCCCGGACGGCGAGATCGCCCGCGCTGAGCTCGTCGAGCCGCCGCCGCTCGTCGCCGAGCCGCCCCGCCAGGTGGCCGAGCGTCCAGCCCGGCTTCCTGGCCAGCCGGGATCCGGCGATCCGCAGGGCCAGGGGCAGGTGACCGCAGAGCCGGACGATGCGCAGGGCGGCCTCGGGCTCCGCACGTACCCGGTCGGCTCCGGCGACGCCGCCGAGCAGCGCCACGGCCTCGTCCTCGCCGAGCAGACCCAGCTCGTACGCCCGCGCCGCCTCCAGCCCTGCCAGCGGCGACCGGCTGGTCACCAGGGTGAGACTGCCTGGCCCGGTAGGGAGCAGGGGGCGCACCTGGGACTCGTCGGCGGCGTCGTCCAGCAGGACGAGCAGGCGCCTGCGGGCCGTCATGCTGCGATACAGCCGCACCCGGTCGTCGAGCGCGGGCGGCACCGCGCCGTCGGGGCAGCCGAGCGAACGCAGCAGATCCTCCAGCACGGCACCGGACGGGCGGGCGCCGAGCGCGGCGTAGAGGCGGCCGTCGGGCAGGTCCAGCGCGGCGGCGGCGTGCACGGCGACGGCCGACTTGCCGCAGCCGGGCGGGCCGTGCAGCACCAGGTGGACGGGGGCCTGGGCACGTTCGGCGGCGGTGCGGGCGATCCAGTCGAGCACCGGCCGCCGCCCCGCGAAGTCCGAAATATCGGGCGGCAGCTCGTTGACCGGCTCCGCCACCACCGCATCGCCACCGGTCCCGTCCTGCACGCGCCGGCGCGCGGCCCCCGGCTGGTCGTCGAGCGGGTGCCAGTTCGCGGCCCTCGGCTGGTCGTCGAGCGCGCGACGGTGCGCGACCACCCGCTCGGACCGGGGCTCCAGCCCCGGCTGATCGTCGAGCACGCGCCGGTGGGCGGCCACCAGCTCGGCCCCCGGCTCCAGCCCCAGCTCCTCGACCAGCGTCCGCCGCACCTCCTGGTACGCGCCCAACGCCTCCGACCTGCGCCCCGCCTGATGCAGCGCCTCGATGAGCCGCACCCAGGCACGTTCACGCAACGGATGGGCCCCGACGAGCGCCCGCAGCTCCCCCACCACCTCGGCGCCCCGCCCCAGCCGCAGGTCTAGTTCGACCCGCTCCTCCAGCGCGGTCAGCCGCAATTCCTCCAGCGGCACCCCGTACGCCCGCCGCAGCACCGACGACTCGACGTCGGCCAGCGCGCCCGGCCCCCGCCACAACCCCAGCGCCGCCCTGAACCCGTCGGCCGCCTCCGCCACCCGCCCGGCCTCCCTGACCTGCCTGGCCTGCGCGACCAGCCGTTCGAAGCGGTGGCAATCCACGTCGTCGCGCTCCACGTCGAGCAGGTAACCGCCGGGCACGGTGCGGATGCCGCCGACGGCCTTGCGCAGGGCGCTGACGTACACGCGCAGCACCGACTCGGCAGAGGCGGGCGGCCGGTCGTCCCAGACGGCGGACATCAGCCGCTCCACCGGCACCGGCTCGCGGGCCGACAGCAGCAGCGCGGCCAGCAACGTCCGGTGCTTGGCCGGGCCCGGAGGCGGGCCGCCGTCGACGCGCAGCGGGCCGAGCACGCCGAAGCGCACGCTCACCGGCTCCCCGACCTCACCGGCGAGCCACCGAACGGGCCGCAACTCCTCGAAGTCACCGGCGGGCCGCCGATCGGACCGTGGCTCGTCGGCTTCACGTGCCGGCCGCCGGTCGGGCGGCGAAGGACTCGAAGTGGACGCGGGCCTGCCGGGTGGCGCTGGACGCCGCGTGCACGCCCGCCTCGCCAGGTCCGTACGGGGCGTCGGCGTCGGACACCTCGGCGACCAGGCTCTCGTCCAGCCACATCCGCAGGGTCACCTTGCTCCCGCTCTGACCGCATTCCGCGACGACGCGCCGGGTGCCCTTGCCCGGTGCGTCCGCCGGGCCGTACAGGGCCTTGCTTCCGGCGCCGCGCTTGGTGATCGAAACCTTGCCCGCGCCGCTCACCGCGAACTCGTAGCGGTCTCCGGAGCTCGCCGAGCCGTGGCACCACACCCCGTACTCTCCCTCGCCCTCCTCCAGGGTGGCCTTCGTGCTGACCACCACGCCGTTCTCCGGCTCCCGGACGGGCGCCGACTTCCACAGCCGCCAGCCCGGCTCGACGGTCAGCTCGTAGCCGGCGCCGTCCAGGCGCGCGCTGCCGGCGTCGGACGTGCCCACGGCCCACCCGTCCGCGAACCCGGCTTCGTACGGCCAGGTCTGGGCTGTCAGCCCGGGCAGGGTCGCGGCGGCGACGGCGAGGACCACCGCGGCACTCCCGGCCACCGCCGCCCACGGCCACCACCTCCGCCGCCGACCCGGCACAACAGGCGCGAGGGGTGCCGCTGAAGACCCAGCGGGCAAGGCGGGCGCGGGCGGGCCGGGCGTGCTGGGGGCGGGCGTGGGCAGAGCGGGCGCGGGTGGGGCGGGCGCGGGGGGGGCGGGCGCGGGTGGGGGGGGGGGGGGGGGGGGGGGGGGCGGGTGGGGCGGGCGTGGGCGGGGCGGGCGCGGGGGGGGTGGGGGGGGGGGGGGGGGGGGGGGGGGGGGGGCGGCGTTCACCGCGGCGGTGGCGGT
>NZ_VSEY01000058.1 GCF_008086045.1 Nonomuraea sp. PA05 | reverse complement strand
ACCGACCAGGAACCGGTCCGGCACGTTGCCCGCACTCAGCCCGAACGCCACCGACAAGGCGTCACGCTGCGGACCCGGCAGCCGATCGAGGTGGCCCATCAGCGGCAGGCACAACTGGTGCAGCCCGGCGAACGCCAGCTCCATCTCCGACTCCACCCCGGCCGCCCGCAAGACCAGGCAACCGGACGCCTTCGCCACCAGGTACTCCACCAGCGCGGACTTACCGACCCCCGCCTCCCCACGCAGGATCAGCACCCGGCTCTGACCCGCCCCGGCGCCCGCCAGCACGCGATCCAGCACCTGGCACTCGTCATGCCTGCCACGCAGCTCCCGCCGCGGAGGACTGTTGAACATTCGCCGCTCCCGCGCAGGTCGGCCGGTCCTTCGGTCGTCCCATTATGCAGAGGCTACGTCTCGTGACGGGCCAGGCCGTCGAACGCGATGGACGTGATCGCGTCCGCGACCATCGCCTGGTCGTACGCCCCGTCCGGCCGATACCACTCGACCAGCGAGTTCACCATCCCGAACAGCAGCCTGCTGACCAGCGCGGGCGGCACGTCGTCGCGCAGCGCCCCCTCGCCGACCGCGTCCGCGACGAGCGCGGCCAGCCGGTCGTCGAGCCAGCGCCGCCGTTCCAGCGCGGCCAGCTCGATCTCGCTGTTGCCGCGCACCCGCAGCAGCAGCGTGACGGACGGCTGGTGCGCGACCAGCACCTCCACGCTGCGCCGCACCACCCCGCGCAACCGCTGGTAAGCGCCTTCCCCCGGCCGCTGCTCCGACGCCTCGGTCACGACGGAGGTGAGCTCGTCGAGGGCGTCGTCGAGCGCCTGGCCGAGCAGCTGCTCCTTGCCGGTGACGTGGTGGTAGATGGCCGGCTTGGTCAGCCCCAGCTCCTTGGCCAGGTCGCCCATGCTGGTGGCGTCGTACCCACGCCGGTTGAACAGCTCGACGGCGGCGCGCAGGATCGCCGACTGGTCATGGCCTGGACGGCCCCGCCTGCGGCGGGGGGCCGGTTCGGCATGTTCAGTCGTGGTCATCCTCGCAGCATCTCACGTGCCGGGGGACGCACTGACCGCGCGGGCGCCGCCTCCGTCAGGGTACGGCCGTGAGCACGTCGTGGTGGGTGACGGTGGTGTCGTAGGAGAGCAGGACGGCGCGGGCGTCGGGCTCGACCACCGCCGTGACGACGCCGTCCCCGGCGAAGGCCCTGATCGAGTCGAGCGACTCCCAGAGGGTGATGACCTGCAGTTCGACGTGGTCGTCCATGGTGCGCCGGAGCACGTAGGCGCCGCGGTGGCCGCCGGTCCTGCGCAGTCCGGGGAGGACGGCGGTGGTGAAGTGGCGCTGGTAGGCGTCCGCGCCGGCCGGGGTGGCGGTCGCGTGCCAGATCCTGGCGATCATCGTGGCTCCTGCGGGGCTCGGGACCCGTGCCAGGCCTTCCCGGCGAGCCGGGACGGCATCACGATGGGTCGGAGACGGGTGCCCGCCACAGCGCGACGATCGCGTCGATCAGGCCGTCGGCTGTGGCGGACCAGGTGGGACGGAAGGTGGGGCTGTGGTCGGCCAGTGCTCGTTCCCGCTCCACGCACATCTGGACGATCAGGTGCCGGGCCATGACGCCCCGTTCGACGCGGACGTCGGCGGGCAGGCCGGGCAGGCAGCGGGTCAGGCCGTGGCGAAAGAGCCGCAGCACGGGGGCGGCGCTCATGGCCTCGTCCACCATGATGGCGTTGAGCGCGGGGTCGGCCATGACCTGGGCGGTGAAGCGGGCGTACCAGGTGGGGCTGCCGAGGCTCTCCAGGTGCTCGGTGAGCGGGCGGACCAGGCAGGCGACCCAGTCGCGCAGGTCGGTGGAGTCGGCGATGTCGCCCATCATGCGGGCGCGGATGCCTTCGAGCTGCTCGGCGTGCTTGCGGGCGATGGCGCGGATGAGGTCGGCCTTGGTCCCGAAGTGGTAGGTGACGGCGGCGTTGTTGCCCTGGCCCGCCGCCTCGCTGATCTGCCGGTTGCCGACGGCGTGCACCCCGCGTTCGGCGAACAGCCGCTCGGCCGCCGCCAGCAGCGCCTCCCTGGTGGCGCTGACCTGCTCGACCCGGGTCATCTTGCCGCTCATCGTCTTTCACCGCACCGGGGGCCTCGCACCGCCCGCGACGGCCCGGCCCCGCAGGCCGCCGCAGGTCCTCGGCCGTGCCGGCGAGGCGTGCCGGGCGAGGGTTGTCGGAAGGACAGCCTACGCAAACGCCGGCCCGGGCCTGAAGTCCTTGCGCGCTCCGTGATCTCTTCACGAAGGAGACGACAGTGACGACCATCCCCGAGTACGACATCGCCAGGTCGGCGGCGTGCCCGCTGGATCCCGCGCCCGCGATGCGGGCACGGCAGGAGGAGGGCCCGCTGACCCGGGTCCGGCTGTGGGACGGCACCATGGCCTGGCTGGTGACGAGCCACGCCGAGCACCGCGCCGTGCTCGCCCATCCCCGGGTCAGCGTCGAGCCGGCGCGCGGCCTGCCCAGGCTCTCCGCGGTCGAGGCGGCGGCCATGGAGGCCATGGCCGCGCGTGAGGACGGCGAGGGCGGCATCAGCTTCATCCTCATGGACGACCCGGAGCACGCCCGGCTGCGGCGGATGGTCACCGGGGCGTTCACCGTCAGGCGGGTGGAGGCGATGCGCCCGGCGACGCAGCGGATCGCGGACGACCTGGTGGACGCGATGCTCGCCGGGCCGAAGCCGGTCGATCTGGTCGAGGCGTTCTCGCTGCCGCTGCCGTCGCTGGTGATCTCGAACCTGCTCGGCGTGCCGTACGACGACCACGAGTTCTTCCAGGCCAACAGCAGGACCATCATCAACCGCGACTCCTCGGCAGAGGTGCGCGGGCAGGCCCAGTACGCCCTGGGCGCGTACCTGTACACGCTGCTCGGCGAGAAGGTGGACAAGCCCGGCGACGACCTGCTGTCCGGGCTGGCCGAGCGGATCGCGGCCGGTGAGCTGTCGCAGCAGGAGGCCACGCAGATGGGCGTGCTGATGCTGTTCGCCGGCCACGAGACCACCGCGAACATGATCACCCTGGGCACGCTGGCCCTGCTCCGGCAGCCCGACCAGGCGGACGCCCTGCGCAAGGGCGACGACCCGCAGGTGGCGGCGGCGGTCGAGGAGCTGCTGCGCTACCTGACGATCACGCACGGCGGGCTGCGCCGGGTCGCGCTGGAGGACATCGAGATCGGCGGCCAGGTCATCCGGGCGGGCGAGGGCATCCTGGCCGTCAACGAGGTCGCCAACCGCGACCCGGCCGTCTTCCCCGACCCGGACCGCCTCGACGTGGGCCGCAACGCCCGCTCGCACGTGACGTTCGGGTACGGCGTGCACCAGTGCCTCGGGCAGTCGCTGGCGCGGATGGAGCTGCAGGTCGCCTACCCCACGCTGCTGCGGCGGATCCCGTCCCTGGCGCTCGCCGCCGAGGTGGAGCAGATCCCGTTCAAGCACGACGGGTTCGTCTACGGCGCCTACGAACTGCCCGTCACCTGGTGAAAGGGCCCGCCGGGGCCGTTCCCCGGCGGGCCGTGCCGGGTCAGGCGCGGTTCTCCACCTCAAGGACGAACCTGGCCAGCTCCAGCCGGTCCACGTTCGGCCCGTACGCGGCGGCGTTGCCGAGGACGACGGCGCCGTTCGCGGTGGTGAGGGTGAGCGGGGTGGCCTGGGGCCAGAAGTTGTCCCAGGCGTAGTTGTGCCGGAACACTCCGCGCGTCGTCGCGCCGCCGGTCTCGGTGATGTCGAGGAAGCGGCTGATGACGTCGGTGTTGTACGGGTGCCCGGTGTTCCTGTCGGCGTTGGCGTAGTGCGTCACCAGGACGTACTGGCCGGGGCCGAAGGCGGCGGGGCGGGTGAGCGTGATCGTGTTGCCCGCGCCGTTGCCGAGGTCTCCCACGTAGGCGCCGGCGGAGGCGTTCGAGCCGCCGGTCGCGCCGACCCGGCGGGCCGTGCCGGACAGGCGGGCCTGCTCGGCCTCGACCCGGTGCACCGCCGTGTCCGCCTGCGCGGCCCGTACGGTGACCAGCTCGCGCAGGTTCAGCCCCGGCGGGCCGCCGACCTCGACCTTCGAGATGCCCGCCGGGAGGTACACGCGGGCGCGTGACGTCCCGTCACCCTGGCGGGTGGCCCGCACGCCCTGGACGGAGCGCCCGTCCACGCGGACGTCCAGGTCGCCGGCCCTGGCGGCGCGGTAGGACAGGGTCAGGTCGTGGTAGCCGTCCTCGGCGGCGGCGACGAAGAACGTGGCACGGGCCCCGCCGCCCAGGACGACGGCGGGCCACGCGCCGGAGCGGTCGAGCCGGGCGCCGCCGGAGAGCCTGGCCTCGTCGGCCGGGAACGCCGCCCGCGCGGGGCCGGTGACCTCGGTGAGGTCGAACTTGTCGAGGGTGATGTCGCTGCCGGGCAGCAGGGCCGTCCCGTCGGCGCTGGTGCGCAGCGAGAGCCGGTGGGTGCCCGCGGTCAGGTCGAGCAGGACGTCGGTGCGGCCCCGGTAGGTCCAGCCGAGGTTCGCCGAGTACTGCACGATCTGGTTCATGGCGCCGTCCACGAACAGCGCGTGCCTGCCGGGCGCCTTGTTCGCGCCGTGGTAGACGCCGAGGCGGTAGCGGCCTGCGCGCGGGACGGTGACGGGGAACGTCACCGCGGAGCCGGGCTGGTTCATGGAGCCGACGTCCCGCTTGCCGGAGGTCGCGTACCGCTGGGGGTCGGCCGTGGTGTCCTGGTCGTAGGCCTGGGCCGCGGTGAGGGTGGCGGACTCGGCCTCCACCGACGTCGTCCAGGGCGCGTCGGCGGCGGGGGCGGGGCCGCTCGACGGGACGATCGTCACCCGGTAGGCGGCCATGACGTCCCCGCCGGGCAGGTCCACGCTGAGCCTGCCGCCGGTCGTGGTGGTGCGGCGGGCGGCGACGACGGGCGGCCTGAGCGCGTCGCCCTCGTACCCGGTCCAGGACGTCCTCGACACGACGACGTCCACCTGCCCGCCGAAGACGGCCGGGTCGAGGCCGGTGAGGTCGAGCCGGACGGGCGCCGCGCCGCCGCCGACCAGGACGGTGCCGCGCCGCGCGGGCTCGTCGAGGGCCGCGACGGCCTGCACGGTGTCCGGGACGTCCGGCTGCGGCGGGGTGACCCTGACCGTCTGCCCGGTCAGGTCGGCGTACCACTTGAGCAGCCACCAGCCGCCGTTGGCCTGGCGGGTGCGCACGGCATGGTCGTCGAGGTTGCCGGCGTAGGTCCAGTACGCCATGTCGGCGTCGACCTTGGTGTCCTCGAACAGGGAGATCCACTGGATCATCTGGCCGGGGACGGACATGTCGCGGCGGTTGCCGTACTCGTCGATGTTGATCGGCAGCGGGCCGATGCCCAGCTCGCGCTCCAGGGCGCGGTAGTGCCGGTAGTGGCCGCGGTAGTCGGCCAGGCTGCCGCGCGACAGCTCGTGCCAGGCCATGATGTCGGGCAGGGTGTCGTTGTCCCTGGCCCAGGTGAGGAAGTCGCGCAGGCGGCCCGGGTTGTACCTGGCCTCGTTGGGGCCGACGACGCGGGCGGCGGGGTCGATGGAGCGGATGCGCTCGACGACCCTCTTCCAGTCGCTGAAGAACTTGTCCTTGAGCGCGGCCCAGTCCTGGTACCAGATCCCGTCGGGCTCGTTGAACGGCACCCAGACGAACCTGTCCTTGTCCCGCGGCCGGTCGCGGACGACCTTGCGGACCATCGTGTCCACCTTGGCCAGGTAGTCGTCGATGCCGAGGTTCTCGTAGGGCCACTGGCTGTAGACGTCCTGCATGTAGACGACGATCTCCTCGCCGCCGGCGGCGAGGAAGCCGTCGGCGATCTTCAGCGCGTCGCCGTTGGGGTGCTGGTCGCCGTCGGGGGCCTTCTGCGCGACGGTGCGGGGGCGCGCGCCGGCGAGCAGGGAGTCGCCCGGTACGCCCGGGTCGGACAGGCCGTAGAGCATGCCGGTCGCGCCGCCGTGGACGGGGCCCGTGCGCTGGGCGAAGTCCACGGCGACCACGTCGGGCGCGGCCTGGGCGCGGGCGGGTGTCATGGTCACGGAGGCTAACGCCAGGACGGTGGCGGCTGTGACGGCTCGCCGGGTGAAGCGATGTCGGTGCATGAGCGATCCTCTCGGGGGGCGGAGGTGTGACCGGTCACACGCAGAGCTAGCGTGACCGGTCACACGGCGGCGGGGGAAGTCCTTGTCACCGGATCGTTACGTGGAGGTTTCCGCGGCATGGGATACAGCGGCTGTTCACGAGAAGTTCGGTGGCCGGTTCTATGCTGGCGGGCTGCGAGGACTTCGATCGGCCGGGAACACTTCGCGAACCATCCGGAGGTACTTGTGCGCAGCACACGGCGGCCCGCGCAGGCCATCGCGGCCGCGGCGGCCATCGCTCTGCTCGCCGCGGCCACCCCCGCGGCCCACGCCGGCCGCGCGGCTGACGCGGCCGGCACGGCTGACGCCGGCGGTGCGGCTGGCGGTGCGGCTGGCGCTGGCGGTGCGGTGGCGGGTGGGCGGGGCGTGGCCGGGGGCCGGTGCTCGGCCGACGTCTCCCTGCTCGGCTTCACCGACGACCTGGACAAGACGACGTTCGAGGGCACGGCCGTCGGCGGGCTGTCCGCCCTCGCCCCGGCCCACGCGTCGCGGGCGCTGGCACTGGTGGACAACGTCGGCACCACCCCCGCCCGCCTGTACGAACTCGACGTGAACCAGCGCAGAACCCTGTCGGCGCAGATCCGCGGCATGACGACGCTGCGGCGGCCGGACGGCGTCCCGTACACGGGGGCGGACTTCGACGGCGAAGGACTGGTCGCGGAGCGCGGCGGCCACACCGTGCTGGCCGGCTCCGAGACGGAGCCGTCGATCAGGCGTTTCCGGCTCTCCGACGGCCGCCAGACCACCGAACTGCCGGTGCCGGAACGGTTCCGGGTCGCCCCGGCCGGCCAGGCCGCGGTCAACCAGACCTTCGAGGCGCTCACCGCCACCCCCGACGGCCGCGTGCTGTACGCCGGGATGGAGGGCCCGCTGTCCGCCGACGGCCGCGACGCCGAGGGCCGCGGACTGCAGCGGATCCTGCGTTACGAGGGCAGGCCGGGCTCCGCCTACGCGCCCGTCGCCCAGCACGCCTACCGCACCGACCCGGGGCTCGGGCTCGTCGAGCTGGTGGCGCTCGCCGACGGCCGGCTCCTGTCGCTGGAGCGCGGCTTCACCTCCGGCGTGGGCAACACCGTGCGCGTGTACCGGGTCTCCGCCACCGGCGCCGCCGACGTGTCCGGCGTCGAGTCGCTGTCCACACTCACCGACCGGCGCGCCTGGCTCGGCAAGCGGCTGCTCGCCGACATCGCCGACTGCCCGCCGTCGGGCGCCACCGCCAAGCAGCCGCAGCCCAACCCGCTGCTGGACAACATCGAGGGCATGGCGCTGGGCGGCCGCCTGTCCGGCGGCCGCCGCACGCTCCACCTGCTGTCGGACGACAACAACAGCGCCACCCAGACCACCCGCCTGTACGCGCTGAGCGTCCGGCTCGCGGACGAGCCCGAGCTGCCGGGACGCGCGCCGCTGCCGGCGACCGCCCACCAGCCCGGCCCCACGTCCGGCCCCACGTCCGGCACGCAGCTCCCGCCGGCCACCGTCAACGGCGTCACCCCGCCCTTCCCCGGCCGGCCGAGCCCGGCTTCTCCGCGGTGATCCCGGCCACGCCGCGCTCCCGCTCCGCCTCCCGGCTGCTCGCCATGCTCGACAAGAACGACTCGGCGGACTTCCTGCTCAGGGCGTGCTGTGGGGCCGCTGTTCTCCTTCCCGCCGCAGTCGGTGCTGCCGCTGGGGGTGACCGGGTGGTGGTGGCCGGCGACAACGACTTCCCGGGGAACGACGGCCGCGTCCCGGGCCGGGCGGACGACACCGAGGTGATCGTCCTCGACGTGCCGGGACTGCGCGGCTGACAAGGGCGCGTGCCGCCGGGCCCCGTCCGATGTGACGGGGCCCGGCGGCGCGGGTCACTCGACGATGCCCCACTCCGCCGGATAGTCCGGCGGCCACGGCTTGCCGAAGTCGAACAACCACTCCCGATCCCCCGGCGGATACTCCGTCTCACGCCAGGCCGGCTGCGCCCCGACGACGAAACTCCCGCCACCCCGTTCGAGCATCCACGTCCACCCCTCCGCGTCCGCACCGAGCCCGTGCCGCTCACGCAGCGAGGCGAACTCGGCGGGATCGGCGCGCCGGACGTGCAGCCCGTCCCGGTAGATGGGTTTGAGCAGCATCAGCTCCACGTGCCCGATGTGCACCTCGACCACGGTGGTGGTCGCGTCGACCGCCACGGCCTCGCTGCGCAGCAGGAGCTGCCGGTGCGAGGGGTCGAAGCGGACGACCCGGAACAGCCGTCCTTGCCTGCTGAACTCCATGTCACGACCCCGGTGCGGCCGGCGGTTTCGGATACACCCTGGTGGGATTCCCGTTCTTGGTCATGTAGAACTCGACCGAGTCCCAGGTGCGCTTCTCCAGCCGGTAGGCCCGCCGCAGCTCGGTCATCTCCCAGGCGGTGCCCAGCCCGCTGTTGACCTCGGCCACCATCTGCCAGTTCCCGGCGGGCACCGTGTCGCCATGGGCCAGGAGGGCGGCGAGCGCCTCGTCGGCGTTGGACGCGCCGGGCACCCCGTCCAGGCTGACGGACAGCCGGATGTTGGGGTTGCCGACCGCTTCTGAGACCGCGACCATCCAGATGGGTCTGCCGTCCCCGTTCGGGAACGGCGCCCCCAGCGCCCGGTTGTTGAACGTGAACGCGCCCGTCATCCCGGCGGCCAGGTCGTCGGAGTACGGGTTGATGCCCAGCACGACGTGGTCCCCGGCTCTGACGATGTCGGTGATGCAGTCGTTGTGCACCAGCACCGGCGTCGAGCCCGCGTACACGTAGTACGTGTGGTCGGTCTCGACCTCGAAGTTGTACACGTCCACCGGCCCGTCGGCCCGCGCCACGCCGAGCACGGGTTCGGCCGCGCCGGCCGGGCTCCGCAGCGCGTCGCCCGGACGCAGGTCCTGCGACTCGACCCAGCCCCGGCCCTGCACCCAGAACCGGTGGCCTTCGCTGGCCGACAGGGTGCCGCTGCCGGTGGTGATCGTCACGAGCGTGTCCACCGTCCGGTGGAACAGCCGGGTGACGTGCCGCAGCGTCCGTTCGCCTGTCGCCGGGTCGGCGGACCAGACGCGGTCGCCGACCCTGATGTCCTCGATCTTGCGCGGGCCGTGCTCGGTGTCCACGAGCGTGCCGGCGGGGAAGCAGCGCCCGGCCGCCAGCGCGTTGCCCGCGGCCCGCTCCAGGCCGTAGACCGCCTCGGCGGGCAGCGTCGAGTACCGCAGCCGGAACAGCGCGTGGGTGAAGGACGTGCCGTTGCTCATCGCGGTGCGCAGCGACAGCGCGTACGTGTAACCCGCCTTGATCATCGGCGGGATGACGATGGAGCCGATCGCCCAGGCGCAGCTCGTGGCCGATCCGCCGTCCTGACCGGTCACCTTGCGCCAGCAGGCGACGTAGTCGTACACCAGCGCGCTGACCAGCGCGCGCAGGAAGTTCTCGACCAGGTCCCTGCCGTTGAAGTGGGTGGTCTCGGAGTAGCGGATGTCCAGCGGGCCGTTGCCCAGGTAGTCGTAGACCAGGGGTCCTGTGCAGTCGGCGACGTCCCTGCCGGGCTGGGCGCAGGTCACCAGGTAGTAGTCCTGCGTCCCGTAGATGTGGTACTCCATGTCGATGTCGCACCCGTTGGTGCCGACACAGAGGTCCTCCAGCGGCGTCGCGTCGTAGCGGACGTCGTCGCTCGGCACGGCGATCAGGTTGGGGATGCCGGTCGGGCCGGACGAGGAGGCCCGTTCGGCCTCGCGCCGCCGGTCGGCCTCCACCTCGGCCCGTTCGGCCGCGGCCTGCGCCTCTTCCGCCGCCTCGCGGGCGCGTTGCGCCGCCGCCTCGGCCGTGGCCGCGTCCCGCTCGGCCTGGGTGGCCACGTCGCGGGCCTTGGCGGCGTCGCTCTCGGCCGCGCTCGCGGCGTCGCGCGCGGAGGCGGCGTCCCGTTCTGCCGCGTCGGCGGAGGCGTCGGCCTCGTCGGCGTAGCCTTCGGCGGCGGTGGCGGCCGAGTCGGCCGCCGCCGCGTCCGCGGTGGCCTGGCGGTCGTACTCGACGGTGTTGGCCTCGGCCTGCACCGCCGCCTTGGCCGCCTTCTTGGCCTCGGCCGCCGACGCCTGCGCCTCGGCCAGCGATGCGGCGGCCTGGGCCGCGTAGTCGGCCGCCTGGGCCGCCGCGGTGGCCGCTGCCTTGGCGTCGGCCGACGCCTGCGCCGCCAGCGCCGCCGCCTCCGCGGCGGCCTTCTTCGCCTGCGCGGCCTTGGCCTTGGCGACGGCGGCCTGCTGCTCGGCGAGCGGCTTGGCCGCCTGCCCGGTCAGCACGGCCAGGCCCGCCGAGGCGTCGGTGTCCTTGTACGGTGACCCGAGCTCGATCGCGTCGTTGGCCGGTTTGATCACCTGCGCCGCCGAGTCGCGGGCGGCGGTCGCGGCCTGGGCCGTGGAGTAGGCGTACCCGGCGGTGCGCACGGCCGAGGCGTGCGCCGCGTCGGCCTCCTTGCGGGCGATCGCGGCGTCCGCCTTCGCGGTGGCGGCCTTGGCCTTGGCGGTGTCGGCGTAGATCTTGGCCAGCCGGACGTTCTCGGCCGCCGCCTCTGACGCGTCGATGGCCTCGGCCGCCGCGGCGTGGGCCGTCTTGACGGCGGCGTTGGTGATCGCCACGTCGCGCTGGGCGGCGTCGGAGGCGGCCCGCGAGCGGGACGCGGCGGCGTCGGCGCGGGTGGCCGCCTCGCGGGCGGCGGTCGCGGCGGCGGTGGCGTCGTTCGCGGCGGCCCTGGCCTGGGTGGCGGCGGTGGTCGCGCGGTCGGCGGCGGCCCGCGCCCGGGTGGCGGCGGCCCGCGCGCCCTCGGCGGCGTCGGTGCCCTCGACGGCGGCGGCGTGCGCCTCGCGGGAGGCGGCCTTGGCCACCAGCACGTCCCGCTCGGCCTCCGCGTCCAGTGCCCTGTTGCGGGCGTCCACGGCCTTGCGCTCGGCCTCCAGGGCGGCGTCCTTCTTGGAAGCGGCGGTGCCGCCCGCCGCTTCCGCGTCGCTCAGCGCCGCCGCGGCCACCTGCCGCTGCTCCTGGGCGCGGGCCTCGGCCTGCGCGGCCTTCTGCCGTTCCGTGGCGGCGCGGTTCTTCTCCGCCTCGGCCTTGTCCCGCTCGGCCTCGGCGACCTGCCGCTTGGCCCTGGCGTCCGCGGCGGCGTTCTTGGCGATCAGCTCGGCGGCCTCGGCCTTCTGCTGCGCCGCCTTCGCCTTGGCGGCGTTGTCGGCCGCCTGTACGGCCTGCGCGGCGGCGCCCTCGGCGGCGGCCTTGGCCTGCGCGGCCGCCTCCTGTGCCGCGATGCGCCTGAACTCGGCCTGCGAGGCGTGCGCCTGCGTCTCGGCCAGCGCCATCAGCGTCTTGCTGTCGGCGGCGGAGGCGCGGGTGGCGTTCGAGGCCGTCTCCGTGGCCTTGGCCGCCGCCACCGTGGCCGCGGCCGAGGCCCGGGTGATCTGCACGGCCTGCTGGCCGTAGAGCAGGCCGCGGCCCCTGGGCAGCCCGGCCGCGTCGGCGATGGCGTACGCGGCCTGCTGGGCGGCGACGGCCGTGGCGGCGTGCTGCTGCGCCGACTGGGCGGCCCGCGAGGCGACGAACAGCCGGCCGAGCGCCAGGGCCTGCGCCTTGACGATGTCGTTCTTGACCTTGGTGAACTCCGCCGCGTCCGGGTAGCTCAGCCCGGCGCTCTCCGGCGTCTGCTTCAGCCAGTACGCCTGCCAGTCGGCCAGCCGTGAGGCGATGAGCGACTGGCCGAGCGCCTCGCCCAGGGCCTGCGAGGCAAGCTGGAGGTCGGCGGTGGCCTGCGCCTCCTCCTTCAGGATCGTGTCACGCTGGACGCGCTGGCCGTTCACCTCCTGCGCCCACTCCTGCGAGGCCGTGACGAACTCGGCGGTCAGCACCTTGCGCGGGTCCTGCGGGTTGTGCGTGGTGCAGGAGGCGTAGCGGGACTTGAGGTTCTCGACGTCGATCCGGAACTCCATGCTGTCCGGGTCGGGCGCGCTCTCCGGGAACCCGCCGGCGGCCAGGAAGGCCCGCGCGTCGTCGGCGTACATGTCGTGCATCCACGTCATGTCCTCCCACGCCTGCCAGCCCTCGAGGTCGGGGTGCGGCCACGTGTCGGGGTAGCGGACGGAGGCGATCGCGTTGACGGCGTCCACCGACTCCTGGCCGGCCAGCGGCGTCTGGTCGGCGTAGAAGTCGCTCTCCCCCTGCCAGAACTGGCCGGCGACCCAGGTGGACAGCCCGACCTTGTCGAACGGGTCGTCCTCGTCCTCGACCCACTGGAAGCCGGTGTAGGAGTAGTCGGCGGGAGGGGTGACGCTCAGCGACTCCTCCCACACCTCGGAGCGGGCCGCCAGCTCGTCCAGCTTGGCCGAGGCGCGCTCGCGGTCCGTGTCGAAGGCGGTGGCGAGCTGGGTCTTCGGGTCGGACGTCCAGTAGTCGCGTGCGCCGGCCTGCAGCAGGGCGGCGTCGTCGCCGGCGAGCCCGGCGCGGGCGACGGCCTTCATGTCCTGGCCGCCCTTGCGCTGCGCGACCGTGAGCAGGCACTGCGCGGCCCTGACGGCGATGGCGTGGTCGAGGTCGTATTCGCCGTCCGCGGTGGCGGCGGCAGCCACGGCCGGCTGGATTCCCGGCACAGGCACGACCTGTGCGAACGTCGCCAGGACGGCGACGGAGGTGATGGCCGCGGCGGTGGCGCGCAGCCGCCCTGATAAGGGCATGCGAGTAGGCATGGTGAGCCGTTTCTCTGCGGCGGGGTTCCCCGCCGGAGGGGGAGAGAGGGGATCAGAAGAAGGCGTTGAAGGCGTTCCAGCCCGAGGTGCCGATCTTCTGTGCGGCGGAGAAGGGGGCCGTCGCGACCCCGGTGCCCTTGAACAGCCACAGCGCGCCCGCCGAGTCGCGGGCGATCAGGTCGGCCTTGCCGTCGCCGTTGTTGTCCCCGGTGGAGACGAGCGCCGTGTAGGCGCTGAAGCCGGTGCCCGCGCTGATGCGGGTGCCCAGGATCTGGTTGGCGGTGATGCTGCCGGTGCCCGGATAGATGTACAGGGTGCCGGCCGTGGTCCTGGCCAGCAGGTCGTTCTTGCCGTCACCGGTGTAGTCGCCGTACCCGGCCAGGGCGTTCATGCCGTTCCAGCCCGCGGTGCCGGCCTGCACGCGCGTGCCCAGGAGGCCGTCGGAGCGCCCGGGGAACAGCCACAGCGCGCCGGCGGCGTCCCTGGCGAGGATCTCGGGCGAGACGGTGCTGCCCATGTTGCCCGGCGTCATGATCAGGTTGAAGCCGCTCACGTTCGTGACGGCGCGAACGGTGGAGGCGCCGCGCTCCGCGGTGTAGTACAGGTCGTTGCCCATCCGGAAGTACAGGTCGTTGCCCGCGCCGGACGCCGAGGTGTTGGCGCGCAGCAGGGCGGTCGCCGCGGCGAAGCCGCCGCCCAGGTTCACGGCCGGCTGCACGCCGCCGCCGCTCTTGGGTTCGTACACCAGCAGCACGCCGTCGCTGCTCCTGCGGACGAACAGCGGCAGCATCGGCGCGGCGGCCGCCTGCGCGGAGGCCGCCGGGATCACGACCAGCCCGGTGGCCAGCACGATCGCGGCGAACAGTGCCCGGTACCGGCGTAATTGTGTGCTCAACGCACTGGTTGTCAACGCAACCTCACAAGACTCATGGCCAATGGAGCGTCACATCTCACGGCTGATCAGCCGTCCCCAGGGGTTGCGGCGTTTCGCCAGGCAGGCTCGGTCCGCACGCCGGGAGACGCCCGGTGAGGGGTGGCGGGCCGGGCGATCGCCACCCGAAGGAAGATCTACTTTAGGGCAGCCCGCCGCGACCCCGAGCGCCGGGGGACGATCATCACGCTCGGAACGGCGGCGCATACGCCCCGTTGACGCGGCCGCATACGGGCGCCGTCCACGCTGGCCACCTCCCAGGCGGGTCTCCTCGCCGATGGGACGGCACGTGGAGGTGAGCGATGTGACAGAGCCCTTCGATGAGCCCTTCGAGGAGCCCTTCGAAGACCTGGACGACTGGGCGGAAGACGACGCGTGGGACGAGGCCGGGAGCCTGATCGAGCAGGGGCTGGGGTTCGTGCTGCGGGAGGTGCTGAGCGACGAGTACGACGGCGCCGACGAGGAGGACTACGACCACGCGCTGGAGGTCATGCTCGACGGGATGAGCCCGGCGGAGGCGATCGGCTTCGCCAACGCGTTCCGGCAGATCCAGGGCGGGGCGTCGCGGGCGCTGGCCGTTCCGTTCGTGGCGCAGGGGTTGCGTACGGCGCTGCCCACGGGGGCCGCCGCGCTGGGGACGCTGATCGGCGGGCCGGCCGGGAACCTGATCGGGACCCGGCTGGGAACGCTGGCCGCGGGGGCCCTGGCAGGGAGGGGCACACCACCGCAGTACACCGCCGTACCGACCGCCCCGCCGCAGTTCATCCCCGTACTACCGCAAATCCCCGGCGTGCCGTCCCCGCCCCCAGCCATCACCCCGGCGATCGCGCCACCGCCGGGTTTCCCCGCCATCCCGGCGGGGGCGGCCGGCGCCGTCCCCGCCGTGGTGGTGGAGCCTCCGGCGCCCGTCCCCGCCGTGGCCGAGGGCTCCGCCGCGGCGGCCCAGGGCCTCGTGCTGGCCTGCCAGCCCGACGTCCTCGCCGCACTGCTGGCGCTCTGCCTGGGCAGGCACGGCGCGAGGCGGATCGGCGGCGTCCCGGTCGCGCGCGTCATGGGCATGCTCAGCGACGTGTTCGCCCAGGCCGCCGCGGACGCCGACGAGCTGGCCTACCACGACGGCCTGACCTACGGCGCGGACGAGAGCGCCACCGGCTTCGGCGAGGAAACCGGCGCCGGCCCGTCACCGGGGTCCGGCCGCGCCCTCTACACCGCGTTCATGGACGCCGAGAACGAGGAGCTGGCCTCATGAGCAGCGCGTCCGAACTGGCGGCCGTCGAGGAGCTGCTGCTGAAGGTCCTGCCCGACCCGATGGGCTTCGCGGAGCGGGTGCTCGGCGAGCTGGCGGACCGCCTGGCGACGCCCCCGCCCGCCGACGGCCCCGCCGTCGTGCACGGCTTCCAGGAGCCCGACCATGCGCTCGCCGACCGCGACCTGCTGCTCGCCGCGGCGCTCGGCGCCTGCGGGTGCTGGGGCGAGGCCGCCGGCTGCCCCGACTGCGCCGGACGGGGGTCGCCCGGCTGGATGCCGCCCGACCCCGAGCTGTACGAGCAGTACGTCGCCCCGGCCGTCCGCCGCGCGGCCCCGCCCGCCAGGACCGGCCTGGCGCGGAGCGAGGGCGCCGCGCCCCGCGAAGAGCGTCCCGATGAAGGAGGAACCAGATGAGCAGTCTGTTCGAGGAGAACTACGACACCGGCTACGACGAGGAGGATGAGGAGTTCTACGACGAGGAGCAGTCGCGGGACTCGCGGGCGCGGCGCAGGCGCGCCCAGGCGCTGGCGTCCGCGCGCCGCCGGGCGGCGGCCCGCCGCGACCGCAGGCTGCCCGCCACTTCGGCGTCCCCGCCCGCCACGCCGCCGCGGCGGGCCGTGGTGAACGCCGTCAAGGAGCTGGACCTGCAGACCCAGGTGCAGCAGGACACGCTGCAGAGCGCGATCGCGGCGCAGAACAGGAAGTTCGACAGGGCCGCGCTGTCCACTGTGGCTACGCTGCTGGTCAGCGAGGGGTTCCGGACGTTCGGCACGCCGGACAACACGTTCGTGCGGGCGGGGATCCAGATCGCGCCGCTGCTGGCGTTCCCCGCCGGGGAGAAGCGCAAGGGCATCGGCGGCGTGATCAGGCATCCGGCGTTCTACGGCGGGCTGGGCGTGCTGGCGCTGGCGTTCATCGACGACCAGCGCAAGCGCAACTCGGCGGCGCAGAACGTCGACGTCCTCGGCCCGAGCCGGCTGACGGTGGGCGCGGTGGACCTGTTCGTGGCCGACGTGCGCGACGCGAGCGGCAAGGTGCCGGCGAACGTCACGCCCGCGTGGGAGTCGAGCAACGTCGCCGTCGCCGAGATCAACGCGACGACCGGCCAGGTCACCGCCAAGAGCGCGGGCGTCGCGATCATCTCGGTCAAGGCCGGCGACATCGTGCGCAGGGTCCGGCTGGAGGTCGTCGCGGCGGGCGGCAAGTGAGGCGTGGCAGGCCGTGGACCCAGCCCTGCGGGAGCTGCTGCGTGACGCGCCGGCGGACCGGATGGTCGAGGCGATCATCCGGTTCCGCCGGCCGGGCGTCGAGCTTCCCTCCGTGCGGCTCGTGGCGCGGTTCGGAAGCGTCGCGACCTGCCGCCTGCCGCTGTCGGCGGTGCGGGAGGTGTGGGCGCATCCGGACGTCATCAGCCTGAAGGCGCCCCGCCCCATCAGCCCCGAGATCGCCGTGCCCGCCCCACCGTCGTCACGGCCCTTCGGTCAGTGGACGGAGCCGCGACCGCCCGCCCAGACCGAGGTCGTCGTCGGCGTCGTGGACGCGGGCGCCGACTTCGACCACCCGAACTTCAAGCACGCCGACGGCACCACCAGGCTGCTCGCCCTCTGGGACCAGCGGCACCGGCCCGGCTCCGCGCCGCAGCCGTACGGGTACGGCGTCGTCCACACGCGGGAGGACATCGACCGGGCGCTGCGCACGTCCCACCCCTACCGGACGCTCGGCTACCACCCGGCGGACGCCGACCGCGGCGGCGGCGCGCACGGCACCCACGTCATGGACATCGCAGCGGGCAACGGCACCGTCGGCCCGGCCGGGATGGCGCCCGAGGCGAGCCTCGTCTTCGTCCACCTGTCCAACCGCGGCACGGGCGGCCTGGCCAACCTGGGCGACTCGGTGCGGCTGCTGGAGGCGGTGGACTTCATCGTCAGGACCGCGGGGGAACGCCCCTGGGTGATCAACCTCAGCCTCGGCTGCCACGGCGGCCCGCACGACGGCAGGACGCCGACCGAGCTGGCCCTGGACGAGCTGCTGGCGGCGGCGCCCGGCCGGTTCCTCGCGCAGAGCTGCGGCAACTACTACCGGGCGCGCACGCACGCCTCCGGCTTCCTGCTGCCCGGCAGGCAGCGGGTGCTGCGGTTCGTCACGGACCCCGCCGACACCACCGTCAACGAGGTCGAGATCTGGTACAGCGGAGCCGACGAGCTGACCGTCCGCATCGACCATCCGCGCATCCCGGCCGGGCCCGTCGTCCCGCTCGGCGGCTCCGCCGACATCGTCGCGGGCGGACGCGTCGCCGGGCGCGTCTACCACCGGGCTCACGACCCGAACAACGGCGACCACCACATCGACGCGTTCCTCTACCCGTGGGCGCCCGACGGCGAGTGGCGCGTCACCTTGGAGAGCCGCCGCGTCACCGGCGGCCGTTTCCACGCCTGGATCGAGCGGGACGAGGCGTGCCCGCGGTGCCAGGCGCGTTTCCTGCCGTCCGACGCGGATCCGGCGAGCACGATCGGCACCATCGCCAACGGGCGCGTTCCGCTCGTCGTCGGCGCGTACGACGCCCACTCCCCCGGCCGGCCGCCCGGCCCGACCAGCAGCGCCGGCCCCACCCGCGACCACCGCGCCAAGCCCGATCTCGCCGCGCCCGGCGTCGCCGTCCTGGCGGCCCGCTCGGCGCCGCGCGGCAGCGCGCGCAGCCCGGGGCTGCTGACCCGCAAGACCGGCACCAGCATGGCGGCGCCGCACGTCACCGGGGCGGTCGCCCTGTGCCTGCAGTACGGCGGGCACCGGCTGACCGCCGCCGGGATCCGGCGACTGGTGCTGTCCTCGGCCGACCCGCCGCTTCCCCAGATGGACCGGCTGGAGCCGCCGCTTCCCGGGATGGACCGGCGGGGGCCGCCCGCCGCCGACCCGCCGCCGCCCGGGACCGAGCGGCTGGGGCGCGGCCGGTTGAACGTCCGCGCCCTGCTCGCCGCCGTCCGCCGCAGCCTTCCGCCCCTAACGGAGGTCACCGCCATGGAAGAACACGACCGCATCGCCCCGCTCCTGTCCGTCGCGCCCGCCCGCGCCTACCGGGAGCTGCTCTACCGGCCCGCCGGAAGCCTCTCGACCTGGCTGAGGGACCGGTTCGCGGTCCTCGCGGGGCCCGGCCAGCGGGCCGTGGACGTGCCCCGGGCCGGTGACGTCCTGATCCGGGTCGTGCTCGGGGAGCCCGCGGCGGCCGGCCAGTGCGCGATCGTCTCCGCGGCGGGCCTCACCCGGCGGCTCGGCAGCCGGCGCGGCGCGCCGTCCGGCTGGTACGCGGTCGCGTCCGTCATGGGGCCGGTGGGGGGCCGGCGGCCGGTGCGGCTGCTGGATCCGGCGGGACGCGTGCCACCGGGGCAGTTGCTGCTGCGTCCCTGGCCGGTGGAGCCGCTCGCGCCGCAGACCCCCGCCGAGGAGCCGCAGGAGGAGCCGTTCGAGGATGACGGGCTCGCGGAGGAGAGCAGATGCGGCTGCGGCGGCACCGGGGAAGAGGAGCCGCCCGGCGAGAGCGAACCGGAGGAAGCGGACCCCGGGCCGTGGACGGGCACGGCCGAGCAGGAGGACTTCCGCGCCCGCGTCCTGGCCGAACACCTGCGCCGCTCCCGCGCGTCCAAGGGCGACCCGCAGCGGGACCTGCGCGACGACGAACTGGCCGGCATCGCCAGAACCCCCATGACCGGCGGCGGACGCAAGCGGGTCCGCACCGCGACGGCGACGGCCCAGGCCGTGGACGACCTGCTCGAAGCCGCGAACACCGCCCTGGCGGCAGCCCAGCAGGCGGGCCACGCCGACGCCCGGCGCACCGTCGAGCTGACGGTGACCAGCGGCTACCGCGGCGGCGCCCACCAGCGGCAGCTCTGGCTGGACCACTTCTCCGGCAAGTACTACAACCGCTCACGCGAGGCCCGCGCCGGGATCGCCGAAGGGCCGCACTCGGACGCGGCCGTGGACTACCTGCTGCGCCCCAGAGGACAGGGCGGCTACGGCCTCGGCGGCCGCATCGCCGCACCCGGCTACAGCAACCACCAGAACGGGGTGGCGCTCGACTTCTACCAGGTGCGGACCGCCGGCCAGGCCATCCCCAACGACTCCGACGACCCGGCCAGGTGCCGGTGGCGGCACACCTGGTTCCACGGGTGGATGCGCAGGAACGCGGCGGGGCGCGGATTCCGGCCGCTGGCCACGGAGGAGTGGCACTGGGAGTACCGTCCCGGCGTCCCGGCCGCCTCCGACCTGGCGGACTTCCGTGGCGGGAAGGTGTGGACCTTCGCCTCGGCGGTCCACCCGCAGCCGGTCGCGGTGTTCTGCCCGAAGGCCGCGCTCGGGCAGGCGGAGGTGGACGTGCTGGTGTTCGCCCACGGGCTGCTGACGGGGTGCACCAGGCCGAAGCGGGTGCCGCTCGGGTTCGTGACGGGGGCGCCGTTCGAGCTGGGGCGGATCGTGGACGAGTCGGGGCAGCCCGTCGTGCTGGTCGTGCCGCTGCTCGACTGGGGCAACCCGTGCGGCGAGGTCGTGTTCGGGCGCGGTCACCGGCGCCTGCACCCGCTGGGCAGGCCCGCCCTGCTCAACGCGGTCGTCGAGGAGAGCGTGGCCGAGGTGGGGCGGGTGCGCGGCGGGGCTGTCCCGGCGGTGCGGCGGCTGGTCGTGGCGGGGCATTCACGGGCGTACGACCTGCTGGAGCCGCTGGCCGCCGGCCGGGACGACGCGGAGATGGGGCAGGGAGCGCTGAGCCGGTTGAGCGAGGTGTGGGCGTTCGACACCACGTATCGCGGCGACGTGGGGAACTGGACGGACTGGCTGCGGGTGAACCCGTCGTTGCGGGTGCGGGTCTATTACCGGCCGGGCACCGGGACGGCGGGGGTGGGTGGGCGGTTCCTGGCGCAGGCGAGCGACCGGCTGGTGGTGACCCAGGTCAAGGAGGGCCACTGCGCCGTCCCCGCCACCCGCCTGGCCGAGCTGCTGCCCAAGCCCTGACACTCGCGCTACCCGGCCGCGCGGGCGACTTCCGCGCACCCCCGCACCCGCCGCGTCAGCCCAGCCGACGGCCGCAACGCCATCTCCGCCCACAACAGCGCCGTATAACGCTCAAGCTGCCGCCGGGCCTGCGCCACGTTCCCCTCGGCCAGGAACACCTCGATCAGCGCCGCGTGCGCCGACTCCCGCAACGGATCCTCACCGATCGCCGCGTAAGCGGCCTCGATGGCCTCCAGATACCGCCCGAGCCCGCACAACCGCCCCGCCAGGGCCTCCAGCGCGTGGATCCGGACCTGGCCGAGCCGCTCCCGCTCCAGCAGCAGCCACTCCTCGTCCCATCCGGGCAGCAGGTCACCGCGCAGCACGGCGAGGGAGGTGTCCTGGGGCCGGAGTTCCTGGTCGCCGGAGAGCAGCCGGCCGGCCTGGGCGGCGCACCGCCACACGTCGGCGTCCACGGCCTCGTGCAGCCGCACGGTGTCGCGGGAGGCGCGGACGAGCCGCTCGTCCGCCTGCCGCAGCCGCCACAGCGCGGTGCGCAGGCTGGCGGCGGAGCGGACGGCGGGTACGGGCCAGAGGCGTTCCGCCAGGTCGGCGCGGCGGTGGGCGAGGGGTGGCGGCCGCACGAGCGCGAGGTAGGCGAGCACCCGCTGTTCCTGGATGCCCAGGGTGACGGGCACGTCGTCGAGGACGAGGCCGAAGCCGCCCAGCAGGGACAGCTTCGGCCGGGTGGGGCAGCGCGGAGCCTGGGTCATCCGTCCCGAACCCCCTTCGGGCACGTCGGTCGTCCCTGGCAGTGTGCGGGGCCCCCGTTGCGCAACCGTTGAGGTCTCAGGCGGCGCCGAGCGCGGTCGGTTCCTGGGGGAAGAGGCCGTCGAAGACCGCGGCCCGGTCGAAGGCCATCGCGCGGGTGCGGGCCCGCAGCTCCAGGTCGTTGCGCTCGCCGGGCGTCAGTTCGAGTACGACCCGGTCCACGGCCGCGACCAAGGCGGCGACGTCGCCCGGCGGGACGATGACGGCGGTGTCGCCGACGGCTTCCAGGGTGCCGCCCGTCGGGGTGGTGACGATGGGCCCGCCACCGGCCAGCATCTTCTCGGCCAGCGCGATGCCGAACGTCTCGACGAAGTCGGGCTCGGGCTTGGTCGGCAGCACGTAGGCCGCGCATCCCCGCATGAGCAGCGCCTTCTCGCGGTCGTCCACGTCCGTGAGGAAGACGACCCGGTCGTCGCCTGCGGCCATGGCCCGCGCCTGTTCCAGCAGTGGCCCGGTCCCGGCGACGACCAGTCTGACGCGCGAACGGCAGCGCATCCGGGCGTAGGCGGCGATCAGGTCGTCGATGCCCTTGGCCTTGGTGACGCGGGACAGGAACAGGAGGTACCCGTCGTGTTCCAGGCCGCGCCGGGCGAGCGTGTCCCGCATGGCGGCCGGGTCGGGGTCGAGGAAGGCGGCGGAGTCGATCGGCGGGTAGCTGACGGTGACGCGGCGCCGGCACTGCTCGGCGAAGGTGGTGCCGCAGCGGGCGTCCACCTGCTCGGCGGAGGCGACGATCTCGTCGCGGGTGTAGTCGGAGACGGCGACGACCTCGTCATTGGCCAGGAACGTGCTGAACAGCACGGTGGCCGCGCCGAACCGGCCCTCCCGCAGGCAGGAGGCGATCACGTTGGTCACGTCCGAGCCGACCGCCTTGGCGACGGTGCGCACGTGCGGCGCGAACCCGGCCGCGCGGGCGGCGGCGACCGCGTCCACGACGACCGCCGTGTGCGGCGCCAGGTACATCGACAGGCAGGTCGTGGCGTACGGCTCGGCGAGCAGCTCGACGAGGCGGCCGGTGAGCCCCGACTGGTAGCGCCCGTCGGGCACCCGGTAGTCGCCGACCGGTTCCGGCCGTTCCACGGTGATCCCGTCGCTGTACGGCAGCAGCCGGTCCAGCGGTTTGAGCGGCAGCCCGGCGGCCCGCAGCGCGGGAACGGGCCAGGTCAGCAGGCGTACGTCGGCGTAGCCGCGGGTCAGCGCGACCTCGGCGAGGTTGCGTGCCTCCCCTGAGTGGCCGCAGATGACCGGGTCGGCCCTGACGGCGATGACGAGACGGCGAGGCAGGAGAGTCATCGCGTTACCTCCGATGTCGGAAGCGGACGGGACAGCGCTTGGGTCAGGGACGGCGGGCGGAGTCCGCGCCCCCACGCGGACGGTTCCGGGCCCAGCCGCAGGCGCAGCAGCCCGCCTTCGTGCACGGTGGCGGCGCTGAGGTGGGTGGCGTGCAGGGGCTTGCCGTTGAGCGTGGCCTCCTGCACGTACTGGGCGGGCGGGTGGCGGTCGAGGCCCTCGGCGCCGATGGGCGTCTCTCGGTGGCCGCTGGTCTCGATGACGAACTCGTTGCCGCCGGCCTGGAGCACGGCGCGGGAGAAGGCGGGCGTGTTGACGAGGAAGAGGTTCTGCCCGGCGACGGGGAACAGGCCGAGGGACGCCCACACGTACCAGGAGCTGAGGCCGCCGGAGTCGTCGTTGCCGGGCAGCCCGCCGGGGCCGGTGCCGAACTGCCAGGTCAGCGCGGCGTGCACGATCTCCGCCGTACGGTCGGGGCGGCCCGCGTAGTGGTAGGCCCAGGGGGCTTCCATGTCGGGCTCGTTGTTGAGTCCTTCGAAGCGGTTGAGCGCGTACCCGGCGGCCATCTCGGCCGGGTCGGGGCGGCGGCCGGGGCGTGCCACCGGTTCGGCGCCGTAGCCGAAGAAGCGGTCGAGCTTGCCGATGAAGGCGTCGTCGCCGCCGGCCAGGGCGATGCGCGCGGCCATGTCGTGCAGCAGGCGGAAGGAGTAGTTCCACTTGCCGCCCTCGTAGAACTCGGAGTCGCGCAGCAGCCCGGTGCCGGGGTCGAAGGCGTTGCGCCACTGCCGGGCGAGCTCCTCCAGGTCGTCGGCCAGGCCGCCGTCGTTGAGCGCGCGGGCGACCTGGGCGGTGCAGTGGTGGGCGTAGGCGAGGTCGAGGGTGTGGGTGATCGGGTGTACGACGCCGCGCTCGTAGAAGTCCTCGCCGTAGCCGCGGCGCAGGTCGCCGACCATGTGCACGAGCGCCCAGCTCCAGTCGAGCTCGGCGCGGCCGAGCGCGTGGGCGTCGGCGAGCGCGGTGTGGGCGAGCGCGCTGGCCTGGCGGAAGAACCGGTCGGCGCCGCGCGACATGCGGTAGCCGATGGGGAAGTTGCCCTCCTCCTCGCAGACCCTGATCAGCGACTCCAGCAGGCCCGCCGCCCGGTCGGGGGCGATGGCGGCCAGCAGCGGGAGCTGGGTCTTGTAGATGTCCCACATGGTGCACACGTCGAACGCGAACGGGCCCGGGGTGGGCCAGAACGGGCTCTCGTCGTCGGCGAAGCACGGCTTGATCAGCGCGTGGTAGAGGGACGTGGCCAGCACCGTGCGGCGGGCGGGCGTGCCGCCCTCGACCTGGACGCGGTCGAGGTGCTCGGCCCAGCGGGCGCGGGTGCGGAACAGCACGGTGTCGAAGGCCTGCCCGGCGGGCCCGCACTCGCGTTCCAGGTTCTGACGCGCCTGCTCGCAGCCGCGCAGCGAGAACCCCATCCGCACCTCGACGCTCTGCCCCGGCGCGGCGGGCCCCATGAAGAGCATGCCGAAGGGCCGCAGCGTGGTGTGCCGGATGCTGTCGAAGTCGAGCCGGGTGCCGCCGTCGATGAGGCGCCGGTCGTACCAGAGCATCTGCCGCCAGCCGGGGCTGTCGACCTCGACGTACACCGACAGCGGGACGCCCTCCATCACCACGGTGCCCTGGGCGCGGCCGTGGCCCATGCTCTCGACCTGGGCCCGCACCGGCACGGTCTGGCCGAGGTCGATGGCCAGACCGCCGCAGGACAGGTCGATCACGACACGGGCGCTGCCGTGCTCGGGGAAGGTGTAGCGGTGCACGGCGACCTTGGCGCCGACCGTGAGCTCGCAGCGGATGCCGGTGTCGAGGGTGGCCGCGTAGTAGCCGGCCCGGGCGACCTCGTCGTACAGCGGCCAGGACTCGCCGAGCACGTCGAGCGGCTGCACCATCGGGGTGACGCGGACGTAGTTGTAGTACTTGCGGATGGCGCCGGTGCCGGACTGCTGGAAGTGGGTGAAGCCGGAGGCCTGCAACCGCTCGAACATCTCCTCGGGCACGCCCTCGGTGTTCTTGGCGTACCGGCCGTAGCCCGTCGGGTACGCGCCGGAGTAGGCGCAGGCGGACACCATGCCGAGCGGCGACGTGGCGCCCGGGTGGGTGTTGCCCACCTGCGGTTTCGGCCACCACCAAGTGGCGGCCAGACCGCGCGCGCGTGGCAGGTCCGTCGCCGCTGTTCCGATGAAGGGGTCAACGTTGTCGAGGATGGCGGGACTCTACCCAGAGTGCCGCGCCCGTAGGTTTCGGCGAGGTGAACTCCTCGCCAGGCTTTCGTGGACCGTGATGGCACGCGGTGGAACCGGATGTCACGCCTCTGAGGTGAAGATTCAACGATCCATCGAGGGAGACCCATGAGGTACCTGACGAAGAAGCTGCTCGTCGCGCTGGCCTCGGCGGCGCTGGCCTGTTCCGGCGTCGCGGCCGTCGCCGCCGGGCCGGCCTCCGCCGCCACCGCCGTTCAGGGCGCGCTGTTCACCGGGACGGGGCAGAGCCTCGACCTGGACACGGCGCTCGCCATCGCCGAGGCGGACGCCAGGGCGGACGCGGCGGCGCACGGGTTCACGGAGTGCGACCCGTTCGAGTCGGTGGCCTCGCAGAGCCCCAAGCTGGTGTGGACCGCGTGGTTCACGGTCCGCTGCCTGGCGATCAGAGGCTAGGCGGGCGCCCAGGGATTGATTCTGCCGACGGCCCGCCGCCGCTCGCCTGCGGCGGGCCAGGGACCTGGCGCTGTTCATGTCCGGCGCCGCCTTTCGTCATCCGGACGTCGGAAAGCGTTCATGAAACATCACGACACTCCGCCACATGCACATTAAGACCCCGATTTGTCTGGCAGCGGCGACTTTGTCGGTATTCGCCACGCTCTCCGTCGTCCCTGCCTCCGCCACCTCGAAGCCGAAGCCGTCCGGGCTGTCGCTGTCCCTGCTCGGCCGCTACTCCGCCGGCGCCGTCGGGGCCGGGGCGGCGGAGATCACCGCGTACGACGCGAAGACCCGGCGCGTGTTCGTGGTCAACGCGGAGCAGGGCACGGTGGACGTGCTCGACATCCGCGACCCGCGCACCCCGCGCAAGGTGGCCACGCTCGCCACCCCCGGAGCCAACAGCGTGGCCGTGCACGACGGGCTGGTGGCGGTCGCGCAGCAGGCGGCGGACAAGACGGCCGCCGGCACGGTCGCCTTCTTCGACGCCCGCACGGGGGCGAAGAAGCGGCAGGTCACCGTGGGGGCGCTGCCGGACATGCTGACGTTCACCGCCGACGGGCGGCAGGTCGTGGTGGCGAACGAGGGCGAGGCGTCGTCGTACTGCGCGGGCGCGGTGAACGACCCGGAGGGGTCGGTCAGCGTGATCGACGTGCGGCGCGGCACCGTCCGCACGGCCGGTTTCCGGGCCTGGAACGGCAAGGAGGACGCGCTGCGCGCCGAGGGCGTGCGGATCAGCGGGCCGGGCGCGAGCGCGGCGCAGGACCTGGAGCCCGAGTACATCAGCACGGAGAACGGCACCGCCTGGGTCACCCTCCAGGAGAACAACGCGCTGGCCGTCGTGGACCTCGGCCGGGCCACGGTGCGCGACATCGTGCCGCTCGGGCTGAAGGACCACTCCAGGGCCGCCGCCGGGCTGGACGCCTCCGACCGCGACGGCAAGGTGGACATCCGCCCCCACCCGGTCAAGGGCGTGTACATGCCCGACGCGATCGCCCACTTCCGCGAGCGCGGGCGGACGTACCTGGTGACCGCGAACGAGGGCGACAGCCGCGACTGGGACTGCCACAGCGACGAGGTGCGGGTCAAGGACGCCGAGCTGTCGCCGTCCGCGTTCCCCGACGCGGCGGCGCTCAAGCAGGACGCCGAGCTGGGCCGGCTGACCGTCCTGTCCGACTCGCCGAAGGACGCCGAGGGCCGGTACACGGAGCTGCGCGCGTTCGGGGCGCGCTCGATCTCGGTGCGCGCGGCCGACGGCTCGCTGGTCTGGGACTCCGGCAGCGAGCTGGAGCAGCTCGTCGCGCGTGAGCTGCCGGGCGAGTTCAACGCCGACAACGAGGAGAACGACTCCTTCGACTCCCGCAGCGACAACAAGGGGCCCGAGCCGGAGGGCGTCACGGTCGGCGAGGTGCGGGGCCGCACGTTCGCGTTCGCCGGTCTGGAGCGGGTGGGCGGCGTCGTCGCCTACGACCTGTCGGACCCGCGCCGGCCGAAGCTCGCCGGATACGTCAACACCCGGGACTTCGCCGGCGACGTCGAGGCGGGCACCGCCGGGGACGTCGGGCCGGAGGGGGTGCTGTTCATCGACGCGCAGGACAGCCCGACGCGCTCCCCGCTGCTGGTGGTGGGCAACGAGGTGAGCGGCACCACCGCCGTCTACGCTTTGGTTTGACCCGACACACAATTGAATATAGATATGACTCCATGGAAAATGGGGCAAGGCGCCCGTACCGCATGGGGGCGCGCGCGGCGGCCGTGGAGGTCACCCGCGCGCGCGTGATGGAGGCCGCCGCCGCGCTGTGGACGCGGCGGTGGTACGACGAGGTCACGCTGCAGGACATCGCCGACGAGGCGGGCGTGTCGGTCCAGACGATCGTCAACCACTTCGGCGGCAAGGAGGGGCTCGCCGACGCCGCCGCCGAGGTGGCGGCGGCGCAGGCGGAGCTCGCCCGGCAGGCCCCCGCCGGCGACGTCGAGGCCGTCGTGACCGTGCTCTTCGAGGAGTACGAGCGCCAGGGCGACGCGACCGTGCTGTGGACCGCGCAGATCGACCGGGTCCCGGCGATCGCCCGTGCGGCGGCCCACGCCCGCCGCCAGCACAGGGACTGGCTCGAACGGGTCTTCGCCGACCGGCTGCCCGGCCCGGGGCCCGCCCGCGAGCACGCGCTGCACCTGCATCACGCCGCCACGGACGTCTACCTGTGGAAGCTGTGGCGGCGCGACCTCGGCCTGCCGCGCGACGACGCCGAACGCGCCATGCGCGACCTGCTGACGTCGATCGACCCGCGAAGGGGGCACGATGCCTAGCACGTTCCTGTTCGCCACCTGGAACGGCGGCGGCGCCGTGCCGCCCGTCCTGTCGGTCGCCCGCGCGCTGCGCGAGCGCGGCCACACCGTCCGGGTGCTGGCCGACACGTCGCTGCACGCCCAGGTCGCCGCCATCGGCGTGGAGGCGATCGCCTGGACCACCGCTCCCCAGGGCGACCCCGCCGACCCGGCCAAGGACGTCATCAAGGACTTCGAGGCCCGCACCCCGATCGGCGCGTTCGCGCGGCTGCGCGACCGCATCGTCTGCGGCCCGGCGTCCGCCTACGCCCGGGACACGGCGGCCGAGCTGCGCGCCCGCCCGGCCGACGTGCTGGTCGCCGAGTTCATGCTGCTCGGCGCGCTCACCGCCGGCGAGGGCGCCGGCGTCCCCGTGGCCTCGCTGGCCACGACCCTCTACACCTTCCCCACGCAGGGAGCGCCGCCGCCCGGCCTGGGCCTCGAACCCGCCACGGGCGCGCTGGGCCGCCTGCGCGACCGGGTGCTGACCAGCGTCATGCTCAAGCCGTGGGAGAAGGGGCTGCCGCCGCTGAACGTCGCGCGCGCCGCCTGCGGCCTGCCGCCGCTGGATTCGGTGGTGGACGCGTTCGGCCGCGTCGACCGGCTGCTCGTCCTGTCGCCGCGCGCCCTGGACCACCCGGGCCGCGAGTTCCCCGCCTACGTGCGGCACGTCGGGCCGCGCCTCGACGACCCGGCCTGGGCGGGCGACATCGAGCTGCCACCCGGTGACGCGCCGCTGGTGCTGGCCAGTATGAGCTCGTCGTACATGAAGCAGCGCGGCCGGCTCGAACGCATCGCGCGGGCCCTCGGCACGCTGCCCGTGCGCGGGCTGCTGACCACCGGCCCTGCCGTGGACCCGGCGACGATCCGCGCGCCCGGCAACGTCCTGGTCACCGCGGCCGCCCCGCACACCGCCGCGCTGCGCCACGCCGCCGTGACGATCACGCACGCCGGCCACGGGACGGCCGTCAAGTCCCTGGCCGCCGCCGTGCCCCTGGTCTGCATGCCGCAGGGGCGCGACCAGCCCGAGGTGGCCAGGCACGTCGAGTCCGCCGGCGCGGGCATCACCGTGGGCGGGAACGCCTCGTCCCGCACCATCGCCCAAGCGGTCGAACGGATCCTGCGCGAGCCGTCCTACCAGTGGCACGCGCGGCGGATGGCCGCCGCGATCGCCGCCGAGACGGCCACCGACCTGGCGGTCGCGGAGCTCGAAGCCCTCGCGGGAGCGGGCGCGCAGCTCAGCGGGTGACCAGCGTGCGCCCGTACGCCGACAGCGCCTCCGTCACCGGCTGGAAGAACGTGCTCCCGCCCGTGGCGCAGCTGCCCGCGCCGCGGGGTGTCCAGCCCGGGAGGAGCGACACCCAGGCGTAGTCGTCGCCCGGGCAGGAGGCCCGGGTAGGAGGACGCCTGGAAGACGCCGTTCGGGGTGCCGCGCCGCACGTGAACGCGACCGTGCAGCGTCCCCTGCCGTCGACACCGTTACGTTAGGTGCATGACCGGTCACGATGGCGCGGCAGCGTCCGGCGCGGCTGAGCCCGCGCCGGCGCGCGGGGCGGAACACACGGCGGCGCGCGCCGCGATGTTCGGCGCGCTGATCTCCGCGAGCCACACCTCCACCCTGGAGCAGATCCCCGCCCTGGTGGCCGAACAGGCCGCCCGCGTGGGGCTGCACGACGTGCTGATCTACCTGGCGGACCTGCAACAGGAGGTGCTCTCGCCGCTGGTCCCCCGCCCGGCGCCCGCGGGGGCGGCCGAGCGCGGCGAGATCTGCATCGAGGGGACGGTGGCCGGCCGCGCCTTCCAGCACGGCAGGACCATGCCCGCCTCGGTACGCGACCCGCGCCAGTGGTGGGTGCCGCTGGTGGACGGCACGGACCGGCTCGGCGTCCTGCGGATCAGCGCCCCCGGCGCCGACCCCGCGACGATCCAGGACATGGAGCGCCTGGCCGGGCTGGTCGCGCTGCTCGTCGTCTCCAAACGGCCGCTCAGCGACACCTACGCCCGGCTGGTGCGGCGCAGGCGGATGAGCGTGTCGGCGGAGATGGAGTGGCGGCTCATGCCGCAGCGCACGTTCGCGACCGACCGCCTCGTGATCAGCGCGGTCATGGAGCCCGCGTACGACGTCAGCGGCGACGTCTACGACTACGCCTTCGAAGGGACCGCCGCCCACCTGGCGATCTTCGACGCGATGGGCCACGACACCGCCGCCGGCCTGACCGCCAACCTCGCCCTGACGACCCTGCGCAACAGCCGCCACGAGGGGCAGGGGCTCGTCCGCGCGGCCCGCAGGATCGACCAGGCGCTCATGGGGCAGTTCGGCGGCGAACGGTTCGCCACCGGCGTGCTGGCCACGCTCGACATCCCCAGCGGCGAGCTGACCTGGGTCAACTGCGGCCACCACCCGCCGGTGATCGTCCGCAGGCGCGCCACCATCGAGCTGGCCTGCGAGCCGGGGCCGCCGGCGGGCACCGGCCTGGGCCTGCCGGTGACGCAGTGCCACGACCAGCTCCAGCCCGGCGACCGGCTCCTCCTCTACACCGACGGCATCACCGAGGCGCGCAACCGCCAGGGCGAGGAGTTCGGCATGGAGCGGTTCACCGACTTCCTCATCCGGCACCAGGCCGACGAGCTGCCGGTGCCCGAGACGCTGCGGCGGCTGATCCTGCACCACCTCGACTACCACGAGCGCCGGCTGCGCGACGACGCCACCGTCCTGCTCGTCGAATGGCCGGGCACCCCGTACACCAGGAAGGAGGCCGAGGCCCTGACCGGCGTCCCCGAAGGGAGCGATGGCCTCTTCTAGCCATGGGGGTGGTGCGCCGGCGCGCCCGGCGTGAGACTCGAAGGCGTGGACCCGGATGCCGGCGACCTCAAGCGGCAGATCGAGCGCCTGATCGCCAGGACGCGGGCCGCGCGACGCCGTGCCGAGGAGCTGCGGCTCGACGCGGCGGTGAGCCGGCGACGGGTGGAGGAGCGGGAGACGGACACGCTGCGGCGGCTGGAACGGCAGTGGGCCAACAGCGAGAAGCTCGGCGAGCTGGGCCTGCCCCCGCCGCCCGCCCGCCCCCACGCCGACCCGGGCGGCCTCGCGGAGGCCGGCCTGCGCGCCGCGCTGGCGCTCACCGGCGCCGACATGGGCACCGTCCACCTGCTGGACAGCGCCACCGGGGCGCTGACCATCGTCGCCGGCCAGGGCTTCCAGCAGCCGTTCCTCGGCTTCTTCGCGGTGGTGGACGACGACAGGCCGGCGTGCGGGCGGGCCATGGCCACCCGCAAGGCCGTCGCGGTGCGCGACGTCGAGCAGGACCGGCTGCTGGCCGGCACGCCGGCGTCCAGGGTTCTGCGAGAGGCGGAGGTGCGGGCCGTGTACTCCGCTCCCCTGCTCGACCGGTACGGGACGGTGCTCGGCGTGCTGTCGGTGCACCATCGGCAGCGGCACGAGTGGACCCGGCAGGATCACCTGCTGCTGCGGCTGCTGAGCCGCCACCTCAGCCACCTGCTGAGCACTACTGACCCGCGGTCCGGGTGAAGCGGCCGCGGGCGACGAGCTCGACCGTCACCACGGTCGCGACCGCCTCCGCGGCCAGCAACGCCACCAGCACCACGAGCTGGACGATCCCCGCCTCGATCGGGCTCGCCCCGCCGAGCAGCATCCCCACGAACGCCCCCGGCAACGTCACCAGCCCCACCGTCCTCGTCTGGTCCAGCGCGGGCACCAGCGCCCCGGCTGCGGACGGGCGGCAGATCTCCATGGCCGCGTCCCGTGGCATGAACCCCAGCGCCAGCGCCGCCTCCACCTCTCCCCTGCGCTGCCGCAACTCCTCCACGGCCCGCCGCCCGGCCAGCGCGGTCGCGGTCAGGCAGCCGCCCAGCAGGATCCCCGCGATCGGGATGATCACGATGCCGGACGTGGGCGTCACGCCGCTGCCGGTCAGGACCGCCAGCACCGGCGCGGTCCCGGCCGCGATCGGCAGCCCCGCCCACCACCATCCGGGCCCTGCGCCGGTGACGCGCCGACCGGCGGTGAAGGCGGCGACGCCGTACATGAGCAGGATGAAGCCCGCCACCGCCGCCGCGTACGCGACCACCCAGGTGATCACCAGTGACACGGCGCCGAGCTGCAGCGCGGCCCGCAGGCACGCCGTCACGACGGCCCGGCCGTGCCCCAGCCGCCCCAGCCACGCCACCGCGCCGCCCAGCGCGGTCAGCAGGAGGACGATCACGGGGAGCAGGGGGGTGAGGGCGATCATGGATGAGGACGACGAATGCACAGCAGCAGTCTGGCGGAAACGCGCCGCGGTGATCGTCGCGTCAGCCGGTCTCCCGCAGGCGGACGGGGCCGAACAGGCCGGTGGTGCGCTGGCCGGGGAAGACGAAGTGGGTGGGGCTGACCTCGTCCAGGTAGGCGGCCAGGGTGCCGAGGACGAGAATCTCGACCTCGTTGTCGCCGTCGTCCAGGTCCACGTCGAACACGTACGGGGAGCACACGCGGACGCCGCAGGGGCGGCCGTTCACGCTCACCTCGGCGCTGCCCCTGACCCGGCCCAGGTCCAGCTGGGCCGGGCCGCGGCGGGCCGGCACCGTGGTGCGGTAGCGCACGCCGCCGCTGTATCCGGCCAGCCCCTGCTCCTCCCAGTCGCCCAGCCGCATCCGGCCGGGGCCGCAGGTGAAGCGGACCGGCCCGGTCAGGGCCGCTCCGGCTTGGGCGTCCGGGGTGGTGTGCACCACGAGCTCGACCGGCGCGCCGAAGCCCACGCGTTCGGCCGCCGTGCCGCCGGTGGCGCGCTCAGCCTCCGCGCCAGGGGCCGGACGCCCGGTGGGCGTGGCGAGGGCCGGACGCCCGGTGGGCGTGGCGGGGGCCGGGGGTTCGGCGGGCGTGGCGGGGGCCGGGGGTTCGGCGGGCCATCGCACGTCGTACCGGCCTGCCGCGTTCACCTCGACGCCGGTCGCTCCCGGGGGCGGGTCGAGCAGGAACCGCTCGACGCGCGGCCGGGCGCCGGGCACCGCGAACGTGGCGGGCAGCGCGACGGGCCCGCCGTCGAGCCATCCCGCCCCGGGCAGCGGGTGCGGGCGAGGCAGCAGCCAGAGGGCGGCCGGATCGCCGTGCGGCCGCCGTCGTACGCGAGTCGCGGGCGACCAGCCGGGTCCCGAGACCGCCACCCCGTCCACCAGCACCCACCCGTCGGACTCGACGCGCACGGTGTTGGCTCCCTCCCGCAGCAGGGAGGTGACGTCGTAGCGGCGCACCCGCGGGATGTCGGCCTCCGCGTACGGATCGAACCCGCCCTGCCGTCCCGCCTCGACCCCGTTCACGAGCACCCGGCAGAACGCGGTGGACGCCACCTGCAGCAGCTCCCGCCCGCCGATCTCCCGGACGTGGACGACCGTCTCCAGCGGCGTGCCCGCGATCCACTCCGGCCGGACGGCGTCGGCGGGATCGCTCACCAGGCAGGCGTACGCCCGCAGGTCCAGCTCCTCGTCCGGCACCAGCAGCAGCTCCAGGAGATGCGCACCGGCCGGGAGGGGCGAGCGCGCCACGGCGGAGTAGCCGCGGTCGTCGAGCGGCTGTTCTGCGCCGTCGATCGTGACCGTCTTGGCCGCGCCCGCGCCGAGGGCGAGCCACGCACCACCCTCCGGAACGGTGACGACCGTGCGGAAGCGCGCCTCCGTCCCCGCCGCGACCCGCCCGAACGCGAGGAACTCGACCGGCACGTGTCCCTTGGGTCCGAGTACGTCCCGGTGGACGGGGTCCTTGCGCAGGCCGCGCGAGGCGGACCACACGGAAGGCGTCCACGGGCCGTCGCCGGCCCGCTGCTCGCCGTGCGGACCGAACGTCACGTCCACCGGCTCGCCGTCCGGCGTCCGCAACGTCCAGGCCTCGACGCCGCCGCCGGAGCCGAAGTCGGACCAGGTGTCGTCCAGGGTGGGGGCCAGTTCGACGTCCCAGGTGTCGCCCAGGTCGCTCTCCGCCGGGTACGCGGGCCGCACCGGTGGCTCGGCTTCGGTGCCGTCGAACATCAGGAGTGCGGCGGGCCCGTCGTCGAAGGGCACGACCACCTGGACGGTATCGCCGTCGCGGGTGTGCGGCAGCGGCACGGGGTCGCCGCCGGCGAAGGGGCGCAGCAGCAGCGGCGTGCCGGAGACGCCTCGCACGGTGATGGGCATCCGGCGGGCGTACCGGGCGGGGTCGAAGTCGATGACGGCGTCCAGCCAGCCCAGGTCCACCCCGCGTTCCTCGGGGCGGCCGACGTGGATGCGGCTGGCCATGGGGAAGGCGGCGGGCAGGAACACCAGCGTGGTCTCTCCGTGCTCGCGCACGAGTGCGGGCACGGGCGCCTCGACCCGCCGCTCCAGCCCTTCCAGCGCCTCCCCCAGCCGGTCGGCGGAGGCCACGAAGCGAGCGCCCAGGTCGAATCCGGCCGCACCCGCCTCCGGCCCGCCCGACGACGCAATCGCGCCCGCCTCGGGACCGCCGGGCAACGCAGTCGCGCCCACTTCGGGGACACCGGGCGGCGCGACCGCGACCACCCCTGGCGCACCGACGGCGACGAGCACCCCGCCGCGCGAGGCGAACTCCGCCAGCCGGCCCGCCACCCCCTCGTCCAAGGTGGTGACGGCAGGCAGAACGATCACCCGGTAAGCCTCACCGGCCACCGCCAGCCGCCCGTCCTTGACGACAGCCCGCCGCACCGACTCCTCATCGATCACGTCCGCGTCCAGCCCGAGCCGATCCAGCACCCCAGGCGAGGTGGCGAACCACGCCATGTCCCCGACCAGCTCCCGATACACCTCCTGCGCCCGCACCGCCGCCGCGTCGGCGACGCCGTCCGGCCCGATGCCGGCCTGGGCGGTGGCGGCCGGCAGGAGGACGGCCACGTCGCAGGCGTGCCGCCCGAGCGACAGCGCCGCGCACAGCCGGGTGACGGCGTCGGCGAAGACCCGGTGGTGCCGCCAGTACGGCTGCCGCCAGTCCGTGGACGGCGGCGCCCACTCCCACCAGCCACGTTTGGTGGTGTAGTAGACGGCGTGCGGGTTGTAGAGGGTGGCTCCGGCCCGCAGCCACGGCACGAGCCAGTCGAAGGTCTCCTCCAGGGTGCCGCCCCAGCCGCTGGAGTGGAACGCCTCGATCCAGGTGCGTGGCCGCCCGTACAGGTGGGCGAGGGAGGAGTGGAGGCGGGCGTCACCGTGGTGGTCGGAGCCTGGGGCGCCGAACCAGCGGTGGGTGCGCGCGTAGTCGGCGTAGAGCTTCACGCCGTCGGCGGGGTGGCCGGCGCGGGCGGGGTCCTGCTGGTCGCAGCCGTGGATGAGGCCGTGGCGTTCGTGCCATTCTGCGAGTGGCCGGAAGAAGGCGTCCTCGGCCAGTTCGGCGCGGGTGAGCTGGTAGGCGCGCGGGTCCTGCGGCGAGTAGGGGCGTCCTCTGCGGGCGAGGTGCTCGTCGGCGAAGCGGGCGGACCAGGTGGGCAGTGTGGGCAGCTCGTCCTGGAACGATCCGGCGATCACCTTGCCGAACCAGTGCCCGACCCGCCGTTCGAACTCGCCGTGCACGCGGTCGAGCAGCACCTGGCACGCCTCGCGGGACAGGTAGTCGAAGCCGCGCAGGGTGACGGTCCCGTCGGGGGCGAGCCACTGCCCGGCGAACTCGGGCCGTTCCTGGACGAGCCGCGCCTGGAGGTCGGCGCCGGAGAAGCCGAGCTGGTCGTAGAACCACAGGTACGCGCCCAGTTCATGGGCGTCGGCGCACACCCCGTCCAGCAGCTCCCACCACGCCTCGGACAGGAACGGCGGGTCGTCGGCGTCGGCGCCGAACATCGGCCCCGAGGGGGCGAGGTTGAGGATGACCAGGTTGTGCACCCCGCCGGCGACCAGGCGTTCGAGCTGCCAGCGCAGCCGGTCGCGGCGCAGCGGCTCGCCGCTCCACCACCAGATGGCCGCCGGGGAGTAGGCCCGCGGCGGCGCGCGGAAGATGTCGTGGATCTCGCTCATCCCTTGAGTCCGGTGGATCTCGTTCATCCCTTGAGTCCGCTCGCGAAGCCCTTGATGACGTAGCGCTGCAGCACCAGGAAGACCAGCACGATGGGCAGCGCGCCGAGCACCAGCCCGGCGAAGACGAGGCCGTGCTGGGAGACGTACTGGCCGACGTAGGCGAACACGCTGACCGGGACGGTCTCGAAGCCGGATCCGCCGAGGTAGACCAGCGGGGTGAAGAAGTCGTTCCAGATGAAGACGGCGTTGAGGATCAGCACGGTGCCGGTGATGGGCCTCAGCAGCGGGAAGACGACGCGGGTGAACGCCACGAGGTGCGAGGCGCCGTCGATCTGGGCGGCGCTGGCGTAGTCGCGGGGCAGCGCCCTGATGAAGCCGGTGTAGAGAAAGATGGTGAACGGGAGCTGGATGCCGGTGTAGAAGAGGATCATCCCGGCGTGCGTGCCGATCAGGCCGAGGTCGTTGACCAGCTCGTACAGGGGGATCATGCCGAGCTGGAAGGGCAGCACGATGCCGAGCAGGAACAGCACGTACAGGCCGTAGCCGAGGCGGGTCTGGACGCGGGCCAGGAAGTAGGAGGCGAACGAGCCGAGCACGATGAGCGCGACCAGGCTGACCACGGTGATGACGGTGCTGTTGACCAGTGACGGGCCGAGCGCCGCCGCCGTCCAGGCGCTGGCGAAGTTGTCGAAGGTGGGCGGGCTGGGCAGGGCGAGCGGGGAGCGCGCGATCTGGCCTGGGTCCTTGAGCGCGAGCGAGATCAGCGTGTAGACGGGGAAGAGGAACGCCACCGCCACCGCGATCATGACGATCTCGAGCACGAACGTCCTTCTCACGCCGTCACCTCCCGGCTGCGCAGGTAGTAGATCTGGATGAGGGACACCGCGGCCACGAACAGCGCCAGCACCAGGGCGACGGCGGTGCTGTAGCCGAACTTGCCGAAGACGAACGCCTGCTTGTAGAGCACCGTGGACAGCGTCTCGGTGGCGTACCCGGGGCCGCCGTTGGTGGCGGCGAAGACCTGGTCGAAGAGCTTGAGCCCGCCGATGGTGGAGAGCATCAGGTTGATCGTCAGGGCGGGGGCGAGCAGCGGCCAGGTGACGTACCTGAAGCGCTGCCAGGTGCCCGCGCCGTCGATCATGGCGGCTTCGTGCAGGTCGCGCGGGACGCCTTCGAGCCCGGCCAGGAAGATGACCATGGAGTAGCCGGCGTTCTGCCACACGACCATGCCGGCGATCGACCAGAGCGCGATCGACGGGTCGCCGAGCCAGTCGACGTGCAGGCCGAGCAGCCCGTTGAGGCCCGCCGACGGGTCGGGGTTGTAGATGTACTTCCACAGGAAGGCCACCATGACGGGGCTGACGACCACGGGCGCGAAGAAGATGACGCGCAGCAGGGCCCGGCTCCTGAGCTTGACGTGCACGCCGAGGGCCAGCAGCAGCCCGACGCCGTTCTGCACGACGACGATGGCCACGGTGAGCAGCAGCGTGTTGCCGATGGAGCCCATGGCCTGCTCGTCGCCGAGCAGGGTGCGGAAGTTCTCCAGTCCGACGAACGACATGTCGCGGCCGATGCCGCTCCAGTCGGTGAAGGCGTAGACGACGCCGGCCACGGCCGGGTACAGCACGATGAGCGCGTACACGGCCAGGGCGGGCGCGGCGAACAGCCAGGAGGGTGCGGCCGCGGAGAAGCGCCGCCGCCGGACGTGCGCGGGGCGGGCGCGGCCCGCGGTTACGGGAGTCACTTGCGGTATGCCTCGTCCATCTTCTTCAGCGCTTCGTCGATCGTGGCGTCGCCGGCCAGCAGCTCCTGGACGACCGCGAAGTGCGTGGGCTGGACCTCGGCGTTCGGCCAGCGCTGGTCCATGAACGGCACGGCGCGGTCCTTGGTGAAGGGCAGGAACGACTGGACGGCCGGGTCGATGGCGGAGCCGGCGTCCTGGGTGAGCGGGATGGCGGCGATGGCCTTGGCCCAGGCGTTGATGTTCTCCTGGCGGCCGAGGAAGTCGATGAACGCCTTGGCCTGCTCGGCGTTGCGGCCCTTGGCGGAGGCGCCGAGCCCGACGACGACGCCGGCCGGGATCCACACCTGGTTCGCGTCGTCGGCTCCCGGCACGGGGAACATCGACAGGTCGTCGGGCGAGGAGGCGGCCTTGCGGAAGTCGGGCAGGACGGCGGAGACCTGGATGGCCATGGCGGCCTTGCCGGTGGCCACCATGGAGGTCTGCTGCTCGAACGTGGTGCCGTTCGGCTTGTCGTTGAAGTAGCCGCGTTTCTGCAGCTCCAGGTACATCTCCATGGCCTGGCGCCAGCCGGAGCCGGCGAAGGTGGCCTGCCCGGCGAGCTGCTTGTCGTCGAACGTCGGGTCCTTGGCGTAGACGGTGGAGGGCACCAGCGCGTACGTGATGAGCTGGGTGACCCACGGCGTCTGGGCGCCCAGCGCGATGGGCGTCACCCCGGCCTTCTTCAGCTTGTCGCACACGGCGAGGAACTCGGTCCACGTCGTGGGCGGCGCGTCGATCCCGGCCTGCTGGAAGACCTTCTTGTTGTAGACGGCGCCGATCACGGACGAGCCGGCCGAGTACAGGTAGGTCTTGCCGTCGAGCTGGAAGGCGGGTTTGAACCCGGCGGGGATCGTCTGCGTCCACGCCTGTGCCGACAGGTCGGCCAGCAGCCCGGCCTGGGCGATCTGCGTCATCGACATGGCGCTGCCGCTGCCGGGGTAGACGACGTGCAGGTCGGGCGCGTTGCCGGCGCCGAGCTGGGTGCGGACGGAGGTCTGCACCTGGTCGGTGGGCGCGTAGGACGCGGTGATGCGGACGGCGGGCGTGGCCTTGGCGTAGGCGGCGGCCAGCTCGTCCATCGGCGTCTTCTGGTCGGCCACGCCGATGAACTTGAGCTCGGTGGTGGCCCCGCCTCCCCCGGTGGTGGCGGTGGTCTCCGGTCTGGTCGAGCAGGCCGTGGTGGCGAGGGTGGCCGCGGCCAGACCGCCCATCATGCGCAGGAACTGGCCGCGGCTGACCCTGGCGTGGTGCAGCAGGTCGGTCATGTCGCTGTCTCCTCGGTCGTGCGAAGTGCTAGAAATCCCCCGAGTGCATCCGGCGATCACGTGCGGGATGCCGATGCGAACGTTTTAATGATTGTTAAATTAACAGTCAATCGTGTTAAAAGTAGCGGTGGGTGGAGGGTACGAGTCGCCCGAGCGGGGTGTCAAGGGTAGGATGCGCAGCCGTCCGAACAGGGTGGAGACAGTGGTGAATCAGCAGACCTCCAGCAGGTCCACGCGGTGGCAGGGCATGGCCGAGCACATCGTGCGCCAGGGCTCCGCCTCGGTGACCGAGCTCGCCGAGAGCTTCGGCGTGAGCCTGATGACCGTCCACCGCGATCTCGACGAGCTCGAGCGCCAGGGCATGGTGCGCAAGGTCAGGGGCGGCGCGACCGCCCAGGCCAGCAACGTCTGGGAGAGCAACATCGCCTACCGGCTCAAGGCGCACACGGCGGAGAAGGACGCCATCGCCAGGGTCGTGGCCGGCCTGATCGAGCCGGGCAGCTCGGTGATGCTCGACGACTCGACGACGGCGCTGGCCGTGGCCCGCCACCTCGGCGAGCTGGCCCCGCTCACCGTGGTGACGAACTTCCTGGAGGCGATCAGGCTGCTGGCCACCGAGCGCGACATCAGGCTTATCGCGCTGGGCGGTGAATATCACGCCACGCATGACTCGTTCCTCGGGCTCGGCTGCGTGGACGCCGTCGAGGCGGTGAACACCGACCTGGCCGTGGTGTCCACCTCGGCCGTGTCCGAGCAGTACGCCTACCACCAGGAGCAGGAGATCGTGCTGGTCAAGCGGGCCATGCTGCGTTCGGCTTCCCGGCGGGTGCTGGCCGTGGACGGCTCCAAGCTGGCCCGCGTGGCGCTGCACCGGGTGGCTCCGCTGGACGACTTCGACGTGGTCGTGGTGGACGCGAACGCCCCGGCCGAGCTGCTCCAGCGGCTCAGGGACCACCACGGGGACGTCCGCGTGGCGGAGATTTAACGCTGTAACGCGTTATTTGTAACTTGTATCTTGTTAAGAGCGTGTCTGCTTGCTAGAAAGTGAGGGCTTCGTCCCCCAGCTCAGGAAGCAGCATGCCGCACCCTTCACGCCGAGGCTTTCTCGGCTTAGGCAGCGCCGCCTTCGCCCTCGCCTTCACCACCGACCTGGCCGACCCCTGGACCGCGCCCGCCGCCGCCAGGACCGCCGGCTACCCCTTCCAGCTCGGCGTCGCCTCCGGTGACCCGCTGCACGACCGGGTGATCCTCTGGACCCGCCTGGCGCCCAAGCCGCTGGAGCCGCTCGGTGGCCTGCCGTTCAACCGGATCAAGGTCGAGTGGGAGATCGCCGAGGACGAGGCGTTCACCCGCCGCGCCCGCTCCGGCTCCACCTGGGCCACCCCCGAGTACGGCCACTCCGTGCACGTGGACGCCAAGGGCCTGCGCCCCGGCCGCGAGTACTTCTACCGCTTCCGCTCGGGCGGCGAGCTCAGCCCCGTCGGCCGCACCAAGACGGCTCCGGCGCCGCGCAGCAGCCCCGAGTCGATGCGCCTGGCGTTCGCGTCGTGCGCCTCGTGGCAGGACGGCTACTACACCGCTTACCGCCACCTCGCCGACGAGAACCCCGACGTGGTCTTCCACCTCGGCGACTACATCTACGAGTACGGCATCGTGCCGATGGGCGGCAACCGCAACACCCCGGTGCCCGAGCAGTTCAGGGTGCAGTGCGACACCCTCGACCGCTACCGCGTCCAGTACGGCCTCTACAAGAGCGACCCCGACCTTCAGGCCGCCCACCACCGCGCGCCGTGGATCGTCACCTGGGACGACCACGAAGTGCTCGACAACTGGGCCGGCCGCTTCGGCCCCGGCGGCGAGGTGACCGAGCAGGACTACCTGGTCATCCGCGCCAACGCCTTCCGCGCCTTCTGGGAGAACATGCCGGTGCGCGTGCCCGCCATGGAGGGCCCCGACGCGCGCATCTACCGCCGCTTCACCTTCGGCGACCTCGCCGAGTTCAACGTGCTCGACACCCGGCAGTACCGCGACGACCAGGTCTGCGGCGACGGCCAGCAGGTGGACTGCGCCGACCGGCTCGACCCGGCCCGCCAGATGCTCGGCGCCGGGCAGGAGGCGTGGCTGCTCGACGGGCTCGGCGCCTCCCGCGCCAAGTGGAACGTGCTGGCCCAGCAGATCGCCATGATGCAGCTCGACTACGATCCCGGCCCCGCGCAGAAGCTCAGCATGGACCTGTGGGACGGCTACAAGGCCGCCAAGGACCGCGTGCTCACCGGCATGGTCGAACGCCAGGTCAGCAACCCGGTGGTGCTGACCGGCGACATCCACTACAACCTCGCGGGCGACCTGCGGACCGACTTCGACGACCCTGCCTCCCCGGCCGTCGGCGTCGAGTTCGTCTGCACCTCCGTCACCAGTGGCGGCAACGGCAACGCCGGCACGGGCGTGCCGCCGGGCGGCTCCGATCCGGCCAACCCGCACCTGCGCTTCTCCAGCTACCAGCGCGGCTACGTCTCCTGCGAGGTCACCCGCGGCCAGTGGCGCTCCGACTTCAAGGTCGTCCCGTACGTGGACCGGCCCGGCGCCCCCGTCTCCACCCGCGCCAGCCTGGTCACGCTCGACGGCGCGCCCGGCCTTCAGGTGCTCTAGGAAGGAGCCGATCATGCGCGTACTCACCGCCGCCGCCCTGGCCGCCGCCGTCACCCTGACCGCCACGGCAGGCGCTCACGACCCCGAGCCGACCCCGCAGTCCGCCTCGGTCAAGGTCGAGCCGGGCGTCTCCAAGGGCACCGGTAAGCTCACCCCCGTCGCGGGCGCCGAAAAGCTCGTCGCCCCGCTCGGCGTGGACCCGGCCTGCCCCGCCAAGATCAAGATCGGCATGCGCAGCGACGCCCGCAAGGCCTCGTACGCCACGATGCGGGTCGAGCTGGACCCGCCGCTGACGGCCTCGCGCCCGATGCTGACCAGCTACCTGCCGCCCGGCTACCAGGTCGGCGCGAACCTGCTGGTCGCCGTGCCGCCCGGCACCCCGCAGGGCACGTACGGCCTGAGCCTGCGCACGCCGGACCGCACGCTGGAGGTGCCGGTCGAGGTGGTGCCCGTGGACGGGCTCGACAACGGCGGCAACCTCGCGCTGCGCCGCCCCGTCACCGCCTCCTCCCAGCACGTCAACGCCAACTACCCGCCGTGCAGCGTCGCCGACGGCGACCGCTCGTCCAACGGCTGGGCCGGCGGCAACGGCTGGAACGACGCCACCGCCAGGGCCTGGCCCGACACGCTGGCCATCGCGCTGGGCGGGGCCAGGCAGATCTCCCGCGTGGACCTGTACACGCTGGACACCGAGCGCTACCCCGCCTCCCGGTACGGCGTGCGCGACTGGGACGTGCAGGCCCAGGCAGGCGGCCAGTGGCAGACGGTCGCCCAGGTGCGCGGCAACACCGCCGGATCGGCCCGCTCGGACTTCGCCCCGGTCACCGCGGACGCCGTCCGCATCGTCGCCCTGGCCTCCAACGGCGCCAACGACTACACGCGCGTCATCGAGGTCGAAGTGCGCTGACACCCCTGAGGAGAAACTCGTGAACACCACCACCCGCATCGCCCCGCCCCGCGTCAAGGTGGGACTGGTCGCCGGAGGGCTGGGCGCCTACTGGCCGCAGTTCCCCGACCTGCTGCCCCAGCTCCAGCGGTCCGCGGAGCGGGTCTCTGAGCGCATGCGCGGCTTCGACGCGGAGATCGTGGACGTCGGCTTCATCTCCGACGCCCGCGAGGGGGACGAGGCGGCCGAGAAGCTGCGGGCCGCCGGCTGCGATCTGATCGTCGGGTTCCTGACGACGTACATGACGGCCACCATGCTGGTGCCGATCGCGCAGCGCAGCGGCGCGCCCGTGCTGCTGATCAACCTGCAGCCCACCGAGTCGATGGACCACGCCACCTTCGACACCGGCCAGTGGCTGGCCTACTGCGGCGCCTGCCCGCTGCCGGAGATGGCCAACGCCTTCACCCGCTGCGGCATCCCGTTCCGGTCGGTGTCCGGCTACCTGGAGGACGAGCGGGCCTGGGAGCGGATCGGCCGCTGGATCAGGGCGGCGGGCGTGCGCGCGGCGCTGCGGCACGGCCGGCACGGCCTGATGGGGCACCTCTACCCGGGCATGCTGGACGTGGCCACCGACCTGACGCTGGTGAGCGCCAACTTCGGCGGGCACGTGGAGGTGCTGGAGTTCGACGACCTGCGCGTGCGTACGGAGAAGGTCACCGACGCCGAGGCCGGCGAGCGGGTGGCGCTGGCGCGCGAGGTGTTCGAGCTGGCCGACTCGGTCAACGAGGAGGACCTGGGGTGGGCGGCCCGCGTGTCGGTGGGCCTGGACCGGCTGGTCGAGGACTTCGGGCTGGACAGCCTCGCCTACTACCACCGCGGCCTGGACGGCGAGGTGCACGAGCGGCTCGGCGCGGGCATGATCCTCGGCGCGTCCCTGCTCACGGCGCGCGGCATCCCGGCCGCCGGCGAGTACGAGCTGCGCACCTCGCTGGCCATGCTGATCATGGACCGGCTGGGCGGCGGCGGCTCGTTCACCGAGCTGCAGGCGCTGGACTTCGCCCGCGGCCACGTGGAGATGGGCCACGACGGCCCCGCCCACCTGGCGATCAGCTCCCACCGGCCGCTGCTGCGCGGGCTGGGCGTCTACCACGGCAAGCGCGGGTGGGGCGTGTCGGTCGAGTTCGACGTCAAGCGCGGTCCCGTCACCGCGTTCGGGCTGCGGCAGGCCAGGGACGGCAGCTTCGGCTTCGTCGTGTCGGAGGGCGAGGTCGTGGCGGGGCCGCTGCTGCAGATCGGCAACACCACGTCCCGGGTGGACTTCGGCTGCGACCCCGGCGAGTGGATGGACGCGTGGAGCGCCAGCGGCATCTCCCACCACTGGGCGCTGGGCACCGGCCACCGCCTGGCCGACCTGCGGGCGGTGGCGGACCTGCTCGGGGTGGAGGTGACGCACGTCCAGCCCTGAGCCGCCGGCTCATGATCGCGGCCCTTGGCGCGCCTCCACGGGGTACCGGTAAGAAACGTGTCAGTACTGAGCCCCAAGCGAGCTGCTGGCCCAAGCTCGCGCTTGGCTGATTCTCTTCAGGAAATGACCCTTTCGTGAAGTAATGTGGCTGCTTGCTGTCCTCCACCCCCAGCTCGGCGTCCCTGCTCGCCGGGCAGGATCACGCCGAAATCACTTCACGAAAGGTGATCGGGCTTCCCGAACGCCTCGATCCGGCCGACGACAGCCTCCCAGTCTGGACGGAGCGCTACCTCGATCTCGCCGTGCGCGGAGTCCGCTCAGCTGAGGTCACCGCCAAGATCTCCCGGCACCTGGAGCGCTTCGGCGCCTGGATCACCGGCCGCGCTGCTGCTGTCGGCCGCTTCGACGGCCGCCTCTCGGCCCGCTCCATCAACGCCATCGTCGGCGAGATCGGCCGCCTGCACGACGCCCAGATGCCCGACCCCGACCGCAAGCTCGGCACCCTGCGCCCGCACGACGCCCGGCACACCTTCGCCTACGGCCTGTCGCAGGCCTCCGGCCGCAACCGCGCCGAACTTGAGCGCCGCCTCGGCCACGCCAACGACCGCTACCTGCGCCTGTACACCAACCCACCCGACGACATCGCCGCCGACTACGTCGAAGACCTATGACCGCCAGACCTGGACACCTCAACAAGACGGGCAGCGTAGCCATCCGCCCAGTCGACGATCCGGCCGGCGAGTGCCATGGCGGCCACCGCGACGCCGGGAGTGCCTGGACGGCCGGCTGCGTCGATGACGCTGAGTGTGAGCCGAGTATGGAGCACCGCTTGGCCTGGCGTCGGTTCGACCAAGCTGTACCGGTACCACATCGCCATGGTGGTGGCGCGCTTCGGGCCGGCTGCTGATCGTACTCAACCGCCACCAGATCTCGGCCCGCCGGGGCGCGGTCATCTGGCGCGGCCGCCATCGCCAGCGCCGTTGCGTTGCTTTCTGGACTTTCCGGTGGCGCCTGCGACCCCGTAGCCGATACTCGGGTTCGACGGTTCAGGAGTCGCGGCGGGTATTCCTTCGCGGCGCGATGAAGACGGCCCAGGCGGTTATGCCCAGGGCCGGACCGATGGACGAACCTAGCGCGACACCGTAAGCGAGGTTGTCGGAAAAACTTCCAACGACGACGCCGACGAGGAGGCCGAAGGCAGCGCCGAAGGCGATCCAGATCCCGAGATTTTCCCAGATCCCGAGACCTGGGGCGGGCGGGGGCGTGTTGTTGCTCGTCATTGCATCTCTCCTAAGGACGCGGGCGGACAGGGCTGACAATCTGGCGGCCCATCACGGCGGAGTTGGCGTACGCGTTGTCCGGTGTCCGGAGCGGCCGAGTGCCCGCCGCGCCTACGCGGTGGCACGGCGGATGAGCCTGTACCCGCCGACCGCGAACGCGGCGGCCACCAGGACCGGCCAGCCGGCGAGCAGTGCCGTGGGGGACTGGTCGAGCAACCAGCGGCCGATCGCGTGCCATTGCCGGGTCCACGTGATCAGCGCGGCGGCCAGCCCGAGCGCTGTGAAGGCCAGGGTGAGGCTGGCGAGGACGCCGGTGGTGCCCCAGCGCAGGTGCACCGTGCCGAGCAGGATCCCGAGGTGGGTCACGACCAGCATGGGTACCGCGTACCCGAGCAGGAGCAGCACCGGGTGGGCGTCATCCATGAACGGCAGGCCGAAGTAGCGCAACCCCATCCCCCAGTAGCCGGTGGCCTGTTCCACGGCGTGCAGCAGGCAGAGCACCAGCGCGTAGAGCACCGACTGGACGACCGCGAGCACCGACCAGGCCAGGTAGAACTCCCGGCGGGTCACGCTCATGCCCAGCGCGTACGGGAAGATCTGGGTGACCGAGACGGTGGCCATCCCGATCGCGATGCCGTACAGGCTGACCAGGCCGCCGGTGTTCGTCACGCCGTCGCCGGGGTCGTAGTTCGCCATGAAGGCCAACAGGTTGATGCCGAACGTGACGGCCGTCATGCTCCACGTCCAGCCCAGGATCTGCGGCCAGGCCGGCACCTGGAGACGGGCCACCTGACGGATGCGGTTCATCGGGCGGCCTCCCGGTCCGCCGGCGCCGTTGTCGTCGGCGGTACGGTCAGGCGGACCACGAGTTGCTGCAACGACAGCGGCTCCAGCTCGACGTCCAGCGCCTGCGCGAGCACCTTCGCGTGCGGTCCGAGCCCACCGAGCACGGTCGACCGGACCAGGCCGCTCAACCGCTCGCGGTGCAACTCGGTGCGTCCGGCGGCGAACCCGTCCACGGCCTCCGCCCGTCCGGTGGCCACCACCGCCCGCCCGCGCAGGTCGTCGGCGTCCTCATCGAGCAGCAACCGGCCACGGTCGATGAGCAGCACCCGCTCGACCAGATCGCTCACCTCGTCGATGAGGTGGGTGGACAGCACCACGGTGCGGGGATGCCCGGCGTAGTCGGCGAGCAGGCGGTCGTAGAAAAGCTGCCGGGCGGCCGGGTCGAGCCCGAGGTACGGCTCGTCGAAGAACGTCAGGGGCGCCCGCGCGGCCAGCCCGACGGTCACGCCGAGGGCCGACAGCATGCCCCGCGAGAGCCTGCGGACCAGCCGCCCGGCCGGTAGCTGGAAGTCCGCGGCGAGGCCGTGCGCGAACGTGTCGTCCCAGTTCGCAAACAGCCGGCGTGCGGTGCGAAAGACGTGGCGCACGGTGTAGACGTGGGGGTAGCGCTGGCTCTCCCGGACGAAACAGACCTTCGACAGGACGGCCGGGTTCTCCACCGGTGGCGCGTCGAAGACCGACACGTTCCCCGACGACGCGAACGCCTGCCCGGTGAGGATCTGCATCAGGGTGGTCTTGCCCGCCCCGTTGCGCCCGAGCAGGCCGTAGATCGTGTGCTCGGCCAGCGCGAAGCTCACGTCGTCGAGCGCCGTGACGTCACCAAAGCGCTTGGTCACCCCGTGTGCGGTTACCACCGTCGTCATCCCAGGTCCCTCCCGACAACCGCACCGAATGAATCGATCATCTTCATCAGCTCGTCGTGGCCGATGCCGAGCTTGCGCGCCTCGGCGAGCAGGGGTTCCACGTACTGTTCGGTGAACCGTTCCCGTCGCCGCTCGCGCAGCCTGGCCCGGGCGCCAGGGGCGACGAACATGCCGATGCCGCGTCGCTTGTAGAGCGTTCCCTCCGACACGAGCTGGTTGACGCCCTTGGCCGCGGTGGCCGGGTTGATCCGGTGAAAGGCGGCAAGCTCGTTGGTGGACGGGACCTGGGCCTCCTCCACCAGCGACCCGTCGATGATCGAGTTCTCGATCAGCTCGGCGATCTGAAGGAAGATCGGTCGGTCGTCGTCCATCGTTGGCTTAGCCGCCCAACTGGTTAGCTACATGTGTAAGTAACCATGCAACCTTGCGCCGCGGCTGTCAAGCCGCCCGGGCGTCCCGCGACCTCAGCCGGCGGCGGCGCCGGGACCTGTCTCCCGCTCAGGAAGGGCAGCCGGGGATGCGTGGATCGCCGGCCCCTGGACCCGATTGCTTGTGGGAGGGCTGCTCATGACAGCCAGAATGGACGGCTAACGCCAAGGCCAGGTAGTTAAGGCTTTTGCGCTGCTGGCAAGAGCGCAGAGGATGGCGGTCCGGCACGGTGGATACCCGGCCCGATCTTGCAGATGAGCTGGCCGTCGGCCCAGCGCGACAGCTGCCGATAAATGGTGTTCTTGGTGACATCGCCGAGGTGGTGGGCGATGTCGCAGGCCCTCCAGGGGCGGTTGGGGTCTTGATGGAGGAAGGCCAGGACCCGTTGTTGTCTGCGGCGGTCGGCCGCGGGCATGGGTCGCTCGTCTCGGGAGGCGGCGGGCAGGGTGGATGGGGGTGGCAGGAGGGTGATGTCGAGGCTGGTGATGGTGCGGCTGCGGTCGGGAACACGGCGTCCGATGGTTGCGACCAGGCCGGTGGCGTTGCCGGGGTCGTCGACGGGGCGAATCACCAGGTCGCGGGCGGCGTGCAGGGCGATGGAGAAGCCGCAGCGGTCGGGGTCGCAACCGGCCGAGCACCTGCGCTCCGGTGGCGCTGACTTGGGTGAGGAAGGCGTTGCCGTCGAAACCTTTGTCCCATAACACGAGCATGTCGGGCGTCAGCAGGTGCAGCAGGCGCCGGGCATAGCCGCTCTCGCCTTCGCTGGTGGGACCGAAGATCGCGCCGATCAGGGCTCGGGTTCCGGTCTCGACGAGTGTCATCAGTTCCAGCTGGGGGTAGCCGCCGTGGCCGGGGCTGCCCGCCCCGAACCGTGCTCCGGGCGTCGTGGGCTGGGCCAGCGGTCCGCTCAGCACCTCGAACAGGCGCCGCATCGGTGCGCCGCCCACTCTGCGGCGCAGGTCACGCAGGGCTTTGGCGGTGTGCGTCACGACCGGCAGGTCGGTCAGCGAGGCGATCAGCTTCTGCCAGACCAGCAGGTAACCGACCTCGGGGAACAGGCACATCGCCAGCAGGAAGTAGACCCGACGCGGGAGGGCAGAGCGCGCAGGCGACGCGCACGTTGCGCGTCTCCTCAAGGATCGCATCGATGAGCTCGAACGGCACGAGCGCGGTCAGCTCACCCAAGCGTCCAGGAGCGAACAATCTCTCGGCTGCCGAGCGGGGGCGAAGAGTCCGTCTCGACAGCGCGGGAAACAACAGAGCCGGCTTACTCGGCAAGCAACGGAGATCCAGTTCTTCGACGGCTGATTGTGGAAGATCACCCGTTCTACTGGATCTCCGTCCTCACGTCCCGAGAACTCACGCGCTTGACGGCACTACGAAAACCTTAACTACCTGGCCTGGGGGAACGCCCCCTCCTGCTTCACCCCACCGCTACGACAGCCGGGCGACGGTGGTCTTCCACCCCCATTCGGACAAACAGCGCTTTCCATGGCGCACTGACACGTTTCTTACCGGCACCCCTCCACCGGCGAGGTCACCACGAGGGCCGCGATCAGGACGGCCTCCCCCGCGTTGCCCAGGATCGGCACCGCCACGGCCGCTCCCGCGCTCACCAGCAGCACGGCCGCGCCCGCGGCGAGCCAGGGCGTCCGCCTGCGCGCCCACAGCGTCGCCCCGGCGGCCAGCAGGGCCACCGTCGTGACCAGCGCCGCGATCGGCGGGCCCGACGGGTCGGCGGAGACGAGCCGCAGGGTGCCCGCCCACCATCGGGGCTCCAGCCGCAGGTCCGCGAGGGCCACGACGTCGAAAACGATCAGCGCCCCGGCCAGGACCCAGGCCGGGACGAGGAGCCCGCGCCGGGCGAGAACGGCCGCGTGCACGATGAGCAGCGGGGTCAGGACGGCGTGCGCGGCGAACCGGCCGAGGCTGAGCGCGTCCAGGGCCGGGCCCTCGCCGATCAGCGCCCCGGCTCCGACGACCGCCGAGTCGTAGGCGACGCCCACCGCGACCACGAACGGGATCCACCTCCCCGATCGCTCGAGCGCGGAGAGGCCGCCTGATCGCACCGGCGCCGCGAGCGGGGTCCGCCGGGCCGATCGTGCCAGCAGCGCGGCCGTCACGGCCTGGATCAGGGCGAGCATGCCGTACAGGGCGGGCATCACGGCGTCCTCCTCGGCAGGCCGGGGTCTTTGGCATTTGCCTGAATCCTGCCGCCCGATGTTGCCATAGGGGAACCGGCGTTTCCAATATGCGGATGACAGACTCCCCGCGTGAAAGCTGGTGAAGCGTCATGCGCTCCTGGCCGATCAGGATCTGCGCGACCCTCCTGACCTCCCTGCTGGCCTCCCTGCTGTTCCTCACCTCCGCCCCCGCCGGGGCCGCCGTCGATCTGTCCGTGCCCGGCTCGTACGCCGTCGGCTACGCCGACGTCAGCGTCTCCGCCTCGGGCCGCTCGTTCGGCGCGCGGGTCTACTACCCGGCCACCTCGGCGGGCAGCGGCACGGCCGTCGCCGCCGGACGGTTCCCCGCCGTGTCCTTCGGCCACGGGTTCTTCCAGAGCATCAGCAAGTACGCCTCGCTCGGCCGCCACTGGGCCTCGTGGGGCAGCATCACGATCATGCCCACCTCGCAGGGCGGCCTGTTCCCCAGCCACAGCGCCTTCGCCGACGACCTGAACGCCGCACTCACCTGGATCGTCGCGCAGGACACCACGACCGGCTCGCGGTTCCACGCCCACGTCCGCGCCGACCGGCTGGGCCTGTCAGGCCACTCCATGGGCGGCGGCGCCTCCGTGCTGGCCGCCGCGCGCAACGCCTCGGCGCGGACGGTGACGAACCTCGCCGCCGCCGAGACCAACCCGTCGGCCGTCGCCGCCGCCGCGACCACGACCGTCCCGATGCAGCTCGTCGCCGGGACGAACGACAGCGTGGCGGGGCCGTCCGGGCACCAGATCCCCATCTACAACGCCAAGCTCGCGCCCAAGCAGCTCCGCACGATCGTCGGCGGCTTCCACTGCGGGTTCACCGACTCCGGCGGGCTCGGCTGCGACAGCGGCTCGATCAGCCGGGCCACCCAGCAGGCGATCACCCGCCGCGTGACCACCGCCTGGCTGCTGTACTACCTGCACGACGACGCCACCCACTACGACGCGGTCTGGGGCACGTCCGCCCGCAACGACCCCGCCGTGCGGTTCCTCGGCGTGCAGTGACCGCACGCCCGCCCGTTCAGCCCGGATCCCCAGGCCGGCGCGGGGCGGGCGGGTGCAGGGCGGGCGGGTGCGCGGCCGGCGCGTGCAGGACCGGTGGCCACACGCCTGGCACGAACAGCCCCAGGACGAACGCGCGCCCCGCGAGCGCCGACCGGCTGTCGGCCCCCAGCTTCGCCCGCAACCGCGCCAGGTGGTAGTCCACCGCCTGGCGCGTCAGATACAGCCGCCGCGCGATCTGCGCGTTCGAGGCCCCGACCGCGACCAGCCGCAACACCTCCCCCTGCACCTGCCCCAGCACCGGCGCCCGCACCTGTCCCTGCACCTGCCCCGGCTCCGGTCCGTACAGGGGCGTGGGGCAGGAGATCTCGTCCAGGACGGCCACCGCCCGCCACGGCAGGCCGTCCGCGCGATGCTCCACGGAGGCGCTGACGCGGGCGCGGATCACGGTGCCGTTCCGGCGGACCAGCCGCAACCGCGTCTGGTAGGTGTCCAGCCGTCCGAGGGCGAGCATCCGCCAGTAGGGCCGCTGCGCCTCGATCTCGCCGGGCGCGAGCAGCTCCTCCGCCAGGACGTGGTCCAGTTCCTCGGCCGTGCGGGCCACCACCGAGCAGAACGCCGGGTTGCTCTCCCTGATCCGGCCGAGCCCGTCCACGGCCGCGATGGGGATGCGGGCACGTTCGAAGTACACCTGATACCGGCCCTTCATGACCGCACCTTAGATCGCCGCGCCCGCGCGGTCCATGCGCGCGGGTGCGGCGGGCAGGTGCGGCGGGCAGGTGCGGCGGGCGGGTCCGCTCAGGCCACCAGGTGCTGCTCGTCCAGCTCCGTCAGCGTCACGGTGCACAGCCCTCCCCGCTCGGCCTTGACGTCCGTCACCTGGAGCTGCGTGCCGGGCGCGAGGATGAACTCCTCCTCGCCGGTGAACGCGGAGAACCGGCGGATCCCCACGGCCCGCCTGGGCCGCACCTCGAACAGCGTCCGCATCAAGCCGCCGGTCACGGGCGGCCGGTGAGCAGCCGCCGGGCCTCCGCCCGGTGCCCGGCGAGCTCGGCGAGCGCCTCGCCCGAGGCCCGCGCGATGGCCGCCCGCCTGCCGCTGCCACCGCGCAACGCCCGGGCGGTCGCCTTGAGCAGCCCCGGCAGGGCGAGGGTCTCGCGCGGGTCGCGGATACGGGAGTACACGTCGAGCACCCGCCGCACCCCGTCCGGCCCCTCGGTGAGCGCGCGCAGCAGCTCGAACTGCACGTGCGCCAGCCCGTCCCCCCGCCCGAGCAGGTTCGTCCAGTGGTAGGTGTGCACGCACTGCGCGTCGCGCGTGCGCTCCCACGCCAGGGTGGCGCGGTCGAGCGCGACGGGGTCGTCCAGGACGCCGGCGACGCTCTCCCCCAGCAGCCGCCCGAACCGGACGGCGTCGCGGATGCCCTGCGCCGTGACGGGGTCCTTGAAGTGCCCCGCGTCGCCGGCCAGCGCCCAGCCGGGCCCGGCGGAGCGGCGGAAGTACGACGGGTGCTCGGCGGAGCTGACGATGCGGGTCTGCCGGGCGCAGCCGCCGAGCCGCTCCGCCAGGCCGGGGACGAGGCCGACGGTCCGGTCGAACTCGGGTTCCAGGTTGCCGCGGAAGTCGGCGGCCCGTTCGACCGGCGGCATCAGCAGCACCAGCGTCAGCCCGTCGTCGCAGGGGAAGGCGTTGCCGAGTTCGCGGCCGGTCAGCCACATCGCGGCGGTGGAGCGCCATTCGGGGTGCGGGTCGTCGTAGTAGGCGTAGTAGCAGGCCCGCCCGTTGGCGTGGGCGATGCGCGGGTGTTCGGCGCCGGCGAGGCGGGCGACGGTGGAGCGGCGGCCGTCGGCGCCGACGACGAGCGAGGCGCGGATCTCGTACTCGCGGCCGTCGTGTCCCGGCGCGCTCTGGTCGCGGACGCGCACGCCGGCGGCGCGGCCGTTCTCCCAGATGAGCGCGGTGACGCGGTGTCCCTGCCTGATCTCGGCGCCGGCTTCGCAGGCGGTTTCGACGAGTGCCTGGTCGAGGGGCGCGCGCCGGACGCAGAGGCCGTAGTCGATGCCGTCCACGGGGTTGTAGGCGCCGTCGGCCGCGTGTCCCGGGCCGCCGATGAAGGCGCGGGACAGGCGCGGGGCGCCGATCTTGGCGACGCGTTCGAGCGCGCCGACGCGGGCCAGCTCGGCGACGCCGCCGGCGAACAGCAGGTGGGTGGAGACGGTGGTGGCGGGGAAGCGCACCGGGTCCACCGCGATCACCCGGCGTCCCGCCCTGGCGAGGGTGGCGGCCGTGGCCGCGCCCGCGCACCGTGCTCCGGCGATGACGACGTCGGCCTGCTCCGCCATCGGACCTCCTCGCCCGCATCAACCGACGAGAGTGTCGGTTAAGCAGGACGGTAAGCGCCCGGCGGTCCCGAGTCAACGGGTAGGGTGCACGGCATGGCCAGCAAGGAGCTGAAGAAGCGCATGCCGGGCTCGGCCCGCCGGGCCCGCATCGTCGAGGCGGCTCTGGAGGTCTTCGCCGCCCGGGGGTACCACGCGACGGCCATGGAGGAGATCGCGGCCGCCGCCGGGGTGACGCGGTCGGTGCTCTACGACCACTTCCGCTCCAAGCGGGTGCTGCTGATCACCGTGCTTCAGGAGCAGAACGCCCTGCTGGTGGAGCACGTCGGCGCCAGGATCACCGGCTCGGGCTCGCCCGGCAGGCGGCTGCGCGCCACGCTGAACGCCTACTTCAGCTTCGCCGAGGGCAACCCGGCCGCGCGCCGCCTGCTGTTCGACCACACCGACGAGGACGACCCCGAGATCAAGGCCGTGCGCTGGGGCATCAGGGAGACCCGCACGCGCTCGGTGGCCGTGATGCTCGGCCGCGACCTGCGCCGGCTCGGCCTCGACCCGGAGAGCGAGGCCGCCCAGGCGGTGGTCGAGCTGCTGATCTCGGGCACCGACGGCCTGGCGCAGTGGTGGGCCAGGCATCCTTCGGTGTCGCGCGACGACCTGGTCGACTCCGCGATGCTGGTGCTGTGGAACGGGCTGTCCCGGCTCCCCGACTCTGAGTGATCCTCACCTTCACTGTTGACAGAAGTGAGCCACGCGTTCATCGTTCGCCTAACTGAACCAACAGCAGTGTCGGTTAGGCGGGAGGTTCCGTCGTGGACCAGTCGGAGCAGTCGTCAGAGAATCGGAACGGAATCGGACGCCGGAGCTTTGTCACGGGCGCGCTGGCGACCGCCGCCGCCGGCGCGGCGGGCGGCCCGCTGTGGGGCACCGGGCCCGCCCACGCGGCGCCGTCGCTGGTGAGCGCGGCGGGCAGGAACGTGGCCGTCTTCGGCGCCGGCATGGGCGGCCTGAGCGCCGCCCACGAGCTGGCGGAACGCGGGTTCCAGGTCACCGTCTACGAACGCAGGACCCTGGGCGGCAAGTCACGCAGCATCCCCGTGCCGGGGACGGGCACCGGAGGCAGGCAGGACCTGCCCGGCGAGCACGGCTTCCGGTTCTTCCCCGGCTTCTACCAGAACCTGCCGCACACCATGAGCCGCATCCCGTTCGGCAGCGGCACCGTGCGCGACAACCTCGTCCCGGCGAGCCTGGAGGTGATCGCGTACAAGGGCAAGGAGTTACGCATCCCCATCCCCGGCGACATCGGCGGCGCCCTCACCCCCGACGCGATCAGGGACTACCTGAACGCCGCCCTGGTGGCGGTCTCCACGGTGCCGCTGTCGCAGATCCAGTTCTTCGTCTCCAAGCTCGTCGCGTTCATCACCAGCGGCCCGCGCCGGCGGCTCGGCCAGTGGGAGAACATGGGCTTCGCCGACTTCGTCAAGGCGAGCCTCATGTCGCCGGAGTACCGCGAGCTGCTGGTGCACATGTTCACGGCGTCGCTGGTCGCGGCCCAGCCCGACAAGGCCAACACGCGCACCATGGGGCTGATGTTCGAGGCGCTGATCTACAGCGGGCTCGGCCTCGGCCCGTACGGACCTCCCGACCAGGTGCTCAACGGCCCCTCCAGCGACGTCTGGCTCACCCCCTGGATCAACCACCTCACCGGCATGGGCGTGCAGTTCAAGGTCGGCTGGACCGCCACCGGGTTCGACTACTCGGGCGGCCGGATCACCGGCGTGCGGGTGACCGACCCGACCGGGGCCGCCGGCACCGTCACCGCCGACCACTACGTGGCCGCCCTCCCCGTCGAACGGCTCCAGCCCCTGCTGACGACCGCCATGAAAGCGGCGGACCCCGCCCTGGCCAGGCTCGACCGGCTGGAGACCGACTGGATGAACGGGGTGATGATCTACCTCAAGGAGCCCCGCCCGATCGCCAACGGCCACCTCATCTACGCGGCCACGCCGTGGGCGCTCACCTCGATCAGCCAGGCGCAGTTCTGGCGCGGCGACTTCGCCGCCAAGTACGGCGACGGCACGGTCACCGACTGCCTGTCGCTCGACCTGTCCGACTGGAACACCCCCGGCATCCTGTTCGGCAAGACCGCCAAGCAGTGCACCCGCCCGCAGATCGTGCAGGAGGTGCTGGCCCAGGTCCGCTCGGCCCTGCCCGGCGGCGCCGCACTGCTGCCCGACTCGATCGTGTCGTCGTGGTTCGTGGACCCGGCGATCACCGGCGAGGGCACCCCGGCCGTCGCGAACGAGGAGCCGCTGCTCATCAACACGGCCGGGTCGTGGGCCGACCGGCCCGCCGCGACGACCCGCATCCCCAACCTCTTCCTCGCCGCCGACTACGTCCGCAACAGCATCAACCTGGCCACGATGGAGGGTGGCAACGAGGCCGGCCGCATGGCGGCCAACGCCATCCTGGACGCCTCAGGCTCGTCCGCCGCCAAGGCCCGGCTCTTCGAGCTGTACGTGCCGAACGAGTTCAGGCTGCTGCACGACACCGACGACGCCCGCTACCTGCTGGGCCTGCCGAACAAGTTCGACGTGTTCAGCCCGTACTGGCCTGGCCGGTGACCCCACCGCCCCCGCTCGGGGACGGGGGCGGCGCCAGGAAGGCCGAGCGGGCGGGCGGCGAGCAGGTCGGCGTGCGCCTGCCGCAGCTCGCGGTTCGGCTCCACGCCCAGCTCGCGGGTGATGACGGCGCGGATCCGCCCGTACCAGCGCAGCGCCTCCGCCTGACGCCCGCACCGGTCGAGCGCGACCAGCAGGCGCAGGCACAGGGACTCGCGCAGCGGGTGGCGGGTGACCTGCTCGGCCAGCTCCGCCACCGCGTCGACCGCGTGGCCGGCCAGGATGTCCAGCTCCGCCCGGCGTTCCAGGGCCGTGAGGTAACGCTCGGTCAGGCGGGGCGCCTGGATCTCCGCCAGCCAGCGGGACGTCACAGCCTCGAACGGACGGCCCCGCCACAGCGCCATGGCCTCCTGGAGCAGCGGGCGTTCGGCGGGCGAGCCGCGCTCGCCGGACGCGCGGCCGAGTATCCGCTCGAAGCGCAGCGCGTCCACGTCGCCGGGGTCGGCGCGGAGCGTCAGGCCCTCCTGGCGGGTACCGATCCACTCGCGGCCGAGCGCGTCGCGCAGGCGGGCGGCGTAGATCTGAAGGCTGCGGCGGCTGTTGCGGGGCTGCTCGTCCGACCACACCGCTTCGGCCAGCCGCTCCATCGACACGTTTTCCGAGGCCGACATGGCGAGCACGGCCAGCAGCGTCCTGAGCCTGCCGGTGGTCAGCGGCACCGGCCGCCCGTCCACGGCGACCTCCAGCATGCCGAGCACCCCGACCTGCAGCCCCGGCGCGAACCGCCCGCGCGGGCCCATCACCGCGCCACCGGCCCGCCCGGGCAAGCCGAGCCATCCGGGCGAGCCGCGCCGCCAGGACGGGCCGGGCCGTCAGGACAGGCGGCGCCATCAGAACGCGCCACGCCCTCGGGACGCGCCACGCCCTCGGGACGAGCGGCGCCCTCGGGACCAGCGGCGCCCTCGGGACCAGCGGCGCCCTCGGGACCAGCGGCGCCCTCGGGACCAGCGGCGCCATCAGGACGAGCGGCGCCATCAGGAGGGGCGACGCCGTCAGGGCGGGCCGGATCGTCTGGGCGGGCCGGGCCGTCGGGGCGGGCCGGGCCGTCGGGGCGGGCCGGGCCGTCGGGGCGGGCCGGGCCGTCGGGGCGGGCCGGGCCGTCGGGGCGGGCTGTGGCGAGCACCGCTGCCGTTCCCGCCAGGACGAGCGCCGCCAGCACCCCGGCGACCGCCAGCGTCAGCCCGTCCGGGCGGAGCAGTGGCTGGCCGCGCAGCGCCTGCCAGAGCGTCAGCCCGGTGAAGGCGGCGTACCCGGCGGCGGCCACCAGGACGAGCCGCGTCCTGACCCGCTCCCCGCTCAGCAGCCGCACCCGCCCCGCCAGCGCCGCCAGCAGCACCGCCAGCAGCGGCAGCGCCTGGAGCGCGTGGATGCCGACGAAGTGCGCGATCCGCAGGTCGCCCCCGGTGGTGCTCCACCCGGTGACCGGCATGATCGGCCCCCCGTCCGCCACGCCGACGCTGTGCCTGCCGATGATCCCGCCGAAGCCGCCGTCCCGCATCGCGGCCCGCTGCCCGTCGGTCGGCCTGGTCATCAGGAACGCCATCCCGATGCCGAACAGCGAGATGGCGGCGCCAGTACGCACCGCCCAGGTGAGCGGCCCGCCGCCGACCCGCCGCCTGATCAGGAAGAGGGCGACGGCGATGTTGGCGAGCCAGAGCACGGTGATGGAGGTGCCCATGACGCCCCACAGGACGCCGTCCAGCGGGGTGGCCACGTTGAAGTGGCTCTGGCGGCCTCTGATCACCTGGGTGACGATGATCGCGTACTCGATCGCCAGGGCCGCCGCGATGACGGTGGCCGGCCACCGGACGAGCCGTCGGCGCGGCAGGCAGGACACCAGCCACGACCAGGTCACCGCGTACAGCACGATCGACACCGCGAACTTGAACGGCTTGCCCCAGATCGGCGCGCCGACCAGCACGCGGCCGTCGAGCGCGAGACCGGCGAGCGAGATCGCGACGAACGGCGCGGCGACGGCCGCGACCATCAGCAGCGGCCGGTGCCAGCCCTCCGGGCCTGGCCATGCGCTCCGCTCGCGCATCGTGATCACCTCCTGTTCCTGTACGGCGCGCGCCGGGACGTCCGGTGCGCGGGCATGCCAGCAGCATCGGCGCCCGGCGCGGGGAGCCGGCCGGAACGGCGGTCGGCTCGTCCGTTCCGCTGGGGATCCTGTCCGTGCGACTCGGTTCGCCTTCGGGAGAGCCTTCGGGGATCTTGTCCGTACGGCGCGGTTCGCCCCGCGAGGAGCCTTACCGTGGAGCCATGGTGGTGACGCCGCTGATCGTCATGGTCGCCTACGACGGCATCGAGCTCGTCGACGTCGCGTCGGTGACGTCCGGGTTCGACTACGCGAACCGGCTGGGTGCGAGCCCGGCGTACGAGGTGCGGCTGGTGACCCCGCTGGGCCGGCCGGTGCGCTGCGACTCGGGGCTGGAGCTGCGCGGGCAGGGCCGCATCGACGAGGTGGACGGCCCGATCGACACGCTGGTCGTCTCGGGCGGGCAGGGGCACGAGACCGCCGCGGCCAACCCCCGGCTGGTCGGCCAGGTCATGCGGCTGGCCGGGCTGTCGCGGCGGGTGGCGTCGGTGTGCACCGGCGCGACCGTGCTGGCCGCCGCCGGGCTGCTCGACAACCGCCGGGCCACCACGCACTGGTACGAGGCCGCCCGCCTCGCCGCCAGTTTCCCGAAGGTGCATGTGGACCCGTCTCCGATCTTCGTCAGGGACGGTGAGGTCTCGACCTCGGGCGGGGTCACGGCGTCCCTGGACCTCACGCTGTCGTTCATCGAGGAGGACCACGGGCCGGAGATCGCCCGGCGGGTGGCCATGGGCATGGTCACGTACCTGCAGCGGCCGGGCGGGCAGACGCAGCTCAGCCTGTTCACCAACCTGCCGCGCTCGGACCAGGCGCTGGTGCGGCGGGTCATCGACCACGTGATCCTGCATCTGGACGGCGATCTCGGCGTGGCCCGGCTGGCCGCGTTCGCCGGGGTGAGCGAGCGGCACCTGAACCGGCTGTTCGCCGAGCACGTGGGCAAGAGCCCGTCCAGGCTGGTCCGCGACATGCGCCTGGAGGTGGCCTCGCTCCTGCTGTCCAGGACGGCTGAGCCGCTGGCGGCCATCGCGCGGCGCTGCGGCTTCACCTCGACCGAGACGTTCCGTCAGGCGTTCGTGGCGTGGGCGGGGGTTCCGCCGTCGAAGTTCCGCGCCGCCGGGCGTTGAGCAACTTGCGTTGACTAATTCCGAATTAGTCAACTACGGTTGCTCATACCGTCCCATGCCCAGGAGGAACGATGTCCCATGCCCAGCTCCAGCACGCGCTCGACCGGGCAGTCGCCGACGGCGGCGGCCCCGGCGTCCTCGCCGAGCTGGAGATCGACGGCGCGCCGGTGTGGCGCGGCACGGCGGGGGTAGCCGACCTGACGTCCCGCCGCGCGCGCCGCCTCGACGAGCACTTCCGCATCGGCAGCTTCACCAAGGCGTTCGCCGGCACGGTGGTCCTGCTGGTGGCGGCCGAGGGCGGCCTCGGCCTGGACGACACGGTCGCGCGGTGGCTGCCCGGCGTCGTGGAGGAGAACCTCGGCGGCGACAGCACGAGGATCACGATCAGGCAGTTGCTCAACCACACCAGCGGCCTGCCCGACGCCTTCCCCGGCCAGGCCCCGCCCGCCCCCGAGGAGCCCGGCAAGCGCTTCATCTACTCCAAGGTCAACTACACGCTGGCGGGAATGATCGTGGAGCAGGCGACGGGCGTCCCCATCGCCGGGGAGATCGAGCGCCGCGTCGCCCGGCCGCTCGGCCTGGCGGGCACGTACCTGCCGGGCGCTGACAACACGCTGCGCGAGCCGCACGCCCGGCACTACTCCAAGGCCGACGAGTCCGGCCGGCCCGCCGAGGTCCACGACGTGACGGGCGCGGACCTGAGCTGGGCTGGCGCCGCGGGCGGCATGGTCTCGACGGCCGCCGACCTGCGCCGCTTCCTCGGCGAGCTGCTGCGGGGCCGCCTCCTGCCGCCCGAGCAGCAGGCGGAGATGTTCACCACCGTCCCGACGGACGGCGCCGGCTGGGTGCCGGACACCGCCTACGGGCTCGGCGTCTACTGCCAGCGGCTGCCGTGCGGGGTCACGCTGTGGGGCGGCGGCGGTTACATCCAGGGCTCCATGACGTACGCGATGGGCGACCGCGACGGCGGCCGGATCCTGGTCAGCAACCTCAACGGCGACTGGAACGACTTCCTGGCCACCTTCACCGACCTCTACGGGACGCAGTTCGGCGGCTCCGGGGCGCGGGGCCCCGGAGCCGCCGACCCTAGTTGATCACGAAGGTCGAGCCCGGTTCCCTGACGATGTCGCCGGTGGCCGAGTTCGTGATGGTGACACCGGTCAGCGTCGCGCTGCCGCGGGCGCTGCCCTGGGCCAGGATGCCGGCGCCGTTGTTCGACTTGTCGATGCGCACGTTCGTGATGGCGACGTTCGGCATGTTGCCGCCGCCGCCCTTGAACTGGATGCCGTCGTAGGTCGAGTCGTGGATCTCGGTGTCGCGGATGGTGACGCCGGTGATGTCCCGGTTCTGGGCGAAGAGCGTGATGGCGCCGAACTTCTGCGCCTCGCCCCAGAAGACGCCGCCGCACCGGTACAGCGCGTTGCCGGCGATCAGCGTCTGCCCGGAGAACGGCAGCGGGTTGTGGTCGGTGGCGAGCATGATGCCCGGGTAGTTCATGGTGTCGTAGATCAGGTTGTTCTCGATCCTGTTGTTGTAACCGCCGTAGACGGCGATGCCGTTGGCCCGCCATGGGAGCTGCACGGTGTTGTTGAGGAACTGGTTGTCGTGGGCGATGTCCACCGACGGGTCCTTGACGTACGGGTTCGCCCAGACGGCCAGCGAGTCGTCACCCGTCGTGCGGAAGGAGGAGTTGAAGACGCGCGAGTTGCGGGTGCCGTTGCTGAAGTTGATGCCGTCGGCGTAGGTGTTGCGGACGCGCATGCCGCTGAACTGCAGGCCGTCGGCCGGCCCCCACAGCTCGGGGATGTTGTCGTAGTCGCGGCCGACCCAGACGCCCACGTTGGCGTGCTCGATCCAGACGTTCGAGATCTTCGTGTTCTGGCCGAACCGCCCGTTCAGCCCGACCCCGCCCTCCGCGCCGCCGGGGCCGCCGCGGATCCGGCCGGAGCCGAAGATGGCCAGGTCGGAGATCTGCACGTTGTCGTCGATGTCGAAGCCGAAGTTGCCCTCGTGCGGGTGGTTGATGCCGCCCGTCGCCAGGTGTGGCTCGGTCAGGGTGTAGAGCTGGGAGTGCCACATGCCCGCTCCGCGGATCGTGACGTCGCTGATGCCGACCTGGTTGTACGGGCCGCGGTTCAGCGGGTCGTCGGTGAGGATCTTCTTCTCCTGCCGCCACTGGCCCGGCGGGATCCACACGCAGTCGATGACGCCGTTCTGGTCGTCGGTGACGGCCCGCTGGATGGCGGCGGTGTCGTCGTTGCCGTCGCCGGGCACGGCGCCGTACTCGGTGATCGAGGTGCACGCGGCCGGCTTGGCCGCCGCGGGCGCGACGTCCTCCAGGTCGATCAGGTCGATGATGTAGAAGGCGGCACTGTCGCCGGCGTCCCGCTGGAGCCGGAACTTCGTGCCCGCCGGGTACGAGCGCGTCAGCAGCGCGTGCGACTCGTCGAACAGCCGCCTGGCGTCGGCCTGCGGCGTGTTGGTCAGCGCCTCCGGATCGTCGCTGGTGCCGTACAGCCAGCTGTGCCTGGAGGACAGGGTGAGTTTGCGGGCGAACGCGCCGTCGATGTAGAGGCTGATCGTGGCGTCGATGCCGCCGCCGCCCGGCGCGTCCGGGATCGAGTTGCGCACCACGATCGAGTTGGCGGGGCTGGTGGAGGTGAACTCGACGTACTGGCCGGTGCCGTCGAGGCGCACCGACTTCCTGCCGGACGACTCGGTGGCGAAGTTCGTGTGCCCGAACGTGCGCAGCGGGTCCGCCTGGAGCAGGGTGCCCTGGTAGGCGGCGGACTCGGCCTCGTACTCGACGTACGGCACCGAGGCGCCGCGGCCGACGGTGATCGCCTGCGAGAGCGTGTTGTTGCTCTCGTCGGTTTCGGTGACGACGCCGGTCGCGTCGGCGGTGGCGACGATGGTGGCGCCGCCGCTGGTGGCGGTCCAGCCGCCGCTGACGGCCACGTTCGCCGTCGCGCCCGCGGCGATCGGCGCGGTGTCGGTGTTGAGCGTGGTGCCGCCCACCGCGACCCGGGTGACGGTGGTCGCGCCGGTGGTGGCGGTCCCGCGGTTCCTGACGGCCACGGTGAACGTGACGCGCGCGCCGGCGGCGGGGTTCGGCGGGGTGGCGCTGATGCTCAGCACCTGGAGGTCGGGGCCGGGGGCTTCGGCGACGACCAGCGAGGTGGGCGCGGTGTAGGTGTTGTTGCCCTCGTTCTGCTCGGCGACCTCGCCGCCGGCGTCGGCCTTGGCGGAGACCTCGTACGTACCGGCCCGCCTGGTCCCGATGTTCGTGGACACGGTGGTGGAGGCGCCGGCGGCCAGCGCGCCCACGGCGGCGGTGCCGGCCTGGGCGGCGCCCGTGAGGAAGGCGACCGAGGAGGCGGCGGAGGGGGCGTTGCCCGCGTTCCGCACCGTGGCCGACATCGTGATCGCGCTCGTCGCGGTGGGCGAGGCGGGCGTCCAGGTGAGGCCGGTGACGACGAGGTCGGGGTTGGGCGCGGGGGTGCCGAAGACCTGGAACTCGGCGACCTGGCCGCTGGGCGCGCCGGAGTTGGCGGTGAACTGCAGCCGCACGTCGGCGGCCTTGCCGGTGACCGGGACGGTCACGCTGTTGCCGGTGGCGGGGTCGAAGGTGTGGGTGGCCTGGGCCGCCAGCGTGGTGAAGGCCGTGGCCGACTGCGCGCGGCCGAGCACCTGGAAGGTCTGGGTGCGGCGGCCCCAGACCGGATCCGGGTTGAGCTTGACGGTGACGGCGGTCAGGTCGGCGTCGGCGCCGAGCTGCGCGGTGAGGGTGGCCGGGTAGGCGCCGCCCTCCCAGTAGGTGGCCACGTTGTCGTCGTTGGCGTTGGCGGCCACGTAGGTGTGGGTGTGGCCCGACTCGGTCATCGTCTTGCCGAGGGCCAGGTTGGCGCCGGGGCCGCCGGGGTTGTCCGGAGCGCTTCCCCACACCTCGACCTCGGAGAGCTGACCGGCGGGCCAGCCCGAGTTGGCGGTGACGTGCACGCGAACGTAGCGGGCGGTGGCGGCGGGGAAGGTGATGGTGGCGGCCGGACTGATGGAGTGGGCGGCCGAGGCGGACAGGGTGGTGAAGCCGGAGCCGTTCGTGCTGCCCTGCACGCTCAGCGTCTCGGTGCGGCTCGGCCAGCCGGCGGGCAGCTTGAGCACCACCTTGCTGACGCTCGCGCTCGCGCCCAGATCGACCTGGACCCACTGCGGGAAGGCGTTGTTGGCCGACTCCCAGTAGGTGGCCTGGTTGCCGTCCGTGACGTTGGCAGGGCGGTAGACGTCGTTGAAGCTGCTGGCGGTCGCGGTCTTGCCGGCGGCGAGGTTGGTGTCGGCGGCGGCGTGCGCGAGGGGTGCGGCGAGGAATCCGATGACTAACGTAAGGGCGGCTAACAGAACTCTCATGGGGGTGGCCCTCCGGGTAAGGCGGATGGCCGAACCATAAGATGCCGAGCAGATAGCCGCAATATTTCGACGAGATTGCGCAAAGAAATAACTTCGCCAGCCCGGCATGTGATGGATCTTCGCGCTGGTGACGCCCGGGAGCTGGGCGAACAACAGGTCATGGCGGAGCGCAAACGCCTACGTCGGACTAACGCAAGTTTTGCGCTCCGCAAGCGGCCGGCTTGCGGCCCTGGAGCTACAGCCCCACGAGCGCGATGATCACCGAGGTCAGCGCGATAGGCCCCATCACGGCCACCGTCACCACGGTCGCGCTGTGGCCGGGCAGCAGCCGGTTCAGGACCCCGGAGGCGGCCCTGCGCACCGCTCCCGCACCCGGCAGCACGAACAGGCCGAGCGTGAAGAATCCGGCGGCCAGCGACTCGGCGTGGCTGGTGCTCAGACGTCCGGCCAGGTGCAGCAGGCCCGCCGCCGCGATGCCGAAGGCCAGCGACAGCAGCAGGTGCCCCATCGCCACCAGCGCGGCCCTGGTCAGCTCCGGCCGCTCCTCGGCGAAGTAGTGGTCACCGGCGCGCAGCGCCAGCGAGAGCGCGGCCACCACCAGGCCCACGACGACCGGCATGACGACGGTCAGCGCCATCAGCGTCACGAGCGCCAGCACCCCGACGAAGCCGCTGCTCTTGACGAAGCGCCGCAGCTCGAACGGCTCGGCGGGACGCGGCGGCGCGATCGGCCGCCGCTCCCGCGGCTGGCCGGCGTGCACGGTCGGCGCGGGCTGCGGCGAGCCGCCGCGGGCGTACTCGACCGGCGGGAGCAGGTCGGAGACGGTGTTCATGATCGCCGTACGGCCGCCGCGCGCCGGCTGCGGCCCGCGGCCCGCCTGGTCGAGCGCGCCCGCCATCCGCAGCAGCTCCCCCGCGCCGGGCCGGGCCGACGGATCGACCTGCAGCGCCCGGCTCAGCCAGTCGCGCAGCCAGACCGGCGCCTTGTCGATCTGTGAGCGCCCCTCCATGGTGTTGAAGCAGACCGCCTCGAACGTTCCCGTGCCGAACGGCGGCAGCCCGGTGGCGGCGAAGAACACCGTGGAGGCCAGCGCGTGCACGTCGGCCGCCTGGGTGATCTGCGCGCCGCGGATGATCTCCGGCGCCAGGTAGCCCGGCGTGCCGACGAACATCCCGCTCTGCGTCAGCCTGGCCGCGTCCACCAGGTGCGCGATGCCGAAGTCGATGACCAGCGGCCGGCCGTTCACCATCATGACGTTGGACGGCTTGAGGTCGCGGTGGATCACGCCGGCGGCGTGGATGTCGACCAGCGCCTGGCACAGCCCCTGCGCGAGCCTGATGACCTCGTGCGGCGGCAGCGGTCCCTCGGTCAGGACGGTGTCCTCCAGCGTGCGGCCGGGCGCGAACCTGGTCACCACGTACGGCCGGGGGCCGGACAGCTCGGCGTCGAGCACCTCGGCGACGTAGGAGCTGCGCACCCGGCGCATGGTCTCCACCTCGCGGAAGAGCCGATCGCGCGCCTTGAGGTCGGCCGCGACGTGCGGATGCAGCACCTTGATCGCGACTTCCCTGCCCGCGCCGTCGAGACCGAGGTGGGCGACCCCCATGCCGCCCTCGCCGATCTTCCTGACCATCCGGTAAGGGCCGAGATGCTCGTACGTCTGCATGCTCATTCCCGACGTCATCCTCCGCTTTCCCCCGTATGCACTGGGACATTCTCCCGCAGTGCTCCCCCAAGATGCACAGTAAGCGAAGATCTGTCCGGGTGCGGCGCCCTTCGTCTTTCGCGGGCGCCGCACCAGGGGGTGAGCGTCAGATCTCCTCGACGCTGCTCGGCTCGCGCCGGGACAGGTCGATGCCGAGTTCCTCGGCCGCGCGGAAGACGTCCTCGTCGGTGTCGCGCATCTCGATGGACATGCCGTCGCTGGAGAGCACCTCGACGTTGAGGCACAGCGACTGCATCTCCTTGATGAGCACCTTGAAGGACTCGGGGATGCCCGGCTCGGGGATGTTCTCGCCCTTGACGATGGCCTCGTAGACCTTGACCCGGCCGATGACGTCGTCGGACTTGATGGTGAGCAGCTCCTGCAGCGCGTACGCGGCCCCGTACGCCTCCATGGCCCAGACCTCCATCTCG
>NZ_VSEY01000057.1 GCF_008086045.1 Nonomuraea sp. PA05 | reverse complement strand
GCGGGGCGGCGGGGGGACCGCCCCCCCCCCCGCGGGTGCCCCCACGGGGGGGGGGGGGGGCCCGGCGGCGGCAAGGGTGCAGCGGGGGGGGGCGGGGTCGTAGACCGCGTACAGGCGGGGGGCCCCCGCCGCGTCGAGGTCGCCGCAGGCGTCCTCGACCACCAGCCGGTCCAGGTGCGCGAGCAGCTCGTGCGGGCCCAGCCCCAGGTACGACAGGGTGCGGACGGCGGTGCGCAGCCGGCCCATGGTGGCGGCGGCGTGGATGCCGTGCCCGGTCACGTCGCCGACGACCAGGGCGATGCGGGCGCCGGGCAGGCGGATGGCGTCGTACCAGTCGCCGCCGACGCCCTCGTGCACGTCGGAGGGCAGGTAGCGGGAGGCCACCTCGACGGCGCCGCCGCCGGACAGGTTGCGCGGCAGCAGGTCGCGCTGCAGCGCGAGCGCGGTGTTGCGCTCGCGCGTGTAGCGGCGCGCGTTGTCCAGGCTCAGCGCGGCCCGCGCGACCAGCTCCTCGGCCAGCAGCAGGTCGTCCCTGGTGAACGCCGCCGGGTTGGCGTTGCGGACGAACACGGCCACGCCCAGGATGTCGCCGCGCGCCTCCAGCGGGACGATGATCAGCGTGTGCATGCCGGTGCCGTGGATGATCCGCGCCCGGTCGGGGTCCTGGCCGAGCCAGCTCCCCGCCGAGGTGTCCAGCACGGCCTCGAAGTGCGGCCGGCGCGAGGCCAGCACCTTCGTGAACGGCGAGTCGGGCGGCACGAAGACGGCGTCCCCGATGGGCCACAGCGACTCGGGGATCCCGTCGTGGACGGAGGCCACGCCCGCCCGGCGGAAGACGGGCACGCTGACCTCCGTGGCGGCCAGCCGCTGCAACGGCTCGGCGTCCGGAAGCGTCGTCTCCGACAGGTCCACGGTCACGTAGTCGGCCAGGACGGGCACGGCCAGGTCGGCCAGCTCCTGCGCGGTCCTGCCGACGTCGAGGGTGCTGCCGATCCGGATGCTGGCCTCGCGCAGCAGGGCCAGGCGGTCCCTGGCCCTGCTGTGGCTGATGTCCAGGGCCAGCGAGCAGACGCCCAGGGGCCTGTCGTCCATGCCCTCCAGGCGGAACAGCGAGGTCGACAGCGTACGTTCCTGGCTGCCGTCGGGGGCCGACCAGCGGGCCTCACGGTCGATCATGGGGGTGCCGTCGGTGAGCACCCTGCGCATCGCCTCCTGCGCGGCCTCGGTGTCCGTGCCGGGGATGGGGTCGGCCAGGGAGCGGCCGAGGTGGTAGTGGGGGAAGACGTCCTCCAGGTTCGCGGCCGCCGCGTTCAGCCAGACGCAGCGCAGGTCCTTGTCCCAGATGGCCATGGCCACCGGGAAGTGGCTGATGAGCGCCTCCAGCAGGGAGCCCGTGCGGCCGGACAGGTCGTCGGCGGCGGGGATGGCCGAGACCAGCCACGACTCCCCCGCCCTCGCGGTGGCCAGGGGGGCCACCTCGGCGCGGACCACGATCCTGCCGCCGTCCCGCCGCCGCAGCTCCACCAGGCCCGTGGTGACCGGGCTCGCGCCGGGGCGCCAGTCGGGGCGGGTGTCCGCGAGGAGCAGGGTCTTGACGGGGCGGCCGAGAATGGCGGCGGCGGGGTAGCCGGTGAGATCCTCGGCCGACCGGGTCCAGCCGATCATGATGCCGTCGGCGTCGACCACGGCGACCGCTGGGAACGCCCCTCTTGTGTCGCTGTCGGAGGTGCTCAATCGGATCACCCATCCGTGCTCAAGAAGCCCCATGATAGCCGCGCTGACCTGCGGCGACCCTTTCTTGACCAAGACTTGTCGCCACATATGCGCAGGTGCGGCAATACGACCGCCCCGCCGGGGGCATCCAGCACCGCATGGGCGAGTACGAACACGGGCAGAGACGGCACTCCCCCGCCGTGCTCGAAGATCCGCTGCTGAACAAGGACACCGCGTTCAGCGCGGCGGAGCGGGCCGGCCTGGGGCTGGACGGGCTGATCCCGCCGGTCATCGAGAGCCTGCACGAGCAGGCGGCCCGCGCGTACATGCAGTACGGCCGCCAGCCGACCGACCTGGCCAAGAGCATCTTCCTGTCCGGCCTCCAGGACCGCAACGAGGTGCTCTTCTACCGGGTGCTGAGCGATCACCTGCGCGAGCTGCTGCCGATCGTGTACGACCCCACGATCGCCCAGGTGATAAAGAACTACAGCCGCGAGTACCGCCGCCCCCGTGGCGTCTACCTGTCCATCGACGACCCGGGCGGCATCGAGCGGGCCCTGCGCAACTTCGGCCTCGGCGCGGGCGACGTGGACCTCATCGTGGCCTCCGACGCCGAGCAGATCCTCGGCATCGGCGACTGGGGGCTCGGCGGCGGGGCGGGCATCGCGGCGGGCAAGCTGGCCGTCTACACGGCGGCGGCCGGGATCGACCCCGCCCGGGTCATCCCCGTGGCGCTGGACGTCGGCACCGACAACGAGGCGCTCCTGAACGGCCCCTTCTACGTGGGCGAGCGGCACGCGCGGGTCCGCGGCGAGCGCTACGACGCCTTCATCGACGCCTACGTCTCGGCGGCCACCCGCCTGTTCCCGCACGCGCTGCTGCACTGGGAGGACTTCGGCCCGTCCAACGCCCGCCGCATCCTGGAGCGCTACACCGGCCGCGTCCCCACCTTCAACGACGACATGCAGGGCACCGGCGCGATCGTGCTGGCGGCCGTGCTGGGCGCGATCCGCGTGACCGGCCAGAGGCTGCGGGAGCAGCGCGTCGTGGTGTTCGGCGCGGGCACCGCCGGGATCGGCATCGCCGACCAGCTCAGGGACGCGATGGCGCGCGACGGCCTGGACGAGGAGGAGGCGGTCCGCCGCGTCTGGGCGGTGGACAAGCAGGGCCTCCTGACCCAGGACGTGGACGGGCTGCGCGACTTCCAGCGCCCCTACGCCCGCCCGCCCGCCGAGACCGAGGGCTGGGCCAGGGACGAGGACGGCGGCATCGGGCTGGCCGAGGTGGTGGCCCGCGTCCAGCCGACGATGCTGCTGGGCGCCTCGACAGCGCGGGGCGCGTTCACCGAGGACGTCGTACGGTCGATGAAGGCCGAGCGGCCGATCGTCTTCCCGCTGTCCAACCCGACCGAGCGCATGGAGGCCAGCCCGGACGACCTGCTCCGCTGGACCGGCGGGCGGGCCCTGGTGGCGACCGGGGTGCCGGTCGAGCCGATCCCGTACGACGGGGTGGAGCACTCGATCGCCCAGGCCAACAACGCGCTGCTGTACCCGGGGGTGGGCCTGGGCGTGGTCGTGTCCCGGGCGAGCCGGGTCAGCGACGGCATGCTGCGGGCGGCGGCCGAGGCGGTGGCGGGCATGGTGGACGTGTCGGCGGCGGGCGCGTCGCTGCTGCCGGAGGTGGAGAACCTGCGTGCGGTCTCGGCCACGGTCGCCGTCGCGGTCGCCGGGCAGGCGGCCGCGGAAGGCCTGGCCAGGGTGGCCCTGGACGACCCCGTCCAGCAGGTCCAGGACGCGATGTGGCAGCCGTGCTACCGCCCGGCCCACTCCGGCGACGGGAGCGGGGCGGGAGGCTGACGTTTGCCGATCTTCAGCGTGGAAAGCTGGAACAGGGCCCGCGGATTCCTCCCGGCCCTCGGCGGGCAGAATGGTCATGGTTTTCGAGTTCGAACTACGGTGTCCGATCACGGCCGACCTCGGCCTGATCAGGGATCTGGTACGCCTGCACGGCCGCCACAGCGGGCTGCCCGACCGGCGGCTCGAGGATCTGGTGCTGGCCGTGAACGAGGCGGTCACCAACGTCCTCGACCACGGCGGCAAGTCGGGCGTCATCACCGCGCGCGCCGACGCCGGTCACGTCGTCGTGGACGTCCTCGACTTTGCCGGCCTGCTGACGCAGGACCACCTGACCATCGGCGACCTCGACCGCACCGCCTCGCACGGCTACGGCCTCTGGGTGATCCAGCACCTGTGCGACGAGGTCGTGCTGGAGCGCACCGACCAGGGCTCGCTGCTGAGCCTGCGCGTGCGCCGGCGGCGCCCGGCCGCCATGGAGGGCCGATACCGTCAGCCGCTGGAAACAGTGATCGCCCACCGCGTTGATCCGGAGCTAGGTTCGACGTATGCGGAACACAGGAACGGGCCCAGGACCCATCACGCCTGACGGCTCCCCCGTCGAGTTCTACAGCAAGCTGGAGGCGCGCGACGAGCCCGGGATCGTGGCGGGGGTCACCCCGCCGGGCGGCTCCGTGCTGGAGCTGGGCGCGGGCGTCGGCCGGGTGACGCACCCGCTCATCGGCCTGGGCTTCGAGGTGGTGGCGGTGGACGAGTCGCCCGAGATGCTGGCCAGGGTGCGCGGCGCGCGCACGGTGGTCGCCCGGGTGCAGGAGCTGCGGCTCGGCGAACGGTTCGACACGGTCATGCTGGCCTCGCAGCTCGTCAACACGGGGGACGACGCCGCCAGGCAGGCGCTGCTGGCCGCCTGCGCGCGGCACGTCAAGCCCGGCGGCGCGGTGCTGATCCAGTGGATGCCCGCCGAGGCGCACGACCGCTGGCACGTGGGCCTGGGCCGCCAGGACGGCGACGTCACGATCACGATGGCGGCCGTGGAGGAGGTCTCGCCCGGCATGTTCCACGCGACCATGCGCTACACGCACGGCGACGAGCAGGTGTGGACGCAGTCGTTCTCCTCCAGGCGGCTCACCGACGGCGACCTCGCCGCCGCGCTGGCGGCCGAGAGCCTGCGGCTGGAGCGCTTCCTCACCGACGACCGCACGTGGGTGCTGGCCGTTTCGGACGCCTTTACGACGTAGATCCACTAAAATACTGGGAAATACTGGGACTGCTGGTACAGTCGCGCCATGAGTGACCGGCTGGACGATCTCGAACAGCGGATCGACGAGCTGCGGGCCGGCGTGCGCAAGGCGATGCGGGTCAGGGACAGCGCCACCGCCCGCGTCCTGCGGGCCGAGCTGCGCAGCGCCGAGCGCTCCTGGGACGCCCTCGTGAGCGGCCGGCAGGTGTCGTCCAAGGAGGAGCCCGCACGGCTGGTCACCGTGCGCGAGCAGGTTCACCAGGGGCTGCGGCTGCTCGGCGCCGCCGCGCAGCCCCGGCTGGTCGTGGCCGTCAGCGACGCGTTCTTCGGCGGCACCATCCGCAGCAGCCAGCTCACCAGCCTGCGCAGGGACGAGGAGCGCTCGTTCCGCTCCTCGCCGTTCGGGCGCCCGTACTACCTGTGCGCCGCGCTCACCGACCGCCTCTCCCCCGCCCGCGGCCTGCTCACGCTCAGCACCTGGCCGCTGGAGCGGCGGGTGGTCGGCCCGCTCAGCCTCCGCGTCGACTTCCTGACCTGCGCCATCTCGGTCGCGGAACACTATTCCGAGGACGAGCGGGCGCTGCGCTTATTGATCAGGATGGGCAGGAACATCCCCGGCGCCACCGACGGCACCCTGGCCCTGCCGGACCCCGCGCGAGTGGTCGAGGCGGCCCGCGCCGAGCTGCGCGTGCACGCGGAACGCGACACGCGGGATCGCGCCGAGCTGGCAGAACGCGCCACAGCGCAGCTCGGTGACGCCGCCCGGCTGTTCGGCGCCGCTACGCTGAGCACGATCAAGAAGGAGAAGGCCAAGTGAGCGGCTTGAAGCGCGAAGGCGACCAGGTGCACCGGCTCGACGCGCTGCGGGGCACGACCCCGCAGCAGCCGCACGACGCGCGCGCCATCGCGGCGCTGGCCGCGAACCCCGGCTGCACCCGCCGCGCCCTCATGGACGGCGCCGGCATCGACAAGGACGCCGCCGCCCGGCACCTCGGCTTCCCCGCGCCGTTCGGCCAGTCGCCGTTCGCGATCACGCGCGGCAACCTGTTCGAGGCGCTGGTCAAGGCCGACGGCTGCGCGGAGCTGCTGCGCATGCTGCGCGAGGTGCTCGGCCTGCCCGTCGCCGAGGTGGCCTACCACGACGTGGAGAACGTCGGCGCGCACCTGCGTCACGCGCACACCAAGGCGCTGTTCGACCGGGCGGCGCGCGAGGGGCAGGAGGCGGGCACCCTGTACGACCATCCGCTGCTCAGCCTGCGGATCGCCGGGCACACCGCGTACCTGGAGCCCGACGTGGTGGCCTTCCAGCTCGGCGGGCGCTTCCACATCGTGGAGATCAAGTCGTTCGCGGTGATCGACGGCCAGGCCGAGCCGTCGGCGGTGGCGGCGGCGGCGCGGCAGGCGGCGGTGTACGTGCTGGCGCTGCGCAACCTGCTGGAGGAGCTGGGCCACGACCCGTCGAAGGTCTCCCACGACGTGGTGCTGGTCTGCCCGGAGAACTTCGCCAACCGGCCGGTCGCGACCCTGGTGGACGTGCGCAAGCAGCTCGCCGTGCTGCGCCGCCAGCTCGCCCGCATGACCACGCTCGACCGGCTGCTCGACGGCCTGCCCGACGACCTCACCCTCGACCTGCTGCCCGACGAGGACGGCCGGCCCACCAGGCCGGTGGCCGAGCTGGCCGACGCGCTGCGCAGGACCACCGCCCGGTACGCGCCCGACTGCCTGTCCACGTGCGACCTGTGCTTCTTCTGCCGCGACGAGGCCCGCCAGGAGGGCGCCTCCGACCTGCTGGGCCGGCAGGTGCGCGACGAGCTGGGCGGGGTCGCCTCGGTGGCCGAGGCGCTGGGCCTGGCCGACGGGTCACGCGACCCGGCCGAGGGGCAGGAGGAGATCGCCCGGCTGCTCCGCAACGCCGAACGCCTGCGCAGAGAGTGCCTGAATTGACCCAGCCAACGAAGCCGCCGACCACCCGCCTGCCGCGGAGACGCCCGACATGAGCCTGCTGACCTCGCTAGCCCGGCTGCGCGCCCTGGACGAGGGCGTCGCGCAGCCCGTCGCGACCGTCAGGCACTGCCACCTGTCCGACCGTCCCATGGTGTTCATCCCGCTCAAGCTGTCGGGCGAGGCCGCGGCGCCGCTGGCCGCGATGCTCGGCACCGACCGGGAGCGGCCGCGGCTGCTCGTGGTCACCCAGCCGCGCAACCGCGACCTGCGCTTCGCCTGGGCCGCCGAGGTGGCCGCGGTGCTGCTGCCCTACATCGAGGGCTTCATGAACGACACCGAGTCGGTGGAGCGCAAGAACGCCGATCCGTACGAGCGGGCGATCGACGCCCCGCAGCTGATCGTCCCGAACCGGACGGGGGTGGCCTTCACCCGGCTGCTCGGCCGCTCGACCCGCTTCCGCCGCACCGACGGCCCCTACCCGGTGCCGGAGTCGGTGCCGCTGCTGGGGCGGTGGCTGACCTATCTCGGGGAGCGGGCGGCGTACCCTGGCTCGTCGCTGATGCTGGCCGCCACCGAGGAGCTGGGCCGGCACTGGGCGAGCGGGCAGAGCTCGCTGGAGGACGCCAACCTGGCCGCGCTGCTCGCCTGGATCACCACGGGGCCCAGCGACGAGGCCGAGGACCCGCTGATCTGGCCGCCCGCCGGCCCGGCCACCGACCCCGGCTTCGACGCGGAGGTGCTCGCCCCGGCGATGGAGAGCGAGTCCGCCGAACACCTCACGGGGCGCGTCACCGAGGCGCTGCGCACCCAGCTCGAACCCACCTGGCGGCTGATGTGGCAGGCGATCGACCTGCTGGCCGCCCTGCCCGAGGGCGCGAGCGTGGCGCAGCGGTGGGAGCAGGACCGCGGCTCGTTCAGCGGCATGGCGGTGCACGTCGCCGAGGGCGCGCCGCCGCAGGCGCGGCGCGACGGCGCGGTCACCGCCGCGGCGAAGCTGGCCCGCATGGAGCGTGCGCAGGCCGCCTACGACGTGCAGCGCGCCTACGACGATCCGCTGGTGATGGCCGAGTACCGGCTGACCGGCGAGGCGTTCGCGGGCGAGGTGATCGAGACGGTGCCCGACAACACCGAGGGCGAGGGCCGCTCGCGCAAGCTGCGCCCGCTCGTAGTGATCAAGACCGACGATCCCGTACGCCTGCCGCCCGGCACCTCGCTGGGCACCCCGCAGCGCCGCAGCCAGGGCGCCGAGCTGGTGGAGGCCGCGCATGGCCTGGTCACCCTCAAGATCACCAAGGGCATGGGCCGGGGCAGGACGCCGGCGCCCGGCGCGGTGCCGGAGGTCGGCGAGCGGGTCTGCTACACCTCGCTGACCGACGACTTCCAGGGCTCCCCCGCCCTGCCCGAGCCCGAGGCCACGCCGTGGACGCACGGCGGCCCGCCGCAGGAGTACGTGCCCGACGACGAGGACGCCCAGGAGGAATGGTCGTGACCGGCGAGGAGACGACGCTCAGCCCGGAGCAGGTCATCAGGAACGTCCTCGCCGACCTGCCCCGCCACCGGGGCGTGGTGGTCGACTCGCCGCCGGGGGCGGGCAAGTCCACGCTGGTCGTACGGGCGGCGGCGCACATCGCGGCGACCGGCGAGCCGCTGATGATCGTGGCGCAGACCAACGAGCAGGTCGACGACCTGGTGGCGCGGATCTGCGACAAGCACCCGCACCTGACCGTGGGCCGCCTGTCGGCCGGTGGGTACGTGCCGCCACTGCGCATGCTGGAGCTGCCCGGCGTCCGGGTCGGCACCCGCATCCAGGACCTGGGCGACCCGGACATCGTCATCGCCACGGCCGACAAATGGGCGTGGATCGGCGACCGGGTGTGGCCGTGGGCGATCGTGGACGAGGCGTACCAGATGCGCTCGGACAAGCTGCTGCGGATCGCGGGGCTGTTCGAGCGGGCGCTGTTCGTGGGCGACCCCGGGCAGCTCGACCCGTTCTCGATCGTGGACGGCGACCGCTGGTCGGGCCTGTCGTGGGACCCGCTGCAGAGCGCGGTGTCGGTGCTGCTGCGGCACAACCCGGACCTGCCGGTGCACCGGCTGCCGGTCTCGTGGCGGCTGCCCGCCTCGGCGGCGCCGGTGGTGTCGCGGGCGTTCTACCCGTTCACCGGGTTCCGCTCCGGCACCGATCACGGCGACCGGTGGCTGGAGCTGTCGACGGGCGGCATGGGCGGCGTGCACGACCGGGCGCTGGAGGAGGCGGCCAGGTCGGGGTGGGCGCTGCTGGAGCTGCCGAACCGGCACACCGTGCGGACCGACGGCGAGGCCGTGGAGGCGGTGGCGCGGCTGGCCGAGCGGCTGCTGCAACGCGGCGCGGTGGCCGGGTCCGAGCAGGGCGAGCGGCCGGTGACGGCGGACCGGATCGCGGTCGGGGCGGCGCACCGGGACCAGGTGTCGGCCATCAGGGCGGCGGGCCTGCCCGCGGAGATCACCGTGGACACGGCGAACCGGCTGCAGGGCCGCGAGTACGACGTGACGATCGTGCTGCACCCGCTGTCGGGGCGGCGCGACGCCACGGCGTTCCACCTGGAGTCGGGGCGGCTGTGCGTGCTGGCGTCACGGCACCGGCACGCGTGCGTGGTGGTGGCCAGGGCGGGCATCGCCGAGCTGCTGGACGCGCATCCGTCGGCGGAGCCGGTGCAGCTCGGGGTGCCGGTGAAGTTCCCTGACGGGTGGGAGGCCAACCAGTCGGTGCTGGAGCACCTGGCCCGCCACCGCGTCTGAGGCGAGGGTTCAGGGCAGGCGGCGCTGCCAGACGTCGATGGCCATGACCAGCCGCATCCCCGCCGACTCGTACAGGCCGAGCGCGGGGGTGGTGTTGTTGGAGTCGACGTGCAGGATCGTCCCCTTGCGCCCGCGCGCCGCGTCGGCGGCGAAGGCGTGCCGCAGCAGGAACCGGCCCAGCCCCCGGCCCCGGTACTCGGGCAGCACCGCGAGCGTGGCCACGTAGCCGCAGCCCTCGTCGAGCAGGAACTGGTCGTTGCCGACGAGCAGCGCGGCGGGCCGCCCGTCGAGGCGGGCCAGGGTGAGCTGGCTCCAGTCGGTGGAGCTGGAGGCCTGCCTGCGCTCGTACCACTGCTCGTAGCTGACCTGCACGAACCCGAAGTGCTCGGCGAAGCCCTCCTGGTGCACGCGGTGCGCCTCGCGCCGCACCTCGTCGCTTCCCCCCGAGTGCAGCGTGAGCCCCGGCGGCGCGGCGGGCGGCTCGATGGGCCCGTCGTGGTCGATGCGCATGCGGTGGAAGCTCGTGCCCGGCTCGAAGCCCAGCGCCTCCACCCGCGCCCGCTTGCCCCCGTCGGCGCGGTAGACGCCGATGTGCAGGGTGACGGTGTCGTGGCCGCGTTCCTTGCCCAGCTCGGCCGCGCGGGCCAGTACGGTGGGCCACAGCTCCTCGGCAAGCCCGTCCACGCCGGGGCGGACGACGACCTCGACGTCGACGAGGTCGCTGTCGCCGTTGCGGCAGGCCCAGGCCCAGCCGTCGAGCCGGCCGCCGGCGTCGTGGGCCAGCCAGCCGTCCCGCTCGCGGTCGAAGCCGGGCTCGACCAGCTCGTCGGTGATGTCCTCCAGAGTGGAGTCCGCGGCGCCGATGACCGCCGTGTCGCTCGCGGCGACGAGCTCGTGGATGGCCGCGGCGTCGTCCACGCGTGGCCGGCGGATGGTGTGCATGGGCAGGATTGTCCTGGAAGCGCCGGGTCCGGCGCCTCCCATTTTTCGTCCGGCGGCGGGATGGCCGCCTTCTCTTCTCACCCGGCGGCCGGGGTGGCCGCCTTCTCGTCCGACGGGCTGGCGCCGCGCAGCGGGATCTCCTTGACGAACACCGCGAGCACCGGCACGACGACGGCGAACGCGATGGCCCACGAGAACACGCCGGAGATGGAGACGGCCAGCGACTCCAGCAGCCCGGTGCGCACCTGGGCGGGGAGCTGGGCGACCGCAGCGGGGTCCATCCTGGCGCCGTTGCCGGCCATGTTCCCGGCCGCGCTCCCGCCGAAGCGGGTGGTCAGCTCCGCCAGCAGGTGGTTGTTGAAGACCGCGCCGAACAGGGAGACGCCGAAGGACCCGCCGATCGAGCGGAAGAAGGTGCTGGTGCTGCTGGCGACGCCGAGGTCGCGCTGCTCGACGCTGTTCTGCGCGATGAGCATCGTGGTCTGCATGAGGAAGCCCATGCCGAGGCCGAGCACCGCGATGTAGAGGCCGGTCTCCCAGGCCGGCGTGGCGACGTCCATGGTGGACAGCAGCCACATGCCGGCGACCATGCCGAAGCCGCCGATCACGGGGTAGATCTTGTACTTGCCGGTGCTGGTGATGGCCCGGCCCACGAAGATCGACACGACCATGGCGGCACCCATCATGGGCAGCATCAGCAGGCCGGAGTTGGTGGCGGTGGCGCCCTGCACGAGCTGCTGGAACAGCGGCAGGAAGTTGATCGCGCCGAACATGGCGAAGCCGAGCAGGAAGCCGATGATCGAGATCAGCGTGAAGTTGCGGTTGCGGAAGAGCTGCAGCGGCATGATCGGCTCGACGGTGCGCCGCTCGACCAGGATGAACACCGCCAGCGTGAGCAGGGCCAGCGCGCCGAGGCCGAGGATCTGCCAGGAGTTCCAGGCGTAGTCGTTGCCGCCCCAGGTCGTGATGAGCACCATGGCGGTGATGCTGATCGACAGCAGGGCGGCGCCCGCCCAGTCGATGCGCACGTTCGTCCTGTTCACCGGGGGCAGGTGCAGCTTGGCGATGATGAGGGCCAGCGCGATCGCGCCGACGGGCAGGTTCACGTAGAAGGCCCAGCGCCAGTCGAGGTGGTCGGTGATGAACCCGCCGACCAGCGGCCCGGCGATCATGGCCAGCGACATGACGCCGGCGGTGATGCCCTGGTACTGGCCGCGCTCGCGGGGCGGCACCAGGTCGCCGATGATGGCCATGACGTTCACCATGAGGCCGCCGGCGCCGAGGCCCTGCACCGCGCGGAAGGCGATCAGCTCGGCCATGCCGCCTTCCGGGCCGCCGAACATCGCGGAGCCCGCCATGCCGCACAGCACCGAGCCGGCCATGAAGATGAGGATCGAGATGATGAAGATGGTCTTGCGCCCGTACAGGTCGCCGATCTTGCCCCAGATCGGCGTGGAGACGGTCGTGCCCAGCACGTACGCCGTCACGACCCACGACAGGTAGGTCAGCCCGCCCAGCTCCCCCACGATGCGCGGCATGGCCGTGCCGACGATCATGTTGTCCAGCATGGCCAGCACCATCGCGAGCATCAGGCCGGGCAGGACGACCATGACCTCGCGGCGGCGGCCGGCGGCAGCCTCCGTCATCCTTTACCCCCATCTGGTTGAACGTTTGCTTACTTGCCGACCGGCAAGCGTAAGATAAGGTAAATACTTACTTGCCGGCCGTCAAGTAGAAAAGGTGCGAAGTGCGGGAAGACACGCGAACCCGAATCCAGGAGATCGCGCTGAGGCTGTTCACCGAGCAGGGGTACGAGGCGACGTCCCTGCGGGAGATCGCCGAGGAGCTCGGCGTGACGAAAGCCGCTCTTTACTACCACTTCAAGACCAAGGACGACATCGTGGCGAGCCTGGTCGAGCAGCGGCTGGAGGAGCTCGACGAGCTGCTCGCCTGGGTCAGGAGCCGGCCCAGGGGCCCCGAGACGCGCCGTGAGCTGGTCGACCGCTACGCCGAGAAGATCCGCGCGACCCGGCACCTCGGCATCGCCAGGTTCCTGGAGCGCAACCAGACGGCGCTGCGCGACCACCCCACGCTGATCAAGATCCGGCAGCGCATGGGAGAGCTCACGTCCGAGATCAGCGAGCCGGGCGCCCCGCCCGCCGAGCGGATCAGCCATTCGCTGGCGCTGTTCGCCCTGCACGCGGGCAAGTGGCTGATGAAGGAGGGCGAGCTCTCCGAGGACGAGATCCACAAGGCCTGCCTGGAAGTGGCCCACCGCCTCCTGGAGCGATGAGCTTTTCGGCCCCGTCCCGTCCGATAACGACGATTGGGACACGGATTCGTGGGCAGAAGGCTCGCACGCATCCAGACGGGAGGAGGCGCAGTGGAGGCTACGATGGCACTCCGACTGCCCAGGGATGCGGCGAGCGTCCCGCTGATCAGGCAGATGCTGGACGGCACGCTGCGGTCGCTCGGCGTCGAGCCCCAGGTCCGAGATGACATCGAGCTCATGCTCACCGAGGCGTGCTCCAATGTGATCAGACATGCGGCGCCCAGCGATGACTACACGGTCAGCGCGTCCGTCCACGACCACCTGTGTGTGATCAAGGTGGTCGACAACGGCGACGGATTCGACCCGCGCGAGGTGGCGGAGCCCGAACCGGGCGCCGAGCACGGGCGCGGGCTGCAGATCATGCGGGCACTCGCCGACGACATCCGTTTCACCAACCGGCGGGAGCACGGCTCCGTGGTCTGCCTGGAGAAACGCCTGCGCTACGCGCCGGGCGCCGCCGGGCAGCACCTCATGGCCACCTGACCCCCAGGCGGAGCTCCCGCCGTATCCCACCAGGTGCCGCACCAGGGCTCGCGAGTTCTGGTGCGGCACTTCTTTCCGGGCGAGGCCCCTGTGCCCTCAGACCCTGGTGCGGCGGTCCAGCGGGCGGTGCATGCGGTAGCCGCGCAGGCCGGCGCCGCGCCTGGCCTCGTGGGGCCGCGCGTCGCCGAGCAGGAAGCGGCGGCGTACCCGGGGCTCGTTCCCGCTCAGCTCCGCCCGCCGCCGCTCGGGCACGGTCTCCCCGCTGAGCTTCAGCTCCAGCCGGGGCTCCCGCCTGGACAGCCGCCTCCAGATCCGTTTCCAGTGGGTCATCGAGGCGGCCATCGCGAGCAGGGCGAGCATCGCGACGACCGAGATGAGCAGCACCGATAGGACGATGAGAAGGAGGACGACTGCGAGGGATCCGATCGCGCCGAGCACTGTCATCATTCGGCGGAAAGTGCCCGCCCACCAGCGCTTTATGCCAACAGATTAGGATATATCGACCTTACTTCATTGGTCAGGGCCGCCGTTGAGCTGGTCGAGCCGCCCGGGCAGCAGGTCGAGCCTGCGCAGTATCACGCCTTCGCGCAGCGCCCACGGGCACACTTCCAGCCGGTCCACCTCGAACAGGTCCATGGCCGCGTCGGCGACCAGCGCGCCCGCCGCGAGCTGCGCCGCCCGCCCCTCGGACACACCGGAGAGCTGGGCCCGCTCGGCCGACTTCATGGTGGTCAGCTTGACGGCCCAGTCGGCCATGGCCTCGCGCGACAGCGAGCGGGAGACGTACGCGCCGTCGCTCGACGGCGCCGCCCCGGCGATCCTGGCGAGCTGCTTGAACGTCTTCGAGGTGGCCACGGCGCAGTCGGGCTCGCCGAACCTGACCACGTCGCCGACCCTGCGGGCGATCTCGGCTCGTACGTGCTTGCGCAGCTTCCGCACCTCGTCCACCGTCGGCGGGTCGCCTGTGAACCAGTCGCGCGTCAGGCGCCCCGCGCCCAGCGGCAGCGACACGGCGACGTCGGGCTCCTCGTCCACCCCCGCGGCGATCTCCAGCGAGCCGCCCCCGATGTCGAAGGCCAGCAACCGGCCGGACGACCAGCCGAACCACCGCCGCACCGCCAGGAACGTCAGCCTGGCCTCGTCACGGCCGGACAGCACCGCGATGTGCACGCCGCAGCGCTTGTCGATCTCGGCGAGCACCTGTTCGCCGTTGGCGGCCTCGCGCACGGCGGAGGTGGCGAAGGCCAGCAGGTCCTCCACCCCCTTGTCCTCGGCGAGGTGGACGGCCTCCTCGACGAAGCTGCCGAGCCGCTCGACGCCGACCTTGCCGAGCTTCTGGTCCTTGTCGAGGTGCTCGGTGAGGCGAAGGTCGACCTTGTGGGAGTAGGCAGGCATGGGCCGCGCGCCACGGTGGGCGTCGACGACCAGTAAATGGACGGTGTTCGAGCCGATGTCCAGCACGCCGAGTCGCATGGTAGAAAGCTACCGGTCTGCGGCTTTTACGGCGAAACTGAGGTGGCTGTGGCGAAGCTCGACGGGCACCGGATCCTCCAACGTGACGGACGGAGTGACTGAGTGCTCACGCAGGAGTGCGCCCAGCCGAGCGGGCGCGTCATCCTGGCCATGCCCCAGGCACTACCCTTCCTTGGTGTCGTGACACTTGGGGGGAACTCTTGAGCGCTTGTTGTGGCCCGAGCCGCGACTCCGCCGCCGGGCAGGTGAGCGAGGTCCAGATCGCCGTGCGGCGCCCCGCGCCGGGCGGGCCGCCACGCGGGATGGTGCGCGTCCCCGGAGGCACGTTCCTCATGGGCGGCGACGACCCCGACGGGCGCCCCGAGGACGGCGAGGGCCCGGTGCGCGAGGTGCGGGTGGACCCGTTCTGGATCGACCCTGCGTGCGTGACGAACGCGCAGTTCGCCACGTTCGTCAAGGAGACCGGCTACGTCACCGAGGCCGAGCGGATCGGCTGGTCGTTCGTCTTCCGCCGGTTCGCCACGACCGGCGTGATGGAGGCGACGGTGCCGGGCGCGCCGTGGTGGGCGGGCGTCGAGGGGGCCGCCTGGCGCTCCCCCGAGGGCCCCGGCTCGACGATCGGCGACCGGCAGAACCATCCCGTCGTGCACGTCTCGTGGAACGACGCCACCGCGTACGCCGCCTGGGCGGGCAAGCGGCTGCCCACCGAGGCGGAGTGGGAGATGGCGGCCAGGGGCGGCCTGGAGCGCAGGCGCTACCCGTGGGGCGACGAGTTGGCGCCCAAGGGGCGGCAGCGGTGCAACATCTGGCAGGGCCGCTTCCCGACGGCGCCGAGCAAGGGGACGATGCCGGTCAAGTCGTTCCAGCCGAACGGCTACGGCCTCTACAACGTCTCCGGCAACGTGTGGGAGTGGACCGCCGACTGGTGGGGCGTGGAGTGGGAGCCGTTCGCCGACAACCCGGCCGGGCCCGCCGAGGGCGCGGCCAAGGTGATCCGCGGCGGGTCGTACATGTGTCACGACTCCTACTGCAACCGTTATCGGGTGGCCGCGCGGACGAACAACACGCCCGACTCCTCGACCGGGCACACCGGCTTCCGCTGCGCGGCCCTACGCTGATCGCATGTCACGAACCCTGCGACTGTTGATCACCGGCGGCGGCACCGGTGGTCACACCTATCCGGCTCTGACGACCCTGTCGGCCGTCCAGCGACGTCAGGTGCCGCACGACGTGCTCTGGGTGGGCACCGCCAACGGCCTGGAGGCGCGGATCACCGCCGAGCACGGCATCCCGTTCAAGGCGATCACCACGGGCAAACTGCGCCGCCGGCCCAACCTCAAGGAGCTGGGCACCAACATCGCCGACGTGTTCCGCATCCCCGTCGGGGTGTTCCAGGCGATCGGGCACGCCGCCCGCTACCTGCCGGACGTGGTGCTGTCGACCGGGGGTTACGTGGCGGTGCCCATCGGCGTGGCCGCCAAGATCATCCGCCGGCCGCTGGTGATGCACGAGCAGACCACCGTGGTGGGCCTGGCCAACCGCATCCTGTCCAGACTGGCGACCACCATCGCGCTGTCGCACGAGTCGTCCATGCAGTACCTGCCCGCCTCGGCCCGCGCCAAGGCCGTCGTGACCGGCAACCCGATCAGGCCGGAGCTGCTGCAGGGCAACCGCGCGGCGGCCTACGACCTGTTCGGGCTGACCTTCGAGGTGCCGCTCATCTACGTGACCGGCGGCGCACAGGGCAGCAAGCAGATCAACACGCTCATCGCGGAGAGCCTGCCCCGGCTGCTGCCGCACGCGCAGATCGTGCACCAGTGCGGGCCCGCCTGGATCGACCAGATGCGCGCCGTGGCGCTGCCGCCCGAGCTGGCCGACCGCTACCATCCGGTCCCGTACGTGGGGAGCGAGCTGGCCGACCTGTTCGCGGCGGCCGACGTGGTGATCTCCCGCAGCGGGGCAGGCACGGTGTCGGAGCTGACCGCCATCGGCAAGCCGTCCGTGCTGATCCCGCTCATCCCGACCGGCGGCGACGAGCAGCGCAAGAACGCCGGCTACCTGGCCTCCGCGGGCGCGGCCCGCGCGCTGCTGGAGCCGCATCCCACGGCCGACATGCTGCTGGCCGAGCTGATGCCGCTGCTGGCCGACCCCGGGCTGCGGCAGGGCATGGGGCAGGCGGCGGCCAAGCTGGGCCGGCTGGACGCCGCCGACGCGCTGTGCGACCTGCTGCTGCGGGCCGCCCACCACGCCTGACCGCCTTGCGCCGGCTGGAGCCTTCCGTCGGCTGGGCCTTCACGGCTCCAGGTGGCGGAAGGCCTCCTGGGCCGAGCTCACGCTGCGCCGCAGCGCCTGCTCCAGCCGGTCGGCGTCGGCTGCCAGGCGCTCCAGCTCCGGTACGACGAACCCGTCGGCCCCCGTCTCGGCCACCAGTTCCTCGTACTGGTGCATCCGGCTGCGCAGCTCCTCGATCTGGTGGTGCGCCACGTACGCCCGCTCGGCGTCGGCGACGTTGGCCGCGTACCGTTCGAGCGCCTCGACGCGCCCCAGCACGGCCTCCTCGCTGTTGTCCAGCGCCCGCGCCAGCGGCCGGGCCACGGCCTCCACCTCGGGGGTGAGCCCCTGCGAGACCGTCTCCCTGTGCTTGGCGCGCAGCGCGGACAGTTTGGCCAGCAGCCGGGCGATCTCCCACTCCTGCGCGGGCAGCATCACGCCGTTGCGCACGTCGTCCAGCAGGCCCTCGGCGTTGACGCGGGAGCCGGTCACGGCGGCGATGGCGCGCTGGGCGCGGGTGAGGAGCCTGGCCGAGGACTCGTCGAGGTCGTCGGTGAGCACGTAGCGGCCCTCGTACCAGCGGAGCTGGTCGTAGACCTCGCGCTCGTAGGCGTCCTCGTCGTCCTCGGGCATGTCGTTGCGGACGAACAGCACGATCACCAGCGGGATGCCGAACAGCACCATCATCAGCAGCCCGAGACCGCGGGCCGGCGAGCCGAAGCCCATCAGGAGCCCGAAGAAGGCCGCCCCGGCGAACGCCACCATCATGCGGCGGTGGGCGTTGGAGACGGACGGTCGTGGCTGAGGCGTCCAGCCCTGGCGCATCTTGATCAGAACCTGACGGCTGTCCCTGAGGAGCTGGGCGTCGTCGGGTGGTACCTCGGGGTCTACTACCACATCCGCCACGAATCCGGATCCTAAGGGAAATCAGCCATTCAAGTGACGAAAAGCCTCGTGAGCTGAGCTGACGCTGTCGCGCAGCGCCTGCTCAAGACGGTCGGCGTCGTCGGACAACCTGCCCAGCTCGGGCACCACGGAGCCGTCCGCGCCCGACTCCGCGAGCAGCTCCTCGTAGCGGGGCAGCTTGGCGCTGAGGCGCTGGATCTGGTTCCTGGCGCGGTAGGCGCGCTCGGCGTCGGCCACGTGGCCCGCGTACCGTTCGAGCGCCTCGACGCGGGCCAGCACCGCCTCCTGGCTGCTGTCGAGGGCGTGCGCGAGCGGCTCGGCCACGGCGGCCACCTCGGGGGTGACGCCCTCGGCGACGACGTCCTGGTGCTCGGCCCGCAGCTCCGACAGCTTGGCCAGCAGGCGGGCGATCTCCCACTCCTGCGCGGGCAGCATCACGCCGTTGCGCACGCCGTCCAGCAGGCCCTCGGCGTTCACGGTGGAGTCCACGACCTGCTCGATGGCGCTCTGGGCACGGGACATGAGCGTCCTGGCGGGGTCGTCGAGCCGCTCGCGCAGCACGTAGCGGCCCTCGTGGCGGCGGGCGGCCTCGTACACCTCGCGCTCCTTGGCGCGCCGCCGCTGCACCTCGGCGTCGGGCCGGGGCCGCAGCAGGACGCTGACCATCAGCAGCGCCGAGCCTGTCATGATCACCACGAAGGGCGTGTAGCGTTCGTCCACGAACAGCGCCAGCCCGTACACCGCCGCCGCCAGGGCCGTCGCGGCGGCGGCCAGCCTGGCTCCCGCGGCCGCCACGGGGAAACGCCTCCCGCGCGGCGCGACCCAACCCGACTCCATGCGCATGAGCAGCTTGCGGTGGTCCTTCAGGAGGGCCGCGACGTCGTCGGGCACCGCCGGATCGACTATCACCTTCGCCTGACGTCCTGGCACGTTATCGATCCTCTGTGACTTTCTGTCGGAGTGTCAGCTCTCCAGGTAGCGGAACGCCTCGTGGGCGGACTCGACGCTGCGGCGTAAGGTGCGCTCCAGGATGTCGGCGTCCTGCGCCAGCCGCTCGATCTCGGCCACGCCGAGCCGGTCGGCGCCCGCCTCCGCCAGCAGCTCCTCGTAGCGGGGCAGGCGGGCGCGCAGCTCCTCGATCTGGCCGCGGGCGTGGTAGGCGCGCTCGGCCTCGGCGACGTGCCCGGCGTAACGTTCCAGCGCCTCGACCCGCGCGACCACGGCGGCCTCGCTGTTGACCAGGGCCCGTTCGAGCGGCTCGATCACCGCCGCCACCTCGGGCGCGATGCCTCTGGCCAGCAGCTCCCTGTGCTCCAGGCGCAGCGCCGACAGCTTCGCCAGCAGCCGGGCGATCTCCCACTCCTGCGCGGGCAGCATCACCGCGTTGCGGGCGTCGTCCAGCATGCCCTCGGCGTTGACGTGCGAGCGCAGCACCGAGCCGATGGCGCGTTGCGCCCTGGACAGGACGAGCCTGGCGTCGTGGTCGAAGTCCTCGGGGAGCAGGAAGCGGCCGTCGTACCAGCGGGCCTGCTCGTACACGCCGCGCTCCTGCGGACGCTCCTCCTCAGGGGTCTCGCTCATGGAGGCGATCTTCACCAGGACGATGAAGACGTACGTGCCGAGCAGCACGAACCCGGCCGCGGAGGCCTGCGAGGCGAGCAGGACGGCCATGAGCGCGATCACCACGGGGGTGGCGGCCAGCAGCAGCGCGCTGGAGGGGCTGCGGCGGCGCGCCGGGGTCACGGCGGGGGGCACCCAACCGGCTCTCACCCTGGACAGTAAGGGGGCGTTGGCGCGTAACAGACCGGCCACCTCGCGCGGCACTTGCGGATCTACTACCACACCCACGTTCTGTCCTGGCACCCTGGCGCCCCCAACGCTCGTGATGTCTGGATATTACGTACGTTTCCGCCTCGGTGTCAGCCTCCGAAAGGTCAGGACAGGAAACCACCAGTTGCGCTCACCGAGCACTTCCATGGCGGCGGGCACCAGAACCAGGCGCACCAGGGTGGCGTCCACCAGCACCGCGACCGCCAGCCCCACCCCCATGACGCGCAGCGCGCGATCGTCGAAGGCGCCGAACGCCGCGAACACGCAGAACATGATCGTAGCCGCGGCGGTAATGACCCGAGCCGTCTCGGCGAGCCCGGCGGCGACCGCGCGCGTGTTGTCGCGGTCCCTCAGGTACTCCTCCCTGACGCGTGACAGCAGGAACACCTCGTAGTCCATCGACAGGCCGAACGTGATCGTGAACAGCATCAGCGGCACCCACGCGTCGATCGGCCCCCCGGTGCCGCCGCCCAGCACGTCGAGCTGGAAGACGGCCACGACCACGCCGAAGGCCGCGCCGATGGACAGCAGGTTCACCACGATCGCCTTGAGCGGCACCACCAGGCTCCTGAACACCGGCACGAGCAGCGCGAACGCCGCCAGCAGCACCATGCCCACCACCCACGGGAGGCGATCGGCGGTGTGCTGGGCGAAGTCGAGGGCGGCGGCGGTGGAGCCGGTGACGAGCACCGGGGCGGGCAGCGTGGCGCGCAGGTGGCGGATCAGCGCGTCGGTGCGCTCGTCCTGCGGGCCCGTGCCCGGGACCACCATGACCGCCCGCCCGTCCGCGCCGATGGGGAAGGCCTGCGCGACGCCGGGCGTGCGGGCCGCCCGCCCGAGCGCGCCGTGGCCGGCGGAAGGGGCCACCAGGATCAGCGGGCCCGCCATGCCGGGGCCGAACCCCTGCGCGAGCAGGTCGTGCGCACGCCGCGTGGTGTCGCTGACCGGCCGGTTGCCCGCGTCCGACCAGCCGGTCCGCAACTGCGTCGCGGGCAGTGCCAGCAGCACCAGCGCGGCCAGCGCCGCCGTCCCCGCCGGCCACGGCCTGCGCTGCACCACCCGGCTCCACCGGTACGACAACGGCACCGCCGCGGCCCTCCTCGGCAGCGCGAACCTGTCGATCCTCCTGCCGATCACGGCCAGCAGCGCGGGCAGCAGGGTGAGGGCCGCCAGCATCACCATCGCCACGCCGCACCCGGCGGCCAGCGCCACCCCGCCGCCCAGCGACGGCCCGAGGAACAACATCCCGGCGCCGGTGACGATCACGATGATCCCGGCGAACAGCACGGACCTCCCGGCGGTGCGCATCGCCTCGGCGACCGCTTCCTCCACGTCCGGCGCCTCGTCCGGCGCCTCGTCCGGCGCCTCGTCCGGCGCCTCCTTCAGCGCGGTGCGGAAGCGGGTGACGATCAGCAGGGCGTAGTCGATGCCGACCCCGAGACCGAGCATGATCGTCAGGTAGACGGCGAAGCCGGGGCTGCCGACGACGTGCCCGAGCAGCGTGAACACGGCGACCCCGCAGGCCACCCCGACCACCCCCACGATCAGCGGCACAGCCGCCGCGATCAACGACCGGAACGCGACCAGCAGCACCACCGCGGCGGCCAGCAGGCCGACGATCTCCGTGACGCCGCCGGGGGTGAAGTCGGCGAAGTCGTCGCCCGCCAGCTCTACTGTCACGCCGGTGGGCGGGCGGAACTCCTCGCGCAGCCTTGTGAGCTGTGCCGCCGCCTCCTCGTCGGGGTAGTCGATCGGGATGGAGGTGATCGTGCCGTCCGGGGAGGCGCGGCGGGCGCCGGGGTTCACCTGGACGCCGGGGACAGCGTTCATCTGGGCGATCAGCGGGGCGACGGGGTCCTGTGCTCGGCCGGGCGGGGCGGAGGACTCCTGTGCTCGGCCGGGCAGGGCGGCGGACTCCTGTGCTCGGCCGGAGGGGGCGGAGACGATCAGCGCGCCCGGTGGCTCGGGGGTGGTGCCGTTCAGGAGAGCGGCGGCGCGCTGGCTCTCGGAGCCCGGCAGCGAGAAGCCGTCCGCGGCGGGGGCCGGCCAGGTGGCGGCGGCCGCGGTCAGCGCGGCGGTCAGGGCCAGCCAGAGTGCGATGACCAGGCGCCTGTGGTGGATGCAGAAACGGATCATGCGGTGACGCTAGGAAGGCGGGGTGCCCGGCGTCGTCGTCCCGGCGCGGGCTTCCGGCTGCACCGGCCGCGGTACCTTCCGCCCAGTGAGGTCCGCCCGGCGAGGTCCGCCGGGCGAGGTCCGCCGGGCGAGGTCCGCCGGGCGAGGTCCGCCGGGCGAGGTCCGCTGGACGGCCGGGCTTGCGGCGGGCGGGATGGCTCGGGCGATCAGGTCTGTGGCGGGGCGGGGTCGCCCGGGCGGACCAGGCCGCTCTCGTAGGCGATGACGACGAGCTGGGCGCGGTCGTGCGCCGACAGCTTGGTCATCATCCGGTTGACGTGCGTCTTGACCGTCAGCGGGCTCATGAACAGCTCCTCCGCGATGCCCGCGTTGGTCAGCCCCCTCGCGACCCTGGCCAGAACCTCCCGCTCGCGCCCCGTCAACGCCCTCAGCCGGCCCTCGTCCAGCAGGGCGGGACGCGCGGTGAACTCCTCGATGAGCCGCCGGGTGACCCCGGGCGACAGCAGCGCGTCCCCCCGGGCCGCCACGCGGACGGCGTGCCGGATCTCCGCCGGTTCCGCGTCCTTGACCAGGAAGCCGCCCGCCCCGGAGCGCAGCGCCTCGTAGACGTACTCGTCGAGGTCGAACGTGGTGACCACGAGCACCCGCACGCCGGTCCCGGCCAGGGCTCGGGTGGCCTGGAGGCCGTCGAGCCCGGGCATGCGAATGTCCATCAGCACGACGTCGGGGCGCAGCTCGCGGGCCAGCCGGACCGCCTCGGCGCCGTCCGCGGCCTCGCCGATCACGGTGAGGTCGTCCTCGGGGTCCAGGAGGGCGCGCAGGCCGGCCCGGACGAGGGGCTGGTCGTCGGCGAGCAGGACCGTGATCACGCGGGCAGCCGGGCGGTGACGCGGAAGCCGCCCTCCGGGGCGTTCCCGGTGGTAAGCAGGCCGCCCACGGCGGCTACGCGCTCGGCCATGCCGGTGAGACCGTGCCCATGCCCATGCCCATGCCCATGCCCGTGCCCATGCCCGTGCGGCACCCGCGCGCCCCGCCCGTCGTCGTCCACCCGCACGGTCACCGCTCCCGTCTCGTACGTCAGCGTCACGCTCGCCGTGGTGGCGCCGGCGTGACGCAGGGTGTTGGTCAGCGCCTCCTGAACGACACGGTAGACGGTGAGGTCGGCGGCGGGCGGCAGAGGACGGCGCTCGCCTTCGACGTCGAGGGTCACCGGCAGTCCCGCGTTCCGGAGGAGATCCGGAAGCTGCGCCGCTCCGGGCTGCGGCGCGACGGTCGCGGTGCGCAGGACGCCGAGGGCCGCCTTCATCTCCGACAGCGCCTGCCTGCTCGACGCCCGGATGACCCGCAGCGCCTCGGCGGCCTCCGGCGGCCCGCCGGCGCGTGAGACGGCCTCGGCGGCGACGGCGGCGTGCAGCGCGATCACCGACACCGTGTGGGAGGTGACGTCGTGCAGTTCCCTGGCCACCCGCAGCCGCTCCTCCTGCGCCCGCCGCAGCGCCTCCTCCTCGCGCGTCCGCTCGGCGTCGGCGGCCCGCCGCTCCACCTCGGCCGTGTACGCCCGCCGCGCCCGCGACACCTCCGCCGCCTGCGCCACCGCCAGCAGGAGCAGCGTCCACACGACCACGGCGATGACGACGTCGGCCTCGCCGCGCGCGAACGCCACCGCTCCCGGCACCGCGACGAGGAACGCCGCCCCCGCCCACCCTGCCGTCCTGCTGCCGTCGGCGATGGTCGCGAACAGGGCGATCAGCGCGGGCACCGGCCACAGCGCGAGCGCGTACCCGAGCGTGAAGACGACCGCCGCCGCCCCCGCGCCGAGCGCCAGCGCCACCTCCGGCCGCCGCGGCTGCCACAGCAGCGCGAGCACCGCGACGGCCAGCAGCGCGCAGCCGGGCAGGTCGAGGGGCCGGGCGCCGGGCTGGTTGCCGAGTGCCATGACGGTGGAGGAGTAGACGGCCACCCCCATGCCGCAAACCAGGGCAATCGTCCGCATGGTCGCACGGTAGTGCGTGTCGTGCGCGGCACGCGATACCGCCGCCGGCGTATCCGGGGTACGCCCGCCGCCGTATGACATCCATCGCCTGCCGCCGTACCCATGACATCCGTCATACGGGCCCGGCTGACGTACGGCACTACACCCGCGCCACCCCGTTGACCCAGGCTGGGCGCATGACGGGAAGCGCACTGGAGTTGAGGGCCGTGACGAAGAACTACGGCCCGGTGACCGCGCTGGCGGACGTCGATCTGGACGTCGGCGAGGGCGAGACGGTGGCCCTGCTGGGCCCCAACGGCGCGGGCAAGAGCACGTTGCTGTCCATCGCGCTCGGCCTGCGCGCCCCCGGCTCGGGCACCGCGACCGTGCTGGGACGCAGGCCGCTGGAGGCGTTGCGGGCGGGCCGGGTCGGGGTGCTGTTGCAGGAGTCCGGGCTGCTGGAGGACGTGCGGGTGGGCGAGCTGGTGGCGGCCGTCGCCGGGATGTATCCCGCGCCGCTGCCGCCGGAGCGGGCGATGCGGGCGGCGGGCGTGGAGGAGCTGGCCGGGCAGCGGGTGGGGCGGCTGTCGGGCGGGCAGCGGCAGCGGGTGCGCTTCGCGCTGTGCGTGGTGGGCGATCCGGACCTGCTGGTGCTGGACGAGCCGACGGTCGGCCTGGACGTGGAGGGCCGCCGCGCCCTGTGGCAGGAGCTGCGGGCCAGGACCGGGCAGGGCCGTACCGCCGTCTCCGCCACCCACTACCTGGCGGAGGCCGACGACTACGCCGACCGGGTGGTGCTGCTCGCCGGTGGCAGAGTCGTCGCGGACGGCTCGGTGGCCACCGTGAAGTCGCTGGTCGGCGGGACCGAGGTGCGGTGCACGCTGTACGACGCGGACCTGTCGGACCTGGAGATCCTGCCGGGGGTGCTGCGGGTGAGCGTGGAGGGCCGGTCGGTGTCGCTGCGGACGAAGGACTCGGACGCCACGCTGCGGGCGCTGTTCGCGATGTTCGACGACGTCAGGGACGTACGGGTGGAGAGCGCGGACCTGGAGAGCGCGTTCGTGAGCCTGACGGGAGGGCGGGACTGATGGGGCCGTACCTGCGGCTGGAGCTGGTGCGCGGCTTGCGCAACCCGATGGGGCTGGTCATGACGACGTTCTTCCCGCTCGGCATCTATCTGGTGTTCACGCGGGTGCTCAGCGTCACGCCGCCCGGGGTGGACGACTTCGAGGCGTACGCGATGGTGTCGATGGCCACGTACGGCGCGATGGGTTCTGCGCTGTTCATCGGGGGCGCCATCGCGCTGGAGCGTTCGAAGGGCTGGCTGGCGCAGCTCGCGATCACGCCGCTGCCCGCGCACGGCTACGTGACGGCCAAGCTGGTCAGCGGCGCGATCATGGTGCTGCCGAGCATCGTCGTGGTGCTGGCCGGCGGGGCGCTGCTGTCGGGCGTGCGGCTGCCGCTCGAGACGTGGCCGCTGCTGGCCGTGCTGATCTGGGCGGGCGTGCTGCCGTTCGCGGCGCTCGGCACGGCCTTCGGGTACGCGATCCGGGGGCAGGGCGCGAACCTGGCCATGATGATCGTCTACTTCCTGCTGACCGTCCTGGGCGGGCTGTGGCTGCCCGTGGAGTCCATGCCGGCGGGCATGCGCACGGTGGCCGAGTACAGCCCCGCCTACGCGGCGGGCTCGCTGGGCTGGCGGACGCTGGACGGGCTGGCGCCGGCGGGCACGTCGCTGGCCGTGCTGGCGGCGTGGACCGCGCTCTTCGCCGCGCTGGCCCTGTGGCGTTACCGTCGGGCACTATGACGCTCTCGCAGCTCGACGTCGGCAGGGGCGGGACCGCGGCCCGGGTGAGCTCCGCCGCCTGGCTGCTGCTGATCTCCTGGCCGCTCTGGACGTTCCTCGCCGACGGCCCCCGGCCACCGGCGGTGGTGGCGGCGCTGGGGCTGGTGGCGGTGTTCGCGGCCTGCTGGATGATGATCATGTGGCGGATGCTGAGCCCGTCGGCGGGCTCGCCGCTGCCGTGGGCGCTGGCGGGGCTGATCGGGTCGGGGCTGGCGTTGCTGCCGCTGTTCGGGGCGCCGTGGGCGTACGTCTCGTTCGTGTTCGCGGTCAGCGCGCTGGGCGCGTCGATGGGCACCCGCGCCTTCGCCGCGGCGGCGGCCGCGACGGCGGTCGTGGTGGTGGCGGCGCTGCTGTGGAAGGGCGTGCCGCCGTCGCAGGTGTGGTGGGTGCCGCTGGTCATCGCGGTGCAGGCGATGGCCGGAGGGGCGATGAAGAGCATGGGGCTGCTCATCGCCCGGCTGAACGAGGCGCGGGGCGAGGTGGCGCGGCTGGCCGTGGAGAACGAGCGGCTGCGCTTCGCCAGGGACCTGCACGACACCCTGGGGCACACGCTCACCTCCATCACGATCAGGAGCCAGCTCGCCGCGCGGCTGGCCGCGTCCGACGCCGGGCGGGCCGCCAGGGAGATGGCCGAGGTGGAGGGGGCCGCGCGGCGGGCGCTGGACGAGGTGCGGCACGCCATCGCCGGGTATCGCGCGCCGTCGTTGTCGCAGGAGCTGGAGAACGCGACCCGCAACCTGGGGGTGGCGGGGATCGAGGTGGCGGTCTCCCCCGCCGACGGGCCCATTCCGGCCGATGCGGAGGCGCAGCTCGCGTGGGTCGTACGGGAGGCGGCCACGAACGTGCTGCGCCACAGCCGGGCCCGGCGGTGCGACATCCGCCTGGGGGTGGACGGGAGGATGGCGGCGGTGGAGGTTCGTGACGACGGTTGTCCGGCCGGGGAGGCACCGGGCAAGGGCAACGGGCTGACGGGGCTGGCGGAGCGGGTCGGCGCCGCCGGCGGGCGCCTGGAGGTCGGCGCCCTGCCCGGGGGCGGCTACCGCCTCTACGCGCAGATTCCCGTGGAGACGCCGTGACCCAGGGCCGCATGAGCGCCGACGGCGTGATCCGGGTGCTGATCGCCGACGACCAGGACCTCGTCAGGGGCGGCCTGGCCGCGCTGCTCGGCCTGGAGGACGACATCGAGGTGGTGGCCGAGGTCGGCCGCGGCGACGAGGTGCCGGCGGCGGCGTACGAGCACGACCCCGACGTGATCCTGCTCGACATCGAGATGCCCGGCCTGTCCGGCCTGGAGGTGGCCGAACGGCTCCGCGACCGCCGGGTGATCATCGTGACCACGTTCGGCAGGCCCGGCTACCTCAGCAGGGCGCTGGACGCGGGCGTGGCCGGGTTCGTGGTCAAGGACGCGCCGGCCGCCGAGCTGGCCGCGGCCGTCCGCAAGGTGATGGCGGGCGAGCAGGTCATCGACCCCAGGCTGGCCGTGACGGCGCTGACCACCGGCCCCAGCCCGCTCACCCAGCGGGAGGCGGAGGTGCTGCGGGTGGCGTCCGGCGAGCCGACCGTCGCGGCGATCGCCCGGCGGCTGTTCCTGACGGAGGGCACCGTCCGCAACTACCTGTCGTCGGCGATCGGCAAGACGGGCGCGCGCAACCGCGCGGAGGCGGTCCGGGTGGCGGAAAAGCGCGGCTGGCTCTGACGCGTGGCGGGTGAGCGCGGCCGGCTCTCACGCGTGGCGGGTGAGCGCGGCCGGATCTGATCGCGAACCTGCGGAGCGCGGCCGGGTCTGACCGCGAATCCCGCTAGCCTGCCAGGGAAGTGGTGGTTATGCCCGCGTTATGCCGGGCCCTCCACACTGAACGGCATTTGAAGATCTTGGGGGGCGCGGGTGCGTGTTCTGATCGCCGAGGACGAGCGCATGCTCGCCGACTCGATCGCCGAGGGGCTGCGCGGAGAGGCGCTGGCCGTGGACGTCGCCTACGACGGCGAGGCGGCGCTGGAGCGGCTCGGGGTGCACGACTACGACGTGCTGATCCTCGACAGGGACCTGCCGGGCACGCACGGCGACGAGGTGTGCAGGGCGGTGGTGGAGCAGGGCTGGCTGGTGCGGGTGCTCATGCTGACGGCGGCCTCCGACGTGCGGGCCAGGGTGGCGGGGCTGTCGCTGGGGGCCGACGACTACCTGCCCAAGCCGTTCGCGTTCGAGGAGCTGGTGGCGCGGGTGCACGCGCTCGGGCGGCGGGCGCGCAAGGCGGACCCGCCGATGCTGGAGCGGGCGGGGGTGCGGCTGGACTGGGCGCACCGGCAGGTGTTCCGCGACGGCCGGTACGTGCCGCTGGCCCGTAAGGAGTTCGGCGTGCTGGCCGAGCTGCTGCGGGCGCGCGGGGCGGTGGTGTCGGCGGAGACGCTGCTGGAGAAGGTGTGGGACGAGCACATCGACCCGTTCACGAACACGGTGCGCACGACGATGATGAAGCTGCGCAAGAAGCTCGGCGAGCCGCAGGTCATCGAGACCGTGCCGGGATCGGGGTACCGCATCCCATGAGCGTGCGCATGCGTTTCGCCCTGGCGTGCGCCGGCGTGTTCCTGGTGCTCGGCGTCGCCGTCGTGGCCGCGCTCTACGTCGTGGTGCGGCAGAGCCTCGAGTACCGCAACGGCCTGCTCACGCCGGCGCACATCCAGGTGGACGTGCCGGAGCAGTACGGCCCCGGCTGGTTCGAGCGCTTCTCGCAGCAGTACGAGGTCGCCAGGAAACGCGCCGACCAGGTCAGGGCCGTCTACCAGGCCGACACGCTGGCCGGCATCCGCGTCTGGGGCCCCGTCGGCGTGCTGGGCGGGGCCGGGCTCGCCTTCGGGCTGGGCTGGCGGGCGGCCGGATGGGTGTTGCGCCCGCTCAGGTCGGTCAACGACACGGCGCAGCGGGTCCTGCTGGGTCAGGACGCGCGGCGGGTCCTGCTGGGTCAGGACCTGAAGCAGCGGATCAGCTTCGACGGCCCGCACGACGAGATCAAGGCGCTGGCCGATACCTTCGACACGATGCACACCCGGCTGGCCCGCTCGTTCGACGGGCAGCGCAAGTTCGTCGCCAACGCCGCTCACGAGCTGCGCACCCCGCTGACGATCAACCGCACGCTGGTGGACGTGGCCGTGCGCCGCCCCGACGCCACCGACGACGTCAAGCGGCTCGGCGAGTCGCTGCTGCTGGTCAACGCCCGCCACGAACGCCTCATCGACGGCCTGCTGGCGCTGGCCGAGGGCGAGCAGGCGGTGCTGGACCGGCGGCCGTTCGACCTGACGGACGTGGCCGAGCACGTCCTCGACCAGGCGGCGGCCGAGGCGGCCGAGCGGGAGGTGAGCATCCACCGGCTGCTGGACTCCGCGCCGACGGCCGGGGAGGCGGTGCTGGTGGAGCGGCTGGTGCAGAACCTGGTGGAGAACGCGATCCGGCACAACCATGCCAAGGGCGAGGTGTGGGTGACGACGCGCGGGCGGGCCGACCGGGTGGAGCTGGTGGTGGCCAACACCGGGCTGCAGGTGCCGCCGTACGAGATAGAGACGATCTTCGAGCCGTTCAGGCGGCTGCACGGCGACCGGCTGCGGTCGGACCGGGGCAGCGGGCTCGGGCTGTCGATCGTGCGGGTGATCGCGGAGGCGCACGGCGGGACGGTGCTGGCCAGGCCGCGTGACGAGGGCGGGCTGACGATCACGGTGGAGCTGCCCGCCGACCCCGCCTCGACGCAGTGATCAGCCGTCCGGGTGCAGGACGTCCTGGTGGATCTCCCACAGCGCGCTCTCGGGGACGCCGGACTTGACGAGCTGCTCCCACGTCGCCATCCGGTCGGCCGGGTCGGCGAGCATCGCCTGCAGCAGCGGCTTGAGCGCGGCCCGGTCGGCGCCCTCCTCGTGCCACATCGCGCCCAGCGCCTGGTGCATCGCGGGCGAGCGGACGGCGACCGTGCGCAGCAGCTCGTCCAGGATGCCGGCGCGGTCGCGGAACGGCAGCGCCTGCCCCTCCCCCAGCGCCCGCAGCAGCAGGTCGAGCAGCCTGCGGTGGCGGGGCGCGTGCCCGGTGGCGACCGCGACGACGACGTCGCCCATCCCGCTGGGCTCCGTGCCGCCGAGCACGACGTCCTCCTCGCCGTCCACCACCACGCGGTGCGCGGACAGCGCGGTGACCAGCCCGGCCCAGCCGTCCACGCCGAGCTGGCCCTTCCACAGGTGGGTGAGCGCCGACCAGCGCTCCAGGTGGCCGGGCCCCGGCAGGATGGACGACACCGCGACGGGCTCGTCCGAGACGGCGACGATGAGCAGGGTGAGGTTGGCCGAGTAGGCGGCCAGGCGGCGGGTGATCGTGTGCCGGACGGGGCGGAAGCCGGTGAAGTGGCGGCGCGTCCGCTCGTACAGGGCCCGCCGCAGCAGGCCCGCGAGTAACTCGGCGCAGCGCGCCCGCACCGCCGCCGGCACCTCCTCCAGCAGCTCCACGATGAAGCCGACGGCGGGGCCGCGCTCGGCCAGGCACGAGTGGGAGGTGACCGCGTACAGCAGGTCGTCGTCCACCGCCTGGACGACGGCGAGCGGCTCGTCGCCCGCCAGGCGGCGGCGCCGGTCGAGGTCGCGCAGCGCGTACAGGGTGAGCCAGGCCACCAGGAACTCGCCGAACGTGGAGTGCAGGAACGCGTGCCCCTTCCTGCGCACGAAAAAGAAGCGTTCGGTGGCCTTGCGCGCCCAGTCGACGCGTTCCTCCTCGTCGTCCTGGTCGTCCTCGCCGCCGTGGCAGAGGGCGGGCAGGTCGCGGTCGAGCTGCTCGTCGGTGATGACCTGGCTGCCGCGGGCCAGCATGGACAGCGCGACCGCGCCGAGCAGCACCAGCTCCTGGTCGATGACGACCCGGCGGGCGCCGCCCGTCTCGCGTTCGGTGTAGTCGCGCAGCAGCACCTCGTACAGGCGGGACCTGCGCAGCGGGCCGTGGTCGTGCTGCAGCGCGTTGCCGCCGGCGTCGTAGAGCGCGAGCAGCAGCAGGAGCAGCGGCTGCCTGGCCATCTCGCCGTGGACGAGCGCCGCCCGCGCGGGCAGCGGCTTGAGGTCGCGCCTGGCGAGCAGGCCGCGGTTGGCCTGGTCCCAGATGTCGAGCCACTGGCGCACCTGGTCGTCGTCGAACGGCAGGAGCTGCAGCGCCAGCAGCCCGTCGGGGAAGCGGACGCGGTCGGCCACCACCGTGCGGCTGGTCACGATGACCGCGACGGGCCGCCCGAGCGCCGCCTCCCTGGCCTGGAACTCGCGCACCCGCTCCAGGTAGTCGTAGCGGTTGAGGCCGCCCTGCACCAGCTCGTCGAAGCCGTCCAGCAGGATCACCGGCATCGCGCCGTCACCGGCGGCCACCAGGTCGGCGTAGGGCACCTCCCGCCCCAGCACCTCGCCGACGGCCTGCTCGATCTGCCCGTCCAGGTCCGCCAGGGCCCGCACGGCGCGCAGCTCCACCCGGAACGGCAGGAACTCCGACCTGGCCAGGCGGGCGCCCAGCACCTCGGTCAGCTTCGTCTTGCCGGAGCCCGGCTCGCCCAGCACGAGCAGCGGCGTCTGCGTGGCGCGCAGCGAGGTGAGGTGGCCGACCAGGAACGCCTCCGCGTCGGGCAGCAGCCGCTGCCTGTCCCACCAGCTCCGCTCGGCGGGCGAGGACTCGCGGCTCAGCTCCGCCACCCGGCAGCGCGGGCTGAGGTAGCCCTCGCCGAGCAGCGGCAGGTAGACGTCCTCGGGCAGCTTGCCGGCCAGCAGGAGCGGCTGGTCGAGGGCGTTGGCGGCCATCCTGACCTGGTGGATCATCGGGCGGTCGCCGACCCGGGGCGGGGCCAGCTCGGCCAGCAGCCACGCCACCCGCGACAGCGCCGTGGCCGGCTGCGGCCGTTCGGTGACCAGGCTGCGCACCCCGAACTCGTGGCTGTCGAGCGCCAGCGACCGGTAGTCCTCGTCGTAGATGCGCAGCGCGTGCGCGGTCGGCCCCTCCGACAGCAGGCGGGGCAGCGCGAGCTGGTCCTCCACGGCCAGCTCGTCCCAGACGGACAGGCCGCCGACGTACCCGGTCATGGCCTCGGACATGCGCAGGTAGGCACGTTCCACGTCGGCGCGGGTCTCGGCGTACGGCACGTGCGGCTCGGGCGTGGGCAGCCGCTCCAGCAGCAGGCCCGCCAGCAGCCTGGCGTAGCGTTCTGCCGTCGGCACGCCGTGCGAGATGCGGTCGCCGCGGTCGAGCTGGTCCAGCGTGAAGGGCAGCTTCGCCTCGCCGAGCGCCTCGAACCAGGCCGCCACGACGATCGCGGCGTGCGCCGCGGCCAGCCGCTGGGTGCGCGTGAAGCGGTTCACGCCGCTCTTCAGCTCGGGCATGCGGCGGACGAGGTCCTCGCCGTAGGAGACGATGCCGTCGCGCATGTCGCGCAGGCTCGTGGTGAGCCGGGTGCCGCCCGCCAGCGCCCAGCCGGTGCGCTCGGCCTCGGAGGCGAGCCCGATCACCTTGACGAGCCTGCCGTCCTTGCAGCCGAGAATCCTCAGGGCGTCGGCGTAGCTCGGGGTGTCGATCATGGCCTTCTCCCTGGGACTGGGATGTCCCATCATGCGATGAACGCCCCGATCGGCGCAGGCTTGTTCGCCACAGCGACCGAGACGTCACCCGCGCGTCACGTTCCTTTCACGGCCTGTGCTATCTCCGGCAGCGCGCCCGGGTCCTCGATGGTGGAGGGGATGTCGTACGGGTCGCCGTCGGCGATGTTGCGCATCGTGGCGCGCAGGATCTTGCCCGAGCGGGTCTTCGGCAGCCGGGACACCACGACGGCGCGGCGGAACGCGGCCACCGGGCCGATGCGCTCGCGCACCAGCGCCGTCAGCTCCCGCTCGATCTCCTCCGGGTCGCGCTCCGCGCCCGCCTTGAGCACCACGAACCCCATCGGGAGCTGGCCCTTCAGCTCGTCGGCCACGCCGATCACCGCGCACTCGGCGACGTCGGGGTGGGCGGCGATGACCTCCTCCATGGCGCCGGTGGACAGGCGGTGCCCGGCCACGTTGATGACGTCGTCGATGCGGCCCATGACGTAGAGGTAGCCGTCGCCGTCGAGGTGGCCGCCGTCGCCCGTCAGGTAGTGGCCGGGGTAGCGCTCCAGGTAGGAGCGGTGGAAGCGGGCCTCGTCGCGGTAGAGGGCGGGCAGCGCGCCGGGCGGCAGCGGCAGCTTCACGGTGACCGACCCCTCGGTGCCGGGCGGGCAGTCGTCGCCGTCGCCGTCGAGGACGTGCACGTCCCAGCCCGGCACCGGCCTGGTCGGGGAGCCTGGCTTGATGGGCAGCGGCTCGATGCCGACGCAGTTGGCGGCGATCGGCCAGCCGGTCTCGGTCTGCCACCAGTGGTCGATGACGGGGATGCCGAGCAGGTCGCCCGCCCAGTGGTAGGTGTCGGGGTCGAGCCGCTCGCCCGCGAGGAACAGGTACCGCAACCCCGACAGGTCCCACTTTTTCGCGAAATTGCCGGAAGGGTCCTCTTTCTTGATGGCGCGGATTGCGGTCGGCGCCGTGAACAGCGTCCGCACGTCGTGCGTCGCCACCACCCGCCAGAACGCGCCCGGGTCCGGGGTGCCGACCGGCTTGCCCTCGTACAGGACCGTCGTGCAGCCCGCCAGCAGCGGCGCGTACACGATGTAGGAGTGGCCCACCACCCAGCCCACGTCGGAGGCGGCCCAGTAGACCTCGCCGGGGGCGGCGCCGTACACGTGCGCCATGCTCCAGTGCAGCGCCACCGCGTGGCCGCCGTTGTCGCGCACGACACCCTTCGGCATGCCCGTCGTGCCCGAGGTGTACAGGATGTACAGCGGGTCGGTCGCGGCCACGCTCACGCACGGCACGCTCTGCGCGCCCGCCACCGCCCGCGCCCAGTCGAGGTCCCGGCCCTCGCGCAGCTCCGCCACGCACTGGGGGCGCTGCAGGATCACGCACCGCTCCGGGCGGTGCTCCGCCTGCTCCAGCGCGTCGTCGAGCAGCGGCTTGTACGCCACCACCCGCGCCGGCTCGATCCCGCACGACGCCGACAGCACCACCTTGGGCCTGGCGTGGTCGATCCGCACCGCCAGCTCCCTGGCCGCGAACCCGCCGAACACCACCGAGTGCACCGCCCCGAGCCGGGCGCAGGCCAGCATCGCGACCACCGCCTCCGGCACCATCGGCATGTAGATCACCACGGTGTCGCCCGCCGCCACCCCGAGCCCCCGCAGCATGCCCGCCGCCCTGGCCACCTCGTCCAGCAGCTCGGCATAGGTGTACACGCGGACCGTGCCGGTCACCGGACTGTCGTAGATCAGCGCCGCCTGCTCGCCGCGGCCCCGCTCGACATGCCGGTCGAGGGCGTTGTGGCAGGTGTTGAGCCGTCCGTCGGGGAACCAGCGGCCCTCGCCGTACACGGTGGCGGGCGCCACGTCCCAGTCGATCCCGCGGGCCGCCTCCCCCCAGAACTGCTCGGGCTGGTCGATGCTGCGCCGGTAGACCTCGTCGAAAGCGCTCACCCGTCGATCAGAACAGCCCGCGGCCCCATGACGCAAGATATCCGGGTGAGCGATGACGTGATCCTTTCCGTGGTGGTGGGGTCGAGGGCGTACGAACTGGACACCGACGACTCCGACACCGACCGGCGCGGCGTGTTCGTGGCGCCGACCTCGGCCTTCTGGCGGCTCGACAAGCCGCCCACGCACCGGGACGGGCCGCTGCCCGAACAGTTCTCCTGGGAGGTGGAGCGCTTCTGCGGGCTGGCTCTCGACGCCAACCCCACCGTCCTGGAGTGCCTGTGGTCCCCTCTCGTCGAGGTGATCACCCCCGCCGGGCAGCGGCTGCGCGACCTGCGCGAGGCCTTCCTGTCCGTACGGGCGCAACGCTCCTTCGCCGGGTACGCCGAGGCGCAACTGCGGCGGCTCGACCCGGAACGGCCCAACTGGAAGCAGGCCATGCACATGATCCGGCTGCTCATCAGCGGGCTGCACCTGGTCCGGCACGGCGAACCACTCGTCGGGATGGCCGAGCACCGGGAGCGGCTGCTCGCGGTCCGGCGCGGCGAGATGCCCTGGGACTCGCTGCTCGCCTGGCGGGCCGCCCTGTCGGCCGAACTGACCGCGGAGCCCGGCGCCCTGCCCGCGTCGCCGGATCGGGGGCGGGTGGAGGAGTTCCTGGTGCGGGTGCGGCAGGAGAACCTGCCGCGGGGGCGGCCGTGACGTTCGCGCGGCGGCGGGTAGGGGCCCGCCGCGCCATCACGTCGCGGCGGGATCGGCCGACAGGACCAGTCTCACGGAGAAGTTGCGGTATCCGGCCCGTTCGAACGCGCGGGCCATCGGCACGTTGCCCGCGTCCGTGTCGGCCACGACGCGCTGCACGCCGCGCTCGGCGTGGCAGCGCGTGATCTCGGCGAGCAGGTCGTCGACGTAGCCGTGGCCGCGCTTCTCCGGCACCACCCCGAGGTAGCCCACCACGGGCCCCGCGTTGTTCGCCGACGGCAGCGCGACCCCCACCAGCTCGCCCGCCTTGTCGTAGGCGAGCCGCCACCACGCCCGGTCGCCCGGCATGGACCTGAGGTCGCGGAGGTCCTCGCGCGCCTGCTCCTGCGGCCCCATGGTGGCCAGGGCCTGGCGGGTGTGGTGGTCGAGCGTCCCGGCCGCCACCCTGACGAACGCCGACACGAACGCCTCGTCGTCGTCCTCCTCGCGGAACTCCAGCCGGCCGGACGGCTCGGGCACGGCCGCGTCGGCCGCCGTCCACTCGTAGCGCAGGCGTTCGAGCTCGTCGGTCAGCCCCGCGCGCCCCGCGGCCTCCCACCGCCACGCGATGGCCGCGCTCGCCTTCGGGTCGTCGCGCCAGCCGTTGGAGACGAAGACGTGGTACGCGGGCGACTCGCCGAACGCGGCATGGGCCCGGCGCAGCAGCTCGGCGGCCAGGCCGACGCGGTCGGGCGCCGAGGGGGCGACGTACAGGCAGTCGAGCGCGAGCGGCCGGTCGCCGGGGAAGCCCCACCACACGGCGCGCGCCATGATCTCACCGCCCGGCTCGTCCTCGGCGAGCCAGACGCGGTCGTAGCGGTAGTTGCCACTCTCCAGGAACGACAGCAGCCGGTCGGGATGGGACCAGCTGATGGACTCGTCGACGACGCAGCCGAGCAGGCGGTCTAGATCGTCCTCGACGGCGGGACGGAAACGCATGGATCCTCCGGGAAGCAGAAGCGGGCGCGGCGAGCGCCACGGAACGTGCCGAACATCTCGGTGCGCCTCCTTTCTTCTGACTTTTCGGCGTCGGCGGGCCACTCTAGCGGAGAACTCGCGAAAGGATGGGCGGGTGAGCTCCTACGACGACGACACGCTGCCCTTGCAGCCCCCCATCCGGCTGCCCGGCAAGGCCACGCTCGCGTCCGCCGTGCGCGCCGCTCCCATGGCCGGAGCGCTGCAGCCGGAAGGGGACGACACGGAGGTGCTGGCCTTCTGGGCGGAGCACTGCCGCAAGCGGCTGGCCGGGGACGAGGGGCTGCTGCTGGAGCTGGTCCGGCTGTTCCTGTCCAGGGAGCCGCTCAGTGGCAAGGCGTCCCCGACGCTGACGGGGCTCGGCCTGGTGCGGCAGGCGGAGCCGTACACGCTGAGCTGGCTCGGGCTGTGGGTGGCGCGGCAGATCATCGCCGAGACCACCGGGCAGGACATCCCCGTCATGGGGACGCTCGCGGACGCCGACGCGGCGACGCTGCTGCACGGGCTGCGGTCGTATCCGGAGAGTGAGCGCGGCGAGGAGCTGGCCGGGTGGCTGGAGGGCCGCGACGAGCAGGCGGCGGCGGACGAGATCGCGTCCGTGCTGGGCGCCGTGAGCCCGCTGAGCCGGGCGGTCGGCGTGGAGCTGCTGTCCACGGCGTTCGGCGAGGAGGGGCGGCAGGCGCTGGCCCGGCTGCTGGAGGAGCCCAAGCTGGGGGCGGTGATCGCGGCCAGGACCGGGCGGGAGGAGCGGCAGCCGACGCCGGACGAGATCGCCTGGGTGCTGGTCGACATGGCGGCGGCGCTGCTGGAGTTCGGCGGGGAGACGGGCGAGGTGATCGAGTCGATCGCGATGGGGATGAAGCCCGAGGAGCAGGCGGGGACGATCGCGATCCTGGCGTTCGGCGATCACCCGTGGACGGGGCAGGTGCTGCGGGTGTTCATCGACCATCATCCGGACGAGCGGGTGGTGGCGGCGGCACGCAAGGCGTTGCGGCGGCTGAGGGGGCTGGCCGACCTGCGGGGGTGAGGCCCGGGTGACCCGTGGTGGCCCTGTGACGGCGGGGGCGGGGGTAGAGTCGGCTCGGTGAGTGAGCATGCGATCTCCCCCCGGTCCGGCATCCTGGGCGACGCGTTCGCCTGCGGCTGCGGCGTGATCCTCGGCGGCCGGATGACCGCCGAGCTGCACGCCGCCGAGAACGGCCTGTGCTCGGCCTGTCTCGGCACGGCCGAGGAGGAGGTGGCGCCGGAGCTGAGCCGGCCCTGCACGTCCTGCGCGGGCACCGGGCGGCGCAGGGAGCAGGTGACCTGGCAGCTCGCGCACGCCGAGGCCGAGCACCTGATCACGATCACGGTGGTGCGCGGGGTCGTGGCGGCGTTCGACGGGCCCTTCCGCCTGTCCGAGGTGGCCGACACGGTGCGCAACGGGCTCGGGCTGCCCACGGGGCGGCTGCCGGTGGGGCCGCGGGTGCGCGACCTGCTGCTGCAGTTGCAGGCGGCGGGTGAGATCACCATGTTGTCGGCGCCCGACGAGATGGTGGGCACGGACATGGTGCTCTACCGCGACCCGCAGTGGCAGCGGGTGCGCACCCTGGGCTTCTGACGAGCGCTCCGCGTCCGGTCAGGTGGTGACGCGGCAGAGGATCTCGCCGTGCAGGACGGACAGCCATCCGTCCCCGGCCGCCGCCCACTCCAGCCACCCCTCCGACATGCGCCGCAGGTCCGCCTCCGTGGCGGCGCCGGTGGCCACGGCCTGCTCCGCCATCGCGGAGCTCACGATGCGCTCCGCCCACATCCCGCCCCACCAGGCCCGGTCCTCCGGGTCGGCGAAGGTCCAGGTGCTGGACGTGGCGGTGACGTCCTCGAAACCGGCCTGCCGCGCCCAGGACAGCAGCCGCCGCCCCGCGTCGGGCTCGCCCCCGTTGCCGCGCGCGACCCGCTGGTAGAGCGCCATCCACTCGTCCAGCGCCGGAACCCGCGGCCACCAGGTGAACGCCGCGTAGTCGCTGTCCCGCACCGCCACGAACCCGCCCGGCCTGGTGACCCGCCGCATCTCCCGCAGCGCCCGCACCGGGTCGCCGACGTGCTGCAGCACCTGGTGGGCGTGGACCACGCAGAACGTTTCGTCCGGGTGGTCCAGCGCGTGCACGTCCGCCACGGCGAAGTCCACGTTCGTCAGACCTCTGGCCGCCACCTCGGCCTTGGCCAGCTCCAGCGCGTCCGCGGTGACCTCGGACGCCGTCAGCCGGCCGTCGGGGACGAGCGCCGCCAGGTCGGCCGTGATCGTGCCGGGGCCGCTGCCCACGTCCAGGATCTTCATGTGCGGCTTGAGGTGCGGCACCAGGTAGGCGGCGGAGTTCTCCGCGGTGCGCCAGCGGTGCGAGCGCAGCACGGACTCGTGGTGGCCATGCGTGTAGACGGCGTCCATCGGTGAACTCCCTCGGTCTCGGCGACGTTGCCGCAACCCTAACGCCATCTCACTATTCAAGAGAAACTGTCTTATATTTCGAGACATGTCGGAGACTGCGTAGACTTGTGCCGGATTCAGCCGAGGAAGGGGCGTTGGTGGTGGGAGAGGTCCGGCCGATCGTGACCGTGGGGGACCCGGTGCTGCATCGCCCGTGCGAGCCGGTCACCCGGTTCGACGGGGAACTGGCGGCGCTCGTGGACGACATGTTCGCCAGCATGTACGCGGCCGAGGGCGTCGGCCTGGCCGCCAACCAGATCGGCGTGCCGCTGCGCGTCTTCGTCTACGACTGCCCGGACGACCAGGACGTGCGCCACAAGGGCGTCGTGGTCAACCCGGTGCTGGAGGTGCCGGGGCTCGGTGAGCGGCGCCTCGACGGCGGCGACGAGGGGTGCCTGTCGGTGCCCGGCCAGTACGCGCCGCTCGCCCGGTCCGACCGCGCCACCGTGCGGGGCTTCGACGCGGCCGGCGAGCCCGTGACGGTCGAGGGCACCGGGTTCCTGGCCCGATGCCTGCAGCACGAGACCGACCATCTCGACGGGTACCTGTACATCGACCGGCTGCCGGTCAAGCGGCGCAAGCAGGTGCTGGCGGCGTACCAGGAGTCCCTCGCCACCGCACGGGACAGCGGCGCGGCCGGATAGCAGCGTGGTGGGACCAGCAGGCGCGGCGAGATGGCATGCGCGGCTGACACATGCGCGGCGGACAGTGGCGCGGCGGGTCAGCGGATGAGGCCGGTGATCTCCACGACCTCGCGCAGGTTGTTCAGCTTCCTGAACAGCGCCAGCGCCTCCTCCCGCGCCTGCCGCGCCGCGTCGCGATCCCCCCTGGCGTGCCACGCGGCCTCCAGGGCCTTCAGCGCGAGGGCCTGCTCGTAGGTGTTGTTCGTCTGGCGGCCGATCTCGGCGGCGTCGTGGAGGTAGCCGCACGCGTGCGCGTACTCCCCCGCCGCGTGGTCGAGCTCACCGAGCAGCCGCAGGCCGACGGTACGGCCGAGGGGGACGGCGTACGTCTCGAAGACCTTGAGCGCGCGCTCGATCTCGTCCCGCGCGTCCGCCCGCCGCAGGGCGCGGTCGAGGTTGCCCGCGCAGAGCAGCAGGTACGCCTCCAGCAGCCGCTCGCTGCGCCTGCGGCACACGTCGATGTGGTCGTGGACGCGCTCCAGCGTCTGCTGCCGTGCGGCACCCGTGTCGGCGGGCGCGGCAGCCAGCTCCCACAGGGCCAGCACCCGGTCGTGGATGGCGCCGCTGCGTTCGGCGAGCTTGAAGCTGAGCTCGGCGTAGCCGGCGGCGTCCGGACGTCCCTGCTCGCGCGCGATCATGGCCCGCAGGTACCACAGGCGGCCCTGGCCCAGCTCGTACGCCGCCGTTATCGCGGCCGCCATGGCCTCGGTCGCGTGCGCGTGCGCCTGCCCGAAGTCGCCCTTGTGGCGCAGCGCGACCCCGCACAGGAACTGGGCGTCGATCTGGCCGTGCAGGTCGTCGGTCTGCCGGAACGTCTCCAGCGCGGACTCCGCTCCGACCAGGATGATCCTCGGGGTCGCCTTGACGCCCGTCATGCGCAGATAGCCGAGGTTGCGGAGCATGACGGCCTCGCCGCGGCGGTTGCCTGACTGGGCGCACACCTGGCGGGCCAGCTCGTGGGTCTGCAGCCAGCTGTGGTAGAGGCCGCGGAACGCGAAGTAGTTGATCGCGGTGGCGGCCAGCTCCCAGGCGGTGTCGTCCAGGCCGGCCGCGCCCGCCTGGGCGATGAGCGTGGGCAGGGCGGCGCGCTCGCTGTCGAACCACGCCGTGGGATCCGCCTGGACCGCCCGGACGATGGCCGGATCGGGAGGCCACCGGTGCGCCGATCCGTAGATGTCGGCGGCGACACGTTCGGACAGGAGCTGGTCGGCGGTCTCCGCGAGGGCGAGCCAGGCGCCCAGCGCGCGGGTGCGGAGCTGGGCGTGCACCTCGGCAGGGTCCTCGTGCTCGGCGCGTTCGCGGGCGTACAGGCGGACGAGGTCGTGCAAGCGGTAGCGGTTCTGCCCGAGCCCGTCGGTGCCGGCCCAGGTGAGGAGCTGGGCGTCGAGGAGGGAGTCCAGGTGGGTCTCGGCCTGCTCGACCGCGATGTCGAGCATGGCGGCCGGCAGCCAGGCGGCGAAGTCGGGGACGTCGAGCAGGCCGAGCGAGCGGAAGAAGAACCGGCTGCCGGGCTCCAGCGCGGCGTAGCTGAGCTCCAGGCTGGCCCGTACCGCCATGTCGTCCTCGGACAGCTCGTCCAGCCGCTGCCGCTCGTCCAGCAGCCGGGTGGCCATCCGCTCCAGCGGCCAGTGCGGCCGCGCGGCGAGCCGTCCGCCGGCCACCCGGATGGCGAGCGGCAGGTAGCCGCAGAGCCGCACTATCGTCTCGGCGGCCTCGGGCGCGCCGGCCGGGCGTTCGGCGCCGACGATCCTGGTCAGCAGCTGACGGGCCGAGCCCGATTCGAGGACGTCGAGGTGGAGGGGCTGGGAGCTGATCCAACGGAGCCTGCGCCTGGAGGTCACGATCACGGCGCAGCTCGGGCTGCCGGGGAGCAGCGGCCTGATCTGGCGTTCGCTGGCCGCGTTGTCCAGGACGACCAGCAGCCGGGAGTGCGCCAGCAGCCCGCGATACCGTTCCGCGCGCTCCTCCGTGCTGGTGGGGAGCGCTCTGCCGTCGGCGCCCAGCGCTGTTAGGAAGCGGGCCAGTACCTCGCCGGGGTCTGCCGGGTCCTGCTCGGCGCCGTGGAGGTCGACGTAGAGCTGGCCGCCGGGGAAGCGGGTGCGGAGGCGGTGCGCGACGTGCACGGCCAGCGCCGTCTTGCCGATGCCGCCGTGGCCGCACAGCGCTGTCACGGCCGGGGCCGTCGTCTCGTCGTCGCGGGCGAGCCGGGCCATGAGCTGCCGCACCTGCTCCTCCCGGCCGGTGAAGTCGGCGATGTCCGGCGGCAGCATGCACGGCGGCCCCGCCCCGACCAGCCCCGCCCCGACCAGCCCCGCCCCGACCGGCCCCGCTCCCACCAGCCCCGCTCCCACCGGCCCCGCTTCCACCGGCCCTGTCCCGGCCGGACGCGTGCGTGGCGTCGTGTCGGGGGCGGCGGGCTGCTCGTCGCGGAGCCGGGCAGGATCGCGTGAGTCGTCTCGGAGCCGGGCAGGGTCGCGGGGGTTGTCGCGGAGCCGGGCAGGATCGCGTGAGTCGTCTCGGAGCCGGGCAGGGTCGCGGGGGTTGTCGCGGAGCCGGGCAGGACCGCGCGAGCCCGGTGCCGTGCCGAGGGGCCGTTCGTCCCGCAGGATGGTGTGCTCCAGGTCCCGGAGCTCCTTCGCCGGCTCGATGCCCAGCTCGTCGATGAACAGGCGGCGGGTCTCGCGATAGACCTCGAGCGCGTCGGTACGCCGCCCGCACCGGTACAACGCCAGCATGAGGAGACGGCGGAGGTTCTCCCGCAGCGGGTACTCGGCCGCGAGCCGTTCGAGCTCGGGCAGCACTTCGGCGTGCCGCCCCAGCTCCAGGTTCGCGTCGATGCCGGCCTCCAGGGCGGTGAGCCGGAAGCGGTCCAGCCGGGCCCGCTCGGCCTCGACCGCCGGGGTCGAGGGCACGTCGGCCAGCGCGGCGGAGCCGTGCCAGAGAGCGAGCCCCTGGGTGAGCCGTTCGGAGGCCGGCTCCCAGCGTCCGGCGGCCAGGTCGGCCTGCCCTTCGGTGAGGAGCCGTTCGAAGACGCCGCAGTCCAGCGCCTGCGTCTCGACCTGGAACTGGTATCCAGGGGGGCGGGTGATCAGGCGGTGCCCGAGTTCGCCGGTGAGGACTCGCCGCAGGCGCATCACGTACGCGTGGATCGTGTTGTGGGCGGAGGCGGGCGGCCGTTCGCCCCACAGCTCGTCGATGAGCCGGTCGATCGTGACCAGGCTGCCGTTCGCGAGGAGCAGCACCGCCAGCACGGCACGCTGCTGAGGTGCGCGGATCGTCGCCCATCCGTCACTGCGGGCGACTTGGAGTGGTCCGAGCAACCGGATCTTCACGACCTTCTCCGTTCGCACGGGAATCGTCGCCGTCATTATGATCTAGGTCATGATCCGTGAGAAGAGGAGTGGATCAAACTACGCGCCCGCGCGCCTCGCAGTCCCGGCAGGGCGGCCAGCGGCAGCGCGGACACCACAGCGATGATCACCCACATCAGCCACGGAAGGCCGCCGGTCAGCAGGGGCGGGACGAGCGCTCCGGTGAGCGCGTTGCCCATGGCCGTGCCGAGCCCGGACAGCAGGCCGAGCAGTCCGAGGTAGGTGGCCAGCCGGTGCGGGGGTGCGATGGCGGCGACGTGCGTACTGGCGAAGGTGGTGAAGAGGATCTCGCCCACGGTCAGGACGACGATCGGCAGGTAGATCCACGCGTACGAGGCCTGGAGCCCTTGGACGGCGGCGAGCAGAAGGAAGCCCAGCAGGGTGAGCAGGAAGCCGCCGAACATCGGGATCCGGGCGGGCAGCTTCTCCAGCGCGCGGGTCAGCGGCAGGCTGAAGGCGACGATCAGGGCGCCGTTGAGCACGAACAGGGTGGCGACGGTGGTCGTGCCGTGGACGCTGTCCAGCGCCGTGACCACGAGCGGGATCGAGAACTGGAACTGCGAGAAGCTCACCCAGAAGGCGATGATGAGCAGCGCCGCCAGGAGCAGCGGCCGGTGGGTGAGGATCTCCCGCAACGCCGGCCTGGCCCCGCCCGGGGAGGCGGCGGGGGCCGGCGAGGGCGCGGCGGGCGCGGTGAGCAGGCGCAGCGCCGCGTAGGACAGGACGTAGATCCCGGCCGCGCAGGCGAAGGTCAGCGAGGGCGAGAAGGCGAACACCGCGACCCCGGCGAGCGGGCCCACCATGGACCCGAGGTTGAAGCACACCGAGGTCAGCGAGAACACGCGGGCCCGCAGCCCGGCCTCGCAACCGCTGATCAGCTTGTATCTCATCGCGATCACCAGGCAGCCGTCGCCCAGCCCCAGCAGGAGGATGCCGGCGGTGGCGACGGGCGCGGACCGGGCGATCGACAGCGTCGAGAAGCCCGTCACCATCAGGCAGAACCCCGCCGTCAGCAGCCGGTCGGGGGCCAGCCGGTCGGTGAGGTGGCCGCCGAGGACCTGCGCCCCCTTGGACACCAGGGTGAAGGCCGTCAGCACGGCCGCCGCGAACCCGATGCCGAGGCCCAGGACCTGGGAGAAGTAGACGGCGAAGTAGGGGATGACCATGAAGTCGGCCGCGACCGTGATCAGCGTCAGCGACAGGAGCACCCATACCTGCCGGGGCAGGCCTCTCATGGCGTGGGGGACGCGTCGTGGCCGAAGATCTCGGCGCGGGCCTGCGACGACACGCAGCACCAGGTCTCCCCGCCGTCGGCCGCGCGCAGCAGCACGCCGAACGCGGCGTCGAGGTCGTCCAGGACGCGAACGAGGTCCGTCCTGTTCTCGGCCCACACGCTGTAGGCGCCGAAGGTGCTCCAGTTGTCGTGGGCGTAGCCGGTGGCGTCCCCGGGGGATCCGTAGAAGTCGAAGTCGACGACGCCGGGGATGGTGTTGGGGTCGCGGTCCTGGCGCACGCGGACGATCGTGCCCGGGGGCAGGTCGATGAAGACGGTCAGGGCGATGCGCTCGGCGGCGGGAGCGGGCACCTGCGGCAGGTCGTGGCGCAGGTGCATGCCGACCAGGAAGGGGGTGGCCTGCCCGCCGTAGCGCCAGTTGATCAGGTCCATGACGGCGTGGCCGGGCTCGCGAACCGCCCACTCGACCGGGTACACGGTCCCGCAGTCGATCGCCTCCAGGTGCAGGATGCCCGTCTCCATCCCGGTCAGCTCGATGATCCGCATGGCCAGCCCGGCGAAGGCGGTTTGCTGCCCGGCGGCCAGCTCCGCGGGCACGACCTGTACGGTCTCCACGAAGTACGGCTCCGCGCCCTTGCCCTTGCCGGTGAAGTTCGTCAGCATCGGCAGGCCGTCGAGCACGAGGCACTCGACGCTGATCTCCCGCCCGGCCAGATACCGCTCCAGCAGGAAGGGGGCGTTGCGCGCCTCGGCCAGGTAGTCCTTCAGGTCGGCGGCGCAGTCGAGCCGGCGCACGCCGTCGCTGCCCGAGCTGGAGCAGGGCTTGGCGACCACGGGCGCGTGCTCGGCCAGGAACGCGTAGGCCTCGTCCGCCGTGGTGGCGACGGTGAAGGGCGGCACGGCCACCCCGTGCGCGGCGCAGAGCAGCCGCTGCATCACCTTGTTGCGCGAGATGGTGGCCGCGCGCAGGCCGGGGCCGGGCAGGTCGTAGATGGTGGCCACGCGCGCCGCCACTTCCACGTGCTTCTCGCTGTCGGCGTACACGCCTTTCAGTTCCAGGTTGTTCGCCAGGCGCTGGACGGCGCTCAGCACCCGGACCGAGTCGAGGACGGCCACCTCGACGGGCACGTCGGCCAGGGCGAGGCGGCGCTCGTACAGCTCGGTGAGCTGCCTGGCGGCGGGCGTGTCCCGCTGGAACGGCTCGCAGATCACCACCACGGCGACGCCTTGCCGGTGGCAGGCCTCGACGAAGGTGGGCAGGCCCGTCGACAGGCTCAGCCCGATGACGAGCATGGCCGGGGTCTTGGCGGTCATGTGCTGCTCCGGGGGTGGGGTGTGGCCGGCAGGGGGGTGAAGGTGATGAGGCCGAGGCATTTGTCGGCGTGCTGGGCCGCTTCGGTCGCCGTCCCGGCCCGGACGAGGAGGTGTCCGTGCCGGTCGCGGTAGTCGCGCAGCAAGCCCGAGGATTCGATTTCCGCCGGGAGGACGAGGTCGTGGACGGACGGCGACCGCAGCGCCGCGGAGCCGTCCAGCCGGAAACGTCCTGCGGCGGGCGCGGTGATGAACCGGACGCAGGCGCCGCCCGCGTGGGCCGGCTCCCGTTCGGGAGCGCGCGCCCCCAGGAAGGCGCGGACGGTCTCCCTGGTCATGTCCACGCCGGTGGCCAGCTCGACGAGGTCGATGATGCGATCGCCGGCGAGCCGGGCGCCGACCTCGATCAGCACCGGGTCGCCGTCCCGCAGCCGCAGCTCGATGTGGGCCGCGCCGACGCGGATCCCGTACGCCTCGTGGACGCGCTGGGCGAAGCGGTGGACGCGGGCCAGCTCGGGCCCCCGCAGGGCGGACGGCACGGTGTGGCCCAGCTCGACGAAGTGGGGGCCGTCGGTCACCAGCTTGTCGGTGACGTTGACCAGCGCGGGGCCGGAGCCGAAGGCGACGGTCTCGACGCTGATCTCAGGTCCGGTGATCATCTCCTGGACGAGGGCGAAGGCGGCCACCGGGTACTCCCAGTCCGCCTCGGGCGGCCGGCGCCAGATGCGCGCGCAGCACTCCAGCAGTTCCTCCGGGGAGCGGACCTTGTAGACGTCGCAGCTCGCCGCCGTGTCGGGGGCCTTCACCACGGCCGGATAGCCGACGTCGCCGGCCGCCTTCAGAGCCTGCCGCTCGGTGGCGACCTTGTGGGTGCGGGGAATGCGCAGCCCGCACTGGCGTGCCCGTTCCGCCATGCGGTCCTTGAGCCGGAGGGCGTCGATGTGGCGCAGGTCGTTGCAGGCGAGGCCGAACCGGGCCGCGAGGCGGTGCGCGAGCGGGACGAAGTATTCGAATCCGGGGATCACCGCGGTGATCGGGTGGGTGTCGTGCAGCCGCTCCGCCGCGCGCAGGACCGCGTCCGTGTCGCTGACGTTGATCCGGATCAGCGTGTCGATCCATGGCCGGCAGGAGTCCTCCAGCCGGACCGGGCCCGCGTCCAGCGCCATCACGCTGACGTGGGCGCCCAGCGCCTTGGCCGCGGCGGGCAGCCCGGCTCCCGAGCTCAGCGGCTCCACGATGCATACATGCTCCGACATGCGCGTCTCACAGGCAGGTGTCGAGCAGGGACCGCGCTCCCCGCCGGTAGGCGGCCAGGAAGGTCTCCAGCCGGGAGACGGTGGGCTCCAGGTCCTCGCCGACCGTCCTGCCCCAGCGCTCGCCCTGGAAGATGAACCGGATGAGGAACGCGTCCGGAGCGGTGCGCAGGGCGGAGAGGCGCTCGACGAACCGGGCGTAGCCGTCCGCGTACGCGCCTTCCAGCAGGCCGTCCGGGTTGGGCTCTCTCGCGATCCCGTGGGAGTCGAGCAGGTACCGGCTGACCACGTAGTCCTCGATGTTGGACAGGTAGACGGTGTCCGCCCGCTCGCCGAACCCGTCCAGCAGCTCGTTGATCAGCTTGATGCTGCGGGCCGAGGAGAAGTTCCCGAGCATCGGGATGATGCGGTCCTCCAGGCACATCCGGCGCACGTACGCGAACCGGTCGGCGTCGGTGAGGAAATGGAAGTTCCGGCGGTAGGAGTTCCTGGCGAGAATGACGTCACGCAGGGTCGGGCTGCCCAGCGCGTCGGCGCATTCCTTGTTCACCGCGGTGATGGCGAGCTGCCTGGCGAAGAACTGGCCGTACAGGTAGGAGAGGCGGTCCAGTTGCCCGTCGTCGAACGCCCATCGCCGTTTCGCCTCGGAGCGGAGCCATTCCACGTTGTCCCGGTAGGTCCCGGGGTCCGGGGTGCCTCGTTCGAAGGCGGCGACGAGGTCCTCCGGCTCATCGAGAACCGGGGGCGGCTCCTCCAGCCGTCGCGAGAACAGCAGCAGCAGATAGTCCAGCGGGTCGCCGGCCCGCTCGATGAGCAGCTTGAACATGAGGTGTTCGATCAGGTTGTCGAGGCGGCTGTCGCAGATGACGGCCAGGCGGGGCCGCAGGGCGCCGATGTAGGTCAGGTTCTGGCAGGGGCCCACGCCGATGTAGGCGCCGGTGCCGTCCTTCCCCGTGCCTGGCCGGCATTTGGCGATGGCGTCGTTGTGGGCGACCTCGGAGGTCACGAAGCAGTCCATCGTGTAGCCGCTGGGGGAAACGTTTTCAGCCAGGGCGAGCCGTACGACGTCGTCGAGGTTCAGGGATCGCATGAGGTTGCCTTTCAGTCGCGTCGGCCGACCAGTGCGGCCATGCCGTCGTAGCCGGACCGGAGAGCCTGTTCAGGGGTGTGCCGCGTGAGGGTCGAGCGGAAGGGCCCGTACGGGATGTAGCTCTTCTCGATGTCCGCCATCGACATGGAGCACGCGGGATATTCGGGAGCCTCCGGGCTCGCCTGGTAGCCCGTCGAGCCGACCATGTGGGCGGTGACGAACAGCCCGCCCGGCTTCAGCGAGCGCAGGAGTGAGTCCAGGGCGGTGGTGAACACCGCGGGATCCGTGGTGATCGACTCCGCGACGAAGAAGCACATGACCGCGTCGTAGTGGCTGACCGGCAGGTCGAAGATGCTGCCCGCCTTGACGACGGCGGCGTCGCGCACCCTGCGCAGGCTCGTACGGTGGCCGGATTCCCGCATGAGGCGCTCGAACTTCGCCCACACGGCCAAGGTCGCGCCGTCCCCGCGCTCCAGCGCGTCACGCAGGTAGGCGAGGTTCGCTGCGGAGTGCTCGACGAACTCCAGGGTGCCTTTCCCGTGCAGGTAGGGGGCCAGCAGAAGAGCGGGATACAGGTTCGGGCCCGCCCCGATGTCGGCGGCCAGCCGGAGGCTTTCCGGAATGACCGCGAGGTCGCGCAATTCGTCCATCACGAATCGCATGATCTGCAGGTCTTCCTGCAGGATCCGCCGCCCGTAGTTCTGGTTCACGTACGTGTGGCTGTCGAAGCCGTCCCAGTCGACCATCGCGACTCCCGTCTCGCTCGGGGAATGGCCAGCGTGACCGCAGGGCCTGACTTCTGTCTGACACGGCTTTCACGCGGGGTCAGTCAGCCGTCAGCCAGGCGTCATGACGGCCTCTCATCCTCCCCAGGTCGAGCAAAGCGCCAGCGAGGGAGTCACCGTGAACCACGCCTTCGAGATTCGCGCCGCCACCAGGAGAATCGGCACGCACACCGTCCGGACGCCGTTCCACCCGCTCGGAAAAGACGTCCTGGTCAAGCGGGAGGACCTTCAGGTGAGCGGATCGTTCAAGATCCGTGGCGCCGTGAACACCTACCTGACCGCCGCGCGGGAGCGGCGCGAGCGGGCGCTGGTCACCGTCTCCACCGGGAACACGGGCCGCGCCCTGTGCGCCATCGGGAGGTGGTTCTCCGTGCCGGTGCACGTCTTCGTGCTGGAGGACTGCGACGCCGGCAAGCTGGACGACCTGCGGCGGCTGGGCGCCACCGTGCATGTGGCGGGACGCTCCTTTCTCGCGGCGGGCGTGATGGCCCGTGAATTCGCCGACGAGCACCGGATGTCGTACTGCTCGTCGGGCGCCGACTGGGATTTCCTGCACGGCCTGGGCAGCATCGTGCTCGAACTTCATGACCAGCATCCGGACCTGGACACGCTTTTCGTGCCGGTCGGCGGAGGCGGTCTGGCCGCGGCCGTCGGCACCGCCTACGCGGCCCTTCCTGAGGCCGGGAAGCCGAGAATCATCGGGGTGCAGGCCGCGAATTCGCGGCCCATCCATGATTTCTTTCACTTCGGCCGGAGTACGGCCGAAGCCTCCCCCACCATGGCGGACTGCCTGGCCGGGGAACCCGAGGCTGACGCCATCATCCTGGACGTCGCCAGGTCGGTTCTCGCCGACGTCGTCCTGGTCTCCGAGCCGGAGATCGAACTGGCCACGAAACACCTGGCCTCCTACGGGATCACGGTGGAGCCGGGCGCCGCCGCCGGCTACGCCGCTCACCTCGCCGCGATCGGCGGAGACGGCGTCACCGGGAAGACGGGTGTCCTCCTCACAGGCATGGCCTGATGACCACTAAAGCGGATAAACCACCGCTATAGTGGAGGAATGGAAGGCGAAGGGGTCCTGTCCAGCGGCCTGTCCATGGCCGAGCTGGGGCAGCGCATCCGCGGCGAGCGGCAGGCGCGCGGGCTGTCGATCGAGCGGCTGGCGGAGCTCAGCGGCATCAGCAGGAGCATGGTCTCCGAGGTCGAGCGGGGCACGAAGACGCCGACCGTGCTGGTGCTCGACCGGCTGGCCACGGCGCTGGGCACGTCCATCTCGCGGCTGCTCGACGAGCCCGCGCACGGCGCGATGCGGGTGCTGCGCCACGCCGAGCAGCGGGTCCTGCGCGACCCGTCCGGCTGGGAGCGGCGGGTGCTGTCGCCGGTGCTGGGCGAGGTGGAGTTCGAGTTCATGCGCACGACCATCGGCCCCGGCGTGGACGCGGGCGAGTTCGTGCCGCACGCGCCGGGCTCCCGCGAGTACCTCGCCGTCGAGCACGGCAGCCTGCGGCTGACGATCAACGGCAGGCCGTACGAGCTGGCGGCCGGCGACTCGGTCTACTACCCGGGCGACTGCCGCCACGCCTACGCCAACCACGGCACCACCGACTGCGTCTTCTACCTCGCCATGGAGGTGGGCGGAGTCGGGCACCACGAACGACGGAGGGAATCCCCCGATGCATGAGCTTCGCCGCGCCGGCCTCAAGGCCGCCCAGATCATGGCCGACCATCTCGAAGGCGTCGCGGAGCGGCCGGTGTGGCAGCCGGTGCCGGACGGCGAGCGGGCCTGGCTCACCGGCCAGGAGCTGCCCGAGACCGGCCGCGCGCTCGACGAGCTGCTGGAGGACGCGCGCGAGCACGTGCTGCCGTACCCGATGGGCAACGGCCACCCGCGCTTCTTCGGCTGGGTGAACTCCCCGCCCAACCCGGCGGGCGTGCTGGTCGAGCCGCTGGCCGCGGCGCTCGACCCGAGCTGCGCGGGCGGCGACCACGCGGGCCCGCACCTGGAGCGGGCGGTGGTGCGCTGGCTGGCCGGGCTCGTCGGCTTCCCGCATCCGCCCGGCGGCGGGCTGCTGACCAGCGGCGCGTCCATGGCCACCGTGATCTGCCTGGCCACCGCCCGGCAGCAGGCGGCGCTCGCGGCCGGCTGGGACGCCCGCGAGGAGGGCCTGTCGGGCCGCCCGCCCATGGTCATGTACGTCACCGAGGAGGGGCACAGCTGCCTGCACAAGGCGGCCCAGCTCCTCGGCCTCGGCGCGCGCAACGTCCGGACCGTGCCGGTGGACGCGGCGTACCGGATGGACGTGCGGGCGCTGCGCGCGATGATCGCCGAGGACCTGGACGCGGGGCTGCGGCCGTTCTGCGTGGCGGGCAGCGCGGGCACCGTGAACTCCGGCGCGGTCGACCCGCTGGACGAGATCGCCGACGTGGCGGCGTCCTACGGGCTGTGGTTCCACGTGGACGGCGCCTACGGCGCGCTCGGCGTGCTGGCCGACGGGGCGGCGCCGCACTACGCGGGGCTGGAGCGGGCCGACTCGCTGGCCCTCGACCCGCACAAGTGGCTCGGCGTGCCGGTGGGCTGCGGCTGCGCGCTGCTGCGCGACCCGTCCGCCGCGCGGGCCGCCTTCAGCCTGGTGCCGTCGTACCTGGTGGACGAGAACGCGGGCGACCTGGGCTGGTTCGCCGAGTACGGGCCCGAGCAGACCCGGCCGTTCCGCGCGCTGAAGACCTGGGCGACGCTGTCGCACCTGGGCCGGTCGGGCGTCAAGCGCCTGGTGGACCACACGACGGGGATGGCGCGCACGCTCGGCGCGATGATCGAGGCGGCCCCCGACTTCGAGCTGCTCGCCCCGGTCACCACCTCCATCACCGCCTTCCGGCACACCCCTCGGGCCGACGGGCTGGACGAGCTGAACCGGGCCATCCCGGTAGCGGTGCAGGCGCGCGGCAACGCGTTCCTCACCGGTACCAGGCTCGGCGGGCGGGACGCGCTGCGCACCTGCATCCTGCACCCGGACACGACCGAGCAGGACCTGGTGGTGCTCCTGGACGAGATCCGCCTGGCGGCCAAGGCGCTGCTCTAGCGGGAGATCGGCACGCCCCGCCCGCCCGGCGAAGCGGCGCGGGGCAGTGAGAGGCACATCCACCCGGGTAGAGGGTCGGCTGACCCGACCTACAGGAGGATCCCATGGCGAAGACCGTGGCAGATGTGATGACCTCTCACCCGGCGACGGTTGAGGCCGACCAGCCGGTGTCCGTCGCGGCGTCGCTCATGCGCGACAACGACACCGGCGCGGTCATCGTCAACGACAACGGCCGCATCAAGGGCATCGTCACCGACCGCGACATCACCGTCCGGGTGGTCGCCGACGAGCGCGGCCCCGACACCCCGGTGCGCGAGGCGTGCAGCCCGTCCGTCGAGGCCGTCGGCCCCGACACCAGCATCGACCAGGCCGTCCAGCTCATGCGCACGCACGCCGTGCGCCGCCTGCCGGTGGTCGAGGACGGCCGCGCGGTCGGCGTCGTCAGCCTGGGGGACCTGGCCATGGAGCGCGACCCGAACTCCGCCCTCGCCGACATCTCGGCCGCGGCGGGCAACCGGTAGGTAGTAGCGTCGGCCGTGTGGTGACGGTCGATGACGTACGGCAGTTCGCGCGCACGCTCCCGCGCTCCTCGGAGCACCTCATCAGGGACCGCGTGAAGTTCCGCGTAGGCAAGATCGTCTACGTGGCGTTCTCGCGTGACGAGAGCCTGATGGGGTTCGGTTTTCCCAAGGAGGAACGCGCGGCGCTGGTGGCCGCGGAGCCGGAGAAGTTCCTGCTTCCACGGGAGTCCGACATGCGTTTCCACTGGGTCGAGGTGCGGACTGCCGCCATCGACGTGGCGGAGATGCGGGAGCTGGTGCTGGAGGCCTGGCGGATGTGCGTGCCCAAGAAGGTGCGGCTGGAGCAGGAGCTCGCCGCCAGACGCACGCTCTGACGGCGAGCACCCGCCTCCGCGCGCTCTGACGGCGAGCATCGCCTCCGCGCGCACGCATGCCGCGAGCGCCCAGCTCAGCGTGCGCCCGCAGCAGCCGGTAGCAGGCGGTGGCAGGCGGTAGCAGGCGTGCGGCTCAGCTCACCGCCTGCTTCACCAGCGCCCCGATCCGCTCCTCCACCTCGGCCGTCATCTCGGTCAGCGCGAAGGCGGCCGGCCACATCGCCCCCTCGTCCAGCCGCGCCTGATCGCTGAACCCGAGCGTCGCGTACCGCGTCTTGAACTTGGCCGCGGGCTGGAAGTGGCAGACGAGCTTGCCGTCCCGCGCGTAGGCGGGCATGCCGTACCAGAGCTTCGGCGCGAGCTCCGGGGCGCTGGCGGTGATGACGGCGTGGACGCGCTCGGCCAGGATCCGGTCCGGCTCCTCCATCTCGGCGATCTTCGCGAGCACGTCCCGCCTCGCCTCCTCCGCCTTGTCCGCCTTCGAGCCGCGGCGCGCCGCCGTCTTCAGCTCCTTGGCGTGGTCCCGCATCGCGGCCCGCTCGTCGGCGGTGAATCCTTCATACGTGCTGGTCATCCCATACTCTCCTTCAACAAACGACACGTGTCGTTTCCCGCAGCAGACCTTGCCATCCCTCCCCCGAGCGTGTCAACACGCGCCGTGTCGTTTCCTGTAGGGTGGGCCGCATGCCCCAGGAGCCCAACCCGCAGCGACGCAGCGAGAAGAGCCGGACCGCGATCATCGAGGCCGCCTTGGAGCTGTGCGCCGAGCACGGGTACGGGCACGTCACGGTCGAGGCGATCGCCGCCCGCGCCAAGGTGAGCAAGAAGACGATCTACCGCTGGTGGCCGTCCAAGGGCGCGGTGGTCCTGGACGCGCTGGACGAGACCGTCAACCCCGCCATCGCGTTCCCCGACACCGGCGACCTCCGCGCCGACCTGGAGGCCCAGATGTGGGGCCTCCTCCACGGCGTCATGGCGGAGCCCCGCACCGGGCGCGCGCTGACCGGCCTGATCGCCGACACCCAGCACGATCCCGACCTGGCCCGCAGCCTGAACGCCGACCTGATCCAGCCACGGGCCGACGAGGCCCGCGCCCGCCTCACCAAGGCGAGGGCCGCCGGCCAGCTCGACCCGGACGCCGACCTGGACCTGGCCCTGGAGCTGTTGTACGGCCCCGTCTACTACCGCCTCCTGCTCCACCAGGGCGACCTGCACACCCGCGCGGAGCTCGGGGCGCTCATCGACCACGTCCTGAGCGCCCTCGCGCCGAAGGGAAAAGCGCTTGCCCGCTCCACCGTGCTCGACCAGGATCACTGATCATGACGCAGCAGGACTGGATGCGCTGGCATGACGCCTACGACGAGCCGGGCTCGTCCCTGAAGGACCGCCTCGACCTCGTGCGCAGGTGGGTCGGGACGGCGCTCGACGAGGGCGCGTCGCAGGTGGTGAGTCTCTGCGCGGGGCAGGGCCGCGACCTGCTGCCGGTGCTGGCCGGGCATCCCCGGCGCGGCCAGGTGCGGGCGCGGCTCGTCGAGCTGGACGAGCGGAACGCCGCCGTCGCCAGGAGCGCCGCGCCCGAAGGGGCCGAGGTGGTGTGCGGGGACGCGGCGGTGACGGGGGCCTACGCGGGCGCCGTGCCGGCGGACCTGGTGCTGGTGTGCGGGGTGTTCGGGAACATCACCGACGACGACATCCGCCGCACGGTCGCCACTCTGCCGCAGCTCTGCGCGCCCGGGGCGATGGTGATCTGGACCAGGGGGCGGCACGAGCCCGACCTGGTGCCGGTGATCTGCGGGTGGTTCGAGGGCGGCGGGTTCGAGCGGGTGGCGGCCGAGGGCGAGGGCACGAAGTACGGGGTCGGGGTGCACCGGTACGCCGGCCCGCCGGTGGCGCTGGAGCCTGACCGGCGGATGTTCACCTTCGTCCGCTGACGACCTCGGCGCGCGGCCGGTCAGCCGGTGAGGGCTGCGCGCCCGGCCCGTCAGAGGTGAGGCTTCGGCGTGCGGCCGGTCAGCGGGTGACGTAGCGGTAGAGGTCGCGGGCGATCGCGGTGGTGCGCTTGACCGAGGAGCTCCACGTGCCCCCCGCCGGGTGCGCCGTCAGCACGGCCATGACGAACCGGTCGCCCTTGCCCGCCAGGCCGGTCGTGTGCAGCACCGGCCGGCCGTAGTCGGGCACGCCCGAGCCGGTGGCCCGCTGCGAGATCCACGAGATGGGCGCCCCGATGGCGCTGGCGTCCGTGGTGTAGGAGGCGGTCTGGGCGCGCCCGTTGCACCGGACCGGGGGCGTGGTGCCGAAGCCCGACCAGCCCTGCTTGACCGCCCACGGCCGCGGCACCCCGTCGGGGATGCCGAAGGTCTGGTCGAAGCCGTCGGTGCCGCAAGGCGTGGACTGCCGCAGGTGGCCGAGGATGGTGTCCCTGACGCGGGGCTCGGCCCTGTCGAGCAGGTAGCGGTAGGTGCGCACGATGTCGTACGCGCTCAGCGACGTGTACCCCCAGAACCCGGGGTGCGTGGCGGGCGGCGGCGCAGTGTCGGACAACCCCAGCTTGCGTGCCTGCCGGACGATGATCTGCCCCTTGCCGAGGCGGTCCCACAGCGTGGAGGCCGCGTCGTCGTCGCTGGAGCGCAGCATGACCTTCAGCAGCCTGGCGTCGGCCGCCGGCACGCTCTTGCGCCGCTCCAGGTAGTCGATCGCGATGAGGATCTTGACGACGGAGGCCGAGCGGTACTTCCTGTGCGCGTTCCGGGTGGCGACGATCTTGCCGGCCTGCCGGTCGAACACCACCCAGGCCGCCGTCGTCCCGGCCGGGACCCGGGGCGGCCCGGCCTCCTGCGCGGCGTGGGCGGGGCTCGCGAGCGCGGCGACGAGAACGGGGACTACGGCCAGGGGCTTGATTCGCACCCGCCTATAACTACCAGATTCAGCCGCCCCGCCCTTGACCAACCAACGAAAGCGGGTATAAACACAGATGAAACCAACCCGAAACGGCGGTGAATCAACATCATGTACGCCGAGGAGCGGCAGCAGGAGATCCTGCGGAGAGCGCGGGCAGCGGGCCGCGTCGACGTGGTGACGCTGGCCGCCGAGCTCGACGTGACCACGGAGACGATCCGCCGCGACCTGACGTCGCTGGAGCGGGCGGGCGTGCTGCGCCGCGTGCACGGGGGCGCTATCCCCGTGGAGCGGCTGGGGTTCGAGCCCGCGCTGGCCACCCGCGACGAGGTCATGACGGCCGAGAAGGAGCGCATCGCCAAGGCGGCGCTGGCCGAGCTGCCCGAGGACGGGTCCGTGATCATCGACGCGGGCACCACGACGGGCCGCCTGGTGCAGGTGCTGCCCACCGACCGGGAGCTGACCGTGGTGGTCAACTCCCCGCCGCTGGCCACCGTGCTGGCCGCGCGCGCCAACCTGCACGTGATCATGCTGGGCGGCCGGGTCCGCGGCAAGACGCTCGCCACGGTGGACGACTGGGCGCTGCGCCCGCTGGCCTACCTCAACGTGGACGTGGCGTTCATGGCCACCAACGGCTGCTCGCCGACCCGGGGCCTGACCACGCCCGACCCGGCGGAGGCGGCGATCAAGCGGGCCATGGTCAAGGCCGCGCAGCGCAGCGTGCTGCTGGCCGACCACACGAAGTTCGGCAACACGTACCTGTCCACGTTCGCCGAGCTGAGCGAGATCGACGTGGTGATCACCGACACCGGCCTCGACATGACGCTGGCCGCCGACCTGGCGGCGGCCGGTCCGGAGGTGATCAGGGCGTGATCCTCACCCTGACCCTCAACCCCAGCCTCGACCGCACCATCGAGATCGCCTCACTCGACCGCGGCGCGGTCATCCGCGCCGCCGCCGCCCACCTCGACCCGGGCGGCAAGGGGGTGAACGTCTCGCGCGCCCTGCTGGCCAACGACGTGGCGAGCAGGGCGGTGATCCCGTACGGCGGGGACGAGGGCAGGCAGCTCGTCCGCCTGCTGGCCGCCGAGGGGCTCGACATGGTGACCGTCCCGGTGACGGGCCCGACCCGGTCGAACGTCACGCTCGCCGAGCCCGACGGCACCGTCACCAAGATCAACGAGCCGGGCACCGCGCTGTCGCCCGCCGAGCTGGACACGATCGCCGACGCCGTGCTCGCCGCCGCCCACGCGGGCGGCCAGGGGGCCGACTGGGTGGTGGCCTCGGGCAGCCTGCCGCCCGAGGTGCCCGCCGACGTGTACGCCAGGCTGTGCCGCAGGTTCGCCGGCGCCGGCATCCACGTGGCCGTCGACACCAGCGGCCCCGCGCTGTCCTGCGCGCTCGGCGCCGCGCCCGCCCTGGTCAAGCCGAACCTGGAGGAGCTGTCGGCGGCCACCGGCATGCCGATCCGCAGCCTGGGCGACGTGGCCGAGGCGGCGGGCAAGCTGCGGGCCGCCGGCGCGCGTACGGTGCTGGCCAGCCTGGGCGCCGACGGCGCCGTGCTCGTCGAGGAGGGCGGCAGCTGGTACGGCGAGGCCGCCGTCACCGAGCCGCGCAGCTCCGTCGGCGCGGGCGACGCCATGCTGGCCGGTTTCCTCGCCGCGGGCGGCTCCGGGCCCGAGGCGCTGAAACAGGCGCTGGCCTGGGGCGCCGCCGCCGTCCGTCTGCCCGGCAGCCGCATGCCGGGCCCCGCCGACATCGACCACGGCGCCGTCACCATCGGCCCGCCCGACCCCGAACGCCGGCTCTCGACCGCCCTCCTCACCTGAATCTCCAGAAGCTCCCGCCCTCCCTCCCCCCGAAAGCCCCGGCGCACGCATCCCGACAGAGAAAGCGGCTGCTCAACCCCCCAAAGGAGCACGTCCATGGCCGACACCTACACCCCTCCGGTCACCGGGACCGGAGTCAAGGCCACCATCCAGCGCATCGGCGGCCATCTGGCCGGCATGATCATGCCGAACATCGGCGCGTTCATCGCCTGGGGCCTGATCACCGCCCTGTTCATCCCGACGGGCTGGCTGCCCAACGAGGACCTCGCGAAGATGGTCGGCCCCATCATCGGGACGCTGCTCCCGGTCCTCATCGCCTATACCGGCGGCCGGATGGTGCACGGGCAGCGCGGTGCGGTCGTCGGCGCCGTCGCGGTGATGGGCGTCGTGGTGGGCACGGAGTCGCCGATGTTCCTCGGCGCCATGATCATCGGCCCGCTCACCGCCCTGATCCTGAAATATGTGGACAAGTTCACGGAGGAACGCACCAAGGCCGGCTTCGAGATGCTGGTGGACAACTTCTCCGCCGGCATCGTGGGCGGCGCGATGGCCATCGTCGGCTTCTACGGCATCGGCCCGATCGTCCAGACCGTCACCACCGCCGCCGGCAACGCGGTGGAGTGGCTGATCACCAACAACCTGCTGCCGATCTCCTCCGTGCTGATCGAGCCGGCCAAGGTGCTGTTCCTGAACAACGCCATCAACCACGGCGTGCTGAGCCCGCTGGGCGTGGCCGAGGCCGCCGAGACGGGCAAGTCGATCCTGTTCATGCTGGAGTCGAACCCGGGGCCCGGCTTGGGCCTGCTGCTGGCGTTCCTGCTCTTCGGCCCGCGCGCCATGCGGCCGAGCACCCCCGCCGCGATGATCATCCACTTCTTCGGCGGCATCCACGAGATCTACTTCCCGTACGTGCTCATGAAGCCCCGTCTCATCCTGGCCGTCATCGTGGGCGGCGCGGCCGGGGTGTTCACGTTCATGGTCACCGGCGCCGGCCTGGTCGCCACGCCGTCACCCGGCAGCATCTTCGCCTACCTCGCGGTCACCCCGAAGGGCGGCTGGCTCAGCTCCAGCCTGGGCATCCTCGTGGCGACCGGCGTGACGTTCGCCGTCGCCGCCGTCCTGCTCGGGTTCGGCAGGGGCGAGAAGGCCGAGCCCGCCGAAGCCGCGCAAACCACCCAGAAGGAGAGCTGAGACATGGCAGGCATCGACAGCAAGGACATCCACAAGATCATCGTGGCCTGCGACGCGGGCATGGGCAGCAGCGTCATGCTCGCCTCCCAGCTCAAGAAGCAGCTCAAGGGAACCGGTGTGACCGTGGAGCACACCCCGGTCAACTCCATCCCGGACGACGCCGACGTCGTCCTGTGCCACTCGGGCCTGGCCGCACGTGCGAAGGCGGCCGCTCCGGGGAAGGTACTGGTGTCGTTCCAGATCTTCCTCGGCGACCCGGCGGTGACCCGGCTGGTGAACACCATCAAGAACGGCGGCACGGTCGATGCGTGACGACCTGCTCGACCCGCGGGCCGTCCTGCTGCACGAGAGCGCCCCCGACCGCGCCGCGGCCATCCGCCGGTGCGGGCGGGCGCTCGTCGAGGTGGGCGCGGTCGCGGAGCCGTACATCGAGGCGATGCTCGAACGCGAGCGGTCGATCTCCACCTACGTCGGCGAGGGCGTGGCCATCCCGCACGGGACGAACGCCTCCAAGGGGGATGTCACGCGCGACGCCATCTGCGTCGTGCGCTTCCCCGCCGGCGTCGACTGGGACGGCGAGCACGTCACGCTCTGCGTCGGCATCGCGGCCAAGGACGACGGTCACGTGCCGCTGCTGGCGGCGCTGGCCGAGATCCTGCTCGACCCCGACCGGGCGCGAGCACTGCGCGAGGCCACCGAGGTCCCCGACGTCATCAAGGAGCTGACCGTATGAAGGTCGCGCGCTTCCACGCGCCCGGCGACATCAGGATCGAGGACGCGCCCGAGCCGGTCGCCGGCCCCGGCGAGCTGAAGATCCGGGTACGCAACTGCTCGACCTGCGGCACCGACGCCAAGATCTACAAGTTCGGGCACCACCACATCGTGCCGCCGCGCGTCATGGGCCACGAGATCGCCGGGGAGGTGGTGGACACCGGCGCACGCGTGCAGGTGATCGCCGCGATCCCGTGCGGCACGTGCCCCGACTGCGCGGCCGGCCGCCGTACGGTGTGCCCGAACCAGGAGTCGATGGGCTACCACTACGACGGCGGGTTCGCCGAATACATGATCATCCCCGCGAAGGTGCTGGCCGTGGACGGTGTCAACGCCATCCCCGACGGCGTCGGCTTCGCGGAGGCGTCCGTGGCCGAGCCGCTCGCGTGCGTGCTCAACGGCCAGACGCTCGCCCGCGTCGGGCCCGGTGACGACGTGGTCGTGATGGGCGCGGGCCCGATCGGCTGCCTGCACGTGCGGCTGGCCCGGGCGCGCGGGGCGAACCGGGTGTTCCTCGTGGACGTCAACGCCGAACGCCTGGCGATGGCCGCCGAGCTCGTCCGTCCCGACGCGGCCGTCGACGCCGACCCCGTCGAGCAGGTGCTCAAGCTGACCGGCGGCCGGGGCGCCGACGTCGTGATCACGGCGGCGGCGTCGGGCGCGGCGCAGGAGCAGGCGGTGCGGATGGCGGCCCGGCAGGGGCGGATCAGCTTCTTCGGCGGGCTGCCCAAGGACGACCCGATCATCGCGCTCGACTCCAACCTCGTGCACTACCGGGAGCTGACGATCGTCGGCGCGAACGGCTCCAGCCCCGCCCACAACGCCGAGGCGCTGCGGCTGGTGGCCGAGGGCGCCGTGCCGGTGTCCGACCTGATCACCCACCGGCTGCCGCTGCCGCGCGTGCTGGACGGGATCGACCTCGTCCGGCGGGGCGAGGCCATCAAGGTCACCATTGAACCCTGAGAGGAGGTCTGCGATGGCGCAGCGAACGGTGGTCGTGGCCTCGGCCAGCGGCCTGCACGCCCGTCCGGCCAAGCTGTTCGTGCAGGCGGTGGTGAAGTCGGGGGTGCCGGTGACGATCCGGGCCGGGGAGAAGGCGGTGCCGGCCAAGAGCATGCTGGGGGTGTTGTCGCTCGGGGTCGTGCAGGGCACGGAGGTCACGCTGGAGGCGGAGGGGCCGGGGGCCGAGGAGGCGCTGGACGCGCTGGCGGCGCTGCTGGCCCGCGACCTGGACGCGGAAGAGGCCCTCGATGCCTGACGACGGCGCGCGTGGGGGCGGTACGGAAGGCTGGGAGGGGGCCGGGGGGCGGCTGGCCGGGCTGGGGGTGAGTCAGGGGCGGGCCGCCGGGCCGATGATCCGGCTGGGCGAGCCGCCGAAGCTGCCCGCCCCTGGGCCGGTCACCGACCCGGGCGCCGAGGCGGCCACCGTCGGCAAGGCGCTGGAGGCGGTCGCCGCCGAGCTGAACCGGCGCGCCCTGGCGGCGGGCGGCGAGGCGGCCGAGATCCTGGAGGCCCTCGCCATGATCGCCGAGGACCCCATCCTGCTGGAGGAGGCCGAACGGCACACGGCCGGCGGCCACGCCGCCCCCCACGCCCTGGACGCCGCCTTCACCAAGCACCGCGAGGCCCTGGCCGCGCTCGGCGGCTACCTCGCCGAACGGGCCGCCGACCTCGACGACCTCAAGCACCGCGCCGTGGCCTCCGCCCTCGGCCTGCCGATGCCCGGCCTGCCCTCCCCCGGCCACCCGTACGTGCTGGTCGCCACCGACCTCTCCCCCGCCGACACCGCGGGTCTCGGCCCGGACGTGCTGGCGCTGGTCACCGAGCGCGGCGGGCCCACGAGCCACACCGCGATCCTGGCCAGGGGCAGGGGGCTGCCCGCCGTGGTGGCGTGCGCGGGTGTCATGGCTCTCGACGACGGGACGATGATCGGTGTGGACGGCGGCACCGGCGAGGTGGCGATCGGGCTCAGCGAGCGGGAGACGTCCGAGGTCGTCCAGGGTGAGACCGCGCGCAGGGCCCGGCTCCAGGCGAGCCGCGGGCCGGGCAGGACCGCCGACGGGCACGCGGTGAAGCTGCTGCTGAACATCGGCTCGGCCGCCGACGCGGAGGAGGCGGATGCTGAAGGGGTCGGGTTGTTCAGGACGGAGTTCCTGTTCCTCGACCGCAGGCAGCCGCCGTCGTTCGAGGAGCAGGTCTCGGCGTACGCGGAGGTGTTCGCCCGGGCCAAGCACGTGGTCGTGCGCACGCTCGACGCGGGCACCGACAAGCCGCTGCCCTTCCTCGGCCTCCCCGAGGAGCAGAACCCTGCCCTGGGCGTGCGCGGCCTGAGGGTGGACCGGCTGCTGCCCGGCGTCCTGGACACCCAGCTCGACGCGATCGCCGCGGCGGCGCGTCAGGCGGGCGCCGAGCCCTGGGTGATGGCGCCCATGGTGACCACGGCCGGGGAGGCGGGCGACTTCGCCCGGCGGGCGCGCGCCAGGGGCATCGCGCGGGTGGGCGTGATGGTGGAGGTCCCGGCGGCGGCGCTGGGCGCGGGGCGGCTGCTGCGGGAGGTGGACTTCCTCAGCATCGGCACCAACGACCTGGCCCAGTACACCTTCGCCGCCGACCGCCAGCACTCCGTCCTGGCCGACCTGCTGGACCCGCGCCAGCCGGCCCTGCTGGAGCTGATCGCCAGGTGCGGGGAGGCGGGCAGGCGGGCGGGCAAGCCGGTCGGGGTGTGCGGTGAGGCGGCGGGTGACCCGTTGCTGGCGCCGCTGCTGGTGGGGCTGGGGGTGACGAGCCTGTCGATGGCGGGCGTGTGCGTCCCGGCGGTGCGCGAGGCGCTCGCGGAGGTCACGCTGGACGAATGCCGCGAACGGGCTCGCGCCGCGCTGGAGTAGGACGGAACGGACGCGCGCCGCCCCGAGGGACGGGAACGGACGCGCGCCGCGATGGAGGAGGACGGGAGGTCAGGCGGCCGGTTCCGGGTTGTGCGCCTTGAGGCTGAGCCGGTCGCCCTCGACGTCCACCGTCACCTTCCCGTGCTCCCCCACCTCCCCGGTCAGCAACATCGTCGACAGCCGGTTGTCCAGCTCCCGCTGCACCGTCCGCCGCAACGGCCGCGCCCCGAACTCGGGCTGGTACCCCCGCCCGGCCAGCCAGTCCTTGGCCGCGTCCGTGACCTCCAGCGTCACGTCCTGGCCGCGCAGCCGCTGCCGGGTCCGCTCCAGCAGCAGGTCCACGATCTGGCGGAGCTGCTCGCGCTCCAGCCGCTCGAAGACGATCGTCTCGTCGATGCGGTTGAGCAGCTCGGGCCGCAGCGAGCGGCGCAGCAGGTCCATGAGCTGCTGCTCGACGTCCCCGGTGGCCTCCAGGATGATCTGCGCGCCGATGTTGCTGGTCATGATGACGATGGTGTTGGTGAAGTCGACGGTGCGCCCCTGGCCGTCGGTGAGGCGGCCGTCGTCGAGCATCTGCAGCAGGATGTTCATGACGTCGGGGTGGGCCTTCTCGATCTCGTCGAGCAGCACGACGCAGTGCGGCCGGCGGCGGACGGCCTCGGTGAGCTGCCCCGCCTCCTCGTACCCGACGTAGCCGGGCGGCGCCCCGATGAGCCGCGAGACCGTGTGCCGCTCCTGGAACTCGCTCATGTCGATGCGCACCATGTGCTCCTCGCCGCCGAACAGCGCCGCCGCCAGCGCCCTGGCCAGCTCGGTCTTGCCGACGCCTGTGGGGCCGAGGAACAGGAAGCTGCCGATGGGCCGGTTCGGGTCCGACAGGCCGGCCCTGGCCCTGCGCACGGCCTCGGCGATGGCGACGACGGCCTCGTCCTGGCCGATGACCCGCTCGTGCAGGTGCTCCTCCAGGCGCATGAGCCGGTCGCGTTCCTGCTCGGTGAGCTGGGTGACGGGGATGCCGGTGCGGCGGGAGACGACCTCGGCGATGTCCTCCACCATGACCTGCGGCACGCTGTCCTCGCCGTGCCTGGCCCGGTCCACCTCGGGGCGGAGTTTGTCGATCTGGACGGTCAGCTCCTTGGCGCGGTCGAAGTCGTCGGCGGAGACGGCCTGATCCTTGTCGCGGCGCAGCGACTGCAGGCGTTCCTCCAGCTCGCGCACGTCGCTGCCGGGCGTGCTGGAGCGCAGCCGTACCCGGGCGGCGGCCTGGTCGATGAGGTCGATGGCCTTGTCCGGCAGGAACCGGTCGGAGATGTAGCGGGCGGACAGGCCGGCCGCCGCGTCGAGGGCCTCGTCGGTGATGCGGACCTGGTGGTGCGCCTCGTACGCGTCCCGCAGCCCGGCCAGGATCTCGACCGTCTGCTCCACGGTGGGCTCGGCGACCAGGATGGGCTGGAAGCGGCGTTCGAGGGCGGCGTCCTTCTCGATGTTCTTGCGGTACTCGTCGATGGTGGTGGCGGCGACGACGTGCAGCTCGCCGCGGGCCAGGGCGGGCTTGAGGATGTTGGCGGCGTCCATGCCGCCCTCGGCGGAGCCGGCGCCGACCAGGGTGTGCACCTCGTCGATGAAGACGATGACCTCGTCGGCGTGCGCCCGCACCTCGTCGATGACCTTCTTGATGCGTTCCTCGAACTCGCCGCGGTACTTCGACCCGGCCACCATCCCGGTCAGGTCGAGGGCGACGACGCGGCGGTCCTTGAGGGTGTCGGGAACGCTGCCGTTCACGATGCGCTGGGCGATGCCCTCGACGATCGCGGTCTTGCCGACGCCGGGCTCGCCGATCAGGCACGGGTTGTTCTTGGTGCGCCGCGACAGCACCTCGATGCACTGCTCGATCTCGTCCTCGCGGCCCACGACGGGGTCGATGCGGCCCTGCCTGGCCTCCTCGGTGAGGTCGCGGCCGTACTCGTCGAGCGAGGGTGTGTCACTGGCGCGGCGGCCACCGCCGGGGCCCCCGCCCGCGCCGCCACCGCCGCCCGCCGGACGGGCCATGAGGGCCTGTTGCAGCTCGTTCGCCGAGACGCCCTGCTCCTGGAGGAGGCGGGCGGCGACGGAGTCGGGGTTGGCGGCCAGCGCGAGCAGCAGGTGCTCGGGCCCGATGTAGGACGACTGCAGCGCCCGCGAGACGCGCTGGGCGTCGAGGATGGCCCGCTTGGTCGCCGGGGAGAGCGTGGTGGGCGGCTCGGCGGGCTCGCCGGGCCCCGCGGCGGCGTCGATGCGGTCGCGCAGCCGCCCCACGTCCACGCCCGCCGTACGCAGCAGCGCCTGCCCGGAGTCGAGCTCGGTCAGCGCGTCGAGCAGGTCGAGCACGTCGAGGTCGGCGGCGCCGCGCCGGCCCGCGCCCTCCAGCGCGTCGCTCAGCACCTGCCTGGCCTCGGCGCTGAGCAGCCGGCCCACGTCCACCCGCTGGACGCTGGGCCGGGACGGCGGCCAGCCCTCCATGCCGCCGAACACCCGGCCGGTGAGCTCCTCGAACCCTCTGAACGGGTCTCCGCCGAAGAACGATCTCGACATCTCAGGTCCCCCTCGCACTCAGGGGACATCTAGCCGCACTCACCGCATGTCAATGCCAACCAGCGGCAAAGAGGTCACTCGTTCGACGCCACGAGGTCGATGATCGGGGTGTCGCCCGCCACCAGCTCCAGCGTCCGCCCGGCCGTGCCGGGGTTGTCCAGGAGCGCCACGACGACGGCGGCCACATCGTCGCGCGGCACCGCGCCAGGCGGAACCTCGGGCGCCAGCCGCACCAGCCCGGTGCCGGGTTCGTCGGTGAGGCGGCCGGGCCGCACGATGGTCCAGGCGAGGTCGCGGCCCCGCAGGTCCTCCTCCGCCTCTGTCTTGGCCTTGATGTAGGCGGCCCAGACCCCGTCATCGCCTGGGTCACGGCCGGGCGCGATCGGCTTTCCCGCGCCGATCGAGGAAATCTGGATGAAGCGCCGCACGCCCGCCCGCTCCGCCGCGTCGGCGAGCAGCACGGACGCGCCGCGGTCCACGGTGTCCTTGCGGGCCGCGCCGCTGCCGGGGCCCGCGCCCGCGGCGAAGACGACGGCGTCCGCGCCCTCGACGATCCGCGCGACCTCCTCGACGCTCGCCCGTTCCAGGTCGCACAGCACGGCCTCGGCCCCGGTGGCCTCGACGTCGGCGAGGTGCGCCGGGTTGCGTACCAGGCCCACCGCCCCCGACTTGAGCCTGGCGGCCAGCCGCAGCGCGATCTTCCCGTGTCCCCCCGCGATGATGATCCGCATAGCCGCCATGGTGTCATGGACGCATGTACGACTTCCCGGAGGCACCCACCCCCGCGTTCCTGTTCGACCTGGACGGCACCCTGATCGACAGCGTCTACCAGCACGTGGTGGCCTGGCGGCAGGCGCTGTCCGGGATGGGCATCGACCTGTCGGTGTGGCGGATCCACCGCCGCATCGGCATGAGCGGCGGGCTGTTCGTCAGCGCGCTGCTGCGCGAGACCGGGCTCAAGCTGACCCGGGAGCAGATCGACGAGTTGCAGACCCACCACGCCGACGCGTACGAGCAGCAGGTCGGCTCCGTCAAGCCGCTGCCCGGCGCGAAGGAGCTGCTGGGCGAGCTGAGCGCGCGCGGCGTGCCGTGGGCGATCTGCACCAGCGGGTACGCCCGCACGGCCCGCCTCGCGCTGGGCATGCTCGGCCTGCCGGACGGCACCCCGATGGTCACCCGCGACCTGGTGCGCCGGGCCAAGCCGGACCCCGACCTGTTCCTCGCCGGTGCGGCGCTGGTGCGGGTCGATCCGGCGCACGCCATGGTGGTGGGCGACAGCGTCTGGGACCTGCTCGCCGCCCGCCGGGCCGGCTCGCTGGGCATCGGGCTGCTGTCCGGCGGGTACGGCAGGGACGAGCTGGAGCGGGCGGGCGCGTTCAGGGTGTACGCCGACCCGGCGGACATGCTGGACCGGCTCGACGAGCTCGGGGTCCGTCAAAGTGATTGACATGGGAATATCTCCGCGAACCCCCGAGCTGGATCATGCGTATTCCCCAAAGAGGAGCTGAGATGGACTTGGCAGACATCGGCGTCACCGGTCTGGCGACCATGGGGCGCAACCTGGCCCGTAACCTGGCCAGGCACGGCTACGCCGTGGCCGTGCACAACCGGTCGCACAGCCGTACCGAGCAGTTGGTGAAGGAGTTCGGCGGGGAGGGCACGTTCATCCCGTCCGAGGACCTCGCCGCCTTCGTGGCCTCGCTGAAGCGGCCGCGGCGCGCGATCATCATGGTGAAGGCGGGCGCCGGCACCGACGCGGTGATCGACCAGCTCGCCGACCTGATGGAGCCGGGCGACATGATCGTCGACGGCGGCAACGCGCACTTCGAGGACACGCGGCGGCGCGAGGCGGCGCTGCGCGAGCGCGGCCTGCACTTCGTCGGCACCGGCATCTCCGGCGGCGAGGAGGGCGCGCTGAACGGCCCGAGCATCATGCCGGGCGGCTCGAAGGAGTCGTGGGAGGCGCTCGGCCCGATCTTGCAGGACATCGCGGCCAAGGTGGACGGGGTGCCGTGTTCCGTGCACGTCGGACCCGACGGTGCCGGGCACTTCGTGAAGATGGTGCACAACGGCATCGAGTACTCGGACATGCAGCTCATCGCGGAGTCGTACGACCTGCTGCGGCAGGCCCTGGGCGCGACGCCGGCGGAGCTGGCCGAGGTGTTCAGGGAGTGGAACCGCGGCGAGCTCGACTCCTACCTGATCGAGATCACCGCCGAGGTGCTCGACCAGGTGGACGCCGAGACCGGCAAGCCGTTCGTGGACCTCGTGGTCGACCAGGCCGAGCAGAAGGGCACCGGCCGCTGGACCGTGCAGAGCGCCCTCGACCTGGGCGTGCCCGTGACGGGCATCGCGGAGGCCACGTTCGCGCGGGCCCTGTCCGGCCATCCCGAGCAGCGCGCCGCCGCCCAGTCGCTGGCCGGGCCGAAGCTGTCCGGCGTCGGCGGGCGCGAGCTGATCGAGGACGTGCGGCAGGCCCTGTACGCCTCCAAGATCGTGGCCTACGCCCAGGGCTTCGACCAGATGGCCGCGGCCTCGAAGGAGTACGGCTGGGACCTCGACCTGGGCGCCATGGCCACGATCTGGCGGGGCGGCTGCATCATCCGCGCCAAGTTCCTCGACCGGATCCGGGCGGCGTACGACGCGAACCCGAACCTGCCCACGCTGCTCGCCGACCCGACGTTCGCGGGCGCGCTGGAGGCGGCGCAGGAGTCGTGGCGGCGCGTGGTCACCACCGCGGTGCAGATCGGCGTGCCGACGCCCGGCTTCTCCTCGGCCCTGGCCTACTATGACGGGCTGCGCCGCGACCGCCTTCCGGCGGCGCTG
>NZ_VSEY01000056.1 GCF_008086045.1 Nonomuraea sp. PA05 | reverse complement strand
GCCGAGCCCGCCGCCCCGGCAGACGGCCGCGGCCAGCGCGCCTCCGGCCGACCCGCCCATCGATGCCCGCCCCGCCTCGCCCTGCCCCCGCCTCGCCTGCGCCGCGCCGCTTTGCCTGCGCCGCGCCGCCCGCACTACGGCCCGCGGTGCGCCGTGCGGCGTCGGGCCGTGCGAGCCGTGCTGATGCGCCACGCCGTGCGAGCGCCGCGTCGTGCGGGCCTCGTGCCGCGCCCCGTTCGTGTGCCGCGCCACCCGCCCCCACGCCGCTTCGCCCACACCGCCCGCGCTGCGCCGCCCACGCTGCGCCGCCCGCGCTGCGCCGCCCACGCTGCGCTGTGCGGCGCCGGGCCGTGCGAGCGACGCGGCCCCGCGCCGTGTTGCGCCGCGTGCCGTGTCGCCCGCGCAGCGCCGGGGTTGCGGGTGTGGCGTTGCCAGGCCGGCCGTGCAGGCGCCTCGCAAGCGACGCGTCGCCCCAGCCCTCCCGAACACCCGGCGTAACGCAGTCGTTATCTTGCAATATGAAGTCGAAATCTTGCGAACATACGTCACGGATCCTATGGTGTGGGCACCTCGCATCAGAAGGGTCAGACCATGCAGAGATCCACCGGACTCTTGCTCGTATCCGCGCTAGCCCTGTCCACCGCGGCCTGCGGCTCAGGAAGCGAGCCCGCCACCCCCACCGCCGGCGGCGCCAAGGCCGTGTCGATCACGGTGGCCTGCCAGCCCGCCAAGTCGGCGCCGAAGGAACGGCAGGCCTGGGACGACGACGTGGCCGCGTTCATGAAGGCGCACCCCGGCGTGACGGTCAAGAGCACGGACCAGCAGCCGTGCTTCGACCCCAAGACGTTCGGTCCCAAGCTGGCGGGCGGCCAGATGGAGACGGCGTTCGTGGTGCCGGTGACGAACTACAACGACGTGATGGCCAAGGGCCAGGCGCTCGACATCACCGCGTACACCAACGAGATCAAGAACTGGAACGACCTGCGCGCCGACCACAAGGCGCTCGTCACCAAGGACGGCAAGGTCTACGGCGTGCCGAACGTGCACTACAGCGTCGGCCTGGTCTACAACCGGGCGCTGTTCACGAAGGCCGGGCTCAACCCGGACGCCCCGCCCCAGACGTGGGCGGAGGTGCGTGAGGCGGCCAAGAAGATCGCCGGGCTGGGCGCGGGGCACGTCGGGTTCGGCGAGTACTCCGGCGGCAACACCGGCGGCTGGCACTTCACGCAGTCCATCTACGGCCGCGGCGGCAGCATCCTGTCGCCCGACAACAAGACGGCGGCGTTCAACTCGCCCGAGGGCAAGGCGGTGCTGCAGACGCTGCACGACATGCGCTGGGTGGACAACAGCATGGGCACCAAGCTGCTGGTCGGCTGGGAGTCGCTGATGGTCGCCATGGGCAGCGGCAAGGTCGGCATGATGCTGGGCGCGCCCGACGTGGTCACGGACGTGGTCAACAAGTTCAAGGGCAACGTCGCCGACTACGGCATCACCGGCTTCCCCGAGGCGAAGGCGTCGCTGAGCGGCGGCGAAGCGTTCATGATCAACCCGAAGGCCACGCCGGAGGAGGCCAAGGCCGCGCTGCAGTGGCTGGACTTCCGGTTCAACACCGTCGGCAAGGGCCGCTTCGACTTCGCCCGCGGCAAGACCCTCGGCAACCCCGTCGGCGTCCCCGACAACGCGGTCTACGGCGACTCGCCGACCGGCCAGGCCATCCAGGCCGACCGGGTGAAGAACGCCTCGCTGCCGGTCGCGAACTACGAGACGTACGTGCAGGCCGCGGGCACGATCCCGCCGAAGGCGGAGCCGTTGTACGCGCAGGAGCTGTACGCCATCCTCGACGTTCCCATGTCGGGCGTGCTGAGCCGCAAGGACGCCAGCATCGACGAGCTCCTCGCGGACGCGGAGACGAAGGCCAACTCGGTGCTGGCGGCCAAGGGCTGACCCTATGCAGATCTTGAGGCGCAATCTGACGGCCTACGGGTTCTTGTGCGCGGCGCTGGCGTGTTTCACGGTGTTCGCCTGGTATCCGATGGTCAGGGAGTTCATTCTGAGCTTCCAGAAGACCGACCTGATCAACGAGCCGGTCTGGGTGGGCCTGGACAACTTCGTGACGGCGTTCCAGGACCCGGCCTTCGGTGAGGCGTGGCTGAACACGCTGGAGTTCACGTTCCTCGCACTGGTCTGCGGCTATGCCGTGCCGTTCGTCGTCGCGCTCGTGCTGAACGAGCTGCGCCACGCCCGGGCCTACCTGCGGTTCGTGGTCTACCTGCCGGTCATGCTGCCGCCGATCGTGGCGGTGCTGCTGTTCCGGTGGTTCTACGATCCGGGGCCCGGGCTGTTCAACCAGGTGCTCGACTTCTTCGGCCTGCCGCCGCTGGCCTGGCTGGACAGCTCCTCGACCGCGCTGATCTCCCTGGTCATCGTCTCGACCTGGATGAACATGGGCAGCGCGACGCTGATCTACCTGGCCGCGCTGCAGAACATCCCGCCGGAGCTGTACGAGGCGGCGGAGCTGGACGGGGCCGGCATCTGGAAGCGCATCAGGCACGTCACGATCCCGCAGACGCGGCTGATCCTGCTGCTCATGCTGATGTTGCAGATCGTGGCCACCATGCAGGTGTTCATCGAGCCGTACATGCTGACCGGCGGCGGCCCGGAGAACGCCACGGTCACGGTCGCGTACCTGATGTTCCAGAACGCGTTCACACTCCAGGACTACGGCTCGGCGGGCGCGCTCGGCATGATGCTGATGATCGTGCTGCTCGTGTTCGCCGCCTTCCAGCTCCGCCTGACCAGGGAGGACAAGGCGTGATCTCCGTAGGAGCCCAGGTGACGAGCCGGGGCAAGCGGGGCAGGAAGCGGTCGCCGAAGCCGATCGAGGTGCAGTTCCGCACGATCGTCTCGCCGCACCAGCTCAACAGCCAGTGGGGCAGGCGCATCTACTGGATCGTGCTGACAGCGGTGCTGGTGCTGTTCACGCTGGCGTTCGTCTTCCCGCTGTACTGGATGGTGACCGGCGCGCTGAAGACGCCGGACGAGCTGGCGCAGATGCCGCCGACGCTCATCCCGGCCGACCCGACGCCGGACGCCTTCTTCGAGGCGTGGGACCTGTTCGACATCGGCACGCTGCTGCTGAACACCGGCTACTACTCGCTGGGCGGCTGGATCGTCTGCATGGCCGTGGACGTGTCGGCGGCGTACGCGCTGTCGAAGCTGCGACCCATGTTCGGCAACGTCATCCTCGGCATGATGCTGGCCACGCTGATGATCCCGGCGATGGTGGTGCTCATCCCGCTGTACGTGACGGTCGTGGACCTGGGCCTGCTGAACAACCCGTGGGCGCTGTGGCTGCCCGCGGCGGCCAACGGCTTCAACATCTTCCTGCTCAAGCGCTTCTTCGACTCGATCCCGCGTGAGCTGATCGAGGCCGCGCAGATCGACGGGGCGGGCTCGGCGCGAATCCTGCGATCGGTGGTCCTGCCGATCTCCCGGCCCATCCTGGGCGTGGTGTCGATCTTCACGATCGTCACCTCGTTCAAGGACTTCGTCTGGCCGCTGCTCGTCATGACGGACAGCGAAAAGATGACGATCAGTGTGGGCCTGTCACAGACGGCCGGGGCCGTCACCCAGAACCAGGTCATGGGCGGCCTGCTGATCACCAGCATCCCCATGATCATCGTTTTCTTCATCTTCCAACGGCACATCATGGCGGGTCTCACCGCCGGAAGCATCAAGGGATAAGCGCATGTCGCAAACGTGGTGGCGGGGGGCCGCGATCTACCAGGTCTACCTGCGTAGTTTCGCCGACGGGAACGGCGACGGCGCCGGCGATCTCGCCGGCCTGCGCTCCCACCTGCCGTATCTGAAGGATCTGGGGATCGACGCCATCTGGCTCAACCCGTGGTACCCGTCGCCGATGGCCGACGGCGGCTACGACGTGGCCGACTACCGCGACATCGAGCCGGTCTTCGGAACGCTGGCGGAGGCCGAACGCTTCATCGAGGAGGCGCACGAGCTCGGCATCAAGGTCATCATCGACGTCGTGCCGAACCACAGCTCCACCGAGAGCGCCTGGTTCAAGGAGGCACTGGCGAACCCGGCGGCCCGCGACCGGTTCTGGTTCGCCGACGAGCCGCTCAACGACTGGCAGTCCATCTTCGGCGGCTCGGCCTGGACGCAGGTGCCCGACGGGCAGTGGTACCTGCACCTGTTCGACCCGGGACAGCCGGACTTCAACTGGAACAATCCGGAGGTCCACCAGGAGTTCGAGGACGTCCTGCGCTTCTGGTTCGACCGGGGCGTGGACGGCGTGCGCATCGACTCCGCCGCGCTGCTGATCAAGTCCGACACCGCCTACGAAGACCTCGACGAGGTCCACGACGTCTACCGTCGGTGGCGCGAGGTGGCCGACGAGTACGACGAGCGCATCCTGATCGGGGAGGTCTGGCTCCCCGACCAGGAGCGTTTCGCCCGCTACCTGCGTCCCGACGAGTTGCACACGGCCTTCAACTTCGACTTCCTGTCCTGCGCCTGGGACCCCGCCGACCTGCGCAGGTCCATCGACCTGACGCTGGCCACGCACACCCCCATCGGCGCCCCGCCGACGTGGGTGCTGGCCAACCACGACGTGACCAGACCCGTCACCCGGTACGGCCGCGCCGACACCTCCTTCGCCCACGGCGGCGCCCTGCACGGCACCCCGACGGACCTGGAGCTCGGCTACCGCCGGGCCCGCGCCGCGGCGCTGCTGGCCATGGCGCTGCCCGGCTCCGTCTACGTCTACCAGGGCGAGGAGCTGGGCCTGCCGGAGGTCGAGGACCTGCCGGACGAGGTGCGCCAGGACCCGATGTACGCCCGCTCGGGCGGCACGAACCCGGGCCGCGACGGCTGCCGCATCCCGCTGCCGTGGTCGGGCGACGAGCCGCCGTTCGGCTTCGGCACAGGCGCGGGTACAGGCGCGGGTGCGGCCAGGCCGTGGCTGCCGCAGCCGGAGAGCTGGCGCAAGCTGACGGCCGAGGCCCAGCGCACCGATCTGGGGTCGATGCTGAACCTCTACCGTACGGCGCTGAGCCTCCGGCGGGAGCTGCTCGGCGACGGCACGCTGACCTGGCTGCCGTCGGGGGAGAAGGTGCTGGCCTTCACCCGCGACTCGGGCCTGACCTGCGTCACGAACCTGGGAGCGGAGCCGGTGCCGCTGCCGGCGGGCGAGGTCCTGCTGGCCAGCGGGCCGCTCGTGGACGGGCTCCTGCCGTCCGACACGACGGCCTGGCTTGCCCAGCGAAGCTGACCGTCCGCACCAGCCCTGCGCCCGCGGCTCCGGCCGCCGGCGCAGGGTTCCGCGGCTACGGTCATCGTCACCAGGCAGGCGCCGGTTCCTGCGGCTACCGGGTCAGCGTCACCAGGTAACGCCGCACCCCGTCCGCCGCCTCCTCGAACACCGCGCCGAGCCGCTCGGCCAGCCGCTGGGAGGCCACGTTCCCGTCGTCCGTCTCGATGAGGACCTCCTTCAGCCCGGCCCGCCGGCCCGCCGCGAGCACCGCCTGGGCGGCCTCGGCCGCCAGCCCGGCGCCCCAGTGGCCTGGGTCCAGGCTGTAGAGCAGCTCCACCCGCTCCTCGCCGCGCCGCCGCAGCCCGCAGACCCCGATCAGCACGTCCTGGAGGAAGATCTGCCACAGCCCGTACCCGTGCCGCGCGAAGCCGGTCTCGCTGTCGCGCAGCAGCGTCTCCGCCAGGCGGGGATCGACCTCCCTGTCGTCGAACAGGTAGCGCCTGACGCTTGGGTCGTTCCAGTGCCGGACGAGCACGCCGAGGTCGCGCAGCCCGGCGGGGCGTAACTCCAGCCGTTTCGTGGACATCGCCGTCATGCCTCCACAGAACACCTCCCCGGGGGCGCCGAGAAGAGGCGGCTACGATCACGGAATGGCACGCCTGCGCAGGACACCACCGGACGAGCTGGGCCCGGAGGCCCGCGCCCTCTACGACAGGATCACCTCGGGGCCGCGCGGCCGGTTCATGGTGGACGAGGAGGGCGGGCTCACCGGGCCCTTCAACGCGATGCTGCTCAGCCCGCCGCTCGGCGATCCGCTCCAGGAGCTGGGGGCCGCCGTCCGCTACCGCTCCACGCTCACCGACCGGGCGCGGGAGCTGGCGATCCTGATCGTGGCCGGGCACCGGGACAGCGCGTTCGAGCGGGCCGCGCACGAGCCGATCGCGCGCGAGCTGGGCTTCACCGAGGAGCAGCTCGCGGCGTTGCGCGACGGCTCGCCGCTGCCGCTCGCCGACGCGGGCGAGGCGGCGGTGCTGCGGGTGGCGCGGGCGCTGGTGGCCGAGGGGGATCTGGACGAGGAGGAGTACGCGGTGCTGGGGGAGCGGGAGCTGTTCGAGCTGACCACGCTGGTCGGCTACTACTCCACGCTCGCCCTCCAGCTCCGCGTCTTCCGCGTGTGACCGAGAGGGCTATCGGATGGCGCCGCTGGGGTCGCTGAGCCACGTCCGCAGCGTCGAGCGGGCCGCGCCCGCCTGGCCGGGGAAACGCAGCGCCCTGGCCAGCACCCACAGCGTGCCCTGCAGCCCGCGCGCCGCCAGGAACGCCCGCAGGCCGGGCGCGCCGGGGTCTGTCCCGTACGCCCGCACCGCCGCCCGGCCGTCGAGCCGCGTCGTCCGGAGCAGGCAGGCCAGGTCCCATTCCACGGGTGCCGCCATGCACTCCTTGAAGTCGTTCCAGAGCAGCCCGGCGGGCGTGGCGAGGAGGTTGCCGGGATGCGCGTCCCCATGCACGGCTTGAACGCCGGCGGCCTCGTCCCGTACCTGGGCGGCGAGTGCCGCGTGCGCCTCCCGCAGCCGCGCCAGCTCCCCGGCCCCGACCAGCCCTGAACCCCTCTCGGACAGCAGGTCCAGCAGCCGCACCGGCTCGTCCAGCACCGGCTCGAGGAACGGCAGCTCGCCGGGAAACCCGCGCAACACCGCGTGCAGCTCAGCGAGCATCCCCCCGGCCACGTCAGGCGTGACGACGTGGCCGGGATCGTGCGGGACGTGCGCCCAGAACGACATCGCGACGCCGTCCCGCAGATGAGGCCCGGCGGGCAGCAGGTCGCTGGGCGGCACCACCGGCGCGCCCGCGTCGCGCAGGTACGACACGACCGCCACCTCCCGCCCCAGCGCCCCGGCGGGGTCGGGCCGGCCGAGGGCGGTGGTGGTGGGCACCCGCGCCACGACGGGTGCGGGCCGCAGCAGGATGCGCAGGTTGAAGGAGTCGTTCAGCACCACCGGCTCCACCACCCGCACCCCGTGCTCCTCGGCGACGGCGACGGCGGCGGACACGGCGGCACTGCGGGAGATCATGCCACCTATTGTCTGCAGGCGCTCCGCAGCCCGTAGAACCAGGACAGGTACTGGTCGTGGACGGCCCGGCCGGAGATCCGGAGGAAGGCGTCGTCGGCGTTCTCCAGGGCGGTGAAGTTGGCGCTGCCCGTGTAGACGCGCGGCGTGATGTCGTCGTCGTAGAACCCGTCGATCATCATGAGCTTGTTGTGCGTCACGACCTCCCGCGTCCCCACCGTGCACCGGCACGGCGTGACCTGGATCGTGCGCCCGTTGACCGTCGTGGCGAGGATCGAGCGGATGGTGTCGTCGACGCTCTTGGCGTCCTGCGGGCGGTTGTCGTAGTACACGATGTCCACCCAGCAGTTCTCGCCGCGCAGCCGGACCAGCTCGCTCGCGATCGCCTGCCGGTTCTTGTTGAACGCGGTCAGCGCCATGCGGACGTCCGCGCGGGCGGGGCCGACGGCACCCTAGGCCGACTCTCTGATCACCAGCTCCGTGGGCAGGATGATCGGATCGGTCGGCCCGCCCTCGAACAGGTTGAGCAGCAGCCTGACCATGGCCGCCGCCTGCTCGGCGATCGGGTGCCGCAGCGTCGTCAGCGGCGGCTCGGTGTACTTGGCCGCCTCGACGTCGTCGAACCCGACCACGGCCACGTCGTCGGGCACCCGCCGCCCGGCCTGGCGCAGCGACTGCAGGGCCCCGACCGCCATCATGTCGTTGGCCACGAACACGGCGTCGAGCGCCGGGTCGTCGCCGAGGAGCTGGCGCATCGCGATCGCGCCTGACTCGCGGGTGAAGTCGCCGACCGCCACGATGGAGCGGCGGTCGGAGTCGCGCAGCACGTTGCGGTAGCCGGACAGGCGGTCCTGGCCGGCGATCATGTCCTGTGGCCCGGCGATGGTGGCGATCCTGCGCCGCCCGGTCTCCACCAGGTGCCGCACCCCGGCCTCGGCCCCGCCGACGTTGTCGTTGTCGACGAACGGGATGTCCACCGGGACGGCGGGACGCCCGTACGAGACGACCGGCACCCGCAGCCTGGACAGCGCGGCGGGCAGCGGGTCGGCGCCGTGCATGGACAGCAGCATGACCCCGTCGACGTGGCCGCCGGAGATGTAACGCTCCACCCTGGCGTGGCTCTTCGGCGAGGACGCCAGCATGAGCACGACCTGCTTGTTGATCGCCTCCAGCTCCACCGAGGCGGACCTGATCGCGGTGGAGAACAGCGGATCTTCGGAGAAGACCCTGGTCCCCGGCTCGCTGACGACCAGGGCCACCGAGTCGGTGCGCTGGGTGACCAGGCTGCGCGCGGCGGAGTTGGGCACGTAGCCCAGTTCGTCGATCGCGCGCAGCACGGCGTCGCGGATGTGCGGCGCCACCGTCGTCTGTCCGTTGACCACGCGGGAGGCGGTGGCGCGCGAAACGCCCGCGCGGGCGGCGACCGCCTCAAGGGTCGGGCGTCTCATGTCTGCACCAGGAGGGAGAGCACGTCAAAGAATCTACAGGCCGTTCCTGACGATCACGTCCCGGTACCACAGCGCGCTGTCCTTGGGGACGCGCTCCAGGGTCGCGTAGTCGACGTGCACGATGCCGAAGCGCCGCCGGTAGCCCTCGGCCCACTCGAAGTTGTCGAGCAGCGACCACACCAGGTAGCCGCGCAGGTCGGCGCCCGCCTCGATGGCCCGGTGCACCTCGCGCAGGTGCCCGTCGAGGTAGGCGACCCGCTCGTCGTCGTGCACCCGGCCGTCGCGTACGACGTCGTCGAAGGCGGCGCCGTTCTCCGTGACCATGAGCCCGACCTGCGGGTAGTCCTGGGAGAGCCGGACGAGCAGCCGCGACAGCCCGTCCGGCACGATGGGCCAGCCCATCGCGGTGGTCGGCGCGTCGGCCGTGGCGAACCTGACGTCCTCCGAGCCAGGCCACGCGGCGTCGGCCGGCAGCCCCGGGCCCGACTCGACCACGCACGGGTTGTAGTAGTTGACGCCGACCAGGTCGATCGGGGCGTTGATCAGCTCCAGGTCGCCGTCCTGGATGTGCTCCGTGCCGCCGTTGCGGGCCGCCGCCTCCAGCACCTCCTCCGGGTACGTCCCGTAGACGGCGGGGTCGAGGAACTGCCTGGTCAGCAGCGCGTGGACGCGGTGCACCGCGGCCGCGTCCGCCTCGCTCGGCACCGCCGAGGGGTCGTTGACCTGGGCGGGCGTGAGGACGGGGGAGGAGTTGACGACGAGCATGAGCTTGCGCGCGCCGGCGTCGCGCAGCCTCCTGGCCGCCAGGCCGTGGCCGAGCAGCAGGTGGTGGGCCGAGCGCATGGCGTCGGCGGCGCGGCGGCGGCCGGGCGCGTGCACGCCGTTGCCGTAGCCGAGGAAGGCGGCCACCCAGGGCTCGTTGAGCGTGGCCCAGTTGTCGACGCGGTCGCCGAGCTTGGCGTGGACGGCTTCGGCGTAGTCGGCGAAGCGGTAGGCGGTGTCCCGGTTCGTCCAGCCGCCGCGGTCTTCGAGGGCTTGGGGTAGATCCCAGTGATAAAGCGTGACATATGGCGAAATTTCGGCGGCTAGTAGTTCATCTACGAGCTTGTCGTAGAACGCCAGGCCGCGCGGGTTGACCGGGCCCTCGCCGTCCGGCTGGATGCGCGGCCAGGCCACCGAGAACCGGTAGGCCGCCAGCCGCAGCTCGCGCATCAGCTCGATGTCGTCGCCGTAGCGGTGATAGTGGTCGCAGGCCACGTCGCCGGTGTCGCCGTCGGCCACGTTCCCGGGGGCGTGGGAGAAGGTGTCCCAGATCGACTGGCCCCGCCCGTCCTCCTTGACCGCCCCCTCGATCTGGTAGGAGGCCGTGGCGGCACCCCAGACGAAGTCCTCGGGAAAGATCATCCCTTAACAGCTCCTTGCATGATTCCGCCGATGATTTGTTTGCCGAACAGCGCGAAGACGGCGACGAGCGGCAGGGTCCCGATCGCCGTTCCCGCCAGGCCGAGCACGTAGTCGTTGACGTACCCGCTGGCCAGGGTCGAGAGCGCCACCTGGACGGTCGGATTGTCCGGGGTGAGCACGACCAGCGGCCAGAAGTAGTCGTTCCAGGCCGACATGAACGTCAGCATGCCCAGCACCGCCGCCGCGGGCCGCGCGGCGGGCAGCACGACGTGCCAGAACAGCCCCCACGTCGTGCAGCCGTCCACCCGGCCGGCCTCCAGCAGCTCGGTGGGCAGGGCGCGCGAGAGGTACTGCGTCATGAAGAACACGCCGAACGCGTTGACCAGCGCGGGCACGATCAGCGCGTAGTTGGTGCCGGTCCACTCCAGCTTCACCATGAGCATGTAGAGCGGGATGATGCCGAGCTGGGCGGGCACCATCATGGTCGCGACCGTGATCACCAGCATGATGTTCCTGCCCCTGAACTTCAGCTTGGCGAAGGCGAACCCGGCCAGCGTCGAGAAGAACATCACCGCGATCGAGATCGCTCCCGCCACCATGAACGAGTTGGCCAGCGCCAGCCCGAAGGGCACGGTGTCGAAGACCCGGGACACGTTGGCGAAGAAGTTGCCACCGGGGATCAGCGGCGGCGGCACCTCGGCCAGCGCGGAGTTGTGCCTGGAGGCCACCACGACGCTGTAGTACAGCGGGAAGGCCGAGAAGAAGGCCACCGCGGTCAGGGTCAGGTATCGCAGTCTCACACCAGACCTCCCTTCACCTTGCGGGTGATCAGGAAGTTGATCCCCGCGACGATCACCACGGCCACGAACATCAGCCACGACGCCGCCGAGGCGTAGCCGAAGTCGAACGTCGAGTTCGCGAAGCCCTGCTCGTAGACGAACAGCGCCAGCGTCTGGAACTGGCGGTCGGGGCCGCCCGTTGCGATGCCGCCACCGCCGCCGCTGCTCTGCCCGAACAGCATGGGCTCGGCGATGATCTGCATGGCGCCGATCGTGGAGACGATGACCACGAAGATGATCGTCGGCCGGATCATCGGGATGGTGATCTTGCGGAGCTGGGTGAAGTTGCCTGCGCCGTCGATGGTGGCGGCCTCGTACAGCTCGCGCGGGACGGCCTGCATCGCGGCCAGGAAGATCAGCGCGTTGTAGCCGGTCCAGCGCCACATGATCATCACCGACAGCGCGACGTGCGAGGTGGCCGTGCCCGCCGCCCAGTCGATGTGACCGACGCCGAACCAGGACAGCATCCAGTTGATCATGCCGAAGTCCCGGCCGAAGAGCTGGCTGAAGATCACCACTACCGCCACCACGCTGGTGACGTTCGGCAGCAGCAGCGCGATCCGGAAGAACGTCTGGAGACGCAGCCGCCGGTTGAGCAGGTGCGCCAGCCAGATGGCCAGCGCGAGCTGCGGCACGGTCGACAGCACGCCGATCGACAGGGTGTTGAAGGTGGCGTTCCAGAAGTAGGCGTCGGTGAGCAGCGTCGAGTAGTTGCCCAGGCCGACGAACTCCTGAGTGTCGGAGAGCAACGTCCACTCGTGCAGGCTCACCCAGGCCGTGTAGACCAGCGGGAACAGCCCGAAGGCGCAGAACAGCAGGAAGAACGGGGCCACGTAGGCGTACGGCGACACCCTCAGGTCGAGGGTGTGCCGCACGCTGCGCCTACGCCGTCGCGTGACCGCGAGGGGAAGGGTGCTCATTTGATCTTCTGTACGTCCTCGAGCACCTGCGCCCACGCCTCTTCCGGCGTCTGCTTGCCCTGCTCGACGCGGCCGAGGCCGTTGCCGATGGCGGTGCGCACGTCGGCCTCCTTGGGGCCGAGGTGCTGCGGCTTGAGCGCCTTGGCGGCGTCGGAGTAGATCTTGCCGATGGGGGCGTCGCCGAAGAACGGCTTGGTGAAGTTCTGGATCGACGGGTCGTCGTACAGGGCCGGGATCGACGGGAAGGTGCCCTCCTCCTTGAAGACCTTGGCCTGGTTCTCCTTGGAGGTGAGGAAGTCGATCAGCTCGGCCGCCTCCTTCGGGTGCTTGCTCTGCTTGGGCACCATCAGGTGCGAGCCGCCGCTGTTGCCCGAGCCGCCGGGCACGTTGGCGATGTCCCACTTGCCGGCCGAGTCCTTGGCCTGCTCCTGGATGAAGCCGGTCATCCAGGCCGGGCAGATGATCGTGGCGAACGAGCCCTTGGCGAAGCCGGTGTTCCACGGCGGCGAGAAGGCGGCCAGCTTGGCGGTCAAGCCGTCCGCGGTGAGCTGGTTCGACAGGTCCCAGGCCTTCTTCACGTCGGGGTTGGAGTCCACGATGATGTTGTCCTGGGCGTCGTACAGGCCGACGGGCGCCTGGTTGACCATGGCGCGGAAGATCTCACCGGGGGAGTCCACGAACTTGGCCCCGGCCACGTTGGCGGCGGCGAACTTCTTGCCCGTCTCGATGTACTGCTCCCAGGTGGGCCAGAGCGCCGACACCTCCTCGCGGCCCTCGGGCAGCCCGGCCTTCTTGAACAGGTCCTTGCGGTAGCACATGGCCAGGCCGCCGACGTCGGTGCCGAGGCCGAGCACCTGGGCGCCGTCCTTGCTCAGGCCCTGCTGCCACTTCCAGTCGAGGTAGTCGGCCTGGCGCTTGTCGAGCCCGTACTGCTTGAGGTCGGCGAACTTGCCCGGCTGGGCGGTGAACGTGCTGATGTAGCCCACCTCGACCGCCGCGACGTCCCCCGCGCCGGCGTTCGTGGCCAGCCGCTTGACCAGGTTGCTGTGGTGGTCGTTGAACTGCGTGACGTTCTCGACGATCTCGATGTTCGGGTGGGTCTTCTTGTACTCGTCGTAGAGCGGTTTGAAGCCGAAGTCGCCGAACAGGTCGACGGTCAGCTTGATCTTCTCTCCGGGCTTGGCGCTCGACTCGGTGGCGGTGTCGCCGCCTGCGCCGCCGCCTCCGCCGCACGCCGTCGCCAGGGCGAGAAGGGACGCGGTGAGCAACGGCAGGCCGAGCCGCCGGATGCGAGGGGCCATGGGAAACCCTCCTGGGGTCCTGCTAAGGGGGATGGGTGAGAGAGCGCTCTCTCAAGAGAGTCTCGGTGCTCACATGCTGCTGTCAACCGGGGTTAAATAACGATCTGTGTTACCCGAGAGAGCGCGTTCTCTCGAACGACACACCCCTCGGGAAGGCTGGGAGGAGGTTAGGTTAGGCTCCCCTAATTGAAATTAGGCATACCTAACTTGGAGTTGATGTGGCATCCCTCATCCGCGCCGGCCTCGCCGCGCTCCTGGCCGCGGTCAGCCTCGCCGCGTGCGGGTCCGGCGACGACCCGGCCCCCTCGGCGCAGGCGGGACCGGTACGTACGGTGCAGCACGAGGCCGGCACGACCGAGGTGCCCGCCACCCCGAAGCGCATCGTGTCCACCAGCGTCACCATGACCGGCCAGCTCCTCGCGCTCGGCGCCCCCGTCGTCTCCTCCCAGGCCACCCCTCCCGGCCCCATCACCGACGCCAACGGCTTCTTCAAACAGTGGTCCGACGCCGCCACCAAGGCCGGCGTGACCGTGCTCTACCAGGGCTACGAGGCCGACATCGAGAAGGTCATCGCGGCCAAGCCCGACCTCATCGTCGGCAGCGCCTCCGGCGCCGACAGCACCGCCAAGGTCTACGACCAGCTCAAGGCCGTCGCGCCGACCATCCTGTTCCGGCACGACAACGTCACCTGGCAGGAGCTCAGCACCAAGCTCGGCCAGGCGCTCGGCCTGGAGGCGAACGCCGCCAAGCTCGTCGCCGACTACGACCAGCGCGTCACCGAGGTCAAGGGCAAGATCAAGCTCCCCGCCGAGGACGCCGTCGTCCTGCGCGACAACAACACCGACATCCCCGTCTTCACCGACGCCTCCGCCCAGGGCGGCCTGCTCACCGCGCTCGGCTTCAAGCTGCACCCGGTGGACGCGGCCCTGGCCGCCGAGTCCAGCAAGGAGGGCGGCGGCCGCAAGGACATCGTGAACATCTCCCAGGAGAACGTCATCAAGGCGTTCGGCGACAGCTCCATCTTCTTCGCCGGCCACAGCCCCCAGCAGATCGCCGCCACCGAGGCCAAGGCCCTGTGGAAGGACCTGCCCGCCGTCACCGGCAAGCGCGTCTACGACCTGGGCCTCGACGCCTTCCGCATCGACTACTACAGCGCCACCAACATCCTCGGCCGCATCGAGCAGCAGTTCTCCTGATGCGCGACCGCCCGCCGCGGGTCCCCAGGCCCGCACCTCCGCAGACCCTGCCCGCCCCGACGCTCGACCTGGACGTCTCACCCCTGGTGACCGAAGTGGACGCCGGCCACCGGGCCGTGACGTTCTCGTGGCGCGGGCAGGCGGCGGAGGTGCGGGTGCTGGCCAACAAGCTGACCCACGACACCGACGCCGCCCTGATGGAGCGCACCGGCGACCTGTGGCACCGCACCTACCTGGTGCCCGCGGGCTGGCGCGCCTCCTACCGCCTGTCCGTGGACGGCGCCCTGACCGCCGACCCGCGCAACCCGCGGCTCTGGCAGGGCTTCTCGATCGCCGAAACCGTCCCGCCGTCGCCCTGGCTCACCCCCGGTGGCGAGCCGCGGCACGAGCTCACCCGCCACCCCATCGGCTGGCGGTACGACCCCGTGCGCCCGCCGCGCGCCACCCTCGTCGTGCTGGACGGCGAGCACTGGGTGGACGACCTGCCCGTCATGCTCGACAACCTCATCGAGGCGGGAACGCTGCCCCCGGTCACCGCCTGGCTCGTGGAGTCGGGGGCGGAGCGGGCGCGGCTGCTCACCTGCGACCCCGCCTTCGTGGACGCGCTGCCGTACGAAGGGGCCACGGTGATCGCGGGGCAGAGCTTCGGCGGGCTGGCGGCCGTGTACGCCGCCCATCGCCGGCCTGATCGGTTCGTGGCCGCGGTGTCGCAGTCGGGGTCGTTCTGGTGGCCCAACGGACCTTCGCCTGAGTGGCTCACGGGGGAGCTGTCCGGGGCTGCGCCGCCTACCGTGCACCTTCAGGTCGGCAGCGATGAGTGGGCTCTGGTGGGGCCGACGGCTCGGTTGCGGGAGCGGCTGGGGGAGATGAGCACGTTCCGGGAGTATGCGGGCGGGCATGATCGCTACTGCTGGCGCAACGAGCTCGCCGACGGCCTCATCACGGCCTTCGCCACCCTGCCCCGCTAGCAGCTAGCGGCGCCACTCCCGATACAGGAGCCAGGCCAGGTACAACCCGCCGAGCCCCCCGGTCAGCACCCCCACGGGAAGCTGGCCGGGCGTCGGCAGTCGTTGCGCCACCAGGTCGGCCGCCGCCAGCAGCAGCGCCCCCATGGCGGCCGACGACCCGATCCCCGGCCCCGGCGCGCGAGTGACCCGCTTGGCGAGCTGCGGCGCCGCCAGCGCCACGAACCCGACCGGCCCGGCACTCGACACCGCCACCCCCGACAGCCCGACCGCGACCAGCAGCAGCACCAGCCGCAGCCGCTCGACCCGCAACCCCAGCGCCCCCGCCGCCGCGTCTCCCATCTCCATCAGCGCGGCCGACCGGCCCAGCCCGAGCGCGACGGGCAGCCCCACGACGACGGCCAGCGCCACGGGCCACACCCGGTCCCAGCCGGCCCCGGCCAGGCTGCCGATCAGCCACACCTTGGCCCCCTGCGACTCGTACAGGTCGGCCCGGGTCAGCAGGTACGCGATGAGCGAGTGCAGCATCGCCGTCACCCCCACCCCGACCAGCACCAGCCGGGTCCCCTTGACTCCCCGCCTGAACGACAGCGCGTACACCGCCAGGCCCGCCGCCAGCCCGCAGGCCAGCGCCCCCAGTGAGACCCCCTGCCCGGTCTCCGAGCCCAGGACGAGGATCATCAGCACGGCTCCGGCGGCTGCTCCCGCGTTGACGCCGATGACGTCCGGGCTGCCCAGGGGGTTGCGTGACAGGCTCTGCACGACCGCCCCGCCGACGCCCAGCGCCGCCCCGACGAACAGGGCCAGCAGCACCCGGGGCGCTCGCAGGGTGTAGACGATCATCTCGGTGGCGGCGTCGCCGTACCCGAGGAGCGTCCGTAGCGCGTCGCCCGCCGACAGGGCCGACCCGGTGCTCAGCGCGACCAGGGCCAGCGCGGCGCTCGCCGCCAGCAGGCACACCAGCACCACGCAGGCCCGCACATGCACGCGCAGGGTCAACCCGGAGATCCGAACAGTCCTCACGCCTGCCACCGCCTTGCCGGCCCCGAGATCCGCACCGTCCTCACGCCGCCACCGCCTTGCGTCGGCGCAGCAGGTAGATGAAGATCGGCCCGCCCACGAACGCGGTGACGATCCCGCTCTCCAGCTCCCCGGGCCGCACCACCACCCGCCCCACCACGTCGGCGGCCAGCAGCAGCGCGGGCGCGAGCACGGCAGAGTAGGCCAGCACCCAGCGGTGGTCGGGCCCGGTGAAGGCCCGTACGGCGTGCGGCGCCATCAGCCCGACGAACCCGATCGGCCCGGCCGCCGCCGTGGCCGCCCCGCACAACAGCGTGATCGCCACCCCGGCGAGCAGCCGGGTACGCCCCAGCCGCACCCCCAGGGCCTGCCCCGTCTGCTCGCCGAGTGCGATCACGTTCAGCCCGCGCCCGAGCGCCAGCGCCAGCACGGCCCCCACCACCACGAACGGCGTCACCTGGATCACCACGTCGAGGGAGCGCCCGGCCAGCGCTCCGACGTCCCAGAACCGCCACTGGTCGAACACGCCGGAGTCCAGCGCCAGCACCCCGTTGATCGCGGCGACCAGCGAGGCGCTGATGGCGGCTCCGGCGAGCACGAGGCGGGTGGGGTGCTGGTTGCCGAGGGCGTACACGGCCACGGCCGCCACCAGCGCCCCCGCCATGGAGAACCACACCCAGGTGGTCATGTCGTGCGCGCCGAAGAACAGGATGGAGCAGACGACGGCCAGGGAGGCGCCCGAGTTCACGCCGAGCAGCCCTGGGTCGGCGAGCGGGTTGCGGGTCAGGCCCTGCATGAGCGCTCCGGCGAGGCCGAGCGACAGGCCGACGCAGAGGCCGAGGAGGGTGCGGGGCAGGCGCAGGTCGTAGATCACGGCGGCGGTCTCGCCGCCGTCAGGGTGCCAGAACTGCTGCCACACCTCGCTGATGGGTATCGCCTGCGCGCCGACGGCCAGGCTCAACGCCGCCATGGCCACCAGCACCGCCAGGGACAGCCCGAGTCCCGTCCACCGCATGCAACCTCTCCTCGTTAGGCAAGGCTTACCTTAGCGGTGGAGGGTTCAGGTGGTCAGGGCGCGTCCCGCCATGCGGGCGTACATGCGGCCGGGGCTCGGCGCCGCCGTCAGGAAGCCCGGCAGCATCGGCAGGTCCACGGCGAAGGGATCGAGCCGCCCGTACAGCTCGTCCGCGTCGGCGGGCCGGTCGTCCGGCTTCTTCTCCAGCAGTTGCGCCAGCAGCGCGCTCAGCGCGTCCGGCAGCCCGGGGATCAGCGGCGGGCGCTCCTTGACCTGCTTCTCGAAGACCACGTAGTCGGTCGGCCCGGTGAAGAGCTGCCGTCCGCTCAGCATCTCGTGCAGGACGCACCCGAGCGAGTAGAGGTCGCTGCGGGGCTCGGCGACGCCGTGCTGGATCTGCTCGGGCGCCATGTACGCCGGAGTGCCCAGGATCTGCCCGATCCGCGTGAACGTCGTGACGTCCGACTCCCGCAGCATGGCCAGCCCGAAGTCCAGCACCTTCACGCTGCCGTCGGGGCAGAGCATCAGGTTGGTCGGCTTGAGGTCGCGGTGGCAGATCGCCAGGCTGTGCGCCGCCGACAGCACCGCGCACGCCTGCGCCGCGATCGCCGCCGCCCACGGCACCGGCAGCGGCCCGTGCTCGTGCACCACGTCGGCCACGGTGACGCCCTCGATGAACTGCATCACCTGGTAGAGGCGCTGCTCGTGGGTGCCGAAGTCGTACAGGACGGGAGCGCCCGGATGCTCCAGCCTGGCCAGGATGCGCGCCTCGCGGATGAACCGGCGCTCCAGCTCGTGATCGGGCCCGCTGGGCAGCCGCAGCAGCTTCACCGCGACCCGGCGGTCGAGGTGGCGGTCGTGGCCCGCGTAGACCGCTCCCATGCCGCCCTGCCCCAGAGGGAGGTCGTCGAGCTCATAGCGGTCACCGATGACCATCAACGCCCCTCCCGCAGCCTTTCGGGGAAAAACTACACCGTCAGGACTGCGGGTGCAGGTGCCCGTCGGCGAGGCCGTCGAGGCCCAGCCGGATCAGGGTCTGCCCCAGCGTCGAGGTCTCACGGATGGCGTCCTCCAGCACGGCCAGTTGCCTGAACGCCTCGCCGTACGCGCGCTGCTCCTTCAGCGACAGCCGCGGCAGGCGGGTGCGCCGCACGTCGAACCTGCTGGAGCCGGTCGTCACCCGGCCGCCGGCCGCGCGCAGGAACCCGGCCAGGAAGTCGGGGTCGAGCCGGCGCGCGTCCACCCGGTAGAGCGTCAGATGCGGCCCCAGCACGGCTCCGCCGCCGTCCTCCATGACCCGTACGGCCGAGTAGGAGGCCACCACGTCGCCCGGCTGGATCGGCACGAGCCCCTGCTGCATGGTCGTCAGGCCGGACGGGGCGCCGCCGTTCAGCACGTCGTCGGAGGTCAGGACCGGCACCTCGCCGCCGTCGGCGGACATCTTGGGCGGCGCCTGGGACGTCGTCACCAGGCCCTCCTTGATCAGGTCGCCGAGCGTGGTGGCGGGCTGGTCGAGCGGCTGCTCCAGCACCTTCAGGTCGGGCGGCACGGCCGCCGCCGACAGGAAGCGGTCGCGCGCCTCGGCGAACGCCCGGCCCACGTCGTCGCGCCGCTGGTGCCGGGCCGGCGTCATGTCGACCTCGTCGGCCAGCAGGTCGATGATGCGTACGGTCTGGTCGGAACGGTCCTCCAGGTACGCCTGCCAGGCCGGCTCGACGATCGACAGGTCGGCCGTGGCGTCCAGGATGAGCACCTCGGACGGCGGCCGCTCACCGGCGGCCGGGCGGCGCAGCAGCCACAGGTCGCTGCCGGGCAGCGCGACGACCGCCCGCAGGGCGCCCGCGCGCAGCAGGTTGGCGCGGATGCGGCGGCCCGCCTTGCGGCTGGCGGCGGCGGGCGGCATGAGGATGGCGACCAGGCCGCGCGGCTTGACGTGGGTGAGGCAGTGCTGCACCCAGGCCAGCTCGGGCTCGCCGCGCGGCGGCAGGCCGTACTCCCAGCGCGGGTCGCCGGTCAGCTCCTCGTAGCCCCAGGCCCGCTCGTTGAACGGCGGATCGCACACGACGGCGTCGGCCCGCTCGCCCGCGAAGCCGTCGTGCCGCATGGTGTCGCCGGCCACGATGCTGGCCTCGACGCCGCGCAGCAGCAGCCTGGAGGCGGTGATGGCGGCCGCGGTCTCGCTCAGCTCCTGGCCGAGCACGCGCGCCGGGGCGAACGCGTCCCGGTCCTGGCCGAGCACGCGCGCCGGGGCGGACGCGTCCCGGTCCTGGCCGAGCACGCGTGCCGGGGCGGACGCGCCCGGGGCGGCGCCGCGTTCCTCTCCCTGCGCCCTCGCCGCGCGGAGGGGGGCGAGCAGCAGGGTGCCGACGCCGCAGGCCGGGTCGAGTACGGTGCCGCCGCCGGCCCCCACCAGCCGCACCATCAGGGCGGCGACGTCCTCGCGGGTGACGGAGAGCTGGCGTGAGTGGGCTTCGAGGTAGCGCTCGCAGAGGAACTCGTAGGCGGCCGACGCGCCGTGCTGCTCACCCAGCTCCCGGACGAGCCCGGCCAGCTCGCTGTCGAGCTCCCGGGCGGTGTCCGTACTGGTCAGCAGGGCTCCGGCCTGGGCGACCAGCTCGCCCAGCCGCAAATCGCCCGCGGCTTTCAGGCGTTGCCAGACCCGATCTCCCAGCGATACCTGGTAGGACTTCCCATAGCGCCGCAGCCACGCCTCGACCTGCCGCAGCGAGAAGAGGGGCTGGTTGGCGGTACCGCCGACGGGCTGGGGGAAGTCGTCGTGGCGACGGCGCCAGTTGCTCACCGCGGCACGCCCGACACCTGCGAGCCGGGCGATGTCCCCGGCGTTCACGGTCGGGTCGTGGCTCATGGAGCCCACAGTAGTTCACAAGAGTCTTCAGCGCATCTGCTTGTGAAGTCTTTCAACCAATGATTTACTGCAGGGTATGAAGCACAACATCCGCTATGCCGCCGGATCAGACGTGGGCCGCCGCAGGGAGCAGAACGAGGATTCTGGCTACGCGAGCGGCCGGTTGCTCGTGGTGGCTGACGGGATGGGTGGACATGCGGCCGGCGAGCTGGCGAGCTCGGCGGCGTGTGCCGTCATGCGCGAGCTGGATGCCACGCTTCCCGAAACGGGCTCCGACCTGGAGGCGGCGCTGGAAGGCGCCGTGCACGAGGCGGCTCGCAGGCTGGTCGAGCTGGCCGACATCGACCCCGCGCGCAGAGGCATGGGGACCACGGTGACCGCCATGCTGTGGGATGGCTACCACTTCGCCCTGGCTCATCTCGGTGACTCCCGCGGATACTTGCTTCGTGATGGCGCGCTCTACCAGATGACCAAGGATCACACACTTGTGCAGTCGATGGTGGACGAAGGCCGGATAACGGAGGATCAAGCCGCCGTGCACCCCCGCCGCTCGATGGTGCTGCGGGTGCTGGGCAGCGAGGGCAGGGCGGAGCCCGACATGGCGCTGCGCGAAGCCGAGCCTGATGATCGCTACCTCCTCTGCTCCGACGGGCTCACGACCGTGCTCGGGCCCGAGATGCTGCACGAAGTGCTGACCACGGTGACAGACCCGGCGGCGTGCGTCCAGCGGCTCATCGACCTGGCGAACGAGGGAGGCTCGCCGGACAACGTGACCGTGATCGTGGCCGACGTCGTCGCGCCCGGACTCGGCGACGAGGGCGTCTACCGCGTGGGCGCCGGCTCCTAAGGGCAGTAGTAGCCCGCCACATCCGTCTCAGGAGTCACATAGCCACCATTTCTGCTTACAACTAGACACTTTCCAGGGAGATACGCGCGAATTCGCGATGGCGCTACTACAGTCCATCGTGATTTGTCGGTTTTCTCGGGAGGAGTCACCCTGGACCCGATCGCGGACGAGCTGCTGAAGACGGTGCGGCAGGAACTCGGCTACAAGGAGAAGAGCGGCCAGTTCACCAAGTTCGGCCAGTGGTACGCGGATCGCGTCCAAGACACCCAGTACCGCGACGCGCCATGGTGCGACATGTTCCTCGCCTGGGCCGCGAACAAGTCCGGCCTCTCCGACTACGTCGGCGAGTTCGCCTGGACACCCTCCCACGCGGCCTGGTTCATCCAGCAGAACGCCTGGAGCAGACAGCCGGAGCCGGGAGCGCTGGTCTTCTTCGACTGGCGCGGCGGCAAGAGCTACAAGGGCATCGACCACGTCGGAGTCGTGGAGCGGGTCGAGGGCAAGAAGATCCACACCATCGAGGCGAACGTCGACCGGGTCTGGCTCAAACGCAAGACCAGGGAGACGGACAAGGTCGTCGGGTACGGCCTGCCGCGCATGGTCAAGGAGAACGTGGAGCGGCTGGAAGAGATCCGCTCCACCGAGCGGCCGATCGTGGCGCCGCCGCGCACCGGGACGGAGCACGGGTCGCCGCTGGACGTCCTGGGCACGCCGCCCGCGCTGCTGGCCGCGATGGTGCTCATGACGATCGTGCTCTCGTTACGCGTCACCGGACGCCGCCGGGGCACGCATCGGCGGCTGGCGTGGCTGCCGTGGCGCGGCGAGCGGACGAGCCCTCCGGCCGGGCCCAGGGTGCCGTCGCCCCGCAACCCGTTCGCGGACGCCGAGCAGGAGCAGCCCAAGCCACGTGCCGCCGCGAAGGCGCGCGTTCCGGCAGGAGCCGGTCCCGCCTCCCCGAAGCCGCACCCCACCCCGAAGAGGCGCAAACCCTACGACCCGAGCTGAGCGCCCGCGCGGCGGCCGTGCTCATGGCGTCGGTCCGCGCCTGCCTTGTCGGCTTCGCGTTCACGCCGTCAGGTCGATGACCACCTTGACGTCGTCCTCGGCGGGCTGGAACGCGTCCAGCGCGCTCGACAGCGGAACCCGCCGCGTGATCAGCCGCTCCAGCCACCCCCGATCCGCCGCCGCCAGCGCCGCCGCCGCGTCGCGGAAGTGACGCAGGTTGGCGTTGACGGTGCCGAAGATGACGTCGTTCTCCAGGACCACGTCCCGGTTGATGACCCCGGCGTCCACCCGGTGCGTACGCCCGCCCGGCGCGAGCCCGCACAGGCACACGATCCCCGTGGCGGCCGTGGTGATCATGGAGTCGATGACGAGCTGCCCCGCCCCCGTGCACTCGATGATGATGTCCGGCTTGTCCTGGGCGAACGACTCCAGGGACGAGGCCGAGTGATAGGTCCCGCCCAGCGCCTCGACCAGGTCCGACTTGAAGCCGCGCGGCGCGCGGTCGAGCACGTGCACCTCCATGCCGCGCTGCCGCCCCAGCAGCGCAGCCAGCAGCCCGATCGGCCCGGCCCCCGTGACCAGCAGCGTGTGCGGCTCGAACCAGGCCCGCGAGCCGATCCGCTCGATCTGCTCCCAGCCCTTGGCCACCACGGACGCGGGCTCGACCAGCACGCCGACGTCCGCCAGCGACGGGTCCAGCCGCACCGCGTAGGCGGCCTCGACGGTCCACTTCTGGCTGCCGTACCCGTCGATCTCCTTGATGCCCCGCTCGGTGTAGCGGCCGTTGCGGCACATGTCGAACTCGCCGTGCTTGCAGGCCCCGCACGGCTCCGGGTCGGGCCGGCGGACCACGCCGACCACCAGGTCACCAGGTGAGAACGCGGAGCCGTCCGGCGACTCAAGTACCCGGCCGAGCGACTCGTGGCCGATGACCATGCGGTCCTTGCCGGGTGGCGGCCAGCCGTACTCGGCCTCGTCCAGCTCCCGATCGGTCCCGCAGATCCCCAGGGCGAGTCCCTCGACCAGCAACTCGCCCCGATGTGGTTCCGGGTCCGGTAGTTCCTCCACGTCGAGCGTGCCCTTCTCCCCCGGCACGAACGTCAGCGCGCGCATCGGCGTCACCCCCCTGCACACCCCTCTACCCCGACGCTCTTGGGAAATAGTAGGACGTCCTAGTATCTTCGGAAGGAGAGGCCTCCACGAAGGAGTGATCAGGCGTGCACGTCCCGGTACACCCAGTACGCTTCGTGACCGCCGCGGCCCTGTTCGACGGGCACGACGCGGCGATCAACATCATGCGGCGCATCCTCCAGTCCCAGGGGGCCGAGGTCATCCACCTCGGGCACAACCGTTCGGTCGACGAGATCGTCACGGCCGCCATCCAGGAGGACGTCCAGGGCGTCGCGATCAGCTCCTACCAGGGCGGCCACGTCGAGTTCTTCTCCTACCTGGTGGAGCTGCTGCGCGAGCGCGGCGCGGGGCACGTCAAGGTGTACGGCGGCGGCGGGGGAGTGATCGTCCCCGAGGAGATCGAGCTGCTGCACTCGCGCGGCGTCACCCGCATCTTCTCGCCCGAGGACGGCCAGCGTTACGGCCTGCCCGGCATGATCAACAAGCTGATCGAGGACTGCGACGCCGAGCTGGGCGACCCGCCGCCGGTGGAGGCGGTCGTCTCCGGCGACCAGGCCGCGCTGGCCCGCGCGATCACCCTGATCGAGTCGGGCCGCGCCCCCGAAGGCCTGGTCGAGGGCCTGCGCGCGGCGGGCAGGCAGGCCCCCGTGCTCGGCATCACCGGTACGGGCGGCTCGGGCAAGTCCTCGCTCACCGACGAGCTGGTCCGCCGCTTCCGCGTCGACAACGACGACAAGCTGCGCATCGCGATCATCGCCATCGACCCCACCCGCAGGCGCGGCGGCGGCGCCCTGCTCGGCGACCGCATCAGGATGAACAGCCTGAGCGCCCAGACCTACTTCCGCTCCCTGGCCACCAGGGGCGCGCCCAACGAGGTGCCCGCCTGCCTCGACGACGTGATCACCGCCTGCCGCGCCGCCGGCCACGACCTGGTGATCGTCGAGACGCCCGGCATCGGCCAGGGCGACGCGGGCATCGTGCCGCACGTGGACGTGCCGATCTACGTGATGACGCCGGAGTTCGGCGCGGCCTCCCAGCTGGAGAAGATCGACATGCTGGACTTCGCCGAGGCCGTGGTGATCAACAAGTTCGAGCGGCGCGGCGCCGAGGACGCCCTGCGGGACGTGAGCCGCCAGCTCGTCCGCAACCGCGAGGCGTTCGGCGCCTCGCCCGGTGACATGCCGGTCTTCGGGACGATCGCCGCCCGCTACAACGACGCCGGGGTCACCGCGCTCTACCACCACCTCAAGCCGCTGCTCCCGACCGGCGCCGACGGCTCCGGGCTGCTCGCGGCGGTCGAGGGACGCACGTCCAAGGCGTCGGCCGCGATCGTGCCGCCCGCGAGGGCGCGTTACCTGGCCGACATCGCCGAGACCGTGCGCGCCTACCACGCCGAGACGCTCGCCCAGGCGGAGGTGGCGCGCCGCCGCCAGCAGCTCGCCGCCGTCCGTGACCTGCTGACCGAGGAGGGGGAGCGGGAGATCGAGCGGGCCGGGCGGGAGCTGTCGGACGAGAGCCGCGCCCTGCTCGACGGCTGGCCCGCCGTCAAGGAGCGCTACACCGCCGACGAGCTGGTGGTGAAGGTACGCGACCGCGAGATCCACACGCCGCTCTGGCGCGAGACGCTCTCCGGCAACCGCATCCCGAGGGTGGCGCTGCCCCGCTACAGCGACCACGGCGACCTGCTGCGCTTCCTCAGGAGCGAGAACCTGCCGGGCATGTTCCCGTTCACGGCCGGGGTGTTCCCGTTCAAGCGCGACGACGAGGACCCGACCAGGATGTTCGCAGGGGAGGGCGACCCGTTCCGCACGAACAGGCGGTTCAAGCTGCTGTCGGCGGGGCAGCCCGCGACCCGGCTGTCCACGGCGTTCGACTCGGTGACGCTGTACGGTCACGACCCCGACGTCCGACCCGACATCTACGGAAAAGTCGGCACTTCGGGGGTTTCGATTGCGACGCTCGACGACATGAAGGTGCTCTACGACGGGTTCGACCTGGCGGCGCCCAACACGTCGGTGTCCATGACCATCAACGGCCCGGCCCCCACCATCCTGGCCTTCTACCTCAACGCGGCCGTCGACCAGGCCAGGGACCGCTTCCGCGCCGAGCACGGCCGTGACCCCGGCGCGGACGAGGACCTCGAACTGCGCGCCCGCACCCTCGCCACGGTCAGGGGCACCGTCCAGGCCGACATCCTCAAGGAGGACCAGGGGCAGAACACCTGCATCTTCTCCACCGAGTTCTCCCTGCGGATGATGGCCGACATCCAGCAGTGGTTCATCGAGCACGGCGTCAGGAACTTCTACTCGGTCTCCATCTCCGGCTACCACATCGCCGAGGCCGGGGCCAACCCGATCAGCCAGCTCGCCTTCACCCTGGCCAACGGCTTCACGTACGTGGAGGCGTACCTGGCCAGAGGCATGCGGATCGACGACTTCGCGCCGAACCTGTCGTTCTTCTTCTCCAACGGCATGGACCCCGAGTACAGCGTGCTCGGCAGGGTCGCCCGCCGCATCTGGGCGGTGGCGATGCGCGAGCGCTACGGCGCGGGCGAGCGCTCGCAGAAGCTGAAGTACCACATCCAGACCTCGGGCCGCTCCCTGCACGCCCAGGAGATGAACTTCAACGACATCCGCACCACCCTCCAGGCCCTCATCGCCGTCTACGACAACTGCAACAGCCTGCACACCAACGCCTTCGACGAGGCCGTGACCACCCCGTCGGCCGACTCGGTGCGCCGCGCCATGGCCATCCAGCTCATCATCAACCGCGAGTGGGGCCTGGCCAGGAACGAGAACCCGTTGCAGGGCGCGTTCATCGTCGAGGAGCTCACCGACCTGGTGGAGGAGGCGGTGCTGAGCGAGTTCGAGCGGCTGTCGGACCGGGGCGGCGTGCTCGGCGCGATGGAGACCGGCTACCAGCGCGGCAAGATCCAGGACGAGTCCATGCTGTACGAGATGCGCAAGCACGACGGCTCGCTGCCCATCGTCGGCGTGAACACGTTCACCAAGGACAGCGACGAGCCCGAGCCGCACAAGCTGGAGCTGGCCAGGGGCACCGAGCAGGAGAAGCAGTCGCAACTGCGGCGGCTGCGCGACTTCCACGAGCGCAACCGCTCCGAGGCGCCCGCCCACCTGGCACGGCTGCGGGAGGCGGCGATGTCGGACGGGAACGCGTTCGCGGTGCTGATGGAGGCGGCCCGCCACTGCTCGCTGGGCCAGATCACCGACGCCCTGTTCGAGGCGGGCGGCCAATACCGGCGCAACGTCTGACGAACGGGTGATGGCGGGGTTGTGTCACGGCGGGTATTCGCCAGCCCGATGCCCTTCCCCGCCGATCATCCGAACCGGTGGAATCCGGTGCATGCCCCTCACTCCCAGAACCCTCACCGGCGTCCTGGCGGCGGCGCTGGCGGCGACCGGCCTGTCGGCGCCCTTAGCGGCGCACGCGGACACCCGGCCGGCCGCGCAGACCCCGCAGGACACGGAGATCACCCTCATCACCGGCCACCGGGTCCACTACGTGGACGGCCCCGGCGACCAGGACACCGTCACCGTGGACCGCCCGGCCGGCGCCCAGGGCGGCGTCCAGATCCAGCAGTCGGGCGGCGACCTGTACGTGCTGCCCGACGAGGCCGTGCCGCTGCTCGCGGCCGACCGGCTGGACCGGCGGCTGTTCAACGTCACCGCGCTGGCCGAGATGGGCTACCGCGGCACCCCGCCGGTGATCGTCTCCTACGCGGGCGCCGCGCCGCGCTCGGCGACCGGCGCGCAGGTCGTCCGGGCGCTGCCCAGCGTCAAGGGCGCGGCGCTGCGGCTCGGCGCGGACCCGCGCCCGTTCTGGAACTCGCTCGGCACGGCCGCGACCGCGCGGTCGGGCCCGGCCAAGGTGTGGCTGGACGGCAAGGCCAGGGTCGCGCTCAAGGAGAGCGTGCCGCAGGTCGGCGCCCCGCAGGCGTGGGCGGCCGGGCTCGACGGCGCGGGCGTCAAGGTCGCCGTGCTCGACACCGGCGTGGACGATACCCACCCCGACCTCAAGGGCCGCATCGCCGAGTCCACCAGCTTCGTGCCGGGCGAGGAGGTCAAGGACGTCAACGGCCACGGCACCCATGTGGCCTCCACGGTGGCGGGCACCGGCGCCGCGTCCAACGGCGACAACAAGGGCGTCGCCCCCGGCGCCGAACTGCTGATCGGCAAGGTGCTCGGCGACGACGGCTACGGCCAGGACTCGTGGATCATCGCGGGCATGGAGTGGGCGGCGGCCAGGGCCGAGGTCGTCAGCATGAGCCTGGGCAGCAGCCTGCCCGACGGCGGCGCCGACCCCATGGCGCAGGCCGTGGACACCCTGTCGGCGCAGCACGGCACGCTGTTCGTGATCGCCGCGGGCAACAGCTACGGCGAGGGCACGATCGGCGCGCCCGGCTCCGCGGCCTCGGCGCTGACCGTGGGCGCGGTGGACAAGTCCGACAGGCGGGCCGCGTTCTCCAGCATGGGGCCGCTCGACCGGACCTACGGCCTCAAGCCCGACATCTCCGCGCCCGGGGTCGCGATCAACGCGGCGCACTCGTCGTACAACACCGAGGCGGACGGGCCGTACTGGAAGCTGGACGGCACCTCCATGGCCACCCCGCACGTCGCGGGCGCGGCGGCCATCCTGCTCCAGCGGCACCCCGGCTGGACCGGGCAGCGGCTCAAGGACGCGCTGATGAGCTCCGCCGAGGCGGTGCCGTACACGCCGTTCGAGCAGGGCACGGGCCGGCTCGACGTGGCGGCGGCCGTGCGGGCCACGGTGACCGCGACGGGCTCGGTGCCCACCGCGTTCTACGACTGGCCGCACGCCGACGGCGACCCGAGGACCGACCGGACGATCACCTACCGCAACGACGGCGACGCCGGCGTCACGCTCGACCTGGCGGTCAGCGGCTCCACCGCGGCCACCCTGTCCGCGCCGCAGGTCACGGTGCCCGCGCACGGAACCGCCGACGTCACGCTGAGCATCGACCCGGCGGGGCTGGAGCCGGGCGCCAAGGCGTCCGGGCTGGTCACCGCCACGGCGGGGGAGACGTCCGTGCGCACCGCGTTCGGCGCGGTCAAGGAGCGCGAGCTGTACGACCTGACCCTGAAGCTGCGCGACCGCGACGGCGAGCCCGCCGCCGGACGGGTGGTGCTGGCCGCGTTCAACGGCGACATGATCCCGTACGACGTGGACGGCGAGCGGGTGCTGCGCCTGCCGCCGGACACCTACGTGGCGTACTCGCTGCTGGAGGTGGCCGGGCAGCGCGCCGACGCCCGCGGCATGGCCCTGCTGATCGACCCCGAGACCGTCCTCGACGGGAACAAGGAGGTCGTGCTCGACGCGAGCGAGGCCAGGCCGCTGAACGTCAGCACGCCGCGGCTCGCCGAGCGGCGGCAGACCCAGCTCGACTTCGCCAGGACGATCCCGGGCCAGGACCGCCCGATCAGGCTCGGCTACGTGCTGCCCATCTGGTACGACAGCGTCTACGTCTCGCCCACCGAGCGGGTCACGAAGGGCACGTTCGACTACCTGACCCGCTGGCGCGCCGGCGAGCCGAGCCTCACGCTCGACGTCTCCGGCCGCGCCCCGCTGATCACCACCGTGCAGGGCGGCGGCACCCTCACCGACGGCCGTTCGCTGCTGCGCACGGTCAGCGCGGGCAAGGGCGCCGCGCAGGACTACGCGGGCGTGGACGCCAGGGGCAAGGCCGTGATCGTCACCCGCAGCGCCGAGGTCACCGCCGAGGAGCGGGCCAAGCAGGCCGTCGCAGCCGGCGCCAAGCTGCTGGTGGTCGTCAACGACGCGCCTGGACGCCTGTACGAGAGCTACGGCGAGGGCCTGCCGATCCCGATCGTGCTGGTCACCCGCGACGAGGGCGCGAGCCTGGCCGGCAAGCTCGCCGTGGTGCGGCAGCGCGCCTACGCCACCTACCTGTACGACCTGGTGGACCTGCACCGGGGCGCCGTCCCCGACCGCGACCTGACCTACCGCGCCCGCGGCCTGGCCGAGATCCGCGGCGTGTACCGGGGCGCCACCACCGGCCAGGAGGGCGGCGGCTTCCGCTACAACCTGGTGGACGGCTGGGGGCCCGCCTTCGGCTTCCAGGAACGCGAGTACTTCCCGGCCGAACGCACCGAGTGGGTCACCACCGGATCGGGTTACCGCTGGTACGAGAACCACTTCATCGGCGGCGCCGACGACTGGGAGATGCGGCAGAAGCCGCAGACCTACCGGGCGGGGCAGAAGGTCACGCACGAGTGGTTCGCGCCGGTCGTCCGGCCGCGGCTGAGCACCGAGTACTGGGGGCCGTTCCGCGACCAGGGCAACGGCATGCAGTTCAACATCCCGCCGCTGGCCGACGGCACGCCGGGACACTCCGGTGGCGGCGGCGACGAGTACGCGAACATGTCGATCGCGCTCTACCAGGGCGACAAGCTGATCAGGAAGTCGGCGGGGCGCGCCATGGCCGTCTGGAACGGGCTGCCCGAACAGGCGGCGCCGTACCGGCTGACGCTCGACGTGAACAGGGACGCCGAGCGCTGGCGCACCTCCACCCGCACCCGCACCGAGTGGGGCTTCACCTCGGCCCCTGTCGACCCTGAGGGTCCTTATCAGGTGGACATCCCGATGATGCAGCTCGACTACGACGTCAAGGTGATCGGCCCGATCGTCAGGATCGGCCTGTCGGCGACCACGCAGGAGTGGCTGGACTCGCCGAGCAGGGCGAGCAAGGCCACGCTGTCGGTCTCCTACGACGACGGCGCGACGTGGCAGCCCGCCGTGCTCGTGCCGACAGGCAAGGGCGCGTGGACCACCGCCGTCCGCGGCGGCTCCCTGTCGCTGAAGGCCACCGCCTCGGACGCCAAGGGGAACACGGTGAGCCAGGAGATCATCCGGGCTCTTGTGAGCTAGATAACCGTGCAGTCACGATTCGGGGCCGAAGACGGCTATGTCGCCTTTGGCCCCATTTTCTCTCCCATACTGGTCGGCGATCCGGGCGAGCAGAGGGAGACGGGCACCGTGCTGGAGGCGCTGGGGCTCACGGCGGGCGAGGAAGCCGTCTACCGGCTGCTGGTGGATGCGCCCCGCTCCGTGGCCGACCTCGCCGCCGCCCTCGACCGGCCGGCCGCCGCGATCGAAGCGGACCTCACCACCCTGACCGGCCGCGGCCTGGTCTCCCGCCACCCTGACCACCGCCCGGACCGCCACCCTGGCCCCCGCCCGGACGACCGCCCGGATCGCCATGCGGGCGGCCACCGGGATCGCCACGCGGGCGTCCATCTAGACGGCCGCCCGGACCGCGACTCGGACCGCCGTGCGGGCGGCCGTTCGGGCAGGCAGGCGGATGGTCAGGCGGATCGGTGCGCGGACGGTCACGAGGGCCACCGCGCGGACGGCAGTGCGGATCGCCACGGCGACCGCTATGCCGCCGCCCCGCCGTCCGTGGCGCTGGGCGGCCTGCTCACCGCCCGCAGGGAGGAGCTGCGCACGGCGGAGCTGGCGATCGTGGCGCTGGCCGAGCAGCACCGGATGGCCGCCGCCGACCGCGCCGTCGGCGACCTGATCGAGGTCGTCACAGGGGTGGAGGCAGTGAGACAGCGTTTCCTGCAAATCCAGTGGGCCGCCCGCGAACGCGTCCGCTCGTTCTCCACGGCGCCGTTCGTGGCCGTGCCGCCCAGCGACAACACCGCCGAGGACCGGGGCGTGGACCGCGGGATCGAGTACCAGGTGGCGATCGAGCGCGAGGTGCTGGCCACGCCGGGCGCGGTCCCCGGCATCGTCGACTCGGTGCGCAAGGGCGTACAGGTCAGGGTGGCCGACAAGCTGCCGATCAAGCTGATGATGGCCGACTCCGAGCTGGCGCTGGTCCCGCTGACCACCGAGCCGGGCGGCGAGCCCGCGGCTGTGCTGCTGCACCGCAGCGGCCTGCTGACCGGGGTGGAGGCGCTGTTCGAGGCGGTGTGGCAGCGCGCATACCCGTTGCGGGCCGACGCGCTGGGCGAGTTACGGGAGTCGCACGAGCCCGAGATCGGCGAGCTGGACAGGAAGATCCTGGCGCTGCTGCTGTCGGGCCTGACGGACGAGGCGGTGGCCGGCCAGCTCGACCTGTCGTTGCGTACGCTCCAGCGGCGGCTGCGGGCGCTGATGGATCTGGCCGGCGTACGCACACGGGTCCAGCTCGGCTGGCACGCCGCCCGACACGACTGGGCCTGACAGACAGCGCGATCCGGCCCGCCCGCCGCCTGCTGCCCGCCGCCTGCTGCCCGCCGCCTGCCGCCTGCCGCCTGCTGCCCGCCGCCCGCTGCCCGCCGCCCGCCGCCCGCCACGACCGTCCCTTACGGGAGCGCGGCCCGCCACGACCGGGCCCGACGGGGACGCCGATAGGATCTCGATGCTGGGAGAACATCGTTATCAGGAGGCTTTCCATGTCCGTCACCTTCAAGGGCAACCCCATCACCGTGGCCGGCACCTTCCCGAAGCCCGGCGACAGCGCTCCCGCGTTCAAGCTGGTGGGCGCCGACCTGGCGGAACGCACGCTGGAGGACTTCGGCCAGAAGACGAAGGTCCTCAACATCTTCCCGAGCGTCGACACCGGCGTGTGCGCGGCCTCCGTGCGCCGCTTCAACGAGGTCGCCGCCGAGCACCCCGACGTGGCGGTGCTGTGCATCTCGGCCGACCTGCCCTTCGCCCAGAAGCGGTTCTGCGGCGCCGAGGGCCTGGAGAACGTCACCACGCTGTCGCTCATGCGCGGCCGTGAGTTCCTCGACGACTACGGCGTCTCCCAGGAGTCGGGGCCGCTGGCCGGGCTGGCCGCGCGGGCCGTGGTCGTGCTGGACGCCGACAACAACGTGGTCTACTCCGAGCTGGTGCCGGAGATCACGCAGGAGCCCGACTACGAGGGCGCGCTGTCCGCACTCAAGTAAGCCTCACCCGCCGCCCGAGCAGGCCTTCGCCCGCCACGGGACAAGCCCTCGCTCGCCGCCGAGCAGGCCCTCACCCGCCACGGGACAAGCCCTCGCTCGCCCGCCGAGCAAGCCCTCACCCGCCCAGCTCCGCCTGGAAGGCCGCCGCCAGATCGAGCAGGTTCCGGTCGTCCGTGGCGGTGTGCTGGAGGTCGAGGATCACCTCGTGCACCCCGGCCTCGGCCGCGGTGGCGAGGTAGGCGGCGATCCCGGCGACGGTGCCGCTTCTCGGCGGCGTGCCGTGCTCGTCGATCACCGGGTTGGCGCGCAGCACCATGCGCAGGCCGGCGGGGTCGCGGCCGGCCTGCTCCGCGGCGTGGCACACCGTCCGCCACATCGACGTCAGCGCGTGGATCGGTAGCGCGGCGGTCAGCCAGCCGTCGCCCCTGCGGCCGATGCGGCGCAGCGCCGGCTCGGAGAAGCCCGCCAGGTAGAGCGGCGGGCGCCGGGCCGGTTTGGGCTCGATGTGGCTCGGCGCGATCGTCCACAGCTCGTGCTCGTACGCCACCGGGTCGGTGGTCCAGATCGCCTCCAGGGCGTCGAGCGTGGCCTCGTAACGCCGGGCCCGGCCTTCCCAGGGCACGCCGGCGGCGGCGTACTCGTCGGAGGACCAGCCCAGCCCGAGGCCGGCGTCGAGCCGCCCGCCGCTGAGGTGGTCGATCGTGGTGAGCGACCGCGCCAGGACGGCCGGGGCGTACCAGCAGGCGTTGAGCGCGCTGGTGCCGAGCCGCACGGTGGAGGTGACCGACGCGGCGACCGACAGCACCGCGAACGGGTCGAGGAACACCCGGTGCGCCTCCGGGATGGTGCCGTCGCCGCCCGGGTAGCGGTCCTTCGGCCGCAGCGGGGTGAGCAGCCGGTCGCCGGCCCACAGGCTGTGCAAGCCCATCGACTCGGCCTCGCGCGCCACCCGCAGCACGCTGGACAGCTGCGCGAACCTGCCGTACTGCGGCACGGCCAGCCCGATCTCCACGGCCTCAGCCCTTCCTGCCCACGCCGCACAGGGTCAGCGACGACTCGGGGCCGTCGTGGAAGTCGATCAGGTCGGCCTGCTCGGGACGCCATTCGGGCAGCCAGACCAGGCCGGGCCGCACCAGCTCGAACCCCTGGAACAGCCTGCCGATCCGCTCCCGCCCGCGCAGCGTGAGCGGCGTGTCGGCGCCGAGGTAGACCTCGGTGGCCCGCTCGACGACGGCGGCCCTGGCGTCGCTGGTGCCGTGCGACAGGACCAGGTGGCTGCCGGGGGCGAGGGCGTCGCGCAGCGTGGCGACGATCGCCTCGGGGTCGTCGGCGTCGGCGACGTAGTGCAGGACCGCGGTCAGCAGCACGCCCACCGGCCTGTCGAGGTCGAGGGCCCGCAGCAGGTCGGGGTCCTTCAGCAGCGCGGCGGGCTCACGCAGGTCGCCCCTGACCACGGTCGTCTCGCCCTGCCCGGCGAGCAGCGCCCTGGCGTGCACGAGCACCACCGGATCATGGTCGACGTAGACCACCCGCGCCGAGGGCGCCACCTCGTGCACGTTGCCGTGGGCGGGCAGCCCGGTGCCGATGTCGAGGAACTGCTCGACGCCGGACGCGGCGAGGAAGCGCACCGCCCGGCCGAGGAACGAGCGGTTGGCCCGCGCCGCCGCCCGCAGCTCGGGCGCGACCTCCAGGATGCGCTCCGCCGCCGCGCGGTCGGCAGGGAAGTGGTCCTTGCCGCCCAGGTAGTAGTCGTAGAGCCTGGCCACGCTGGGTGTTTTCGGATCGAAGCCGAGCGACTCCCGCTGCAACCGTCGTCCCCCGATCACGAGTCGAACGATCTTTGGGCCGAAGTCTACGGCCATCGACCGACAAACGATCATCATAGGCTGGCCGGTGTGGATGACACCGGTGCGAGCGTGCGAATTCCCGAGACGGTGGGGCGGATCGTCTCCCTGGTGCCGTCGCTGACCGAGTCGGTGGCGGCGACCCTGCCCGGCGCGCTGGTCGGGGCGACCGACTGGTGCTCCCACCCGGCGGGCCTCGACGTGGCCAGGGTCAGGGGCACCAAGAACCCCGACCTCGAAGCGATCAGGCGGCTGGCCCCTGACGTGGTGCTGGCCAACGCCGAGGAGAACCGGCCGCCCGACATCGAGGCGCTGCGCGCGTCGGGCGTCCCGGTGTGGGTGACGCGGATCGAGACGGTGGAGGAGGCGTTCACCTCGTTGGAGCGCATGTTCGCCGTCGCCTGCCGCGTGGAGCCGCCCGGCTGGCTGGGGCGGGCGCGGGAGGCGTGGCGCGCGCCCTTCGACGGGCCGAGACGGACGGCGATCGTGCCGATCTGGCGCCGGCCGTGGATGGTGGTGGGCCGCGACACGTTCACGGGCGACGTGCTCAGGCGCCTCGGCGTGGACAACCTGTACGCCGCCCATCCGGAGCGCTACCCGAAGATCCCGCTCGCCGAGCTGAACGAGCGGCGCCCCGACCTGGTCGTCCTGCCCGACGAGCCGTACGCGTTCAGCCGGGACGACGGCCCTGAGTCCTTCCCCGGCCTGCGCTGCGCGCCGGTGAGCGGGCGGTTGCTCACCTGGTACGGCCCCTCGCTCGTCGAGGCACCCGCCCTCCTGCACGCCGCACTCGCCTGACCGCGCCCGCCCCAGTCGACGAGGCGACCACGCCCGCCAGACCGCGCCCGCCCCGGCCGACGAGGCGACCGCGCCCGGCTGACCGCGCTCACCGGGGCCGACGAGGCGACCGCGCTCAGTTGACCGCGTTCGCCTTGCCGGCCAGGGCGGCGTCCACGGAGGCGGGGGAGAGCACGTGTTCCATGACGATCACCGCCATCCCGACGATCCCGGCCCGGTCCCCGAGCGAGCTGGTGACGATCTCCAGGTTCCGCGTCGTGTACGGCAGGCTGCGTCGGTAGACGATCTCCCTGATGCCCGTGAGGTAGTGCTCCCTGGTCTCGGCCATGTCCCCGGCCAGCACCAGCACGCCGGGGTTGAGCAGGCTGACCGCGGTGGCCAGCACGACGCCCAGCGTGCGCCCGGCCTCCTGGACGCCGGCGATGGCGCCCGGATCGCCTGCATGCACGAGCCTGACCACGTCGCGGCTGGAGGCCACGCCCAGGTCGGTGGCCAGGGCGTGGCCGCTGGCCAGCGACGCCACGCAGCCGCGCGAGCCGCAGGTGCAGACCCGGTCGTCGGTCTCGCGCAGCCGTACGTGCCCGATGTTGCCCGCGGCCTCCTCGACGCCGCGGTAGATCTGCCCGTCGAGGATGATGCCGGTGCCGATGCCGGTGGAGACCTTGATGAGGACCAGTGAGTCGGTGTCGCGCCAGAACGACCACCACTCGCCCAGCGCCATCGCGTTCGCGTCGTTCTCCACCAGGATCGGCACGTCGAAGGTGGTGCCGATCGCCTCGCGCACCGGATGGTCGTCCCAGCCGGGCATCAGGAACGACCTGATCACCCGCCCGGTCGTGTGGTCCACCGAGCCGGGCAGGTCGAGGCCGATCCCGCACACCTCGGCGGCCGGCCGCCCGACCCGGTCCAGCATGCGCTGGAACGCCTCGCGCACCCAGGACAGCACGGCGTCGGGGCCGAGCTCGATGCGCATCTCGGTGCTCTCCTCGGCGATGGGCCGGGCGGCGAGGTCGGTGAGCGCCACCCTGGCGTGGGTGGCGCCCAGGTCGGCCACCAGCATCAGGCGCTGGGTGGCGTCCACGTCGAGCACCGAGGGCGGTCGCCCGCCCCCGGAGGTGCCGACGCCGGACTCATGGATGTAGCCGGCGTCGATGAGCCGGTCGACCCGGTCGGTGATCGTCGATCGGGACAGGCCGGTGAGCTCGATCAGTTCCTTGCGCGTCCGGCAGGAGCCATCGCGAATGAGCTGGAGGACCTGCCCTGCCGTCAGCATGGTTCATCCCTTCTCCGCTCCTGCGGTGAGTCCCTCCGTCAGCAGGCGCTCGCTGGCGAAGAACACGATCACGATGGGCAGCGTGAGCACCACCGATCCTGCCATCAGGACCGTCGTCGGGATCTCTATGCTTCCCGCGAGCTGAGAGAGCCCCAGGGAAACGGTCCAGCTCTCCCGCCTCTCCACCAGGAAGAGCAGGGCGAACAGGAACTCGTTCCAGGCGATCATGAAGGCGTAGAGGCCGGTGGCCATCAGCGCCGGCTTGGACAGCGGCAGCACCACGCGCCAGATGGTCGACAACCTCGTGCATCCGTCGATCGCCGCCGCTTCCTCCACGCTTTGCGGCACGGTCTCGAAGTAGTTGCGGAGCATGTATACCGTGACGGGCACGGTTTGCGCGATATACACGAGGATCAGTCCGATCAGCGACCCCCGCAGCCCGATCATGGTGAAGAGCACGAAGAGCGGGATGGCCAGCACGATCGCCGGGAACAGGTACACCGCCAGGAAGAGGAAGTGAACCTGACGGCGGCCGAAGAAGCGCAGCCGCGCGACCGCGTACGCGCCGGGGATCGAGATCAGCAGCGTGACCGCCACGGAGGCGATCGAGATGATGGCGCTGTTCTTGAGGAAGGTCAGGAAGCCCTGCCTGGTCAGCACGTTCACGTAGGTGTCGAGGGTGATGGCGTTCGGCCAGAGCGAGCCCGGCTCCAGGATGAGCTCCTGGATGTCGCGTACCGACAACATCACCATGTAGAGGAACGGGAACGCTGTGATCAGGAAGAGGAATGCGATCACCAGCGGCTTGAGCAGCGCGAACAGCCCGCGCTCGAACCTATCTCTGCTCACGTTCACCCCCGGAGAAGAACCTGAGGTAGATGATCAGGAAGACGACCAGGAAGACCGCCAGCACGATCGCCTGCGCCGCCGCGGCGCCGATGTCGTCGCGCGAGGTCAGGAAGTTGTAGACCCGCACGCTGACCACCTCGGTGCCGGCTCCGCCGCCGGTCAGCAGGTAGACGTCGTCGAACTTGGTGAAGGTGAACACGAACCGCAGCACCGCCAGCAGCGCGATCACCGACCACAGTTGCGGCAGGATCACGTGACGGAAGAGCTGGGTCGGCGCGGCCCCGTCGACCACCGCGGCCTCCTCCAGGTCCGCGGGCATGGCCTGCAGCCTGGCCAGGATGAACAGGAACGCGAACGGGAAGTACCGCCAGGCCTCGAACAGGATCACCGTCAGCAGCGCCACCGGGATCTTGAAGCCGAGGAAGTCGCCCTGGGCCTGGGTGAGGAACGCGATCGGCTCGCTCAGCCAGGTGTTGACGAGGCCGTACTGCGGGTTGAGCATCGTCTCCCACAGGAACGTCACGGCCACGACCGGCGCCACGTACGGGATCAGGATGGAGGCCCTGATGAGGGTCCGGCCCGCGAACCGCTGCCGCAGCGCCAGCGCGGCGACCAGCCCGAGCACGATCGACAGGCCCGTGCCCGCCACCGTGTAGACGAGCGTGTTGGCCAGGGACGTCCAGAAGCCAGGCTCGGAGATGACGTAGGTGAAGTTCTCCAGCGTGTAGTTCCCGAAGACGCCGGACCGGCGGATGTTGATCAGCCGCACGCTCTGGAACGCGAGCATGATCGCCCACATCAGCGGCAGCACCACCACGACGAGCGTGATGATCAGCGTGGGGGAGATGAGCAGGAGCCCGGCCCGCGCCTCCTGCTCCCGCAGCGTGCGCCCGCGCCGCTTGCGCTGCGGAGGTGACGCCGCCCGTCTGGGACGTGGCGGCGCGCTCTGCCCGGTCACTGCCTGATCCCGCGCTTGATGGCCTCCACGTCCTTCTGGGCCTGCTGGGCGGCCTGCTCGGGGGTCAGTGTGCCGTCGACGATCCCGCTCAGCGCCTTGGGCACGGGCAGCTCGCCCATCGTGGCGCCGACCAGCTTGCCCTGGCCCTGGGCGATGCCCCAGCGGGCGAAGGTGTCAGGGCTGGAGCGCAGCGCGTCGAGCACCTCGGGCGGGTAGATGTCGGCCAGCGGCTTCTTGGTGTCGACGCCGGCCGGCAGCTTGGTCCACTGCTCCTCGAAGCCCTTGCGGGTGGGGAACTTGCCCTCGGGCGCCATGCCGAGCCAGCGCACGTAGCCCTCGTTCATCATGTACGTGACGAACTTGGCGGCGGGGTCCTTGGCGGCGTCGGCGGTGATCGCCCAGGAGACGATCTCGCCGTACTGGGCGGGCGCGCTCCCGTCGGGCCCCTTCAGCGCCGTGACCACGCCGGTGTTCTTGGCCAGCCACTCCGGGTCCTCGCGGCATTCGGGGCAGCTCGGCAACGCGTCCTTACGCAGCCCGGCCATCTCGTCGAGGATGAACGACGACCAGATCATCATGGCCGCCTTGCCGGAGAAGTAGGTGGCCCTGGTGGTGTCGACGTCCTGCTTGCCCTTGACGGAGTGGTTGATCGCCAGGTTGGAGTAGAAGTCGAAGGACTTCACGCACTGCGGCGAGTTGAGGGCGACGTTGCCTGCGTTGTCGACGAGCTGGCAGTTGTTCGCCAGCGCCACGTGCTCGAAGCTCTGCGCGGTGAAGGAGTCCTTCGGCGCTATGGCCAGCGTGATGCCGGCGATCCCGCCCGTGTTCAGCTTGGCCGCCGCGGCCTGCAGCGCCTCGTAGGTGTCGGGCGGCTGCAGCCCGGCCTTCTCGAACAGGTCCTTGCGGTAGAGGATGAGCTGCGCCCACCCGTCGCTGGGCACCGCGAGCAGCTTCCCGCCGGAGGTGTCGAGCTCCAGCGCGCGCGGTGAGAACGTGTCGCGGCCGAGCTGATCGACGATCTTGCCCGGCGTCTCGGTGTCGAGCAGCTCGTTGGCCTCCATCTCGCGGATGGAGGCCAGCGGCAGCGCGCCGATCACGTCGGGCAGGTCGTCGGCCGCGGCGGCCGCCGTGAGGGTCTGGCTGAACTGGTCCTCGGCGACGCCGACCAGTTTCACCTTGATCCCGGTTTTCTGGGTGAACTCGGTGATGATCGCGTTCTGTGCGGCCATCCGGTCCTCGAGGTTCTCCTCGGTCCAGACGGTGATCTCGTTACTCGTTGACGACTGCTCGCCACCGCCGCCTGAGCAGGCCGTCAGGGCGGCGGCGGCCAGCAGGGCGACAGAGAGGACGGCGGTAACCTTCGTCGGCATGGCACGCTCCTCTGGTTGGGGATATGCCGCCCTTTACCCGTGCACAAGAGGCCGCAACGTGCGGTAGGCGATACCGAGACCGGTCTGTACCCTCTCCGTGCTTCCGCTCCACACGGGGTCCTCGTGCTCGACGGAGACCACTCCGTCGTATCCGCCCTCGTAGAGCGCGTCGATCACCCGGGTCCAGTCCACTTGCCCGAGCCCCGGCACGCGGAAGCGGTACCAGCCCTTTTCTCCACTTATCGGACCGTAAAAGCCGTAGTGGTCGATCCGTCCTGGAAGGAACTGGGTGTCCTTGGCCTGTACGTGTGCGATGTTGGCGACGTACGGGGTCAGTGCCGTTACCGGATCGATGCCCAGGGCCACCAGATGGGAGGGGTCGTAGTTGAGCTTGAGGCCCAAGGTGAACATCCATTCCCATAGTTCGGGCGAGTAGGCCAAATTGCCCGGATATCCATCGGGATGCCAGCTTTTCATCAAGCAGTTCTCGATGACGATCTCGACGCCGTTGGCGCGGGCGTGCTCGACGAGCGGCCCGAAGACCTCAGTGGCCCTGTCGAGGTTTTCGCGGACCGGCAGCCCGGCATCGCGGCCGATGAACGTGCCGACCGTGGGGCAGCCGAGTGCCGCGGCGGCGTCGATACACCGCCTGACGTGCGCGTTCACTTCCTTCCCTGTCGTAGGGTGGAGATTGTTCTCGTAGTAGGCGATCGAGGAGAGCGTGAGTCCGGTCTCCGCGAAGACTCGCCGGACTCGCTCGCATTCGGCGTCGTCGAAACGATCTACCCTGATGTGATTTCGGTCATCCGGAGCCGGCCAGCCGGCCACTTCCAGGGCCTCGAAGCCCTGGGTGGCGGCCCAGCGAGCAATGTCGGTAAGGTCGCTTTCCGGAAGACACGCTGTCAGAAACCCCAATTTCATCAGTCACCTCCGACGGAAGTCGTAGACTTAAGAGTGTTACGAGCGCAACTATCGTGTGCAAAGTAACGCTAAATCTTTGACTTTTGCATGATCAAAAAGCGTAAGTGTGGGGAATGCGCGTCATCACCTTCGAAGAGCCAGGCCATGTCCGCGTCAGCCTGGAGTCGCCCGCCGAGCTAGAGCCGGGCACAGTGCGAGTACGCACTCTCTATTCAGGAGTCTCAGCGGGCACCGAACTCACCGCCTACCGCGGTACCAACCCCTATCTCAGTCGCAAGTGGGACATCGATCGCAGGCTCTTCGTAGAAGGCCAGACGCATGCCTACCCACTCAGCGGCTGGGGCTACCAGGAGGTAGGCGAGGTGGTGGAGGCCGCGCCCGATGTGGCCGACCCACCGGTCGGCAGCCTCGTCTGGGGCATCTGGGGCCACCGCGCCGAGGCCGTCCTCCCGGCCGAGAAGCTCGTCGGCCACGTCCTGCCGCCCGGCGCCGACCCGCTGACCGGCGTCTTCGCCCGGGTCGGCGCGATCGCGCTGAACGCGGTGCACGCCGCCGACGTGCACCTCGGCGACCAGATCGCGATCTTCGGCCAGGGCGTCATCGGGCTGCTCGCCACCCGGCTGGCCGTGCTCAGCGGCGCCCGCGTGGTCGCCACCGACGCCATCCCCGACCGGCTGGAGCTGGCCAGGAAGTTCGGCGCGGCCGAGACGTTCGACGTGGCCTCCGGCTCGGTCGCCGAGTTCATGCGCAAGCGCGTCGTCGGCGCCGACACCGTCATCGAGCTCAGCGGCAGCCACCTCGGCCTGCACGAGGCGATCCGCACCGTCCGCAAGGGCGGCCGGGTCGTGGCCGCCGGGTTCTACCAGGGCGACGGCGTCGGGCTGCGGCTCGGCGAGGAGTTCCACCACAACCAGGTCCAGCTCGTCTCCTCCCAGATCGGCGGCGTCGCCTCGTGGCTGGCCCACCGCTGGGACGTCGAGCGGCTGCAGCTCACGTTCATGGAGCTCGTGCACCGCGGCGAGGTCGACGCCCGCGAGCTCGTCAGCCACGTCATGCCCGTCGACCGGGCCGCCGAGGCCTTCGACCTGCTCGACAAGCACCAGTCCGAGGTTCTCCAGCTCGTCTTCGAATTCAAGGAGTAAACGTGAAGCTCGCCGTACAGGAGCAGCTTCTGCCCGGTCGCTCGCTGCAGGAGAAGTTCGCGTTCGCGCTCGATGCCGGCTTCGACGCCATCGAGCTGCGCGGCAAGGGTGACTTCCACTTCGCGGGCCGCCTGACGGAGCTCAAGCGGGCGCTGGCCGACGGCGTGAAGATGCCGACGGTCTGCGTGGACATGCCGCACTTCATCGGCGACTTCGACCCGGCCAAGCGCAAGGACGCCATCCAGCAGCTCCGCTCCCAGCTCACCGTCATCGGCGAGCTGGGCGGCGTCGGCGTCATGACCCCCGCCTCCTGGGGGCAGTTCTCCCGCCGCCTGCCGCCGTTCGAGCCGCCGCGCAGCCCCGAGGAGGACCGCGAGGTGCTGGCCGAGGCGCTGGGCATCCTCGGCGAGCACGCGCACCGCAACGGCGTGCTGATCATGCTGGAGCCGCTCAACCGGTACGAGAACCACATGGTCAACACCCTGGCCGAGGCCGTCTCGTACTGCGCCATGGACTCCATCAGGATCGTCGGCGACACCTACCACATGAACATCGAGGAGGACGACCCCTGCCGTGCGCTGATCGACGCGGCCCCGTACATCGCCCACATGCAGATCAGCGAGTCGAACAGGAACCAGCCGGGCACCGGGCACCTCGACTGGGGCGCGCAGCTCGCCACGCTCGACGCCGTCGGCTTCGACGGCTACCTCGCCCTGGAGTGCAGGCTCCGCGGCGAGCCCGAGATCGTTCTTCCCCAAACCGCAGCATTCGTGAGGAAGTATCTATGATCCTCCGCGACGCCGTGCGCGTCCTGGCCAGCAACTGGGACGGCAGTTATACGGTTCCCTCCCGTCGCCTCTACCCGCACCAGTGGAGCTGGGACTCCGCCTTCATCGCGATCGGCAACGCCCGCTGGTCGCCGCGCAGAGCCCGTACGGAGCTGCTCAGCCTGTTCGGGGCCCAGTGGTACGACGGCAGGGTGCCGCACATCGTCTTCAACCCGCAGGTGCCCGAGGACGCGTACTTCCCCAGCTCCGACTTCTGGCGGACGGCGGCGCCCTCCGGGGTGCGCACCTCCGGCATCGTCCAGCCGCCGGTGCACGCGCTGGCGGCGTGGAAGACGTACCAGGCCGAGCCCGACCGCGCGTTCCTGCGCCGGATCTACCCCCGGCTGGTGGCCCAGCAGGAGTTCCTGCGCGACCAGCGGCGCTCCGACGAGGGGCTGATCTCGATCGTGCACCCCTGGGAGTCCGGGATGGACAACAGCCCGGCGTGGGACCTGCCGCTGGCCGCGGTGGAGACCACCGCGACCGGGTTCGTGCGCAGGGACCTGCAGAGCGTCAACGCCGACGAGCGGCCCACCGACCGCGACTATGTCCAGTACGTCGAGATCGCCCAGGCCTACCGCGAGTCCGGCTACCGCGAGCCAGGACCGTTCCACGTCGAGGACCCGCTGTTCAACGCCGCGTACGGGTCGGCGGAGTCGACGCTGGCCACCATCGCAGAGGAGCTCGGCCTGGACCCGGAGCCGCACCGGCGCGAGGCCGAGGCGCTCACCAAGGCCATGGTGAAGCACCTCTTCGACGGCAAGCTCTTCCAGCCCCGCGACATGCACAGCGGCACCCTGCTCGACTCCGGCAGCGTGGCGGGCCTGACGCCGCTCATGCTGCCCGGCCTGCCGCCCGAGGTCGCCGACGCGCTGATCGGCACGGCGATCGACCGGTTCGGGCTGCAGGACAGGCCGCTGCCCAGCTACGCCATGGACGCCCCCGAGTTCGAGGCGGCCCGCTACTGGCGTGGCCCGAGCTGGGTCAACGTGAGCTGGCTGGTCTGGCAGGGCCTGCGGGAACGCCGCCCCGACCTGGCCAGGACGCTCGCGGACGCGACCATGCGGGCGGTGTCCGTGTCGGGCTTCCGCGAGTACTTCAACCCGCTCACGCTGCGCGGTCACGGCTGCCGGGACTTCAGCTGGTCAGCGGCGCTCATCCTGGACATCGTCGCGGAGCACACCCTGAACGGTCTGAAGCCGTCGCGTCGCGAGGCCGGTCAGGAATCGGGGCGCGTCAGAAAAGCCGACGACATCAGTGATCACGTGCTCGCGTAGCGCGCCTCCGTGCTGCCTGAGCAGGGCGATGGTCTCGGCGGACAGCCGCTCCCTGTCCCAGGCGTGGGCCAGCCCGCGCGGCACCCGGCCGATCTGGGCGCAGCGCAGCGACAGCCCGTTGTGGTGGAACTCCTCGCCCAGCCGCACCTCGTCGGCGCCGTCGGTGTAGAAGGCCAGGTCCACCAGCGTGCCCTGGGGGCGCAGCAGCCGCAGGCCGAGCGCCAGCGCCCTGGGCCGGCCGCGGCACTGGAAGACCGCGTCCGCACCGCGGTCGTTCTGGCCGTGCCGCCAGCGGCGCTTGAGCGTCACGGCCGGGTCGTCGTCGGCGGCCAGCACGTTCGCGCCGAGCGCCGCGGCGATCTCCAGTCTGGCCGGGGTCTCGTCCACGACCACGACCTCGGCCGCGCCGCCGGAGATGGCGAACAGGGCCGTCAGCAGGCCCACCACGCCCGCGCCCACCACCACGATCCGCCTGCCGCGCACGCCGTCGCCCAGGTCGCGGGCGGCCGGGCCGTGCAGGTCGTGCGCCGCGTGCAGGAGGCCGTTGGCGCAGATCGGGCCCATGTGGGCGACGTAGATGCCGAGGATGGGGTCGAGGTCGGGCGGCAGCTCGACGAACCGGTCCGTCATCGGGTCGGCCACGTACGCCGTGCGGTGCCCGTAACACATGGCGACCAGCGCGCCCTCGCGCACGGCCCGCGTCCGCGTCTCGACCACCCTGCCGACCTGCATGTACCCGATGCCGCGCACCGGGTACGACACCGACGGCGCGCCCTCCATGAACAGCCCGAGCGCCGGGTCCCACGTCGCGGACAGGTAGGGGTTGGTGCCCTTGACGAAGGTCAGCTCGGTGCCGGCCGAGACCCCGCTGTAGACGGTCTCCACCAGGAAGCCGCCCTCGGGCACGTCGGGCAGCTTCTCCTCGGCCAGGCAGACCTCGCCCGGCTCGTCGATGCTGAGAACGTTACTGGTCATCATCGAGCATCACCGGCCTCTGTTCGATGGCGGAGCGCGCGAGTGCCAGCGCCAGGCGGTGGGTGCGCAGCGCCTCCTCGTACGGTACGCGGACGTCCGCCGGCCTTCCTTGCACGGCGTTGATGAACTCGCGGTCCACCCGCACCTTGGCCTGGCCGTCGTCCTCGATCACCCGCTCGCCGTCCACGAGCAGGCGGGTCTCGCTGAGCTCCAGCGCGATGCCGTCGGCGCACACCTCCAGCCCCACCCGGTGCTTGTGGGTGAGCAGGCAGGAGGTGGCCAGCAGGCCGGCGGCCCCGCCGTCGAAGCGCAGCACCGCGGCCGTGGCCCGGTCCACCTCGCCGTCCACGGCGTTCTCTGCAGGCACGGCGTGCACCATGGTGACCTCGCCGACGAGCAGCCGTGCCAGGTCCAGCACGTGGACGGCCTGCTCCACGATCTGGCCGCCGGACATGGTGGGATCCAGCCACCAGCCCACGGGGGGCACCTTGTCCAGCCAGTGGCCGAGCGCCAGCCGTACGGGGCGGCCGGAGAGCAGGTCACGGGCCTGTTGAAGGATGTCGAGATAGCGCCAGTGGTGGCCGACCGCCGAAGGGAGAGATCTCCGCTCGATTTCGGTCGCGATGGATTCTGCGGTTTTGAGATCTAGCGAAAGGGGTTTTTCTACGAAAATCGGGAGATTGCACGACAGAACATCAAGCTCCGGGTTACCGTGCGCGAAAGGAGGCACGCAGACGTAGACAGCGTCAAGACCGCCGGCACTGAGCAGGTCGGCATGGCCGCCATAGGCGGGGGAGCCATGCTTCGAGGCCAGGGCCTCGGCCCTGTTGAGGTCTGTGTCGGCGATCCCAGCGATCGTGACATCGGGGAACCCGGACAGGACGTCAGCATGACGAGCGGCGACATTTCCGGCACCTACGATGCCGACACGGGTCATAGGGGACACAACCCGGCATATGCCACGTCTAGGCGGAATCAAACAAACATGTTCAAGTCCCCATAGACCGGGCAGAAGCCGTGACCTCATGAGATCGGGGCTGATGCATGGAGACTGATATGCGAGCCTTGGCCAGGGTCCAGGAGTGGTACGGCCCGCACTCGAGCACCGCGGCGGAATGGCCCGCGGATGCCTTAATGATGGCCAAGGGAGACACCACGGTAAGCGTGGTCCTTCCCGCACGTGACGAGGAACGCACGGTGGGCGGCATCGTCGCCGCCATCCGCCGCGACCTGGTCGAACGCACACCGCTCGTCGACGAGATCCTCGTCGTCGACTCCAACTCGACCGACGCCACGGCCCAGCGGGCCCGCGACGCGGGCGCCCGGGTGGTGGCACAGCGTGAGGTGCTGCCGCACCTGCCCCCGCTCACAGGCAAGGGGGAGGCCCTGTGGAAAGGGCTTGCCGCCTGCAAGGGGGACATCGTCGTCTACATCGACGCCGACCTGCGCAGCTTCGGCCCGCACTACGTGTCGGGCCTCATCGGCCCGCTGCTGGTCGACGCTGACATCCATTTCGTCAAGGCCACCTACGAACGGCCCTACATCGGCTCGGACGGCGTCGCCCAGCAGGGCGGCGGCGGGCGTGTGACCGAGCTGGTGGCCAGGCCGCTGCTCAATATGTTCTGGCCGGAGCTGTCCGGCTTCGCCCAGCCGCTCGGCGGCGAGTACGCCGCCCGGCGCGAGGTGCTCGAACAGGTCCCCTTCGTCACCGAGTACGGCGTCGAGTTCGGCCTCCTCGTAGACCTGCTCCAGCTCGTCGGGCTGGACGCGATGGCCCAGGTGGACCTGGGACACCGCACGCACACACACCAGTCGATCCCCGCGCTCGGCCGCATGGCCGGGCAGATCATGCTCACCGCCTGGTCCCGCCTCGAACGGCAGGGCCGCGTGCTGGCGTCGGAACCCCCGGCGCACACGCTCCTGCAGTTCGGGCTCGAAGGGCAGGCGGACCTGGTGGACGTGGGCGTGGCGGAGCGACCGCCACTCGCCTCCCTCGTCCTTGAGGAGGATGTGGCATGAAAGTCCTGGTGAACGCGGGGCCGTGGCTCGCGGTCCCGCCCCGCGACTACGGCGGGATCGAGAACGTGGTGGCCACGCTCGTGCCCGCACTCCGCTCACGCGGCGTGCAGGTCGTGCTGGCCTCGGTCGGCTCCAGCACCCTTGAGGTGGACGAGCTGATCAGCGCCTACGACGACGAGCAGTTCACCGAGCTGCAGAAGCCGTACAACCAGGTCATGGGCATCACCCACGCCCACCTGGCCCGCGTGGTGTCCGAGCTGCGCGGGCGCGACGACATCGATCTCGTGCACGACCACGTCGAGGTGGTCGGCCCGGCGACGTTCTCCGCGTTCGGCGGCCCGCCCGTCCTGCACACCCTGCACTGGGACCTGCACAAGCATCCCGCCTTCTACGGCGCGTTCCCGCCGTCGATCGCGGTCAACGGCGTCTCGGAGTCGCAGATCGCCCGCGCCCCCGACGCCCTGCGCGCCGCCTCACTCGGCGCCGTCCACCTGGCCACCCCGCTCGCCGACCGCGACCTGCGCCGGGAGCGGGGCGAGCACCTGATGGTGATGGGCCGCATCTGCGGGCTCAAGGGCCAGCACGTGGCGGCCAGGATCTGCCAGAAACTCGGCCTCCCGCTGGTCCTGGCCGGCCCGGTCAGCGGCCGCAACACGGCCGCCGAGCTGGACGACGTCACCCAGAACCCCTACCACCCGCTGCACAGCCACCCGGACGTGCGCTACCACCTCGACCAGGTCTCCCGGTATCTCGACGGGGACCTCGTCCGGTGGGTCGGCGCGGTGGGCGGCGACGAGCGGGACGAGCTGTACGCCACGGCCCGCGCCGCCCTCTTCCCCATCCAGTGGGACGAACCGGGCGGCACGGCCGTCGTCGAGGCGATGGCACTCGGCGTCCCGCCGGTGGGCCTGCGGCGGGGCTGCCTGCCCGAGCTCATCGACCACGGCCGCACCGGCTTCCTCGCCGACACCGAGGAGGAGCTGGCGGAGTGGGTGCTCCGGGTCGACGAGCTGGACCCGGAGGAGTGCCGCCAGGAGGCCCGCCGCCGCTTCTCGCCGTCGGTGATGGCGGACCAGTACCTGGAGCTGTACGAGAAGGTCATCTCAGGTCGATGACACCGCCTCCGCCGGGCGGGTCCTGAGGGCCAGCCGGGCGGGGACAGAGGTGGAGACCAGGGCCAGGACGGCCGCCGCGGCGATCACCAGCAGGTACGCCGCCGGCGGCACGTACGGCACCGCAGAACCCGTCATCCCCGCCCCGAACGCCGCCAGCGTCACCAGCGCCACCGCCGTGCCCGCCACCACCGAGGTCAGCACGGCGGACAGCGTCTCCATGCGCAGCATGCGCAGGACCTGGCGGCGGGTGGCGCCCGCCAGGCGCAGCACGGCCAGCTCCCTGGCCCGGCCCGAGGTGGCCATGGCCAGGGTGTTGACCACGGTGATGGCGGTGAAGGCGATGATCAGGCCCAGCGCCACGAACGCGACCTGCGGGTCGGCGGAGCCCGTCGTGGCCGTCGCCGCGGTCGCGCCCGGCAGGGCGACTCCCGGGGCGGAGACCAGCAGGGTGCCCGCCGGGTCGTCCACGTGGCCGCGGACCAGCTCGTACGGCAGCGTCACGGCACCGAAGCCCAGGCCGCGCGAGTAGACGGCGGCCACCTTCAGCGTGGCGGGGGTGCCGTCGCCCAGCGTCAGCCTGGCCCGGTCGCCCGGCCGCAGATCCAGGTGGGCGGCCGCGGTGGCGCTGATCGCCACCGAGCCGGCGCCGAAGCCGTCCATCGTGCCGGACACGACGCCCAGGTCCAGAGTGCGCGGGTCGTAGGTGACGGCCTGCGCCGGATACTTGTCCAGGCCGAAACGGACCGACGTGCGCAGCACCGGCGTGACCGCCTGAACGCCCGGCACTTCACTGATCTCCTCTGCGGAGGCGCCTTGCAGCACGTGGTCCGCGCGGATGCCTGCGGCGGCCTGCTCCTGGGCGGCGGCCCCCATCGTGGTCTGGGTGAACAGGATCGTGCAGGTCATCGCCACCATCAGAGTCAGCGGCGACAGCACGGAAGCCAGCGCCTTGGGCGTGGCGCGCAGGCTCCTGGCGGCCAGATAGCCGCTCGCCCCTGCCATCCGCGACGGCAGCAGCGGGCCGATCACGGCGACCGCGACCCTGGCGACCAGCGGGCCCAGCACCGTGACGGCGACCGTCCACAGCAGCGCCGTCAGCATCGTCACCGGCGTGGCCGCGGCCTCCGTGTCCAGCCCCGACAGCACCAGCGTCAGCGCCACGCCCCCGGCCAGCAGCACCGGCCCGGCCACCAGCCGCCACCTCGGCAGCCGCCCGTCGTCGATCGCGGCCTCACCCAGCGCCTCCACCGGACGGATCCGCGCCAGCCGGCGGGCGGAGACGCGGGCCGCCGCCCAGGCCGCGGCGACGGTGGCCAGCAGCGCGACCAGCGGCGGGAACGGGCTGACGACCAGCGGCAGGTTCGCCGGGGTCGCGCCCAGCACCACGAACGCCGCGTGCAACCCCAGGCCCAGCCCGACGCCAGCCGCCGCCCCCGGCACCCCGGCCAGCACACCCACCACGAGCGCCTGGCCGCCGACCAGCTTGCGCACCTGCCGCGGCGTCGCCGCCACGGCCCGCAGCAGGGCCAGCTCGCGCTGACGCTGCTGGATCGACAGCGCGAACGTGCCCACCACGACCAGGATCGCCACGATCAGCGACGTCCCGGCCAGCGCGCCGCCCATGCTGATCAGCTTCACCCTGGCCGCCTCCGCGTCCAGGAACTCCAGCCTGCCGCGCTCGTCCCCGGTGTACAGCACGGCGCCCCGCGGCGCCCGCGCGATCGCGGGGTGGACGCCGACGGCGCTGACCATGCCGGGGTGCCCCGCCAGCCGGCGGGCCTGCGCGGTGCTGAAGAAGACGGTGTCCTGGCTCGGCAGGGCCTGCGCGGTGACGCCCACGACGCGGTACCCGCGCAGCCGCGCGCCCACCTCCAGCCCGGCGCGGGCGTCCACCACGATCTCATCCGCGCCGCGCGGCTCGCGGCCCCGCGCGATCGTGAACGGGGTCAGCCCGGCCGACTCCCAGCCGTGCCCCGTGAACGTGCCGAACGGGAACGTCACCTCGGGCACCACCTTCGACACGCCGGGCGTGCGCCGCAGCGTCTCGACCACCTGCTCCGGCAACCAGGCCCGCTCGGCCAGCGGCTTGGCCTTCGTCTTCGTCTCGCCGTCGCCCTTGTCGACGGTTTCGCGGACGTACTGGTCGGCGGCCACGATCGCGGGCGCGCCCGCGTACCGCTCGGGGGAGACCGCGCCACGCAACCCCGTTTCCAGCAGCATGAGGCACGCGCACACCAGGGCCGCCGCGCACAGCAGCGCCACGAACGCCCCCGCGAACGCGCCCTTGCGGTCCCGCAGCGTCCGCACCGCGAAGCCGATCATCACTTCCACGCTCCCAGCCTGGTCATCCGCTCGGCCACCTTCTCGGGGGTCGGGCCGCTCATCGAGTCCACGATCCGGCCGTCGGCCAGGAACAGCACCGTGTCGGCGTACGAGGCGGCCAGCGGGTCGTGCGTCACCATCACCACGGTCTGGCCCATGCCGTCCACCACCTCGCGCAGCAGCCGCAGCACGTCCCTGGCCGTCATCGTGTCCAGCGCGCCGGTCGGCTCGTCGCCGAACACCACCTCGGGGCCGGTGATCAGCGCCCTGGCGATCGCGACCCGCTGCTGCTGGCCGCCCGAGAGCTGCGCGGGACGGTGCCCGGCGCGGCCCTCCAGCCCCACCCTGCGCAGGATCTCCTCCAGCAGGCCCCGCGGTGCCCTGGCGCCGGAGAGGCGGAGGGGGAGGGTGACGTTCTCGACCACGTCCAGCGCCTGGACCAGGTTGAACGCCTGGAACACGAAGCCGACCCGCTGCCTGCGCAGCTCCGTCAGCTCCGTCTCGCCCATCCCGGTCAGCTCGGTGCCGCCCAGCCGCACCGAGCCGGACGACGGCACGTCCAGGCCCGCCGCGCAGTGCAGGAACGTGCTCTTGCCCGACCCCGACGGGCCCATCACGGCGGTGAACGAGCCGCGCGGGATGCCGACGGAGACCTCGCGCAGGGCCGCGACCGCGCCCTGGCCCTTCCCGTACACCTTGCTCACGGCGTCCAGCCGCACTGCTTCCACCACTGCCTCTGTCATGCCATCAAGCCTGCCGACCGGCGTGTACGCGTCCCAGAGACGTCATCACCCCGCACCCATGACGTCCTCATGATTCGGACACTGGGGGACAATGCTTGAGTGATTCGCATCATCCTGGCCGAAGACCAGGCGGTCATCAGAGGCGCGCTCGCGGCGCTGCTGGGCCTGGAGCCGGACATCGAGGTGGTCGCCGCCGTGGAGTCCGGCGCCGCCGCCGTCGCCTCGGCCGCCGTGGAGCTGCCCGACGTGGCCGTCCTCGACATCGACATGCCCGGCGAGCTCGACGGGCTGGAGGCCGCCGCCAGGATCCACGCGCGCGTGCCGTCCTGCCGGACCCTCATGCTCACCGGGCACGCCAAGCCCGCGCACCTGAAGCGGGCCCTGGCGGCTCAGGTGGGCGGGTTCATGCTGAAGACCGCGCCGCCCGAGGACGTGGCGGGCGCGATCCGCGACGTCGCGGCCGGCAAGCGGGTGCTGGACCCGTCGCTCGCGGTCACGGCCTGGGACCTGGCCGACAACCCGCTCACGCCGCGCGAGGCCGACGTGCTGCGGCTGGTCGCCGACGGCCTGGACGCCCCCGACATCGCGGCCCGGCTGCACCTCACGCCGGGCACCGTGCGGAACTACCTGACGGCCATCGTGGCCAAGCTAAACGCGCGCAACCGCACCGACGCCGTCCGCGTCGCCACCGAGGCGGGCTGGATCTAGCGGCGCCGTGGCGTCGAGCACGAACCAGCCTTCGCTCCCGGCGTTTCCGGCGGCGGTGAGCCGGCCGTCCAGGGCCGCCAGGCGGGTGGTCAGGTTGCCCAGCCCGGACGAGCCGCGCCGGGCCCCCGTGGCGCGGGCGCCGTCGTTGCGCACGGTCAGGCGCACCCGGTCGCCCTCGGCGGACGTGCTGATCAGGCAGTGCCGCGCGGTGCTGTGGCGCAGCACGTTCGTGACGGCCTCGCGCAGGACGGCGCTGAGCACGGTCTCCACCTCGGCGGGCAGCGGCGGGTGCGCCAGCTCGGTCGTCACCTCGACGCGGGCCGCGCTCAGCACGGACGCCGCCGACTCGGCCTCGGCGGCGAGCGACAGGTCGAGCTGTTCGCCCGAGACCGAGCGCAGGTCGTGCCCGGCGCGTTCGGCCATCTCCAGCACGTCCGCCAGCTCCGCCCGCGCACGGTCCGGCGGCAGGCGGCGGGCCAGCTCGCACTTGAGCAGGATCGCCGCCAGGCTGTGACCGAGCAGGTCGTGCAGGTCGCGGGCGGCGCGCAGGCGTTCCGCCACGACGGCCGAGCGGGCCAGGCCCTCCCTGGCCGCCTGGAGCTCCTTCGCCAGCCCGGCCAGGCGCAGCAGGCTGTAGATGACCAGGCCAGTGATCAGGTTGCTGACCGTGACGTTCGCCGCCGCCGGGAACGGGAGGCCGAAGGCGGCGGCGACGGCGGCCGTGGCGGCCAGGATCGCGGCGACCAGCGGCCAGGCCGTGCGCGGGCGGAAGGCCAGCAGCACCGGGCCCGCCAGGAAACCGCCCGTGCCCAGCCAGATCGGGCCGAACAGCGGGATCGGCGCGAACGCCAGCACCGCCATCACGCTCAACGCCGTCATGTGGCGGCCCGTCACGGACCTGAGCTGCATCACCACGATGACCGCCAGCAGCGCGATCGCGGGCAGCAGCAGGTGCGCGGGGATCTGGAGCAGGGCCTTGAGGCTGAAGCCGACCAGCACCGCGGCCAGGATCAGCACCGACAGGTCGGCCCTCGGGCGCTCCTCCGGCTTGCGCTGCGGGGCGGGCAGCGTCGCCGCCACCGTGTGGCGGCCCTGGTCGGACAGACCGCCGGTCAGCCTGCCGCCGGCCGCCGCGACCTGGGTGGCCAGGTCGCTCAGCGCGTCGTCCTCGGCGGTGCGGCGGCCGTCGTCCGTGATGCGCAGGGTCACGGTGCCTGACTGCTCCGCCGTCGCTATCCGGCAGTGGGTGGCCGTGGCGCGGCGTACGACGTCCGTGACGGCCTCACGCAGCACGGACGCCAGCAGCGTACCCGCCGGGCCCAGCGGCTCGGCGTGCCCGGCGCGCACCTCCACGCTCATCCCGGCGGCGGTCAGCATGGCCTTGGCCGTGGTCAGCTCGGGGGTCAGCGACATCGCCCGGTAACCGGCGGCGGCGGCCCGCGCGTCCGCCAGTGACTGCCGCGCCACGGCGACCACCTCGCCCAGCCTCTCGGCGTCCGCGCTCTTCAGGGCGCGGCGCACCCCGTCCATGATCGTCGCCAGCCCGCGCCCCAGCCCGTCACTCAGCTCCGCCGCGATGCGCAGCCGCTCCTCGCCCACCGCCGCCGCGGCCAGCGCCTGCCGGGTGGCGTGCAGCTCGTCCACGCGTTCGACCAGCCGGATGAGCCCCGGCACGATCAACGTCATCAGCACCGTGGTGATCGCCAGGTCCAGCGTCGTGCCGACGTCCCCGCCCCGGGCGTACGCGATCACCACCGCGCTGAACACCACCGCCGGCGCCACCGCCCACAGTCGCGTCACCAGCAGCGACCCCGCCAGGAAGCCCAGCACGACCACCGACGAGCCCGTCCCCAGCGTCACCAGGTAGACGAGCACGGCCTGCGCGGCCAGCAGCCACCACGCCCGGGACCAGAGCGTGTAGAGGCACTGCACCGCGAACACCAGCACCGCTCCCGGCGCGCCCGCCAGCACGTACACGCTGGACAGCGCGGCCAGCACCGCCACCACGATCGCCCGAGCCAGGAACACACCCGCAAGCCTAGGAGAAGCCCCTCGGCAGCACGGTGACCGGGCAGGCCGAGGCGCGCAGGACCTTCATGGCCAGCTCCCCGAGGAACACCCGGTGCGGCTGCGCGTCCTCGCTCGCCGCGCACACCAGCAACTCGCCCGCCAGCCACTCCAGGTCGCCGAGCGCCGCCGTCACGTCGTGGCCCTCGGCCACCGCCGACTCCGCCTCGATCCCGGTCTTCTCCCACGCCAGCCGGACGGCCAGCGCCAGGTCGTCCCTGAGCCTGCCCTGGTCCTCGGTGCGCAGGTCGAGGGTGATCAGCCGGAGCGGCACGCCCAGCCGCAGCGCCGCCTGCGCCACCTGCCCGACGGCCGCGTCGCACTGCGGGCGGTGCACGTACGCCAGCGTGAGGCGGCCCGGCTCGACGGGCGGCACGTATCCGGCGGGCGCCAGCATGACCGCCTCGGACGACAGGTGCAGCAGGTGGTCGGCGGTCGTGCCGATCGCGATGCGCCCGTGCTGCCCGCCCGACGCCGAGCCGATCACGATCAGGTCGGCCCTGATCCTGCTCGCCAGCACCGACAGGCCGCGCCCGGTGCCCCTGCTCTCGTACGTGATGTACTCGGCGGGCACCGGCCCCAGCTCCTCGGCCGCGTGCGCCAGGTTCGCCTGCGCCTCCACCGCCAGCCCAGGGCTGCCCGGCGGGTAGATCGTGGCGATCGTGAGCTCGCCGCCCGTGACACGGGTGATCGCCGAACCGAGGGCGAGAGCGTCTCTCCCGCCCGCGTCGTTCGTGTATCCGACGATCACGTGCGCTCCGATCACGATTGCCCTCTTACCCGCTCTGAACTGGGAATACGCGGCATTCATCCGAACGTTGTAAACCTTTGGAGGCGCAAAGAAAGTGAAGATCACCCTTGATACCCGTTTCAACGGGTCCCTCGGCCCCGTCACGCTTCGTGAAGCGGTTCAGCAGCTCCGGGAGCACGACCTCGCGTGCACCGTGGCGGCGGAAGTGCTGGAGCGGAAGGTGTCCGTCTTCTCCGACTGCGTGGAGCGCGGGTTCACGCCGCTGCGCAGCGAGATCATGGCCGCGTACTACGTCGCCGAGCGTGACGCGACGACCGAGGCGTTCGACCGGGGGCTGATCACCCGCGGAGAGCTGGAGACCAAGCACGCCGCCCTGGCCCGCCAGCTCCTCACTTAAGTCAGGGCAGGTTTCGGCCGGATGACCGAGGCATTTGACGCGTTCAGTCCGTAAGGTCGTGTCCATTCGTCGTTCACGGATTGGACACGCGTGTACCAGGACATCGTCGGCTTCTCGCTCACCACGCCCGCATGGCTGCACACCTTCGCCGAGGTCGGCACGGACGCCGGGTTATTCCTCTTCGCGGCGCTCTTCCTGGTGGCCGCCGTACGAGCGTGGCGAGGCCCGGCGCGTGACCTGGCCCTCGTGATCGCCGGACCCGCCGGCATCGTGGGGGCGTACGTGGTGAGCGAGGTCGTCAAGCTCGTCGTCCGGGAGGACCGGCCGTGCCGGGGCGGCCTGACGACCATCGCCGCCTGCCCGCCCCCGGACGACTGGTCCTTCCCCAGCAACCACTCCGTCATCGCGGCCGGTGCGGCGGCCACGCTCGTCCTGGCCTGGCGGGGGCTGGCCTGGCTGGTGTTCCCGCTGGCGGCGGTGATGGCGTTCTCGCGGGTGTTCGTGGGGGTGCACTACCCGCACGACGTGGCCGCCGGCTTCGTGCTGGGTGCGGCGCTCGCGCCGCTGTTCGCGTTGCTGCTGGTGGGGGCCGTCACGCCTGCGGTACGGCTCATCCGCGCCCGCCTCACAGGCGCAACAGCCCTCGCCCACCCCGCCACCGGATCGGCCCCCAGCCACTCCACCACGGCATCGGCCCCCGCCCGCCCCGCCACCGGATCGGCCCCCGGCCACCCCGCCACTGGAACGGCCTTCGCGGCGCATCCGGCGGCCGGCGTTGCTCAGCCCTTCCCCACGGGCCCTCATGCCCCTCAGGCCTCTCAAGCACCTCCTGCACATCAGGCACCTCAGGGCCCTCGGGCACATCAGGCACCCCATAACCCTCAGGCCGCCCGAGCCCCTCAGGCTCCTCGGGTTTCTCAGGCCCCTGGCACCCCGAACCGGTCCGTCGCCGCGATGAGCCGATCCAATATCCCCGGCTCCGAGTAGGCGTGCCCGGCGTCGTCGACCACGTGGAACTCGGCCTCGGGCCACGCCTTGTGCAGGTCCCAGGCCGTCGCCATGGGCGTACAGGAGTCATGACGACCCTGCACGATCACCGCCGGAATGTCCCGGATCGCGTCCACGCCCCTGAGAAGCTGATCGGCCGGCTCGAACCACCCGCCGTGCCGGAAGTAGTGGTTCTCGATCCGGGCGAAACAGACGGCCCTCCTGTCCTCGCCGAACTCCTCCACCAGCTCCGGATCGGGCAGCAGCGTGACCGTGCCCCCCTCCCACTGCGACCACGCCTTGCCCGCCGCGAGCCGCTCCTTGTCGTCCGCCCCCTCCAGCCTCCTGCCGAACGCGGCGATCAGATCCCCGCGCTCCTCCTCCGGGATCGGCTCGACGTACTGCTCCCACAGGTCGGGGAACAGGTAGGAGGCGCCCTCCTGGTAGAACCAGCGCAGCTCCTGCGGCCGCAACAGGAAGATCCCGCGCAGCACGAGCTCGCTCGTCCTGCCGGGATGCGTCTGTGCGTACGCCAGCGCCAGCGCGCTGCCCCACGACCCCCCGAACACCTGCCACCGCTCGATGCCGAGGTGCTCGCGCAGCTTCTCCATGTCGGCGACCAGGTGCCAGGTGGTGTTGGCAGTGAGGTCGGTGGCGGGGTCGGAGGCGTGCGGCACGCTCCGGCCGCAGTTGCGCTGGTCGAACAGGACGATGCGGTAGAGCTCCGGGTTCCACTGGCGGCGGTGGTTGGCGCCGCACCCGCCTCCGGGGCCGCCGTGGATCATGACGGCGGGCTTGCCGTCGGGGTTGCCGCAGACCTCGTAGTAGATCCGGTTGCCGTCACCGACGTCGAGCAGGCCGGAGTCGTACGGTTCGATGGGCGGGTACAGGGTTCTCATACGCCCTGATCCTGCCGCATCCCACACCCTGAATCGCGATACTGGGGGTGTGGCAATGGAGACGCTGGCCCTGTCCGTGGGCAAGGCGGTAGGCGAGCGGGCGGCGCGGGTCTGGCTGACGGCCAGATCCGGCAAGGAGAGCCGGTCCAAGGAGCTGATCGAGCTGATGCGGGCGGGCTTTCCCGACCAGCTCGTCCGGCGCAAGGCCGAGCGCCAGATCGAGGACATCGCCGACTCGGTGGCGGGGCGCGTGCTGAAGGCGTGCTCGCACGAGTATCCAGGCCTGTCCGACGACGACAGGGAAGTGGTCCTGGCCGAGGCCGTCTCCACCCTGACCCGCGCCGACCTGTCCGACCGCGCCCTGTTCTCCGCCGACACCGACCCGGTACGCCTCGCCCAGGCCGTCAGAGCCGCTCTCCCGGCCTCGAAAGACCTTCCTGAGGCCGCCTCCCGGCTGTACGAGGTGGTGCTGGACGAGTGCTGCGACTGCCTCGTACGGATCGTCCGCCACCTGCCGGAGTTCCAGCCTCGCGCCACCAGTGAGCTTCTCGCCCGGATCTCGCGGATGGGGGAGCAGGTGACGCTCGTGCTCGAACGGCTGCCCGCTCGCACGCTGGAAGCACCGGACGGGACCGGCAGGGACAGCGAGTTCACACGACGCTACCTGCAGCACGTCAGCGAGACGCTCGACGCTCTGGAGCTCATCGGGATGCAGGCCGAGCAGTATGCGCCGCGGATGTCGCTGAGCACGGCGTACGTCAGTCTGTCCGTCTCGACCCAGGCGGGCGAGCCCCGGGACGAGACGTGGCACGAGCAACACGTTCCCATGCCGGCCACCGTGCGGGTGGAGCAGGCGCTGGGGCAGGGGCGGCGGACTCTGCTCAGGGGCGAGGCGGGGGGCGGGAAGAGCACGCTACTGCGCTGGCTCATGATCACGGCAGCGCGCGGAGGGTTCCAGGGCTCGCTGTCGGAGTGGAACGGTTGCGTGCCCTTCCTGATCAAGCTGCGCGCTTACGCCGACGACGCTCTGCCACGTCCCGAACAGTTTCTCGACGGCGTGGCGGATCCGCTCGTCGGGCTCATGCCTGCCGGATGGGTGCATCGGCGGCTCTCGTCAGGGCAGGCGATGCTGCTCGTCGACGGGGTGGATGAGCTCACCGGCACACAGCGCAGAGCCGTCAAGCCGTGGCTGCGCGGGCTACTGGCCCAGTTCGGCGCCGTGAAGGTGATCGTCAGTTCACGTCCGTCGGCCGCGCAGGCCTCCTGGTTGAAGGACGAGGAGTTCGTGCCCGCCTTTCTGGAGCGGATGACGCCGTCCGACACGCGTGCGCTCATCGAGCACTGGCACGTGGCGGTGGCCGGCGGTGGGAGCCTGCCGTGCGCGCCGGAGATGTTGCCCGTCATTGAATCGCGCCTCTACAGCCAGCTCGACAACAGCGCGAGCCTGCGTTCGCTCGCCTCCACCCCGCTGCTCGCCTCGATGTTGTGCGCGCTCAACCTGGACCGGGCGGCGCGCCTGCCGCTCGACCGCATGGGGCTCTACACAGCCGTGCTGGACATGCTGCTCGAACGGCGGGATCACGAGCGCTCGATCCCCAGCTACAGCGAGCTTCACCTGGATCGCGAGCAGAAGCTGCAGATTCTGCAGATGCTGGCCTGGGAGCTGTCCCTCGGCAATCGGGTCGAGTTGCCCAGCCGCGTCGCCGAGACCCGCATCCACCGGCTGGTGCAGGGCATGCCGATGGTGCGTGCGACTGGGCAGGAGGTGCTGCGTCACCTGCTGGAACGCAGCGGGGTGATCAGAGAGCCGGTGCCGGGCCGGATCGACTTCGTCCACAGAACCGTGCAGGAATACCTGACGGCCAGGGCCGCGGCACAGGACGGGTACATCGAACCGCTGATCGACTACGCTCACCGGGACACCTGGCGGGAAACCGTGGTCATGGCGGCAGGTCACGTCATCACGCCGCTGCGCAGGGAACTGCTCGAAGGGCTACTGCGGCGCAGCGAGGCGGAGCCGCGGCGACGGAGACGGCTCAGGCTCCTGATCGTGGCGTGCCTGGAGACCATGCCGCACGTACCCGAGGAGCTGCGTCCCGCGATCGAGCAGTGCGTCCGCGAGCTCGTGCCACCGCGTGACGTGTCCACGGCGCGGACCTTGGCCACCGGAGGCCAGGCGGTGCTGGACCGGCTGCCCGCCGGCCTCGACGGGCTGACCGACGCCGTGGCGAAGGCGACCGTGACCACGGCCTGGCTGGTCAACGGGCCCAAGGCCATCGACGTGCTGGCGCGATACTCCGGCGATCGGCGCGTGACTGCCGAGCTCGTCGAGGGCTGGCGCTATTTCAATCCCGACCTCTACGCGCGCCGCATCCTGTCCGAGCTGAAACCGCACAGGGTGGGGGTGACCACCGCCGGGCAGTTGCGGGCCCTGCGTCATCTCTCCGGTGTCGAAGAAGTCCTCATCCATGCTGTGGACGTGCCGGATCTAAGCCCACTGCCGGCCTTGCGCGACTCGCTCACCACTCTGGACCTCGTGAGCCTCGTTCTGGGCGCCCGAACGGACCCCTTGGGTGTCCTGGAGAACCTTCGCCAGCTGAGCGTTTTCGATGTCCTGATCCGGGACCTGAACTTCCTCGGAGGAGTGGCGTACCTGCACACGCTGCAGCTCGGCGTGCTCAGCAGCGTTAGCGACTACCGGCCTCTGCGCGCGGTGGCCGGGCTGCGGATGTTGTCACTCCATGACGCGCAGCGGCTCCGTGATTGGGCTGACCTGCCGCCACTCGATCACCTGCGGTCGCTCACCGTCGAACAATCGCCGCTGGTCACACACTTCGGCGAGCTGGTCAGCCGGGCCCCGAGGCTGACGCGGCTGAACCTGCTCCAGCGCGAGCTGCCGCCGGATGCCGAGGCCTTGGGCGACCTTCCCTTGAAGCACCTGACCTTGTCGGGCACGAAGGGGCTGTTCTGCGAGCTGACCGGACTCGCACGATGCTCCCTGCTGCAGAATCTTCACGTCTCCGGAGTACGCGTGAACGACCTTCGCCCGCTCGCCTCGCTGCACCAGCTGAGGAGCTTGAGGCTGAACAACGTGTCCGTCGGCATCGACCTCGCCCCGTTGGCCGAGCTGCCGCACCTGAAGTCCGTCGTCATTCCCGTCCAGCGCAGCCCCCGCAACGCCGCCCTGCTCGGAAACAGGGTCATGCGCTCCATGTGAACCGGGTGAGAAACGCCTGATCCCCCGTCGCGTACTCGTTGAACATCTGCCGCACCTCTTCGAGCCCGGGCACGAGGGTGCGGACCATCGTCCCTTCCTTGTACTCCACCTCGAACCCCGGCGAGACCTGCAAGAAGTGCCTGCCGAAGTTCACCAGCGCCACGAACGGATTCTGCGCGGACATAGTCCCCAGCACGTCGTGAACCAGCCCCAGGTCGGGATCGTTGACCACCATCCCGTCCCCGGTATGTAGCTGCATCCCTTCGTACACCCCCAGTGGCGCCACGTTGTGCACCAGGTCCCGCTGAGGGTCGTAACACACCATCCCGTGCGCCCGCGCGACCGTGAACACCTGCGCCGACATCTCGTCCATGGTGTCCAGGTCCATGCTCACCAGCACGTGCCCCGGATAGAGCGTGACCTCTCCGGGCAACTCCTTGGCCACCTCGGGCTCGACGCCGGCGCCGGGCGGGGTCCGCTTGACCGCCAGGTACGTGGCGCGCGCCTGGTCCCTGCTGATCGGCACCGGCTCGTCCCAGACCATCAACTCAACGCTCATCGGTCCATCTTGACGGACGGGCACCGGCCGCCGCGCGTCACTGCCTGGGTTTTTCCGAATCCGGCACCAGCTCCGCCGTGCAGTGCGCGCACCGGCGGGCCTCGGTCGGGATGTCGGACAGGCATTCCGGGCACTGCTTGGTCGCGGCCGTCCTGTCGCGGTCGAGGAGGCTGATCAGCCGGGTCATCGGGGCGACGATCAGCCAGTAGACGATCGCCGAGATGATCAAGAAGGTGATCAGGTGGTTGAGGAAGTCGCCGTACTTGAACTGGCTGCCGTTGATCGTGAAGGAGTACTCGGCGAAGTTCGGTTGCCGGCCGCCGGTGACCGCGCCGATCAGCGGGGTGACCAGGTCGCGCACGAGAGCTTGGACGAGGCCGCTGAAGGTGGCGCCGATGATCACGGCGACGGCGAGCTCGACGATGTTGCCACGGAGTAAGAACTGCTTGAAACCGCCCATGGGGTCGGCACATTGCCGCAGACGGCGCTTCGAAACCGCCCGGCGGGCTTGACGTCGGGAGGATGCTGGGTGCGTGGGCCGTCTCCGATACCGCGCCATCGGGGCGGCCCACCCCTTTTGACCTCGTACGAAACAACCCGGAGTAATGACGCCGCAAGCGTGGGAAGGAACAGAGTGATCTAGTGGGGGCCCGGGGTTGTCCGGTGGAGCGGGGGAACAGAACATGGGGAGAGACCGCAAGGGAGCCTCGATGATCGAGATCTGGCCGGGAGACCCCTATCCGCTCGGGGCGACCTACGACGGCGCCGGCACCAACTTCTCGCTCTACACCGAGGTCGCCGACCAGGTCGAGCTGTGCCTGTTCGACGAGGACAACGTCGAGTCGCGGGTGCCGCTGAGCGAGGTGGACGGGTTCATCTGGCACGGGTACCTGCCGGGCATCGGGCCGGGGCAGCGGTACGGGTACCGCGTCCATGGCCCGTACGAGCCGGCGCACGGCATGCGGTGCAACCCGAGCAAGCTGCTGCTCGACCCGTACGCGATGGCCATCGAGGGCGGGGTCAACTGGAACGAGGCGGTCTACGGCTACCGGTTCGGCTCACCCGACGTCAGGAACGACCGCGACTCGGCGCCGTACGTGCCGCGTTCTGTGGTGATCAACCCGTTCTTCGGCTGGGGGCACGACCGGCCGCCCGCGACGCCGTACCACGACACCGTGATCTACGAGGCGCACGTGCGCGGGCTCACGATAAGCCACCCCAAGATCCCCAAGCACCTGCGCGGCACGTACGCGGCGCTCGGCCACCCCGAGATCCTCGACCATCTCACCAAGCTGGGCGTGACGGCGCTGGAGCTGATGCCGGTCCACCAGTTCGTCACCGACCACATCCTGGAGCAGCGCGGGCTGTCCAACTACTGGGGCTACAACTCGATCGGCTTCTTCGCCCCGCACAACCGCTACTCCAGCCAGGGGCAGCGCGGAGGGCAGGTGCTGGAGTTCAAGGCGATGGTGCGCTCGCTGCACGAAGCGGGCATCGAGGTCATTCTCGACGTCGTCTACAACCACACCGCCGAGGGCAACCACCTGGGGCCCACGCTGGGGTTCCGGGGGATCGACAACCTCAACTACTACCGGCTGGTCGAGAACGACAGACGGTACTACGTGGACACTACGGGCACCGGCAACAGCCTGCTCATGCGCTCCCCGCACGTCCTCCAGATGATCATGGACTCGCTGCGGTACTGGGTCATCGAGATGCACGTCGACGGGTTCAGGTTCGACCTGGCCTCGACGCTGGCGCGGGAGCTGCACGAGGTCGACCGGCTGAGCGCCTTCTTCGACCTGGTGCAGCAGGACCCGGTGCTGTCGCAGGTCAAGCTCATCGCCGAGCCGTGGGACGTGGGCCCCGGCGGATACCAGGTGGGCAACTTCCCGTCCCGCTGGACGGAGTGGAACGGGCGTTACCGCGACACGATCCGCGACCTGTGGCGCGGGCAGGCGGCCACGCTGCCCGAGTTCGGCTCCAGGTTCACCGGGTCGAGCGACCTGTACAAGGACGACAGCCGCCGCCCCGCCGCCTCCATCAACTTCGTGACCTGCCACGACGGCTTCACCTTGCAGGACCTCGTCTCGTTCAGCAACAAGCACAACGAGGCGAACAAGGAAGGCAACCGCGACGGCACCGACGACAACCGGTCGTGGAACTGCGGCGAGGAAGGCCCCGCGGGCATCGCCATCGAGTCGCTGCGCGAGCAGCAGAAACGCAACTTCCTCACCACGCTGTTCCTCTCCCAGGGAGTGCCGATGCTCTCGCACGGCGACGAGCTGGGACGCACGCAGCGCGGCAACAACAACGGCTACTGCCAGGACAACGAGCTGACCTGGGTGGACTGGTCCGACGTCAGGGAGAACTGGCTGCTGCTGGAGTTCACCCAGAGCCTGGCCGAGCTGCGCAAGAAACATCCGGTGTTCCGGCGGCGCAGGTTCTTCTACGGCAAGCCGGTACGCGGGCTGCGCGACATCGCCTGGCTCACCCCGGCGGGCGAGGAGATGAACGACGGCGACTGGCACGTCGGATACGCCAAGTCCCTGGCCGTCTTCCTGAACGGCGACGCCATCACCGAGCCCGACCGGCGCGGCCGGCCGATCAGGGACGACTCCTTCCTCCTGCTGTTCAACGCGCACTACGACACGATCAAGTTCACGATCCCCAAGGACTATGGCGAGATGTGGCATACGGAGATCGACACGGCCATGCCGATCAGGCTGGACGCGCGGATGGTGAAGGCGGGCGACGCGATCGCGGTGCCGGGCCGCAGCGTGCGGGTGCTGCGCCGTGTCTAGGCCCCCGGGCACGTCCAGACGCGTCATGTCCAGGCCGCCGGGCTTGACCAGGCCCGTGTCCACCTACCGGGTGCAGCTCACCCCCGACTTCGGCTTCGCCCAGGTGGCCGAGATCGCCGGCTACCTGCGCGACCTCGGCGTCAGCCACGTCTACCTCTCGCCCATCCTGCAGTCCACGCCCGAGTCGCGGCACGGCTACGACGTCACCGACCACTCCAGGATCAGGGAGGAGTTCGGCGGCGCCACCGGGTTCAGGAAGATGGCGCAGCAACTCGCCGCCCAGGACCTCGGCATCGTGGTCGACATCGTGCCGAACCACATGAACACCGTGAACGCCCAGTTCTGGTCGGTGCTCAAGGACGGGCCCGCCTCGCCGTACGCCACCTGGTTCGACCTCGACTGGGTGGACGGCAAGGTCGCGCTGCCCGTCCTCGGCGACGACACCCCGCCCGTCGTGGACGGCGACGTGCTGCGCTACCACGAGCACGCCTTCCCCCACCCCGGCCACTACCGGCTCGTCGACTGGCGCGAAGGCCCCGGCTACCGGCGCTTCTTCGACGTGTCGACGCTGATCGGCCTGCGCGTCGAAGACCCCGCCGTGCTGTTCGCCACGCACGAGGTGATCTTCTGGCTGCTCGACGAAGGGCTCGTCGACGGGCTGCGCGTCGACCACCCCGACGGCCTCGCCGACCCGCGCGGCTACCTCGAACGGCTGCGCGCCCGCGCCGGCAACGCCTGGACCGTCGTCGAGAAGATCCTCATCGGCCCCGAACGGCTGCCCGCCGACTGGGCCTGCGACGGCACCACCGGCTACGACGTGCTCAACCGCGTCAACGGCCTGTTCGTCGACCCCGCCGGCAAGGAGCCGCTCATCCGGCTCTTCGCCGGCCTGACCGGGCAGCCCGCCGAGTACCGGCCGGTGATGGCGCAGGCCAAACAGGAGGTGCTCGACCTGTTCTTCGGCGCCGAGGTGGACCGCCTCGCCAGGGTCACCTCCTGCGACCCCGCCGCCGTCCGCGAACTGCTCGCCGCCATGCCCGTCTACCGCGCGTACGTGGTGCCAGGCGAGCCGCCGCCCGCCTCCGCGATCGACACCGTCGAACTGGCCGCCGCCTCCTGCTCCGCCGCCGTCCGCCCCCTGGTCCAGGAGGTCCTGTACGGCTCCGCCGAGGCGATCGTCCGCTTCCAGCAGGCGTGCGGGCCCGTCATGGCCAAGGGCGTGGAGGACACCGCGCTCTACCGCTGGTTCCCGCTCGCCTGCCTGAACGAGGTGGGCGGGGAGCCCGACGTCTTCGGCGTGTCCGCGGAGGAGTTCCACGAGTTCTGCGCTGACCTGCCTCCCTACACGATGACCACGCTCTCCACCCACGACACCAAACGCTCCGAGGACGTACGGGCCCGGCTGTCCGTGCTCTCCGAGATGCCCGGCGAATGGGCGGCCGCCGTCGCCGAATGGTCGGCCCAGGTCAGCTTCGACCCGCACCTCGACTACCTGGCCTGGCAGAACCTCATGGCCGCCTGGCCCATCTCCGCCGAACGCTTCACCGACTACCTCCTCAAGGCCGCCCGCGAAGCCAAGACCGCCATCTCCTGGGTGAACCCCGACCCCGACTACGAACGGCGCCTGCGCGCCTTCGCCGAGGCCGCCGTCCGCCTTCCGGTCGGTGGCTTCACCGAGCGCATCGATCCGTACGCCATGTCCAACTCCCTCGGGGCCAAGCTGGTACAGCTCATGATGCCGGGGGTGCCTGACGTGTACCAGGGGAACGAGACGAGCGACTTCTCCCTGGTCGACCCGGATAATCGGCGGCCCGTGACGTACCCGCGCAAGCCCGAGACGTCGTGGGACTCGGCCAAGCTCCTGGTCACCACCCAGGCACTGCGGCTGAGGCGGCGGTTGGGGGGTGCGGCGGCGTACCTGCCGTTGCGGGCTGAGGGGGCGCGGGCGGACCATGTGATCGCTTTCGCTCGGGCGTCTGCGGGTGATGTTGCGGCGGACCATGGGATCGCCTCCGCTCGGGCGTCTGCGGGTGATGTTGCGGGGGACCGTGGGATCGCCTCCGCCCGGGGCTCTGCGGGTGATGTCGCGGCGGATGTTGATGTCGATCCCCGGCAGCTCGACGCGGACGCCGCCGCCCCCGATTTCGGTGGTGGTGCTGGCGCTGGCGCTGGTGCCGATCTCGGTGCCGATGCCGAGGCTCGCGGCGACCACCCACACCAGGCAGCGAACGCGCACCTTACCCAGGCGGCGACCAGCGACCACCGACCCCAGGCAGCGGCCAGTGACCACCAGGCGGCCGATGAGCACCATGCCCAGCCGACGGGCGAGCACCAGGCGCGGGCCGAGGCGGGGGAGCGGGCGCAGGCCGTCGCTGAGGCCGGAGTGCGGCCGAGGGCGGTCGTGGTCGCCACCCGGCTCCCCGTTGGCCTGGCCGCCTCGGGCGGATGGGGCGCCACCACGCTGACGTTGCCCGCGGGCACCTGGCGCGACCTGCTCACCGGTGGCCTGTTCACCGGACGCATCCCGCTCGCGCACCTGCTCGGTCAGTATCCGGTCTCACTCCTGGAGAGACATGATCTTTGAGGTCTGGGCACCGAAGGCCACGGCGGTGGAAGTGGACGTCCTGGGCGGGCGGCGGGCGTTGTCGCCCGGTGAGGGGGGCTGGTGGTCGGCGGAGGTGGAGGGTGCCCAGCACGGCACCCGGTACGCCTTCGTGGTGGACGGCGACGGGCCGTATCCCGACCCGCGCACCCGGCGGCAGCCGGACGGGATCTTCGGGCAGAGCGCGGTGTACGACCACGGCCGCTTCACCTGGTCCGACCACGACTGGAAGGGCCGCGACCTGCGCGGAGCCGTGATCTACGAGCTGCACATCGGGACGTTCACGCCGGAGGGCACGTTCGCGGCGGCCATCGAGAAGCTGCCGCACCTGGTGGAGCTCTGCGTCGACTTCGTGGAGGTCATGCCCGTCGCGCCCGTGCCCGGTGGGCGGAACTGGGGCTACGACGGCGTCGATCTCTACGCCGTGAACGAGACGTACGGCGGGCCGGACGGGCTCAAGTCGTTCGTCGACGCCTGCCACCAGGCCGGGATCGGGGTCATCCTGGACGTCGTCTACAACCATCTCGGGCCTTCCGGGAACTTCCTGCGGCCGTTCGGACCGTACTTCTCCGGCTTTGACGGCAGCTACTGGGGCGAAGCGGTCAACCTGGACGGGCCGGAGTCCGACGAGGTGCGGCGCTACTTCATCGGCAACGCGCTGCAATGGCTGCGCGACTACCACATCGACGGGCTGCGGCTGGACGCCGTCCACGCGCTGCACGACAAGCGCGCCAAGCACCTGCTGGCCGAGCTGGCGGAAGAGGTGGACACGCTGGCCTGCTCGGTCGGCCGGCCGCTGTCGCTGATCGCCGAATCCGACCTCAACGACCCACGCATGGTGCGCTCGCTCGACGCCGGCGGCCTGGGCATGACCGCCCAATGGGACGACGACGTCCACCACGCCCTGCACTGCGCAGTCAGCGGCGAGAGCCACGGCTACTACCAGGACTTCACCCAGCTCACGGCCCTGGCCAAGGTGCTCACGCACGGCGTCTTGCACGACGGCACCCACTCCAGCTTCCGCGCCAGGGCGCACGGCAGCTCGTTCGCGGGGGTGCCGGGATACCGGCTGGTCGCCTGCCTGCAGAACCACGACCAGATCGGCAACCGGCCCGCCGGCGACCGGCTCCCGATCCCGGCGCTCAAGCTCGGCGCCGGACTGCTCCTGACCTCGCCGTTCACGCCCATGCTGTTCATGGGCGAGGAGTGGGGGGCGCGTACGCCGTTCCTGTTCTTCTCCGATCATGTCGAGCCCGAGCTGCGGGACAGCGAAGGGGTGCGGCGGGAGCGGGAGTTCGACGGGTTCGGATACGTATGGGAGGCGCCGAACCCCTCGGCCGAGGAGACGTTCCTGCGGTGCAAGCTGGACTGGGGGGAGGTGAAGGAGGAGGCGCACTGGTCGTTGCTGTGCTGGTATCGCGACCTGATCGCGCTGCGCAAGGCGTTGCCCGAGCTGTCGGACCCGCGGCTGGACCGGGTGCGGGTGGAGATGGATCCGCTGGGGAAGTGGCTGCTGGTCTGGCGGGGGGAGCTGGCGGTGGCGGTGAACTTCTCGCAGGAGTCGGTGACCTTGCCGTTGTCGCCTGGGACGGTGTTGCTGGCTTCGGACGAGCCGGTGGTGGCGGGTGAGGAAGGGATGCGGCTTCCTGCGCAGTCCATGGTGATTTGTCGGCCTGCTTCCGAGTGAGTGAGGTGGGTGCTGCCTCGGCTTCTGCGCCCGCTTCGGCTTCCGGCTTGGAGTGACTGATGCCGGGTGGCCGCGTGGTGGCTCAAGCTCATGCCTCCTGAGAACGGGGGGGCGCGGCGGGCGCGCGGACGCGACCCGGGGCGCGGGAGGCGTGCGTGGGGATGGTGTCGCGGGCTCGCTCTGGGGGTGGACGCGACTCAGTAGTGCGGCGGGCGTGTTGAGGGGCGGGGTGGGTCACGCTGCGAGGACTCGGGCCGGCTCGGGTGGGCGGAAGTCGACTGAGGTCAGCGTGGCGTGGTGAGGGGCCTGGGTGGCGCAGAGCCAGTCGTTCAGGGAGCCCGTGAAGCCCGAGGGCGGCCCGACCTTGAGGCAGGTGACCTGACCGGTGCCAGGGGCCGGGCCGACCTTCAGGCGACGGATGCTGCCGGTGCGGCCCAGCTCTCCCGCGTCCGCGTCGTACGGGGTGAGGCGGACGCCGAAGGGGAGGCCGCCATCCGGCTGATCCGAGGGCTGGATGTGGAGGAAGTCATCGATCTTGTGGGTGGTGGCTTCCGGGTGGGTGGCCAGGTAGGAGAGGTGGTCGGTCAGCAGGCGGTTGGCGACCGTGCGCAGGAGGTTGGTGGCGCACAGGTTGTGGGCGCAGGCGGCGCCGTCCAGGGTGATCTCCGGGAGGGCGAAGCGGCGCAGGCCCCGGGACGTGACGCGCAGGCAGTCGCACGCGCCCATGTCGGACGGGTCCCACGGGGGGCAGGTGGCGGCGTCGTGAACCTGGACGTCCCAGGACAGCCAGTCGTCGTCCAGGCGGAAGTGGGTGGGCTCGCCCGCGCATCGGCCGCACGTGAGGATCGTCGAGTCGGTCACGGGGTCTATCAGCAGGCCGTCGCTCTCCCTGGCCAGGGCTCTGGCTGAGGCGCGGGCCACCTGCACCACGGTCGGGAGCCGGTGCGGGGGTGCGGTGGTGGAGATGATCACGTGTTGTTTCGTGCGGCGGAGGCGGCGTCTCTCGTCGTCGGTGAAGGTGGTGGCCGTTGGTTTCCACGGGGTTGCGTGGTGGGTGACCGAGAGGGTGCCGTGGGCGGCTGCGGTGATGGTGGCGCGTTTGAACGGGCCGCCGACGCGCCAGGGGACGAAGGACTCGACGTCGAAGGGGACTTGTTCCATGGCGACGATGAAGTGGGAGGTCATGGTGGTGGGGAGAGGGATTGTGATCTTCATGGTGGGGCCTCCGGGTGGGTGGGCTGAGGTCAGCTCCGGGCTTGGCTGGGGTTCGGAGGCACCCAGGATCTGGGATTGGGGGTGGTGGCTGTGGAGCCGAACGGGGTTCTGTGGATGAGTGGGGGAGGGTGGCGCGGCCTGTGGATAACTGTGTCAGGTGAGTGGTTGGTGGCGATCGGGTGGGGCGGCGGCTCGGAAGGTGGGCATCCGGGAAGGTGGGCATCCGGGGAAGCCGAGTGGTTAAGGGGTGGCGTCAGGAGAGGTGGGCGTCCCGGGGCGTTCGGGGAGGTGGGCGTCCGGGAGTGGGCGTCTAAGGAGGTGGGCGTCCAGGAGGGATCGGTGAAGTGAGGTGGGTGCGCCGCTGAGCCGAGCGGGGGTGGCCTGGGCTGAACTAGGTGAAGGTCAGCGGAGGGTGTGGGCGGCTTGGGTGGCTTCGATGATGGCCGCTGGGATGTCCAGGACCGGGAAGACGACGTGGCGGATGATCCGCGTGCGGTCGATCACCAGGATCAGGCGCTTGAGCTTCAGGTCCTGACCGGCCCGGAAGGTCGGCAGGCGCAGGGCCGCCGTGAGACGCAGGTCCACGTCCGAGAGCAGGGGGAACGGGATCGACTCTGCGGTGGCGAAGGCGGCCTGCTGGTCCGGGCGTTGCGTGCTGACGCCGTGGACGGTGATGCCGGCGGCCGTGAGGTCGGGGTGCCGGTCGCGGAACAGGCGGTTCTCTAGCGTGCAGCCGGATGCTCCCGGCACCTGGTCCCAGTCCGGGGGGAGGGAGGTGGCCGTGCCGGTCGAGGGATAGGTGAACAAGATGGTGGCGCTCACGTCGGCGACCACGTCGAGGTGGGGAGGCGGCGCGGTGCCGAGGGTGGCGAGCGGCGTGGCGCTGGGGGTGATGGGCGGCGTGGCGCTGGGGGTGATGGGCGGCGTGGCGCTGGGGGTGATGGGCGGCGTGGCGCTGGGGGTGATGGGCGGCGTGGCGCTGGGGGTGGTGGGTGACGTGGT
>NZ_VSEY01000055.1 GCF_008086045.1 Nonomuraea sp. PA05 | reverse complement strand
CTCGGCAGCGGTCGCCGGCGGGGCGGCGGCCGGCAACTCGGCCGTGTACCCGGCCTTCTCCACCTCCGCCACCAACAACTCCGGCGCGATCCCGTCCGGGAACGTCACCCGCGCCTTCTCCGTCGCGTAATTGACCGTCGCCGTCACACCGTCCAGCTTGTTCAGCTTGCGCTCGATCCGATTCGCGCAAGACGCGCACGTCATGCCGCCGATGGAGAGCTCGACCGCGTTCTGCCGGTCACCGGTGACCTGGGACATCACCGTTCACCTTCCTCTCGTTCAGTGGCTGTGGTCGTGGGTCGCGGAGGGGGCGTGCCCGTCCGACAGGGTGGCCGTGGCGGTGAAGCTCGCCGTACGGACCTTGCCCTCATGCTTGAAGTCGAGGAACAGCCGGTAGTCGCCGCGGCTGGGCGCCTCCGCGTAGAACGTGATCTCGGGGCCCGACTTCTCGCTCTCCTCCGGATGCACGTGCAGGTACGCGAGGTCGCCTGCCCGCAGGGCCACCAGATGACCGTACGCCCCAAGGTAGGGCTCCAGGTCGGTGACGGGCTCTCCGTCCTTGCTGACCGTCAGCGTGAGCTTGCTCGACCGGCCAGGGACCAGGTCGCCGGCCAGGTTGACCGTGTAGTCGTCCACCGCCGCCGTACGGCTGACGTGGGGCAGCGGCTCGGGCCGGTAGTCGCCCGCGGCCTGCAGATCGGCGCCGAGCGTGAGCTTCTCGCCGCCCGTGGGGGCGAAGTCGGCGAACGCCCGGTACGCGCCCGCCTTGGGTACCGTCAGCTTGACCGACCAGGTGCCGTCGGCCGCCATCTCGGGGTGCAGGTGCTGGAAGCTCGTCAGGTCGCGGGAGGCCACGATGAAGTGCAGCTTCTTGTCGTGCTCGACCTGGTAGCCGGTGACCGGCTTGCCGTCGGGGCCGATCACGGTGAACTTGAAGTCGGTGGGAACGCCGGTCGTGATCGAGGTGATCGGGTTGAGTGTGTAGCCGTCCTGCGACACTTGGAGCCCCCCGGGGGTATGGCTGGTCTGCTGCTCTGATTGCTGATGCTGCTGCTCGGGCCGGCCGTCACCCGCATGGGCCTCAGGCTGGCTGTGTCCAGGAAGGGCCGCATGGGCCTCGGGCGGGGCCACGACCGGACTCGCCGAGGTCGGGCCCACCACCTTGCCCACGCCCAGGGCGCCACCGAAGACGACGGCCAGGCCGAGGGCGTACGAGCCGAGCTTGGCGGCCGTGTTCATGACCGATCCGCCAGTTCGTATCCGGCCTCCTCGACCGCCGCGGCGATCTTCGCGCGGTCGACGGGCCCTTCGCTGCCGACGGTCAGCAGGCCGGTGGCCAGGTCCACCTCGACGTTCGTGACGCCGCCGACCTCACTGACCTCCTCCTTGACGGAGCTCACGCAGTGGCCGCAGGTCATGCCGTTGACGGTGTAGGTGGCGGTGGTGGTGCTGCTCATCGCTGTCTCCCTGTGGCTGTGCCGCGCGCTTCGCACTGCTGTCTCCAGTCTCTGCCTCGAGTCTAACACCGTACCCCCCTAGGGTATGAGAACGCGATTCTCATGAGATTCGGGTCACGTTTCTCTCGTCTCCTCTGGATACGGATGACGCGCCCCTCCCGGCGCGCCGCCACCCTTTCCACTTCCCGTACCCCCTGGGGGTATCCGCAACGTAATATACCCCCACGGGGTACGTCAACTCCGGCTCAACGCCCTCCACCCTCCTCCCGGCATGGGCCCGGGCTCGTGCGCATCCAGGCTGGATATTTGGCATGATCGAGCTGTTGTCCCAGATGGGCCACACATTCGGCCCATCTGGTCTGTGCACAACACAGGGACCGCAGCCATACCTTGCTAGGCTGCTTGTCAACCGTTGGGTCTCACCCCGGCAGGTGAGACCGTCGAAGAAGTGGGGTCACACCGTGAAGAAGCTGCTCGTTCTGGCGCTGATCGCCCTCGGGGGGTTGCTGATCTGGCGTAAGGTGCAGGCCGACCGCGCAGAGCTCGATCTCTGGACCGAGGCGACCGGTAGCGAGAACTAACCGACCGGCGAGGCGATGAGTGACGTCGTCCCCATCAAGCTGGCGTGCCTGGACCTGGCAGGTACCACAGTCGGTGACATCGCCATGGTCGAGCGCGCCTTCGCCGAGGCGATCGCGACCCAGGGCATAGTGCCCGGGACCGGAGCGTACGCGCGTGCCATGGTTCACGTGCACCGGTCCCGGGGCTGCCCCAAGATCGATGTCTTCCGTGGGATCTTTCCCGGCAACGAGGCCCAGGCCCAGGCGGCGAACCTGACGTTCGAGCGCTCCTACGAGGGAGCGCTGGAGCGGGCAGGTCTCGTCCCCATACCCGGAGTCCTGGAGGTCCTCGACAAGCTCCGCGGCACCGGCATCAAGCTTGCCCTGATCACCGGCTTCAGCCGCACCACCCTGAGCCGTGTCCTGAGCGTCCTGGGCTGGCACGACAAGATCGACCTGGCCATCTCCCCCGAAGACGCCGGCGGCCGCGGCCGCCCCTGGCCCGACATGGTCCTCCACGCCGTACTCCGGCTGGGGGTCCCCGACGTACGCCAGGTGGCCGTCATCGGTGACTCGGAGAGCGACATGCTCTGCGGGAAGCGGGCGGGGGCCTCGATCGTGGCCGGCGTCATGACGGGCGTTCACAGCAGAGAACGCCTCCTGAAGGGCGGCGCCACCCACATCCTCGACTCGATCGCCGACTTCCCGAACCTGATTCTGAGCGATGACCTTGGTACGACGCAGGTAGCTTCCTCCGCCCGGTAAGCTATCTTCGTCGAAGGGGCCTTAGCTCAGTTGGCAGAGCGCCTGCTTTGCAAGCAGGAAGTCAGGAGTTCGAATCTCCTAGGCTCCACCATGAAGGGCGCGGGTAGGTGGGCCACAGCTCACCCACCCGCTGCCCATCTGGGTGCTTGCCCCTCGTGACCCGCCCCGAGCGGTCCTCGCTATCGCTCGGGCTGTCTTCCCCGAGCGCGCCTCCGGCGCGCAAGAAGGTCTTCGCGGTGGGCGCTTCGCGCATGGGACTTCAGCCGTTTCCTCCAGTCGAGCCAGAGCCTCGACCCCTGCGGGCCTTCGCTCCGCTCAGACGTTTTTCTGGGGAGACGCAGGCTGCGCCTGCGCTTAAAGGGCATGGGTGGCGTTGTTCTTCCCACGGGATCCGCGGTTCGGGCGTATCAGTTGGTAACTCGGGCCGGCACGGCTGAGGCCCTGGCCGGGCGACGCCCGCAGATTCAGCGACTTGTTCTCGTGGGGGATGCCGACCAGGACCGCGATGCAGCCCACCAGCGGGATGACACCGAGCTGGAGTCCTCTCCGTTCACGCGCTGGTTCACTGCGGACGGGTTACCGGGACAACGGCGAGCAGGTGATCAAGGCCTTTGAAGGCTTTGGGATTACAGGTGTACAGGGGAAGCTGATTTGCGATCGCCACACAGGCAATCATCAGGTCTGCAGTGCGGGGGCGTGGTTTGCGTCCTGAGGCGATCACGGCCGTCCACAGCTGGCCGTACTCGCGGGCTGCGGTGTCGTCGAAGGGGAGTGGGTCGAATTCGGCTTCGGCGGTCTGCAGGATCTTCATTCGCTGGGCGAGTTCCTGTGGCCCTCTCGCCACCAAGACGCCGACCGAGAGCTCTGCGGTGGTGATGGCACTGATCATCATCTCATCGGGGAGTTCGTCGGGATCGATGCCCGCGCGCAGAATGAGGATGTTGGTGTCGAGCAGTCCTAGGACGTCGGTCATCCCTCGTCCTCAGCGAATTCGCCTCTACCGTAGGCGCGATCGTAAGGATCGTAGAGATCGTCCTTGACGTGGCGGTCCATGTCCTCGCGATATTTGTGGTCATCTAGTCGTGGCATGCCACGCGACACGGCGGCGAACTCAGCGCGTGACACGGCCCGGCGCCGACGGCGGAGAGGGACTAGATCGCCGATGTGATGGCCATTACGGGTAACGGCGTACCGCTCCCCGCGTTCCAGGCCATCCATGATCTCCGCTGACCGATTGCGCAGGTCGCGTTGAGAGATCTCATGGGAGCGGTCAGGCTCAGGAGTGCTCACATCGGAAGTCTACCGGGCGGTGCTATTTGGTGCTACATGGTGGCACTCGTGGTGCGGTCAATCCTGCATGGCACTCGTGATGCGAGCGACCACTTCCCTGGGCGCGGCCGCCGTGACCAGGCCTGGCACGCGGACCTACACCAAAGAACCAACGCGTGAGGTCATCCTAGGGAGCCGTCGTCGTGAGCTCGATGGCATCGAAGTCAGCACGGGTGATCTCGTGGACTGCGACAGGTTGTCCATGCGCAGGTACGACGGTTTCAATCCCGAACCGCATACCGAGCTTGTCCATGACTCGCTTTGAGCGAAGATTGTCGACATGCCGGATGCTGACGACACGATCGAGGCCACAGTCGATGAACCCGAATCGGAGCAGCGCTCCAGCGGCCTCCGTGGCGTAGCCGGCACCCCAATGCTGGCGAGTCAGACGCCACCCGATCTCCACCGCAGGAAGAATCTCGGGAAGAAAGGTCGGCACAGTCAGTGCCACCCACCCGGCGAACCGTCCAGTCTCCCGCACGATCACGGAAAGCATCCCGAAGCCACGCTCTTCCCATTCCTGTTGAGCGCGGGCGATCCCAGCCGCAGTTCGATCGCGGTCCAGAGGCAACGTCGACCCATCGCCGATGTAGCGCATGACCTCCGGATCTGCGTTCATCGTGGCGAGCGGATCGATATCGTCTTCGTTTGGGCTACGCAGGACAAGCCGCTCGGTCGTCAATGAGATCATCAGCCGATTCTCTCAGGCTGGTGTGGTGAACACTGGGGCGGAGGAGGGCGGATCGTGATGGGGTATGTGCGTTGGAAGGACGTTCGTGCCAAGCATGTCGAACGTGCCGGCGGTGAGGAGGCCATCGAGGCGGGCAAGAAGGAACTCCTCGCCAAGGTGCGAGGGCATCGGCTTGCTGAGATTCGCCGGAGTCGCGGGCTGACCCAGCAAGCCCTCGCGCAGCGCATGGGGGTCACCAAGGGCCGCATTTCGCAGATCGAGCAAGGCAAAATTTCCGGGCAGGACGTGCTTGCCCAGTACGCCACTGCTCTGGGCGGCCGGCTCCACCAATCGATCTACTTCGACGACGGTGACATCGCTGCCATCGCTTGAGGCGGAGCGAGACCGTATGTCGGTTTCCCAAGGCCCGAAGACTCTCCGCCGGTGAGGCGCAGGTGGTCCTCTCACGCCGTCTGCGCCGAGCGGTCCGAGCGCAAGCAGTTGCTGCCTTCTACGCGCACGCTCATCGGCGGCCCCAGCGCGCGGCACGGGCGTTGGCGGCGGAAGATCGTGGCGCCCGGCCCGGCTGGCTCGTCATCAGCTCGCCTGTGCAGGTTCTACGAGGTCACGGGAGAGGGCGCGAAGGTCGGGCAGCCGGAGGGTCCGGCCGCCGCTTCCAGGTAGTGGAACGTGGAGAAGCTCCGTCCAGCCGGTGGGAATGGCCGAAGGCCCGTACACGGCTCCTGCCAGGCCGCCCGTGACTGCGGCGACGGTGTCGGTGTCTCCGCCCAGGTCGATGGCGGCGCGGACGGCGCTCTCGTAGCTGCAGGTGGTGCGCAGGGCCCAGACGGCTGAGCCGAGGCAGGGCCAGACGGCTCCGTTGAACTCGGTGGCCTGGCTGGGATGCCATGTGGGGTCGAGGACGGTGGCGTAGCGCCGGCGGTGGTCGGGATGGACGGCGGCGAGGGTCTGGGCCAGGTCGTCCAAGGGGTTGGTGCCGTTCAGGGTGACACGGATCAGGTCGTGGAAGATCGCGGTGCCTTCCCATGCCGCCGGGTCGCCGTGGGTGAGGGCGGTGATGCGCCGGGCGGCTTCCATGGTGGCCTGGCGGCCGTCGCGGGCGAAGTACACCGCTGACGGGGTGGCGCGCATCAGGGCGCCGTTTCCCGCGGCTCGGTGGCTGGTCCGGTAATGGGCGGTGGCGGCCTGGTCCCAGGGCAGGCCGCGGGTCAGTACGTCTTCGGTCTGCAGGCCGATGTCCTTGGGTTCGTCGGCCGCCCATTGCTGGAAGCGGGCGAAGATGTCCGGCAGGTCCAGGCCGCCGCGTTCGAGCAGTGATTCGGCTATGTGGACGGCCATCTGCGTGTCGTCGGTGGCCTCTCCGGCGTCCCAGCCGCCGCCTCCTGCCATCTCGCCGCCGGCGCCCGGCACCGGGAAGCGGGAGGAGAACGCGCCTGCTGGGCCGAACTCGAACGGAGCTCCCAGCGCGTCGCCCACGGCCGAGCCGACGACCGCGCCGATGGCACGCTGCACAGGATTCACCCCAGCAGGCTAGAAGTTCGGCAGCGAGATGGGCGACGTTGCTCTGCTTGTTCGCGAGCAGCGAGCAGCGAGCAGCGAGCAGAACGTGTCAGGCGCTTCGCGAGAGAGAGCACTTCGCCGTCCAGCAAGGAGGGTAAGGCAGTCGGGATGCTGCCGCGGGTTCGCGCTCGGGGGTTCGGAGTATGCGCCGTACGGTGTCGGTGACCTCGCGTCCTACAGCTCGGCGGACAGCTTGAACGAGCGGGACTTCACCTCGTCAGAGACACCACCGCACACTCCCATGCCCGCCCGCCGTTTCCAGGGGAAGCTCCGCCTGGGTTTCGTCCGCGTACCTGATGACCGCTTTGCGTACCCCGGCCCCCCGCGAACCCCCGACGAGGGCGTTGTCGCCGGCCGACCTTGAAGACCCCACGTCATGCCAAATCGAAGGCGGGCTTCCAGGGGGTGAAGATGCCGCCGCCGTTCCCGATCGCGGCCTTGCGGGAGAGCAGGCGGAACGCGTACGTGAAGGACCTGCCCTCCAGGACGGCGCTCATGGCCCAGTGAGTTCCTCACGTGTCCGCAGCAGGGGCATGGTCTCAGTCCCGCTCGAAGTGCGGGAAGCCACGGAGCCAGCGTGGGACGGGGCGAAGGCAAGGGTGTCCGCGGGGGCATCGGATGGTACGCGTGGGGGTGTCGGTCCTGCGGGTTCGCTTCCCCTGTTCGACGGTTTTCTGTCCGCTGACTCTCTGGCCGCCGATTCCACGCCGTTGCGGACTTGCGACGTGGGTGCGCTGCTCGACGGCTGTGGCGGGCCTGCGGACCGGGGCTTGCCGGACGTCCTTCTTCCGCGAGACGAACCGCTTCGGCCGGGTAGCCGGTCGAGAAGGCTCCGACGTGACAGGCGACGCCTGTGCCACCGGTAGGGAAGGAACGCGGGAGACGGCGGACGCGGGCTCGGTGGTGGTGGGTCGTGACTGGAGGACGGGCGCGGAGAGGGCGGTGCGTGCGTGGACGGCGGGCGGGCGGTCTCGGTGGAGGGCTTGGCCGGCGGAGTAGCCGAGACCGGCGCTGACCCCCACGGCCACGGCGAACGCGACCACGATGCCGATCGGCTTGGCGGCTCGCCGGGGGTCGGACGGTGCACTACGGATATGCGCGGACGGTGGACAATCACACATCTTCGCCCCCGAGATCTTGAGCTCCTCGCGGAGTGATCACTAAGTGCTGTTGATGCGTGCGTTTCCGTGCACGTCCCACATCAACCCTGCCTTGAACAGGTCCATACGGAACACACGACAGCCACCCCACCACGACAAAAACAGGTGGATCTTGCGGTCGGCGGTTGCCTAGATTGAGCGTCGACCCCTACGTGAGGACTTCGCGCGCATGACGCCGCCTGCTCTCTAGACCTGACCCTTCTCAGCGCATCCGTCACCGCCGACGGCAACGACAGCAACGCCGTCGGCGCTGTTTTCCGTGCTCTTCGTCAGGTCTTCAAGAGATCAGGTCTTCAAGAGAGATCATGTCTTCACATCCTCATATCGCGCTGCCCTGGGTGGTGCGGCGCACCCGCATGCCCCTGCTCACCCTCCGGTGCGTGGACTGCCCTTCCGAGCGCGCCACCATCGGCGACGGCAAGTTCCGCGTCAACTGCAACGGCAAACTGCTCGGCATCTGGCTGCTGGTCAACTGCGCTTCCTGCGGCAGGACCAGCAAGCTCAGCGTTCACGACCGGGTCCCGGTCCGGTCACTGCCCGCCGGGCGGCTGGCCGGGTACTGGGCCGATTCGCCGTCCCTCGTCGAGGACACGCTCTTCGACCCGCTGTTCGCGCGCCGCAACCGGTTCGCGCTCGACTGGGAGGGGCGCTGGGAACTGCATGCGCCTCCGGTTCCGGAGGATTCATGCGTCACAGTCGCGGTCACCTTCGACGATCCCGTGCCCGTCCGGCCAGAATGGCTCATCGCGCACGGGCTGGGAATCAGCCGCGGTGAAATCGCCCGGAGAGTCAGGACAGATGTTCCGATCAACCGCAGGACGAAGCAGGGTTTCTCGTTCGTCCTGATGGAGCCGGTGTCATAGGAGGGTGCCGGGAAGGTGTTCCGTTCTGAGGTCGACGACCAGGCTCCGGCGGTTGAGGAGCAGGCGTACAGGAGAAAGGAGCAACTCATCGACACCTCAGCCGCCGGATGAATTCAGACCATGCGTACCAGGCGTTCAAGGGCACGGGCGGGTGGGCGAGAACCCACCCACCCGTCGGCACGCGACAATGAGTCACGGCTTCAACGCGATGGCATGCACGGCCTCTTCGAGTTTCTCCAACCCTCGACTGAAAACCTCAGCCTGATGCAAGGTCGCCCACACCTGTGCCGTGGCCACGTCGCCCTTCTGCAGCGCCTTGCGAGCTTCGGTCTCGTAGTCGGTCTTCCCGATCGGCTCCATCGGCTCCTCCTCGTGGCTGACGTACGAACCACTGCCCCGAGGAGGCCGGAAGTTCACCCGCATGGATCGTGAAGACGAATCGGGGGATCGCCGAACCAGTGGTGTTCCGATGGAGACGCCTGAAAGGCCGGCATGCATGACAGCTCCCCCGAAAGATTCGGCGCCTCCCGGCGAGGACACCGATGCGCAGGTGATCGAGGCGTCGCGACGCGATCCGGACCGCTTCGGCGCCGTCTTCGACCGTTACTTCGCGGCCATTCACCGCTTCGTCCACCTGCGTCTGGGCGAGTCGGCGGCGGACGATCTCGCCGCGGAGACCTTTCTGCGCGCCTTCCGCAGCCGTGACCGGTTCGATCTCACCTGCCGCAGTGCCCGTCCCTGGTTGTACGGCATCGCCGCCAACCTGGTCGCCGAGCATCATCGCGCCGAGGCTCGCCGGTATCGGGCGCTGGCCAGGAGCGCCGGCACGGTGGAGATCGCCAGTCACGACGAACGGGTGGTGCAGCGGGTCTCGGCGGCGGTCATGCAGCCGCGGCTGGCGGCGGGCCTGGCCCGGCTCTCGGCCGGGGACAGGGACGTCCTGCTGCTGGTCGCCTGCGCCCAGCTCAGCTACGACGAGGTGGCCGAGGCTCTCGGCATACCGCAGGGAACGGTGGGATCGCGTCTCAACCGCGCCCGCAGGAAGCTCCGCAAGATCATCGGGCCCGCCGGGGAGGCGTTGTGACGAACGAACTCGAAGCGATCAGGGACCACTACGACAGCCTGCCGGAGCCCACGCCCGAGGCGGTCGCGCGCGCACGGGCCATGCTCAGCACCCAAGCCGCGGTGACCACGGAGATGGCACCGGCCCGGCGTCCTCTCGCGAGGCGGTGGGCGGTGCGGGTCGGTGTGGCGGTGGGGCTGGCGGCGGCGGTGACGGCGGGGCTGGTGCTGGTGCGCGCCGGCGACGACCCCGTTCCGTTCGGGACGACTCCGGCCAGCGCCGCCGAGCTGCTCCGGCATGCCGCCTCGGCCGCGGCACGGGAGGAGGTACGGCCAGGTCCGGGACAATTCGTCTACGTCGAGCAGAAGGATGTCACGTTCGCCTCCGGCTCCCAGGGCGAGTACAACCAGGACGTACATCGGGAGGTGTGGATGCCGGGCGGGGACGCGGACAAGGCGCTGACGCGCTCGACGTATGGACAGATCAAGGTCATCGGCGGCGGGCGGCCCGAGCACGTGCAGGCTCCGGGAACGGTGGAGTACCAGCGTGCGGGACAGTGCCGGGAGAGCCCGCTGAGCAGGCCGGTCCCGGCCGACGGCCTTCCCGCCGAGCCTGACCGGCTGCTGGCGAAGATCCAGCGGGACGCGGAGACGTTCGTCCAAGCGGACCAGCGCAGGCGAGGAGAGACGAACCTCAGCCAGAACGAGATTCACATGCGGGTGCAGAAGGTCATCGGCAGCACGTTGCTGAGACTGGCGCAGAACCCGCTGACCTCCGCCACGACCAGGGCGACGGTCTTCGGTGCGATGTCGAAGATGCCGACGGTGACCGTCGTCCCTGAGCTCACGGACCCTGCCGGGCGGCGCGGGGTGGGCGCGTCGATCAAGTTCGATAGCCCTGGCGGGTGGGAGCGCGGGGAGCTGATCTTCGAGCCGACGACCTACCGGTTCCTCGGCTACCGGAGCTGGATCGGGACGCAGGAGGGGGGACGGATCAGGGAGATTCCCGGTGGCAGTACGGCGGTGCTGTCGGTGAAGGTCGTCGACTCCATGCCGGAGGTGCCGAAGGACGCCGGGAAGCCGTTGTTCTGCTGACCTGGGCCTGCTCGTCACGGGCTCTCGGGACAAGCCCGTGACGAGCTGAGGCGGCGTAGGTCGGCATGGTGGTCAGGCGGCGTCGAGGGCCTCGGTGATCTTGCGGGCCATCTCCGCCAGGGTGGGGCTGTTCTGCTGCTGGACGCCGGCCTCGATGGCGACCAGGACGGTCCGGCGGAAGTTCCCGGCCTCGGCCGCGTCCTGCTGCTTGAGCAGGCTCATGGACGCGGTCAGCGCCGGCAGCACCTGGTCGGCGAGGTCGGCGGTGCTCTTGCCGTACTTGATGCCCTTGGGCGCCTTGGCCAGCACGTGCCCGACCAGGCCGGTCGCGGAGGTCAGAGCGATGGAGCCCTGCGTGGCGACCTTGTGGGCCGAGCCTGCGGCGCCGGCGGCGGACATCAGCGAGACGGCGCCCCAGGCGGCGGTGCGGAGGGTGAGCTTGTTCTGGTCGGTGAGGGTGATCGACATGGTGGCGGTGCTCCTTCGAAGCGGTTGCGAACTTTCGATGTCCCAACTTTCGCCGACCGCCCTGATACCGAGCCGTCGCCGTCCTGACGCGCCTGCTGACAGCGCCTCAGCCGGTGTAGGGGTCCTGTCCTGAACGGATCCGGCCGGCCATGGACTTGAGCGCGTCCAGCGCCGTCAGGTAGGTCATCGGGCCGAACGAGACGCGCGCCACGCCGAGCGCGGCCAGTCTGCCCAGGTCCATGCCGGGCAGGCAGGTGACGTTGACCGGCCCGGGGATGGCCTTGACCAGCTCGGCCACCACCTCCTCCGAGGGCGCCATGATGGGGAAGACACAGTCGGCGCCGGCCTCCAGATAGCGGCGGCCCCGCTCGGCCACCTCTTCCACCGATGGGGAACCGGTCAGGAACAGGTCGACCCGGGCGTTGATCACCAGGTCGGGGCTCGCCGCCCGCAGTGCCGCGATGCGGGCGGCCTGGGTGTCCGTGTCGAGGAGGCTGCCCGCGCGGTGGTCGATCTCCTCGATGTTGAAGCCGGCCGCGCCGATGGTGGTCAGCCGTTCGACGAGCTCTTCCGGGGGCAGGCCGTAGCCGCTTTCGGCGTCCACGGTCACCGGGACGTCCGCCGCTCGGATGATCTTGGCGGCGATGTCCAGCATCTCGTCGACGGGGGCGCCCTCGTGGTCGTCGTACCCCAGCATGGCGGCGATGGACGCGCTGGCGGTCGCCAGGGCGGGGTAACCGGCCTCGGCCACGATGGTGGCGGAGGCGACGTCCCAGACGTTGGGGAGGATCAGGGGGGTGCCGGGCTTGTGCAGGTCGCGGAGCAGGGTCGTGTTTGTCATGGGTGGTTCCTTGTCGTCCGTGGTGGTTGGTTCCACTGGTACGACGAGGGACGGCCTCCCTTCGTGACAGGAGCCGCCTGGTGAAGTCAGTAGCTGTCGCTCCAGCGGTACCAGGGGCCTTGGACGTGTTCGAAGGTCGAGGCGACCGCCGGCTCGGAGTCGTCGATCGGCGCGCGTTCGGGGCTCCAGACGTAACCGTAGGGGTCCACGCTCGGCCCGTTCTCGCTCACGTCGTCCTCCGGACCGATCGTCCGGGCGAACCGCTCCATCTCGGTCAAAGAGCGCATGACGCGCTGCTTGGTGCCGAACCCGCAGGACGTGAGCAGCAAGGTCAGTGCGACGCAGGCAGTCGTCAGCGATCTCATGTCCCGATTGTCGCCCTGATCAATGGCGCGATCAGCCCATATGCGAATCTCTACGCCATGCACATCAGACCCGGCACCAAGGACGACGCCGAGCAGATCGCCGAGCTGCACACTCGTAGCTGGCTGACCGCCTACGCCGAGATCATGCCCGCCAGCTACCTGAACGCCTCCCTGCTCGACGAGCGCAAGGCCATGTGGCGCACCCGGCTGGCCGCCGAGACCGCGGAGCCGGATCATGCCCGCTGCGCGCTCGTCGCCGTCGAGGGCGGCGCCGTCGTGGGGTTCGCTTATCTCGCCGTGCAGGGCGACGGGCGGGTCCTGCTCGACAACCTGCACGTCCAGCCGGAGCGCAAGCAGTCGGGCATCGGGAGGCGGCTGGTGTGCCACGCTTTCGGCTGGGCCGCCGAGTGGCATCCTGGCAGGACGGTCTACCTGGAGGTGTTGCGCGACAACGCCGCCGCGATCGGGTTCTACCGGCGTCTCGGCGGTCAGCCGACCAGGGAGTTCGTGGAACGGTTCCCGGCTGGGTTCGAGCTGCCTGTGGTCGAGTACGCGTGGGGCCCGTCCTCGTCCAGGGTGATCGACTGGCCTCCTGAGAGCGTTTCAGGTGATCAGCTCGGCTAGCGCGGCCATCTCCGCCGGGGGATCGACCACCGGATGGATGACGACCTCGTCGATCCCGGCCTGTTCCAGGACGGCGAGGCGGGTGAGGTGACGCCGATGCCGAGTCTGATGCTGCTGGTGGCCTTCGCGCATGAGGTGAGCGCCATGAAGGGGTCGCCGTGCAGCATCGGGGTGTCGTAGACCCAGAAGCTGCGCAAGCCCAGCGCCTCCGCCCGCGCGGCGAGCTCTTCGACGCCGGGTCGTGCCGCGACCACGATTCCTGTGCGCATGACGCCTCCTGAGAAATCGATATCCGACCGCCCGCGTCAGCGGCACATACCCGCGGCATACCGCCGCCTCCAAGAATGTGATCGCAGACCTACGGGAGGAAACATCATGAAGATCCTGCGTAATCTGGCCGTCGTCGCGGCCATGGGCGTGGCCGCGACGGTCACGGCGGCGCCGGCGATGGCGTCCGCCGCCGAGGGGTACCTCGTCACGCGCTGCGCGAACGGCGGTTACAGCATCGAGGTCCGGGTCCGCTACCTCACGACCGGCACCAATCACGTCTTTAACCAGGTGTCCTGGAAGATCACCGGCAACGTCGGCAGCCAGAACACCGTCCGCTACCACTTCATCCAGGACGCCACCCCGGACACGGTGTTCAAGGTCATCAACTACACGGGTGGCAAAACCGGCACGCGGAACATCTCGGTGACGAGGCCGAAGCCGCACCAGGTGTATGTGAAGCTCGGCGCCCGGTTCGACACGAGCGCCTCCAGCGACCCGGGCTGCACGTCCCAGACCCGCGGCATCTAGCGCGGACCGGATCGGGGCGGGGAATGTCGGTGCCGCAGGGCATGCTGGCTGTCTCGCATCCCCCCCGCGACACGAAGGAACGTCCGTTGGCCCACCTGCTCCGCCACCTCGAAGAAGAGCTCTACGTGCAGGACGGCCTCTGCGTCCACGGCGGCATCGAGTGCCCGCAGTTCCGCGACGAGGAGCTTGAGGACGGCTACTACACCGTCGCCATCCGCCTGGAGGCATGGGACGCGGAGCCACCGCACCCCGGCCCCGGCTGGCGGCCCACCGGGCAGCGGGAGTTCACGGCCGAGACCGGCGTGATCCGGCTGGGCGTGACGGACGACACGGGCCAGGACTTCCTGATCGGCCCGCCCCTCTTCGCCTACGGAGTGACTGCCCACGTCGGCGACCAGGACGCCGGCCGATGGCTGCTCCGGTTCTGGCCGGTCCGCGATGTCTTCGACCCCATCGTTCACCTGAAGCCGAGGGACGCGGCAGAGCCCCGCCGCGTGCCCGTTCCCGTGACGACGGCCGGGCAGTGGGCGCCGATGCGGCGGGAAGCGTTACGACCCCCGGAGTGGGCGTGGTTTCTCGGCGGCGACGCGGGCTCGATCGCCGGCGCGTTGAACCCCGGCAACGCGTCCACCTTCCGGATCCCGGACGACGAGGTCGATCTGCGGGGGAAGGGCGCGGGCGGCACCTACCGGATGTGGCGCTGGGAATGGGAGACGGCCGACGGTCGGCCGCACGACGGCAACCTGCTGGCGGGGAGGATCGTGCACCTGCGCGACCCCCACGGCTCCCGCCTGCTGGCCTCGGGTGTCGTGACCATGCTCGGGATGGAGGGGCGGCACTACGTCGTCCGCGACGCCGAGCCGCACGAGGCCGCGCGGGTGCTGTGCTCGGAAGAGACGTGGTCGGGCGCCGAGCCGACCCGGCCGGGCGCCGAGGAGGCCTGGCTGGGCTGAGGGAGGGGCGAGGCGACCTGGGGAGGCTCGCGGGTCGAGTGGCGGGTCGAAGGGGGCCTGGGCGGGCTCATCGGGCAAGGTGCGCGAATGCCCTCGAACCTTGCCAAGACCAGCAATCCCCATCAGGATGAAAAGCCGATGAGATCGGCCAACGGGCGCCCGCGCGCCTTCCCCTTCTACATCGTCTGCGACGTCTCGCATTCGATGCACACCGCCCGCGAGGACGGTCGGCCCACCCCGTTCGAGGTGCTGTCCAACTGTGTGGGCGAGTTGCTGTTCGAGCTGGAGGCGGGCGATCCGGGTGTCAGCGAGGCGGCGCACGTCGCCGTCGTGTCCTTCTCGGACAGGGTCGATCTGGTGCTGCCGCTGACCAGGCCGTGCGACGCGATCAGGGTTCCGGCGCTGCGGCCCGGCAGGCAGACGGACTACCTGGTGGTCTTCAGCGAGCTGGTGAAGATCCTGCAGAAGGACCACAGGAAGCTGTCCAAGCAGTTCGACGTGCGGGCGCCGGTCGTCTTCTTCATCACGGACGGCGAGCCGTACGTCGGCAAGACCCTTCAGGACGTCGAGGTGTGGGGGCCGGCGCGCGATCGGCTGGCGAGCCTGCAGCCGGCGCCGTACATCGTGGCGCTCGGGTTCGGGTCGGTGCGGGAGGAGACGCTGCGGCGGGTGGCGTCCACGCTCAGGGGTGAGGTGCTGGCCTTCGCGGGCGAGGTCGCGACGGGGGCGGCGACGGTGCTGCACGGGATCGCGCAGGCCGTCTCCGACAGCATCAGCGCCTCCGTCAACCGGAACACGGCGGTGCTGCGCGGGCCTGACGGGATGCGGCAACTGAGATGATCAAAGCGGCGCTGGCGGGGTTGCTCCTGGTCATCGGGTTGGGGCCGGTGGAGGTGCGCTCTGGTCCGGCGCTGGAGCCGACGGTGGAGTCACGCGATGAGCCGACGGTGAAGGCTCGTGATGAGCCGGGGCCGATGGTGGAGGCCCGCGATGAGCCGGAGCCGGCGGTGACGGTGACGGTGACGCCAGGTGCGCGGCAAGGCGGGTCCGGGTCGGGCTGGCCGTGGTGGATCCTGTCCTGCGTGGCCGGCGGCGGCGCCGTCCTGCTCGGCCAGTTGCTGCTCGGCCGCAGAGGAAGCCGCCCGGCGGCCGACGACAGAACGCCGCTCGGCCCCCTCCCGCAACCGCTGCCCGTGCTGCTCGCGGGCGGCGCGGACTCGCGCGCCCCGGGCGTCGCGCTGGACGGCGGCATGCTCGCGCAGACCACGGTGCGCGCCGTGAGCCTGCGCGGCCGTCGCCACGGCTACCGCGGCGAGCCTCTGCAGGACGCCTACGCGGTACGGCTGAGCGCCGACGGCCGATGGGTGATCGCGGCGGTGGCCGACGGGCTGGGCAGCACCCTGCACGCCGAGCACGCCGCCTCCGTGGCGGTGCGCGCGGCCACGAACCTGTCACTGACGCCCGACCTCGGCTGGCACGCGGCGTTCGCGACCATCGCGGGCGAGGTCATGCGCGCCACCGCCAGGCTCGGCGGCCAGCGCTCCGGCAGGCACGGCACGAGGGCGGCGGCGGATCCGCCCGCCACGACGCTGACGATCGGGGTGGTCCCCGCGGACGGCAGGCGCGGGATCGCCGCCTGCGCGGCCATCGGCGACTCGCCCGCCCTGTGGCTGCACGACGGGATGTGGACCGAGATCTTTCCCCCGGTGGGACAGCGTCCGGGAAACGTCACGTCCGCCCTGCCCGATGATCTCGGTGAGCTGCGTGAGCGGCAGATCGATTGGGGGCCGGGTGATGTGCTCGTCCTGTGCAGCGACGGGTTCGGAACGGCCATGGGCGGCGGCGGCAGCGTGCTCGCCCAGCGGCTCGTCACCGCGTGGAGCTCGCCGCCCGAGCTGCGCAGCTTCCTGCGCGACGTGGACTTCCAGCTTTCCACCTACGACGACGACCGGACCGTTCTGGCGTTGTGGGCGGGCCGCCACGACACGGCCGTCCTGTGACGGGAGTGCGGCGGCAGCGGCATGAACCCCCCAGACAACCCCCCAGACGTGGTCGACGAAGCGGATCTGACGTTCCCGGCGGACGCCGACGGCTACCACCTGCGCCCCGGCGGCCAGGCCAAGAGCCTGGTGTTGTGCGAGGTGAGCGGCGTTCCCGGCAGGTTCCTGGTCAAGCGGTACGACGAGGAGACGCTGGCGGGGCTGGACGAGGAGGCGCTGCTCGCCATGGTGCGCTGGCGGCGCGAGCTGTCCCGGCGGGATCGGGCGACGCTCGATCGGCGGTGCGCGTGGCCGGTGTCGGTGGTCCGGCAGGGCAGGGTTACGAGCAGGGTCACGGGCAGGGTCACGGGCATCCTGATCAGGCCCGCTCCCGAGCGGATGTTCATCGAGCTGCGCGATCGGCGGGTGCCGCGGCATCTCGACGAGCTGACCCGGTCGCCCGAGCGGGTGAACGCGCTGCGCGACCACTACGGCACCCGCTACTACGAGCCGCCGTACAAGCTGGCCGTGCTGGGCAGGCTGCTCGCGACGGTGCAGTGGTTGCACGAGCAGGGGTACGTGGTGGGCGACCTGCAGTTGCGCAACGCGGTCTTCACCGTCGATCCGGCGCCCGCGGTCTACCTGCTGGACTGCGACTCCTGCCTCCCGGTCGGCGGTCGCGGCGCCCTGCCGGAGGTCGATCCCGAGCAGTGGAAGCTCCCCCGTGAGGGGGCGTTCACCCTGGAGTCGGACTACTACAAGTTCGCCTGGGCCGTCGTGCGGTGCCTCCAGGAGAGCGCCGAGACGTGGTCGCTGGACGAGGTCGCGCTGGCCAGGGTCCTGCCGGCGCGGCACCGCCGCCTGATCGGCCAGTGCGTGGACGGCGCGCCCGAGTCGGTGGACACCGAGCGCTGGCGGGTGGCGGGCGAGTCGTGGCGCTGGCTCGTCACTCCCGAGCGCATCTACGTCGAGACCGACTCCGACCTGCGGGTGGCGTGGCGGCGGGGCAGGTCCGCGCTCTGGGACGGCTCGCGCGTCCGGCACGGCGGGGTCGTGGTGCTGATCGTCGTCCTGGCGGCGATCGCCGTCGTCGCCCTGGTCACGTGGGGAGTCTGAATGAACACCGGCGAGCCGCGGCGGATCGGGCCCTACGAGGTGCTCGGCCGCCTCGGGGTCGGCGGTCAGGGCACGGTCTACCTGGCGCAGGGCGAGGCGGGCCGGGTCGCGATCAAGGTCATTCACGCGCAGGGGGCGGCCGATCCGAGGGCGCGCAGGAGGTTCGCGGACGAGGTGGCGATCGCGTCGCGGGTGCCCAGGGCGTACACGGCGATGATCATCGAGGCGGCGACGGACGGCGACCAGCCGTACATCGTCAGCGAGTACGTGGAGGGCTCGTCCCTCCAGGAGCTGGTCGAGACGCACGGGCCGCTGTCGGGGGCCGCACTCGAACGCCTGGCCACCTACACGGCCACCGCCCTGGCGGCGATCCACGGCGCGGGGGTCGTGCACCGCGACCTCAAACCCGCCAACGTGATCATCGGGCCTGACGGGCCGCGCGTGGTGGACTTCGGCATCGCGCGGGCCCTGGAGGCGACCACCGCGGTGACTACGCCCGTCGGCACCCCCGCCTACCTCGCGCCGGAGCAGGTGGCGGGGGCGGAAGCCGACGTGGGGCCGCCCGTGGACGTGCACGCGTGGGCGGCCACCGTGTATTTCGCCGCGACAGGCAAGGCGCTGTTCGCGGGGAGCAACGTGGCGTTCATCATCAACCGCGTGCTGAACGAGACGCCCGACGTGCGGGTGATCTCCGAGCCGCTGCGGTCACTCATCGCCGGCTGCCTCGACAAGGACCCGGCGCGCCGGCCCACCAGCATGGAGCTGCTCGGCCGCCTCGTGGGTCACCAGTCGGCGAACTCGCAGGAGACGGTGCCGCGCACGGTGATCCTTCCGGCCACCCTCGGAACGCTGAAGGAGACCACCACGCTGGGCAGCGGGCCCGCGGCCGACATCGTGATCAACGGCGCGGGGATCGCTCCGGCGCACGCCACCGTCCGCAAGGTGAGCACCGGCTACCGGCTGCACGATCACAGCGGCGGGCTGGGGACGTTCATCGACGGCAGGCCCGTGCTCTACGCCACCCTGCGGCCGGGCGAGCGGTTCAGGATCGGCCCTGTGGTGCTGCGCCTCACCGAGGCGGGGGAGCTGGAGCGGGTGCGGCTCGGCGGGATGTCCGCCGCCCGCTGGTGGCTGCTGCTCGTCCTCGCCGCGGTGGTGGCGCTGGCGGTGATCGTCGCGGTCACGGGATAGCGCGGTCACGGGATAGCGCGGTCGGGGGATGGTGCGGTGCGCGTCATGGGGATGGCGCGGGTCACGGGATGGTGACGGGTGTGGGGACGGTGACGTTGACCCGTTCGCCGGTCTTGGAGTCGAGGGTGAAGGCGCCGCTGGCGCCGCGGATGACGTTGGTGCCGGTGAACAGGTAGAGCTGCCCGCGCACCGCCGCCGCCGAGGGCAGGCTGAGCTGGGACGGGTCCACGCCGATCGCGGCCTTCTGCACCGCGGTGGCGGCGGCGGTGACCGCGTCGTACGAAAGGATCGCCAGCCCGCTGCCCAGGTGCGCCGCCGGGAACTTCACCCCGTGGTGCGGCGCCACGAACTCGTCGCGGAAGTCGCGGTAGAGCTGGCGGTGCGGGTTGGCCTCGTTGTCGAGCCTGTTGGGGTCGGCGAGCGGCACGAACAGCACCTTGATCGGGGCCTCGGGGTCGTGCAGCGACGGGTCGTTGGGATCCTGGTCCTGGGCGTCGTCGCCGGTGACCACGGTGATGGGCGTGGACCGGCAGGGCCGGCTGCGCAGCAGCTTGAGGAAGGTGGGCATGAACGCCTGACGGCCCGCGTAGAAGATCATGTCGGTCTTGGTGCCGCAGATCGTGTCACTGATCGTCCGCAGCAGGGAGGGGCCGCCGCGCGGGTCGAAGGGGAAGCTCAGCCCGGACCTGTCGACGTACGGCTTGAGCCCGAGCTTCGGGTCGAGGAAGGCGTCCTTCAGCGAGCGGGCGTACAGGTCCTTGGTGCCCTGCGGGGTGACGTCCGCCCACATCAGGGCCGCGGTGCCGGCCACCTTCTTCTTCTCGAACTCCTCGGAGATGGCGGCGAGCTGGCCTGACGTGCTGACGGCCGTGCGGGTGAGGCCGGGGATGGGCCCGGCGTCGTCGATCTCGCCGGTGGTGTTGAACCCGGCCGCGGTGATGAAGTCGGCGACCATCGGGATTCCCGGGTCCTTGGCCAGGGCGCGCGCGGCGTCGATGCTCTCCTGCTGGCTGGGGCCCATCCCGGTGACGGCGACGATCTGCCCGGGGCTGCCCGTCGCGCCCGTCGCGGCGTTCCGCCGCACCGCCTGCACCGTGGTCTGCCACTTGGAGCCGTCGTGCCCGGTGTTGGCCAGCAGCAGCCGGATCTTGGGGAACGTCTCGGAGCGGTTGGCCCGGTACTGCCCGATGAACGCCCCTTCGAGCTGGTGCAGTGCCCGCTCGCCGACCAGGCCGCGCGGCCCGGCGCCCATCGGGGCCATGAGCGCGATGGTGCTGTGGTCCTTGCCCTGCGTGACCTGGCGGTTCTCGGCCGCGATGGCCTCCAGGATCTGCTGGTACTCCTTGCCCAGCACCATCGTGCCGTCGGCCGGGTCCATCAGGCCGACGCACTCGTCGTCGATCTCGACGACGTCAGCGCTCCGCGTCTCGCAACCACCCCACGGCCACCAGCCCTGCGTGTAGTTGACCAGCACGATGGTGGAGATCAGGACGGCCACCACGACGACGATCACTACCAGGCGCCGGTGGAAGAGCGTCCCGATCTGTCGTAAGAGCGTCCATGCGCGCGCGGCGAGGGAAGGCGCCGGTGCCGGTTCGTCATGCATCTGGCGTTCCATCCCTGGGGCGGCGGCCTGTCGAACTCATCGTCATTAAAACGTGTTCATCGCCAGCCGGACAACATCCATGGTCGGGGCACATGGGGCAGAAGGTGACTTACTACAGCACAATCGAGGCATGGGAAACCCTCGGCAGCCCGGCCCCCGGGATTACCCCGGTGTGGTCGCCGTCCTGGTCGTGCTCCTGGCGGTCCTCCTGCCGGGCGGCCTGGCCCTCAGCGTCCACAGGTACCTGAACCCGGCCCCCGCGGTGACCCCGCCGCCGGTCGCGAAGCCCACTCCCAGCGAGAACAAGCCCACGCCCGGCAAGGACGCGCAGCTCACCGACGGTGAGTTCGGCGACTGGAACTTCCGCATGGGCAGCGTCGCGTTCAAGGCCAAGAGGGTGAGCGGCTGGACCTACGACTCCTGCGCGCCGGTCGACAGGCAGGGCGTGCTCGCCGGGAAGGGCTGCGGCCAGGCCGTTCAGCTCGCCTACTCGGCCTACAGCGGGCACCTCAAGGCGGTGCAGGTCATCATGGCCTTTCCCAGCGAGAAGGCCGCCAAGGACACGGCAGACTCCTCCCGGGCCGTGCAGTGGCGCAGGGACAAACTGCTCAGCGAGTACGCCTACGGCAAGACCAGGTCGAGCGCGACGGGAAAGTTCGTCGTCTTCACGGCCGTCACCGCGGACAAGACGGCCCAGGCCAAGGCCGCGCAGTTCCACCAGTCGCTGCACGCGGACCACGTGAATTACTTCCTTTTCCGGTCATAAGTCCGGATAACATCGCGATCGTGCGAGATTGGGAGCTTCGTCCTGCTTCGTGGGCAGACGTCGAGACGGTGGCGGAGCTGCGCGCCGTGGTGATGAGGCCCGACCTGGAACGGCTCGGCCGCTACGACGAGCACCGCGTCCGGCAGCGCTTCAGGGAGTCCTTCGAGCCCGCCCACGCCTGGATGATCGAGGTGGCCGGTGACTTCGCCGGCTGCGTCGCGCTGCGCCCGGCCGAGAGCGAGTACTGGCTGGAGCACTTCTTCCTGGACCCGCGGCTGCACGGCAGGGGCATCGGATCCGCCGTGCTGAGCAGGCTGCTGGAGCGCTGCGACCGCGAGAGGGCCGTGGTCAGGCTGAACGTGCTGCAGGGCAGCGTGGCCCGGCGCCTTTACGAGCGGCACGGGTTCACCGTCGAGGCCGAGGACCCGGTGGACGTCTTCATGGTGCGCGCCGTCACCCCGTAGTCCACGGGCGGAGCTTCTCCGGGTTGAGCACCGCCCAGATGTGCTTGATCCGCCCGTCGGCGATGTCGAACGCGAGCACCGACACGGTGACGCCGTCCAGTTCGGCGACCAGCCCCGGCTGGCCGTTGACGGTGCGCTCCACGAGCCGCATGCCGGACCGGGCGTCCATGCGGTCGGCGAAGAACCGCGCGATCGGCTCGGCGCCCGTGACGGGGCGCAGCACGGCCGTGACCAGGCCGCCGCCGTCGCCGGTCGCGGTGGCCTCGGGGTCGAGGATGGCGATCAGGGCGTTGATGTCCTTGCCCTCCCATGCCCGCTTGAAGGCCCTGACCACGCCGGCCTGCTGGGCGGCGGGCGCCGGGGGCACGCGGGAGTCGCGGATGCGGCGGCGGGCCGAGGTGGCGAGCTGGCGGCAGGCCGCCGGGGTGCGGCCGACGATCTCGGCCACCTCGGCGAACGGGTAGCGGAACACGTCGTGCAGGATGAACGCCACCCGCTCGGCCGGCGTCATCGACTCCAGCACCACGAGGAAGGCCATGTTGACCGACTCGTCGAGGGTGACCCGGTCGGCCGGGTCGTCGGTCGCCGGCTGCGGACGCTCGGGCAGCGGCTCGGGGATCCACTCGCCCACGTAGCGCTCGCGCCGGGCGCGGGCCGAGCGCAGCAGGTCGAGGCAGACGCGGCCGGCGACCTTCGTCAGCCAGGCGGCGGGCGAGTCGATGGCGTCCTGCTCCGGCCTGGACATGGCGTACCAGCGGGCGTACGTCTCCTGCACCACGTCCTCGGCGTCGGCCAGCGAGCCGAGCAGCCGGTAGGCGAGGTTGAGCAGGTGCCGCCGCTCGCTCATGATCGCGCTCAGTCCCGGGTCGGGTTGGGTGCCCATCTGTCGCTGACTCCTTCGTTCGTCGCGGCCTCACCCCATCCGACGAGACAGCGGCCCGCACTGTGAGGCCGCCACCTCACATTGTGCGCGGCCGTTTCGTCGTACCGGCGAACCGAACCCGAGAAGGGACCTGACCATGGAACCCGTCAACGTTGCGATCATTTACTACAGTGCCACGGGCACCGTGCACGCGCTGGCGCTGGCCGCCGCCGAGGGCGCGGAGAAGGCCGGTGCGGACGTGCGGCTGCGCAAGGTCGCCGAGCCCGCCCCGCCGGAGGTGATCGGCTCCAGGCCGGAGTGGGCCCAGCACGTGCGGGACACCGCCGACGTGCCCGAGGCCGGTCTCGACGACCTGTCGTGGGCCGACGCGGTGCTGTTCGGCACGCCCACCCGCTTCGGGAACCCGGCGAGCCCGCTGCGGGTGTTCATGGAGAGCACCGGCCCGCTGTGGTTCCAGGGCAAGCTGGCGGACAAGGTGTACTCGGCGTTCACGGCGTCGAACACCGCGCACGGCGGGCAGGAGTCGACCATCCTGGCGCTTTCGAACACGTTCTATCACTGGGGTGGCATCATCGTGCCGCCCGGTTACACCGACCCGATCCAGTTCCAGTCGGGCAACCCGTACGGCACCTCCCACGTGGCCGGTGACGGGCCGCCCAGTGAGGTGATCCTGCAAGCGGCCCGCCACCAGGGGCGCCGCGTGGCCGAGACGGCCGCCTCGTTCAAGGCCGGTCGCGCGGCTTAGGCTCGCGCTGCCGCCGCCCCGTTCCGGGCGGCGGCCTGCGCGACCGCGCCTGCGTTGCCGTCGGACCAGGCGACGTGCTGGACGAGGCGCTCGATGCGCCAGCCGTCCGGCGTGCGCACCAGGTGGTTGGTGTACGAGCCGCGCAGCAGATAGAAGTCGCCGCCCTCGGCGCCTTCGAGGAGGTGCTGCGCGTACATGTACGAGTGGCAGACCGCCCGGTCGGGATCGTCGTCGTCGAACTCGACGACGTGGTTGGGGCTGAGGTGCTGGGTGGCGGTGAAGCCGTCGAGCGTCTCACGGACCCCTCGGACGACCTCCTGCCTGGGGAAACTGCCTGTCCGGCTGCCCAGCTCCGAGTAGTCGACGAAGACGGGGTCGGTGAAGCAGGCCGCGAAAGACTCCCAGTCGCGGCGGTCGACGCTGGTCGCGTACCTGGTGACCTGTTCGACGATCTGGACGCGGTCTTCGAGGCGGCGGACGCGGGCTTCGAGGGTCATCTGCATTTCGCCAACCATACGACGAAGGATTATCCGAAGCAAGACGATATGGGGTGGGATAGTATCGGTCTCATGCCTGAAGAGGATCTGACCTGGCTGGCCCACCGCGCCGCCGAGGCGCTCAAAGGGGCCTTCAACGAGGTGTCCCGCGCGGCCGGCCTCGCCGACCTGCGTGACTGGCTCGTCCTCGCCCTGGTCAGCGACGGCTCGCAGCGCACCCAATTGGAGATCGCCCGCGAGCTCGACATCGACAAGACGACGCTGGTGGCCATCATCGACCGCCTGGAGCGGGACGGCCTGATCGTCCGCAACGTCTCGGAACGCGACCGCCGCGTCCGCATCCCGGCGGCCACCCCGAAGGGCGTCGAGGTGAAGAACCAGGTCGCCGTCGCCCGCGACGCGGCCATCAGCGCACGCCTGTCCGCCATCCCCGCCGACGAGCACGCCCGCTTCCACAGCATGTTGTGGAGCATCGTAGAAGGGCCCTGAGATCCGTATCATCTCGGCATGGCCGTGCCCCACCTCAGCCGCCGGGCGCTCCTCCTGGCCGCGGGCGGGCTGCTCGCCGGCTGCTCACGGCGGCCCGAGATCGATCCCGTCCGGTTAAGGCTGGCCACCGGGCCGGCGGGCGCGGTGTACCGGCGCATCGGCGGCTCGCTGGCCGAGCACATCTCCCAGCAGGTGCCGGGCGCCACGGTGACCACCGTCCCGAGCGGCGCGTCCACCGACAACATCAGGATGTTGCGGGCGGGCGCGGCTCACCTCGGGCTGACCAGCCTGGACGCGCTGATCACGACGGACGGCAGCGCGCCGGACGGCCTGTCGGCGGTCTGCCGCCTGTACGACAGCCACCTGCACCTCGTGGTCATGGCCGGTTCGGCGATCGACGGCTTCCGCGACCTGAAGGGCAGGCGCGTCTCCCTCGGCGCCCACGACTCGGGCACCGAGTTCACCTCGCTGCGGATCCTGGAGCTCGGCCGGGTCAAGGCCACGATCCGCTACCTCAGCCAGGCCGAGTCGGCGGCGGCCCTGCGCGACGGCGCGATCGACGCGATGTTCTCCCTGACCGGCGTCCCGACCCCCGCCATCACCGACCTGGCGCAGCGGCACCCCGTCCGGCTGATCCCGCTGGACGAGCAGGCGGACGCGCTCTTCACGGCCTTCCCCGGCCCCTACGCGCCCGCCACGATCCCCGCGACGGCCTACGCCGGGGTTCCGGCCACCCGCACGGTCGCGGTGCCGAACGTGCTGCTCGCCCGCAACGATCTGCCCGACGACCTGGTGTACGCCATCACCGACACGATCTTCACGCACACCGGCACGATCACCTCGGGCAGCCGCGACGACACCGTGGCCGTGCCCGACGCGGTGCCCGAGGCGTGGCAGATCAACGTGCGGACGGGCATCGCCACCTCGTCGATCCCGCTGCACCCCGGCGCGGCGGCCTGGTTCCGCACCCGCAAACGCTAATCGCCCGGGTCCTGGGGGGCTACGGGCAGCGCGACCATGGCGGCGAACCCGCGCCCTGAGCCGTCCGGGCGGGGCAGCCCCTCCTCCAGCCGCAGCTCGCCCCCGGCCGCCCCGACCAGGTCGGCGCAGATCGCCAGGCCGAGCCCGGTGCCCGGCACGTTCTGGTGCCGTGGTGAGCGCCAGAACCGCCGTAACGCCTGCGCCCGCTCGGCCTCGTCCAGCCCCTGCCCGTCGTCCCGGACGGCGATCACCACGTGGATGGCCGCGACGCGGGCGCTCACCTCCACCGTCCGCGCCTCCGAAAGCCGCAAGGCGTTGCTGACCAGCTCGTCCAGGATGCTCCCCAGCCCGCCCGTAGGCTCCAACACCCGCAACCCGGGCGGCACCTCCACGGCCAGCGTCTGCCCAGCCGTCGCGGTCAGCGCCCGCCACCGATCCACCCGGGTGGCCAGCACCGCGTCCAGGTCCACCGGCGAGGTCGTCCTGATGCTCTCCATCCGCGCGCTGGCCTGCAGCGAGTTCAGCAGCCGCTGCATGGCCTTCACCTCGTCCACGGCCACCTCGTACACCTGCCGCCCGCCCCCGTCCAGGTGCGGCTCCAGCGTCTCCACGGCGAGCCGGAGGCTGGTCAGCGGGTTGCGTAACTGGTGCGAGGCGTCGGAGACGAAGGCCCGCTGCCGCTGCACGGCGTTCTCCACCGCGTCCATCATCGTGTTGAACGACCCGGCGAGCCGCCGCAGCTCGACCGGCCCCGCCTCGGCGTCCGCCCGGATCGTCAGGTCGCCCTGCGAGATGCGGGAGCTGGCCGCGTCCAGCTCGCGCACCGGGCGCAGCACCCACGCCGACACCGGCCAGGCGACGGAGACCAGCGCGATCAGCGGCAGCAGCCCGAGCGCGGCGAGCTGGGCCCATTGCAGCAGGACGCGGGAGCGCGTCTCCGACAGGTCGGAGATGGTCACGACGGCGCCGACGACCTCGCTGTCCCGGCCGACGGGCTCGGCGACCACGAGCGCGGAGCCGTCCCACGGCACCCACTCGCCCGACGGCTCGGAGCGGGTTCCGGCCAGCGCGGCGGTGACGATCCTGGGCAGCGCAGGCTCGGCGCGGGCCGCCTCCTGGTAGGCGGCGGCCGGTCCGAGCAGCACCGTGCCGGACGTGTCGATCACCGCGGCGGGGATGCCGTACAGGTCGTGGTAGCGGGTCAGCTCCTGCTGGAGCGCCTCGGTGCGGCCGGTGGACAGCGCGGTCTCGGCCAGCGAGGCGAACCTGCCGACGTCGCCCAGCCGGTCCACGTACGTCTCCTGCATCTCCCGCTCGGCCAGGGTGACGCTGTGCGGCACCCCGAGCGCCGTGACGAGCAGCACCGCGAGCGGCACCAGGACGACGAGGAGGCGGCGGCGCACGGCGCGTCAGCCGATCAGCTCCGGCTGGCCGGCCTGGAGCCGATAGCCGACCCCGTGGATGGTGCGGATGGGCACGGACGGCCCGAGCTTGTTGCGCAGCGCCGCGATGTGCGTGTCGAGGGTGCGGCTGGAGGACTCCCAGGTCGCGCCCCAGATCTGGTCGAGGATGACGTCGCGGCTGACCACGTTCGGCGCGCGGCGGGCCAGCAGCAGGAGCAGCTCGAACTCCTTGCGCGTCAGCGTCACGGGCGTGCTCTCGACCGTGACCTCGCGGGTGCCGACGGCGATCCGCATCGGGCCGAGGACGAGCGGCTCGTCCGGATGGCTGAGCGAGCGGGCCACGCGGGTGCGCCGCAGCACGGCGTCGATCCTGGCCAGCAGCTCGGGGATGCCGAACGGCTTGACGATGTAGTCGTCGGCGCCGGCGCGCAGGCCGCGTACCCGCTCGTGCTCCTCCGAGCGCGCCGTCACGGCGATGACGGCCGTCTCCGGCCGGTCGCGCAGCTTGCGGATCACGTCGAGGCCGTCGCCGTCGGGCAGGCCGAGATCGACGAGGACCACATCGGACGGGGCGGCGCGCACCGCCTCCGCGGCGGTGGCGACGCGGTGGACCTCGAAGCCCGCCTGGACCAGAACGGTCACCAGACCCCGTGCCACGCGGTCGTCATCCTCGATGATGGTGATCCGCATACCGGCGGATTGTACGGCGGGATCGGCGCTTGTGTTAGCCCTTCACTTCTTGGGATTCTTCTGACATCCAGCGCATTCCTTGGGATTTCTCTGACACCATCCGCGTCCCTCCCGGCCGAGACTGAGGCCGCGCGCACTCACCACGGGCATGCGCTGACGAGGAGGTCGCCCTATGAGAACGACCAGCACGTACCGGGCCGCCGCCCGGATGATCGCCGCGATTGGCGCCGCGTCGCTCGTCGCCGCCTGCTCGGGCAACGGTGGCGGCACCACCGCCACCGGAGGCGCCACGGGCGGCGGCTCCGCCTACCCGGACAAGAACATCACGTTCGTCGTGCCGTTCAGCGCGGGCGGCCCGACCGACACCGTCACCCGCATGATCGCCGAGCCGATGGCCGCCAAGCTCGGCGGCAAGATCGTCGTCCAGAACGTCGAGGGCGCGGGCGGCACCGTCGGCGCGGGAGAGGTCGCGCGGGCCGACCCCGACGGCTACACCGTGCTCATGCACCACATCGGCATGTCCACCGCGCCCGCCCTCTACGCGGACCTCGGCTACAAGCCGCTGGAGGACTTCCTGACGGTCGGGCTCGTCACCGAGGTGCCGATGACCGTCGTCGCCCGCAAGGACTTCCAGCCCAAGACGCTCCAGGAGCTCGTCACCTACGTCAAGGCGAACGCCGCCAAGGTCACCCTGGCCAACGCCGGCATCGGCGCCGCCTCTCACCTGTGCGGCCTGCTGTTCCAGACCGCGGCCGGCGTCAAGCTCCAGGAGGTGCCGTACGAGGGCACCGGGCCCGCGCTGACCGACCTCGTCGGCGGCCAGGTCGACTTCATGTGCGACCAGACGACCAACACCAGCGGCCAGATCACCGCCGGCGAGGTCAAGGCGTACGCGGTCACCACGCCGGAGCGGGTCAAGAGCCTGCCCGACCTGCCCACCACCACCGAGGCCGGGCTGCCGCAGCTCCAGGTCAGCGTCTGGCACGGCCTGTACGTGCCCAAGGGCACCCCGCCGGACGTCGTGGCGAAGCTGACCGAGGCGCTCAAGACGGCGCTGGCCGACCAGAAGGTCATCGACCAGATGGCCAAGCTGGGCACCGCGCCCGTCCCCGCCGAGGACGCCACCCCCGAGGCGCACACCGCCAAGCTCCAGGAACAGATCGGCACCTGGGGCAAGGTGATCGCCGACGCCGGGGTCAAGGCCTCCTGAGGTGAAGCACCGCCGATCCTTCCCCGACGTCCTCGCCGGAGCCGTCTTCGTCCTGATCGGCGGCGCGTTCGCGGCGGGGTCGCTCGGCTACGAGCTGGGCACCCCGCTGCGGATGGGCCCCGGGGCCTTCCCCCTGCTGATGGGCTTGATCGTGGCCGCGCTGGGGCTGGCGATCGTCGTCAAGGGGCTCGTCGCCGGTGAGGTGGTCGCGTTCGGGCCCGTCCCGTGGCGGGCGGTCGCCGTCATCGTGGCCGCGCTGATCTTCTTCGGGTTCACCGTACGCGGCCTCGGGTTCGTCCCGGCCTCGGCGGTGACCGCCCTGCTCACGACGCTGGCCAGCTCCCGCGTCCGCCCGCTCACGGCGCTGGCCGTCGCGGCCGGGCTCACCGTGGCCGGCACGCTCATCTTCGTCGTCGGACTCCAGCTACGGATCCCCCTGGTGGGCCCGTGGCTGGGGTTCTGACGCCGCACCCGGATTGAGAGGGCATGGAACTTCTCGACAACCTCGCGCTGGGCTTCTCGACCGCCCTCCTCGTCCAGAACGTCCTCTACTGCTTCGTGGGCGTGCTGCTCGGCACGGCCGTCGGGGTGCTGCCCGGCATCGGGCCGACGGCCACGGTCGCCATGCTGCTGCCGATCACGTTCAGCTTCGAGCCGGTGACGGCGTTGATCATGCTGGCGGGCATCTACTACGGCGCCCAGTACGGCGGCTCCACCACCGCCATCCTGATCAACCTGCCGGGGGAGTCGTCCGCGGCGGTCACCGCCCTCGACGGCCACGAGATGGCCCGCCAAGGCCGCGCAGGCGCCGCGCTCGCCACCGCCGCGATCGGCTCCTTCATCGCCGGCACGATCGCCACCGTCGCCCTGGCCGTCGCCGCGCCGCCCCTGGCCAGGGTCGCGCTGCAGTTCGGCGCCGCCGAGTACTTCTCGCTCGTGCTGCTCGGCCTGATCGTGTCCATCGCCCTGGCCCGCGGAACCCCGCTCAAGGCTCTCGCCATGATCGCGCTCGGCGTCCTGTTCGGCACCGTCGGCCAGGACATCTACACCGGCACCCCCAGATTCGTCTTCGAGCAGCGCGAGCTGTACGGCGGCATCGACTTCGTGTCGGTCGCCGTCGGCATGTTCGGCGTGGCCGAGATCCTGCGCAACCTGGAGAACGAGCAGACCCGCACCGCGATCATCAGCCGCGTCAAGAACCTCTGGCCCACCTCCGAGGACCGGCGCAGGATCGTCGGCCCCATCCTGCGCGGCACCGGCCTCGGCGCAGCCCTCGGCGTCCTGCCCGGCGGCGGGCACGTGCTCGCCTCGTTCACCTCCTACGCCGTCGAGAAGCGCCTGTCGAAGCGGCGGCACGAGTTCGGGCACGGCGCCATCGAAGGCGTCGCAGGCCCCGAGTCCGCCAACAACGCCGCCGCCCAGACGTCGTTCATCCCGCTCCTCACCCTTGGCCTGCCCGCCCACCCCGTCATGGCGCTGATGGTCGGCGCGTTCATCGTGCACGGCATCACCCCCGGACCGAACGTCCTCACCGACGAGCCGGAGCTGTTCTGGGGGCTGATCGCGTCGATGTGGATCGGGAACGTGCTGCTGGTGCTGCTGAACCTGCCGCTGATCGGGATCTGGGTGCGGATGTTGCACATTCCGTACCAGGTGTTGTTTCCGATGATCATCTTGTTCGCGGCCATCGGGACGTACTCGCTGTCGTTCAACGGCTTCGACGTCTACGCGATCGTCTTCTTCGGTGTTCTCGGGTACGTGCTGATCAAGTGTGGGTGTGAGCCCGCGCCGCTGCTGCTGGGGTTCGTGCTCGGGCCGTTGCTGGAGGAGAACATGCGGCGGGCGCTGATCATCTCCCGTGGGGACGCGACCGTCTTCCTGACCCGGCCCATCTCCGCGGCCCTCCTGCTGCTGGCCGCGGCGGCGCTCGTGGTCACCGTCCTTCCGGCGATCCGCAAGCGGCGGGAGGTGGTGTTCACCGAGGACGAGTGAGCGACCGCTTGCGACCGCCCGCCGCCATGTTCTCCTCCAGATGCTCCAGAGACCCGGTCCCCGGAATCGCCAGCACCACCGGCGACGTCGCCAGCAACGACGCGATCCGCACCCGCGCCGGAGTGCCGCCCGCCTCAAGAGGTTCACGCCCACCACCGAGCGGAAAGTACGGCACGTAAGCGATCCCAGCCCCTTCGCACACCTCCAGCAACCCAAGATCACCGCCGTACCGGTTCTGCACCGCCGCGACGGGCGCGACCGCCCGAGCCTCGGCGAGCTGGGCGGCGTCCACGTTGCTGACCCCCAGATGCCGGATCAGCCCCTCCTCCCGAAGCCCCGCCAGCACCTCGAACCGTTCCCCGATCGACTCGCCCCCCGGCCCGCCCATCCCGCCCACCCGCAGGTAGACGAGGTCGAGCCGGTCCAGCCCGAGCGAACGCAGGTCCGCCTCGACCAGCCCGCGCAGCTGGTCGGCCGTCGCCTGCTCGCTCGGCCTCCCGTCCGCCCCGCGCAGCGGCCCGACCTTGGTGGCGATCACCAGGTCCGCGGGGTAGGGGGCCAGGGCCGTACGGATCAGGTCGTTGGCCCGCACCGGCCCCATGCCGTAGAAGCCGGCCGTGTCGATGTGATTCACCCCCAGCTCCAGCGCCCGCCGCAACACGGCGACGCCGGTCTCCGGGGCTCGCGCCGGGCCGCCGAACGTCCCCATGGCCAGGCGCATCGCACCGAACCCGAGCCGGTTCACCGTCAGCTCCCCGCCCAGGGAGAAAGTGTTCGTCATGCGTGCCATGCTGTCCGCCGCCCCCTCGCCCGGCGAGCGACTGGCAGGTTGGTGCCAGACTGGTGGGGTGCGGAATGAACAGGTGTTCTCCGTCCGGGGCGACGCGGAACTGGCCGCCCGTGCCGGTCATCTCTTCGCGTCCGCCCGCACCACGTTCCTGTGCGCCGCCAGAGACCTCAGGACCTGGTCGCAGCCGGAGCTCAGAGCGGCGATGGTCAGCCGGATGCGCGCCGTCGGCTCCCCGGGCCTCACCGCCCGCAAGCTGCTCAGCCCGGTGGCGCTCGCCGACGAGGAGGCTCGCGCGCATCTGCGGCTGGTGCGGGACAGGGGCGCGGGCGTCCGGATCAGCGCCGCGCCGCTGCCGCACGAGACCATCCTCATCGACGGGCGGGTGATGATCCTCGCCGGACGCGAGAGCCCCGGCGGGCGCGAGTACACCGTGACGACGTCGCAGACCCTGATCGACGGCGTGGCGTCGCTGCTCGAAGCGATCTGGGACAACTCCCCCGATCTCACCGCCTACCTGCACGGCGACGTTCCTCAGCTCGACGCCGACGGGCGCATGATCCTCAAGGCTCTCGGCTCGGGGCTCACCGACGAGACGGCGGCCAGGCGGCTCGGGATCTCGTTGCGCACCTACCGGCGGCGCGTGGCCGAACTCATGGCCAAGCTGGAGGCCGACTCCCGGTTCCAGGCCGGGTTGCGGGCGGGGGAACTGGGTCTGCCACGCTAAAAATCAGCCCGAAGTCACATCATCCAAAGCCGTAGATCACACGAATCAGGCAAGATCAGGATCAGTCGGCTTCAACGATCGGAGGCGTTCGTGACTTCGAAGATCAGGGCAACAGTTGTGGTCGTCGCGATGGCGATTGCCGGAGCGGGTCTCGTGCTGGCGAGCCCGGCTCAGGCCGATCCGGTTTCGTCGGGCGGAGGCACGGTCTCCACCAACGGTTACATCTGGTCCAACTGAGCTCGTGACCCGGCCGGTCCTCGGCGAGGGCCGGCCGGGAGGAACGGGGATCAGACCAGGTCGAACCGGTCGGAGTTCATGACCTTGGCCCAGGCCGCGACGAAGTCCCGCACGAACTTCTCCTTCGCGTCGTCGCTCGCGTACACCTCGGCCAGCGCCCGCAGCTCCGAGTTGGAGCCGAACACCAGGTCAGCCCGCGTGCCGGTCCACTTGACCGCGCCGGTGTGGGCGTCGCGCCCCTCGAACGTGGTCTGGTCCTGCGACGTGGCCGTCCAGGTGGTGCCCAGGTCGAGCAGGTTGACGAAGAAGTCGTTGGTCAGCGTCCCCGGGGTGGTGGTGAGGACGCCGAGCTGGGTCTGCTGGTGGTTCGCGCCGAGCACGCGCAGGCCGCCGACGAGGACGGTCAGCTCGGGCGCGGACAGGTTCAGCAGGTTCGCCTTGTCGAGCAGCAGGAACTCGGCCGGCAGGCGGTTGCCCTTGCCGAGGTGGTTGCGGAAGCCGTCGGCGGTGGGCTCCAGCGCGGCGAACGACTCGACGTCCGTCTGGTCCTGCGCGGCGTCCACGCGGCCCGGCGTGAACGGCACCTCGACCTCGAAGCCGGCGGCCAGGGCCGCCTTCTCCACGGCGACGCCGCCGGCGAGCACGATCAGGTCGGCGAGCGAGACCTGCTTGCCGGCCTGGGCGGCGCCGTTGAAGGCCTTCTGGATGCCTTCGAGGGCGCCGAGCGTGGTGGCGAGGCGGTCGGGGTCGTTGACCTCCCAGCCGATCTGCGGCTGCAGGCGGACGCGGGCGCCGTTGGCGCCGCCGCGCTTGTCGCTGTCGCGGTAGGACGAGGCGGACGCCCACGCGGCGGAGACGAGCTGCGACACCGACAGGCCGGAGGCCAGGATCTGGCTCTTGAGGGTGGCGACGTCGCCGGCGTCGATGAGCTCGTACGTGCGCGCGGGCAGCGGGTCCTGCCAGATCAGCGTCTCGGCGGGCACCTCGGGGCCGAGGTAGCGCACGATGGGGCCCATGTCGCGGTGCGTCAGCTTGTACCAGGCCTTGGCGAAGGCGTCCGCGAACGCCTGGGGGTCGTCGCGGAAGCGGCGAGAGATCTGGTCGTAGATCGGGTCGACGCGCAGCGAGAGGTCGGTGGTGAGCATCGTCGGCGCGTGCCGCTTGGCCGGGTCGTGGGCGTCGGGGACGGTGCCCTCGCCGGCGCCGTTCTTCGGCCGCCACTGGTTGGCGCCCGCGGGGCTCTGGAACAGCTCCCACTCGTACCCGTAGAGGATCTCGAAGAAGCTGTTGTCCCAGGTGATCGGGGTGTTGGTCCAGATGCCCTCAAGCCCGCTGGTGATGGCGTCGCCGCCCTTGCCGGTGCCGAAGGTGCTGCGCCAGCCGAGGCCCTGCTCCTCCAGCGTGGCGGCCTCGGGGTCGGCGCCGACGTGGTCGGCCGCGCCCGCGCCGTGGGTCTTGCCGAAGGTGTGGCCGCCCGCGATGAGGGCGACGGTCTCCTCGTCGTTCATGGCCATCCGGCGGAACGTCTCGCGGATGTCCCTGGCGGCGGCGAGCGGGTCGGGGTTGCCGTTCGGGCCCTCCGGATTGACGTAGATGAGGCCCATCTGGACGGCGCCCAGCGGGTTCTCCAGCTCGCGGTCGCCGGTGTAGCGCTCGTCGCCGAGCCACGTGGTCTCGGGGCCCCAGTAGACGTCCTCCTCGGCCTCCCAGACGTCCTCGCGGCCGCCCGCGAACCCGAACGTCTCGAAGCCCATCGTCTCCAGCGCCACGTTCCCGGCGAGGATCATGAGGTCGGCCCAGGACAGGTTGCGGCCGTACTTCTTCTTGACCGGCCACAGCAAGCGACGGGCCTTGTCCAGGTTGGCGTTGTCGGGCCAGCTGTTGAGCGGCGCGAAGCGCTGCTGCCCGGCGCCTGCGCCGCCGCGGCCGTCGCTGATCCGGTACGTGCCCGCGCTGTGCCAGGCCATCCGGATGATGAGCGGCCCGTAGTGCCCGAAGTCGGCCGGCCACCAGTCCTGGGAGGTGGTCAGGACCTCGGCGATGTCTCGCTTGACGGCCGGGAGGTCGAGGCCGAGGAACGCCTCGCGGTAGTCGAAGTCGTCGCCGTAGGGGCGGGCCACGGCGGGGTTCTTGGCGAGGATCCTCAGGTTGAGCCGCTCCGGCCACCACTGACGGTTGCCGCCACCCTGGGTGGGGTGCGCGGCGCGCGTGTGCGCGACCGGGCAGCCGGCGCCTTCGCCCGCTGCCTTGGGGTCTGTGACGATCGCGTCATGGTTCTCGGTCATGGGGGGAGTCCTTCCAGGACTTGAGTTCGGCCGCTCACGAAGTGGCGGAGCAGGCGGGGCATCGGCCCCAGTAGATGACCTCGGCCTCGTCGATGGTGAAGCCGTGGTCGTCAGCGGCGTGCAGACATGGGGCATGACCGACCGCGCAGTCGACGTCGGCGACCGCGCCGCACGACCGGCACACGATGTGGTGGTGGTTGTCGCCCACCCGTCCTTCGTATCGGGCCGGGCTGCCCGCCGGCTCGATCCGGCGTACGAGGCCCGCGGCGGCGAGGGCGTGGAGGGCTTCGTACACGGCTTGCAGGGAGACATGACCCACGCGATCGCGTACCCCGGTGGCGATCGCCTCGACGTCGAGGTGGTCGCCGTGCCGGACGGTGTCGAGCAGCGCGACGCGGGCGGCGGTCACCCGCAGACCGGCGCCGCGCAGCTCCTCGGCGGGTGTCGGAGTCCTGGGTGCGGTCATGGCGCCACAACCTACAGCCATAAACACGAGCCATACAAGATAATGAAAAGCCCCAGTTTGGTAGTTGTGTCAGGCTTTATCCATGCCGCATCCAGACCGGGTCCGCCTGGCGTCCTACGACGCCGTGTCCACCCGCCTGGCCATGCTGAGCGACCGGGAGCTGGCCGGGCTGGTGGCCGGGGCCGAGCCGAGAGGGGCGGGCATCGGCGGGCGGTCGGCGGAGCTGGAGGTGGCGGGCGTCCGCGTGTTCGTCAAGCGGGTTCCCCTCACCGACCTGGAGGTGCGTCCCGAGCATGTGCGCTCGACGGCCAACGTCTTCGGCCTGCCGATGTTCTACCAGTACGGGGTCGGCTCGGCCGGGTTCGGCGCGTGGCGGGAGCTGGCGGCGCACGTCATGACGACCAATTGGGTGCTGACCGGCGCGTATCCCGGGTTTCCGCTGCTGCACCACTGGCGGGTGATCCCCGACGTGCCTCCGGAGGGGTTCGCCGACGAGTTCGGCGGCATCGCCGGGGCGGTGGCCCACTGGGAGGGGTCGGAGGCCGTCCGCGGGCGGCTGGAGGCGATCGCCGGCTCGTCGCTCAGCCTGGTCCTGTTCCTGGAGCACCTGCCGGGGACGCTGGCCGCCTGGCTGGCGGAGCACCGGGCCGTCGCGCCGTACCCGTGGCTCGAACAGGCGCTCGCCCGCGGCACCGGCTTCCTCAGCTCACAGGGGTTCGTGCACTTCGACGCCCATTTCATGAACCTGCTCACCGACGGCGGCGAGGTCTACTTCGCCGATCTGGGCCTGGCCCTGAGCAGGCGGTTCACGCTGTCCGGCGAGGAGTCCCGCTTCCTGGCCGATCACCTCTCCTACGACCGGCACTACACCACCAGCCACCTTCTGCGCCATCACCTGCCCGGTGGCATGCGGGGGCCGGCGGAGCACGCCGCGTTCCTGCGTGACTGGACGGCGGGCGGCGTGCCGCGCGAGCACCTGCCCGCCGGCGTCGCCGGGGTGCTCGACCGGCACGCCGCGACGGCTCTCGTCTTCGACGACTTCTTCGAGCGGCTGGTGAGCACGAGCAAGAAGACGCCCTACCCGCGCGCCACGCTCGACCGCGCGTGACGGCGGGTCAACCGGCCTGCCACAGCGTCGACAGCACCACGTGCACGGTGGTCGCGCCCAGGACGCTGATCACCGCGTTGCGGGTCTTCAGGTGCAGGCCGACCGCGACCGCCAGGGCCAGGACGGTGGGTGCCAGGGCCGTCCACGGCGTGGGGCGCAGGTCGCGCAGGGTGTAGAGGGCCAGGATCAGCATGATGCCGGTGGGCATCTGCACGGCCAGGAACCGCAGGACGGACGAGCGGCGCAGCGGGCCCAGCACGGCGAAGGGCAGGGCCCGCAGGCCCCACGTGATCGCGGTGCTGACGGCGACGACGGCGGCCAGGTAGAGCGGGGTGGGCAACGGGGTGCTACCTCTCCAGGGGCTCGGGCACGAGCCGGTGGCTCAGCGCGTACCGGATGAGGAGGCTCGCCGTGAACAGGCCCATCGCGACCGGCAGGAGCTGCGCGGGGGCCAGCAGCGCGGCGGCGGCGAAGCTCGCCGCGGCCAGCAGCGGTGTCGGCAGGTCGCGGTGGTCGCGCCAGGCGTCGATCGTCAGCACCACGAACAGGGCGGTCAGTGCGAACTCCAGCCCGTGCAGGGTGACCGGGACCAGCGCGCCCGCCAGCGCCCCCGCGGTGGCGCCGCCGACCCAGTAGGCCTGGCACAGCGCCTGCATCCACAGGATGCGCGCGCCGCTCCAGCCCCGGGCGCGCCCGCCGGCGGTCAGCGCGTACGCCTCGTCGGTGAGCGCGAAGGTGGCGTAGAGGCGGCCGAGCGGCCGGACCTGCCGCAGCGGGAAGGACAGGGAGTAGAAGACGTGCCGCAGGTTCACCAGCAGCGCCGTCACCGCGACCTGCCCGAGCGGCGTCACGGCGGCGACCAGCCCCAGCAGCAGGAACTCCAGCGAACCCGCGTAGATCACGGCGGTGAACACCGTCGCCCACCACCAGTCGAGCCCGGCGTGCGCCACCAGCACGCCGAAGCTGACGCCGAGGGGGAACAGGCTCAGCCCCACCGAAGCCGTGTCGGCGGCAGCCGCCCGGAAGTCACGCATGAAACGTAATTTTACTGCTTATGCCGCATAATATGGTTTCACGCGTTAGGGGAAATCGGGCATATGAGTAATTCTATTATCCTGGATCAGGTCGATCGAGAAATTTTGTTCCAACTGGCCCAGGACGGCCGGATGTCGAACGTGGAGCTGGCCCGCCGGGTGGGCCTGACGCCGCCGCCCTGCCTGCGCCGGGTCAAGCGCCTGGAGGAGGCCGGGGTGATCGCCGGGTACCGGGCGCAGATCTCGCCCGAGGCGCTGGGGCGCTCCCTTGAGGTGGTCGTGTCGGTGGAGATCGCGGTCAACGACCTGCAGACGGTGGAGGACTTCGAGTCGCGGGTGGCGGCGCTGGAGGAGGTGCTGGAGTTCCGGCGGATGTTCGGGCGGCCCGACTACTACATGCGGGTGGCGGTCGCCGACCAGTTCGCCTACGAGAAGTTCCTCAGCAAGGAGATCCTGCCGCTGCCCGCGGTCTCCCGCGTCGACTCCCATCTGACGATGAAGCGCATCAAGGATTAGCGGCCGGCTCCCTCAACGCGTAGGCTGTCTACATGTAGGCTGGCTACATTGGAGGAGCCCTTCGGATGCGTGAACAGACAGGGCGGGCGGTGCGGCTCGCCGTCCTCGTCATCGCCGGGATCGTCGTCGGGAACGTGCTGGTCACCCTGCTGATGACCCGCGACACGGGCCTCGGCGTGGACGAGCTCATCGCCTTCGCCGGAGGCGCGGCCCTCGGGCTGCTGGTCGAGTTCGGCGTGTTCCGGCGGTCCGGGCGCTGAGCCATGGACGCGCTCGACCTGGCCCGGCTCCAGTTCGGGATCACCACGAGCCTGCACTTCCTCTTCGTCGCGCTCACGCTCGGCCTCGCGCCGCTGATCGCGTTCCTGCAGACGCTCTGGGTCGTCCGGGGCAACCCGCTGCACGAGCGGCTGACGAAGTTCTGGGGGCAGGTCTACGTCGTCAACTACGGCCTGGGCATCGTCTCCGGCCTGCTGCTGGAGTTCCAGTTCGCGCTCAACTGGAGCGGGCTGACGCACTTCGCCGGTGAGCTGTTCGGGGCGCCCATGGCGCTGGAGACGCTCTACGCCTTCTTCGTCGAGTCGACGTTCCTCGGGCTGTGGATCTTCGGCTGGGGCCGGCTGCCGAAGGTGGCGCACCTGCTGACCTTCTACGTCGTGACGCTCGCGGCGCTCGGCTCGGCGTACCTCATCGTGGTCGCGAACGGCTTCCTGCAGAACCCGGTCGGCTACGAACGGGCCGGCGACGCGCTGCGCGTGATCGACGCGGGCGCCGTGTTCGCCAACCCCGCCGCGCTCCTCGCCGTCGGGCACATCCTGCCCGCCGCCCTCATGGTCGCCGGCTTCCTCATGGCCGGGGTGAGCGCCTGGTACTTCCGCCGCGGCACGAACGAGGTCGCCTTCTTCCGCCTGTCGCTGCGGCTCGGCCTCACCGTCGGGTACGCCGCCACCTTCCTCACCATCGGCTTCGGCGAGGCGTCCGTGCTGTGGGTGGTGCGCAACCAGCCGACCAAGCTCGCGGGCGGCGCCGAGGCCTTGCGCGTCGCGGAGCGGATGGCCGCCGAGCACGGCCCGGGCGACTACCTGGCCCCCGCGTGGGCGCCCATCGCGCTGACCGTGATGTTGTCGGTCGCCTACCTGTACGTGCTGTTCGCGCTCGTCCCGCTGGTGCTGCTCGGCGGAGGCCGCATCGAGCGGCGGCGCTTCCTGCTCGGCGTCGGGGTCTGGACGATCCCGCTGCCGTTCCTGACCGTCATACTCGGCTGGATCGTCCGCGAGATCGGGCGGCAGCCCTGGGTGATCTACGACGTGCTGCCCACGAGCGAGGCCGTCTCGGACGTCGGCGCCACGAGCATGCTGGCCTCATTAGTGATCTTCACGACCCTGTACGCGGCGCTGGTGGTCGTCGGCTACCTGCTCATCGCCGGGATCGTCAGGAAGGGGCCGCGGTCCCTCGTGCTCGGAGCCGTCCTGGGCGACGCAGAACCCGCCGGGAGGCGCTGATGGAGCTCGTCTGGCTGACCGTCGTCGGGCTGCTGCTGGCCGGCTGGTACGCGCTCGACGGGTTCGCCCTCGGCGCCGGCATGTTCCTGGTCGTGCTGTGCGGCGACGTCCGCTCGCGGCGGCAGGTGGTCGCGGCCGTCGGGCCGTTCTTCCTGGCGAACGAGGTGTGGCTGATCGCCTTCGCGGGCGTGCTGGCGGTGACCTTCCCCGACGCCGAGGCCGGGCTGTTCACCGCGCTGTACCCGGTGATCGTCCTGATGGTGGCCGGGTGGATCGTGCGCGATCTCGGCATGTGGTTTCGCGCGCGCAGGCCCGAGCCGGGGTGGCGGCAGGGGTGGGAGACGGCGCAGGCGGGCGGGAGCGTGCTCTTCGCCGTGGGCGCCGGGCTCTTCGTGGGTGGCGCCGTGCAGAGTGTGCTGAGCCCGTACGCGGTGCTCAGCGCGCTCACCACGGTCGCGGTCTTCGGCCTGCACGGCGCCGCGTTCCTGGCGTTGCGGACGACGGGGGAGCTGCGCGAGCGCGCCAGGCGCACGGGCCGCAGGCTGGCGCCCGCCGTGCTGGCGCTCCTGGTCGTGCTCGCCGCCGCTGCCCCGCTCGCCTCGGCGACCGGCCTCGCGCCCCTCGCCCTCGTCCCCGCTTTCGCGGCTCCGCTCGCTGTCGCCGCGGCGTGGTGGGCCTTGCGGCGCGGCCATGACGGGGTGGCCTTCGCCGGTACGGCCGTCGCGTCGGCCTGCCTGCCGCTGGCCGCCGGAGCCCTGATGGCGGGGCGGCTGCTCGACGGGGCAGCGGGGGAGAGCACCATCGATCGGTTCACGACGATGGCGCTGCCGATCCTGCCGTTCCTGCTCGCCGCCCAGGCGGTGCTGTGGTGGGTGCACCGCCACCGGCTGAGCGACCGCTCGGTCACGTTCTTCTGACGTCAGGCGCGGGGGTGAGGGTTTCGAGCAGCGTGCGGACGAACGCGGCCGCCGCCTCCTCGTCGTCCGCGTAACCGGCCTGCGACATGTGCCCGAGGAACGCGTACTGGAAGCAGGCCCCGAGCAGCAGCCCCGCGGCGGCCCGCACGTCCGCCCCGGCCCGCACCCGTCCGGCGGCCTGCTCGGCGCGCAGGTAGGCGGCCAGCGCCTCGTTCGCCTTGTGCGGCCCGGCCCCCTGCTCCTCCAGCTCCCGCTTGTGGGCGGTCAGGGTGGCGGGGTCGGCGAACATCGCGGCGAACATGGGGAAGCCGCCGCGGTAGAGGTCGATGGCCGCCCTGGCCACGGCGGTGAGACTGTCCACCAGGCCGTCCCCGCCGCGCAGCGCGTCGGCGAGCGGGGCGAAGCCGGGTGATCGTTCGCGCATGACGGCCACCATCAGGTCGGCCTTGCTGGGGAAGTGCTTGTAGAGGGCCGCCTCGGTGAAGCCGGCGGCCCGCGCGATCTGGCGCGTGGTCACGTTGGCCAGCCCCTGTTCGGCCATGACGGTGGCCGCCGCGTCGAGGATCACGTCTCTGGTGCCCATGCTCGCCCTCTCCTGTTGACATGGTGAGTAAACGCTCACTAGCCTGCGTCTCGTGGTTAGTGAGCGTTTACCAACCAAGGAGTCTAGATGAAGATCACCGTCTTCGGCGCGACGGGCGGCACCGGGCGGCACGTCGTGGAGCAGGCGCTCGACGCCGGCCACCACGTCACCGCCGTCGTCCGCGACCCCGCCGCCCGCCTCCCCCGCTCAGGCGACTCTCGCCTCGACCCGGTGATCGCCGACGTCATGCGGCCCGGCGCCATCGAGGCCTGCGTGACCGGCAGGGACGCCGTCGTCTCCGCGCTCGGCCCGCGCGGCCGGGGCGGCGGGCAGGTGTGCGCCCAGGGCGCGCAGTCGATCATCGCCGCCATGCGCGCCACCGGCGCCCGCCGCCTGATCGTCGTCACCGCCAGCGGTCACGTCGTGGACGAGGGCGACGACCTGCTCAACCGGGCCCTGGTCAAGCCGCTGCTGCGGCGCTTCCTGCGCGAGGGCTTCGCCGACTTCGCCCGTACCGAGGAGCTCGTCCGCGCCAGCGGGCTGGACTGGACGATCATGCGCCCGCCGCGCCTCACGGACGGGGCCCGCCGCCCGTACCGGACCGCTCTCGACCGGAACGTGCGCGGCGGCATCACCATCGCCAGGGCCGACCTCGCGCACGCCGTCCTCACCGCCCTCGACGACCCGGCCACCGCCGGCCACACCATCTCCCTGGGGTACTGACCGTGAAGAGACCGATCATCATCACCCTCAGCCTGCTGCTCGCCGCCGCGCTCTGCGCCGCCGGGACCGTCGCCTACCTCACCTTCCTCCGACCGGCCGACAACCCGCCCGCCGACGCCTGCGCCGCCAAGGGCACCCGGCCGCGCGTCGTGGCCGCCGGGGCGAGCATGACGCAGGGGTCGCTCGGCGCCGACTGGGTGGGGTCGCTGCGTGCCGCGTTCCCCGCCTACGAGTTCGTGAACGCGGGCAGCAACGGCAACACCACCGCCGACCTGCTGGAGCGCGTGGACAGCGACATCGTGGCCTGCCGCCCCGCCGCGGTGACGCTGTTGATCGGCACCAACGACGTGCGCAACTCCGTCCCGCTGGACGACTACCGCGCCAACCTGCGGGCCATCGTGGACCGGGTCAAGAGCGGCACCGGCGCGCACGTCGCCCTGATGTCCCTGCCTCCGCTCGGCGAGAACCTGGACGCCCCGATCAACCGCACCCTGACCGGCTACAACGCCGCCATCAAGGACATCGCCTCGCAGACCGGGTCCGGCTACCTGCCGCTGCACGAGCGCATGGCCGACGTGCTCCGGCACGGCGCCAGGACCTCGTACGGCTTCAGCTTCCCGCTCGCCTTCACCGTCGCGGCCCAGCACTACCTGCTCCGGCGCACGTGGGACGAGATCGCCCAGGCGGGGGGCCGGGAGCTGCTGGTGGACCACGTGCACCTGACCGACCGCGGCGGCGCCATCGTCACGGAACTGGCCAGCGGCTGGCTGACCGGCCTCGCGAAAGCATGACTCGACCTCAGCCCGTAGCGGAAGCCCGCTCGGCCCCGCGCCCGCCCTGGCTACGCTCGGCCTCATGATCGAGACCTGGGACCCCGCAGCCGCAGGGGTGCTGCGCCTGCCGTCGGGCCGCCTCATCCGCGGCAGAGGCCTGAGCCGCCCGCTCCCGGAAGGCCCGGAGCCCGCCTTCGCCCTCTACTGCCTCGGCAAGCAGCCCCCGGGTGTCTCCTGGGAGCACCGCTGGATCCGCTGGCCCGACTTCTGGCTCCCGTCCGACCGCGACGCCATGGCCCAGGCGCTGCGCGAGGCGTGGAGCCGCGCGGAGACCGAGCGGGTCGAGGTGGCGTGCGGCGGCGGCAAGGGCCGTACCGGCACCGCGCTGGCCTGCCTGGCCGTGCTCGACGGCGTCCCCGCCGCCGGCGCGGTGGCCTACGTGCGCGAGCACTACGACCGGCACGCGGTCGAGACCCCCTGGCAGCGCCGCTTCGTCGCCCGCTTCAACGCTTGAGGACGGTCACTCCACCGTCTTCAGTATCCGCTCGATCGACTCCGTACGGGAGCGCAGCTCCGCCAGCTCGGCGGCCATGCGCTCCTGCGTCTCCACGGTGCTCTGCGCGAGCTGCTCGAACCGCTGCACCAGCTCCCGTAACGCCTCCGCCGCGTCGGCCTGCCGCCTCGACTTGCGGGACTCGAACATCCCCACGGTGAACACGCTGATCAGGAATGTGACGAGGATCAGCACCCCGAGGAAGAAGATCACCTCGGGCCAGGTGTACGACATCAGGAGCCCTCCTCGGGGTCCGGCCTCGTGATTGTCCTGGCCGCTTCGGCCAGCGTCGACGCGGTGAGGTGCAGGCTGAAGTCCGTGACCTCGTAGTACTTCATGGCTTTGCCGTCGTCCGACAGCTCCAGGCTGCCGGCGATCAGCCCGGCCGCCTCCAGCCGGCGCAGGTGCATGTGCAGCAGGGGGCGGCTCACGCCGATCACGCGGGCCAGGTGGCTGACGTAGTCGCGTCCGGCGGCGAGCTGGGCGATGATGCGCACCCGCAGCGGGTTGGCCAGCGCGGCGAGCACCTCGACCAGGTCGTCACCCGTCGGCCCGGCCTCCGTCATAGCTTCCCATCACCTGTAAGCATCACCTTACGGGGCACCGTAACACAGCGGATCAGGCCACTTTGACCGGTTCCCGCTCCCGCGCGGGCGCGGCCCGATCCTGCTTGACCAGGGTCAGTCCGGCCGCCAGGCAGATGAGCGGGATCGCCGGGATCACGTACCGCACGTCGAAGGCCGCCAGGAAGGGCGGCGAGGCGATCAGCGCGAGCGCGGCCAGGCCGGGCAGCAGCGCGTCCCACCGCCGCCTGACCAGCGCCGCCGCCAGCGTCGCGACCAGGGCGAGCGTGAGCAGCGGGAACGGCACGTACCCGAAGCGCTGGTAGGCCCGCAGCCAGCCGGCGAACGGCTCGACCACCCGGGTCGCCGCGGGCCCTGCCTCGTAGGACTCGGCGACCCCGCGCACCGACTCGCTGATCGGCCGTTCCGAGGCGGGCAGCTTGTACGGCGTCTTCTCGTCCACCGCCGTGCGCTCCCAGCGCAGCAGTTGCCTGAGGTCGGTCGCGACCGCCCCCAGGTAGGCGCCGGGCTGGGCGAGGATGGCCTGCCTGGCGAACTCGCCGGCGAGCTGGTTGCGGTTGGCGGTGCCCGGCACCTTGAGCAGCGGCGAGAAGCTCTCCCACAGCCAGTGCGGCGGGTAGGGCCGCTGCTCGACCGGCATGCCGGGGCAGAGCACGGCCAGCCGCTCGGACGGCTTGATGACCTCGCAGTCGGCGAAGCTCATGGTCCTGGACCACAGGAAGTTGCCGTCGGCCTCGGTGAGGCCGAACTTGCCCTTCTCCACCTTCATCCAGGTCGCGTACGCGCCGAGCGGGATCGCCCCGGCCACCAGCAGCGCCACCAGGGGCCGCCAGCCGTACCGCCTGACCAGCAGGTACGCGGCGGTCAGGATCAGCAGCGGCAGCCCGACGGTCCTGGTGATCCCGGCCAGGCCCAGCAGCAGCCCGCCCACGGCGGCCGTGGCCGGGGTGACGCGCCAGACGATGAGCGCGACGGCCGCGGCGACGAGCACGATGAAGACGGCGTCCGCCATGATCATGTGCTCCAGCAGGAGCAGGAACTCGTCGTAGAGCAGCGGCGTGACCAGCAGCGTCGCGCCCCAGCCTGGCAGGCCGCGGTGGCGCAGCAGCGCGTACAGGGCGACGGCGAGCCCGAGCACGAGCAGGTGCTGCAGGACCGTGACCAGCGTGAGGCTGTGCGCGGGGCGCAGCAGCGCCAGCAGCAGGGAGTAGCCGGAGGGGCGCGCGGTGCCCGGCGCCAGCTCCTCCTTGAGGAAGGCGAAGGAGTCGCCGTAGAAGAGGATCGCGGGCGGGAAGCCGAGCACCGTGAGCACCCGCAGCCCGATCGCCGGCAGCATGGCGATGACCAGTGCGCGATGGGCCAAGACAGATCCACTTCCTCGTGCGTCCGAGACCCCACCATAGTGGACATCCCGGTCAGTGAGCGGGGATCCCGCAGGCGTGGCCTCTTGTCGGCGCCATTACCGAATGACATTCTGGAATTAGGTCCGTCGTCGCCTCCCGCGGAGGACATACATGACCGTCGACAAGGAAGCCCTGCGCCGCAAGTACCGCGAAGAACGCGACAAGCGGCTGCGCCCGGACGGCAACGATCAGTACCTCCGGCTCACCGGCCGCTTCGCCCACTACCTCGACGACCCCTACACCCCGGTGATGGAGCGCGCCCCGAAGACCGACCACGTGACGGTCGCGTTCGTCGGCGGCGGCTTCGCCGGGCTCGTCACCGGCGCCCGCCTCAGGGAGGCCGGGGTCGAGGACGTGCGCATCGTGGAGAAGGGCGGCGACTTCGGCGGCACCTGGTACTGGAACCGCTACCCCGGCGCGCAGTGCGACACGGCCTCCTTCGTCTACATGCCGCTGCTCGAAGAGACCGGCCACATGCCGACCGAGAAGTACGCGCACGCGCCCGAGATCCTGGAGCACTGCCGCCGCATCGGCAAGCACTACGGCCTGTACGACAACGCCCTCTTCCACACCGAGGTCACCGACCTGACCTGGGACGAGACGCGGTCCCGCTGGCTGATCAGGACCAACCGCGGCGACGCGTTCACCGCCCAGTTCGTCGCCATGGGCATCGGCCCGCTGCACGTGCCCAAGCTGCCCGGCATCCCCGGCATCGACGACTTCCGCGGCCACGCCTTCCACACCAGCCGCTGGGACTACGCGTACACGGGCGGCGACCCCTCCGGCGCGCCCATGGACCGGCTGGCCGACAAGCGGGTGGCCATCATCGGCACCGGCGCCACGGCCGTCCAGTGCGTGCCGCACCTGGCGCGCGCCTGCCGCGAGCTGTACGTCTTCCAGCGCACCCCCTCCTCCGTGGACGTGCGCGACAACCGCCCGACCGACCCCGGCTGGTTCGCCACCATCGCCACCCCAGGCTGGCAGCAGCGCTGGCTGGAGAACTTCACGGCCAACCAGACCGGCGCCCCGGCCGAGGAGGACCTGGTCATGGACGGCTGGACCGACCTGTCCCGCCGGTTCCGCGCCAAGATCGAGCACCTGCGGCCCGAGGAGCTCACGCAGGAGAACATGCTGGCCGCCTTCGAGGACTCCGACTTCGAGAAGATGGAGGAGATCCGCGCCCGCGTGGACGCCGTCGTCGAGGACCCGGAGACGGCGCACGCACTCAAGGCCTGGTACCGCCAGCTCTGCAAGCGCCCCTGCTTCCACGACGAGTACCTCCAGGCGTTCAACGAGCCCGGCACGCGCCTCGTGGACACCGGCGGCAAGGGCGTCGAGCGCATCACCGGGAAGGGCGTGGTGGTGGCGGGCCGGGAGTACGAGGTGGACTGCGTCATCTACGCCTCGGGCTTCGAGGTCGGCACCGACTACACCCGCCGCGCCGGCTACGACCTGACCGGCCGCGGCGGCCTCCGGCTGTCGGAGCACTGGGCCGAGGGCATGCGCACGCTGCACGGCGTGCACGTGCACGGCTTCCCCAACGCCTTCCTCGTCCAGCCGACGCAGGGCGCCAACCTCATCTCCAACATCCCGCACAACCTGACGGAGGCGGGCAGGACGATCGCCGTCACCGTCAGGCACGCGCTGGATCACGGGTACGCCGAGGTCGAACCCACCAAGGAGGCCGAGGACGGCTGGGTGGAGTTCCTCCTGTCGGGCACGGGCCGGCTGCTCGGCTCCCAGGAGTGCACGCCGGGCTACTACAACAACGAGGGCCAGGACCCCGGCCCGAAGAGCTGGCTCGGCGTCGGCCACCCGCACGGGGCGATGGCGTACTTCGCCTTCATCGACGGCTGGCGCGAGTCGGGCACGTTCGACGGCCTGGACTTCCGTCACGGAGGCCAAGATCGGTAGCCTTCGTCCACCATGAGCTACGACCTGTACTTCTACCGCCGCGACCCGGGCCAGTCCTGGGACGAGGCGCTGACGGCGGCCGCGAGCGCCCCGCAGCCCGACCTGAAGGCCTGGGACGGCGTCGTCGCCGGCGCCCGCGACCTGCTCGGCGAGGTCAACATCGTCGCCTACCCGCCGAACTGGGAGCTGGACCACGACGGCACCGGCATCTCCGTGAACCACTGGGAGGGCGGCTGGGAGATGAGCGTGCCCTACTGGACCCACGGCGAGGCGGCCAGGCAGGTCGTCGGCCTGCTGTACGAGGTGGCGTCGGTGGTGGAGCGCGAGTCCGGGTTCGAGTGCTTCGACCCGCAGCTCGGGCTGCCGAAGGCGCAGGTCGCGGACCCGGGCGCGGCGGTGCCGACGTTCGACGCGGTGGCCGACCAGTTCGGGCGGCGGGGCGCGGCGCACGCCTGACCCCGGCTGGTGACCCCGGCGTGTGACTCCGGCGTGCGACAAGCGTGTCCGTAGGGTATGCGTTGCGTGGGCGCGGCGATCAAACGGGGTAAACCCTGCAATGTGACTCATGGAAGCCGGAAACCCCTGCGCGAAGGCGACGGCGGCCCTTTTGTACGGTTCCAGGTCCGCTATTACGGACGGCTCGGCGTGCCCGTGGGCATCTTCGCCGCCTGTCACCACCTCCGCCGCGCCGGTCGGCTCACACCGCAGGACGACGAACTGTTCACGACGGTGGACAACTGGTTCATCGCGCGGTTGCCGTACCCGCCCTTCTATGCGGACGGCAACACCATCCGCGCCGTTCCCTGGTTCAAGCCCGACGCGGCCCGCCTCATCGCCGAGCTGGCGCCGTTGGAGGATCTGCTGCGCCGTTACGACGTTCCGTACGACGTCGTGCGCTCGCCCGACCCCGGCACGATCATCTACGAGGACGATTTCCAGATCGGGGTGCTGCCCTACGTCCGCCGTCCTGAGGAGAGCCGGCCCCAGACGCCGGCGGCCTCCGGAGGCGCGAACGTGCCCTTCGGGTAACCGCCGCAAAGGTGGACCTAGCACTACTGACCGTCCCTGACCTCGGCCGATACCGTCAGAAGGTGCTCAACAGGACCGCGCTCGAAGCCCTGACCCGGCGCCCCCTGCCGTTCCTGGCCTCCGCGTGGCCGTGGCGCGGCGCGGCGTACCTGGTGGCCAGTGCCGTCCCCGGCGTGGCCGCGGGGCTCACCGCCGTGGCCGCCGCCGGCGGGACGCTCGTCAACCCGGCCGTGGGCGTCGTCGCTGGACTGGCCGCCCTCGCTCTGGCGGCGGTACTCGTCGCGCCTTTCGAGCGGCTGCGCCTGCGCCTGGTGGACGCGGCGCCCGTGCCGCGCCCGCCGGACCGGCGCAGGCGCGAGGCCGGGCTGGCGGTCATGACGCTGCTCGCGCTGTGGTGGATCGACCTGGTCATGCTGTCGTTCACGATCGGCGGCCCGCTGGTGCTGGCGCTGTCCCCGGTGCTGCAGCCCGCTCTGGCGCCGATCGTCGGCGTGCTGTCCACCGTGGCGGGCGTCCTGCTGCTGCCCGTGGCCGCGTACACGATCACCGCCTGGGCGGGCGCGCGCGGCGCCATGGCCCGCGCCATCCTGGCGCCCGCCCAGTCCGAGCTCAGCGAGGTGCTGCGGTCGCGGGCCCGGCTGGTGGACGCGTTCGAGCTGGAACGCCGCAGGATCGAGCGGGACCTGCACGACGGCGCGCAGCAGCGGCTGGTGTCGCTGTCCGTGTCGCTCGGCATCGCGGGCCTGGACCTGCCACCCGACTCGGAGGCCGCCCGCCTGGTCCGGCAGGCGCACGGCGAGGCCAAGCAGGCGCTGGCCGAACTGCGCGAGCTGATCAGGGGCGTGCACTCCCAGGTGCTCACCGACCGGGGGCTGGCCGCGGCCGTGCAGGACGTGGCCGGGCGCTCGGCCGTGCCCGTGGACGTGGCGGTGGACCTGTCCGGCCGGCTGCCCGCCCCCGTCGAGGTGACCGCCTACTACGTGGTCAGTGAAGCCCTGGCGAACCTCGCCAAGCACAGCGGCGCCACCAGGGGATCCGTCACCGGCCGGGTCGAGCGCGGCACGCTCGTCGTCGAGGTGCGCGACGACGGCGCGGGCGGCGCGGACCCGGCCAGGGGGACGGGGCTGACGGGGCTGGCCGACCGGCTGGCCGTGGTCGAGGGCAAGCTGTCCCTGTCGAGCCCGCCCGGTGGCCCGACCCGCCTCCGGGCGGAGATCCCGTGCTGAGAACTAAGGAGAAACAGTGCGCGTGGTGATCGCCGAGGACGCCGTCCTGCTCCGCGAGGGCCTGGCCGGGCTGCTCGAACGCTTCGGGCACACCGTCGTCGCCTCCGTCGGCGACGCGCCCGCCCTGATCGAGGCGGTCGCCGAGCACCGCCCCGAGGCCGTGGTGACCGACGTGCGCATGCCGCCCGGCTTCACCGACGAGGGCCTGCGCGCCGCGCTGGAGCTGCGCGCCGGCGACCCCGGGCTGGCGGTGCTGGTGCTCAGCCAGTACGTCGAGCAGACGTACGCGGCCGAGCTGCTGGAGTCCGGCGGCGGCGCGGGCGTCGGCTACCTGCTGAAGGACCGCATCGGCGACGTGCGCGAGTTCGTCGACGCCCTCGACCGGGTGGCCTGCGGCGGCACGGTCGTGGACCCCGAGGTGGTGCGGCAGCTCCTGCGACGGCGCCGCGACCCCCTGGCCAGGCTCACCCCGCGCGAGCAGGAGGTGCTCGGCCTGATCGCCGAGGGGCGCACGAACGCGTCGATCAGCAAGGAGCTGTTCGTCACCGAGGCGGCCGTGGCCAAGCACATCGCCAACATCTTCACCAAGCTCGACCTGCCGCCCGCCGCCGACGGCCACCGCCGGGTGCTCGCTGTGCTGACGTACCTGAACGGCTGACGTACCACACTGTTGATCAGGACACGCAGAACTCGTTGCCCTCCGGGTCGGCGAGCGTGACCCACCAGTTCGGCCCCTGACGGCCCCTGTGCAGCTCCTTGGCGCCCTTGGCGGTCAGCCGCGCGACCTCCGCCTCGATGTTGCCCGCCCCCACCCGGATGTCGAGATGCGAGCGGTTCTTGACCGACTTGTGCTCGGGCACGAGCTGGAACAGCACGCGCGGAGCACGTTCGAGCCCGTCGGGATGCCTGATGGCCGCGCCCACCCGCCACACCAGCGCGCCGTTGTGCGTGGTCGTGTCGTCCTCGCGGGCGTGCCCCTTCTCGATCAACTCCCTGATGACCGCCTCGTCCTGCGCCTCGACCTGCCAGCCGAGTGCGTCGGCCCACCAGTCGGCCAGGGGGTGCGGGTCGCCCGAGTCGATGACGACCTGGAAGTCATATGACATGCATCAATCCTAAAAGTATGGTTCGTTGGCATGAGCAAGCAGTGGCAGGAGGTGGGCGACCGGGTTTACGTCCGGCGTCACCGGTCTTACGACATGAACGTCGGCCTGGTCGTGGGCGACGGCCACTGCCTCGTGCTGGACACACGGGCCTCCCACCGGGAGGCCGCCGACCTGATCGACGCCATCAGGACGATCACCGCCTTCCCGTGGACGGTCGTCAACAGCCACTCCCACTTCGACCACTACTTCGGCAACGCGCTGTTCGGCGGCGCCGAGATCTGGGGCCACGCCAGGTGCGCCGAGGAGATCGAGACCGACGGCGAGGCGACCAGGGCCCGCCTGATCGAGCGCGACCCCGAGCGGCGCGAGGAGCTGGAGGAGGTGGCGATCGTGCCGCCCGACCACACGTTCACCGTCGCGGCCAGCCTGGACATCGGCGGCCGGATCGTGCACCTGCGGCACTTCGGGCTCGGCCACAGCAGCAACGACGTGGTGGCGCACGTGCCCGACGCGGGCGTGGTGTTCGCCGGTGACCTGGTGGAGGAGGGGGCGCCGCCCTCGTTCGGCGGCTCCTACCCGCTCGACTGGCCCGGCACCGTGGCGGCGATGCTCAACGAGATGCCCGAGCCGGTGATCGTGCCGGGGCACGGCGCGGTGGTGGACCGGTCGTTCGTGCTGGCGCAGCACGACGAGCTGGCCCTGGTGGCCGAGCTGGCCAAGCGGGCGCACGTGGAGGGGCTGCGCGACGTGATCAGGTCGTTCCCCTACCCCGAGGAGGTCTCCCGGCAGGCGATCTCCCGCGCTTTCCTGCAGCTCGACGCCTAGGCTCTGCCCCGGCGGCCCGCCCTAGGTCGGCACGCCCGGCGGGATCGCCATCGCGACTTGGTCGCCGGAGCCGGACGACGAGGCCCGCCGCGTGCGCGACGAGTCGTTCCGCGACCACTGGGGCACCGTGCCGCCCACATGACGCACGGGCGCGGGTCGCACGTGGCGTCACCCTGTGTGGCACGAACTACGTCCTACACCTGGCGCAGGGGGAAACGCGCGACGAAGCCACGGTCGCCGTACACGAGTGACCCCTCGTGCAGGAGCGCGATGTCCCGCGCGATCGGCAACCCCAGCCCGGCGCCGCCCGCGTCCCTGGCCCGCGCCTCGTCCAGCCGGGTGAACCGGCCGAACACCGCCTCCCGCTGCTCCGGCGGGATCCCCGGCCCGTCGTCCGACACCTCCAGCACCGCCTCCTCGTCCTCGGCGGCCACCCGCACCCGCACGGTCGAGGCGGCGTGCCGGACGGCGTTGTCGGCCAGGTTCGTCACCAGGCGGTCCAGGTGCGCGCTCGACCCCCGCAGCACCACGTCGGGCTCGACGTCCAGCTCCACCCGCACCTCCGGCCGCCGCCTGGCCCGCAGCGCCGCCTCGGCGGCCACCTGGCCCAGGTCCAGTTCGGCCGCGCGCAGCGGCTCGCCCGCGTCCAGCTTGGCCAGCATGAGCAGATCGGCGGCCAGCGACTGCAGCCGCTCGACGTCGGCCAGCGCCTCCTCGGTGAGCTCGCTGGGCTCGGCCAGCTCCAGCCTGGCCCGCAGGGTCGCGATCGGGCTGCGCAGCTCGTGCGCGGCGTCGGCGACGAACCGCTTGTGCCGCTCCACCGCCGTCTCCAGCCGGTCGAGCGTGCCGTTCACGGTCGTCGCCAGCGCCGCGATCTCGTCCTTCGAGCTCGGTACGGGCACCCGCTGGTTCAGGTCGCGGGCCGTGATGTCGGCCACCTTCGCCCTGATCGCCGCCACGGGGGCGAGCGCCCTGCCCACCGACAGCCAGGTCATCGCGGCCACCACGACCAGCAGCGCCGGCACGCCGGGCAGCAGCGTCTGGTACAGCGTGCCCAGCGCCTGCTGCACGGTGTCCAGGGAGACCCTGGCCAGCACCGTGGCGGGCCCGGCCGCGGTGGCCACCTCGACGCCGGCGACCGCGTACTCGCCGGGCGAGGCCCACTCCTCGGCCGCGGCCGCCCTCTTCTTGGTGATCAGCAGGTCGGGGTCGGCCAGCCGCACCACCTTGCCGTCACTCAGCCGCACCTCGCCGTCCTTGCCCTGCATGAGCGGGACGGTCTCCGCGGGCTCCTCGGCCTCGCCGGCCCGCTTGACCTCCAGCGTCTGGGCGTACGGGGCCACCGCCGCGGCCTTCTTGACGGCCTCCGCGTCGGCGCTGCTCACCAGGCTGCCACGCAGCGCCAGCACCAGGATCAGCGCCGCCAGCCCCAGCGCCAGCGCCACCACGAGCGTGGCGGCGGCCGTCGCCCGCACCCGCACGGATGACACCCCCGCCACCGCCCGCTCCCACCCGCTCCCCGCCGCCTCCCGCTCTCGCTCGCTCCACGCCGCCTCCCGCTCTCGCCCGCTCATGCCGCCTCCAGCCGGTACCCGGCGCCGCGGACCGTCATCAGCGTCGTCCTGCCGAACGGCACGTCGATCTTGCGGCGCAGCGCGCTGATGTACACCTCGACGATGTTCGGATCCCCGTCGTAGGAGAAGTCCCACGCCTGAGCCAGCAGCTCGCTCTTGGAGACCACCTCCCCGGCCCGGCGCGCCAGCGCGTGCAGCACCGCGAACTCCTTCGGCGTGAGCTGGATCCCCGCCTCCCCCCTGCGGCAGCGCAGCCCCGCCGGATCGAGCACGAGGTCCCCGACGCTGATGGACACCGGCCGCTCCCGCCCGCCCCGCCGCACCAGCGCGCGCAGTCTGGCCAGCAGCACCACGTACGAGAAGGGCTTGGCCAGATAGTCGTCGGCCCCGTTGTCCAGGGCCTCGGCCTCGTCGTAGATGCCGTCCTTGGCGGTGAGCATCATGATCGGCGTCCAGTCGCCGGCCTCGCGCAGCCTGGAGCAGACGGCGTAGCCGTTCAGCCTGGGCAGCATCACGTCCAGGACGATCACGTCGTAGGCGTTCTCGGTGGCCATCCACAGCCCGTCGCGCCCGTCGTGGGCCACGTCCACCGCGAAGCCCTCGCCCGCCAGCCCGCCCTTGACCAGGCCGGCCAGCCGCTCCTCGTCCTCCACCAGTAAGACTCGCACGACGTCCAGGGTGCCTCAGGGCACCTAAAGCCAACCTGAAGATCATTTAGGTGCTCTTCAGGATCACTTCAGGATCGGGCGGCCATCCTCGGGGCGACAGGTCGTTCCCAGTGAGGAGAATCCATGTTCAAGCGTCGTCTCGCGGTGCTCGGCACGGTCGCCGTGCTCGCCGTCACCGGCCTGGCCGGCTCCGCCATGGCCGACGAGCCCACCCCGCCCGCCGGCACGAAGGTGACCTGCACGACGTCCGACGGCAAGACCGTCGAGCTGGCTCCGGCGCTGCCCGCCAAGGAGGGCAAGGCGGGCGTCGTGGTCGGGCCTGACGGCAAGGTGACGCGCGTCGCGCCGGGCGAGAAGGTGAGGGTCGAGAAGCTGCCCGACGGGGGCGTGGCGGTGAAGACGGAGCCGCTGTCGCCCGAGGAGCTCGAGAAGTTCGGCAAGGTCAAGGAGCTCTCGCCCGAGGAGGCCGAGAAGCTGGCCAAGGTGCGGGAGCTCTCGCCCAAGGAGGCCGAGAAGTTCGGCAAGGTCAAGGAGCTCTCGCCCGAGGAGGCCGAGAAGCTGGCCAAGGTGCGGGAGCTCTCACCTGAGGAGGCCGCCAAGGTGAAGGAGCTCACCTCGGCCGACGCCGAGACCGCGGTCCCCGCCCTGCCGCTGAAGCCGGGCGAGGAGGCAGCGGCCTCACCCGGGATCAAGGCCGACGTCAAGATCATCTGCAGGAAGCCCGCCGAGTAGGCCGCGTCACCCGGGGAACGACGGGTGCGGCCCCAGCGCCCAGTACTCGAACAGCCCGTGACCCACGAGCCCGTCGTACTCGAACCGCCCGACGGCGTCCACCAGGCCCCACATCCTGGCGGCGTCGTCGGGCAGCCGGTAGGTCACGCCCTGCACCACGGGCCCCGCGCCCTGGTACATCCCGTGACGCCACTCCTGCTCCAGCCCGTAGCCGGTGCCGACCATGAGATGCACGGGCAGCAGCGGCGTGCAGCGCACCTCGAACGGCTTGCCGCCGGGCGGCGCGAACCCGATCACGGCCTCGACGACGTCGCGGGTGCCGGGGGCGTAGACCGGGCGGTACTCCGGTCTGCCGAGGTACTCCTCCTCGCGTCCGTCGGACCACACGCGCACGGCCTCCTCCAGCAGCCGCCTGCCTCGCTCGTCCTCCTGGACGATGCAGAGGATGGCGTGGTCGTCGAAGCGCATCGGCGCGTACAGCCAGTAGAACGTGCCGGCGTTCTTGGTCATGATGCCGGGCGGCTCGGGCTCGCCGACGGGCCTGATGCCCCACGACCGGTCCCTGGTGCCCATCCAGCGGTCGGGCGTGACGGGGATCTCCGTCTCCCCGATCGTGATGGTGCCGCTCCACTGGCCGGTCTGCGCCATTCGTACCGAGTCGAAGACCACCCGCTCCTGCCAGCGCAGGAAGTGCCGCGGCTCCAGCACGGCGGGGATCGTGCCCTCCCACAGGAGGTCGAAGGCGAGGCCGTGCTCGTTCGGCTCCAGGACGACCCTGAGCCGCTTGAGCCCCTCGACCACCTCGACCCGGAACGGGCCCACCCGCGTGTCCATCCGGTCGGCGCCCAGCTCGCGCGAGGCGCGCACGACGCGGTGCAGATCGGGGGTGCGGACGCAGGCGAAGGCGTCGGTGACGCCGAGGTTGGGGTACTGGCCGAGACCGATGATCAGCATGAGGTCGTCGGAGGCGGCGTGGCAGTTGAAGTAGTAGCGGTCGTAGAAGTTGCGGTCTCCGGTGGTCACGTGCCGCATGACCTGAGGGGCCTGGTGCACGGGGTAGTCGTCGAGCGGTGACAGCGCCATGCGGGGTTTGTAACAAGCGCTTGCTCGTACGTCAACGGGCCCCCAGGGGCACGCACACCAGCGCGCCCCCGTGACAACGAGCGTCACGGGGGCGCGCTACCGGCGTGCCGGGGCGGTCACGACATCCTGCGTGACGCCTCATCCGCCTTGTCCGACACATTGGCCGCCATGCGGTCCGTGGACTCGGATGCCCTGTCTGCCTTCTCATTGACCCAGCGTGAGGCATCGGAGGCGGAGTCCTTCATGTGCTCGGTCCACTGCTGAGCGTTGCGGCGATAGAACATGTATCCGATCGTTCCCACCGCTAGGCCGGTCAGCAGAACGAGCATCGGCCACCGCCGCGACCGCGACGGCGTGGGGTCGATTCGCCTGGCCGCGTTGGTCAGCATGAGACTGACCTTCGGTGCGAACTGCTCCTCGAACCCGTGCGCCGCGGATTCCAGCCGTGGCGCCGCCCAGTATCGGGCGTCTTCGATCCGGTGGGCGGCGGCCACCTTGGCCTGGTCCGCCATGGGTTGCATACGCCGGCCGGTTTGTACGGCCTGGTCCTTGATGCGACCCACCCACGTGGCCGGCACTTCTATGGCCACGCGGCGTCTTCTCATTCTCAGGGACACGACAACCTCCCCTGTCGTTGGGGCCCCGCAGCCTGACCTGCCCCGGACAAGGCGGCTCAATCATCGCCGTCCATGGGAGGATGGCTCTGGAGGCCGTACGGCCATAATCCTCAAAACACCACAAAACCAACCCTGTGCATAGAGGGGGGCAGCTGTCTCGTGGCTGAGAAGCTGATCGCAAACCTGCAGACCAACCGCGGCAATATCAAGGTAGAACTCTTCCCGACAAAGGCGCCGAAGACGGTCCGCAACTTCGTGGAGCTGGCAGAAGGCGCCCGCGAGTGGACCCACCCGGGCACCGGCGAGAAGAGCACCGGCCGCTACTACGACGGCACGATCTTCCACCGGGTGATCTCCGGCTTCATGATTCAGGGAGGTGACCCGCTCGGCCAGGGCATCGGCGGCCCGGGCTACGAGTTCGACGACGAGATCCACCCGGAGCTCTACTTCAACCGCCCCTACCTGCTCGCCATGGCCAACGCCGGCGTCCGCTTCGGCAAGGGCACCAACGGCTCGCAGTTCTTCATCACGGTCGTGCCGACGCCGCACCTCAACGGCAAGCACACCATCTTCGGTGAGGTCGTCGAGGGTCAGGAGGTGGTCGACGCCATCGCCAAGACCCGCACCGACCGCCGCGACCGTCCGGCGGAGGACGTCATCCTGGAGTCGGTCACCATCGACCGCGTCCAGGTCTGACCGCCGCCTGACGGCCGCACGCCGCCCGCCCGCCCCCGCTCACCCGGGGGCGCCGGGCCCGCCCCCCCTACGCGCCCCGCAGCCCTTTACGCCGCTTGAGCGCCCCCAAGACGGGCCCCTGCTTCCTTGCCGCGCTACCCCTCACACGGCCTGCGCACATCCACGCGAGCCGCGCGCGCCGTCCACACCGCCCCGCGCCCCACGCCGCCCCGCGCTCCACCCCCGCACACCAGCCCCAACGCGGCACGCCCCCGCAAGCCTTAGGCTTCGGTCATGACCAGCCAGCCGCCGAGCCCGCCCCCGCAGCCCGAGCAGCCCGCTGAGGCGGTGCCCACGTGCTACCGGCACCCCGACAGGGAGACCTGGGTACGTTGCCAGCGTTGCGACCGCCCCATCTGCCCCGACTGCATGCGTGACGCCGCCGTGGGCTTCCAGTGCCCCGAGTGCGTGGCGGAGGGCAACAAGGGCATCCGACAGGCCAAGTCCGCCTTCGGCGGCGGCGTCGTCCGCACCCCGTTCGTGACGTACACGCTGCTGGTCGCCAACGTGCTGATCTTCAGCGCGCAGTACCTCATCGGCGACCGGATCACGGGCGAGCTGGCGATGTGGCCGGCCGGCGTGGCCGTGTACGGCGAGTACTACCGCCTGATCACGGCGGCGTTCGTGCACGGCGGCGTTTTCCACATCCTGTTCAACTGCTGGGCGCTCTTCGTGGTCGGCCCGTACCTGGAGCGCGCCTTCGGCCACATCCGCTACACCGCGCTCTACCTGATCAGCGCGATCGGCGGCTCGGTGCTCGGCCTGTGGCTCGACCCGCTGGGCCAGCCCACGGTGGGCGCGTCAGGGGCGATCTTCGGCCTGTTCGGCGCGGTGTTCGTGGTGGGCCGCAAGCTCAACATGGACGTGCGCGGCATGGCCGTGCTCATCGCGCTGAACCTGGCCATCACGTTCCTGGTGCCGGGCATCAGCTGGACGGGCCACGTCGGCGGCCTGATCACCGGTTCCCTGCTGGCGGGGGCGCTCGCCTACGCCCCCAAGAACAACAGGGCCCTCTGGCAGGTGCTGGCGATCGTGGCGATGCTGGTGCTCCTGGCCGTGCTCGTGCTGGTCAGGACGCAGGCGATTCTCTCCCTGCTCTGACCTTCCCCAGGCTGTGGAAAAGGCTGTGGAAAGAACTAACGCCAGCGGGTGGAAAGAACCACACCGAAGATGATGAAAACAAACCCGATCAACAGGTTCCAGTTCTGGAGGTCGCTGAAGAACGGCGCCTGCGGTGCGACGTAGTAGATCGCGATCCACAGGATGCCGATGATCCAAGCGGCGACCATCGTGGGGGCCAGCCAGCGCGGGCTGACCTTGACCTGCTGAGACCTCTGCGGCGGCGTGTAAACCGCCTTCTTGCGAGCCTTGGACTTGGGCACTGGATAACTCCTGCTGAGGGCCTGGGCATCCGGATCGTCCACAGGCTCTTCGTTTAGCGTAGTTGAAGCGTGCCCCAGGATAGTCGCCACGCGCACGTCATGGCGATCCCCGGTGCCCGGATCGTGGCCGAATAACCTGATCGCATGCGGGCCACGCTCCGGGCCGTGGGGGAGCTCAGCATCACCGCGGGCCTGATCCTCATGCTGTTCTGCGCGTATCTGCTCTGGGGCACGGGCGCCTACACCCAGAGCCAGCAGTCGCTGCTCAGGAGCGAGCTGGCGGCCAGGAAACAGCGTCCGCAGAAGGCCGTGCCCGGCCAGGCGCTGGCGATGCTGCGGATCCCCAGGCTGGGCCGCGACTACCAGTACGCCGTGGTCGAGGGCGTGGCGGCCGACCAGCTCAAGAAGGGCCCCGGCCACTATCCGGACAGCGCCATGCCGGGCCAGGTCGGCAACTTCGTGCTCTCGGGCCACCGCACCACGTACGCGGCCCCGTTCAACGAGATCGACGAGCTCGAACGCGACGACGAGATCGTGGTCGAGACCCCCGAGGCCCGCCACACCTACCGGGTGACCTCGCAGGACATCGTCAAGCCCGACGAGATCGAGGTGCTCGCCCCCGTGCCTGGCAAGCCGGACATCCGCCCCATCCGCGCCTTCATCACACTGTCCACCTGCCATCCCGAGTACTCGGCCGCCGAGCGCCTCATCGTCTACGGCGTGCTGAAGGAGAGCGAACCCCGCGAGGAGTGACATGTACGCCTGGCTCTGGCGCAAGCTGCCCGGCCGCCCTGCCGCCCGCGTGCTGACGGCCGTCGCGCTGGCCGCCGCCGCAGGGGTCGTACTCTGGTACGCGGTGTTCCCGCTTCTGGAGCCCGTGGTGACGCTGGACGAGGTGACCGTAAGGAAATGACGCGCGTGCTGGTCGTGGACAACCACGACAGCTTCGTCCACACGATCGTGCAGTACCTGCGCGAGCTGGGCGCCGACTGCGACGTGCGGCCGCGCGACGACGTCCGCGTGCACGACGCCGACGGCTTCGACGGCGTGCTCGTCAGCCCGGGCCCAGGCACCCCTGAGGCGGCCGGTGTGAGCGTCCCCCTGGTGCACCACGCGGCCGGGAGCGGCAGGCCGCTGCTCGGCGTCTGTCTCGGCCACCAGGCCATCGCCGTGGCCTACGGCGCCACCGTGGCCCGCGCGCCCGACCTGTTCCACGGGCAGACGAGCGCCATCACGCACGACGGCAAGGGCGTGTTCGAGGCCCTGCCGTCACCCGTCCGCATGACCCGCTACCACTCGCTGGCCGTGCTGCCCGAGACCGTCCCTGCCGTGCTCGACGTGACCGCCCGCACCCAGGACGGCGTCATCATGGGGCTGCGGCACCGCCGGGCGCCCATCGAGGGCATCCAGTTCCATCCGGAGTCCGTGCTGTCGGAGCATGGTCATCGGCTGCTCGAAAATTGGTTGCGCGGAATCGTGTAACAAATGTCTCGCGCAGAGCGACGTACAAGTGAGCGTCCCCGCCGTTGCCCCCGAGCGGCGGGGGCGTTCTTTGCTTTCCCCGGCACATGCGGAAGGGCCGCCCCGCAGGGCGGCCCTCCACCGTGCTCTCAGCCGCCGAAGCCGCCGCCGAGCCCGTCGTCGCCGATCGGGTTGTCCTCGGTCGGCTCGTCGGACGGGATGTCGTCGGTCGGCTCGTCGGACGGGAAGTCGTCGCTCGGCTGCTCCGTCGGGAACGGGTCGGTCGGCTGCTGCTCGGGGCCGGTGGACACCACGATCGTGATGGTCGTGCCCGAGGTGAACTTCTCCCCCTCGCCGGGGTTCTGCTGCACCACGGTGCCCTCGGGCGCCGGGTCGGCCTGCCGGACCACCTTGGCCTTGAAACCGGCCCCGGTGAGCGCGGACTTGGCGTCGGCCTCGGTGAGGCCGATCACGCTGGGCACCTCGCTGAGCGCCTTCGGCACGAACAGGGTGACGGAGCCGCCCTCCTCGATCTCCGTGCCGGCCTTGGGGTCGGTGGCGACGACCGTGCCCTGCGGCTTGCTCGAGTTGCGCGTCTTGATGACGCCGCTCAGGCCCGCCTCGTCCAGGACCTTCTCGGCATCCTCCTGGGACATGCCGATCAGGCCGTCCGGCACCTTGACCTTCTTGGGGCCGCTGGAGACGTACAGCTTGACCGCCGAGTCCTTCTCGACCTTGGTGCCGGCCTTCGGGTCCGTCCGGATGACGGCGTCCTTCTCGACGTCGGAGCTGGGCTCCTTGACCACCTCGACCTTGAGCCCGAGCGTGGTGAGCTGCTCCTCGGCGTAGGACTGCTCCTGCGAGGCCAGCTCGGGGATGGCGATCTGGCTGTCGGTGGGCGTGTTGCCGCCGCTGAACACCACGTAGCCGATGGTGATGAAGCCGCCGATGATGAGCAGCGGGATGATGATCCACAGCGCCGTCTTGAGCGCGTTGTTCCCACCCGAGGCCCTGCGCCGGCCGCCGCGCCCGCCGCTGCCATCGTCGTACTCGTACGGCGGGACCGCGGTGGTGCGCTGCGTGGCCGGGCCCTGGGCCGCCTGCGTGGCGGTCATCATCCGGGTGCCCTGCCCGAAGTTGCCCTGCATCGCCATCGTCTGGGCGTCGACCGGCATGCCGGACATCGCGCGCTGGATGTCGGCGCGCATCTCGCCCGCGTTCTGGTAGCGGTGCGCCGGGTCCTTCGCCATGGCCTTGAGCACGATGGCGTCGGCCCACTGCGGGATCTCCGGGTCGATCTGGGACGGCGGGATGGGCTCCTCGCGCACGTGCTGGTAGGCGATCGCGACCGGGGAGTCGCCGGTGAACGGCGGCTGGCCGGTCAGCAGCTCGTACAGCACGCAGCCGGTGGAATAGATGTCGCTGCGCGCGTCGACCCGCTCGCCGCGCGCCTGCTCAGGCGACAGGTACTGGGCGGTGCCGATCACCTGGGCCGTCTGCGTCATCGTGGCCGCGGAGTCGGCCATCGCGCGGGCGATGCCGAAGTCCATCACCTTGACGTCGCCGGCTCGCGTGATCATCACGTTGGCGGGCTTGATGTCGCGGTGCACGATGCCGCCGCGGTGGCTGTAGTCGAGCGCCCGCAGGATGCCGTCGACCAGCTCGGTCGCCCGCTCGGGCAGCAAACGCCGGTCCTGGCGCAGCAGGTCGCGCAGCGTCCTGCCGTCGACGTACTCCATCACGATGTACGGCACGGGGGTGCCGTCGGTGACGTCCTCGCCGGTGTCGTAGACCGCGACGACGGCCGGGTGGTTCAGTGAGGCCGCCGACTGCGCCTCACGGCGGAACCGGGCCTGGAAGGTGTGATCGCGCGCCAGGTCGGAGCGGAGGGTCTTGATCGCGACTATGCGGTCCAGCCGGATGTCTCGGGCGCGATACACCTCGGCCATGCCGCCGCGCCCGACGACACCGTCGAGCTCGTAGCGACCTCCGAGTAGCCGAGGCTGAGTCATTTCCTGCACTGTCCCTTACCGTTCATCTTGGGTACCGGCCTGCTCGGGGGGCCGCCGGTGTCCATCATCGACCCCATGGCGCATCACGTCTCCTCCTTGGGCGGGTTCGTATCACCCGGGTCCGGCGAGGCGGTGGGTGTCGGAGTTGTCGGTGTAGTGGTGGGCGTCGGGGTCGTCGGGGTGGGAGTAGGGGTCCGGGTGGTGGTACGGGTCGGTTTCGGCGTCGGCTTCTTCGTGGGAGTAGCCGACTTGCTTACGGTAGCCGACGGCGAGGGTATAGGGTTCGTCGACTTCACCGGAACCACCGGCGGACGCCGCGTCTTCGTCTTCGTCTTGGTCGGCCGCACCCGCTGCCGCGTGGGCGCCGACGTGGGGGGCGGTTGCACCGGCTCCGCCACCTCGGGCGCCGTGCGCGGCTGCTCCCGGCTGGCGAATGTCACCGCGGTGAGCCCCACCGCGGCCACGCAGCCCGCCGCGGCCACCAGCGCCAGCGTCCTGGCGCCCCTGCGCCCGCCTGACGACCGCCCGCCCGATGCCCGCCCGCCCGACGGCCGCTCCTGCACGGTGGTGGCCGGCGCGAGGTCGTCGGTGTCCCGCTCGTCCTCGGGGGTCGGCTCGCGGACGCGGAAGCCGCCCGGGTCGGTCAGCATGCTGAGCTCGGGCACGTGCTCGACGCCCGCCAGCGACTCGCGCAGCACGTACGCCCGGTCGGCCACCTCCAGCGCCGAGCCGGGACGCTGCGCGGGCTCCTTGGCCAGCAGCGCCATGACCAGCTCACGCACCGGCGCGGGCACGTCTGCGCCGAGCGGCGCCGGCTGCTCGTTGAGGTGCTGCAGCGCGATCGCCACCTGGCTGTCCCCGCGGAACGGCGTGCGCCCCGTCAGGCACTCGTAGGCCACCACGCCCAGGGAGTACAGGTCGGTCGAGGGCGTGAGCGGGAAGCCCTGCGCCTGCTCGGGGCTGACGTACTGGGCCGTGCCGAGCACCGTGCCGGTCTGCGTGACCGGCGCGGCCTCCAGGGCGCGCGCGATGCCGAAGTCCGTCACCTTGATGGCGCCCTCGGGGGTGACCAGCAGGTTGCCTGGCTTGATGTCGCGGTGGATGATGCCCGCCGAGTGGGCCGCCTGCAGCGCCTTGGCCGTCTGGTGCACCACGTCGAGCGCCACCTCGGGCCCGATGGCCCCGTTGCGCGCCAGGATGGCCGACAGCGGCTCGCCGTGCACCAGCTCCATGACGAGGTAGGCCAGCTCGCTCTGCTCGCCGTAGTCGAAGATCTGCGCCACTCCCGGGTCCGCGAGCGCGGCCGTCAGCCGCGCCTCGTTGCGGAACCGCTCGCGGAAGGTGGGGTCGGCGTAGATGTGGCTGCGCAGGATCTTCACCGCCACCTCGCGCCCGAGCAACTCGTCGCGGGCACGCCACACTTCTCCCATACCGCCCGTGGCGATGCGGGAGACCAAGAGGTAGCGGTTACGGAGCCGCATGACCCAGCAGGTTACCGTCAATCACTTGTTCAGCACCGCCTCCAGCACGGCCTTTGCGATCGGCGCGGCGGTGTGACCGCCGGTCGCCTCCGCGCCGACGTTGGCCGCACCGGACTCGACGATGACCGCCAGGGCCACCTTCGGGTCGTCCGCGGGCGCGAAGGAGATGAACCAGGCGTGCGGCGGCGCGCCGGTGGCGGTCTCCGCGGTGCCTGTCTTACCCGCTACTTGGACGCCCGGGACCTGCGCCAGGTTGGCGGTGCCGTTGCTCACGACGCTCACCATCATCTCGCGCAGCTTCGCCGCCGTCTCGGAACTGACCGCATCCGTCTTCAGCTCCTCGGGGTCGGCCTCTTCGAGCGCGTCGCCCTTGGCGTCGGTGATCTTGTTGACCAGGTACGGCTTCATCACCGTGCCGTCGTTGGCGATGCCGGCCGCGATCATGGCCATCTGCAGCGGCGTCATCCGGTTGTCACGCTGCCCGATCGAGGCCATGGCCAGCGCGGCCTTGTCGTAGTCCTTGCCGAAGTCGCTCTGCGCTGCGGCCATCGGCACCGACACCGGCGTGCCCATGCCGAACTTCTCCGTCTGCTCCTTCATCGTCTCGAAGCCGAGCTCCATGCCCATCGAGGCGAAGGGGGTGTTGCAGGACTTCTCCAGCGCGTACACCAGCGTCACCTGGCCGCTGCCGCAGGCCGAGCCGCCGTAGTTGGGCAGGCTGATGTTCGTGTTGGGCAGCGGCAGCCGCTGCGGAGCCTCCACGTTGGTCTGCGGGCCGCGCGAGGAGTCGGCCTCCAGGTAGGCCGCCATGGTCACGACCTTGAACGTCGAGCCGGGCGGGTACGTCTGCGAGATGGCGCGGTTGAGCAGCGGCTGGCTCTTGTCGGCGTCGAGCTGGTCGTACCTCTTGAAGACCGTGCCCTTGTCGGTGCCCGACAGCTCCGCCGGGTCGAAGGTGGGCAGCGAGACCATCGCCAGGATCGCCCCCGTCTTGGGGTCCATCGCGATCACGGCGCCGCGCTTGCCGCTGTTGCGCAGCGCGTCGTAGGCGGCCTTCTGGGCCTTCGGGTTGATCGTGAGATCGACGCTGGCGCCCCTGGTGGGCTCGCCGGTGAACAGGTCGATGCTCCGCCGCAGCAGCAGGTCGGCGCTGGAGCCGTCGAGCAGCGCGTTCTCGCTGCGCTCGATCGCGCTCTCGCTCTCGGGCGAGAAGTAGCCCGTGACGTGCGCGTACAGCTTGCCGTCGGTGTACTTCCTGACGAACTTGAAGTCGTTGTCCTTGGTCTCGACGGACTGCGCCAGCACCTTGCCGCCGGCCGTGATGCGGCCGCGCTCGATGGCGTAGCGGTCGAAGTAGTTGCGGGTGTTGCGCGCGTCCGTCCGGTACTCCTCCGCCCGTACGGCCTGGAGGAAGTTCACATTGATCATCAGCAGCGCGAACATGGCCAGACAGGCCACTGCCACGCGCTTGAGAGTGCCGTTCATCGCTGGAACACCTGCGTCAGTCCTTCGTTCTGGATCGCCTGGGGCGGGGGGCGTCTGGCGGCATCTGACGTTCGTACCAGCAGCGCGATAAGGATCCAGTTAGCCAGGAGCGCCGAGCCGCCCTGGGACATGAACGGCGTCACCAGACCGGTCAGCGGGATGAGGTTCGTCACGCCCCCGACGATGATGAAGACCTGCCAGGCCAGGATGAACGACAGGCCGCCCGCCAGGAGCTTCGAGAAGGGGTCGCGGGCCGCCAGCGAGGTGCGCAGACCGCGCTCGACGATCAGCGCGTAGATCATCAGGATCGCCATCAGCCCGGTCAGGCCGAGCTCCTCGCCCATGGCGTTGAAGATGAAGTCGGAGAAGGCCAGCGGGATCAGGTCGGGGTGACCCTGGCCAAGGCCGGTGCCCAGGATGCCGCCGGCGCCCAGGCCGAACAGGCCCTGCATGATCTGGTAGCTGCCGCCGAACTCGCGGTCGTAGTACTCGCTGGCGCCCGGGTTGAGCCAGACGTCGAAGCGGTCGCCCACGTGCGAGAAGATCTGCCCGGCCAGGAACGCGCCGCCGACGAACAGCAGGATGCCGATGAGCACCCACGACGTGCGCTGCGTGGCGACGTACAGCATCACCACGAAGCCGCCGAACAGCAGCAGCGACGAGCCCAGGTCCTTCTGCAGCACCAGGACGCCGATCGCGACCGCCCAGGTGATCAGCACCGGGCCGAGGTCGCGCGCCCTGGGCAGGTCGATGAACAGCAGCCGCCGCCCGGCCAGCGCCAGCACGTCGCGCTTGGCGACGAGGTAGCCGGCGAAGAAGACGACCAGCGCGATCTTGGCGAACTCGGCCGGCTGGATGGTCGCCGAGCCGAACCCGATCCAGATCCGCGCGCCGTTGATCTCCTTGCCCAGCCCCGGCACCAGCGGCGAGACCAGCAGGACCACGCCCACCAGCCCGGCCGTGTACGTCAGCCGCTGCAACGCCCGGTGATCACGCAGGACCAGCAGCGTCACGGTGAAGAGCACGACCCCGATGCCGGTCATGACGATCTGGTTGGTGGCGGAGGCGCCCCGCATGCCGATCAGGTCGGACTGCTCCAACCGGTAGATCATCACCAGGCCGAGACCGTTGACCAGCGTCACCAGGGGCAGGATCAGCGGGTCGGCCCAGGGCGCGAACTTGGCCAGCACCAGGTAGGCGGCCAGCATCAGGCCGCCCAGGCTCAGCCCGTACGTCAGCATGCCGGCGGGGACCTGGCCGTCGATCGCCAGGCCCACGTTGGCGTACGCGCCCATGATGATCAGCACCGCGAGCGCGAGCATGATCAGCTGCGCCCCGCGCCGCTTGGCCGGCATCGGGACGGGGGAGACCGCGACTTCGCTCATCTACTGCTGTTTCGTCTTCGTGGCGGTGGCGGATGGCGAAGGGGAGTCCGTGGGGGAACCGCTCGCCTCCGCGGTGGGCTCTTCCTTCGGCTCCGACTCGGAGAACTTCAAGCTGTTGATTTTCGTCACGCCCTCGGCCTCGGTGGTGACGGGGATGCCGCTCCTGATCAGCGCCTGGTCGGCCTCGGACAGCTTGGACAGCTGCTTGCCCGTGGGCTTGGAGACGTGGAAGAGCGGAAAAGGCCCCAGCTCCCTCTGGATCCCTTGGAACACGACCACTTCGTCGCCCCTGGCACCGACGAAGAACTGGTCCTGGGTCCACTGATATCCAAAGTAACCGCCGACGCCGACGGCGACGATGCCTACGCCGAACACGGTGACCAGCACGGGCCACACACGACGACGCCTGCCCGACCGCCGGGACGCCTGGGGGGCGTCCTGCTCATCGAACGGGTCGTCGGTGATCACCGGCTGGGGTGCGGTCACCGCGTTGACTCGCCCCGGCGAGGTGTCCTGAGGACTACCGTGCAGCCTGGTCATGCCCGCGGCGCCGACCACGGCGGCCTCGGCGGGCACCTGCTGCCCATCGGTGATCTCCAGCACGTCGGCCAGCACGCATGTGATGTTGTCGGGCCCGCCCCCTCTGTTCGCCAGGTCGATGAGCTGGCGGACGACCTCTTCAGGATCGTCGATGTTGGTGAGCGTGGCGTGCAGCGTCTCGGCGCTCACCACGCCCGACAGGCCGTCGGAACACAGTAGGTAGCGATCGCCCACCTGCGCCTCGCGGAGCGTGAGGTCGGGATCGACCTCGCCGCTGCCGTCGAGCGCGCGCAGCAGGATCGAGCGCTGCGGATGCGTGGCCGCCTCTTCCGGCGTGATGCGCCCGTCGTCGACGAGTTGCTGCACCAGCGTGTGGTCATGCGTGATCTGGTAGAGCTCCCCGCGTCTGAGCAGGTAGGCGCGCGAGTCGCCCACGTGCACCAGGGCGACCTGGGTGCCGTTCCAGAGCATGGCCGTGAGAGTCGTGCCCATGCCTTTGAGGCTGGGATCCCGCCCCACCATCTCGTGCAGCTTGCGGTTGGCGTCGCGTACCGCTGCCTCGATGGCGTTGAGCAGGTCACCCCCCTGTTGGGCCTCTTCCAGAGAGGCCATGGCGGCGATGGCGACTGAGCTCGCCACCTCACCGTGTGCGTGCCCGCCCATGCCGTCGGCGACAGCGAGCAGGCGGCCGCTAGCGTACGCCGAGTCCTCGTTACCTTCGCGGAGGAGGCCGACGTCCGAGCGGGCGGCGTAGCGGAGTGCGATGGTCATTTGCGCAATTCAATGACTGTCTTGCCGACGCGGATCGGAACACCGAGCGGCACCGGGGTCGGGCGGGTGACTTTCGAGCGGTCGAGATACGTGCCGTTGGTGGACCCAAGATCTTCCACGATCCATTGACCGTCCTGAGGGAAGAGCCGGGCATGCCGGCTGGAAGCGTAGTCGTCGGTGACTACCAGCGTGGCGTCATTGGCCCGGCCAATGGTGATGGGCGTCTCCGTGAGGTCGATGGTGGTGCCTTGGAGTGGGCCACCTGTGACGATGAGCTGGCGTGGCTCGCCCTTCTTGCTCTTGGGCTTGGCCACGGGTTTGGCGACTTTCGCGGCCTTACGTGCGCCCGCGGGAGCCGTGCGTGAGCCGAACAAGTCAGTCCGGATCACGCCGACTGCGGCAATGACGAAGAACCACAGCACCGCCAGGAAAGCGAGCCGGATCAGCAGCAGCGTGAGCTCGGACATGGACCGTCTGTCTACCCCTAATCGCGCCGGAACACCAGAGTCGTGCGCCCCAACGTCACTCGCGTGCCGTTCTGGAGCTCGATCCTGCGTACCGGCTGGCCATTGACGAAAGTGCCGTTCGTCGATCCGAGATCCACGAGAACCACAGTCTGGCCCTCGACGCGCAGCTCCGCATGGTGCCGCGAGACTCCTGGATCGACGAGACGAAGATCGCAGTCGGTGCCCCTGCCGAGCAAGGTCACCGGAGTGGTGAGCTCGTAGGAGCGGTCGCCCTGCGGATCATCCTGGGTGGAGACGAGCAGCCGTGGCCGCCCGTTGAACGCGTGCGGCCTCGACGGAGGCAGGTCGCTCGCCGGCTGGCGGATCTCGTCCTGCTCGACCGTCGCGCCACGGATGACGCCCGATCTGATGCGGAACAGACCCACAGCCAGGTCGCCGGCGGTCTCGAAGCGGACCCGGACCGGTCCCACAAAGGAGTAGCCCTGTTCCTTGGCGTACTCCCTGGCGAGGTTGGCCAGTTCGTGGCTGATGCTGTCGGCGTAGACCTCAAGCCTCTCGCTGTCGGTCGTGGACAGCTCCACCACGAAGTCGTTGGGCACGAGCGTGCGACCTTGAGCGACGATCGCCGCACGCTCATCCATCTCCCGCTGAACCGCGCTGGCGACCTCGACCGGCTGAAGGTCAGATTTGAACGCCCGCGCAAAGGCTCCCTCCACCAGGCCTTCGAGCCTTCGCTCGAAGCGCTGAAGGACTCCCACCGGGTACCTCCCTTCCTCCGTGCATAAATCGCGGCCCCGAGACGCTATCGGCGCCCGGTCTCCGCTCGTTCCACGTCACGGCCGCCAGGCGCTCGTCGGCCCTCGCGCCCAGCTCCTCCGCTCCCGTGTCTTATGCGATCGTATCCGGGTTCAGTACCAGTGGCTGTTCCGTGCTAATGTTCTTTCCGCACCCACAAGGGCGGGTGGCGGAACGGCAGACGCGCACGGTTCAGGTCCGTGTGTCCGAAAGGACGTGAGGGTTCAAATCCCTCCTCGCCCACTCGGGTCACCGATGAAATCGGCAGACCCACATTGACGAAAGCAGCCCCGGTTCGCAAGAGCCGGGGCTACTTCTTTGTCACGACCTTGTCAGTGAGGGCTGTACTCCGCATGGAGACCCTAGATGCCCTCACTTGCAGACAACTTTCGAATGGCTTGAGTGATTTAGCTCACACTCTCGCTTGAGAGGGAAACGGGGGCGCGCGGCTTTCACGCGCCCCCGCACACCTGTTCTACGCCGCCCTGGTGTCGAGCAGCTCGCCCACCAGGTCGGTGAGGCTCACCATCCCGATGACGTCCTGGGCCGCGTTCGTCACGAGCGCCAGGTGCGACCTGGCCTCCTGAAGCGCCGTGACGGCCTCGGGAACCTGGGTGGTGCACGCCAGCCTGGGCAGCGGCCTGACGAGGTCCGCCGCCATGCTCTCCGGCTTCAGCAGGGCCTCACGGACGTGCAGAGCGCCCTCCACGCCGTTCTTGCCCTCGACCAGGAGCCTCAGGTGGGCGCTGCCCGCCGCCGTGGACCTGATCTGCGCGGCCGTCGCCGTCGCCGGGACCTTGACCGCCTGGTCGATGGGCACCATGAGGCGCTCGATGCCCTCGTCGTCCAGCCGCAGGGCCCTGGTGAGGAGATCGTGCTCCTCCCGGTCCAGCAGGCCCATCCGGCCCGACTCGCCCACCAGCATGGCGAGCTGGCGCGGGGTCCTGGTCGTGGCCAGCTCGTCCCTCGCCTGCACGCCGAACAGGTGCAGTATCAGGTTCGTCAGCGCGTTCAACGTCGACAGCAGCGGGCGCATGACCGTGGTGAAGGCCCTGAACGGGAAGGTCAGCAGGAGCGCCGCCCGCTCGGGGTGGGTCAGCGCCCAGGACTTCGGGGCCATCTCGCCGATCACCATGTGCAGGAACGTCACCAGCGCCAGGGCGATCACCAGGGCGATGGGCAGCCGCATGGCCTCGGGGACGCCGATGGCGGCGAAGACCGGCTCCAGGTAGTGCTCAAGGGCGGGCTCGGTCACCTGACCGAGGCCCAGGGTGCACAGCGTGATGCCGAGCTGGGCGCCCGCCAGCATGAGCGAGAGCTGCCGGCTGCCGCCCGCCGCCGACCTGGCGGCGAGCCTGACGAGCCGGTTGCCGCCCACGGCCATCTCCTCCAGGCGGTGCCTGCGGGAGGAGACGAAGGCGAACTCCGCGGCCACGAAGAGCGCGTTGAAGGCCAGCAGCGCGAGGCTTAGAATGATCATGGTCATCGGGACGTCGCCTCCGCGTGCCGCAGCGGCGTCAGGCGCACCCATTCGGGCACCCGCCTGTTGAGCGAGATCACTGTCAGCTCCGCCTGGTGGTCCTCCACGTCTTCCGCGAAGGGGTCGGTGTTGGCGTCGATCGGTACGGTCACCGTGTCGCCCGGGGCCGGCATCCTGCCCAGCCTGGCCAGGACCAGCCCGGCGAGGGTGTCGTAATCGTCGCTCTCCGGCAGCGACACCCCCGTCGCCCGCTCCACCTCGTCGAGACGCAGGCTGCCCGGCACCTCCCAGACGCCGCCGGGGTGCCCGACGGCGCCCACCGGCTCGGGGTCGTTCTCGTCCACCAGCTCGCCGACCAGCTCCTCGGCCAGGTCCTCGATGGTGATGACGCCCGCCAGGCCGCCGTACTCGTCGATGACGCAGACGATGTCGTCCTTGGCCGCCCGCATCCTGTCGAGGACCGCGGGCAGCGGCACCGAGTCGGGCACCAGCAGGGCCGGGCGGGTGATCGCGGCGACGCTGCCCTCCTCCAGGCCGGAGGCGAGCAGCTCGCGGACGCCCGTGACACCGGCCACGTCGCCGTCCTCGCCCACCACCGGGTAGCGGGAGTGGCCGCACTCGCGCATCACCGTCAGCAGGTCGCCGATCGGCTGCGAGGCGCGCAGGACCACCACCCGCGGACGGGGCACCATGATCTCCTCCGCGGTGCGGTCACCGAACTCCAGCGCCCGCTCCAGAAGGTCGGAGAGCCGCTCGGGCAGCTCGCCCGCCTCGGTCGACTCCGCGATGATGCGCGACAGCTCCTCGGGGGTGGCGCCGTGCTCCACCTCCTCCACGGGCTCGATGCCGACGCGCCGCAGCAGGCCCGTGGCGGCCGAGTCGAAGAACTTGACCACGGGACCCACGATCGCCAGGTAGATCAGCGTCGAACGGGCCAGCGCCTTGGCCACCTGCTCGGGCCTGGCGATGCCCAGGTTCTTGGGCGCCAGCTCGCCGAACACCATCTGCACCACGGTCGCCACGAAGACGCCGATGGCCACGGAGAAACCCTTGATCATGGCTTCGGACAGGCCCGCGCCGACCAGCCACGGCCGGACGATCGTGGCGATCGCCGGCTCGGCCAGGAAACCGACCAGCAGCGCCGTCACCGTGATGCCCAGCTGGGCGCCGGAGAGCATGAAGGACAGGCGGGAAGTCACTTGGAGCGCCTTCTCGGCGGAGGTGTCGCCGGCGGCGGCCTGCTCACGCAGCGCCCCCCGGTCGGCGGCGACGAAGGCGAATTCCTGGGCGACGAAGTAACCGGTCGCCGCGGTGAGAAGCAAGAGGGCCAGCAGCCCGAGATAGGCGCTCACCGCAGTGAGCCCTCAGAGGAACCCGTGCCCGAGCACGGGCGAAGACTCCACGGGTCCGGATCGGACACGATCATCCCTTCGATAGAGGTCGTCCATAACCGTAACGACGCAGGTGGCAACTATGTTTCCGCAGTGACTCTCAGCTAGTTCCGCGTACTTTTCCGTGGAGAAACCTTGGCGGAACGTCTTCACTGCCGTGGGGTTGGACGTAGCGTCTATGACAAGCGAAGGGAAGAAGGCGAAGTGACCGAGGACGACCGGACCCGGGCCATGCGCTCACCAGGCGACGGCCGCCCGCTGCCACCATGGCCCAGCGACGGACTGCGCTCGGGGGGCGCGCCCGCTCACCGGCCTCCCTCGGGAGGGCCGGGAGCGCCCACGCACCAGCTTCCCAACGCCGCCCACGCTCCGGAGTCGCCGCGCGCCGACGAGCCGCCGCGGGCCAGCTCGCGGGTCTACGGGCGCGAGCGATCCGGCAAGAGCCCGGTCAGGCCGATGAGGTCGCGCGGCGAGGAGCCGCCCAAGGGCCCTGGAGGGTCCGGCGGGCGCGGCGGGCCCAAGGGGCCGCGCAGGCGGATCTCCTGGAAGGCGATCGCGGCCGTCGTCGCCGGGCTGCTGGTGGTGTTACTGGTCGCGGCCGTCGCGCTGTTCTTCGTGATCGACTCGCGGCTGGCCGGCATCGACGGGGTGCTCGACGACTACGACGGCAGGCCCGCCGACACCCCCGGCACCAACTGGCTGCTCGTCGGCTCCGACAGCCGCAAGGGCCTGACCGCCGCCCAGCGCAGGAAGCTGGCCACGGGGCAGGCCGCCGGGCAGCGTACGGACTCGATGATGCTGCTGCACATCCCCGAGGGCAGCGACAAGCCCACGCTGGTCAGCCTGCCGCGCGACTCGGCCGTCACCATCCCCGGCAAGGGCCGCAACAAGCTCAACGCCGCGTACGCCATCGGCGGCCCCAGGCTGCTCACCCAGACCGTGGAGACGGTCACCGGGGTGCACGTCGACCACTACATGGAGATCGGCTTCGCCGGGTTCGTGGACATCGTGGACGCCATCGGCGGCGTCGAGATCAACGTGCGGGCGGCCGTGGACGACCCCAAGGCGGGCCTCAAGCTGAAGAAGGGCGTCCAGGAGCTCAGCGGCTCCCAGGCGCTCGGCTACGTACGCACCCGCAAGGGCGGGGCGCTGCCCGACTTCGAGCGGACCAAGCGGCAGCGGCAGTTCCTCGGCGCGGTGGTGAAGAAGGCCGCCAGCCCGGGGGTGCTGCTCAACCCGTTCACCTCGGTGCCGCTGGCGTTCAGCGCCACCGATGCGGTCGAGGTCGACTCGGGCACGGGGGCGTTCAACATGCTCTCGCTGGGGCTGGCCATGGGTGACAGCCCGGTGACCACGGTGGTGCCGTTCGGCGGCAACGAGTCGATCCCCGGCGCCGGCTCGGCGGTCAAGTGGGACAGGACCAAGGCACTGGCGCTGTTCAACGCGTTGAAGGAGGACAAGCCGGTGCCGAAGGACGTGGTGGACGCCGGCTAGTCGCCACCTCCGTCGCCGCCGTCCCCGCCGCCGCCCCCGCCCGATGAGGAGGATCCGGTGGTCATGACGGCGGACTCGATGGCGGCGATGGTCTGTGCCACCGCGTCGGCCGCCCACGAGCCTCTGGCGATCTCCTTGACGCGTCTCCTGCTCGCGCCGGGGAACGCCTTTCGGCTCAGGCCGGCCGCGCGCGTGATCGCGATCAGGGCGGCCGTGCGGTCGTCGGGGTGAGCGCCCGCCAGGACGGCGGACACGCGCTCCCTGACGTTCGCCTCCGCCCCGGGGTGCGCCTCCGGCCAGCGGGTGACGGTGAACAGGCCCAGCACCCTGCTCCGCTGTTCGCTCAGGATGCCCGCCGCGACCAGCCGGGAGAGCAGCCGGCCGCGCAGCTTGCCCGACTGCAGCTCATGCACCCACCAGGCCGGGCTCCTGCCGGAGCTCTTGGCGGCGATGAGGGCCAGGGCGGCGTCCAGTTCCTCGTCGCCGAGCGGAGCGGAACTCGTGACCGTGAGCTTCTTGAACAGCCTGCCCGCCAGCTCCACGCGCCGGGCGATGGCCAGCTCGGCCAGGATCGCGCCGGCGAGGGCCGGGTCGAGCTGGGTGATGTTGATGAGCGGCTTGCCCTTGTCGTCGCTGTAGGCGAGCAGGAGGAGCTCCTCGGCGATCGTCACCGTCATGCCGTGAACACTAACCTCCCAGCCATGAGCATTTCGGAGAGGTTGCACGCCATCGGTCGCCCGCTGCTCCAGGCGCAGCTCGACCATGCCACGGTGGCCGGGATCGGGCGCGGTGACCTGCCCGAGCGGGTGTTCCGGTCGTGGCTGGAGCAGGACTACCTGTTCCTGCTGGACTACGTGCGGGTCTTCGCCCGGCTGGCCTGGCAGGCGCCCGACGGGCACCTGGGGGACCTGGTGGACCTGGCGCACACCACCTTCCACGACGAGCTGAGCCTGCACCGGTCGATGTCGGCGGAGTTCGGGGCCGACCTGGAGGGGGCGGTGAAGGGGCCGGCCTGCGAGGCGTACACGGGGTTCCTGCTGGAGTCGGCGGCCTCGTACGGGGAGGGGCTGGCGGCGCTGTACCCGTGCATGTGGGGATATTCCAACCTCGGGCGGATCCTGGCGGAGAACCCGCCCGCGGAGCCGCGCTACCGGGCCTGGGTGGACACCTACGCGGATCCCGGGTTCGCGGCGCTCACCGCGCGGATCGGGCAGATGATCGACGAGGCCCGGCCGGACGCGGACCGCGCCGAGGAACTGTTCACCGAGGGGATGACGCACGAGCTGGCGTTTTGGTACGTGCCGTGAGCGGATCTGGGACGTGCC
>NZ_VSEY01000054.1 GCF_008086045.1 Nonomuraea sp. PA05 | reverse complement strand
CCCCCCCCCCACCCCCCCCCCCCCACCCCCCCGCCGCCCCCCCCCCCGCCCCCGCCCCCCCCCCCCTCCCGCCGCCGCACCAACTCGACCCGCCGTAACTCGAGCTCGGCAAGCGCCCCGGAAACCTCCAGGTACGCATCGGCAGCAGGCCCACGAAGCACCAGCCCGCAAGCGGCGCACCCCTCCACCGATCCGGTCAGGGCGGCGCCACAAGCGGGACAGTCCGGCAAGTCCATGTCACGAACCTCGCGAAGATCGGAGACGCCCACGACCATGCCGCACATTTCGTCATTTGTCTGGTAATCAGCAAAGCCACATGCCCCGACCAGCAGCAGCGCCAGGAAGCCGATCATCTCGCGGGGCCATACCCCCGGCAGGAAGGGCCCCGTCCCGGCCAGGGCATGCCCGGAGCCGGGGTGAGCTCCGACGCGCGCCGCTCGGGAAAGGGGGCGTCGGGAGCGCACCCCGGCGGTCCGCCCCCGCCTCTACCCAGAAATGACGATGGTGTCCTCCGAGGGGCGATCCGGCTCTTCCTCCCGGCGCCGCCGTGCCCGCGTCGGCAGCCCGAGCACCACCCAGATCAGCAGCGCGCCGCCGGCGGCGGCCAGGATCAGCGTGTACGCGGGCACCCCGCCGCCCTCGTCACCGGTGCGCACCGCAGGCGGGGCCGTGACCGGGGGCGCCGCGGGCGCGCCCGCGACGGCGGGCGGGGCAGAGAGGGTGGGCGCGGCCGAGACGGCGGGCGGGGCCGAGGGCACGGGTTCGTCGCCTGCGGGGAAGCCGGGCGGCCGCACGTCGCCCCAGTACTGCTGCCCACTCTCCCCGACGGAATCCACCAGCCCGGGGTCCACGGGCTTGATCCGCAGCCCGCCCGGCACGGTGAGCGTCCCCACCTCGTACGCGGCGAAGGGCCCCTGCACGCCCTCCACCTTCCACACGCCCGCCGGCACGACCACGGACGCCACGTAGTGCGCCGCCTCCGGCAGCGCCGTCCCCGCGAACAAGAGGCTCTGGCCGCCCTCCGCGGTGAGCCGCAGCCCGACGGGCTCCATCTTGCCTTCGAACGGGTGCGTGCCGTGCTGCAGCACCCAGAACCCCAGCGCGTACGACTTCCCCTCCTCGAACCGGGCGGGGGCGGGATCCAGGTACGTCACCGCCCATCCACCGGCCGCCGCGGCCGGCACTCCCCCGGCGATCAGCGCCAGGGCCGCGATCACCACGGCCAGGACCTTCTTCATGGGACCACCTCCGGTGTTGGTACACCGGCGGCCCGGCGGAGGTTCCCAGGGGCTGCGATCGATTTCGTCAAAGACATTTCCCGAAAGGGCGCGCACAATGGGAGGCACAGGGCGAGAATTCGGCGAGGAGCGAGGAGGCTTACGCCGTGTCCGCCGCCGGACGTGAATATCTGACCGCGATGCTCGACGTGCTCGTTTACGAGAACGTTTTGGTCGCGTGGCGGCGAATGCCGCTGGGCGGGTACATGATCGTCTCGCACGAGGGGGAGGAGATCAGGCTGACCGCGCAGCAGGCGGAGATGTGGGCGCGGGGCGCCTTCGCGGTGTACCTGGCCCTGGTGGATCAGCGGCGCATCAACCCCCGCATCCCCGGCGACACCACCAAGAATTAAAAACGCATATGTCTAGATATGCCGCGCCTTAACCGCACAATATACGGTCAGTTGCGGACCGGGTTTCCGGGTCGGGGATCGGCCACCAGAACCACCGGCCAAGGCGGCGGCCGATCCCCCGACCCGCCGCCGCCCCCCGTACAGAACCTCGCTCAGGAAGCCTTGTTGTTCATGAACTGCGAGATCTTCCAGTCCTCGCCGTCCTTCGTGAGCACGAACAGCTCGCGGTAGTTGTCACTACCCTGCTTGCTCGTCGAACGGACGATCGCGTCCGCGTCGCCGGCCGTGCGCGACTCGTCGATCGTGTGTGTGGCCTGCTTCATGCCGTTGCCCTGGAGCTGCTTCTGGAACAGGGTGCGGATGGCCTGGCTGCCCTCGGCCGTGGCCTGCCCGTCCACGGCGGCGACCGCGTCGTCGGAGAAGGAGCTGACGACCTGGTCGACGTTCCCCGACTTCAGCGCGCTGAAGAAGCCCTGTACGGTCGTCTGCGCCTGTCCGCCGCCGCCCGCGGTGTCCGTCGGGGAAGCCGTGTCCGTGGCGTCGGGGGAGGTGTCGGTCTCCTCCGGGGACATGGAGTCCATGTCGGTGGGCGTGCCGGGGCTCGCCGCGCCCTTCATCGCCTGGGTGTTGTTCCCCGCGGAGCAGCCCGTGACGAGGAGGGCGGGCACGATCGCCGCCAGCAGGAGTGCCCTGCGCTGAGAAATCTTGCTCATGGCCGCTTTGATGCCCACGCTGATCGGCGGCGAATGCGCGGTTTAGGCACTCCGCACGACCCCTTTACCTGGTTCGGGTATTACTCACGGTAACCCTTCACGCCCATGGAAGAGACCGGTCAGAGCTGCGATCGTTGCCGTGCCGATACCAGCGCGCCCGATACCGCCTATAGCGTCCATTCAGTGCCGCGAATCAAGGCGAACCCCTCCCCCCTTCCCCAGCGCGAAGACGCCGAGCGCTGTGACACCCTCGACTCCGGACGGCGCTGCGTGCTTCCCGCGGCGCACCGCGGCGCGCACGTCTACCCACCGGCCGAAGTGAGCACGGTCGCCTGAGAACGCGAAGGGCCCAGGCCGCCGTGCGAGCCGGCGACCTGGGCCGTATATCGGCAGAGGGCTAGACGCCGACCTCCACCCGCTCTTCGAGACCGGCCGCCACGCGCTGTCCGAGGGTGACCTCCACCAGCCCGCCGTCCCCCACCCGCACGCCGTACACCGGCACCGACAGCGTCTCGTCGTCCAGGCACCGCCCGCTCACCAGCGAGTACACCTGCTTGTGCAGCGGCGAGGCCACGGTCGGCTCGCCCTGCCTGGTGCCGACGATGCCGCGCGAGAGCACGTACGCGTCGGTGTAGGGGTCGAGGTTGGACAGCGCGTGCAGCTCGCCGTCGTAGGTCATGAAGACGGCCACCTGGACGCCGTCCACCAGGGCGCAGACGCCGCTCTCCGGCCGCAGGGCGTCGATGGAGCAGATCGGGGTCCAGTTCATCGGGCCATCACCGGCTTGATCTGGCCGCGCTCGCTGGCGAACACGATCGACGGGTCGGGCACGCCGGGGGCGTTGACGAAGCTCACGAACCGGCTCAGCTTCTCCGGGTCGTCCAGCGTCGCGGCCCACTCGTCGGCGTACGTGGCGATGTGCCGTTCCATCTGCGAGTCCAGGTCGGCGCAGATGCCCAGCGTGTCTTCCATGATCACCTCACGGAGGTAGTCGAGCCCGCCGTCCAGCGACTCGAGCCAGGTGGACGTGCGTTGCAGCCTGTCGGCCGTGCGGATGTAGAACATCAGGAACCGGTCGATGGTCCTGATCAGCTCGTCGGTGCTCAGGTCGTTGGCCAGCAGGTCGGCGTGGCGGGGCTTGAAGCCGCCGTTGCCGCCGACGTACAGGTTCCAGCCCTGCTCGGTGGCGATGATGCCGAAGTCCTTCGAGCGGGCCTCGGCGCATTCGCGGGCGCAGCCGGAGACGGCCGACTTGAGCTTGTGCGGGGAGCGCAGGCCCCGGTAGCGCAGCTCCAGCGCGATGGCCATGCCGACCGAGTCCTGCACACCGTAGCGGCACCAGGTCGAGCCCACGCAGGACTTCACCGTGCGCAGCGCCTTGCCGTACGCGTGCCCCGACTCGAACCCGGCGTCCACCAGCCGCCGCCAGATCGCCGGGAGCTGATCGACGGTGGCGCCGAACAGGTCGATCCGCTGCCCGCCGGTGATCTTGGTGTAGAGGCCGAAGTCGCGGGCCACCTCACCGATCACGATCAGCTTCTCGGGCGTGATCTCGCCGCCGGGGATGCGCGGGACGACCGAGTACGTGCCGTTCTTCTGCATGTTGGCGAGGAACTTGTCGTTGGTGTCCTGAAGGGTGGCCCGCTCGCCCTCCAGCACGTGCCCGTTGTGCAGCGAGGCCAGGATCGAGGCCACGGCGGGCTTGCAGATGTCGCAGCCCCGTCCGGTGCCGTGCTGCCCGATGAGCTCGGAGAACGTCGTGACGCCGCGTACCCGCGCGATGTCGAACAGCTCGGCCCGCGAGTACGTGAAGTGCTCGCACAGCGCCTTGCTGACCTCGACGCCCGACTTCTCCAGGAGCTGCTTGAGCATCGGCACGCAGCTTCCGCAGGTGGTGCCGGCCCGCGTGCAGGCCTTCAGGCCGGGCACGTCGGTCACGCCCTTGTCGGCGATGGCCGTGCGGATGTCGCCGGCGCACACGTTGTTGCAGGAGCAGACCTGCGCCTCGTCCGGCAGGTCGAGCTGCGCCCCCGCCCCGCTGAAGAGCAGGTCGGACGGCGAGGCGGGCAGCTCCTTGCCGACGAAGGGCCGCAACTGCGTGTACGGCGAGGCGTCGCCCACGCAGATGCCGCCGAGCAGCGTCCGCGCGTCGTCGCTGATGAAGAGCTTCTTGTAGACGCCGCCGACCGGGTCCATGTAGGTGACGTCGAGCGCCCCCTCCATGGCGCCGAACTGCGCCACCTCCACGCCCAGCAGCTTCAGCTTGGTCGACATGTCGGCGCCCTCGAACGACGAGGAGCCGCCCATGATCCGGTCGGCCGCCACCTCGGCCATCGTGTTGCACGGCCCGACCAGGCCGTACACCATGCCGCCCGCCAGCGCGCACTCGCCGATGGCGTAGATCGCGGGGTCGGAGGTCAGCATGCCGCCGTCCACCACGATGCCGCCGCGCGGGCCGACCTCCAGCCCGGCGGACCTGGCCAGCTCGTCGCGCGGCCTGATTCCCGCGGAGAACACGACGACCTGCGCGTCCACCATGGTGCCGTCCGGCTTGCGCAGCCCGGTGACCTGGCCGGAGCCGTCGGTCACGACCTCCTGCACGCCCGCGCCGGCGTGCACGCCCAGGCCGAGGCCCTCGATGTGCGACTTCAGCACCGAGCCGCCGCCCTCGTCCACCTGGCGCGGCATCAGCCAGGGGCTCATCTCGACGATGTGCGCCTTGAGGCCGAGCGCCCGCAGCGCGTCGGCCGCCTCCAGGCCGAGCAGTCCGCCGCCGACCACGACGCCCTCGACGGCGTCCTTGGCGGCCACCCTGATCGCGTCGAGGTCCTCGATCGTGCGGTAGACGTAGGCGTGCTCGGCACCGGGCACCGGCGGCACGAACGGCGCGGAGCCGGTGGCCAGCACGAGCACGTCGTACGGCTCGGTGCCGCCGTCGGCCAGCGTGACCTGCCGGGCCTCCCGGTCGATGCCGGTGACCTTGGTGTTCAGCCTGGTCACGATGCCGGAGGGCACCTCGTAGGTGAGGTCGTCGGCGCTGGTGCCGGACAGGTACGAGGTCAGGTGCACCCGGTCGTAGGCCGGACGCGGCTCCTCCCCGATCACGGTGACGGTGCCGCCGAAGCCCTTGCTCGTCAGAGTCTCGACGAGCCGATGAGCCGTCGGACCATACCCTACGACGACGATCCTGTTCATACCGAAACTCCTTCTTGCTCGCACAGCCAGCCGACGATGCCCTCGACGGCGTCGCGGCAGGTTCCGCATCCGGTCGTGGCCCTGGTGGCGCTCGCCACCGCGGCCACGTCCCTGGCTCCGGCCTCCCAGCAGGCTCTGATCTGGCCCTTGGTCACGTTGTTGCACTGGCAGACCTTGGCCGCGTCGGGCATCAGCGTCGGGCTGTCGGCCACGGGCGCCGAGGCCAGCCCGGGGAAGAGCAGCCCGGCCCGGTCGCCGGGCACCGGCCCGCCGCGGTCGAAGAGCTGGGTGAGCGTGCCGACCGCGTCGCTCTCGCCCAGCAGGATCGCGCCGACCAGCCGGCCGTCCTTGATGACGAGCTTGCGGTAGGTGCCGCGGGCCCGGTGGCTGAAGCGCACCACCTCGGCGTGCTCCTCGCCGAGCTGGGTGTCGCCCATGGCGGCCAGCTCGACGCTCTTGGCCTTGAGCCTGGTCACCAGGCGGGAGCCGCGGTAGAGGGCCTTGCCGCCGGTGATGACGTCGGCGGCCACGGAGGCCTGCTCCCAGGCTGGGGCGACCAGCCCGTAGACGGTGCCGTCGTGCTCGGCGCACTCGCCGATGGCGAAGATGGACGGGTCGTCGGTGCGCAGCTCGTCGTCCACGACGACGCCGCGCCGCACCTCCAGGCCCGCGTCGGCGGCCAGCCCCGTGACGGGGCGGACGCCGCAGGCCAGGATGACGAGGTCGGCCTCGACCAGCTCGCCGTCGTCGAGCCGGACGCCGTGCTCCTCGACGCCGGAGGCGGAGACGCCGGTGCGGATCTCGACGCCGAGCCCGTTCAGGGTCTCGCCGAGCACCTCGCCGGCCTCCACGTCGAGCTGGCGCTCCATGAGGTGGCCCGCCAGGTGCAGCAGGGTGACCGGGAGGCCGCGCCCGGCCAGGCCGCGGGCGGCCTCGATGCCGAGCAGGCCGCCGCCGACGACCACGGCCTTGCGGGCGTTCGCGGCGGCCTCGATGATCCGCTCGCAGTCGTCGAGGGTGCGGAACGGGATGGCCCGCTCGACCCCGGGGATCGGCGGCACGATCGCGTCGCTGCCGGTGGCCAGCACCAGCAGGTCGTACGGCTCGCGCCGGCCGTCCTCGGTGACGACGTGCCTGGTGTCCCTGTCGATGTGCGCGACCGCGCTGCCGAAGGCGGCCTCCACGCCGTGCGAGTCGTACCAGGCGGGGTCGAGCAGCCGCACCTGTTCGGGGCGGGAGCTGCCGGCCAGCACGTTGGACAGCAGCACCCGGTTGTACGGGTGACGCGTCTCCGCGCCGAAAACAGTGATCTTCATGTGCGGGTCACGGGTGCGCACCTCGCTGATCAGCCGCGACCCGGCCATCCCGTTGCCCACGACGACGAGCCTCATGAGTCCCTCTCCACCCTGACAGCGCAGACCTTGAACTCCGGCATCCTCGACGTCGGGTCGAGTGCCGGGTTGGTCAGCCGGTTGGCGCCCTCCCAGTGGAAGGGCATGAACACGGTGTCGCGCCTGATGGCGTCGCTGATCCTGGCGACGGCCTTGCCCTCGCCTCTCCTGCTGCTGACCCGCACGACGTCCCCCGCGGTGATGTCGAGCTGCTCGGCCAGGTCCGGGTGCAACTCGACGTACGGCTCGGGGGCGGCCTGGACGAGCGAGGCGATGCGCCGGGTCTGCGCACCGCTCTGGTAGTGGGTGAGCACCCGGCCGGTGCTCAGGTAGACGGGGTAGTCCTGGTCGGGCTCCTCGGCGGCCGGCCGGTGCTGGACGGGCACGAACCTGGCGCGGCCGTCGGGGTGGGCGAACCGGTCGAGGAACGGGCGGGGCGTGCCTGGGTGCTCGGGGGAAGGGCAGGGCCAGAAGACGCCGGTCTCGTCCGCGATGCGGTCGTAGGTGATGCCGGAGTAGTCGGCGGGCCCGCCGGCGCTGGCCCGGCGCAGCTCGTCGAAGACCTTGACCGGCTCGGTCTCGAAGGTGTGACCGAGCCGCTCGGCCAGCCCGGCGAGCACGTCGAGGTCGCTCCTGACGCCCTCAGGCGGTGCGGCGGCCCGGCGGCGGAGCAGGACGCGGCCTTCGAGGTTCGTCATGGTGCCGCTCTCCTCGGCCCACTGTGTGACGGGGAAGACCACGTCGGCCAGCGCCGCGGTCTCCGACATCACGAAGTCGCAGGCGACGAGCAGGTCGAGGGCGCCGATGCGGCCGGCGACGTGCTCGGCGGCGGGCGCCGAGATGACCGGGTTGGAGCCGAACAGCAGCAGCGCCTTCGGCCCCTCAGGGGTGCCGAGTGCGTCGAGCAGCTCGTACGCCGACCGTCCTGGCCCGGGGATGTCCTCGGCCGGGATGCCCCAGATCCGCGCCATGTGCTCGCGGGCCGCCGGGTCGTCGATCTTGCGATAGCCGGGGAGCTGGTCGGCCTTCTGGCCGTGCTCCCTGCCGCCCTGGCCGTTGCCCTGGCCGGTCACGCACCCGTACCCGGAGCCGTGCCTGCCGGGCAGGCCGAGCGCGAGGGCGAGGTTGATGAACGCGGTGACGGTGTCGGTGCCCTTGGCGTGCTGCTCGGCGCCGCGGCCGGTCAGGATGTACGCCTTGTCCACGGCGGCCAGCGCCCTGACGGCCTGCCGCATCTGGTGGACGGGCACCCCGGTGATCCGCTCGACCAGCTCGGGCCACCAGGCCGACAGCGAGGTGCGCACCTGCTCGAACCCGGTGGTCCTGGCGGCGACGTACTCCTCGTCCACCAGGCCGTCGGCGATGGCCAGGTGCAGCATGCCGAGGGCGAGCGCCAGGTCGGTGCCGGGCGTGGGCTGCAGGTGCAGCCAGGCCAGCTTGGCGGTCTGGGTGCGGCGCGGGTCGATGACGATGAGACGCGGCCCGTCCAGGTGGCGGACGAACGGCGGCATGGTCTCGGCGACGTTGCCGCCGGCGATCATGACGACGTCGGCGTCGTCCAGGTCGGTGATCGGGAACGGCATGCCCCGGTCCATGCCGAACGCCTTGATGGAGGCGGCGGCGGCCGACGACATGCAGAAGCGGCCGTTGTAGTCGATCTGGCTGGTGCCGAGGGCGACGCGGGCGAACTTGCCCAGCGTGTACGCCTTCTCGTTGGTCAGCCCACCCCCGCCGAACACGGCCACGGCGTCGGGGCCGTGCTCGGCGCGGATGGCGGACAACCGGTACGCCACGTAGTCCAGCGCGACGTCCCACTCCACGGGCTCGCCGTGCAGGAGGGGGGTGGTCAGGCGCTCGCCGTTGGTGAGCAGCTCGCCCGCCGTCCAGCCCTTCTGGCACAGCGCCCCCGAGGCGTTGGCCGGGATGTCGGTCCTGGGGCTGATGGTCAGCTCAGGCCCGATCTCCATGCCGCACTGCAGGGCGCAGTACGGGCAGTGTGTCTTCGTCGCCACTTCAGATCCGGGCATGAGCGAGACTCGCGACGACCTTGACGCCGACCGTCCTGGTGTAGCACCACCAGGTCAGGGTCAGGCAGGCGACGTAGAAGACCCCGAAGGCGAGGAAGGCGGGGGCGGGGGTGCCGGCCGCGGCGAACGCCATGCCGAACGCCCGGTTGATGAGGAACCCGCCGAGGGCGCCGACCGCCGAGATGATGCCGATGGCGGCGGAGGCCTGGCGCTTGCCGTACAGCAGGGTCTCCTCGGTCTCGTCGCCGCGCTCGGCGACGGCCTTGGCCTGGAAGATGGCCGGGATCATGCGGTAGGTGGAGCCGTTCCCGACGCCGGCGGTGAGGAAGAGGAGCTGGAAGGACAGGAAGAACATCCAGAAGTTGCCGGAGGTGCTGGCCCACCAGACGAGCAGGACGCCGCCGCCCATGGCGGCGAAGTTCCACAGGGTGACGGGGGCGCCGCCGAGCTTGTCGGCCAGCCAGCCGCCGACGGGCCTGATCAGCGAGCCGATCAGGGGCCCGGCGAAGGCGACGGCCGCGAACGGGGCGTCGGGGAAGAGGCTCTGGCTCAGCAGGGGGAAGGCGGTGGAGTAGCCGATGAACGAGCCGAACGTGCCGATGTAGAGGAAGGACATGATCCAGGTCTGGGCCTTGCCCGCCACCGCGAGCTGCTGGCGGGGGTTGGCCTTGGCGCTGGTCAGGTTGTCCATGAAGAAGAACGCGCAGGCGGCGGCCACCACGACGAACGGGATCCAGAACCACCCGGCGGCGGCCAGCCCGAGCGAGCCGATCACCAGCGGCATGACGAGCTGCACGGAGCTGACGCCGATGTTGCCGCCCGCGGCGTTGAGGCCGAGCGCGACGCCCTGCTTGCTGCGCGGGTAGAAGTAGGTGATGTTGGCCATGCTGGAGGCGAAGTTGCCGCCGCCGAAGCCGGCCAGCGCCGCGATGACCAGGAAGAGCCAGTAGGGCGTGTCCGGGTTGTTCACCGCCACGCTGAGCAGCACGGCGGGGATGAGCAGCAACGTCGCGCTGACCACGGTGAAGTTGCGGCCGCCGAACTTGGCGGGCCCGAACGTGTAGGGCACCCGCAGCACCGAGCCGATCAGGTTCGGCAGGGCGACCAGCCAGAAGAGCTCGTCGGTGGTGAACTCGTACGACCCCATCTTGGTCGCCACGATGCTCCACAGGGTCCACACCGTGAAGCCGAGGTGTTCGGCAACGATCGAGAAGATCAGGTTGCGGCGTGCGACTCGCTTGCCTGACTTCTCCCAGAATGCTGGGTCATCGGGATGCCACTCGGCGATCCAGCGCGCCATCGACCTCTCCTACGCTCGGCGTCCGGGGATCTCCAAGGTAGGAAGGGCTCGTTACGCACTCTGACCGTGCGTGGCCGTGCGTTGGTTACGTGTGATTCACCTCGGTAACAAGCCACGCACAACCGTCACCGCGGAAACACGCCCGTAATGATCGGTTACCTGCCCTGCCCTGGGGTAACTGCACTGGGAGCAAGGGGGGAAACATGATCAAAAAGCTGCATGACATGGGTGTCAAGTCGGGGCACATGTACACCGCGGGGCTGGCGTCCATCGCCCTGTCCTTCGGCACCTGGCTGATGTCGAAGAACACCGAGCAGGCTGGGCTGGACCGGGCCGACCGCTGGGGCATCTTCATCGGGGAGTGGGCGCCCACGTTCTTCGCGCTCGGTGTCGCGCTCCGGATGGAGGAGACCCACCGCGACCTTGAAGAGCCGTCGGCGGGCATGTTCGAGCAGGAGAGCAGCCGGGCGCGCTCGCACGCCGGGGTTTAAAGAGTTGTGTCACGCAGGTCACGTCACGGTGCGTGACCTGCGTGACCTGCGTGACGGCTGGCCGGGTCGGTTGGCCGGGGTCAGTCGCGCCGGGCGGCCAGGCGGGCGAGCGGCTCGTCGGTCAGCCGGTAGCGGTACCAGTCGTCCTGGTTGACCGCGCCGAGCTTCTCGTAGAAGTCGATGCTGGGCTGGTTCCAGTCGAGGACCGCCCATTCGAGGCGCTGGTAGCCCCGCTCCGCGCAGATCTCGGCCAGCTTGCGCATCAGGCCCACGCCGTGGCCGCCGCCGCGGTGCTGCGGGCGCACGTACAGGTCCTCCATGTAGACGCCGTGCGTGCCGCGCCAGGTGGAGAAGGTCAGGAACCACAGCGTGAAGCCCACCACCGCGCCGTCCTGCTCGGCGATGTGCACGAAGGCGGCGGGGTGGTCGCCGAAGAGGGTGTCGTGGAGCTGCTCCTCGGTGACGCGCACCTCGTGTGCGGCCTTCTCGTACGTGGCGAGCTCAAGGATCATGCTGACGATTTCGGGCACGTCAGCGGGTGTGGCGGGACGAATCATGGCATTGAGGCTACGCGGGATTGAACCCCGCCCCGTACGTCATACGTGCTTCACCTAGAACGGTATTCGGACCAGCGTGGGGACGCTCAGTCCGGATGACCGACAGGGGAGCGGGAATCGTGAGCGTTGCACAAGGCCTGGGTGTTCGCCCGCCGTCATGCCCGGATCTCGAAGCGGCCCTCGTCCGGGGGGAGCGCGCGCTGTTCGAGGACGGTGACCTGCAGCGCGCCCGGCGCTGGTTCGACCGGGCCTACGTGCGGGCGGAGGAGTGCGGCGACCAGGCGGGGCTGGCGCAGGCGGCGCTGGGGCTGGGCGGGATCTGGGTGCACGAGTACCGCACCGCGGTCGAGTGGGAGAAGGTACGGGTCCGCCAGCGGCATGCGCTGTCCCAGGTGGAGCCGGGCTCCCCGCTCGCGCTGCGGCTGCGGCTGCGCATCCAGGGCGAGGAGGACTACCGGGGCGGCACCCACGACGGCATCCTGCGGCTGCTGGACCAGGCCAGAGGCTCGGGCGACGCGCTGGCGCTGGCGGAGGCGCTGAGCCTGGCGCACCACTGCGTGCTCGGGCCGGGGCACGGGAAGCTGCGGATGGAGCTGTCCGGCGAGCTGATCGGCCAGGCCGCCGTGACCGGCCGCCGGAGCGACCTGATCATGGGCCTGATGTGGCGCACGGTGAACCTCCACCTGGCCGCCGACCCGCACGCGGAGCGCTGCATGCAGGAGTTGCGCGCCGTGCTCGACGAGCACCCGAACCTGGCGATCGAGTTCGTGGTCCGCGCGCTGGAGGTCATGCTCACCATCCGCGCGGGCCGGCTGGAGGAGGCCGAGCGGCTGGCCGGCGTCTGCTTCGAGCGCGGCGTGGCGGCCGGCGACATCGACGCGATCGGCTGGTACGGCGGCCAGCTCGGCGCCATCCGCTGGTACCAGGGGCGCGCCCCCGAGCTGCTGCCCGCCCTCGCGGACCTGGTCAACTCCCCCACGCTCAGCCCCATCGACAACTCCTACGTGGCCGCCCTGGCCCTGGCCGCCGCCGTCGCCGGCGACCGCCGGTTGGCGGCCGGGCACCTGGCCCGGTTACGCGGCCGGGACCTGGCGGAGGTGCCCAGCTCCAGCTCCTGGCTGGTCGCGATGTACTGCGTGGTCGAGGCCGCGCACCTGTTGCAGGACGCCGACACGGCCGCCTGCGCGTACGCGCTGCTGAGCCCGTACGCGCATCTGCCGGTGATCGCCAGCCTCGGCGTGGCCTGCTTCGGCTCGGTGCGGCACTCCCTGGGCATGGCCGCGCTCACCACCGGCGACCTCGACCTGGCCATCGCGCACCTGCGCGAGGCCGTGCACGACAACCTGGCGCTGGGCCACTGGCCAGCCGCGACGCTGTCGCGCTGCCGGCTCGGCCAGGCGCTGGCGCTGCGCGACGGCCCCGCCGACGAGACGGCTCGCGCCGAGCTGGCCACCGCCGCCCGCGAGGCCGCCGACCTGGGCATGGTCCTTCCCGCGGTGGTCGGACGGCCGCCGCGGGCGGACGGGGCGTGCCGGTTCCGGCGCGACGGGCGGCACTGGCACGTCGAGCTGAACGGGCGGGTGGCGCTGGTGGACCACAGCGTCGGCATGGCGCATCTGGCCACGCTGGCCGCCAACCCCGGCCACGAGATCCCCTCCGCCGACCTCGCGGCGGGCACGGCGGCGAGCACGGCGGCAAGCGCTCTCGCGGGCAGGACGGCGGGCAGGGCGACGGCAAAGAAGCGGCGCGAAGGCTCGCGCGAGTCGGTGCAGCCCATCCTCGACGACGTGGCCAGGGACTCCTACCGCCGCCGCCTGACCGGGCTGCAGGCCGAGATCGACGAGCACGAGGCGATGCACGACCTGGAACGCGCGGCGGCGCTGCGGATGGAACGCGAATGGCTGATCGCGGAGCTGGCCGCCGCGACCGGCATGGGCGGCCGGGCGCGGCCGTTCGCGGGCAACGAGGAACGGGCGAGGATCGCCGTCGGCAAGGCGATCCGGCGGGCGCTGGACCGCATCTCCGCAGTGGACCGGACCATCGGCGAGGAGCTGCGCGCCACCGTGCAGACCGGGGTGCGCTGCTCGTACCGGCCGCGCTGACGGCCCCATGGTCCGGGAACGGCCCGCGATGGCACGGCGTGGAACGGGATGTCACGCCTATGTGGAGGGGGCCTGTTCCGTACGTCGACTGGGGGACGATCCATGCGCCATCCGCAAAGGCTCAGCATACCCATCCACCTTGAGCGTGGCCTGCCCGAGCCGCTGCAGGACCAGCTCACCGCCCAGCTCAGGAGGGCCATCGTGCGGGGGCAACTGGCCCCCCGCAGCCGGATGCCGTCCACCCGCACGCTGTCACGCGTGCTGGGGATCTCGCGGGGTGTGGCGCTGGCCGCTTTCGAGAGGCTGCTGGCCGAGGGGTACATCACCGGGCGGCACGGCTCGGGCACGTACGTGTGCGAGCAGGCCGGCGCGGCGCCCCGCGCGGCCGCCTCCGGCGAGACGCTGCTCGACCTGCGGCTGGACCGGCCGAGCACACAGGGCTTCCCGCTGGCCGCGTGGCGGGCGGCCTGGCGGCGCGCCGGCCTGCACCGGCCGCCGCTCGGCGGGCTGCCCGCCACCGGGCTGCCCGCGCTGCGCGCCGCCATCGCCGCCCACCTGCGGCACGCGCGCGGCCTGGAGCTGGACGGCCACGAGGTGATCGTCACGCCCGGCATCGCGGACGCGCTGCGGCTGATCCTGCGCGCACAGGGCGGCTCCGACCCGGTGATCGCGCTGGAGGATCCGGCTCCGCCGAAGCTCAGGGCTGCGCTGTCCCGGCTCGGCACCGTGCTGCCCCTGCCCGTGGACGGCTCGGGCGCGCGTACCGACCGGATCCCCGCCGCCTGCGACGTCGTCGTGGTGCTGCCGGAGCGCGGCGACCCGCTCGGCACGCGGCTGCCGCTCGACCGGCGCCACGCGCTGACGCAGTGGGCGCGTGACAGCGGCGGCCTGGTGCTGGAGCCGGCCTTCGACGGGCTGTTCGCCGCCCGGCCGGAACCGCTGCCCGAACCGCTGCCCGCCGTGCCCGCGCTCGGCGACACGTGGTCCACGGCCATGGTGGGCTCGTTCGCCGAGGTGCTGACGCCGACGCTGCGGCTGGCGTTCGCGGTGGTGCCGCGGCGGCTGGCCGGGGAGATCGAGCAGTTCATGCCCGCGGGGCCGTCGATCACCTCGCAGCTCGCGGTCACGGACCTGCTCAGGTCGGGCTGCGTGGCCGGGCGGATGGCCGAGCTGTCGGCCCAGTACGCGGCCAAGCGGGCGCTCGTCCGCCAGGCGCTGGAGGCGTACCCGCACACCCGGCTGCTCGGCGCGCGCACCGGCGCGGCGGCCACGCTGCTGCTCCCGGTGTCGGTGCCGGCCCCGTCGGTGGCCGCGGCGCTGCTGGCGCGGCGGGTCCAGGTGGCGGAACTGGCCGCCTTCCACCATCCGGAGTCGCAGCCGGGCAACGGGATCGTGCTGAGTTTCGGCCACCTGGACGGCGTCTCGCTGCGCCGGGCGCTGCACGCGCTCACCCGCACGCTGGACGAGCACCGCCTGGCGCGCCGCACGGCCGCATGACCGGGCGGGGTAGTGGCGGGAGCGGCGCGTGAGGCGCATCTTTCAGTGATCGGCTCTTCATCGCAAGAGGGGATCTCATGAACAAGCTCATCGCGCTGCTGCTCCTCGCCCCGCTCACCCCGGCCGTTCCGCAGGTCTCGGCCGGCGTCGACCCGGTGCGGGCGTGGAACGAGCAGGCCCTCCAGGTCGTCCGCGCCGAACGGGCCTCCGACTCCGACGCCGCCAGGACGTACGCGATGGTCAACATCGGCATGTACGACGCCGTCAACGGCATCGCCACCGCCCGCGGCGACCACCGCGCCAGGACGTCCGCGCTGCGCGACCCGAAGGGCGCGCCCGCGCGCGGCGACCAGCAGGCCGCGGCCGTGGCGGCGGCGCACGCGGTGCTGACCCGCCTGTATCCGGGCCAGGAGGCCGCCCTCACCGAGCGGCTGAACGCGGACCTGGCCCGATTAGGGACGGGGCCGCGCGTCGCCGACGGCCGCGCGTGGGGCGAGAGCGTCGGCAGGGACGTGCACGCGGCCAGGCAGGGCGACGGCTCGTCACCGGTGGAGACGCAGCCCGCCGGCTCGGGGCCCGGCGTGTTCGCGCAGGCGTGGCCGGGCGTGCAATACCGGAACATGACACCGTTCGGCATCGCCGACGCGGCCCCGTACGTGGGCGACGGCCCGCCCGCCCTCGCGAGCCTCGACTACGCGGCGGCGTTCGCCGAGGTCAGGCTGCTCGGCGACGCCTCCATCGCCGACGCGGACAAGTCGGCCGTCTACCAGTACTGGTCGCTGCCCACCGGCACGGCGCAACCGCCCGGCGAATGGGTCAAGGTCGCGCTCGCCGTGGACCGGCCGCTGCCGCTGGCTGAGGAGGCCCGGCTGTTCGCGCTGCTGGGCATGGCCCTGGCCGACACCTCCATCCCGACGGTCCGTACGAAGCACACCTTCCGCCACTGGCGGCCCACGGCGGCCATCCAGCAGGCGGACACCGACGGCAACCCGTACACCGAGCCCGTCCCCGGCTGGCGGGCGCGAGCCGGCAGCGCGGGCAGCTCCCCCGAGTACATCTCGGGCCACAGCTCCTTCAGCGGCGCGGGCGCCGCCGTCCTGGCGGGCTTCTTCTGCGCCGACCGTATCCCGTTCACGCTGGTCACCGACAGCGCGCCGATCGACCCGGCGACCGGGCAGCCGTGGCGCAGGCAGTTCCCCGCCTTCTCGGCCGCCGCGGCGGACGCGGGCCGCTCCCGGGTGGTCGGCGGGCTGCACTTCTCCTTCAGCAACTTCGACGGGCTCGCGATGGGCGCGGACGTCGCCGCCGAGATCCTCGCCAGACGCCTCCTCCTCAAATCCGGCCCCACCCACACCGGCGCCTGCCCCCGCTGACGCGCACCCCGCCCCTCCCCACCACCCGGGGGCGGGGTGTGCCACTCCCCCGCCCATCCGGAAGACTGGTGCTGGTCAGGCACATCAGCTATGAGGTGGACACATGGAACAGCGCGTGTTGGGACGCACCGGACGCCGCGTCGGCGTGGTCGGGCTCGGCGCCTGGCAGCTCGGCGCCGACTGGGGCGAGGTGTCGGAGGACGAGGCCGTCGCCACGCTGACCGCGGCCGTCGAATCGGGCGTGACCTTCATCGACACCGCCGACGTGTACGGCGACGGGCGCAGCGAGCAGATCGTCGGCCGCTTCGCCAAGGACCACCCCGAGGTCACCGTGGCCACCAAGATGGGCCGGCGGATGGAGCAGGTCCCGTCCAACTACGTCATGTCCAACTTCCGCGCCTGGAACGAACGTTCCCGCCGCAACCTGGGCGTGGACACCCTCGACCTGGTCCAGCTCCACTGCCCGCCGACGCCCGTCTACTCGACGGACGCGGTCTTCGACGCCCTCGACACGCTGGTGTCGGAGAAGAAGCTCGCCGCGTACGGGGTGAGCGTGGAGACGTGCGCGGAGGCCCTGACGGCCATCGCCCGGCCCGGCGTGGCGACGGTGCAGATCATCTTCAACGCGTTCCGGCTCAAGCCGCTGGAGCGGGTCCTGCCGGCGGCCCGCGCGGCGGGGGTGGGCATCATCGCCCGCGTCCCGCTGGCCAGCGGGCTGCTGTCGGGCAAGTACGACGAGCACACCACGTTCTCCGCCGACGACCACCGCAACTACAACCGGCGCGGCGAGGCGTTCGACGTCGGCGAGACGTTCTCCGGCGTGGACTTCGCCACCGGCCTGGAGGCGGTCCGCCGCCTGGCGCCCCTGGTGCCGGACGGGGTGAGCATGGCGCAGTTCGCGTTGCGGTGGGTGCTGGACCAGGAGGGCGTGTCGGTCGTCATCCCCGGCGCCCGCAACCCCGGTCAGGCGCGGGCCAACGCCGCCGCCGACGCGGTCCCGCCGCTGGACGCCGCCACCCTGGCCGCCGTCCGGGACGTCTACGACGAGCTCATCCGCCCGCAGGTCCACGACCGCTGGTAGGAGCATGCGTCAAGCGTCCCGCCCGGAACAGCAGAGGCACCGTCAACCGGCGGCAGGTCTGGTGACCTCATCGGCCACCGCCACCCATCTCGCTGTCCGGGCGGGACAACCCGCCGGAGAATCCACTCCGGGCGGTCCAGACGCTCATGCGCGGATGCGTACCTCCACCATCTGCCCCTGAACGTGCTCAGGCAAGGGCCCGGCGTCATCCAGGGCCCGTCGAGCCGGGCGGACACAGGTAGGCCCCCCGGATCTACCCATCCGAGGGGCCCGAGAACGACCGCCACATGTGAGTGCCGGCGGCTTTTAAGGGAACGGGTCAGCCCTTACGACGCGCGCTCTGCCATTGAGCCACCGCCGCATGGTGAGAGCGGCGGGCCGGATTCGAACCGGCACCTCAACATCCACAGCCCGTCCCGATCGATCCGGCACTCGACGATCAATGCTGAATCTAGAGCGAGAATCTGAAATTGAGACGGCCGCCTCTGCCAGTTGGGCTACCGGGGCGCGGATGCCCCGGGAAGGACTCGAACCTTCACTGTCACCGTCATGTCAGCCTCAGGCCTCAGCCTCAGCTTGCGCTCTTCGCGCACCCTCGCACGGGGCGAGGGAGTCCTCAGCGTAGTTCACCGGACGCCGGCGGCGAGCCGGCTCAGGCGAAGAGGTAGGCGAACACTCTCTCGCCGACCTTCCTGTCCACGACTTCGGCGCCGTTCGCCTCCTCACGGGCGTACTTCACCGCGTCCTGCAGCTTCTGCACGCGCACCAGCAGCTCGTTGACCCGCCGCTGCGGCAGCGCCCCAGAGAAGTTGACCTTCGTCCAGTAACCGACGACGACGTCCTCGTTGTAGACCTGCACCTGCGCGGGGTGCTTGTCGGTCGCCTCCGCCAGCACGTGGTTGCGCGGCACCTTCTTGGTGCGCGTGGTCTTGACGGGATCGGTCCGCCAGGTGTCGGTGGCCTCGTCCCGCGACCACGTCTCGGCCGGGTCCAGCGTGGGCAGCTTGGAGACCAGCGTGTAGACGTCGGTGAGCTGCTTCTCCAGGAAGAGCAGGTACGTCACCGGCACGTCCTCCAGCAGCACCGTGCCGTCGACGGCGACGCTGGCCTTTGCCTCGCAGTTGGCCCAGTCCTTCGTGGCGGTCACGTCGAACAGCCGCGCCAGCGCGGTTCCGACGCCCTTGAGCACCTCGTCGGCCTGCACCTGCACGCGCGTGGACTCGGGCGGCAGTTGCTCGCCCTCGTCGTCGATCGGCTGGTACGTCCGGGAGATGCCGGAGAGCAGGGGTGTCTTCTGGATCTGGTGGTAGGCGTCCGTCACCTTGCGCTGGACGTCCGACTTCACACCCTTCTCGACCGCGAGGATCTGGTTGAGCTTGGTCACGATCGAAACCCTAGAGCCAACCCGGACCACCTCACACCCGATTATTTCCCCCTTAGTTGATACAGGCGCGAAAGTAAAGCCTTGGCAAGCGCTTTCCCTGCCCGCTAAAAACGTTCTAATCTCGGATCACTCGGCAGGAGTACACCTGTGAGGCTCGCTCTCATCGCCGCCGCGCTCACGTTATCCATCACGGCTACCCCCGCCGTCGCAGCGCCGCCGGACCCGGCCACCGGGCTCAAGTTCGACTTCGGCTCCACCACCAGCCCCCTGGCCGACGGCTACACGCGCGTCGCGCACAACACCCTCTACACCGCCGACCTCGGCTACGGCCTGGACCGCGCCGTGGGCAACCGCGACCGCGGCACCGCCGACCCGGTGACGCGGGACTTCACGGTCGCCGCCTCCTACGGCTTCGCCGTGGACGTCCCGAACGGCGAGTACGAGCTGAAGGTGATCTCCGGCGACGCCATCGCCCCGAACACCACCACCCTCGCCGTCGAAGGCGAGGCCCGCGCCACGATCACCGCGAGCACCGGCGCGTACGGCGACTACACCGGCACCGCCCGCATCACCGACGGGCAGCTCAACCTGGGCTTCGGCCAGGACGGCCGGGTGAACGCGATCCTCATCGGCCCGGCCACCGCCCCCACCGGCCTCGCGGCCACCGCCATCCAGGCCACCGCCACTCCCGCGGTCACGCTCACCTGGAACGCCGCGGGCTCGTCCGGCTACGAGGTCCACCGGGCCGCGACGGCCACCGGCCCCTGGTCCAAGCTGGGCGACAGCACGGCGGCCACGTTCACCGACAGCACCCCCGAGCTGGGCCTGACCTACTCCTACGCGGTCAAGACCCCCGGCGGCACCCTCGGCGCGCCCCTCACCGTCACCGTCAAGGACGCCGCGAGCCCCGCCCCCGCCACCCCCGAGGGCCTGAGCCTCGTCACCGCCACCACCAAGAAGATCACCCTGCGCTGGCGGCCGGTCGAGAACGCCCTCCTGTACCACCTCTACCGCGACGACGAGCGGATCGGCGTCGTCACGGACGGCAGGACGTCCTACAGCGACGAGATCGTCCCCGGCGACCGGCACGCCTACCGCGTGGTGGCCGCGGGCCCCGGCGGCCTGTCGGCGCCGTCGGCCGCGCTCACCTCGCCGGTCACCGCGTACCCGCTGCGCCGGATGCCCGAGCTGGACCGGGGCCTGGTGGCCGTACCGACCGGGCAGGGCACGCTGGTGAGCTGGCGGATGCTCGGCACCGACCCGTCCGGCGTGCGCTTCAGGCTCTACCGGGACGGCAAGCCCCTCACCACCACCGACCGGACCAACCACCTGGACGCCGCCGGCACCGGCGCCTACACCGTCGCCGCGATCCTGGACGGCAGGGAAGGGCGCCGCTCGGCCCCCGCACGCCCGTGGACGGCCGCGTACCTGGACATCCCGCTCGACAAGCCCGCCGGCGGCGTCACCCCCGCCGGGAACGCCTACGACTACCGCGCCAACGACGCCGCCGCCGCCGACCTGGACGGTGACGGGCAGTACGAGATCGTGCTCAAGTGGGACCCGTCCAACAGCAAGGACAACTCCCAGGGCGGCTACACCGGCCCGGCCGTCTTCGACGCCTACGAGCTGGACGGCACCCGCCTGTGGCGCGTGGACCTGGGCCGCAACGTGCGCGCCGGCGCGCACTACAGCCCGTTCCTGGTGGACGACTTCGACGGGGACGGCCGCGCCGAGTTCGTGGTCAAGACCGCCGACGGGACGGTGGACGGCGCGGGCACGGTGATCGGCGACCCGGCCGCCGACCACAACACCGGCGGCCGCATCCTCAGCGGCCCCGAATACCTGACCGTGTTCGACGGCCGCACCGGCAAGGCCCTGGCCACCGTGGACTACGAGCCGGCCCGCGGCAACCTGGCCGACTGGGGCGACAGCAGCGCCAACCGCTCCGACCGCTTCCTGGCCGCCTCCGCCTACCTCGACGGCGCCCTGCCCAGCATCGTGATGACCCGCGGCTACTACGCCAAGAGCATGCTGGTCGCCTACGACTGGCGCGATGGCGAACTCACCAAGCGGTGGACGTTCTCCAGCTCCGGCAACCCGGGCTACGGCGGCCAGGGCAACCACAACCTGTCCGTCGCCGACGTGGACGGCGACGGCAGGGACGAGATCGCCTACGGCGCGATGACCCTGGACGACGACGGCACCGGCCTCTACACCACCAAGCTGGAGCACGGCGACGCCATGCACCTCGGCGACCTCGACCCGGCCCGCCCCGGCCTGGAGATCGTCGGCGTGCACGAGCACACGAACATGCCGTGCGGCCTGGAGATGCACGACGCCGCCACCGGCGAGATCCTCTGGTGCGTCAAGACCGGCCAGGACACCGGCCGCGGCCTCACCGGCGACATCGACCCCTCCCACCAGGGCGAGGAGGCCTGGGCCTCCAACGGCGCCGGCCTGCACACCGCCACCGGCGACCTCATCTCCGCCGACAGGACCCCGGCGATCAGCAACACCATCTGGTGGGACGGCGACCTGTCACGCGAGATCCTCGACCACGACTACTCCGCCGACAAACTGGCCGGCGTCCCCACCATCGGCAAATGGAACCCCTCCCCCCAGACCACCACCAACCTCCTCACCGCGACCGGCACCTACTCCAACAACACCACCAAGGGCAACCCCTCCCTCCAGGCGGACCTCCTCGGCGACTGGCGCGAAGAACTGCTCGTCCGCACCGAGGACTCCACCGCCCTGCGCCTGTACACCACGCCGTACGCGACGGAGCACCGCTTCCCGACGCTCACCCACGACCCCGTCTACCAGTCGGGCGTCACCTGGCAGAACGTCGGCTACAACCAGCCCCCGCACACCGGCTTCTTCCTCGGCACCGGCATGACCACCCCGCCCGCCCCGTACCTGACCACTGGCGCGCCGCTTCCTGCCCGCGTCCAGCTCCACAAGGACCAGCTCCAGGTGAAGGTCTCCGGGACGCGCGCTGACGTCCTGCCCACCACGGTACGGGCGGTCGCCGACGGCAAGATCGTTCCTTTGTCCGCCGTTCCGCTCCGTCACGATCGGTTCCGGATCGATGCCACCGGCGTCGAGCAGGCCCTCTCCGGCTACACCGGCACGGTCACCGTCACCGTCAGCGGCCATCTGTCCGACGGTCGCACGTTCACCGGTGAGGTGAAGCTCCGCACGTGATCGTCAGTGCTGGGCCCCGTTCGCTTGGACGGGGCCCTGCCTTGACGTCGTCAACGTCGGATGCTGAGCGTCAGGCGCGGCCCTGCTCCTGCGGGCAGCCGTCCTCACGAACCGCGTCCCCTCGTGATCATCGCATGTAGCTCCGCGATGTTGACGGTGATACTGTCCTCGCCCCGCCTCCGGACGATCCCGATGAAGGCACCTTCCACCTTGTCGCCCACGATGACACCGTTCACCAGAAACGGCTTCAGCTCGTCCTTCTGCGCCGGCACCTCGACGACCACCACAGACCCGCGCCCCCGCCGATCCTCCATCTCCAGATGGTGCACACGCAGCCCCGCGATCGGCGGGTAGACCACCGAATCCAGAATCTTCCTTCTCCGGTCCTCGCTGATGCCGTCGCGAATCAGGTGCAGGCCCTTGATCCGGGAGCCCTTGCCGTCCTTCTTCTCATCCACGCCGAGAACGAGCAGCCCGCCGTTCTCCGAGTTCGCGAACCGCGCCACGTCCTGCCCGAACTCGATGTCGCCTCTCGGCCCCGGCGAATAGTCCTGGCGCTTCACCTCGACCCACGAGTTCTCGTACTGGTACAAGGAGTCGATCTCCCCAGCCGCCAGCGCGGCCAGCACGAGTTCCGCGTCCGGATGCCCGACCTCCAGCCGGCGGACGGCGGTCAGGAAGTCGATGCCGAGCCGCCGCAGGCTTCCCACCGATAGAGCTCTGCACGAGGGGATGTCAAGCTCCGCGACCAGCCCGTCCACCTCGTCCGAGCCGAGAAAACCCAGCCGCGCCCCGCGACGAGCGGCCCATTCCCCCAGGATGGGCATGAACGAGCGGCTGCCGGCGTCCGCGGCGAAGAACATCTGCCCCAGAAGCACTTGCACCTGGAACAGGCCCGTCCGCATCAGCCGTAACCGCACCGGATCCATCGACACCTGTTCGAGGTCGGGATCCCGCTCCTCCTCCCACCGCAGGCGCACGAAGTCGACGGTGACCAGCCACGGCTGGAGCAGCGCTTTCGCCGCCGCCCATCCGGACCGCACCGGGCGGCGTTCTTCCCGTCGCCACTCCTCGATGTCGGCCTCGCCGACACCCAGCCCGCGCAGAAGCGCGTTTCTCAGCGAAGTCGCCGAGGCCTGCTCCGCCATCTCGTGCGGCAGGAGCAGAACACTCGGCGCAGGCCAGGGCACTCGCCCGGTGCCGGACACCGAGATGCCTCTCGGCCTGCTGCACAGCCGGACCCGGCGAAGCATTCCTCACGACTCCAACACTTGGTGCCCGTTCACCCGTGAGCCCGATGCGCAAGCACCTGTTCGGCGAAATCCGCCGCTAGCGCTCCTTGAGGCGCTGCGCCTCCTTGCGCGTCTCGGCCTGCACGGACCGCTCGTGCTCCAGCCACTCCGGATTCTCCGCCTTCAACGCCTCGATCTCGGCAGTGGTGAGCGGCTCGGTGACCCCGCCCCTGATCAGCCCGGAGACGGAAACCCTCAGCTTCGCGGCCACGACCTGCTTGGGGTGCGGCCCGTTGCGCCGCAGCTCGACCAGCCACGCGGGCGGCTTGGCCTGCAGCTCGTTCAGCTCGTCCCTGGAGACGACGCCCTCACGGAACTCGGCGGGAGTGGCCGACAGGAGCACACCCAGCTTCTTGGCCGCGGTCTCGGGCTTCATCGTCTGGACGGACTTCGGTTTGGACGAGCTCATGAGGCCAAGCGTAGTCAGTCGGAAGGGGTTTTCTGACATCGGTACCCTGAGGCGGTGACTGATGGTGAGACGTTCCGGCTGGCGTACGTGCCCGGGGTGACCCCCGCGAAATGGGCGGGCATCTGGGCCGAGAGGCTGCCCGACATACCGCTCACCCTGGTCACGGTGCCCGCCGCCGAGGTGGTGGACCTGCTGAGGGGCGGCGGCGCCGACGCCGCCTTCGTCCGGCTGCCGATCGACCGCGACGCGCTCAGCGTGATCCCCCTGTACGTGGAGACCACCGTCGTCGTGGTGCCCAAGGACCACGCAGTGGCCGCCGCCGACGAGATCGTCCTCGCCGACCTGGCCGACGACGAGGTGCTCCGCGCCCTGGACGACACCATCGAGTGGCCGGTCAGACCGGGGCTCCCCGCGTTCACCGACCCCGCCACCACGGCCGAGGCGGTCGAACTGGTGGCGTCCGGAGCGGGGCTGCTGGTGGTGCCGCAGTCACTGGCCCGCCTGCACCACCGCAAGGACCTCACCTACCGGCCGGTGACGGACGCGCCGCAGTCGCAGGTCGCGCTGGCCTGGCCCACGGACGCGACCACCGACCTGGTGGAGGACTTCATCGGCATCGTCCGCGGCCGGACCGTGAACAGCACCCGCGGCCGTAACGCCGCCCCTCCGCCCGCGGAGAAGCCGGCCCGCCGACAGGCTCAGAAACCGGCACAGAACAGCTCCGGCCGCCGAGCCACGCGCTCCACCAGCCGCCGGGGCAAGGGCCACCGGCCCCGGTAACTCCAGCCTGACGGCGAAGCGTGGCCCTTCGGCGCGTTCTATCTCCCGACCGCAGGAGGGGCACGTCGCCCAAGCGCTTCGCTCTCGCCGTCCTCACCACCGCCGCGGCGGAGCAGAAGACGCTGCCGGACGTGGCCGGCATGAACCTCCAAGAGGGCCAGGACACCGTACGCCAAGAAGATCGGCGAGTAGCGCGGGCCCCTTGGCCGGTCTACAGGTCCTTGCACCACATCCACTTGCCGTCGATGTAGCACTTGTGCCAGCCGTCGTCCGCGGGGTTCCACGCGTGGGCGGGACTGCTCGTCACCCCGATCGTCAGTACGGTGGTGATGGACAGCAGGACCAGAGCGATCGCCCGGCGCACGCCACGGGCCGCAATCAGGTTTCTCATGGCGCCATGCAACATGGCGCCACTTGGACCGCTCTTGGACCTGGCTGCAACCCACACCCGCCGCTGCTCAGCGTACGAACCCGTTGACGACGAGAGGCAGCGACGCGTCCAGACCGGCCACGTTCAGGACACCCTCGTCCTTCGGATCACCGATCGAGTACCCGGCGGCGGTCATCGCGGCGACGACGACCCGCGCGTCCGGGTTGACGGTGCGCCGGTAGGCGTCGAGCGCCTGCGTCGGATGCGACCGGCCGGCCCACGTCTCGTTGTCGGTGAAGACCACGATCCCGTCCACCTCCATCCGCTTCCTGCGCGCCCACGTGAACGGCAGCGACAGATCCGTGCCGCCGCCGGACGGCTGCCAGGAGGCGATCTCGCGCAGGTTCGTGCGCGGCGTCACCTTCGACGCGTGTACGGACGTGTCGACGTCGATGACGTGCACGTTGCCGCCCTCGATGCGGGCGAGCATGACGGCCATCGCGTTGCCGACCTCGTACGGCGAGCCGATCGGCGACCCGCCGACGCGAACGCCGCCGCCCCACGACATCGAACCGGACGAGTCCACCGCGACGAGCAGCCGCCTGCCCGAAGGCTCGACCGTGCCGAACGCGGCCTCGTACGTCTCCTCCAGCGCGTCCAGGATCGCCGGCACCGGATGCCACACCTGCCGGTCGGCGCGCGGGTTCGGCTGCGCCACGCCCGACTTGTAGACGCGCATGGCCAGCCACGCGTCCATCGGATGGATGCGGGCGCGCGCGATCGCCTCCCGGTTCGTGAGCCGCGACACCGCCCGCGAGGTCGCGTCCGCCATCGGCGTGAGGGTGCCCAGCCGGGTCATGCGCGCCAGGTTGCGGAGGAGAGCGGTCATGCCGATCGTCCCGATCAGCGCCTCCCACACGGACGGGTCCTTGAGCACCGAGTCCGGGAGGAACTCCCACGGCACCTTCGCCGTGGTCACCACATCGACGGCCTGCGCCGGCGTGGTGACGGCCTTCGCGGTCAGGAACCGGTCCACGGCGGGCAGGGCCTCGCGCGCCCTGTCGTCGCCGACGTTCCCGGCGATCCAGCCGAACAGGATCTTGCGCTGCTCGTCGTCCGCGGCCGGGTGGGCGATGCGCAGCACGTCCCGCAGGTCGAAGCTCTCGCCCTGCGGCGTCCTGCGCTGGCGGGCCTTGCACGCCTTGAACGCGACGTCGTCCGCCGTCCCGGTCAGGAACCACGACCCGAGCGCCGTACGCAGCGAACGGCCGGCCACAGGCGCGACGCCCCGGGCGGTCGGCTTGCCCCCGAGGTTCTTGTAGTAGCCGAAGAACTGGGCGAGATGATCCGTGGTGCGGGCGACCTTCGCGAGCGCCGCCTTCGCCGCCTGCCGGGTGTCTGCGTCACCCTTCGCGTACGCCGCCGCGAGCGCGAACAGGGCGGGCCGCTGCTTCGGCGCCCGCGGCGGGCGAGCCGTCGAGATCGCGGTCAGCAGCTCGACGACGCGCGGGCCGTCCTCGGCGATGGCCTGGAACAGCACGCCGGCGTTCTCCGCGGTCAGCTTGTCCTCGCCCACGTAGTAGGTGCCGCCCGTGGTGCCCAGGATGAGGAAGTCCTCCAGCTTGGCCCACACGTCCTTGGCGAACACGTAGCCGCCGGCGGCGTTCCTCACCTGGCCGGCGCGGCCGGGGAGCGGCTGGGACTGCGGGGTCGCGATCGCCGACACCGCGGCGAGAGGGTCACGTGCCATGGTGGCGCTCCTTCCGTTGGAGTCGAGCTCAGCCCACTCCCGTCCGGCGCTCGTCAGCCTTGCCAGTGGCACGGATGTGGCAGGCCCCTACCGGCGTAAAGGCGTCCTGGGCCGCTGGACTACGGGCCGACGTTCGGCCGGCCCGGCAGGATTCGAACCTGCGTCACCCGCTCCTGAGGCGATAACCGATAGAGATTCGACCCGTGCCCCTGGCAAAACTGACGAGCGATCAGGTCTGGAGCCGGCGCGGATATGGGGGCGCCCACCGGTGTTCAGGTGCTCTATCCAGCTGAGCTACCGAAGCCGAAGCTCCGGGCAGGACTCGAACCTGCGACCACCCCGTTATGAGCGGATAACCGACAGGACTTCGACCCGTGCCGACACCAGGCCTGACCAGCTCACTCGCCTCAGAGAAAGCGCGGATATGTGATGCGGGCACCGGATGATTCTTTGTTGCAGAAAGATAACCGACACCCATTCGACCCGCGCCTTTCCTGGTCTCGTTGAGCTGTCCTCAACGTTAGCGATCGACGCGACGCGTCACACCCCATTTTCGGCGGTTCCAGAAATGTCGACACATGACCGCGTGCGATGGACCGCTCGCTCACATGCCCTTCGGGGGATATGTCTCCGACCTGATCTTCTGGCCTGAAGAGGCTGGGCTCACGGCGGAACAAGTCGTTGATCAGGCGTTGGGTCGCCGTCCGATCGCGCTTTGGCGCAGAGCAGGCGATGGACCTTACGGAGTGCTCGCCCACGTGACCCGACGGCACGTTGATGGCACGACAGCGCCGCAGCATGATCGCTGCGGGCTTTCTGATGCAGGTGGGCGGTACTGGGTTCGAACCAGTGACCCCTCGCTTGTAAGGCGAGTGCTCTACCGCTGAGCTAACCGCCCCTGATCGGCACTACACCTTACGACACCAACGGCCCCGATCGCACATCCACCGCCCACCCGGGCCCCAGCTCAGGTCGCCCCGCCGCGCGCCAGCCCAGCAGGGACGCGCCGAGCATGCCGGCGTCCACGCCCAGGGCGGCCGGGACGAGCGGGGGTGCTTCGCGGAAGGCGAGGCGGTTGATGAGGCGGGTGCGTACGGGGTCGAAGAGGGCAGGGCCGGCTTCGGCGAGGCCGCCGCCGAGGACGATGACCGACGGGTCGAGCAGCAGTGTGTACGTGGCCAGGGCCAGCGAGAGCGCTTCCACGGCTTCGTCCCAGACCTCTATGGCGATGGGGTCGTCCGAGGCGACGACCTGCTCGGCCTTGACGCCCTCCACGCCGGCGCGCTGGCTGTAGCGGCGGCCCACCGAGGCGGCCGAGGCGTACGTCTCCAGGCAGCCGAACTGACCGCACGCGCACTGCTCGCCGTCCGGGAAGACCGGGGTATGGCCGATCTCGCCGGCCCAGCCCGAGGAGCCGCCGTACGGTTCGCCGCGGATGATGGAGGCGCCGGCGATGCCTGTGCCGATGGGGAGGAAGAGGAAGTCCGTGAGGCCGCGGCCGGCGCCGAGGGTGCTCTCCGCCAGGCCGCCCGTGCGGACGTCGTGGCCGAGCATGACCGGGATGTCCAGGGTGGTGAAGCTGGAGGCCGGGACGTCGCGCCAGCCGAGGTTCGCCGCGTAGACGGCGGCGCTGTCCGTCACCAGACCGGGGACGGCGAGGCCGACGCCGGCCGGGTTGCCGTCGCCTGAGGCGGCCAGGTGGCTGATGAAGTCGGAGATCGCCGCCACGACCGCTTCCGGGCCCTCGGCTCGGGGGGTCGGGCGCCGCTCGCTCAGCAGCACCGCGCCGGACTCGCTGACCAGGCCGCCCTTCATGGACGTGCCACCGACATCGAGCGCGACGACGAACGAACTCATAGCGGACACGGAAGGAGACGATAGCGCAGCTCAGTAAATGTGTGGAAAGGGGTGGGGACGTCTGGAGCGTGGGGATGGTGGGTGGCTGTGCCGCCTTGATGTGCCGTGTGTGGTGGTTGTGTGGGGTCGCATCGACGCCTGGACACCTGGGCGCTGAGAGCCGAGGGCTGGCCGCCTAGCCGCCTGGGCGCTGAGGGCCGGGGGTGCAGGCCGGGGGCTGAGGGCTGGGGGTGCAGGCCGGGGGCTGAGGGCTGGGGGTGCAGGCCGGGGGCTGAGGGCTGGGGGTGCAGGCCGGGGGCTGAGGGCTGGCCGCCTGGGCACCAAAGGCTGGGGGCCTGGGACTGGGCGCTGAGGGCGCGCTGGGGGGCTGGGTGCTGAGGGCTGGGAGCCTGGCCGCTTGGGCGCTGAGAGCTGGGGGCTGGTGCCTGGGGATCGCGCCCTCTCCCTGTGTTCCCGCGCCGGCGCTTCTCGATGCCCGTATCGGCGTCTCGTGGCACTGCCGTGAGTCGGCGTCTCGTGCGCCGCGTCGATCACGTCCCACGCCGTCTGCGACGGCTCGGGTCCAGACCTGCTGCAGGGCCGGTCCAGGCCCGCTCTCGACCAGATCCCGTACGGTCCAAGACTCGATCCAGATTCGGCGCACGACTGGTCCAGAGTCGGTGCACAGCCGGTCCAGAGTCGGCGCCCGGCAGGTCCAAATTCAGTCCGGATCCAGTCCAGGGCCGATCCAGGACAGGCATGAACGACGGCGCCCCAAGCGCTCACACGCCCCCAGACCCTCCGTGAGAACCCGGGGGCAGGGTGGAGACCCCGATGGAACCCACGAGCCCCGCCTCAGCCTCACAGAGCTACTCAGGCCCGTCCCAGCACCCGGTTGAGCGCTGCCTCGACCTCAGCCGACAGCCCCGGCGGCGGCGCCACCGGAGCCGGGTCCAGGGTCTCGGACGAGCGCGCCAGCCACACCGCCCCGCAGGACCGGCACTCCACCTCGCCCAGCCGGCAGATGAGCGCCGTGGACCCGCAGGTGGAGCAGGAGTCGAGGTCGAGGTCGTGCAGCCGTTGACAGTCCGGGCAGATCAGCACCTGGGATTCGTTGCGCACCCCGCGCTGCCACGGGCTGGCACCGCGCACCGGGTCCGTCTGCCGGGCCCCGCAGCGGTAGCAGGGCATCCTTCCCTCCGAAAGTCACGAAGCCACGAAGTCATGAAATATCGGCGAGCGCCTTGATGTAGTCGGCGACGTCGCGTGCGGAGGAGATCGGATTGACCACCGACCACCGGATCACGCCCTCGCCGTCGATGATGAAGGTCCCCCGCTGAGCGAGCCCCTTCGCCTCATCGAACACACCGTACGCCTGCGCGACCTGTCCGTGTGGCCAGAAGTCAGAGAGCAGGGAGAACGTGTAACCCTCGCGATCCGCCCACGCACGGTGCGTGAAGACGGAGTCGACGGAGACGGTCAGCAGCCGCGCGCCCTCGATCGGTTGATCGCGCAGGGCGGACAGCTCGCTGGAACAGGTCCCGCTGAACGCCAGCGGGTAGAAGACCAGCACGACCTTCTCGCCCCGGAGCCGTGACAGGCTCACCGGGGTGCCGTGCTGGTCCTGCAGCTCGAAATCCGGAGCCAGGGCGCCGACCTCGGCAGGATGTGCGTTCACAGCCATCATCCTGCCCTACGGCAGGCGCTCAGGCTCCCTACCTCTTGCCCTTCGGCGGGACGAGCCTGGTCCCGGACCAGTCGGGTGCGGCCGAGATGCTGCTCGTCTGCGAGAGGCCTGCCGTCGTGGAGTCCTCCCCGATGTCGCTCGGCTCCACGTGGCCCTCGCGCCCCGCTTTGGGAGTCAGCAGCCAGATCTGGCCGCCATCGGCGAGTGCTCGCATGGCGTTGGTGAGAGCGTCGAAGAGGTCCCCGTCGCCGTCGCGCCACCACAGCAGCACGACGTCCACGACGTCGTAACTGTCCTCGTCCAGCAGCTCGTTGCCGGTCAGGTCCTCGATGGACTCGCGAAGCTCGTCGTCGACGTCCTCGTCCCAACCGATCTCCTGCACCACCTGACCCGACTTGAGGCCGAGTCGTTCGGCCAGGCCGCGCTCGCCCTGCGCCTGACCCGCGGTCGCGCTCACGTTTATCCCTCCTGCTTGAGTGGCCCCGCTTATGCGGTTTATCGCTTCGGCACAGTCCACACGCTGTGACCCTCAGTCGTCAACGGTCGCCACGGGTACGGCCGTAGTCGGTCAGAATCAATCAGACAAAAACGACAGGCGAACCTGGCGTTGCCGGTTGTCGACGTTCAGATCGATCAACGCGACCGACTGCCACGTGCCCAGCGCCATTCGCCCGCCCAGTACGGGGATGGTCGCGTACGGCGGGATCAGCGCGGGCATCACGTGTGACCTGCCGTGCCCCTTCGATCCGTGGGCATGACGCCAGCGGTCGTCGGCCGGCAGCAGGTCGCCCAGAGCCGCCAGCAGGTCGTCGTCGCTGCCCGACCCCAGCTCGAGCAGCGCGATGCCCGCCGTCGCATGCGGCACGAAGACGTGCAGCAACCCGTCCTCACCCTGGGTGCGGACGAAATCGGCGCATTCGGCCGTGATGTCGTGCACCGTCTCTCGCGAACCCGTGGTCACGGAGATGATTTCAGATCTCACACGGAAATCCTACTTAGGCACGACCACGGCATCGGGGCCAGGAAACACCAGACCAGTGTGGCCGTCGTCGAACCGCACCACGTACGGAGGCCCGCCGTTCGTGCCCTGCACCTCCGTGATTACGCCGCCCCGGTCCCTTTCGCCAACGGTATTCCCGTGCATCAGGAGCCGGTCGCCAACCGTCGCATTCATACCTCCCACATTGGTACGCGGATAGCCGGACGAAAAGAGCGATTCCGAAGTTTTGCCGCGGGCGCTGGCGGAGCTCAAATGATGACCAGATCGTTACCCGACACGGAGGCGGGGACCCGCGCCGCAGCATCCCACAGGGACGCCCCGCCACCACGCGGCAACGCTGGGTGAGGGCGCGGCCCGGCGCTGAAGGGGGGACGCGACGTAACAAAGGAACGCGAGAACGATCAGTACACGAGGTGCGGGCTGACGTGTCATCGGTGACGTGTTACCCGACCGTCCGGGCCCCGCGACGCGCCCGCTCCAGGCCCGCACCACTCCCCCTCCACCCACGACGGCTAGACTCGCCCGCCGCGAGTGACACGCCTCCCTCCGGGGAGGCTAGGAGCTACAGAAGGAGGCATCCCGGGCGCATCATGGATTCGAGCGAAATTTCGTCCGTTTTCCTGTCTTGTTAAATTGCTCCCGCGATGTAACCTTTGGTACCGATTCGTCCTACCATCGGTGGTCTAGGCCATCGTAGATGGCCCTGCCAGCAGGGACACTCTGGTTACCGGCCAGTAGAGATGCGTTTTCTACGGCTAGCGACCAGGATGGAAGGCGACCCAGACCAGACATCAGTCCATCTCGGAAGGCGAGACCCAGTGGCTTCCGGACGCCAGCGATTCTCGATCATCAGCGACGGCCTACCCAGCCAGCTGCCTGATGTCGACCCCAGCGAGACCAACGAGTGGCTCGAGTCTCTCGACAACGTCGTCAAGACCGAAGGCCGCACCAGAGCCCGCTACCTCATGCTCCGCATGCTCGAGCGCGCCCGCGAGCACCAGGTCGGCGTGCCGGGCCTGCGCAGCACCGACTACATCAACACGATCCCGCCGGAGCGCGAGCCCTGGTTCCCGGGCGACGAGCACGTCGAGCGCCGCATCCGCGCCTATATCCGCTGGAACGCGGCCGTCATGGTGTCCAGGGCCAACGCCCGCACCAACGTGGGCGGTCACATCGCCACCTACGCCTCGGCCGCCTCCCTGTACGAGGTGGGATTCAACCACTTCTTCCGCGGCAAGGACCACGGCGAGTCGGGCGACCAGGTCTTCTTCCAGGGGCACGCGGCGCCGGGCATCTACGCCCGCGCCTTCCTCGAGGGCCGGCTCAACGAGGCGCAGCTCGACGCGTTCCGCCAGGAGCTGTCGCACGGCTTCCACGGCCTGCCCTCCTACCCGCACCCGCGCCTGATGCCGGACTTCTGGGAGTTCCCGACGGTCTCGATGGGCCTGGGCCCGATCGGCGCGATCTACCAGGCGCGGTTCAACCGCTACCTGCTCAACCGCGAGATCAAGGACACCAGCCGCAGCCACGTCTGGGCGTTCCTGGGCGACGGCGAGATGGACGAGCCCGAGTCGCTCGGCGCGATCGGCCTGGCCGCGCGCGAGGAGCTCGACAACCTCACGTTCGTGATCAACTGCAACCTGCAGCGGCTCGACGGTCCGGTACGCGGCAACGGCAAGATCATCCAGGAGCTGGAGTCGTACTTCCGCGGCGCCGGCTGGAACGTGATCAAGGTCGTCTGGGGCCGCGACTGGGACCCGCTGCTGGCGGCCGACGTCGACGGCGTGCTGGTCAACCAGATGAACACCACGCCCGACGGCCAGTTCCAGACCTACTCGGTCGAGTCCGGCGGCTACATCCGCGACAACTTCTTCGGCTCCGACCCGCGCCTGCGCAAGATGGTCGAGCACCTGAACGACGACGACATCCGCAAGCTGTCGCGCGGCGGCCACGACTACCGCAAGGTGTACGCGGCGTTCAAGGCGGCCCGCGAGCACGTCGGCCAGCCGACGGTGATCCTCGCCCAGACCATCAAGGGCTGGACGCTGGGCAAGGACTTCGAGGCGCGCAACGCCACCCACCAGATGAAGAAGCTCACCAAGGCCGAGCTGAAGGAGTTCAGGGACCGGCTCTACCTGCCGATCCCCGACTCGGCCCTGGAGGGCGACCTGCCCCCGTACTTCCACCCGGGCGAGAACGACCCCGAGATCCAGTACATGAAGGAGCGCCGCGCGGCGCTCGGCGGCGTGCTGCCCAAGCGCGTGGTGCGCGCCAAGCCGCTGCAGCTTCCGGGCGACGAGGTCTACAAGCAGTTCTCCAAGGGCTCGGGCAAGCAGCAGGTGGCCACCACCATGGCCTTCGTCCGGCTGCTGAAGGACCTCATGCGCGACAAGGAGATCGGCAAGCGGTTCGTGCCGATCATCCCCGACGAGGCCAGGACGTTCGGCATGGACGCCATGTTCCCGAGCGCGAAGATCTACTCGCCGCACGGCCAGACGTACGAGGCCGTCGACCGCGAGCTGCTGCTGTCGTACAAGGAGTCGACCGTCGGTCAGATCCTGCACGAGGGCATCAACGAGGCCGGGTCGATGGCCTCCACGACCGCGGCCGGCACGTCGTACGCCACGCACGGCGAGCACATGATCCCGATCTACATCTTCTACTCGATGTTCGGCTGGCAGCGCACCGGCGACCAGATGTGGCAGATGGCCGACCAGATGACGCGCGGCTTCCTGCTGGGCGCCACGGCCGGCCGCACCACGCTGAACGGCGAGGGCCTGCAGCACGAGGACGGCCACACGCCGCTCATCGCCTCGACGAACCCGGCCGCCGTCTCCTACGACCCGTCCTGGGCCTACGAGACCGCCTACATCGTCAAGGACGGCCTGCGCCGCATGTACGGCGAGGAGCAGGAGAACGTCTTCTACTACCTCACCGTCTACAACGAGCCCTACGTCCAGCCCGCCGAGCCGGCCAACCTCGACGTGCAGGGCCTGCTCAAGGGCCTGTACAAGTTCGCCGACGGCCCGCAGGCGCAGGGCCCGAAGGCCAACATCCTGTCCTCCGGCGTGGCGGGCCCGTGGGCGATCGAGGCGCAGCGGCTGCTGGCCGAAGACTGGGGCGTGTCGGCCGACGTGTGGTCGGCGACGTCGTGGTCGGAGCTGCGCCGCGACGCGCTGGCGTGCGAGGAGCACAACCTGCTCAACCCGGACGCCGAGCAGCGCGTCCCCTACGTCACCCAGGTCCTCTCGCAGGCCCAGGGCCCGTTCGTGGGCGTCAGCGACTACATGAAGGCCGTCCAGGACCAGATCGCGCAGTGGGTGCCGGGTGACTGGTCCTCGCTGGGCACCGACGGGTTCGGCCTGTCCGACACCCGCTCGGCGCTGCGCCGCCACTTCCACGTGGACGCCGCCTCGATCACGCTGGCCGTGCTGACCAGCCTGGTCAAGCGGGGCGAGCTCGACGGCGAGGTGCTGCGCGAGGCGATCGCCAGGTACCACCTGAAGAACGGCGTCACCGAGGCCGGCGGCGCGGAGAGCAACGACACCCAGTCCATGGGCGTCTGAGGCATCCAGCAAGGGCGCTCCCGCGAAGAAATATTCGCGGGAGCGCCGTCATATCCGGCCGTCCGCGCCGTTTGGCCTGGTGAGGCGGCACGTTCAGGAGGGGTACGTGCCGCCTCACCCTGGTTTGGTGCACGGTCACGTATTGTGGGCACTACTTCCCCCTGAGATATGTGAGGGGAAGTTCGTCATGCGTCGCGTCACAGCCGCCGCCCTGCTCCTGGTGGCCGCCGGTTGCTCCACAGTGCCCGCCGAGCCCGCTTCGGGGCCCTCGGCCGAGTCCACCGCCGCTTCCGACAAGATCGCCTGGGGTGCCTGCACGGACATCAAGCGCCCTGACGGCGAGCCGCCCGCCCGGCAGGACGCCTCGGTGCGGTGCGGCAAGCTCGCGGTGCCCCTCGACTACGCCAAGCCCGACGGCGGGAAACTGGACCTGGCGCTGATCAAGCTGCCCGCCACGGGCCAGAACAAGCTGGGCTCCGTGGTGTTCAACTTCGGCGGCCCAGGCGCGTCCGGCGTCGACACGCTCGACCAGGCCGCCAAGGCGCTCACCGCGCTGCGCGCCCGCTACGACCTGATCAGCTTCGACCCGCGCGGCGTCGAGCGCAGCTCCGGCGTGCGCTGCGGCGACGGCGCCCAGATGGACACGTTCGTCGCGCTGGACACGCTGCCGCCGGACGACGAGACGGACAGGCAGGTCGCGGCGGCCAACAAGCGCTTCGCCGCGCTCTGCCAGCAGAACTCCGGCAAGGTCCTGCCGTACGTCGGCACCGTGAACGCCGCCCGCGACATGGACCGCATCCGCGACGCCGTGGGCGACCCCAAGCTCAACTACGTCGGCATGTCGTACGGCACCCAGCTCGGCGGCGTCTACGCCACCCTGTTCCCCAAGAACGTGGGCCGCATGGTGCTCGACGCGCCGCTCGACCCGACGGTCACGTTCGAGCAGCGCACGCTGGCGCAGACCCGCGGCTTCCAGAAGGCGTACGAGAGCTTCCTGCGCGCCTGCGTGAAGGAGACCTGCGCGATCGGCAAGGACCAGGCCACCGCCAACACCAACGTCGAGAACCTGCTCAACCAGCTCACCGCGCAGCCGCTGAAGGTCGGCAACCGCCAGCTCACCCAGGGCCTGGCCTCCACGGGCGTGGCCGCCGCGCTGTACTCGGAGCTGACCTGGCCGTTCCTGGAGGAGGCGCTGGGCGCGGCGCTGAAGGGCGACGGCGAGGCGCTGCTGTACCTGGCCGACTCCTACACCGGGCGCAGCCCCGACGGCTCCTACTCCACGCAGATGACCAGCTTCCCGGCCATCACCTGCGTCGACACCGCCGAACGGCCCGACGAGGCGACGCTGCGGCGCACCGAGGAGGCCGCGCTGAAGATCTCGCCGCTGTTCGGCAGCGAGGGCTCGGGCGGGCTGTGCCGGGTGTGGCCGGCCAAGGGCAGCGACGAGGCGCGGCACGTGAACGCCACCGGCTCCGCGCCGATCGTGGTGGTGGGTGGCAAGGGCGACCCCGCCACGCCGTACGAGTGGGCGCCGAAGCTGACGGCCCAGCTCAAGACCGCGACGCTGGTCACCTACGAGGGTGAGGGGCACGGCGCGTACCTGTCGGGCAGCAAGTGCGTCCAGGGGCTCGTGGACGCCTACCTGCTCGACGGCAAGGTGCCCGGCAAGGGCGCGAGCTGCCCGGCGGCCTAGTCTGAGCCGGGTGACGGATTTCCAGGACTACCACTCGCGGATCGCTCAGATCGAGACGGAGGCCGCCCGGCTGGCGGCCCTGGCGGGCGACCTGTCCGTCCCGGTGCCGACGTGCCCGGGATGGACGCTCGCCGAGCTGATCACCCACGTCGGCCGGACGCACCGATGGACCACGCACATGCTGCGCAACCGCGTCCAGGAGCGCGTCTGGTCGCGGCAGGTGCCCGACGGGCTGGCCGAGGGGCGCAGCGGCGACGTGGCCTGGCTGGCGGCGGGGGCCGCCGAGATGGCCGAGGTGCTGCGGGCGACCGACCCGTCCATGCAGGTGTGGACGTGGGGCCCCGACAGGCGGGCGGCGTGGTGGCCGCGCCGGATGCTCTTCGAGCTGGTGGTGCACCGGGCCGACGCCGAGCTCGCGCTCGGCGCCGGCCCGGAGATCCCGGCGGAGACCGCGATCGACGGGGTCGAGGAGTTCCTGCACAACCTGCCGTCGGCCGTGTGGGTCACCAGGTCCCTGGCCGAGCTCGGCGCGGAGGGGGCCACGATCCACCTCCACGCCACCGACGCCGATGGCGAGTGGACCATCACGCAGGGTCCCGCCGGGAGGATCGAGTGGGCGCGCGGGCACGCCAAGGGCGACGTCGCGGTGCGCGGGCCGGTGAGCGACCTGCTGCTCCTGCTGTACGGGCGGCGCTCGCCCGACACCTTCGCCGTGTTCGGCGACCGGGCGCTGCTGGAGCGCTGGCTGCCCGCCGCCGCCTTCTGAAAGAGAACGCGCCTTCCGGAAGAGGGCCCGGCGCGCTTGCGAGAAAGGCCCTGGACGCGCCGCCGCTCGGCGATCGGCGGCGTGTCCAGGGCGAGGGGTGAACCGCTCCCGGAGGGGGACGCGGTCCGCTCGCTGCCGGGTCGTCGCGGGGAAGGCGCGCCCCCGGCGGCAGAGCGGATCATCACCTGCGGTGGAAGACTCCGAAGACGCTGCCCGAGGTGTCACGCAGATAGGCGAAGTCGGTGCCGGCGCCGTCGTCGATCACCTTCATGACCACCTTGCCGCCCAGCGACTCGCTCTTGGCGCAGGTCTCCTCGACGTCGGCCACCTGCACGTGGAAGACGGCGTGGGCGGGGAACTCGCCCTTGGTGCCGAACAGCCCGCCCGCCGGCTGCCCGCCGCCCGGAAATCCGATCATCCGGTAGTCGATCGGGCCCTCTCCGGCGCTGAACGCCCACCCGAACAGCCCGCCGTAGAACCGTTCGGCGCCTTCCGGGTCGTCGGTCGCGACCTCGAACCAGGTCACCGTGTTATCCATCGCCATCTCCTCTGTTTCTCGAACAAGACAACGATCTAACGTGTTGGCGACAACCCTATGTCGGTGTTTTCTATTGACTAATCGAGCAGAGTGCCGTGCACGACCATCTCGGGCACGTCGGTGGCGAAGCCTTCGAGCGGCCGGTCGGGACAGCGCTCGGCGGTGACGGTGGCGGCGGCGATGCGGTCGAGGCGGAAGACGCGCACGTCGTCGCGGAGCCGGCACCACGCGACGAGATACCAGAACCCGCCGCGCCCGCCCAAGAAGACCCCGGGCTCCACGTCGCGTGAGGTGATGGCGCCCTTGGCGTCGGCGTACTCGAGGCGCAGCACGCGCCGCCGCAGCAGCGCCTCCTCGATGGCCCTGGAGATGCCCTCGGCGCCGAGCGGCTGGATCTCGCCCTGCTCGGGCGGCAGGTGGACGAGCTGCACCCGCCGCGCCAGCTCTCTGGCCAGGTCGCCCTCGGGCCCCGGCATGGCCGCCACCACCTTGCGTAAGGCGCTGCGCGCCTGGCGCCCGAACGGCTGGTCGCCGGCCTGGCTGAGCGCCACGGCGATGGCCACGGCCTCGGCCGGGGTGAAGTTGAGCGGGGGCAGCGACATCTTCTTGTCGATGGCGTAACCGCCCTTGCGGCCCGGCTCCGCGTAGATCGGCACGCCCGACTCCTGCAACGCGGTGATGTCGCGCTCGATCGTGCGCACGCTCACCTCGAACCGCTGGGACAGCTCACGGGCGGAGCGGCAGCGGGGGGCGATGGCGCGCAGGTCCTCGACGAGCGCGTAGAGCCGGTCGGTACGGTTCACAGCCGGAACGCTACGCCCCGCCACCGACAATCGCGGGACGCTCGGCAGCCCCGGGCACACTCCCATAACCGCCGGGCCACAGGAGTCTCACGCCTGGGCCACTGCCCCAGGCCTCTCTCCGCGAGAGTACGCCCGAACCGGGTTTCCCGCCACGCAACGACCCGCCGATTTTTCCTCCCCCGCACGGGTCCAGGCCATCACCCCGCACGGGTCCAGGCCATCACGCCTCGCGGGTCCAGGCCGTCACGCCTCGCGGGTCCAGGCGATCAGCCGGTCGAGCGGCCAGGTGTTGACGATCCGCTCCGCCTCGATCCCGCACCGGGCGGCGCGCTCGCACCCGTACCGCTGCCAGTCGAGCTGCCCCGGCGCATGCGCGTCGGAGTCGATCGAGAACACGCACCCCATCTCGTACGCCAGCCGCATCAGCCGCTTCGGCGGGTCGAGCCGATCGGGCCTGGAGTTGATCTCGACCGCGACCCCGAACCGGCGGCACGCCTCGAAGACCAGCTCCGCCTCGAACTCCGACTCGGGCCGCTTCACCCCGCGCTTCCCGCCGGCCTGCACGACGCGCCCCGTGCAGTGGCCGAGCACGTCCACGAGCGGGTTGGCGATGGCGGTGACCATGCGGCGGGTCATCTCCTCGCCGCCCATCCGCAGCTTGGAGTGCACGCTGGCGACCACCACGTCGAGCCGTTCCAGCAGCTCGGGCTCCTGGTCGAGCGAGCCGTCGAGGTTCACGTCCACCTCGATGCCGGTCAGGATCCTGAACGGCGCCAGCCGCTCGTTCAGCTTGGCCACCACGTCGAGCTGCCGCTCCAGCCGCTCGGCCGACAGCCCCTTGGCCACGGTCAGGCGCGGCGAGTGGTCGGTCAGCGCCCAGTACTCGTGCCCGAGCGCGACGGCCGCCTCGGCCATCTCCTCGATCGGCGAGCCGCCGTCGGACCAGTCGGAGTGGCTGTGCAGGTCGCCCTTGAGCGCGTTGCGCAGCTCGGCCGTCTCGTCGTCGAGCTCGATCCCGGCGGTCGCCCGCATCCTGCGCAAGTAGGTCGGAACCTGCCCATCGAGGCTTTCGTTTATCACGAGGGCGGTGACTTTCCCAATTCCGGGCAAGTCGCCGAGCGCACCGCTGTGGGCCAGGTGGGCGAGCTGATCGGGGGACAGCTCGTCCACGACCGCGGCGGCGCGGCGGAAGGCACGCACGCGGTACGTGGGCTCGCCCGCGCGCTCCAGATGAAAGGCGATCTCGCGCAGGGCCTCGACCGGATCCATGGGTGCATTCATACCCAAGTGAACGACAAGCACAGGGCACTACACGTTGTACGGGGACAAGGGCCGCCGCTAGGCTGATCGGCCCAGGAAAGCAGGAGTTTGATGGCAACACCGCAGGCGCCCAAGACACCGCCGCGTAAATCGTCCAAGGTCGTTCCCTTAGTGGTTCTCGGCGTTCTGTCGGTGATGGTGGTCGGCTACTGCGCCGCCGTCGCGGACGACGACGAGGTCACCGCCGACTGCGTCGTCCAACTGGAGGACGGCACCTACGAGGTGGTGGACGACGACTACTGCGACGACGACGGCGGCAGTGGGGGAAGTCACTACTACGCGGGCTCGCGCGGGGCTTACCTGTGGTACTACGGCGGGCGCAGAGTGGGCAACCGGGTCCAGGGCGGCACCACGCTCAAGCCCGTCGACGTGACGATCACCAGCCGCAACGGCAAGGAGATCCAGCGCGGCGGCTTCGGCCGGAGCTGGACGGGCGGAAGCTGACGATGCGCCGAGAGCACGCCGCTCCCAGGGACGGCTGGGAGAAGACGATCGAGGGCCATGGCCTGGCCTACCACCGCGCCGCTCATCCGTCCGGGCTGAGCAGGCCGTACTGGGACGAGTCCGTGCACTACGTCTTCTCGATGGACGAGGTCGAGGAGCTGGAGCGGCAGGTCGAGGAGCTGCACGAGATGTGCCTGCGGGCCGTCGACCACGTGGTCGAGGCCGGCCGCTTCGCCGACTTCGCCATCCCCGAGTGGGCCTGGGAGGAGGTCGCGCGCTCGTGGGAGCGCCGCGACGCCTACATCTACGCCCGCTTCGACCTGCGCTACGACGGCACGGGCCCGGCCAGGCTGCTGGAGTACAACGCCGACACGCCCACCTCGCTGGTGGAGTCGTCGGTGGTGCAGTGGTTCTGGCTGCAGGACGTCTTCCCCGGCGACGACCAGTGGAACTCCATCCACGAGCGGCTCATCGAGCGCTGGCGGGGGCTGCGGCTGCCGCCAGGCCCGACGCACTTCGCGTTCACCAACGCCGACGAGACGGGCGAGGAGGCCATGACCGTGGCCTACTTGCAGGAGACCGCCGACCAGGCGGGCCTGCACACGGTCGCCGTCGCCATGGAGGACATCGGCTGGGACGCGCTCAACCGCCGCTTCGTGGACGTCGAGGACCGCGTGATCCGCTCGGCCTTCAAGCTCTACCCGTGGGAGTGGATGCTGGCCGACGACTTCGGCAGGCACGCCGTGAGGCACGCCACCTGGTTCGAGCCGCTGTGGAAGACGCTGCTGTCGAACAAGGCGCTGCTGGCGGTGCTGTGGGAGCTCAACCCCGGCCATCCGAACCTGCTGCCCGCCTACCTCGACGGCCCCCGCGACCTGACCTCCTACATCGCCAAGCCGCTGCTCGGCAGGGAGGGCGCCTCGATGCGGATCGTCACGCCCGAGGGCACCCAGGAGACGCCGGGGAGCTACGGCCGCGAGGGGTACGTCTTCCAGGGCTTCGAGGCCCTGCCCGTCTTCGAGGGGCAGCGGCCGGTGCTCGGCGCCTGGATGGTCGCCGACGAGTCCGCCGGCCTGGGCATCAGGGAGACGACGGGTCTCATCACCGACGACACCTCCTCGTTCGTCCCGCACCGCATCGCGCTTTGATCCCTACACCCCTGCACGAATGGAACTTAAGTGACCCTTCTCGAAACCCTCGCCCGCGGCGCGGGAGCCATCGCCGCCTACGCCGCCGTCGGCGTGATCCTGATGATCGTCGGCTTCTACGTGATCGACTGGGCCACCCCCGGCAAGCTGAGCGAGATCATCCGCAGCGAGCGGAACCCGAACGCCACCCTGCTGACCACCTCCGCCCTGGCCGCCGTCGGCCTGATCGTGGCCGCCTCCATCTGGGCCTCCGGCGGCCGGCTCGCCGAAGGGCTGGCGGGCACGGCGGTGTTCGGGCTGGTGGGCATCGTGGTGCAGACGGTGGCGATGCTGGTGTTCGACCGGGTCGTCGGGATCTCCGTACGGGATCTGGTCAAGGAGCAGGAGTTGCAGCCCGGCGCGCGGCTGCTCTCGGTGACGCACCTGGCCATCGGCCTGATCACCGCCGTGGCGGTGATCTAGCACAGGCACGAACCACCGTTCCGGACATCCGGAGGGACCTGGCACTCTAGGAGACGTGACAGACCGGACCCGGGAGGACACCACACGCAGGCTCGAGCGGGCCATGGGCTCGCTCGGCACCGCGGCCATGGCGCGGATGGACGAGCAACTCCCGTGGTTCAGGGCGCTCAGCGCCGAGGACCGGTCGTGGGTCGGGCTCGTCGCCCAGGCCGGCATCGCCGCGTTCGTGGAGTGGTTCCAGCACGCGGGCGAGGACCGTCCCACCCCCAGCATCGAGTTCTTCGGCACCGCGCCGCGCGAGCTCAAGCGCTCCATCTCGCTGCAGCAGACCGTGGACATCGTCCGCGTCGTGGTCGAGGTGGTCGAGGCGCAGACGCACGAGCTGGCCGCGCCCGGCGGCGAGGACCAGCTCCAGCAGGCCATGCTGCGCTACACGCGCGACGTGGCGTTCGCCGCCGCCCACGTCTACGCCCGCGAGGCCGAGGCCAGGGGCTCGTGGGACGCGCGGCTGGAGGCCCTGATCGTGGACGCCCTGGTGCGCGGCGAGGTGGACGACGGCCTGCACTCCTGGGCCGCCGCGCTCGGCTGGACCTCCTCCCCCGTGGTCGTCATCGCCGGCCACGCCCCCGACGACGACCCGCGCGCCGTCATCGACGGGCTGCGCGAGAAGGGCCGCCGCATCGGCATGGACCTGCTCGCCGGGGTGCAGGCCGACCGGCTGATCGTGATCGTCGGCGGCGCCGGCAGCGTGCACGACGCCGCCAAGCAGGTCGTGGCCCGCTTCGGGATGGGCCCCATCGTCATCGGCCCCGAGGTGCCCGACCTGCACGCCGCCGCCAGGTCCGCGCGGGCGGCGCTGGCCGGGCTGAAGGCGTCCTACGGCTGGCCGGACGCGCCCCGGCCTGTGCACGCCGAGGATCTGCTGGCCGAGCGGGCGCTCGACGGCGACGCCGACGCCAGGGAGCAGCTCATCGAGCACGTGTACCTGCCGCTCGCGGGCACCCCGCTGCTCGACACGCTCGCGACGTACCTGGAGCAGGGCACGTCGCTGGAGGCGACGGCGCGGCTGCTGTTCGTGCACCCCAACACCGTGCGCTACCGGCTGAAGAAGATCACGGAGCTGACCGGCTACCAGCCCACCGAGGGCAGGTCCGCGTTCACGCTCCAGGTGGGCCTGATCCTGGGCAGGCTCTCGGAGAGCGCCGTAACGTGGCGGGCCCTAACGTAATGGTGCCGAAATCCCCACTGTAGGGTTCCTACAAATCACCCAGGACAAAGTTCGTACGGATCTCCATCCGCGTGTCGAAGTTCTACAGGGCAAGGTGGTTTTTGTGCTTGTACTCGTCGCCCCGGGCCAAGGTGCCCAAACTCCGGGCTTCCTGACTCCATGGCTTGAGCTGCCCGGTCTGGCCGACAGGCTGGGCTCCTGGTCGGAGGTCGTCGGGATCGACCTGGTCGCCTACGGCACCACCGCCGGCGCCGACGAGATCCGCGACACCGCCGTCGCGCAGCCCTTGCTCGTAGCCGCCGCGCTGGCCGCCGCCGAGGCGCTCGGCGTGGCTCCCGACCTGCTCGCCGGCCACAGCGTCGGCGAGTTCGCCGCCGCCGCGCTGGCCGGGGTGCTCACCCCCGAGCAGGCGCTCCACCTGGTACGTGAGCGCGCCCAGGCCATGGCCAAGGCCGCCGCCGTCACCGAGACCGGCATGACCGCCGTGCTCGGCGGCGTGGCGGAAGAGGTGCTGGCCGGCATCGAGAAGCACGGCCTGACCCCCGCCAACATCAACGGCGCCGGCCAGATCGTGGCCGGCGGCACGCTGGAGCAGCTGGCCGCGTTCAAGGAGGACGCGCCGGCCCGCGCCCGCCTGATCTCCCTCTCCGTCGCGGGCGCCTTCCACACGCACCACATGGCCCCCGCCGCCGAGAGCCTGCGCGAAGCCGCCTGGAACGTCGTCCCGTCGGACCCCAGGATCACCCTGCTGTCCAACGCCGACGGGCAGGCGGTCGCCAGCGGCGCCGAGTTCCTCCAGAGACTGGTCAACCAGGTCAGCAACCCCGTCAGGTGGGACGCCTGCATGGAGACCATGGCCGGGCTCGGCGTCACCAAGATGATCGAGTTGCTGCCCGGCGGCACGCTGACCGGCCTCGCCAAGCGCGGCCTGCGCGGCGTCCAGACCGTGGCGCTGAAGACCCCAGACGACCTCGACGCGGCCAGGGAGCTGAACACGTGAGGATTCCCGACATCGCCCCAGGCGGCAGGGTGCTGGCCCTCGGCCACTACCAGCCGTCGAACGTCGTCACCAATGACGACCTGGCCAAGACCATGGAGACCAACGACGAGTGGATCCAGTCCCGGGTCGGCATCAAGGAGCGCCGGGTCGCCCCGGCCACGGAGTCGCTCGAGGACATGGCCACCATCGCCGGCGGCAAGGCGCTGGCGGCCGGCGGCCTGTCCCCCGACGACGTCGACCTGGTGATCGTGGCCACCTGCACGCTCGAGACCCAGATCCCCAACGCCTCCGCCGTCGTGGCGCACCGCCTCGGCATCGACTCGCCCGGCGCGTTCGACGTCAACGCCGCCTGCGCCGGCTTCTGCTACGCGCTGGCCACCGCCGACTCCGCCGTACGCTCGGGAACGGCCAGGAACGTGCTGGTCATCGGCGCGGAGAAGCTGTCGCAGTGGGTCGACTGGACCGACAGGTCCACCGCTGTGATCTTCGCCGACGGCGCCGGCGCCGCCGTGGTCGGCCCGTCCGACACGCCCGGCATCGGCCCCGTGGTGTGGGGCAGCGCCGGCGACAAGTCCGAGGCCATCCAGATCAAGGACCGCGACGACTCCCTCCACCAGGAGGGCCAGACGGTCTTCCGCTGGGCCACCACCGCCCTGCACCCCGTGGCGCTGGAGGCCTGCTCCCGCGCGGGCGTCGACCCGGCTGAGCTGTCCGCGTTCGTGCCGCACCAGGCCAACCTGCGCATCATCGAGGCCATCGCCCGTAAGCTGGGCGCCGAGAAGGCCGTCGTCGCCCGCGACATCGTCAACGCCGGCAACACCTCCGCCGCCTCGATCCCGCTGGCGCTCTCGCGCATGCTGGAGCGCGGCGAGGTCCAGTCGGGCGGCCTGGCGCTGGTGCTCGGCTTCGGCGCGGGTTTGACGTACGCGGGTCAGGTCATCGAGATCCCCTAAGACTTCGATCGGTCCTGGTGGTGGCCCCGCGGCGGGAACGCGGCGGGAACACCGTAGGATCCGATCGTCCTACAGGCTTGTGCGGCACCGTTCGCACAGAAACCCGGAAACACAAAGGAGAAATAGCGACATGGCTGCCACCGAGCAGGACATCCTCGCGGGCCTCGGCAAGATCATCAACGAGATCACGGGCATCCCGGCGTCCGAGGTCACCCCCGAGAAGAGCTTCGTGGACGACCTCGACATCGACTCCCTGTCCATGGTCGAGATCGCCGTGGCCGCCCAGGACGAGTTCGGCGTCGAGATCCCCGACGACCAGCTCAAGAACCTGAAGACGGTCAAGGACGTCCTCACCTTCATCCAGAACTGAAGGCAAGACATCACACCCGCACTGATCAGTAGGGAGCGAGAAACGTGAGTGCGAACCGGGTACGTGTCGTCGTCACCGGGCTCGGCGCGACGACGCCCGTCGGTGGAGACGTCACCTCGACCTGGACGGCGCTCCTCGCCGGTCAGTCGGGTGTCGAGACTCTCACGACCGACTGGATCGACGCCGTCCCCGTGAAGTTCGCGGGGACGGCCGCGGTCGATCCCACCGAGGTCCTGCCTCGGCCAGAGTCCCGCCGCCTCGACCGCAGCGAGCAGTTCGCTCTGGTCGCGGCCAGGGAGGCCTGGCAGGACGCGGGCACTCCCGAGGTGGCGCCCGAGCGGCTCGGCGTGGTGGTCTCCAGCGGCATCGGCGGCATCTCGACGACGCTGAGCGCGTACGACACGTGGAAGGAGCGCGGCTGGAACCGGCTGTCGCCCTTCACCGTGCCGATGCTCATGCCCAACGGGCCCGCCGCCTGGATCGGCCTCGATCTGAAGGCGCAGGCGGGCGTGCACGCCACGGTGTCGGCGTGCGCGTCGGGCGCCGAGGCCATCGGGTACGCGATGGACATGATCAGGGCCGGCCGCGCCGACGTCGTCGTGGCCGGTGGCACCGAGGCCGCGATCCACGGCCTCAACATGGCCGCCTTCGCGGCCGCGCGTGCCATGTCCCAGCGCAACGACGACCCGCAGGGCGCCTCCCGTCCCTGGGACCGCGACCGCGACGGGTTCGTGCTCGGCGAGGGCGCCGGCATCGTGGTGCTGGAGTCGGAGGAGCACGCCAAGGCGCGCGGCGCGCGGATCTACGCGTACTGCGCCGGCATCGGCTACTCCGCCGACGCCCACCACATCACCCAGCCCGAGCCCGAGGGCCGCGGCCAGATCATGGCGATGACGCAGGCGCTCACCGACGCCGGCATCACCGGTCTCGACGTCAAGCACGTCAACGCGCACGCCACCTCGACCCCGTCGGGTGACGTCGGCGAGGTCGCGGCGGTGGCCAAGGCCATCGGCACCCACCCGCTGGTGACCTCGACCAAGTCCATGACCGGCCACCTGCTCGGCGGCGCGGGCGGCATCGAGTCCGTCTTCGCCATCAAGGCCCTGCAGGAGCGGATCGTGCCCGCCACGATCAACCTCGACAACCTCGACGACGGCATCGAGGTGGACATCGTCCACGGCAAGAACCGCGAGCTGCCGCAGGGCGACATCGCCGCGGTGAACAACTCGTTCGGCTTCGGCGGACACAACGTGACGGTCGTGTTCAAGGGAGCGTGACGGCGGCCTCCCGGCCGCCACGGGCCGCGTCGCCCTCACCTGCGACGTGGCCGTCCGAATACGGGTGCCTGGTCATCGGGATCCGGCACTCCGGTGGTGCGCGACTCGCCAACGGCGTCGAGTCGCCCACGCCACCGCATGGTCAGCAGGCTTGCGACCGTCTCGGCGCCACGTTCGCCGAAAAGCCGAAAGCCGAAAGCGTCCACTTCGTACGCATGTGTGACGCTTTCGGCGTGCCGTTGGTTGTCCCTCAATGCGCGCCCGCACCCCGCCCGAGCCACTCCCGGGCACCGGTGACGGGCTCTTCGTGATTTTGAGCATCCTTTACGCAGGTAAACGACCGTTCCAGCGCTAGACGGCCGCGTGCAGCCACCGCACCGGCGCACCGTCCCCGGCGTACCTGAACGGCTCCAGCTCCTCGTCCCACGGCTTGCCGAGCATCTTGTCCAGCTCGTCCTCCAAGACGCACCGCCCCTGGGCGGCCATCATCATCGCGGCCCGCAGCCGGTCCTCGGGGATCATGATGTCGCCGGCGGCGCCGATGACCGCCGTGTAGGCGCCGAGCGTCGGCGTGTAGGCATGCCGGGAGCCGTCAACGCCGGGTGAGGCGTCCTCGGTGATCTCGAACCTCAGGCGCTGCCAGCCCATGAGCGAGGAGGCGATGGCCGCCGCGATGCCCGCGCGGCCCTCCCATTCCGCCTGTGCGCGCACGACGTTGGGCGCGGCGGGTTGCGGAGTCCACGTCAGGTCTACGGGCACGCCAAGGACACCCGCGACTGCCCATTCGATGTGAGGGCACAGCGCGGGCTGAGCCGAGTGGACGTAAAGGACGCCACGAGCAGACACCGGACCTCCCGTTTCGGTACGAGGTGCGCCTTCCCCAACGGCCTCGACCCGGGATGATCACAAGTGACTAGGGAGAGACTACCGTCGGTCGCTACCCCGCACCAGAGGGGGGCCATACCAAGTTGGTGCGGGAGTGGCGGGTGACAGCAGTCCCATGCAGGAAACATACCCGCCCATGGAAATTCAATCTGTCGGCGAGGCGTTCATCCGGCCAGGTCAGGTGCTGACCGACCGGACCGCGCTCGCCGCCGCGTCGCGCTGGACCCAGGCGGTCTCGGAGGCCGACGGCGTCTGCGTCGTGCACCTGGCGCCCGGCGTCGACCCCTGCGAGATCACCGCCGAGCTGCGCGAGCGCGGCCTGCGGGCCTCGCCCAACCACCTGCTGCGCGGCCAGCCGCCGTTCTTCGGCGGCCCCGCGTCCAGGCCCTTCCCCACCCCGCCCGTCCCTCACAGGACCGGCCGGGCCCGCTCCGGCGTGGTGGTGGGCCTGCTCGACACCGGCGTCGCCAAGCACCCCTGGTGGTCCGGCAGCGACTGGTACGCGAGCCTCGGCCCGGACGAGGCGGACGCCGCCGAGGGCTCGCAGGCGGGGCACGGCACGTTCATCGCGGGCCTGCTGACGCGCCGGGCGCCCGGCGTACGGCTGCGCGTGCGGCGGGTGCTCGACGGAGACGGCATCGCGGACGAGGCCTCCGTCGTCCGCGCGCTGTACCGCCTGCGGGACCGGCCCCCGCAGGTGCTCAACCTGTCGTTCGGCTGCCACACCTTCGACGACAGGCCGCCTCCCCTGCTGTCGGACGCCATCGGCGCGCTCAGCGAGACCGTGACCGTGGCCTGCGCCGGCAACACCGGCTCCGACCGGCCGTTCTGGCCCGCCGCGCTGCCCGGCGTGGTCGGCGTGGCCGCGGTGGACTCCACCCAGCAGCGCAGGGCCCCCTACTCCGGCTACGGCACCTGGGTCGACGCGTGCGCCAAGGGCGACTGGCTGACCAGCAGCTACCTCGACGCGGGCGAGTACGGCGGGTACGCCGCGTGGAGCGGCACGTCGTTCGCCACGGCGCTGGTCGCGGGCGCCATCGCCGACGCGGCCAGGCACGAGCCGGCCAAGGAGTGGATCAGGGCCCTCCTTGACTCCGAGGAGACCCCGCAAATTCCCGATCTGGGGGTTCTCTTCCCGGTGAGTCTGTAGAGTTTACGCTCAGTCCCCGGACAATCACGTGGAGGAATGATCTCCTCTTCCGTGCCGGCGAAAGGAGGCCGTATGCGGGATCCGGCGGAGTTGCTCGCCGCCGCCGACGACGGCGACCGGTCGGCCTGGGACGAGCTCGAATCGCGGTTCGGGCCGCGCATGTGGGCCGTGGCCCGCGCGTGCGGCCTGAGCTCCGCCGACGCGGCCGACGCCGTCCAGGGCACCTGGCTGCGTCTGCTGCAACACCTCCGGAGCATCAGGGATCCGGCCGCGGTGGGGGGCTGGCTCATGACCACCGTGCGCCGCGAGGCCCTGCTGCTGACGCGCCGCGACCTGCCGGTGGTCTCCTCCACGGAGGCGGACACCGACCCCGACCCCGCGGCGGTCGTCCTGGAGGCCGACGACCGGCATCTGCTCTGGAAGACGGTCTCCACCTTGAAAGAGCCCTGCCGCACGCTGCTCCAGCTGGTCGCGAACGATCTTGGGAACCAGCAGGTTGCGTCACGGCTGGGCATGCCAGCGGGCAGCGTCGGCCCCACCAAGGCGCGCTGTCTGGAAAAACTGCGCACTCTGATCTCGCTACAGGAGACAGCGCAATGATCAACGACGAGTACTTCCTGGCGGCCCTCCGGCTGGCCTCCGGGAACGATCCGATCCCCAGTCAGGTGTCCGCCGCCGCGCGTGACGCCTGGCGGTTGCGGATCCCCCAAGCGGTGACCGCCGCCCACGAGGCCGCCACGATCCGGAGCATGCGGGCCGACGACAGCTCGCACCTGGTGCGTTTCGTCTCGGCAGGCCTCACCTTCGACCTGGAGGTGACCGAGGGCGACGGGCTCATCGATGTCGCAGGACACATTTCCCCCTATCCAGGAGAGGGCGCCCTCGTCGATGTGAGATCCCCGCACCTGACCCTCACCAGGCGCATCGCCCACACCGGCCACTTCGTCGCCACCGGCCTGCCGCCGGGCTGGCTCAGCGTGGTGTGCCACCGGCCCGGCCACGCACCCATCCAGACCACCTGGGTGCGCATCCGCCCCTGACCCGCCACTGACCCGGCCGGGAGGGCCCCGCCCTGCTCCCGGCCGTCTGCGAACGAGGCCGGCCATGAGCGCAAGACCTGACGGGCAGCGCCCGTCAGAGGACCTCAGCCCGCTCCTCAGAGCGGCCGAGGCCGCCCTGATGCGTGCCCTGGTCGATCCCGACCAGGCCATGCGCGCGGGCCACCTGATCATCCAGTCCGCCCGCCGTAACCGCTGCCCGGAGGCCGAGGTCATGGGGTTGCGGACGCTGGCGCTCGCGGCGCGCGAGCTGGGCGACCTCCAGCAGGCCGAGTTCCACCTCCGTGAGGCTCTCGCCGTGCGTGGCGCCCCGCCGGAGCGGGCCGCCCAGGTGCGTCTCTCCCTCGTCACCGTGCGCACGGAACGCGGCCATCCCCTCCAGGCGCTGCGCCTGGCCGCCCTGGCCTGGGCGTACCTGTGCCCGCTCGACCGCGCCAAGCTGGACACGCAACGGGCGGTCGCCCTGGCCCACCTCGGCCGCCACCAGGAGGCCATCGCCTCCTGCGACCGCGCGCTGCTCGCCCTGGTGACGGCGCCAGGCAGCATCGACGACCGCAGGTTCCTGGCGGGTGGCCTGCTCAACCGGGGCCTCATCCACGCCTACCGGGGCGACTGGGACGCCTCCATGCGCGACCTGACCGCGTGCCTGCAGATCTCCCAGTACGCCGGGCTGTGGCACCTGGCCCGCCTGGCCGCCGCCAACCTGCCCTTCCTCGCCGTGCGCAGGGGCGACATCGCCGGGGCGTTCCGGCACTACCGGGACGCCGAGGAGACCCTGTTCGGCTTCCCCGAGCGGCTGGCCGCGATGCGGGCCGACTTCGCCGGGGCCCTGCTGGCCGCGCACCTGCCCGGCGAGGCGGGGACGATGCTGCGGATGGCCGTACCCGATCTGGAGGCGTCGGCGGCGCACACCGCGCTCGCCGAGGCCCGGCTCAAGCTGGCCCAGGTGGAGCTGCTGACCGGCAACCCGCACCGCGCCAGGAAGGTGGCGGAGCAGGCCGCGGCCGAGCTGGCCGCGCAGGACAGGACGTCCTGGCTGCCGCTGGCCAGGGAGGTCGTGCTGCGCTCGCGGCTGGCGCTCGAACCCGTAACCCCCGGGCTGGTCACCGAGCTGATCGCGTGCGCCGACGAGCTGGAGGACGGGTTCGCGCACCGGGCGGGAGCGGCGGCGCTGCGGCTGGCGGCGGCCGAGGCGGCGCTGGTCGTGGACGACCACCCGACCGCCTCCGCCCAGCTCGCCAGGCTCACCCGGCACGCCGAGCGGCGCGAGCGGTGGATGCCCGCCGGCACCCGGCTGACCTCGCTGGCCTCGGAACCGCAGGCCAGGCAGCTCGCGCAGGCGTCCCAGATCCCGGTGCCGGTCCGCCAGCACGCGCTCGCCCTCCAGGCGGCGCTGCAGGAGGACGTGCCCGCGGCCTTCCGCGCCGTGCGCGACGGGCTGGCGGAGATCAGCGGCCGGGTGGAGGCGTTCGAGGACCCGTCGCTGCGCGCCCACGCGGCCAGGGCCGGGGAGCGGCTGGCGGCCTACGGGCTGGAGCTGGCGGTGCGCGACGGGTGCCCGAGGGAGGTGTTCGAGTGGGCGGAGCGGTGGCGGGCCGTGGCGGCTCCCGCGCACGCGTGCGCGCTGGTCGACCCCGAGCGCGTCCGCGCCGAGCTGGGGCGGGGCGCGATGATCGAGTACGTCGCCGACGGTGACTCGCTGCTGGCCGTGCTGCTGAGCGAGGACCGGGTGCTGCTGCGGCGGCTGGGCGGCCTGCGTCAGGTCATGGACACCATCGTGCGCCTGCGGTACGCGCTGCGCCGGGCCGGCCGCCGCCACGACGTCGAGGCCGCCGCCGCCGAGCTGGAACGGCTGGTGCTGCGGCCCCTGGCCGGCGGGCTGGGAGATCGGCCGCTGGTCGTGGTGCCGGTGGGGGCGCTGCACACGGTGCCGTGGGGCGCGCTGCCGTCCCTGCGGGAGCGGCCGGTCAGCGTCGCGGCCGGCGCCGCCGCGTGGCTGCGCGCCCGAACGTCCCACAGGCCGCGCTCCAGCGGCAGGCCGCGCGTGGTCGCGGCGGCCGGGCCCTCGCTGTCGCACGGGCACGCGGAGGTCGCGCACGTGCTGGCCTGCCATCCCGGCGGGGAGCAGGTGCCCGGCCGCGTCGAGCCGGTGCTGGAGGCGCTCGGCACGGCCGACGTCGTGCACCTGGCCGCGCACGGCGTCTTCCACGCGCGCAGCCCGCTGGTGTCCGGGATCAAGCTGGAGGACGGCCAGCTCATGGCCTACGACCTGCTGGACGTCTCCCGCTCGGCCGGGCTCGTGGTGCTGTCGGCGTGCAATTCGGGGATGTCGCGGACGCCGATGGAGGGGGCGCCGCTGGGGCTGCCGGGCACGTTCCTGGCCAAGGGGTCGGCGTGCGTGGTGGCGGGGATGGTGCCGGTTCGGGACGAGACGGCGCGGGCGGTGATGAGCACGTTCCACGAGCTGCTGGCGGCGGGGCAGCCGCCGGACGCGGCGCTCGCCTTCGCCGCCGCCAAGACGGACGAGATGGGGTTCGTCTGCTTCGGCGCGGGCGACCGGCCGTTCTGCTGAGGTGATTCACGCACCCGTCGCGACGGGACGGGACGGGTCGGACACCCAGTCCGACCAGGAGCCCACGTACAGGGACGCGGGCAGGCCCGCCACCTCCAGCGCCAGCACCTCGTGCGCGGCCGTCACCCCCGAGCCGCAGTAGGCGCCCGTCGCGACCCCGTCGCGCACGCCCAGCCCGGCGAACCGGGCACGCAACGCCGCGGGGGCGAGGAAACGGCCGTCCGGGCCGACGTTGCCGGTCGTGGGCGCGCTGAGCGCGCCGGGCACGTGCCCGGCCACTGGATCGACCGGCTCCACCTCACCCCGGTAACGCTCCCCCGCCCGGGCGTCGAGCAGCACACCCCGCGTGGCCAGCTCCGCCGCCTCGTCGGCGGTCAGCGCCGGCATGCCGCCGGGCCGCGCGGTGAAGTCGCCCTCCTCCGGCCGCGGGACCTCCTTGGTGATCGGCAGGCCCGCCTCGATCCAGGCGGGCAGGCCGCCGTCGAGCACGCGCACGTCCTGGTGGCCGAAGTAACGCAGCGCCCACCAGGCCCTGGCCGCGACCGTGGCGGCGGCGTCGTCGTAGACGACCACCGGCCGCCCGTCACGGACGCCCAGCCGCCGCATGGCGGCCTGGAACGCCGCCGCGTCCGGCAGCGGGTGCCGGCCGCCCGCGCCGGGCGGGGCGGCGAGGTCGGTGTCGAGGTCGCAGTAGACGGCGCCCTCGACGTGGCCCTCGCGGTAGAAGTCGATCCCGGGCGGGCCGCCGAGCCGCCAGCGCACGTCGAGCACGGTCGCGCCGTCGAGGGCGGACAGCTCGGCAGGGGTGATCAACGGGCTGGTCACGACTGAACCTCCAGGAGCGGGACGTGCTGTTCGGCCGCCGTGAGCGAGCCGTGGTAACCGGTGAACAGCGCCTCGATGCGGTGCTTCGTCGGGGCGGTGATGGCCAGGTCGGCGTGCGGCACGGCCACGACGTCGCCGATGCGCGGCAGCCACGCGTCACGCACGTGCGGGCCGAACCAGCCCGACTCCACCGCCTCCTGCCTGGACACCACCCACGCCTTGCCGCGCAGAGTCTCGCGCCAGGCCTCCAGCACCTGCTTCGCGGCCCCCTCGCGGGCGTAGACGTGCCTGGCCCTGGCCTCGCCGCCGAGCAGCGCCACCCCCTCGGTCAGCTCGGGCACGCTCTCCGCGTCGAGCTTCTCGGTGGCGTTGACCATGCCGTGGTCGGCGGTGACGTACAGGGCGGAGCCGGGCGGCAGCCCCTCGGCCAGCCGCTGCGCCATGTCGTCGACGATGCTGAGCTGCCGCAGCCACTCCGGGCTGCCCCAGCCCACCATGTGGCCGGTGGCGTCGAGGTCGCCGTAGTAGACGGTGACGTAGGCGGGCCGCCGCTCGCGCAGCGCCTCGTGGACGCGGGCCACCCGGTCGTCGATGGAGTCGGCCGCCACGTAGCGGACGCCTCTGTAGACGGCCCTGGTCAAGCCGGTGCCCTCGAACTCCGCCGGCGCCACGTAGACGGGCTCGACCCCGGCCTCGGCGGCGCGCTGGTAGACGGTCGCGGCGGGCTGCCACTCGTCGGGGTCCATCGTCAGGCCGTCGGGCAGCGTCCAGCGCAGGCAGTTGAACAGGTGGCCGGTGCCCGGCACGGCCAGCATCAGGCCGACCATGCCGTGCTCGCCCGGGGTCAGCCCCGTGCCCAGCGTGCACAGGCTCGTGACCGTGGTGGCGGGGAAGCCGGCGGTGAGCGTCCTGGCGGTCATGGCGGAGAGGAACGGCGCCGCGTCCGGGTGGGCGCGCAGCAGCTCCGCGCCGAGGCCGTCCACCACGAACAGGCAGACGCGGTCCGATCGGGGCAGGCCCAGCGCGTTGGGCTCGCGCAGGCCCAGGGCGGCCAGCAGCGATCGCGGCACGTCGGCCAGCGACTCGCCGCCGTATCCCGGCACCAGCATGCCCTCAGTGTAGTCGCGGGGTGATCTCGGCCGCTGTGCTCCTTCCCGCCGTGTCAAAGCCGTGTCAGAGCCGTGTCTGTGACGCGTCTGCCGCCTGTCCATGCCGTGTCAGCGGCGCACGACATCGTTCCTGTCATGAACAACACCACGAAGACGAACCCCCGCCCCCGCCTCGTCACCATCGCCGCCGCCCTGCAGCTCGCGTTCGCCGCGGGCTTCCTCATCGCCCCGTTCGCGGGTCTCGCCTACGGCGCCGACGTCCAGGCCGCCGCCGAGGCGGAGCTGATCAGGCAGGGGATGTCACCCGGCATCCTGGCCGCCAACAACGTGCACTTCGACGAGGGCGGTTACGCGCTCGTCCTGCCCGTCACCACCGCCGTGACCGCCGCGCTCCTCGCGCTGCTGAACCTGGGCGGCAGACGGGCGGGCCGGATCCTGACCCTCGTCATCCAGCCGATCTTCCTCTTGCTGGACGTCTTCATCTTCACCAGCCAGGCGTCGAAGACCCAGTACCTGCAGAACATCCTCGGCCCAGGCGCCGACGCGCAGGCCGTCCTGGACGCGAGCGAGAGCGTCTACCCGGGCTGGCTGCTGGCCGCCACCGACGTCCGCATGCTCACCACGCCGCTGATCTCGCTGGCCGTCATCGTCCTGCTCCTGCTGCCCGCGGCCCGCGCCTACTTCCGCAAGCGCCCGGCGAGCACGCCCTCGATCGCGATGGCGAACGCCTGAAGCGAGCCACCGCCCCGTCCGCGGCCATCCGGCCACGGACGGGGCTTCGTGAGGTTTGAGAGACTTGAGGGGTGCGAATTGTGCTGCTTGGCCCGGTTGAGGTCTTCGCCGGTGACGGTGTACCGGTGAACATCCCAGGCGTCCGGCTCCGCATGCTGCTGACCAGGCTCGCCCTGGCGGCCGGCCGGCCGGTGAGCGCGGACGCGCTCGTGACCGACCTGTGGGGCGACGAGCCGCCGGCGGGCGCCACGGGTGCCCTGCAGGGCCTGGTGTCCCGGCTGCGCAGGGCGCTGAAGGGCGTCGGGGCGGTCGAGCTGGTGGCGGGCGGCTACCGGCTGCCCGTGAGCGGCGAGGACGTGGACGCGCACCGGTTCGAGGAACTGGTCGCCCGGGGGCGGCGCGAGCTGGCCGAGGGCAGGCCCGCGGAGGCCGCCGCCCTGCTGCGGGCCGCGCTCGAACTGTGGCGGGGGCCCGCGCTGGCGGACGTGCAGGAGGCCCCGTTCGCCCACGGCAACGCCACGAGACTGCACGACGTGCGGGCCGCGGCGGCCGAGGACCGCTTCGACGCCGAGTTACGGCTCGGCCGGCACACCGAGGTGCTGGCCGACCTCGGCGCGGCGGCGGCCGAGCATCCGCTGAGCGAACGCCTGGCCGAGCTGCGCATGCGCGCGCTGTCGGCGGCCGGACGCCAGGCGGACGCGCTGGCGGTCTACGAGGAGATCCGCGCCAGGCTGGGCGACGAGCTGGGCGTGGACCCGTCCCAAGGGCTGCGCGAGGTCCACCTCGCGCTGCTGCGCGGGGAGCTGGACCGGCCGCCGGCCCGGGAGGAGCCCGGCCTGAACCGCCTGCCCGCCCGGCTGACCACGTTCTTCGGCCGGGAGGCCGAGCTGCGGCAACTGTCCGGGCTGCTGCGCTCCGGCCGGTTGGTCACCATCGTCGGCCCCGGCGGCGCGGGCAAGACCAGGCTGTCGCTGGAGGCGGCGGCGCGCCTGGACCAGCGCGTGTGGTTCGTGCCGCTGGCCGGCGTGAGCGAGCCCGGCCGGCTCGCCGACGCCGTGCTCGGCGTGCTCAGCTCGTCCGACAGCCGCCTGTACGACAGCGGGCAGCTCCAGCAGGCCACCCCCGTGGATCGCATCGCGAGCCTGCTCGACGTCGGCGACGGCGTGCTCCTGCTCGACAACTGCGAGCACCTGATCGAGGCCGCGGCCGAGCTGTCCGAGCAGCTCCTGCTGCGGCTGCCGCGACTGCGGATCCTGGCCACCAGCAGGGAGGCGCTCGCGATCAACGGGGAGACGCTGTGCCCCCTGGGCTCGCTCGACCTGCCGCCGGGCGACCCCGAACCGGCCGAGGCCGGACAGGCGGCCGCGGTGCGCCTCTTCGTCGACCGCGCCGCCGGCGTCCGGCCGGGCTTCACGCTCGACGAGAGCACGGTGGACGACGTCGTGGAGATCTGCCGGCGGCTCGACGGCATCCCGCTGGCACTCGAACTGGCCGCCGCGAAACTGCGCGCGATGAGCGCCAGGGAGGTCGTCCGGCGCCTGCACGACCGGTTCAGGCTGCTGAACTCGGGCAGCAGGACCGCGCTACCCCGCCAGCGCACCCTGCTCGCGATGGTCGAGTGGAGCTGGGACCTGCTGGACGAGCAGGAGCGGGTGCTGGCGCGCAGGCTGTCGGCGCTGCCGGGCGGAGGCAGCCTGCCGGCGCTGGAGGCCATCTGCGCCGACGAGTCGCTGCCCGCCGACGACGTGCTCGGCGTCGTCGGCTCGCTGGTGGACAAGTCCCTCGTCCAGGAGAGCGCGGACCGCTACCGCATGCTGGAGACCGTACGCGCGTACGCGGCCGACCGGCTCGCCGAGTCGGGCGACGACATCACCACCCGCCTGTCCCGATATTTCCTGATGTTCGCCGAAGAGCACGAGCCGCTCCTGCGAACCAGGGACCAGCTCCACGCGATCGCCGCCTTCGACGCCGAGCACGACAACCTCATCTACGCGCTGCGCTCGGCCGTCGCCGCCCGCGACGTGACCACGGCGTCCAGGTTCGTGCGCTCACTGTTCTGGTATTGGGGCATCAGGGGCATGAGCCACCTGTTCGAGACGTCCCTCTCCGAGGTGCTCGCGTTCGGCGACGAACTGCCCGCGGACGTGCGAGCCGCCTTCCAGGTGGTCCAGGGGGTCGCTGCCGGGGCGCGGACCGAGCTGCAACCGCCCAGCCTGGACAGGCGGGCGCTGAGCTTCCATCCGGCCGTGCCCCTGTTCCGGCTGTCCCAGCTCGCCACCGCCTCCGAGAGCTCCGGTCCCAACCAGGACGAGCTGGAGCACGCGCTGAACTCCGCCGACCCCTGGGTACGGGCCAGCGCCCTGTGGGCCCAGGACTTCGTCCGCACCCAGCAAGGCGACATGACCACCGGGGCGCAGGCGCGGCGCGAGGCGCTGCAGGCGTTCGAGCAGGCCGGCGACCGGTGGGGCATGGTGATGGCGCTGCTGGCCATCAGCATGGACGACGACGTACGCGGCAACCACCAGGAGGCTGTCTCCGCCGCCGAGCGAGCCGTCGCCATCAGCTCCGAACTCGGCACCGAAGAGCACCTGGCCTGGTCCAAGGGGCGGCTCGCGGCGGCGCGGGCCCGCAGCGGCGACCTGTCCGGCGCCCTGCGCGACCTCGACGCCGGGCAGCGCCAGGCCAGAGAACGCGGGCTGCGGCGCCTGGAGACCACTCTCCTCAACCATCGGGCGGCGGTCCTGCGCCGGTCGGGCGAGTACCGGCAGGCCCATGAGGCGCTGGACCGGCTGGAGACGCTCGTGCACCGGGTGCCCATGCCTGAGGACGTCGTCCGGGGGCTGATCGCCGGTGAGCGGGTCTCGCTGCTGCTCGCTGAGGGGGACGCCGTGCGGGCGCGGGCGTTGTTCCCCCATGCCATGTGGGGGGCGTTCGCCTACGGGAACCCTGGGCATCTCGCCAGCGCGTGTGAGTGGCTGGGGCGGTTGCTCGCGCTGGAGGGGGATTTCGAGGGGGCGGCCTTCTCGCTGGGGATGAGCGAGAGGATCAAGGGGGTGCTTGATCAGGGGGATCCGGAGATTCGGGCGTTGATTCGGGAGCTGGTCGGGGGCTTGGGGGAGGATGGGTACCGGGCGGCGTATCGGGAGGGGGCCGGAATGCCCAGGCAGCAGGCGATCGATCGGCTGGCGGGGATGGCGGGGCGGCCGGGGGTGGCCTGAGCGCGAGGGGCCTCCGTGGCTCCGCGCACACGCCGCCGTGCGCGCCACGCCGCTGCACATGCCGCGCCGCCGCGCTGCCATGCGCGCCCTACCGCCGTGCGCGCCCTACCGCCGTGCGCGCCCTACCGCCGTGCGCGCCTTGCCGCCGCGTGCGCCGCGCTGCCGTGCGCGCCTTGCCGCCGCGTACGCGGCGCTGCCATGCGCGCCCTACCGCCATGCGCGCCCTACCGCCTGCGCGGTGGCGACATGCGGTGTGCGGCGTCTGGCCGTGCCACTGCGCCGCTGTGTGCGCCCGCGCAGTGGCGCGTCGTCATGCGTGCCGCGGGGCCGTGCCGCGGGGCCGTGCCGCGGGGCCGTGGCTTGGCGACCGTGCTGGCCCAGGCCCCGGGCGTGGGCTGGGCGACGGGTGGGTCAGGCGGTGGCGCGGGCCGTCGCCTCGGAGAGGGCCTTGGCGAAGGCGAGGACGTGGGTGACCGCCTCAGGCCCGTCGGCGGCCTCGCTGACCCGCAGCGACAGGTCGTCGGCCGTGATGGCCCCCGTGTAGCCGTGGTCGGCCTCGCAGTTCTCGTCGCCGCACGTCGCCGGCTCCAGGTCCACGTGGGAGATGGCGCCCCAGCCGATCGTGAGGGTGACCTCCGTGGGAGGGACGCCCGGCACGTACGAGGCGGGGTCGGGCACGACGCGGGTGACGGCCACGGACTGGACGCGGCTCAGCCGGACCGCCTCGGTGGTGGTGGAGGCGTGGGACGCCGAGACGCCCTCGACCGCCGGGTGCTCGTCGGTGTGGCAGACGAGCAGCCGCGTCGCCGACAGCACCAGGACGGTGACGTGCCGGCGAACCTCCATGGCGGGATCGAAGGTCGCCTCGTGGTGGACCACGAACGCGGTCACGGCCTCCTTGCCCAGCGCGGATTCGACCGCATCGGTGACGAGGTCGGGGTAGTAGCCGCTGCGCTCGATCGCTTCACGCAGGCCCGCGGCTGAGACTCGGGTTTCCCTCATGGCTCCATCCTGCCAGGGCCGGGCAGTGCACTCACCCGCCGGATATAACGCTCTATAACGTCTTTTGTCTGGGCAGCGGCGGGCACTCGGGTCACGGCATTCGCTGTGGGCGGATCTGCTGAGGGCCACCCCTGAGCAGGGTTTTCCCGCCTCACGACAGGCGGCGGGGGCCGACGTCGAGGCGGGGGCCCGCCGGGGTGCGCAGGATGGCCCTGGCGCCCAGGATGATGGCGTCCGACTCCCCCACGAGCACCTGGTCGAGGTCGAGGCGGGCCACCTCCGGCAGGTCGTGGGCCAGGCGGCCGACGCGTACCAGCAGCTCCTCCAGGGCGTCCACCGCCACGGGCGGGTAGCCGTACTCGCCGAACAGCAGCGGCGCCGCCCGTACGGACCGGACGAGGGCGGAGGCGTCCTCGCGGGTCAGCGGCGCCAGGCGGAAACCCTGGTCCTGCAGCAGGCGCGCGGTCACCTCGCCCAGCCCGAACGACACGACAGGCCCGAACGCCGGGTCCTCGATGACGCCGGCGACCGTCGGCACGGCGGGTTGCGGCGCCATCCGCTGGACGGCCAGCTCCACCCCCTCGCCGAACAGCTCGGCGAACTCGGTGTACGCGTGGCGCACCATCTCGGGCCCGGTCAGCCCCAGCCGCACGGTGCCGGCGCGGCGCGAGGCGCCCGGGTCGGCCACCTTGACCACCACGGGCCAGCCGAGGCTTTCTGCGGCGGCCACGGCCGCCTCGGACGAGCGCACGATCTCGGCGGGCCAGACGGTCAGGCCGTAGCAGGACAGCAGCTCGGCGGCGTCGATCTCGACCGGCGGCCCCGCCTGGGCGAACCCGGCGGGCGAGGCCTCGGCGTCGGGCGCGCTGCCCGACAGCGTCTCGTGGACGAGGTCTCTGGCGCGCACGGTGTCGACGCCTTCGAGCTCGTGCGGCGGCGTCGAGGGCTGCGCCCGCCAGGCGGCGTAGCGGGCCACCAGGGCCAGGGCGCGCACGGCCTCCTCGGGCGCCGCGTAGGAGGGGATGGAGCCGCGCGACGGCGCGGAGGGACCGGGCACGCGCAGGGCGGGGTGCATGCCCAGGTGCCCGCGGAACGTCGCCACCACCGGCTTGCCGGAGTCCTTCGACACCCGGAGCAGCTCGTCGGCCACCTCCTCGGTGCGACCTGGGATGGGCGGCATGTAGATCACGACGGCGGAGTCGACGTCCGGCGAGGCCAGCTCGCCCGCGAGGGCGCGGCCGTACTCGGCGGCGCCGGCGGCGGGGCCCAGGTTGACCGGGGCGCGCGGCTCCAGGCCGGCGGCCCGGCAGGCGTGCGCGGCCAGCAGGCCGAGCGCGTCGGAGTTGGTCACGAGCGCGACCCGCGGGCCCGCGGGCAGCGGCTGGTAGGCGAGGAGCTGCCCCACGTCGAAGAGCTGGATGAGGTCGTCGACCCTGATCAGCCCGGCCTGCTCGAACAGCGAGCTGATCGCCGAGTCGGGCAGCCCCAGCTCCTCGGCCGAGTGCCCGGAGGGGGTGCCGCCGCTCTTGACCACCACGACGGGCTTGCTGCGCGCGATGCGCCTGGCCAGCCGGGTGAACTTGCGCGGGTTTCCGAGCGACTCCAGGTAGAGCAGGATGACCTCGGTGGAGTCGTCCTCCTCCCAGTACTGCAGCAGGTCGTTGCCCGAGACGTCGGCCCTGTTGCCCGCGGAGACGAACGACGAGATGCCCATGCCGCGCTGCGCCACCCGCTGCAACAGGGCGGTGCCGAGCGCGCCGGACTGGCTGAAGAATCCCACCTTCCCCCTGCCGGGCACGGTGGCGGCGAGGGTGGCGTTGAGCTTGACGGCCGGGTCGGTGTTGGCGATGCCGAGGCAGTTGGGGCCGACGACGCGCAGGCCGTAGGAGCGGGCGATGCGGGCCAGCTCGTCCTGCCTGGCCCGGCCCTGGTCGCCCGTCTCGCCGAACCCGGAGGAGACCACGACCAGCCCGTGCACGCCCTTCTCCGCGCACTCCTTGACCACGTCGAGCACGCCCTCGGCCGGGACGGCCACCACGGCGAGGTCGACGTCGCCGTCGATCTCGCTCACGCTCGGGTACGCCCGCACGCCCGCCACCGCCCGCACCTCGCGGTGCACGGGGTAGACGGGGCCGGTGAAGTCGGCGGCCAGAAGGTTGCGCAGCACGGTCTGGCCCACACCGCCCGGCTCGCGCGAGGCGCCGATGACGGCGACGGAGCCGGGGGTGAGGAGCCTGGCAATGGAGCGGGACTCTGCCCGGTGCTCGCGGGCGATCGTCACCTCGGTGGAGGTGTCGGTCGGGGTGAGGTCGAGCGTCATCCGTACGACGCCGTCCTCGAACTGGCTCTGTGCGGTGTAACCGGCCTGCCGCAGCAGCCCCGTCATGCGCATGTTGGCGGGCAGCACGTCGGCGACGAACCGCTCGATGCCGCGCTCGCGGGCCGTGGCCGCCAGGTGCTCCAGCAGCACCGAGGCCACGCCCCTGCCCTGGTGGGCGTCCTCGACGAGGAAGGCGACCTCGGCCTCACCGGGGCCTGTGCGGTCGTAGCGGATGACGGCCACCATCTCGGCGCCGATGGTGGCGATCAGTGCGACGCGGCTGACGTAGTCGACGTTCGTGAACCGCTCGACCTCTCTGTCGGAGAGGCGGGGCCGGGGCCCGAAGAAGCGGAAGTAGATCGACTCGTCGGACAGCCGCGAGTAGAAGGAACGGAGGCGGTCGGCGTCGGCCGGGCGGATCGGGCGGACGTGCGCGGTGCCGCCGTCGGCCAGGACGACATCGGCCTCCCAGTGAGCCGGATATTGTGCCTCCACAGTCTCGACTGTAAACCCGCATCCCATATGCCAAGACCAGGGGCCCTGTTGGGCAACGCTTGTGCATCGACTCCTGCCCGGTCTCCGGGGTACGCCCCACGGGCAGCCCGCAACCTGTTACTTTTGCCGTGGCGTTTAGCCGTGGTCAAGCTCGTTCTGAAGGCAGCAAGGTGGTGACATCATGACGCGGGTCGTCGTGGTGGGCGATCTCATGACCGACGCGGTCGCTCGCGCCCGTTATGCGCTCGCCCGGGCGAGCGACACCCCGGCGATCGTCACCATGCACGGCGGCGGCTCAGGGGCCAACATCTCCTCCTGGCTGGCCGTCGAGGGCGCCGAGGTGGCCTTCATCGGCCGCAGGGGCGCCGACATCACGGGGCGCAACCGCGACATGGAGCTGATGGGCTACGGCGTGGACGCCCGGCTCGTCATGGACCCTGAGCGGCCGACCGGCACCTGTGTCGTGCTGGTGACGCACAAGGGCGAGCGCACCATGCTCTCCGATCCCGGCGCCAACGCCGCCCTGTCCCCCGAGGACCTGCCGCGCGACCTGTTCACCCAGGGCGCGCACCTGCACCTGTCGGGCTACACGCTGATCAACGAGGGCTCGCGCGACGCGGGGCTGGCGGCGCTCGACATGGCCAGGCGCGCGAACATGTCGATCTCGGTCGACTGCGCGTCCTCCGCGCCGCTGGAGCGTACCGGGGCCGAGCCGTTCCTGGAGTGGACGAACGGCGCCAAGCTGCTGTTCGCCAACATCGACCAGGCAAAGGTGCTGACCGGCCGCGACGAGGCCGAGGCCGCCGCCAAGGTGCTGACCGCGTGGTTCCCGCAGGTCGTCATCAAGATGAACGCCGAGGGCGCGCTGTGGTTCAGCAACGGCCGTCCCGACCCTGTGCGGGTGGCCGCCGACCCGGTCGACAAGATCGTTGACGGTACGGGCGCGGGCGACGCGTTCTGCGCCGGCTTCCTGCCCGCGTGGCTGGAGGGCAAGCCGCCGGCCGAGGCGCTGTCCTCGGGCTGCCGGCTGGCCGCCAAGGCGATCATGCACCTGGGTGCGCGACCGCCTTTCTAGGCACGGCGTGCGCCCGCCGCGTTCGAGTGATCCGCCCTCGCCTCGGCTCGTGCCGGAGCAGGTGCTGCGGGCAGCCGAACGGCTTCCGCACCACGTACGTCCACCGCGAGCTGCCCGGCGAGGAGACGGTGCTGATCCCGGCGACGTGGCGCCGCACGTCGCGACTGCGCGGCGCCAAGGCGGCCAACCTGCACGTCAGCCCGATACTGGGCGACTAACCACGAGGGTCAGCTCGTGACCGCCAGGGCCAGGGGCAGGACGGCGGGGGCGCCCGCGTGGCGGACCTGGGCGGCGGCGAGCGTCATCGTCCAGCCGGTGTCGACCCGGTCGTCCACGAGCAGCACGGGCCCGCCGCACTGGGCGATCGCGGCGCCGAGCTCCTTGGGCATGGCCAGGGTGCCCCTGATGGCCTGCACCCGCTTGGCGCTGTTGAACTGCTTGCCCGGCGTACCGGCGCGGTAGCCCAGCTCCCCCAGATACGTCAGCCGCCCCACCTGGGCCAGCCGTTCGGCGAACCCGCGCACCAGCGCGGGCCTGGACGCGGACGGCACGTTGACCACGGCGACGGGCCGCTCGCGCCAGTCCCAGGCGGACAGCACCTTGATGACGGCCGCGAACATGTCGTCCGGCATCGGCCCGTCCTCCGCCGCGAACAGCTCCCGCAGCCGGTTGCCCCATCCGATGTCGGTCAGCCGCCCGAGCGCCCTGCCGGGCTCGGCGCCCAGCTCGGGCTTGATCCGGCCGGACAGGTCGGGCATGCCGGTGGGCCACTGCTTGCGGGCCTCGATCTCGACGCCGGGCCTGCTCAGCCGCTCGCGGGCGTTCTCGACGGCCTGCGCGCCGATCTCCGGCGAGCGGTGCCGGCCCGTGCAGTTGTCGCAGCGCCCGCACGGCGTGGCGGTGTCGTCGTCGAGGCGCCTGCGCAGGAACTGTTCGCGGCACTCGGTCGTGGTCAGGTAGGCGAGCATGGCCTCCTGTTCGGCCCGGCGTTCGGCGGCGATGCGCTGGTAGCGCTCGGCGTCGTAGGACCACTCCGCGCCGGTGGCCTCCCAGCCGCCCTTGACGCGACGGACGGCGCCGTCCACGTCGAGGACCTTGAGCATCATCTCCAGGCGGCTGCGGCTCAGGTCGACGGCGGTCTCCAGGGCGGGGGTGGACATGACGCCCCGCTCCTCCAGCGTCCGCAGCGTGGTGCGGACGACGGGCTCCGGCGGGAAGGCCAGCGAGGCGAAGTACGCCCAGATGTCGCGGTCCTCGGTGCCGGGCAGCAGGATGACCTCGGCCCGCTCGACGCCCCGCCCGGCCCGTCCGACCTGCTGGTAGTAGGCGACGGGCGACTGCGGCGCACCCACGTGCACCACGAACCCGAGGTCCGGCTTGTCGAACCCCATGCCGAGCGCGCTCGTCGCCACCAGCGCCTTGATCTTGTTGTTGAGCAGCGCCTCCTCGGCCGCCAGCCGCTCGGCCGGCTCGGTCTGGCCGGAGTAGGCGGCCACCTCCAGCCCCTGCTCGCGCAGGTAGCCGGCGATCTCGTGGGCGGCGGCGACGGTGAGGGTGTAGACGATGCCGGAGCCGGGCAGCTCGCGCAGGGTCTGGGCGAGCCAGGCCAGCCGCTGCTCGGCGCTGGGCAGGCGGACGACGCTCAGGTGCAGGCTCTCGCGCTCCAGCGGGCCGCGCAGGACCAGCGTGTCCTGCCCTTCTGGCTGCAGCTCGGCGGGCAGGCGCATCTGCTCGGCCACGTCGCGGGTGACGCGCGCGTTGGCGGTGGCGGTGGTGGCCAGCACGGGGATGCCCGGCGGCAGCTCCGCGAACAGCGTGGACAGCCTGCGGTAGTCGGGCCTGAAGTCGTGACCCCAGTCGGAGATGCAGTGGGCCTCGTCGACCACCACGAGCCCGGCGCTCTCGGCCAGCTCGGGCAGCACGTTGTCGCGGAAGTCGGGGTTGTTCAGGCGCTCGGGGCTGACCAGCAGCACGTCCACCATGCCCTCGGCGACCTGGCCGTAGACCTCCTCCCACGCCTCGGGGTTGGCGGAGTTGATGGTGACGGCCCTGATGCCCGCGCGCTCGGCGGCGGCGATCTGGTTGCGCATGAGCGCGAGCAGCGGCGAGACGATGACGGTGGGGCCTTCGCCGAGCTCACGCAGGAGGGCGGTGGCCACGAAGTAGACGGCCGACTTGCCCCATCCGGTGCGCTGCACGACGAGGACCCTGCGCCGGTCGAGCACCAGCGCCTCGATGGCGGCCCACTGGTCGTCGCGGAGCCTGGCGTGCTCGCCGGCGAGCGCCTGGAGGCGCTCTTCCGCCTCTTCCCGCAGCATCGCGGCATCGGGGGCATCAATCATGCTCCCCTTGTTACCAGACTCTCTCCTCCTTTACGGCACAGCCGCACTCACCCCGCCCACCGCACGGGGCCGGCCCCTGTCCAGGGAGACGCTCCTCCGGTTCACGGGGCCGGCCGCCGTGACGCGCGCATCGTGGGCCGTCCGCGTGGTCAAGCAGTGGCTATTTGTCCGCGTGCTCGGGGAAGGCGTTGATCGTGACCCGGTGCATCCGCCGGCGTTCCGTGTAGTCGGCGACGGCGTAGTGCTGGGTCGGCCGGTTGTCCCAGAAGGCGAGGGTGCCGGGTCGCCAGCGGAGCCGGAGCTGGAACTCGGGCGAGCGGATGTGGTCGATCAGGAACGGCAGCAGCGCCTCGTTCTCCCGGTCGTTCAGCTCCACGAGCCGCGTGGTGGAGGCCCGGTTGACGAACAGCGCCTTGCGTCCCGTCTCGGCGTGCACGCGGACCACGGGCCGGGTCCTCGGAGGCCACTTGGCCTGGATCTCCGCCAGGTCGAACGGGTGCCCCTTGGAGATGGCCTTCTTCATCGACATGGTGATGTCGTGCTCGGCCGTCAGCTCGTCGCACAGCCGCTGGATGGGCTTGGACAGCGTCTCGTAGGCCAGGTAGGTGTTCGCCCAGCAGGTGTCGCCGCCCACGCTGGGCAGTTGCATGCAGCGCAGCAGCGAGCCCATGGGCGGTGTCGGCTCGAAGGTGTTGTCGCTGTGCCACTCGTCGCCGCCCTCGCCCTTGGGTGAGGTCTGGTCGAGGACGTGGATGGGGCTGGTGGAGTCTTTCTTGAAGGCGGGGTGGTTGAGCGTGCCGAAGTTCAGGGCGAACTGCAGGTGCTGGTCGTCGTCGATGTGCTGGTCGCGGAAGAACAGCACGAGGTGCTTGAGCCACCCCGTCCGCAGGGTCGCGACCTCGTCCTCCGACAGCGGCTTGCGCAGATCGACCCCGGTGACCTCGGCGCCGATGTGCTTGGTCACGGGATGGAACTCGATCATGACGCCTCCGGTGAACAGGTGGGATCCCCTTGGATGCACGGTAAGACCCAAGCAATTGCTTGGTCAAGGCGAGAGAACGGCCTCGGGCTCGCCGCTCGAACACATCTGCGATAAATCGAGTAGGATGCCGCTGAAGACGTTCTCCTCGCACCTGTCGACCGCATGCGGAAAGATCGTTACCGTGGCGTCAGCGTCGCCCTGGATATGCCATGCAAGACCCCGCTCATGTCATCATCTCCAGGGGCACACACGTCGGATCCCCGCGACGGGGGCAGGTTACGTCGACGCCTCGCACGCCGATCTGACGCTTCGCAAGCGAGCTGACGGCTACGGTTACAGCACGAGAACAGAAGGAGGATGCGCTTCCCCTCGGCGCGACGGCCGAGGCAGCCGCGCAGCACAAGATGGCCCGACGCACGACTGCACCCCCGCCTGAGGACTTCGAGGAGCGGATCGTCGACATCGACGTCTCCGCCGAGATGCGCGCGAGCTACCTCGAGTACGCCTACTCAGTGATCTATCAGCGCGCCCTGCCCGACGCGCGCGACGGCCTCAAGCCCGTGCAGCGGCGCATCCTGTACTCGATGAGCGAGATGGGCCTGCGCCCCGAGCGCGGCCACGTCAAGTCGTCCCGCGTCGTCGGCGACGTCATGGGCAAGCTCCACCCCCATGGCGACAGCGCCATCTACGACGCGCTGGTCCGCCTGGCGCAGCCGTTCTCCATGCGGCTGCCGCTGGTCGACGGCCACGGCAACTTCGGCTCACCCGACGACATGCCCGCCGCCATGCGGTACACCGAGGCCAGGCTGGCCGCCGCGGCCATGCTCATGGTCGAGTCGCTCGACGAGGACACCGTCGACTTCAAGCCCAACTACGACGGCCAGGAGACCGAGCCCACGGTCATGCCGTCGGCCTTCCCCAACCTCCTGGTCAACGGCACCAGCGGCATCGCGGTCGGCATGGCCACCAATATGGCGCCGCACAACCTCGTCGAGGTCGTGGCCGCCGCCCGGCACCTGATCAAGAAGCCCGACGCGACGCTCGACGACCTGATGAAGTTCGTGCCCGGGCCCGACCTGCCGACCGGCGGCTCGATCATCGGGCTGCAGGGCGTGCGCGACGCGTACGAGACGGGTCGCGGCACGTTCCGGATGCGGGCCAGGTGCGCGGTCGAGCAGATCACGCCGCGCCGCAAGGGCATCATCGTCACCGAGCTGCCCTACAACGTCGGCCCCGAGCGCGTGGTCACCAAGATCAAGGAGCTGGTGACCAGCAAGAAGCTCCAGGGCATCGCCGACCTGAAGGACCTCACCGACCGGCACAAGGGCCTGCGGCTGGTCATCGAGATCAAGAACGGCTTCATCCCCGAGGCCGTGCTGGAGGAGCTCTACCGGCTGACGCCGATGGAGGAGACTTTCGGCATCAACAACGTCGCCCTGGTCGACGGCGAGCCGCGCACCCTCGGGCTGCGCGAGATGCTGCAGGTCTACGTCGACCACCGCCTGGAGGTCGTGCGCCGCAGGTCGGAGTTCAGGCGCCGCAAGCGCGAGGAGCGCCTGCACCTGGTCGACGGCCTGATCATCGCGCTGCTCAACATCGACGAGGTCATCCAGGTCATCCGTTCCTCCGACGACTCCGCCCAGGCGCGCGCCCGCCTGATGGAGGTCTTCGACCTGACCGACATCCAGGCCGCCTACATCCTCGACACGCCGCTGCGCCGCCTGACCCGCTTCGACAAGCTGGAGCTCGACCGCGAGAAGGAGACGCTGAGCGAGGAGATCGCCCAGCTCACCGAGATCCTCTCCTCCGAGACCAAGCTGCGCCAGGTCGTCTCCGGCGAGCTGGCCGAGGTGGCCAAGAAGTACGGCACTCCGCGCCGCACGGTGCTGCTGGAGGCGCCGGGCGTCACCCGCACCCCCGTCGTCGACCTCCAGGTGGCCGACGACCCGTGCCTGGCCATGCTCTCCTCCACCGGCCTGCTGGCCCGCACCCCCGACGCCACGCCGCTGCCCGGCGAGGGCGAACGCGCGGCGCACGACGTGCTGCTCAGCGTCGTACGCACCTCCGTGCGCGGCGAGGTCGGCGTGGTCACCTCGCTGGGCCGGCTGATCCGCGTCCAGGTCGTCGACCTGCCCACGCTGCCACCATCGGCCAACCCGCCGTCGCTGTCGGGCGGGCACCCGGTCTCGGAGTACGTGTCGCTGCAGCCCGACGAGAAGGTGGTCGGCCTCGGCTCCCTCGACCCCGACGGCCCCGGCCTGGCGCTGGGCACGGCGCAGGGCGTGGTCAAGCGGGTGGTGCCCGACTACCCGGCCAACCGCGACGACTTCGAAGTGATCACCCTGAAGGACGGCGACACCGTGGTGGGCGCGGTCGAGCTGGAGTCCGAGTCCCACGACCTGGTGTTCATCTCCTCCGACGCCCAGCTCCTGCGTTACTCCGCCTCCCTCGTGCGGCCCCAGGGGCGCCCGGCGGGCGGCATGGCGGGCATCCGGCTCGACGGCGGGGCGAGGGTGATCTGGTTCGGGGTGGTCGATCCCGAGCGTCCCGCGCACGTCGTCACCGTCGCCGGCTCCTCCACCGCGCTGCCCGGCACGCAGGTGGGCGGCGGCAAGCTGTCCGACTACGCCGAGTTCCCGGCCAAGGGGCGGGCCACCGGCGGGGTGCGCGCCCAGCGGTTCCTGAAGGGTGAGGACGAGCTGCTGCTGGCCTGGGCCGGCCCGGCGCCCGCCAAGGCGGTGTCGGCGGTGGGCAAGCCCGTGCCGCTGCCGGAGGAGGTCGGGCGCAGGGACGGGTCCGGGGTGCGGCTGACGCACACGATCGGCGCGGTGGGCGGTGCCCTCGGCGCCGGATCCGACACCGAGGGCGACGGCGAGGCCGCCACCTCGGACGAGTAGCCGTCCGGGCGGCCGACGCCGCTGGGCGACCTACCGGAGCCGCCCCTTGAGCACAACCCCGTTGCGGCGCCCCGCCCCAGGAGCAGTCCCCTATCGCCCGGGCCCGGGCCGCCGCAACGGGAGCCTCACTCGTCCCGGCACAGGCAGAACGGATGCCCCGCCGGATCGAGGTACACCCGGAAGTCGTCTTCCTCACTGGGCTGATGATCGTGCTTGGTGGCGCCGATCTTCAGCACCTGCCGCTCGGCCTCGTCCATGTCCGTGACGGTGACGTCGAGGTGGAACTGCTGCGGCCGGTCGGGGCTCGGCCACACGGGCGGCTGGTAGTCCGGCGCGAGCTGGAAGGCCAGCCGCTTGGGCGCGCCCCCGTCGCTCACCACCACCCAGTCGTCCTCGACCGAGGTGACCGGCCAGCCCAGCAACTGGGAGTAGAACTCCGCCAGGCGCTGGGGATCCGGGCAGTCCAGCACGACAGTCCTGAACTCGGCGATGCCGCCCATCGATATCCGCCTCTCTCACGCGACAATGGATGTCATGGCTGCCAACTCGTTCATGGTTCCGCTCGGCACACCCGCGCCCTCGTTCGACCTGACCGCCATCAACGGCGGCAGCGTATCGCTGGAAGATCTCAAGGACTCTCCCGCCACTCTCGTGGTCTTCCTCTCGAACCACTGCCCGTACGTGCGGCACATCGAATCCGGTCTCGCCACCCTGGCGAAGGACTACGGCGCGCGCTTGTCGATCGTCGCCATCTGCAGCAACGACAGCGTGAACTACCCCGACGACGACCCCACACACCTCGCGGAGCAGGCCGCCAGGGCCGGGTTCAGCTTCCCGTACCTGCTGGACGACACCCAGGACGTCGCCAAGGCCTATCGCGCCGCCTGCACGCCCGACTTCTTCCTGTACGACTCGCAGTTCCAGCTCGTCTACCGGGGCGAGTTCGACGGTGCGCGGCCGGGCAACGACGTGCCGGTGACCGGCTCGTCGCTGCGTCCCGCCATCGACGCCCTGCTGGACGGCGGGCCGGTGCCCGAGCAGCAGAACCCGTCGCTCGGGTGCGGCATCAAGTGGAAGCCGGGCCAGGAGCCCGTCTGACGATCCATGGTCTCCCTTCGCCGCGTGGCTCTATGATCACCAGCAGTCCCGGGCGAGTCGCCGACGACGCGAATGGAGACCTCGATGGTCGCACCACGGACTGCCTTACCGGCCCTGGCACTGGTGGCCCTGCTCGCCGCCGGCTGCGTCAACCCGGCTGAGCAACGGGGCGGCAGCGCCACCACCGCCCCGGCCACCGCCTCCGGAGGGGCCAAACGCATCGGCTTCTTCGGCTTCGCCAAGGCCAACTCCTTCTCGGCGGCCACGTTCGCCGGGGTCGAGGAGCACGCGAGGGCCAACGGCGCCACGGCCGAGTTCCTCGACCCGAACTTCGACGCTCAGGCCCAGGTGCAGCAGTTACAGGACGCGGTGACGGCCGAACGCTTCGACGTGTTCGTGGTGCAGGCCAACGACGGGGCGGCCGTGGTGCCCGCCATCCAGTCGGCCGTGCGGGCGGGGATCTCCGTCGTCGTGCAGTTCACCCCCGTGGGCACCCGGTACGACACCGCCGAGCCGCAGGTGGACGGCACGATCACGCTCATCGACGTGCCGACGCTGAACGGCGAGGGCCTCGGCAGGCTGGCGATCCAGGCCTGCCAGAGCAGGAAGCTGAGCCCGTGCGAGGTCGCCTACCTTGAGGGTCTCAAGGCGCTCCCCCTCGACAACGCCCGCACTCAGGCGGCCGTCCGCGTGCTGGAGTCCGCGCCGGGCGTGCGGGTCAAGGCCCAGGTCGAGGGCGGCTACACGCAGGAGAGCGGGCGCAAGGCCATGCAGGACATCCTGCAGAAGGACCCCGGCATCGACGTGGTCATCGGCTCCTCCCAAGCGGTGCTCGGCGCGGAGGCCGTGGCCAAGGGCAAGGACATCCTGTACGTCGCCAACGGCGCCTCCCGCCAGACCGTCGAGGCGGTTCAGCGGGGCCGCTGGTTCGGCGCGTACTACCTGCCGGTCAAGACCCTCGGCGCCAGGGCCGCCGAGCTGGGCCTGGCCAAGGCGCTCGGCAGGAGCGTGCCCGCCACGAACGTGATGACGGACGTCCCGCCCGCCACCAGCATGGGCACCAAGGACGCGCTGGCCCGGGTGAGCGGCGAATACGACGAATGACCCGCGACCACGGCATCCTCGCCGGGGTCGCGGCCCTGGTGGTGCTGCTCTCGCTGGCCACGGACACGTTCCTGACGCCGGGGAACCTGGTCAACCTCCTCGACCAGGCGGTGGTGGTGGGGCTGCTGGCGTGCGGGATGACGCTGTGCGTGATCTGCGGCGTGTTCGATCTGTCGGCGGGCGCGGTGCTCGCCGTGAGCGCCATCGTCGCCGTGGTCGTCACCGAGCACGCCGGCGTCCCCGCCGGGTACGCGGCGGCCGTGGCCACCGGAGCCCTGCTCGGCGCGGTCAACGGCGTGGTCGTGGTGCTGTCGCGGGTGCACTCGTTCATCGTCACGCTCGCGCTCGGCCTGGTGCACCGGGGCGTGGCGCTGGTCATCACGGGCGGCGCGATCGTCTACCCCGGCACCGAGCGCCTGGCGGCCTTCCAGTCGCTGAGCTGGCCGACCGTGCTGGGCGGCGTCACGGCGGCCTCGCTGCTGCTGGTCGCGGTGGCCGTCGTCACTTCCGTGCTGCTGTCGCGCACCACGTTCGGCCGCCGGGTGTACGCGGTCGGCGGCAACCCCACGGCGGCCTGGCTGTCCGGCATCGGCGTGCGTTCCGTCCGCGTGGGGGTGTTCGTGATCAGCGGCGTCTGCGCGGCCCTGGCCGGGCTGGTGCTCGCCGCGCGGGGCGGCTCGGCGCAGCCGGACATGGGGACGCTGCTGGAGCTGACGGCCATCGCGGCGACCGTGATCGGCGGGACGAGCATCCTCGGCGGGCAGGGCGCGGTCTGGCGCGGCCTGGTGGGCGTGCTGATCCTGACCCTCATCGGGAACGGCTTCAACCTGCTCGGCTGGAACACCACCTACCGCCCCATCGTCGAAGGGCTGCTGATCCTGGGGGCGGTGAGCCTTGATCACTCGCTCAGGCGGCGGCGCTTTTGACAGGAATGATCCACAAAGTTGTCACGACGGCGTTACGATCTGTTCCAACCGTTTCGCGGATCCCGAAGGGCCCAGATGACCAACCCCCCGCGCGTACCGAAGGGCATCAATCCCCGCATCCCGAACGCCGCGCGCATGTACGACTACTACCTCGGCGGCAAGGACAACTTCGCGGCCGACCGCGAGGCCGCCGAGAAGATCATGGCCCTGGGGCCCAGCCGGGAGATCTGCCTGGCCAACCGGCGGTTCCTGGGCAGGGCCGTCCGCCACGTCGCCGGCCTCGGCATCGACCAGTTCATCGACCTCGGCACCGGCCTGCCCAACCAGAACAACGTGCACGAGGTCGCCCGCGAGATCCACCCGGACGCGCACGTCGTCTACGTCGACTACGACCCCGTGGTGATCGTTCACGCCCGCGCCCTCCTCGCGGGCACCGACACGAACATCACGATCGTGCACGCCGACATCCGCGAGCCCGCCTCCATCCTCGACGCCCCGGAGACCACGAAGCTGATCGACTTCAGCCGGCCCGTGGGCGTGGTGTTCCTCGGCGTGCTGCACTGCCTGACCGACGCCGACGATCCGTGGGGGGTGGTGGCCGCCTTCCGCGAACGGCTCGCGCCCGGCAGCGCGCTCGTCGTCTCCCACCTCACCGACGACGCCCACCCGGAGGTGGGCAAGGCGGCACGCGAGGTGTACGACGACGCGGACGCGCCCCTGATCCACCGGGGGCACGCGGCGGTCGCCCGGATGTTGTCGGGGTTCGAGGTGCTGGAGCCCGGCGTCACGCACGTGGATGCCTGGCGGCCGGAGGAGGCTTGGGAGAGGGAGTTGGCGGGTGGCGAGTGGTGGTACGTGGGCGTCGGGCTCAAACCCTGACACCCGCCGCCCGCCGTGCCCGCTCACACCACGTCAATCCACACCCCAGCCCGCGCCCTCAGGCCACAACCCAGCCCAGCATGCCCTCAGGCCACAACCCAGCCCACGCCCTCGGGCCGAGGCCCAGCCCAGCATGCCCTCAGACCGCAACCCAGCCCGCGCCCTCGGGTCGCAACCCAGCCCAGCATGCCCACAGGCCACACCCCAGCCCACACCCTCAGGCCACGACCCAGCCCGCGTTCCCGGTTGCGGCCCGGCTCGCGTATGGCGTCGCGGCCCCGAGCACGGCCTGGGTCTGAGGTCTGAGGTCTTGTCTCAGGTCGCGGCGGCGATGGCGGCGGGCAGGGCGAGCAGCAGCTCATGCGGCTCCCCGCCCTCCCACTGCCGGATCAGCTTGTTGCCCGCCTCCCCCGGATCGAACCCCTCACACCCCAGCGGCCCGAAACACCCCGCCTGATCCAGCGTGAGGATCAACGGGTCGTCCTCGGGAAGACCACCCGCATAGGCGGCGGCATCGAGCAGAGCCAGGGCGGACCTGGCGTTACGGCCGTCATCCCTGGTCTCCACGCGATCGAGGCGGCGGCGGGCCTGGGCGCGGAGGTACACGGCGAGCGATTCTGACCTACTCACGACAAACCTTCTTGGGTCACGTACGTACGGCTACGACATCATCACTCAAAGTGAAGGCCATGCGTGGGAGGTTTGCCAACTCCAGCCTGTCGCCACCCCGCCATCGCAAGAATTGCGGCATGAGAGAAGATTTGTGACATGAGTGCGTTCGACGACCTGTATGCCGCCAACGCGAAGTTCGCCGAGACGTTCGGCGACTCCGGCCTAACGGGCCGGGCCGCGCGTGGCCTCGCCGTTGTGACCTGCATGGACTCCCGTATCGACCCGCTGGGACTCCTCGGGCTGAAGCCCGGCGACGCCAAGATCCTGCGCAACGCCGGCGCCCGTGTGACGGACGACGTGCTCCGCACGCTCGTGCTGGCCGTCGTTCTGCTGGGCGTGGACCGGGTCCTGGTCATGCCCCACACCGACTGCGGCATGGCCAAGGCCACGGACGCGGACGTGCACGCGCTGGCGGGTGAGCGCGGCATCGACACGCGCAGCCTGGAGTTCCACACGGTCCCGGATCAGGACGAGGCGCTCAAGCACGATCTGACCAGGATCAGGACGTTCCCGTTCCTGCCGCAGGGGATGCCGGTGAGCGGGGCCATCTACGACGTCCGCTCGGGCAGGTTGTCCCCTTCCGACCACTGAGGCTCGCCGTTCCGTCCCGATGCCCTGGCCGCGCGTGCCGGGGCATCGGCGCGTTCTGGGCTGGGACGCT
>NZ_VSEY01000053.1 GCF_008086045.1 Nonomuraea sp. PA05 | reverse complement strand
GACGGTGCCCGAGTCGGGCTCGTACAGGCCGGACAGGATTTTCGCCAGAGTGGTCTTGCCGGAGCCGTTCTCGCCGACGAAGGCGATCACCTCGCCCTGTTTGATCTCGATCGAGACTTCGCGCAGGGCCGGGTCGGAGGCGCCCGGGTAGGTGAAGGTGATGTCCGCGGCGGTGATGCGCTCGAAGGCGCCGGGCAGCTCGGCGTGGCGGGCGGCGGGGATGCGGCTCTCCGCGTCGGCGCAGAAGTCGAGGAAGTCCGTGAAGTACAGGCCCTCCTCGTAGAGGCGGTTGGTGGCGAACATGAGCTGGCCGAGTGAGGACTGCGCCGAGCGGATGGCCAGCACGGCGGTGCCCGCCACCGCCAGGGCGATGGCGCCCACGGCCAGCAGGATGCCGAGCGCCGCGTAGACCAGGGCGGCGCCGAGGCCGCCGAGGGCCTCGCCCGCCAGGCGGGCCATGGTCTGGCGGCGGGCCAGGCGCAGCATGACGTCCTGCTCGGCGCGCGCCACCGCGTCGTACATGCGCAGCAGGAAGCCGCGCATGGTGAACGCGCGCACCTCGGCGGCCGGCTCGCGCTCCGCCAGGAGCTGGGCGATGATCCACTTGCGGCGGTTGGCCGGAATGAGGGAGTACATGGTCGCGTACTGCATGCGGGCGCTGCGGACGGCGGCCCAGGCGTCGGGGACCACGGCCAGCAGGAGGAGCGGGAGCAGGACCGGGTGCAGCACCACCAGCACGCCCGCCACGGCGGCGATGCCGACGGCGGCCGTGACCACGTCGATGGTGCAGGTGACCACCGAGTCGGCCATGGCCACCCCGCGCAGCCTGGCGCGTTGCAGCGCGTCGTGGAACTCCGGGTCGTCGTAGGCCACCAGGCTCACGCGGCTGGTCAGGCCGTACAGGCGCTCCTCCGTCAGCCGGGTGACCTGCGGGTCGAGGCGCGCCTGCGCCCAGCCCGCGCCGGCCTGCATGGTGGTGCGCAGGATGGCGGCCCCGGCGACGACGGCGAGGCTCGGCAGGGCGGCCATCACCCGGTCGGGGGTGGGGCCCTCGCTGAACAGCGCGGTCAGGACGCCGGTGGTGGCGAGCAGGCCGAACGCGGTGAACGCGCCGCCGAGCAGGTTGAGCGCGATCGTGGCGACCGTGTCGCGGGGGCTGGCCCGCCAGGCCATCCGCAGGGCCTGGCCGACGAGCGACGGCAGCTTCCTGGCGATGGTCAGGAAGCCGACCTCCGCCATCTTGTCGGTGTGGGCGTACCACTCGGAGAAGGAGATCTCGCCGAGCTCCAGCGGCTCATCGGCCATGTTGTGAGTGTGCCCACGCGGGCCGGCACTTCTCCACCGAATAACCCTGGGCGCGAAGCGTAGTTAGTGGCACACTCACGGTGATGCAGCGATTCGCGGGCCCCAGCAACCTCCCGGCCGAGTCCAACACGTTCGTGGGCCGGGAGGCCGACGTCGACGAGCTCGTCCACCTGATGCGCGTCTCGCGCGTCGTGACGCTGTGCGGGGCGGGCGGCATCGGCAAGACCCGGCTGGCGCTGCGGCTGGCCTCCAGGCTCGCCGCGGTGAACACCGGGGGCGTGTGCGTGTGCGAGCTGGCAGACCTGGAGAAGGGCCAGCTCAGGGGGCAGGTCGCCGCCGCGATGCGGATCTCGGGCGACCTGGTGGAGACGATCGGCGACCGGCGCGTGCTGCTGCTGCTCGACAACTGCGAGCCCGTCATCGGCGAGTGCGCCGAGCTCTGCCGCGACCTGCTGCGCTCTTGCCCCGGCGTGACGCTGCTGGCCACCAGCCGGGAGCCGCTGCGGGTGCCCGGCGAGACGGTGTGGCGGGTGCCGCCGCTGTCGGTGAGCGACCCGGGCGACGGCGCGCAGAGCGAGGCGGTGCGGCTGTTCGTGGCCAGGGCCACCGCGGCGCGGCCCGGCTTCGAGCTGACCGGCGAGACGCGCCCGCTGGTCGCGGAGCTGTGCCGGACGCTCGACGGGCTGCCGCTGGCGATCGAGCTGGCCGCCGCGATGGTGCGGGTGCTGTCGGTGGGGCAGCTCGTGGAGCGGCTGGACGACCGGTTCAGGCTGCTGGCGGGCGGCGCCCGTACGGCTCCGGCCCGGCACCGCACGCTCCGGGCGGCGCTCGACTGGAGCTACCGGCTGCTCACCCCGCAGGAGCGGCTGCTGCTGCGCCGTACGGCCGCCTTCCGCTCCTCCTGGACGCTCGACCTGGCCGAATGGGTCTGCTCGGGCCCCGGGCTCGCGGAGGAGGAGGTGCTGCCCCGGCTCTGCGACCTGGTCGACAAGTCGCTGGTCGTGCTCGACGGCGAGGTGGCGGGGCACGCGCGGTACCGGCTGCTGGAGACCGTCCGCGAGTACGCGCTGGAGCAGCTCGCCGAGTCGGGCGAGGAGGCCGAGCTGCGCCGCCGCCACCTGACGGCGCTGGCCAGGCTGGCCACCAGGTTCAAGGAGTCGCTGGCGCCCGGGGTGCGCACGTCGTGGCCGGTGGTCGAGCGCTACGTCAACCTCTTCGACGGGCTCAAGGCCGAGGTGAACTCCGCCTGCGACTGGTCGATCGCCATCGGCATGCCGGAGACCGCGCTCACCCTGCTGACCGACATCCGCTTCCTGCTGATCGGCAGCGGGCGCAAGCTCGACTCGACCGAGCGGCTCGACCGGCTGCTCGCCCTCGACGCCCCCCAGGTGCCGCGCGGGCTGCGCGGGCGGGCCACGGTCGTCCGCGGCGAGCTGGCGCTGGCCGCTGGCGACTTCGAGCCGGCCCTGCGGCACGTCAGGGCCGGGCTGGAGCTGTGCGCCGCCGCCAAGGACGTCTACGGCGAGGCACTCGGCACGATCGCGCTGGCCCAGCTCACCGGCGAGCAGGCGGCGATCGACCGGGCGCTCGACACGGCCAGGCAGTCCGGCGACCTCGTCATGGAGTCGCTGGCCCAGGCCACCAGGGCGCGCTACGGCCTGCACCAGGGCCGCCTGAAGGAGGCGCAGCGCGCCTACCAGGAGGTCCTGGCGATCAGCGAGGAGCTCGACAACCACTACGGGCAGACGTTCGGCCACATCGGCCTGGCCCAGGTGGCCAGGAAGACAGGCGACCCCGCCGCCGCCAAGCGGCACTACGAGTCGGGGCTGCGCCTGCTGCGGCACGTGGACGCCAGGCAGCAGATCGTCAGCTGCCTGGCCGGCCTCGGCCGGGTGGCGCTCGACGAGGGCGACCTGACGCAGGCCAGGGCCAGGCTCACCGAGGCGCTGGTGCTCAGCCGCGACGCCGGCCTGCGGGCCGGGATCGCGCGGCGGCTGGAGGCGTGGGCCGCGCTGGTCACCGCCGAGGGCGACCACCGGCGCGCGGTCCTGATGGTGGCGGCGGCGGTGACGCTGGGCGGGCGGCAGCCGGACGCCCGCACCGAGGACGTGCTGCGCCCGGCCCGCGCGAGCCTCGGCGAGGCCGTCGTCGGCGTGTTGTGGGCCGAGGGCACGGGGCTGACCGCCGACCAGGCGGTGGCCTGCGCGCTGGAGGGCGACCTGCCGGAGCCGCCGGCCTTGCCCGTCGTGCCGGTCCGCCAGGACAGCAGGCTCACGCCCAGGGAGCAGGAGATCGCCGAGCTGGTCGCCAGGGGGCTGAGCAACCAGGGCATCGCCGACGAGCTGGTCATCAGCCCGGCGACCGTCGCCCGGCACGTGGCCAACATCCTGTCGAAGCTGGGCTTCGCCACGCGTACACAGATCGCCGCGTGGGTGGTCGGCAGCCGCTGAGCCGTCTACACATCGCGCGTACATCGTCGAATGGCCATGTCAGCGCATGTGCGGGAACCCTCTGCACGCCTACCGTTCGTTACGTGATCGACCGCACCGCGCGTACCTCGCCCCTCGCGACGGGGCGCCGCGGCCGATCGATCGGGGACGTCACGCGTCCATACGGAGCCGGACCTTCTCGGAGGGGTGGGGGTCCGGCTCCGGGGCGCGTGACAGCGGGCTCGAGTCGCGCAGGGCTCGGGCCCGCCCAACCCGCCTGTGAACGCACAGCCCTTCGCAGGGAATGCACAGCCGCCTACATACATCGGTGGATGCTCGGGCCGCTGCGGCGGTCGTACGTTGACGGGCATGAGACCCACCGCCTCGACCACCGGCACCGTGATCCATGAAGTGTTCCGCCGGGCCTACGAGCGCGGCGACCGTCCCGCCCTCATCGACCTGCGCGGTGGCCTGGTCTACGGCTACCGGCGGCTGGTGACCGAGGTGACCAGGGCGGCCTCCGGGCTGGTGCGCAGGGGCGCCCGGCGTGACCAGGTGGTGGGGGTGCACGTGTCCACGGCGGGCGCCCAGACGCTGGCGGTCCACACGGTGGTGGCCGCCGGCGGGGTGGCGGCGCCGATCGATCCGGGGCTGCGCGCGGACGAGATGGCGGCGTGGCTGCGTGAGTGCGACGCCCGCGTGCTGATCACCACGCCTGACCTGGCGGAGACGGCGATCCTGGCGGCCGAGGAGTCCCGGGTGCGGCAGGTCGTGTCGCTGGGCCCGGCGCGCGACGCGATCGACTTCCGCTGCCTGCTCACGCTGGAGCCCACCGCACTGCCCGCGCTCGACGCCAAGCGGCAGCTCGCCGTGCTGCTGGCCGACGGCGCCCGCCTGTCGCACGCCGGGCTGCTGGCCAGGATGGCGGAGCTGGACCTGCGGGTCCGGCTGGCGGAGACCGACGTGGTGCTGACGACGTGGCTGCCGGACGGCGGCTGCGGTCTGCTGGCCCTGGTGGGGCTCGGCGTGTCGAAGGGCGCGCTGGTGGTGGCCGCCGACGGCGGCGATCTGGCCGGCACCGGCCACGACTTCGGCGTGACGGTCGTGACGGGCCCTGACGGCAGCCTGGAGCGCGTCGGCTGACAGCCGAATATGCGGAGCTGTTACCGCCCATCCCTTGACGGAGCGCGGCCCGAAGTGGGTTGATAGCCGTTGTTGACAACGTTGTCAAATCACCGCGACTTCGGGGGATTTCGAAGGGATGGTGTGGGATGCGACGGTGGTTAGCGGCCGTATCGATCACGATGGCAAGCGTGCTCGGCCTGGCGGCCTGCGGAGGCGGCGGTGGCGGGACGGCCACCGGCAGCCAGGCGCCCGCGGCGAGCAGCGGCGGGAAGCAGCAGGTTGAGGTCTTCTCCTGGTGGACGGGTCCGGGTGAGGCCGACGGCCTGAAGGCGATGAGAAAGATCTTCGAAGAGCAGAACCCGAACTACACCTTCTTCGACGCGGCGGTGGCCGGCGGCTCCGGCGACAAGGCCAAGGCGCTGCTGCAGTCGAAACTCCAGGCGAACACCCCGCCCGACACCTTCCAGGGCCACGCGGGCGCGGAGCTGCAGGGCTACATCAAGGCGGGCAACCTGGAGGACCTGACCGCCCTCTACGACGAGCTCAAGCTCAAGGACGTCTTCCCCACGCAGCTCGTCGAGCAGATCAGCGTCGACGGCAAGATCTACTCCGTGCCGGTGAACATCCACCGCTCGAACGTGCTGTGGTTCAACCCCGCCGTGCTCAAGGAGGCCGGGGTCGCCGCCGCGCCGGAGACGATCGAGGAGTTCCTCGCGGCGCTGGAGAAGGTCAAGGCCAAGGGCAAGATCCCGCTGTCCATCGGGTCGGAGTGGACGGCCACCCACCTGATGGAGAGCGTGCTGCTCGGCACGCTCGGCGCCGACGCCTACAACGCCCTGTTCAAGCCGGGCGCCGACTGGAACAGCGCGCAGGTGACCGCGGCGCTGACCAACTTCGCCAAGATCATGGAGTACGCGGGCGACCCGCAGGACGACTGGCAGCCCGCGGCCAAGCAGGTGGCCGACGGCCAGGCGGCGTTCAACGTCATGGGCGACTGGGCGTACGGCTACTTCCACAACCCGTCGCCGGGCGGCCTGAGCAAGAAGTCGAAGACGGACTTCGACTGGGCGCCCGCGCCCGGCACCGAGGGCACGTACCTGTGGCTGTCCGACAGCTTCACCCTGCCCAAGGGCGCCAAGAACCGTGACGGGGCGCTGGCCTGGCTGAAGGTCGCGGCCAGCAAGGAGGGCCAGGACGCCTTCAACCCGATGAAGGGCTCCATCCCCGCCCGTAAGGACGCCGACCAGTCGCTCTACACCGACTACCTGGCCGACGCGCTGAAGGACTGGTCGGGCAACAAGCTCGCCGGGTCGATCCAGCACGGCGTGGCGGTGAACCAGCCGTGGCTGGCCGCGATCAACGAGGCGGTCGGGCTCTACCTCGGCAGCAAGGACGTCAAGGCGCTGCAGCAGGGGCTGGCCGACGCGGCCACGGCCAACGCCCAGTAACTCGGACACGGGGGGCGGCCGCGGCCGCCCCCCGGGAGGGAAGCTTGTGAGGCGGGCACGTAGGTGGCTGCCCGGACTGCTCCTCGTCACGCCGTCGATCATCCTGATCGGCGTCTTCGTGTACGGCATGCTCGGCTGGAACTTCCGGGTCGCCATGACCGACCAGCACGACGCGGTGTCCGAGGGACGGTTCGTGGGGCTGCAGAACTTCATCGACATCTGGGACCTGCCACGATGGCACCTCTCGGTGAATCACGCGATCATGTTCACGGTCGTGTTCGTGCTGGGCGCCGCGGCGCTGGGCTGGCTCCTGGCGTTCCTGATGGAGAAGGGCATCAGGGGCGAGGGCACGTTCCGGGCGATCTACCTGTTCCCGATGGCCATCTCGTTCGTGGCGACCGGCATCGTGTGGCGGTGGCTGATGAACTCGGGCACGGGGGAGCGGGCGGTCGGGCTGAACCGGCTCTTCGACTGGATCGGGCTGCCACAGTGGCAGTGGTTCCGTGACCAGGACTGGGGCATGGCGGCGATGGCACTCCCCGCCATCTGGCAGATGTCCGGATATGTCATGGCACTCTTCCTGGCGGGCTTCCGCGGGGTGCCCGAGGAGCTGCGAGAGGCCGCGCGGGTCGACGGCTGCACCGAATGGGGGGTTTACCGGCACGTGGTGCTGCCGCTGCTGCGGCCGGTCACGCTGTCCGCGCTGATCATCCTGGGGCACATCTCGCTCAAGGTGTTCGACCTGATCGTGGCGGTGTCCGGCAAGCAGATCATCACCGACGTGCCGGCGGTGTTCATGTGGGTGGCGGTGTTCGACTCCAACGACCCGGCCAAGGGGGCCACGATCGCCTCGTACATCGTGCTCAGCGTGGCGATCTTCGTGGTTCCGTACCTGGTCTGGTCGGTGCGGAAGGAGAGGCGCTCATGACGGCGGTCGCCGGGCGCAGGGCCACGGTGTCCGGATGGGCAAGGTTCGGGCTGCTCGTGCTGTTCGTAGTGGTCTTCCTGATCCCCATCTACGTCCTGCTCGTCACCAGCTTCAAGCCGCTCACCGAGGCGGACCCCAGCCAGGCCTGGAACCTGCCGCAGACGTGGACGACCGAGGCGTGGCAGGTGGCGTGGGAGAAGCTCGCCCCCGGTCTGTGGAACAGCGTGCTGCTCGCCGTCCCCGGGTCGCTGCTGTCGTGCGCGCTGGGCTCCATGAACGGGTACGTGCTGTCCAAGTGGCGCTTCCCCGGGGCGGACGTGCTGTTCACGCTGTTCCTGTTCGGGATGTTCATCCCGTACCAGGGGGTGATGATCCCGCTGGTGCAGCTCCTCGTGTCGGTCGACCGGTTCGCCGGGCTGCAGGGGGTGTTCTACGGCGGCATCCCCGGGCTGGTGCTGGCGCACGTGGTGTACGGCATTCCGATCTGCACGCTGATCTTCCGCAACTACTACGTGACGATCCCCGACGAGCTGATCGAGGCGTCACGGGTGGACGGGGCCGGGATGTTGCGGGCGTACTGGTCGGTGGTGCTGCCCGTGTCGGGGCCCGCCATCGCCGTGGTGATCATCTGGCAGTTCACCTCGCTCTGGAACGACTTCCTGTTCGCCGTCTTCCTCACCGGGCCGACGAGCTGGCCCACGACCGTGATGCTGAACAACATCGCGGGCGCGCAGGCCACCCCGTACAGCCAGCAGATGGCGGCGGCCATCCTGGCGTCCGTCCCGACGATGGTGATCTACGTCCTGCTGGGGCGGTTCTTCATGCGCGGGCTGATGGCGGGGGCGCTCAAGGGGTAGCGCTCAAGGGGTGGCGCTCAAGGGGTGGCGCTCAAGGGGTGGCCGCGTGCGCCAGGGGCTCGCCGCGCACGTAGCGGGCCACGTCGGCGGCCACGATCGTGGCCGCCTTCATCGCCGTCTCCTTGCTCGCCCCCGCCAGGTGCGGCGTCATCACCAGGTTCGGCGTCGTGAGCAGCCGGGAGCCCGGCGGGATGGGCTCCTCGGGGAAGACGTCCATCGCGGCGCCGAACAGGTGGCCAGAGTCGAGCGCGTCGCACACGGCCTCATAGTCGAGCAGCGCGCCCCTGGCGCAGTTGACCAGCACCGAGCCCTTCGGCATGGCGGCGATCTCGGCCGCGCCGATCAGGCCGGCGGTCTCCGCCGTGGCGCGGGCGTGCAGGGAGACGAAGCGCGAACGTTCGAGCAGCTCGGGCAGCTCGACCTTGTTCGGCACGTCCACGTACGGGTCATGCACGAGCACCTGCGCCCCGAACCCCTCCACCATGCGGGCCACCCGCCGCCCGATCGCGCCGTAGCCGATCAGGCCGACCGTGTTGCCCTCCAGTTCGGGGCCGACGCTGTCGTAGGTGTAGTAGTCACCCCGCCACACGCCCGCCGCCAGATCGGCGTGCGTCTGCGGGATCCGGCGGGTGGCGGCCAGCAGCATCGCGAGCGTGTGCTCGGCGGTCGCCACCGCGTTACGGCCCGGCGCGAACGTCACCGCCACCCCGGCCCGCGCGGCGGCCTCCAGATTGGCGTTGACGGGGCCGCCCCTGCTCACGCAGAACAGCCGCAGATCCGGCGAGGCGTCCAGGACGCGCTTGGTCAGCGGCGCCATCTGTGTCACGCACACCTCCACCCCGCGCAACGCCTCGATCAGCTCCTCCTCCACGTCGGAGGCCTCGTCCACCTCGCCCACCCGGCCGAACGGCACCACCGGCCACGGCAACGTCAGCTCGCGGATGTCCACCTCTCCCGGGACCGCGTGCCGGATCGCGTCGATGAGCAGGCGGTTCTGGACGAAATGGTCACCGGCGGCAAGGACTCGGATGGTCAACGAACGGCTCCAATCGGGGAGTTGTACTGCAGCAGCGCCACCTGGCCGTCACGCACGCGCAGCTCGGTCAGTGCACAGTTGTCCAGGCGCGGGAACAGCCGCCGGTACTCGCCCAGCGGCACCCCGATCAGGTGGCACAGGGCCAGCCTGATCGCGGTCGTGTGCGCGACCACCAGCACCCGCCCGCCGGGGTGCGCCGCCGCGATGTCCCGCAGCGCGGCGACGAAACGCCCGGCCGCCTCGTGCGGGTTCTCGCCGCCCGGGAGGGGGTTGGTGGCGGGGTCTTCCTCGAACGCGGCTCTGGCCTCGGGGAAGAGGGCTTTCATCTCGGCCGAGGTGAGGCCGTCGCCCTGGCCGAAGTCCAGCTCCCGCAGCCGCTCGTCAACGCGCACCGCCAACCCCGCCCCGGCCGCGCCCGCCTCGGCGCCGGTGGCATCGGTGGCATCGGCCGCGTCGGTCGTGCTCACCTCGGCGCCACGCGAGCCGACTGCGGTGGCGCGCGAGCCGGGCCCGGTGGCGGGCGGGCTGGCGGCGCTCCAGCCGGGGCTGGGGGCGGTCTCGGCGGCGTGGGTGTGGCCGGGGTGGGGGGCGATCTGGGCGGCGTGGGTGTGGCCGGTGTAGGGGGCGATCTGGGCGGCGGCGGTTTCGGCGGTGATGCGGGCGCGGCTGAGCGGCGAGGCCCAGACCGCCTCCAGGCCCGCCCCCGCCGCCCACTCGGCGAGCCGCGCCGCCTGGGCGAGGCCGCGCGGGGTGAGCGCGACGTCGGTGAGCCCCGCGTAGCGGTTCTCGGCGTGCCAGACGGTCTCGCCGTGGCGGACGAGCACGAGATCGGTCATCGGTCGGTGGTCCTCTCACGGGCGTGTGCGGCGGCCGTCGCGTCGAGCCAGCCGCGCCGTTCCAGCTCGGCCACGAACCGCAGGTACGGCTCGCGCAGGCGGCCCCCCGACGGCTCGACGACCGCCTTGGTCCTGATCATGCTGGCCGGGTCGCCGCCCGCCAGCACGGCCATGCCCAGCGCGGGTTCGGCGTTCTCGCGCAGCGTCACCGGGCGTTCCAGGACGTCCGCCCTGAGCCGCGTCCAGTAGGCGCTCCTGGTCGCCCCGCCGGTCAGCACGATCTCGCCGTCCACGGGGGCGCCGAGGAGGTCGAGGTAGTCGAAGCACAGGCGTTCGACGAAGGCCGCGCCGAGCAGGATGGCGGCGTACCGTTCGACGTCGTCGGCGGGCTCGCCGAGGGTGAAGGTCTCGGCGTCGGGGGCGGCGAAGGGGAAGCGTTCGCCGCGTGACACGAGCGGATAGATGACGGCGGCCGGCCGGCCGCGGGTTGCTGCTTCGGCGCTGAGGGCGTCGAGGTCGCGGCCCGGCAGGTCGCGGGTGAGCGCGCCCGCGCCCGTGCTGGAGGCGCCGCCCGGCAGCCACGAGCCGTCCGGGGCGCGGTGTGAGTACACGACGCCCAGCGGGTCGTGGATCAGCTCCTTCGTGACGCCCTTCAGCACGAGCGTGGTGCCCAGCACCGAGTTCCAGCTTCCCGGCCGGAGGGCGCCGGCGCCGAGCTGGGCCGCGCAGCCGTCCGTGGTGCCGGCGATCACCGGGGTGCCGGCCGGGATGCCGGTCTCCTCGGCCGCCGCCGCGCACACGGCGCCGAGGCGGGTGCCCGGCCGTACGACGTCGGGCAGGATCTCGCGGGGGATGCGCAGGGTGTCGAAGACGTCCAGCGGCCAGCGTTCCCCGATGAGGTCCACGCCGGTCTTGAGCGCGTTGCTCAGGTCGGTGGCCACGGCGTGCCCCGTCAGCCGCCGGTTGACGAAGTCGTTCTGGTGGGTGAGCCGCACGCCGGAGGGGGCGTCGCGCAGCAGCCAGAGCAGCTTGGGCAGGGCCCAGTTGGGCTGCATGCGCCGGTAGCCGAGCCGGTCCCAGACCTGGCCGCCCGCCTCGTTGGCGAGGGTGGCGTCGGCGCGGCGGTCGTCGTACATGAGGGCGGGTGTGACGGGGCGGCCTGAGGAGTCCGTGAGCAGGATCGTTCCAGAGGTCGCGGCCACCGCGACGCCCTCGACGGGCTCGCGGACGGAGCTCATCGCCTCGCGGGTGGCGGCGGCGAGCTCGCGCCACCACTGCTCGGGGTCCTGCTCGTGCCGGGGCCCGTCGCGGTGGCTGGTCAGCGGGCGGCTGCCGGTGCCGAGCACCCGGCCGTCGCCCGCGACGGCCATGGCGCGCACGCTCTGTGTGCCGAGGTCGATGCCGATCCACACGCTCATGAACGGCTCCGCAGGTCGCCCAGCAGCGGCCAGCTGCGCGCGGTGTCGCCGCGCAGCGCGAGGAAGTCGGCGAAGAGCCGGTCGTAGAGGTCGCGGCGCCCGGGGCCGGGCTCGACGGCGTCGCGCAGCCGTACGTGCTCGCCCGCGGCGGCGGCCACGGACGGCGCGGCACCGGTGGCCGCCAGCCCCACGAGGTAGGCCCCCCGCGCCCCCACCTCGGTGTCGGCCGAGCGCCGCACGGGCAGCCCGGTGACGTCGGCGATCAGCCCGAGCCAGGTGGCGTTGGCCGAGCCGCCTCCGCAGACGCGCAGCTCGGTCGGGGTGGCGCCGGTGGCCGCGAGGCAGTCGCGGATGACCATGGTGAGCCCTTCGAGTGCGGCCCTGGCCACGTCGGAGCGGTCGTGCTCGAACGACATGCCCAGCAGCGCCCCTCTGGCCAGCGGGTCGGAGAACGGCGCCCGCTCGCCGGCGGGCGACAGGTACGGCAGGAACGTCAGCCCGCCCGCCCCCGGCCGGCTCCGCGTCGCCAGCTCGCCCAGCTCGGCGGGGTGCGACAGCCCGAGCAGCCGGCACGTCCACTGCACGACCTCGGTCCCCGCGAACGTCGGGAACGCCCGCAGGTAGCCGCCGGGCAGCGCGATCGTGATGCCGATCGGCTCGCCCTCCAGGTCGGGGGAGCCGACGACGACCTCGGTGCAGAGCGTCGTGCCGAGGATGCCGCACGCCTGGCCGGGCGCCACCGCTCCCGCGCCCAGCGCGGTCGAGGCGATGTCGTACGGGGCCATCACGACGGGCGTGCCGGCGGGCAGCCCGAGCGCGGCGGCGGCGTCGCCGGTCAGCCCGGCGACGGGGCAGGGCCGGATCTGGGGGAGCAGCCGCTCGGCCCAGCCCAGCCCGAACAGGGCCGGCAACGCGGGTGAGTACGCCCGCGCGCGCAGGTCCATGAACGGCGCGGACGCGTCGGACTCGTCGGCCGCCAGCTCGCCGGTCATCCGGGAGAAGATCCACCCGCCGCAGGTCAGCATGGTGCTCGACCGGGCCAGCCGCCCGGGGCCGTGCTCGCGCAGCCAGGTGAGAATGGCGTGCGGCAGCCCGGACGCGGCGGACGAGCCGTTGGTCCTGAACGCCTCGGCGGCCAGCCCGTCGCGGGTCCACCGGTCCACGATCGGGGCGGCCCTGGCGTCGTTCCAGAGGATGGCGGGGCCGGTGGGCTCGCCGTCGGCGTCCACCAGCCAGCAGCCGTCGCCCTGCGCGGTGATCGCCACGAAGTCGGCCCCGCCGACCTGGCCTGCGACCTCGCGCACGGTGGCCGCGACGGCGTCCCAGACGGCGTGCATGTCCTGCTCGGCGTGGCCGGGCGCGGGCCTGGACACGACGGTCTCGCGCCGGGAGACGGCCGCTTCGGCGCCCGAGGAGTCGTACCCGACGGCCTTGATGACCGTGGTGCCCGCGTCCACGCAGATGATCGCCATCAGGCCCTGCCGTGGGAGGTCCTGGACCGGCGCGACACGGAGTCGACGATGACGGCGAGCAGCAGCACCGCCCCGGTGACCACGAACCGGATCGAGGAGTCGAGGTTGAGCAGGGTCAGCCCGCTGGAGATGGACTGGATGACGATGATGCCGAGCAGCGCGCCGAACGCGGTGCCGCGCCCGCCGAACAGACTCGTGCCGCCGATGACGGCCGCGGCGATGGCGTTGAGGTTGACGTCGCCCGAGCCGCTGCTCTGGTTGGCCGCCGCGAGCCTGGCCGCGGCCAGGATGCCGCCGACCGCGGCGAACGTGGAGCAGAGCACGAACACGGAGGTGTAGATCGCCCTGACGTTGATGCCCGCCCGGCGCGCGGCCTCCACATTGCCGCCCACGGCGTAGACGGCGCGGCCCCACTTCGTCCGCGACAGCAGGTAGTGCATGATCAGCACCAGCGCCACGAAGAAGACGAACATCCAGCCCACGCCGCGCGTCTGCCCGAGGTACCAGACCACGAACGCGAGCACCGCCAGCAGCGCCACGCTCCTGACGGCCAGCGCGGAGACGCTCCTGGCCGACAGCCCTGCCTTGCGCCGCTCCTGGGCGTGCAGGTAGCCGCTGGCGAACAGCCAGACGGCCGCGATCACCGCGAACGTGTACGACAGCCAGGCCGGTACGAAGTCGAGCTGGGCGAAGTTCACCAGCCCCGAGTCGAACGGCAGGTTGATCGAGCCCTTGGTGCCCAGCACGTAGAGCTGGAGGCCGAGGAAGGCCAGCAGCCCGGCCAGCGTGATCACGAAGCTCGGCACGCCGAACCGGTTGAAGAGCTGCCCGTACAGCCAGCCGATGACCGCGCCCATGAGCACGGCCGCCGCGATGGCCAGCCAGACCGGCAGCCCCTGGCCGACGAACAGCACCGCAAGCACCGCCCCCGACAGGCCGCTGACGGAGCCGACGGACAGGTCGATCTGGCCGACGAGCAGCACGCACACGATGCCGAGCGCGATCACGCCGACGGCGGCGGACTCCAGGGTGAGGTTCACCAGGTTCGCGCTGGACAGGAAGATCGGGTTCAGGATCTGGAACACCGACCAGATGACGATGAGCCCCACCACGACCGGGATGACGCCCAGGTCGCCGCCGCGGGCCCGCTCGACCACGTCGGCCAGCGCGCCGCGCAGCCCTTCGCGGTCGCGGAGCCGCTCGTCCTGGCGGTCGGTCGCCATAGTCGTCACGACTGCTGTCCCCTCTGAGCTCGCCGGGACACCACGTTGTCGGTGGCGCCCGTGATGGCGGCGATGATGTCCTCGGCGGAGACGCTGTCCACCTCGAACACCCCGTTGTTGCGGCCGAGCCGCAGCACCGCGACGGTGTCGGCGACGGCCTTCACGTCCGCCATGTTGTGGCTGATCATGATGACGCCCAGGCCGTTCTCGCGCAGCCGCTCGACCAGGTTGAGCACCTCGGCCGTCTGTGCCACGCCGAGTGCGGCGGTGGGCTCGTCCAGGATGATGACCTTCGGGTCGCCGAGCAGCGACCTGGCGATGGCCACCGTCTGCCGCTGGCCGCCCGACAGCGCCGCGACCGGCACCCGCACGCTCGGGATCTTGGCGGAGAGCTGGCGGAGCAGCTCCCACGAGCGGGTCTCCATGGCCACGTCGTTCAGGCGCAGCGGGCGGATCTCCTGGCCGAGGAAGAGGTTCTGGATCACGTTGAGGTTCTCGCAGAGCGCCAGGTCCTGGAAGACGGTGGCGATGCCGAGCCTGTGGGCGGCGGCCGGGGTGGGGATGTCCACCTCGCGGCCCTCGAACGTGATCGTGCCGCCGTCCGGCGGATGCACCCCGGAGAGGATCTTGACCAGCGTCGACTTGCCCGCGCCGTTGTCGCCCACGACGGCGACGACCTGGCCGGCCGCGACGTCGAGCTCGATGTCGGTGAGCGCGGCCACGGCGCCGAAGGTCTTGCTGATCCCGCGCAGGGACAGAACGCTCATCACTGGATCCCGAGGTCCGCGCAGCCCTTGGCGTACTCGCCCGTGCAGACGTCGGCGGCCTTCATGATGCCGCTGTCGAACAGCACTTCCTTGATGTTCTCCGTGGTCACGACCGTGGGCACGAACAGCTCGGACGGCGTCTCGTAGAGGGTCGTCTTGCCTGCCGGCTTCTTGCCCTGGATGAACTCCCAGGCGGCGTTCGCCGACGCCTCGGCGACGATCTTGATGGGCTTGGAGATCGTGTTGTACTGGTCGCCCGCGATGATGCGCTGGGCGGCGGCCACCTCGGCGTCGTTGCCGGTGACCGGCGGCACCTTCACGCCCGCGGCCTTGAACGCGGCGATCGAGCCGCCGCCGGTGCCGTCGTTGGCGGCGACCACGCCGACGATCTGGTCCTTGAACTGGGTGATCTGGCCGCTGACCCAGGTCTGCGCCTTCTCCGGCTGCCAGTCGGGGGTGTCGTACTCGGCCAGCAGCTTGAAGCCGCTCGGGTCCACCGCGCTGTGGATGCCCTTCTTGATGAGCTGCGCGGCGGCGTCCGTGGGCGAGCCGTTGACCTGGAGGATGCCGCCCTCGGCCTTCTCGGCCTTGAGGTGGTCGACCAGCGACTGCGCGATCATGGAGCCGATCTTCTCGTTGTCGAACGAGATGTAGTAGTCGGCCGGCGTGGCCGGGATCGGCCGGTCGTAGGCGATGATCGGGACCTGCTGCGACTGCGCGGACTTGACGATGGTGGCCGCCGCGGCGGAGTCGACCGGGTCGATCACGATGGCCTTGACGCCCTGGGCGAGCGCGGAGTTGGCCTGTTGCTGCTGCTTGGCGGCGTCGGAGTCGGCGTTCTGGTAGATGACCTCGCAGGTCGGGCAGAGCTGCTTCATCTTGGCCTCGAACAGCGGCTTGTCCTGCAGCTCGTACCTGGTCGAGGCGAGGTCGGGCATGAGGAAGGCGACCTTGCCGCCGTCGCCGCCGCCGGTGCCCCCGCTCGCGCCTGCGCCGGCGTCCGAGCCTGCGCCCGAGCCGCAGGCCGCCAGCATCGAGCCTGCGAGCACTGCCACTGCGGCGAACGCGGAGGTCCGCATCTGAGCTCTGTTCACGGGTTGTTTCCTCACTTACGCCGGGTTGAACGCACCTGCCCCCGACACAGGGAACGCCTTCACTGGAGCGCACACCCTGTGGTGCGGCTCACGTTAGCGCGCGTTCAGAAACTTTGTCCAGCAAAATTGTTCAGAGCTGGTGAGCGGCTGCCAGGAGGCCCTCCGCCGTCGGCGTGTCCGTGACGAGCTGGTTGAAGTAGCCGCCCTTGGCCCCGGCCACGATCGAGAGCACCTTCTCCGCGCCGACCGCGACGGCGATCGTGTGCGGGATGCGGCGCAGCTCCTCGGGCTTGGCCGCCACCAGGCGCTCGCTGCCCGGATAGGTGACGGGCGCGCCGTCGCGGTCGTAGATCCGCATGCACACGTCGCCCACCGCCTGGCGCAGGCCCTCGGCGTCGCGAGGCATCAGCGACGGCACCATCTGCCTGGTCAGCGGGGGCGAGCCGACGCCGACGACGGCGCATTTGGCGTGCGCCCACAGGTCCATCACGCGGCGCACGGACGGCTCGTGCTGCAGCGAGTAGAACAGCTCGGGGCCCGGCAGCGCGGGCGCGTAGAGGTAGGCGGGCACGCCGCCGACACGCTCGGCCAGGATGCGGGTGGTCTCGTTGGTCTGGAACCAGGGCTGCGGCTCCTCCTGGCCGCCCACGGCCGGGGCGATCGTGACGCCCGGGTAGTGGCCGAGGCACTCGCGGGCGCACTCGTACACCGTGGTGCCCGAGGAGACCAGCACCACGTCACCCGACTCCAGGCCGACGGTGGCCAGCGCGCGGGTCACCCCGGGGGCGAGCCACGGGCCCAGCGCGGGGCCGCTGACCTTGGGCACCAGGTGCACCCGGTCCAGGCCGAGCGCCTGTGCCACCTCGGCGGCCAGCGGGCCGTCGCCGAGCGCGGCCGGGCGGTGCACCTTGATCTCGACGATGCCCTGCTTGCGGGCCTCGGTGAGCAGCCGGCTCACGGTCGCCCTGCTGACGCCCAGGCGTTTGGCGATGTCGCCCTGGGTGGCGTCCTCCAGGTAGTACTGCTGGGCCGCCGCGTACATCAGCTCGTGGGGGAATCTGGCCTGAGCCTCGGGGACGGTGTCGGCGGCATTCATGCGCGCGCTCCATGGGGATCCGTGAACAGATTTGCAGAACTGATGCGCAACCACTATAGCTTTGTGCTTACCGGAGCACAGGCTAGCCGTTGACCAGCGCATCGCCGAGAGGCGTGCGCGCGTACAGCACGCTGCGGCCCGTACGGGTGCCCGCGATCAGCCCCGTCCTGCGCAGCGCGGCGATGTGCCCGCCCGCGGTGCCCACGCTCTGCCCGAGCAGGGCGGCGAGCTGGGTGGTGGTGGCGGGCTCGGACAACTCGGCCAGGATGCGGGCCCGGCTGCGCCCGATCAGCGAGGCCAGGTCCCGCGGCGGCGGGGCGGGCGCGGCCGCGATGCCCCTGGCCGGATAGACCATCGCGTACGGCCAGTCGTCCTCCAGATAGGTGCCGATGGTCTCCATGAACGCCGAGGGCACGAAGAGCAGCCCCTTGCCGCCGAGCCGGTGGTCGCCCGACGAGGTCATCTCGATCTCGATCCGGCCGCCGGCCCGCCAGTGCACCCTCGGGCTGAGGTCCTCCAGCGCCGCCTGCCAGCCGTACGCGGCCAGCCGCCCGGCGCGGTAGGCCACGTCCCGCTGCAGGATCGCACGGAAGCGCGGCCAGTCGTGCGCGAGGATCTCCGTCCACAACGCCTCGTACGCGTCCGCGAACCGCGTCACCACCCCCGGCGCCAGTAGCAGCTCCCTGACCCAGCGGGCCACCGGGGGGCGCTTGGCCAGCACCCGCTCGATCTCCGCCCGCGCCTGCGCCGGCGGGGTCGCCCGCATGGCCGCCAGCTCCGCCTCGAACGGTACGTCCACCGCGGTCGGCGGCGGCGCGATGAAGTCCACGTTCGCGTCACCCCTGTTGCCGCTGACCGCTCCGGCGGCCCGCAGCACGGGGTGCCGCCGCATCAGCTCCCTGTGGGCCTCGCGCCATCGAGCCACCCAAGGGCCGTGGGCGCCCGCCCGGTAGCGGCCCGCCAGCACCCACTGCGCGTGCATGGTCTCGATCAAGGGGGAGATCGCGAACCTGCTCGCCATCAGATCCTGCGGAACGACCTCGATCGTCACCAGCACCTTTCGGTTATATCCGAAGAAGTCGCTCCGGCGGGAGGGGTGGCCCGAGCATCGGGGACGTGAAAGGTGCGACGTTCGGCGAGGTGTTCGCCGTCAAGGAGTTCCGGGTCCTGTTCGCCGGCTTCGTGCTGCTGATCGTCGGCGACTCGATCAAGATGCTGGCGCTGTCGGTGCTGGTGTACGAGCGGACCGGGTCGCCCGGACTGTCCGCCGCGGCGTACATGGCCGGGTGGCTGCCGTTCATCTTCGGCGGGCTGTTCCTGCTCTCCCTGGCCGACCGGGTGCCTGCGCGGGCGCTCATGGTGGCGGGCGAGCTGATCAGGGCGGTCACCTGCGCGCTGCTGGCCTGGGCCGGGATGCCCGTGTGGGCGATGCTGGCGCTCGTCATCGGCACCGGGCTGCTCTCGCCGGTGTTCTTCGCGGCGCGGGCCGCCATGCTGCCCGAGGTGCTGCCGGGGGACGCGTTCGTGCTGGGACGGTCGGTGCTCAACGTCGCCTCGGCCGGCGGGCAGATACTCGGGCTGGCGGTCGGCGGCGCGTTCCTGGCCTTCGCCGGGCCGTCGGGAGCCCTCGGGGTCACGGCCGGGCTGTCCGTGCTGGGGGCCGTGGTGCTGCGGGCCGGGCTGCCTTTCACGCGGGCTCGGGGTGCGGGGCAGCGGGGCGCGGTGCGGCAGACCCTCCAGGTCAACCGGCGGCTGCTGGCCGACGGGCGGGTGCGCGGACTGCTGCTGGCCGGGTGGCTGCCGCCCGTCTGCCTGGCGGGGGCCGAGGCGATGGTGGTGCCCTACCTCGGCGGGCAGGGGCAGGCGGGGGTGGTGCTCGCGGCGGCGGCCGGGGGGATGGCGGTGGGGGAGTTCGCGGTCGGGCGGTTCGTGACGCCCGGCGGCCGGGAGCGGCTGTCGTTGCCGCTGGCCGTGTTGCTGGGGGTGCCGTGGCTGGGGTTCGCTCTCGCGCCCGGGGTCGCGTGGGCGGCCGTTCTCGCGGCGCTGGCCACGGCGGGGCTGGCCTACCAGCTCGGGTTGCAGCGGCGGTTCGTGGACGCGGTGCCGGAGGAGGTGCGGGGGCAGGCATTCGGGTTGCAGTCGGCGGGGCTCATGACGGGGCAGGCGGCCGGGGCGGCGCTGGTCGGAGGGCTGGGAGAGGTGGCCGGGCCGGGGGAGGCGATCGCCGTGTCGGGGGCGATGGGGATTGTGGTGGCGGTCGCGCTGGCACGCGTGTTGAGGCCCGCGCGGGTGATCTCTACCTCTGGTCTTCCGGGGCCAGCTCACCCGACCCCCGGGGAATGAGCCGTACGGGCAGCTCGATGTGCTCGGACGGCCCCACGTCGCCGCGCAGGCGGCGGAACAGCAGCTCGGCCGAGACCCGCCCCATCCACGACGGATCCTGCGCCACCACGCTCACCCCCGGCCGCAGCAGATCGGCGAGCTCGAAGTCGTCGAACCCCACCAGCGCCACCCGCCGCCCCTCCAGAGCCCGCAGGGTGGTCACGGTGTGCCGCCCGTTCCCGGTGAACAGCGCCGTCGGCGGATCGTCCAGCGCGAACATCCGCGCCAGCTCCTCACGCGCGGCGTCGAGCCCCGGCGGACGCATCGACACCAGCCGCTCGTCGAAGAGCCCGCCCAGCTCCTCCCGGTAGCCGAGCAGCCGCTGGGCGGCCGTGAAGATGGCCGGGTCGTCACCGAGCATGGCGATCCGCCGATGACCGTGCGTCATGAGGTGCCGGATCGCCTGCCCGGCCCCGCCCACGTTGTCGGTGAGCACGGTGTCCACGTCGATGCCCGCGCCGGGCGGCCGGTCGGCGAACACCGCCGGGGTGCCCGCCTCCAGCTCGGGCCGCAGGTACGTGTGGTCGTCGCCCGCCGGCACCAGGATGAGCCCGTCCACGCGGCGCGCGCAGAACGTCTCGACCAGCTCCCGCTCCCTGCCTGGTTGCTCCCCGGACGAGCCGCTGAGCAGCAGGCAGCCGTGGTCGATGACCACGTCCTCGACGGCCCGGCTCAGGCCCGAGTAGAACGGGTCGGCGACGTCCTCGATGACCAGCCCGATCGTGGCGGTCCTGCCTCTGCGCAGCACCCGGGCGCTCTCGTTGCGGCTGTATCCCAGCCGGTCGATGGCAGTGCGCACCCGCTCGGCGGTGGCGGGATGCACGCCGGGCTCGCCGTTCACGACGCGCGAGACGGTCTTGAGCGCCACGCCCGCCGCCGAGGCGACGTCCTTCATCGTCGGTCTCACGCCTGGATCATTTCTCATGTGGGAGGGGCAGACAACGTTGTCAAGGGCTTGTGCGAGAGTGGTCCCCTATGTCGTTGAGATCCGCATTGCTCGTGGCGGGGTTCGCCCTGGCCGCGCTCAACCTGCGCCCGGCCATCGCGGGTGTCTCCCCCCTCCTCGACGAGATCATGAACGACGTCGGCCTCACCCCGGCGGGCGGCGGCGCGATCACCACGGTCATGGTGGTCTGCCTGGGCGTGTTCGGGCCGGTCACGCCGCTGCTCGCGCGGCGCATCGGGCTCGACCGCACGCTGTTGCTGGGCCTGCTGGTGATCGCCGCGGGCGTCGTGCTGCGCGGCCTGGACGGCGCGCCCGTCCTCTACCTCGGCTCCGCCCTGGCCGCCACCGCCATCGCCGTCATGAACGTCTCCATGCCGGGCGTCGTCAAGCAGCACTTCCCGACCAGGGTCAACCTCCTGACCGGCGTCTACGTCTCCTGCGTGGTGGCCGGCGCAGCGGCGGCGTCCGCGCTGGTGATCCCGATCGAGCAGGCCACCGGCTACGGCTGGCGCGGCGTCTCGGCGCTGCTCGCCGTGCCCGCTCTCCTGGCGGCGCTGCTCTGGCTGCCGCAGGCGCTGCGCAAGCAGCCGCGCGCCCAGAACGGGCCCCGCCCGTTCGGCACGGTGCTGCGCAGCCGCGTCACCTGGTACATCACCGCGCTCATGGGCCTGCAGTCGCTGACCTTCTACGTCATGCTGGCCTGGCTGCCCACGATCTTCCTGGAGGCGGGCCTCGCCGCCGACCAGGCCGGCTACCTGCTCAGCCTGACGAACGCCGTCCAGGTCGCCACCTCGCTGGCCGTCCCCGTCCTGGCCGGCCGGCGCGCCTCCCAGGTCCCGTACGTGGTGGGGGCCGGCGTGCTGACCGTGCTCGGCTACCTGGGCATGCTGCTGGCCCCGGCCACCCTGCCGTGGGTGTGGATGATCGTGCTCGGCATCGGCCAGGGCGCCTCGTTCGCGCTGGCGCTGCTCATCATCGCGCTGCGCCCGTCAGGGCCCGCCGAGGTGACGGCGCTGTCGGCCGTGGCGCAGTCCGTCGGGTACGTGATCGCGGCGCTGGGGCCGCTGCTGTTCGGGTTCCTGCGGCAGGCCTCAGGCGGGTGGACGGTGCCGCTGGTCGCCGGGCTGGGGGTGTGCGCGGTGCAGATCGTGGCCGGATGGTTCGCCGGGCGCCCTGCTACGTTGGGAAGAGCCGAGGCCTAGAACAGGTTTAGATCTCCGGGAGTTCGACGCGTGCTGATCGAGACGCTCCGGCGGCTGGCCGGGGAGCGCGATGGGGTGCTGGGGGTGGAGCCCGGCCTCGTCATCGAGCCCGACGAGAGCTGGACGCCCGTGAGCGAGCTGGTGCGGGAGCCGTACACGCTGCTCACGCGGCTGGTGGACGAGACGGCCGCCCGCTGGGGCGCGCCGTTCCACGTCGGCGCGGCGCTGTTCTGGAAGACGTACGGCTACTGGCACACGCTGCCCATGGCGCTCGGATGGGCGCTGGACGGGCGGGTGCCGGTCATGCCGGCGGCGGAGACGTACTTCAAGGTGTCGGGCGCCGGGGTGACGATCGCGGCGACCCGCGTGAGCTGGGGGTCCGGCGCCGGGGTGATCGGCGCGGCGCTGGAGGAGTCGCAGCGGCCACTGGTCGAGGTGCTCAGCCGGATGGCCAAGGTGGGGGAGCGCACGCTGTGGGGCTCCACGGCCGAGGCCGTCGCCCACCCGCTGACGTCCATCGTGCGGGGCGACTACCTGCGGTTGCTGAAGGAGATCGGGCCGCCGCTCGACGGGCTCGTGGAGCCCGCCGGCGACGGCTACTTCCGCAGGACGTGCTGCTTGTGGATCGCGCTGCCCGACGTGGAGCCCTGCGGAAGCTGCTGCGTGCTCAGGCCACGTGCTCGGCCACGCGCCCGGGGCTGAGCGCCGCCGTGGCGGGCTCGGGCGCGAGCGGCTCGGGGCCTGCGGCCGGGTCGTCCATCGGGCGCAGCTCGTCGGCGTAGCTCACCGAGACGCGGCGCATCACGCCCGTGCCGTCGATCGAGTACTGGCCCAGCCGCCACAACGGCGGCGAGTACGCGTGGATCGACACGCTCTCGTCCACCGCCCCGGTGAGCCGGTGGATGTGGTCGGGCCCGAAGGAGAACGACTGCCCCTCGGGAACCACCGTCTCCAGGTGCTCGCCGCCGATGCGCGGGTTGCACTCCTTCAGCGCGCCCTGGACGACGTGCACGGCCCCCGAGGAGATGTCGTGGTCGTGCCAGCCCGTGTCGTCCTCGGGGCGCCAGCACAGCAGCCACACGTCCACGTACGCGTCGCGGTAGAGCGAGGCGTAGTGACGGCCGCCGTCGGCCGGGAAGTCCACCTGCTCGCGCCACTCCCGCGGGTTGGCGGCCAGCTCGTTCACCAGGTCGCGCAGCTCGCGCCGGTCGAGGACACGCTCCGGGAGCCCTGCACAGGCGCCCCCGTCCTGGATCTGCTCAGTGTTCACGTACGAGACTCCTTTCCGCTGATGAGGCGACGGGGGTTGACGACCTTGATGGCGTGGTCGGCGGCCGCGCCGAGGCCGGGTTCCGGTGCTTTGGCGTAGGGGGCGTCGGAGCCGTTGACCACGACGTCGATGCCCAGCTCGCGGACGATCGCGTCGATCGCGCGCGGGCCGTACGAAGAGGTCTCCACGAAGAAGTTCGGATCGACCAGGCCGCGCCCGCCGCCGCCCCTGGCGATCAGGCGCTCGGAGTGCAGCGGCGCGAGCCCCGCGAGCAGCGCGAAGCAGACGCGCAGGTGCGGGTGCCTGGGGCGGACGACGGCGTGGAAGTAGTGCCAGGACGCGTGCATCTGCTGCACGTACGGCACCAGCGCCGGCCACCACGGCGGCGTGGCGGCGCCGTGGGCGGCGCGCGGGAACGGCGGCGTGCCGATCGCGGCACCGGCCGGGCCGGGGTGCACGAACAGCGGCAGGTTCCGCTCGGTCAGCACGGCCAGCAGCTCGTCGTCGGGCGCGGCGGTGGCCGGGATCTGCAGGCCGGCGAGGCCGCGGCCGAGGTCCTCGGCGAGCCGGTCGGGGTCGGGCTCGCTGTGGCAGGTGGCCGCCCACGCCGCGTACGGCGCGCCCAGCGCGAGCGCGCCCTCGTGGTAGGCGTCGATCAGCGGCCAGGCCTCCTCGGGCGGCAGGAACTCGATGCCGAGCGGGCTCGACAGCGAGACCAGGGCCAGCTCCAGGCCGGTGGTGTCGCGCTTGTCGTGGTCGGCGGGGTTCACCTCGTACGGCGGCTCGCCGTCGAGGATCAGCGTCCAGCCGTCGAGGTAGGGAGGGGTGCTGCGAGCGCGCAGGGCATCGACGAACGTGCTCGTCCACAGGTGCTGGTGCACGTCGATGCTCACGGGCGGTCGCCTCCTTCCGCTATTTCCTACTCACAATACATGTAAACGCTCTGCGCTGTGACATCTTCGCCGTGAACCGTTTCAGTGATACGGTTCAGTGAACCGCTTCACATCACGTCTGTCAACGGTGGGGCAGCTCACAGGGCGCCGGTAATCGCCGGTCCCCGCGCTCTCATCGAGGCAGGGTGTCGGCGAATCTGACAATTCACTGACAGGGAATCCGCTTCTGTCGGCCTCACGCAATAGGCTGGCGTAATGCCTCGCAAGAGAGCGACGATCCGTGAGGTGGCCCAGGCCACAGGCCTGTCACCGGCGGCCGTCTCCTACGCGCTACGCGGCCTGCAAGTGTCGGAGGAGACCATGGAGCGGGTGCGCGCCGCCGCGGCCGAGCTCGGCTACGAGGCCGATCCCATCGCCAGAGCCCTGGCCAGCGGACGCACCGGGATGATCGGCCTGCTGTGCGGCTCGCTGGAGGACCTCTGGCAGCAGTCCCTGGCGGTCGGCATCAGCAGAGGGCTGCGGGAGAAGGACCGCTACGCCCTCATCCTCGACGCGTTCGGCGACCCGGCCAGGGAGCGGGCCCTGGCCCAGCAGCTCCGCGACCAGCGCGTCGACGGCATGATCGTGCAGCCGATCGACCCGGCGGCCGCGTTCTGGCCCGAGCTGTGCGAGTCGTTGCCGGTGGTCGCGATCGGCGACTCCATCTCCGGCACGGCCGGCGAGGTCGTCTTCGACAACCGCAGCGGGGTGACGCTCGCCCTGGAGCACCTGCGCGCCCTCGGCCACCGGCGCGTCGCCGTGCTCACCTCCACCCAGGCCAGCACCCCCGACCGGCCCGCCGACGTGCACGTCACCGCCGAGGCCGACCGGCTGGGCCTGGACATCGAGGTCGCCACCGCGCCCCACGGGCTGGCCGGCGCCACCGCCGCCGCCCACGAGCTGCTCAGCGGCGACAAGCCGAGCGCCGTGTTCTGCTTCGCCGACTCGATCGCCTACGGCGTGTACGCGGCGGCGCAGGAGCTGGGGCTGTCGATCCCCGGCGACGTGTCCGTCATGGGCTACGACGACCATCCGATGTCGGGGCTGCTGTCACCAGGGCTCACCACCGTCGACTGGGACATCGACGGGATCGTCCGGGCGGCGGTGCGGCTCATCTCGGCGGCGGCCGACGGCGGGGCCAGGCGGCGGCGCGTCATGCAGAGGCCCACGCTCAGGGAGCGCGGGTCCGTCGCCCGGGTGGTCTGAGGTGGCGCGGGCGTCCTGAGACCGCCCGTGCTCCTGCCGTACACCGGGCCGGTCAGCTCCTGGGCGGTGGACCACGCGGCCCGGGCGCGATCGAGCGTGGCGATCGTGACCCGGGCCCGCCGTACGCATGGGGAGGGGGGTCAGTCGTTGTCGGGGATGAAGAGGCCGAGCGCCCAGCTCACCACGCTGATGATGACGGCGCCCCAGAAGGCCGCCGGGTAGAAGTTGTCCACGTGGAAGGGGATGTCGAACTGGCCCGCGATCCAGCTCGTCAGGTACAGCATGGCCGCGTTGATCACGAGGAGGAACAGGCCCAGGGTCAGCACGATGACCGCGCACCCCAGGGCCTTCACGATGGGCTTGACGATGGCGTTGACGATGCCGAAGATCAACGCCACGAGGAGCAGGACACCCCAGTACGTGGCCGAGTTGGTGGGGGCGTCGACGTCGATGCCGTCGATGAACTGGATGGCCACCCACAAGGCCACCGCGGCGGCGATGGTTCTGATGATGAATCTCACGCTGAATGATCCTCCCACTTGAGATCGGCACTCGATAGAGGGCGTAGTCACTACGATGCCCGGCCGTCACTGTGCGTAGTCCCGGTTATCGTCGGCTCAACGAGGGAACAGGCGTGCAGGGGAGGGAGCGAAATGGACGCTAACGGGCTCGAGTCGCTGCCGGCCAACGAGTTGCACGAGAGGGCCGTGCGGTATGCCGTGCGGCATGGGGACCTGGGGTTCCTGTGGGAGCTGTTGAAGGTCATCCCGGCGGCTGAGGCGGCCAGCGGTCATGCCAACGAGACCGCGAACGATCTCAGCAAGGTGTCCGCTTTGCTCAGTGATGCCATCGCGGCGGGTGAGGGCAAGCTGGGTGAGGCGTTGCGGCCGGTGTACATCGATTATTTGCGGAAACATCCCGACGCCTAGCGCGCCCGGGATGCGTGTCACCCGCCCAGGCTCGCTGGGTGCGTGTCACCCGCCCAGGCGGCACCGCCACGCTCGGCACGCTCAGCGCATTGAGGCGTGCGTGCCGGGCGTGCGTGCCGGGGGCCGGCGTGCTCGCGCCCCGCGGGCCGTCAGCCCGCGAGCCGCGCCCCCTTCCCGCTGTAGTCGAGGAACCCGGGCGTGACGACCTCCTGCCCGTCCCTGGCGAGGATCATGGTCTCGTACGCCCCCGCCCGAGCCAGCTCCCCCGCGAACCGCCGCCCCCTGACGGCGCCCATGGCGTAGATCGCGGTGGCGTACCCGTCGGCCATCCCCAGGTCGGGCCCGATGACGGTGACGGAGCCGAGCCCGTCCACGACCTGCCCGGTGTGCGGGTCGACCACGGACGAGCCGCCCGAGGTGGCGACGCCCAGGTCGTGCGCGAAGACGACCTTGCGGACGGTGCCGGTGCGCGGGTCGCGGATGCCGACGCGCCAGCGCCTGCCCGGGGCGGAGGAGCCGCGCACCCTGATGTCGTTGCCCACGGTGATGCGGTGGTCGCCGGCGCCGGCGTTGGCCAGGGCTCGCGAGAGGCGTTCCAGCGCCCAGCCCTTGAGGTAGCCGGACGGGTCGATGACGCCGTCGATGCGGGGTTCGAACCAGCCGCCGGTGGCTTCGCTGAGCTCTTCGCAGCGGTGCAGGACCTCGATGAGCTCGGGGACCTGTTCGATGGTCCCGCCGCGGTTGAGCCGGGCGATCTGGCTGTCGTCGCGGGCCGGGTCGAAGGTGTCGTCCACCCACCGCAGCCAGGCGAACGCGTCGTCGAGCAGCGGGGTCAGCTCGCGGGCGGGGAGCGCCGTGCGGATGTCCACGCTCACCGGTCGGCCCATGACCATCTCGACACGGGCGCTTCCTGGGAACGTCGTCGTGGACTGGGCGATCTGAGAAGTCGTCACCTTGCCTCCTTGTCCTGGAATCCACGCTGTCAGGTGAGGCGTATGGTGGGCCTAAACCTTTTGCCCGGATTCGAAATGAATTCGTGACTTGGGGATGGCGAGGCGTGACAAGGCGCCTCCCACGTACCGCTTGAACGGCCGCGGACCTGCCACGACCACCTGGCGGTCGGCGATGTCGGGGATCTCGCGGCTCAGGCCGGAGGCGCTCACCCGCTCCTTGGCCCGCGGGTCGTGCTCGTCGCCGACAACGAGGATGAGGCCGTAGCGGGTCTGCAGGTCGAGCAGCTCGTCCGTGGCGCGGTCGGTGCGGTAGACGGCCACGGTGTCCGTCGCGCCGGCCAGGCGTTCGCGCAGCGAGCCCGGGTCGAGGCCGGTGGCGATCAGCAGGGCGGGACGCGTCTCGTCGGGAAGCCGGTGGCTCAGGACCGCCATGACGGCCGCCATCGCGTACAGCAGGAGTGAGCCCACGCGGCTGAGGCTGGTCACGTGGGCGGTGGAGCTGAACTGGTGTGCCACCAGCAGCGCGCCGGCGAGGTATCCGCCCAGCCGCAGGCGTTGCCTGGCCTCCTCGCTGCGCAGGTAGTCGGCGGCCTTGACGCTGAGCAGCCCCAGCGTCACCAGCAGCGCGGCCGCCGCGAAGGCGGTGGGGGACCACGGGTAACCGAAACCAGGCCCGATCGCGCCGAACTCGGCCACCGCGACCCCGCTCCAGAAGAGGATCGGGCCCTGATGAACATTCACCTCGCTAGCCATGACCTCACGATGCTGAACGAACATTAAAGCTTCCTGAGTAGGGTCTGAAACATGGCTAACGTACGTGTCGAGCGGACTGAAGAGGGCGGATTCCGGGCCACCAACGCCCGTGGCGCCGAGGTGCTCATCGGGGGCGGTGACCAGGACGGGGTGTTCACTCCGGTCGAGTTGCTGCTGGCCGCGGTGGGCGGATGCAACATCGTGACCGTCGAGCCGCTCACCGCCAAGCGCGGTCATCGGCTGGTGCGGCTGGAGATGACGGTGCAGGCGGAGAAGGTCGAGTCGAACAAGCTCGGTCCCGTGACGATCACGTACGACGTGGAGCTGCCGTCCGAGCAGGCCGATGAGGTGTTCAGGGCGGTGGCGGGACGCGTGCACGAGAAGTACTGCACGGTGAGCCGGTCGCTGCAGGAGGGCACTGAGGTGCGGTTGGAGCTTCCGTAGGCGGATAAGACAGATATTCGACCCCGTTATGACGCGACCGTTGCATTCCTCTCGGTAGCGTTGTAGCAGGTCAGGAGCTCAGCAACTGGCCGAAGGACCTTCACCGATGCGGACGCGGAGGGGGACCGCGGTTCGCAAGTGCGGGACCGCCGGAGCTTTTGGGGGAAAGCGCCGGCCTGGACCGCCAGTGATCGGGCCGGGCAGCTTTGGGGGAACTGCCCGGCCCGATCCATGCGTATCCTCCGGTTACGTGAAGAAAGTTCTCATCGACTGTGACCCCGGCATCGACGACGCGCTCGCCCTCGCGCTGGCGGCAGGCTCCGCCGACTCCCTCGACCTCGTAGGCGTGACCACGGTGGGCGGCAACGTCGACCTGGAGCTGACCACCGCGAACGCGGTGGCGCTGCGGGAGTTCCTCCAGATGGGCGACGTGCCGGTGACGCCGGGCAGCGCGGGCGCGCTGCTGCACCGCACGGTCAGGGCCACCGCCGTGCACGGCGACACCGGGCTGGGCGACGTGGTGCTGCCCACGCCGGAGGGGGAGGCGTCCGAGGGGCACGCGGTCGACTTCATCATCGAGACGCTGAAGGCCGCCTCCGGTGAGATCACGCTGGTGGCCGTGGGGCCGCTGTCGAACATCGCCCTCGCCGTACGCCGCGAGCCGCGCGTCGTGGAGTGGGCCCGCGACCTGGTCATCATGGGCGGCTCCTACACGCGCGGCAACCACAACCCGGCGGCCGAGTTCAACATGCTGGCCGACCCGGAGGCCGCGGCGATCGTGTTCGAGGCCGGGTGGACGGTCACCATGCTCGGTCTCGACGTGACGCTCAAGGCCATGGTCAACGCCGACGTGCTGGACCGGATGCGGCCGCTCGGGCGGCTGGCCGACCTGCTGGTGCCGGCCGCGCAGTTCTACGGGGTGGTGACGGCCGAGGGCGGCCCGGCCATCCACGACGCGTGCGCGGTGGCGTACGTGCTCGACCCTGCGCTGTTCACCTGCGTGCCCGCCGTCGTGAACGTGGAGACCGCGGGGCAGTACACCCGCGGCATGACCGTGACGGACTTCAGGGTGTCGGGACGGGAGGCTAACGCCCTGGTGGCGACGGCCGTGGACGTGCCCGCGTTCTGGGACCTGGTGATCGGGGCGTACGAGAAGCTGGCCACCCGCCTGGGATGACCCGGCGCGACCACTGCCTGGCGGCTGATAGAGTTTCTCTTGTTGCGCCGCTAGCTCAGTTGGTCAGAGCAGCTGACTCTTAATCAGCGGGTCCGGGGTTCGAGTCCCTGGCGGCGCACCACCAACGACAAGGGCACCGTCTCGACGACGGTGCCCTTCGTCTTTCCCGCTCAGGCGGGCCGCTCGTCCACGCCGACGGCACCGACCCCGCTGGTGAAGATGCCTCCGCAGTAGCCCTGCGACTCGCCGTAGCCGCCCGGCGGGAGCGTCACCCACTCGCCCACCACGTCCGGCGCCCTGCCGCAGACGACCACGGCCCGGAAGACCCAGGTCTGGCCCGTGGGGTTACTGCAGGCGGCGATGCCGAGGTCGTTGTCGTTGGCGTGCACGTAGGTGTCGCACCTGAGCACCGTGGCCGCCGCCGACGCGGACGACGGCAGCCCCGCCGACACGAGTGCGAAGGCCGCCCCGACCGCGGCCGCCGTGATGTGTGATCTTCCGATCATTGCCCCTCCCGAAGTCACTGTGCGTGGTCGAGCGTACGCAAGAAGTGGCTTCGGGAGGGGTGGATCACGATTCCTGGAGCCGCCGGATCATCGCCTGCTTGGCCGTGGCGAACTCCTCGTCCGTCAGCACCCCGGAACGGTGTAACTCGCCCAGCTCGGCCAGGCGGCGCAGGACCGCGTCGTGCACGTCGTCGGCGACCGGCGGCGGCGCGGCGGGCAGCTCGGGCTGCTCGCGCGGCAGCCTGGCCAGCACGGCCGCCGCGACCAGCGCCGTCGCGCCGCCGAACCGCTGGATGCCCCACGACACGCAGCGCAGGTCCTTCTGCGGCGGCTTGGCGCTCGGCGCCTCACCCTTGATCCGGAAGCGCAGCGTGCCGTAGCCCATGCCGGACTGCGGCTTCCACTCCACGCCGGTGACGTCGGACAGCGGGAACTCCTGCGGGCCCGCCTTCTCCTTCTCCGTGCTGGCCCAGCCGGTCCACTCCAGCCGTACGCGCTCGCCGTCGAAGAGCGCCGCGCCGTCGCCCGCCGAGGCGGAGATGGGCACGTCGGGGACGGGCAGCAGGTAGCCGTCGCACGGCCCGCCGGGCGTCTGGTAGACGGTCAGGGTGTCGCGGATCTCGTCGGCGAAGTACTCGGCCGCGCCCACCCGGGCCTTCGGCACGGCCAGCCGGTACGGGTCGGCGGGCGGCCCGAGCGCCCCGGCGGCCACGTCGAACAGCGCGTCGGCGCCCTTGCGCAACCGCAGGCGGAGGTGGCCGCCCTTGCGCGCCGGCTCGAAGGCCACGCCGGCGATCGCCTCCAGCGGAACGCGCACCTCACCCAAGGTCCGGCGCAGCTCGTCGATGTCCTTGTCACTCCCGGGGACGATCCGCAGCAATTCCCCATTGAACGTCCATGACCCGTCTGGGACAGCGATCTCGGCCATATTCTCAGCCTAGGACACGCTCGCGGCACCACCCAGGCGAAGGAGCGGAATGCAGATCTTCACGAGCTGGCCGTCGTGGGCGCACGCGGAGGGCCCGCTGAGCCGGGCGCTTCCCGCGTCCACCGTGACCTCCCTGCGCGACGCGGTCGCCTTCGCGCGGCGCATGCACGGGGTGCAGCAGCGGCCGACCGGGCGGCCGTACGTCGAGCACCTGCTGGAGGCGCTGGAAGTGGCGGTGTCCGGTGCGGGGCTGGGCGACAGGGAGGTGCTGGTCGCGACCGTCCTGCACGACGTGCTGGAGGACACGCCGTGCACCGAGGGGGAGGTGGCGCGGCGCTTCGGGCCCGAGGTGGCGGCGCTGGTGCGGTGGGTGACCAAGCCGCGCGGCGGCTCGAAGGCCGACTACCTGGCCACCCTGGCGAAGGCGCCGCCGCGGGCCGTGCTGGTGAAGCTGTCGGACCGGGTGAGCAACGTGCAGGAGCTGCAGCGCATGTCGTGGCGGTTCCAGCGGCGGTACTACCTGGAGACGGTGGCGCACATCATGCCGCTGGCCGGGGCGCATCCGTGGTTCGCCGAGTGGTTCGGCGAGTGGCGGGGGCGGTGGCGCCGCGTCGAGCGCTGGCCCGCCTCCTGAGTCAGCCGCCGATCCGGGCCGTCCGGTTGCGTACGCCCTCGAAGTGCGCCTGTACGGCGGCCACCGCGGCGGCCCTGTCGCCCTTGAGCACCGCCGTGTAGATGTCGCGGTGCCGCCTGGCCACGTCGGCGGGCGGCTCGTCGGGCGCGCCGAGCGCGTCGCGGAGCTGGTAGTAGACGTCCCAGAAGGCGCCAAGGAGCTGGCCGACCAGGGGGTTGCCGAGCGGCCGGTAGAGCACGTCGTGGAAGAGGCGGTCGGTCTCGGGTGAGACCAGCCCGGCCTGCGCCTCGCTCTCCATCCGCGCCATGACGTCGGCGACGGGCGTCAGGTCCACCTCGGGGCCCAGCTCGATCAGCCGCTGGACGAGGCCGCTCTCCAGGATCTCGCGGATCTGCACCAGGTGGGCGAGATGGTTGGCGCCGTTCTGGAGGGTGATGCGGCTGTGGAAGGTCAGCTCGTCGACCAGCCCGGCCAGGGACATGCGACCGACGAACATGCCGAAGCCGTGGCGAATGTCCACGATGCCCACCGCTTGCAGGGCCTTCAGCGCCTCCCGCACCGAATTGCGGCTGACCTGGAGCTCCTCCATGAGCTCCGACTCGGTGGGGAGGGGGTCGCCCGCCACCAGCCCGCGTCTGACGATGAGGTCCTTGACGCCCTCCTGGGCCTCGACGGCGCGGCTGGGGCGCGCCGGACGCGGGACTGTGGTCATGAAGAATCCTTTCATCACAGGTAACAATCCGGAAATCTTCCGTTGACCTCAAGCCGTGGTGGCAATTAGCGTCCACCTTACGCACATCGTAGGACATGGGATGTCCCACGTCCTATCCCCTCTTCAGGAGGCAACCGTGGACTCTGAGTTCAGTCGCCGCGACTTCCTGCGCTACAGCGGGGCGACCGGTGCGGCGGCGTTCATCGCGGCCACGCTCTCCGCTTGCTCCGGAGGCCCGGCCTCGACCGGCTCGGTCGGCGCCGGGACCAACAAGGACCTGATCACCGCCGTCATCGGGTACGGCAACGACCAGAGCTGGGACCCGACGCAGACCGCCTCGGCCTTCGCCATGGCCGGCATCAACCACGTCTACGAGGGTCTGCTGGACACCGACCCGATCACCCGCGAGCCCTACCCCGCGCTGGCCACCGCGCTGCCCGCCGACACCAACGCCACCACCTGGAAGTTCACCCTCAGGGACGGCGCCAAGTGGCACGACGGGCAACCCGTCACGGCCGACGACGTGGTCTTCACCTTCGAGCGGATCCTCGGCCCCGACAACGTCCTGACCGGCAACTTCTTCAAGTCCTGGCTGCAGGAGGTGAAGAAGGTGGACGACAGGAGCGTGGAGCTGGTCTTCAAGTTCCCCTTCCCTGACGCGGCGCCGCGCCTGACGATCGCCAAGATCATGCCGAAGCACGTCTTCAGCCAGGCGGGCGCCTGGGACCAGGCCAAGGGCGGCAAGGCGGTCGGTTCGGGCCCGTACAAGCAGACCGCGCACAACCCCAAGTCCAACACCTCGTTCGAGGCGTTCGACGGCTACAACGGGCCGCGCCCCGCCACGGTCACGAAGATGAACTGGCTGACGATCGTGGACGCCGCCGCCCGCGTGGCCAAGATCTCCGGCGGCTCCGCCGAGGCGCAGATCGCCGACAACATCCCGTACGCCAACGTCGACCAGCTCAAGCAGCAGGGCCTCACGGTCGAGGGCGGCAAGGGCATGAACCACATGTTCCTGATGTTCAACACGGCCACCAAGCCGTTCGACGACATCCGGGTGCGCCAGGCCCTGCACTACGCCATCGACAAGCAGAAGATGATCGACGTGGCGCTCAAGGGCCACGGCACGGCCTCCAGCTCCTTCCTCAACGAGGGCCACCCCGACCACAAGCGGGCCTCGGTCGTCTACGACTACGACCCGGAGAAGGCCAAGGCGCTGCTCAAGGAGGCCGGCGTCAGCAACCTGGCGATCAACCTCATGGCCGTCAACGTGAGCTGGATCGCCGACTGCCTGCCCACCATCGCCTCCTCCTGGGAGGCCGTCGGCGTCAAGACGACGCTGGAGCCGCAGGACACGGCCGCGCTGTTCACCAAGATGGACCAGTTCCAGGACTACCAGGTGGTCGCCGCGGCCTCGAACCCCAACCAGTTCGGCATGGACGCCGACCTGATCCTGCACTACAACTACGTGCCGGGCGGCCTGTGGATGAAGTACAGCCACTGGGACGGCACCGACGACGCCGAGAAGCTCTTCACGATGATGGACGAGGCCAGCAAGGAGACCGACAAGGCCAAGCGCACGGAGCTGATCCACGAGTATCTGGACTTCGTGGCCGAGCAGGCCATCCTCTACCCGGTCGTGCACAACGAGCTGATGACCGCCTGGGATGCGAAGAAGCTGTCCGGCATCCGCGCCCAGCCGTACCCCGGCATCAACCTGCTGCAGGCCAAGAGGACATGACGCTCGTCCTCCGGATGCTGCTGCGGCGGCTCCTCATCCTGATCCCGCTGGTGCTCGGCGTGGTCGCGTTCGTGTTCGTCGTCATGCGCTTCTCCGGCGTCAAGCCGGAGTACGCCTACTTCCAGGGCGCGAACCCGACCCCCGAGCAGATCCGCCAGTTCCAGGTCGAGAACGGCCTGCTGGACCCGCTGCCCCTGCGCTACGTGCGGTTCGTCGCCGACCTGGCGCAGGGCGACATGGGCACCAGCGTGCTGACCAAGAAGCCGGTCATCGAGTCGGTGACGACCGCGCTGCCGCTGACGCTGCAGCTCACGTTCCTCGGCCTGGGCGTGGCCGTGGTGCTGTCGCTGGTCTTCGGCGTGACGGCGGCGCTGTTCCGCGACCGGTGGCCCGACCAGGTGATCCGCATGGTGTCGCTGGTCGGGGTGGCGGCGCCCGCGTTCTGGCTGGCCCTGCTGATGATCCAGTGGCTGGCCGTCGGCGAGGGGCTCTTCCCGACGGGCGGCTACATCAACCCGGCCGACTCGCTGACCGGCTGGCTGCAGTCGATGGCGCTGCCCGCCCTGTCGCTGTCGCTGCCGATCGCCGCCCAGCTCACCCGCATCATCCGCACCTCGATGGTGGAGGAGCTGGACCGCGACTACGTGCGCACCGCGATCGGCAGCGGCCTGCCCATGATCGTGGTCGTCGGCCGGAACGTGCTGCGCAACGCCCTGATCAACCCGCTGACCGTGCTCGGCCTGCGGATCGGCTACCTGATCGGCGGCACCGTGGTGATCGAGACGATCTACGGGCTGCCCGGCATGGGCCAGCTCATGATCAACGCGGTGCGTGACGGCGACCCGGCCGTCGTGCAGGGCGTGGTGCTGACCATCGCGGTCGGCTTCATGGTCGTCAACTTGGTCGTCGACATTCTGTACCTGCTGGTCAACCCTCGCCTCAGGAGTGCCACATGAGACGTGGTCTGACAGAGCGCTTGTCCCGCCCGGGCGTCGGCTTCCGCCGGTTGAAGCCGATGTCGTGGGTGTCGGTGGGCATCCTCGTGATCGTCGTGCTCGCCGCGGTGCTCGCGCCGTGGATCGCCCCGCACTCGCCGTACTTCCAGGAAGCCGCCGGTGGCGGGCCGTCCGCGGAGCACTGGATGGGGCTCGACAGCGCCAACCGTGACATCCTGTCGAGACTCCTGTACGGGGCCCGCTGGTCGCTGCTCATCGGCCTCGGCGCGACCGGGCTGGCCCTGGTGGCCGGGGCGATACTCGGCGCCGTCGCCGCCACCGCGCGCAAGGGCGTGGACGAGACGCTGATGCGGGTGCTCGACGTCATCATGGCCTTCCCCGGCATCGCGCTGGCCGCGGTGCTCGTGGCCGTGTTCGGCGGCAGCATCCCCGTGCTGGTCATGGCCATGGCATTCCTGTACATGCCGTCCGTGGCCCGCGTCGTACGGGCCAACGTGATCGCGCAGTACGGCGAGGACTACGTGGCGGCCGAACGCGTCATCGGCGCCCGCACGCCGCACATCATCGCCAGGCACGTCGCGATCAACTGCGCCGCGCCGGTGCTGGTGTTCTGCACGGTGATGGTGGCCGACGCGATCGTGTTCGAGGCGTCGCTGTCGTTCATCGGCGCCGGGGTGCGCCCGCCGAACCCGTCCTGGGGCAGCGTCATCGCCGACGGCAAGAACCTGGTGCTGCTCGGCGGCTGGTGGGCCACCGTCTTCCCCGGCCTGCTCATCCTGCTCACCGTGCTGGCGCTGAACATCCTGTCGGAGGGCATCTCCGACGCCTGGGCCGCCCCGGCGGCGCGCAAGGCGCCGGTGCGCGCCGACGACGACGCGTTCGAGCAGGCCGAGCCGGGCTCCGGCGAGATCGTCGAGCTTCCCGGGCTGGAGGAGGCCGCGCGCAGGCTGGCCGAACGGGCTCGCCCGCTGCCGCAGGGCCCGCCGATCCTCGCGGTCGAACGGCTGCGCATCGGGTTCGCAGAAGGCGTCGACATCGTGGACGGCATCGGGTTCGAGGTGCGTCCGGGCGAGGTGCTCGGCCTGGTCGGCGAGTCCGGCTGCGGCAAGTCGCTGACCGCGCTGACCATCATGGGCCTGCAGCCCCGCGACGCCCGCGTCAGCGGCCACGTCCGCTTCGACCAGCGGGAGCTGCTCGCCGAGTCGAAGGGCGCCCGCCGCAGGCTGCTCGGCCACGAGATGGCGATGATCTACCAGGACGCCCTGTCCTCGCTGAACCCGGCCATGACCATCAAGGCCCAGCTCAAGCAGCTCACCCGGCGCGGCGGCCGGCGCAGCCCCGCCGAGCTGCTCGAACTCGTCGGCCTCGACGCCCGCCGCACCCTGTCGGCCTACCCGCACGAGCTGTCCGGCGGCCAGCGGCAGCGCGTGCTGATCGCGATGGCGCTCTCCCGCGACCCCAAGCTGATCGTCGCCGACGAGCCCACCACCGCGCTCGACGTCACCGTGCAGGCGCAGGTCATCGAGCTGCTGCTGAAGCTGCGCGAGGAGCTGGGGTTCGCGCTGATCCTCGTCTCCCACGACCTGGCGCTGGTGGCCGACGTGACCGACCGGGTGGTCGTCATGTACGGCGGCCAGATCGTCGAGACCGGCGTCACCGCCGCCCTCGTCGGCAGGCCCGCCCACCACTACGCGCGCGGCCTGCTCGGCTCGGTGCTGTCGCTGGAGTCGGGCGCCGAGCGGCTCACCCAGATCCGCGGCGTGGTGCCGGCGCCCGCCGACTTCCCCTCCGGCTGCCGTTTCGCCGACCGGTGCCCGATGGCCACGGACGTGTGCCGTACCGACAAGCCGGTGCTGGAAGGTAGCGCCACGCACCAGGTGGCCTGCCACCACCCGGCGCAGACGCTGGTGAGGAGCGAGCAGCATGCTTGAGCTGAACGACGTGCACGTCGTGCACAAGGCCCGCTCGGGCGGCCTGTTCGGGCGCGACCGCGTGTACGCGCTGACCGCCGCGAACCTCACCGTCAGCCCCGGCGAGACGGTCGGCGTCGTGGGCGAGTCGGGCTGCGGCAAGTCCACGCTGGCCAAGGTGCTGGTGGGGCTGCAACGGCCGACCGCGGGCACCGTGACCTTCCGCGGCCGCGACCTGTGGGGGATGAAGGAGGCCGAGCGGCGCGAGCTGGTCGGGTCGAGCGTCGGCATGATCTTCCAGGACCCGTCCACGGCGCTCAACCGGCGGCTGCCCATCAGGCAGGTGCTGCGCGACCCGCTCAACGTGCACGGCCACGGCACCCCCGCCCAGCGCGACGCCCGCGTCCGCGAGCTGCTCGACCTCGTCGGGCTGCCCGCCGGGGCGGCCGACGCGCTGCCGAGCCAGCTCTCCGGCGGCCAGCGCCAGCGCGTCGCCGTGGCCAGGGCGCTGGCACTCGAACCCGGCCTGGTCGTGGCCGACGAGCCGACCAGCGCGCTCGACGTGTCGGTGCGGGCGCAGATACTCAACCTGCTGCTGGATCTGAAGGAGCGGCTGGGGCTGGCGCTGGTGTTCGTCTCGCACGACATCCAGACGGTCCGCAGGATGAGCGACCGCGTGGTCACCATGTATCTGGGCAGGATCGTGGAGCAGACGCCGGCGCAGTCGGTGCCGCTCGGCGCGCGGCACCCGTACACCAGGGCGCTGTTCTCCGCCACGCCGGGGCTGATCTCGCCGATCAACCCGATCCCGCTGGTGGGCGTCGTCCCGTCGGCCACCAGACCGCCCAGCGGCTGCCCGTTCCGCACGCGGTGCTGGCGCGCGGACGACGCCTGCGCCGCCGGGATGCCCGAGGCGACGGCCGAGGGCGACCACCTGTTCCACTGCCACCACCCGGTGGCGGCGGGTGCTACCGACCTCGAACTGATCCAGGAGCGCAGATGAGCCTGACCGGTGTGATCCCTCCGGTGTGCACCCCCATGACCCCCGAGCAAGAGGTGGACACGGCGTCGCTGGTGCGGCTGGTGGACCACCTGATCGACGGCGGCGTGCACGCGCTGTTCGTGCTGGGCTCGTCGTCGGAGGTGGCGTACCTGACGGACGCGCAGCGGCGGACGGTGCTGGAGACCGTGGCCGGGCACGTGGGCGGCCAGGTGCCGGTGCTGGCCGGGGTGATCGACATGACCACGCCGCGGGTGCTCGAACACGCGCGCGTCGCCGTGGCGGCCGGGGCGTCGGGCCTCGTCGCGACCGCGCCGTTCTACACGCGGACGCATCCCGAGGAGATCCGCACCCACTTCAGGACCATCGCCGCGCGGACCGGGCTGCCCCTGTACGCCTACGACCTGCCGGTCTCCGTGCACACCAAGCTGAGCGCCGAGCTGGTGCTGGAGCTGTCGCGCGAAGGGGTGCTGGCCGGGCTGAAGGACTCCAGCGGCGACGACGGCGGCCTGCGCGCCGTCGTCATGGGTCGCGAGGCGCCGTTCAGCGTGCTCACCGGATCGGAGGTGACCGTCGACTCCGCGCTGTGGATGGGCGCCGACGGCGTGGTGCCCGGGCTGGGCAACGTGGACCCGCAGGGGTACGCCGAGCTGTTCCGCTGCGCCTCCCGCGGCGACTGGGAGGCGGCCAGGACCGAGCAGGAGCGCCTGGTCAGGCTGTTCGAGATCGTCCACGTCGGCGGGAGCCGGATGGGCGGCAGCTCGTCGGGGCTCGGGGCGTTCAAGGCCGCGCTGCACCTGCGCGGCGTCATCGACTGCCCGGTCACCGCCCTTCCGCAGACCCCGCTGAACGAGGACGAGGTCGGCCGGATCGGCAAGCTGCTCGCCGCCGCCGGTCTCCTCTGATCAGGGCCCTTCGCTGATCACGCGGGGCTCGCCATCTGGGCGATGTCCTGCGCGCCGTCCTCGATCAGCTTCGAGGCCAGGTCCGACAGCGCCCGCCCGGCGGCCAGCTCGTCGCCGATCCCCGGCACGGGCCGGTCATCCGGGTTGCGGCGGGCGTGCGCCACGCTCTCGTGCCGCTTGCCGTCCGGGGTGAACAGCACGGCCGTGGCCGTGGTCAGGGCGTCCTCGTCGTCCTCGCTGATCCAGATCTGGATGTTCCACTGCTTGTACTCCATGACGACCACCTCCCTGCGTCCAGCCTCTCTCCAGGAGAGGCGGACGTAAAGGTGAGCGGCCCTACGGGCGGCGGTTGCCGGGCGGGACCACCTGGAGCGCCGTCTCCAGGGCGGTGGCCTCCTCCGGAGTGAGGCGTTCGAGGAAGTGCACCAGCGTGGCCGCCTGGTTGCCGCTGGCGGCCAGCGCGTGCCGCATCAGCTCGGCCGTGTAGGCCTCCTTGGTGGCGATCGGCTCGTACACGTAGGCCCGGCCGACCGGCTCGCGCCTGAGCAGGCCCTTGGTGTGCAGCTTGTCCATCACGGTCATCACCGTGGTGTAGGCGATCTCGCGCTCCGTACGGAGGTCTTCGAGCACGTCACGGACGGAAGCTGGCCTGCGGTAGGACCACAACCTGTCCATGATCGTGGATTCGAGCTCTCCGAGGGGGCGCTTCATGCCCCACATCGTAAGGGTTGAGCCTGGATCAACCCTTCGTCAATCGCCCACGTGCGCTGTGGCGGTCGTCCATCGGGTGTTCCGGCGCGAGCTCATCCGGCTCGGCGCCCTGCTGGAGGAGGTGGCCGGGGTCCGCGCCGCCTGACCGCCGCTACTGGGAGTCGCTCTCGGGGGAGATCACGGACATCCAGGCCGCCGCCTCGTCGGCGCGCAGGATCCGCTCCAGGCGGATGGTGCCGACCATCATCGGGTAGCGCCTGCCGGGGCTCCACGACCGCTCGTACGGCGGCGGGTCGAGTACGACCACCCGCACCCCGTCCACCTGGGGAATGTCCGCGGGGACGCCCTCGTTCCAGATCCACTTGCCGTAGGCGTCCACCAGGTTGAACTGGCCGCTGACCGGGTCGTCGTCCGGATCCACGTCGCCGTCCGTGGCGGCCATCACCCAGTCAGGGTCCGGCTGCACGCCCTCGATCAGCCCGTGGTCGGCCGGGCCGCTCACCACGTCCGCCAGCAGGGTGTGGAGCTGGAAGTTGTCGCCGATCCCGCCGATGACGACCTCGTAGCCGCGGCCGGTCTCCCTGTGCAGGACGATCAGGTGCTCGTCCTCCAGCACGGCGAGCAGGCCGGCCAGCCACTCCAGGTCGGGGCGGTCCTCGATCACGGCGGTCAGGGCCCGCACCAGGCGCTCGCGGCCGGGCAGCGCCGCCCGCACCTGCGCGGAGAGCTGCATGATGGACAGGACCGGCATGTGCGCCATGTACAGGTTCGCCCACGCGTCGGCCAGCGCGAACGCCTCCTGCTCCGGCAGGCCGGTCAGGCGGCCCGCCGCGCTCGGCATCCAGGCCGGGTCCTCGTCGTCCGGCTCGGGCGGATCCTCGCCGGTGGCCTTCCGCCACGCCTCGGCGAACCTGGCCGACTGCTCCAGCAGCCCGGACAACTGCTCCACGAGCGGCTCGGCCAGCGGGACGGGGTCGGCGCCGCGCTCCGCCAGCGCGCCGGCCACGATGCCGAGGCGGGCGCCGATGCCGGGCGGGACCAGGTCGAAGACCGTGCCGAACCGGGCCGCCACGGCCGACAGGGTCGCCTTGTCGGTGTGCTCGGTGGCGGCGTAGAGCTGGGAGGCGTGCTCGAAGAGCCGGTCGGGGTCGCGGTCGTTGGCCGCTTGCAGGAGGGCGTCGAGATGATGATCGAGCATTCCGGCAGGTTACGACATATCCGGACTTGACGCGTGGCACTCGGCGCATGACGCCGCCCTCATCGACGCCGCCCTCATCGACGCTGCCCTCATCGACGCTGCCGGCGGAGTGGCGGGTCAGCGGTTGACGCCGTCGGTGGGGCGGCGCAGGAGGTCGAGGTCGGCGCGGCGGGGGAGGCTTTCCCAGTCGCCCTGGCTGGTGACAGCGAATGCCCCGGCCGCGCTCGCGGTGGCGAGCCGCCGCTCGGGTTCCGCGCCCGCCAGCCAGTCGGCCAGCCAGCCCGCCGCGAAGGCGTCGCCGGCGCCCACCGAGTCGACCTCCGTCACCCGGTACGGCTCCGCCCGCCGCACGACGCCCCCGGACAGCTCCATGGCCCCCTCGGCGCCGAACTTGAGCAGCACGTGCCGAGGCCCCAGCCCCGCCAGCGCCTCGGCCAGCTCATGTGCCCCCTCGACGTCGGCGAGCAGCCGGCCCTCCGCCTCGGTGGCGAACAGCACGTCCACGTCGCCGACCACGTCCCGCAGCCAAGCCCCCGCCTCCTCGGGCGTCCAGAGCGCGCGCCGGTAGTTGACGTCGAGCGAGACGGTCACCCCGGCGGAGCGGGCCACGCTCATCGCGTGGCGCACGGCCTCGCGGGCCGAGGCGGACAGCGCGGGCGTGATGGCGGAGACGTGCAGGACCCTGGCCGACCTGATGAGGCCGGGGTCGAGGTCGGCGGGGCTCAGCCGGGAGCCCGCGCTGTCCTTGCGGTAGTAGCGCACGTCGATGAGGTCGGCGGTGCGCCTGCCCTTGATCATCAGGCCGGTGGGCGCGTCCGGGTCGGGGATCGCGTGCGCGTGCACGCCCTCGCCGGCGAGCGTGGCGCGGATGAGGTCGCCGAACTCGTCGGCGCCCACCCTGCCGATCCACGTCGCGTCGTGGCCGAGCCGGGCGACGCCGATGGCCACGTTGGACTCCGCGCCGCCCAGCCCCAGGTCGAAGTCGCGGGCGAAGCGCAGCGGGCCCGTGCGGCGGGCGGCGAACAGGGCCATGGTCTCGCCGAAGGTCACCAGGTCGGTCATCGGGTCGTGCTCCCCAGCTTGTACGAGATGCGTGCCGCCGCCGCGGCGACCAGCGGCCCCAGCTCGCGCACCCGCGCGGCGGTGATCCGCGAGGTGAGGCCGGAGACGGAGATGGCCGCGGCGACGGCGTCCTGATGGTCGAAGATCGGTGCGGCGACGCAGCGCACCTCGGGCTCGTTCTCGCGGTCGTCCACGGCGTAGCCGCGGCGCCTGATCCGCGCCAGCTCGGCGCGCAGCCGCCCGGCGTCGGTGATCGTGTGCCTGGTCCTGGGCTCCAGGACGAGCCCGGCCAGGAGCTCGCCGGGCTGCCAGGCCAGGATGGCCTTGCCGACGGCGGTGCAGTGGACGGGCTCGCGGCTGCCGATGCGGGAGGCCATGCGCACGCTCGCCTCGTTCTCCACCTTGTCGATGTAGACGACGTGCGGGTGGTCGGGCACGACGAGGTGGACGGTCTCGCCCACTTCGGCCATCAGCCGGTGCGACTCCTCTGCGGCCACGGCGCGCAGGTCGAGCGTGTCGAGGTAGGCCTGCCCGAGCCGGAGCGCGCCGTGCCCGAGCCGGTAGAGGCCGCTCTCGCGGTCGCGGTCGAGCAGCCTGGCCTCGACGAGCGGCACGGTCAGCCGCAACACCGTGCTCTTGGACAGGCCGACCGCCTCGGCGAGCTGGGTGAGCGTCAGGCCCGGGTGCGCGCGTACGTGGTCGAGCACGGTCAGCGCGCGCCGGAGCGAGGCGGACCGGTTGCGTTCTTCCACCGGCCTACCCTACTGCAACACGCCGTTGTGCAGTGCACAACCTCAGGTCTTGGAGGGGCCGTCGAGCACCGCGATCTCGTGCCGGTCGCCCGGAGCCAGGAACTCCAGCAGCCGCCGGCCCTCCTCCTCGGCCTCCTCCATGGCCTTGATCGGCTCCCACTGGTGGAGGTTGAGGGTGGAGACGCCCTTGGCCCTGGTGACCGTCCAGTCGCCCGCCGTGAAGCCGTCCACCAGGATCACCCGCGGCACCACGTTCGTGCCCATGAAGCCCTGCAGCGCCGCCGCGCCCGTGTCGCTGATCGCCCTGGACCGGTCGGCGTAGGACAGGAAGAGGTTGTCGAAGTCGTACATGAGCCGCACCGGGGCGGGCACGTCCTCGCCCGGCCGGGGCGCGTCCGGCAGGTCGTACAGGATTCTGCCGTTCTCGTCACGGAAGCGGAGCAGGCCCATCGACTCGAACACCTCGCCCAGCCTGGTCAGGCCCGACCACGTCTGCGCGTCCTGCGCCGACGCGGGCCCGAACGCGGCCAGGTAGCGCCGCACCAGCTCGGCGGGCGTCATGGGCGGCACCTCGTAGCCGATCCACGACTCCGCGCTGGTGTGCGCGACCGGGCCGCTCCTGCCCCACACGCCGCGCGGCGGCACCTGCACGAGCGGCACGAAGCAGCGCACCCCCTGGCCCAGCGCGTGCGGGTCGGTGTCAGGCCAGCGTTCGGCCAGCGCCCGCCCCAGGTCGGCGAAGGTCATCGGGTGCTCCTCCAGCAGCGCCCGCCCGGCCGCCGCCAGCTCGTCGAGGTCCACGCCGGCCAGCCGCTTGCCGAACGTCGTGCGCGTCCCGCGCTCGGTCACCGGTTGCAGCAGCGGCCGCATGGCCAGGCAGTCGCGGGCGGAGACCAGGTGGATGGTGGAGCGCTGCAACGCGATGCGCACCAGCTCGCGCGAGAGCAGCAGCTCTCCGGCGGCGGCGGGGTCGAACCCGGCGATGCGGCTCCACAAGCCGGTGTACCAGGTGTGCGGGGTCTGCGCCTGCAACCCGCCGAGCTGCTCCACGACCTCGATCACGGTGCGGTCGGTACGGCGCAGCAGGTGCTGACGCTCCAGCGTGGCCCGGTTGAGCGCCCTGCGGCTGATGAGGGGATCCATGACAGCAAAGGTAGGGGCTATTGCGGCCGGTCCCGGGCCGCAATAGCCCCAGCGACGCCGGCGGATCGCCGGCTTGTGGCCTTGTGACGCCCTCCTATCGCCTGATGGTACGCGCCTTCGCGTAGTCCCTGAGGAACTCGTCCCATTCGGAGTGCTGGGCGAGCTGGAGGTCCGCGTAGTAGCGCGAGATCGTGCGCTCCATCGGGAAGTACGCGCTCAGCCCGCCGCACTCCTCGACCTTCTCGCCCTGGTGGCCCTCGTTGATCACGAAGCCGCCCGGCCCGTGGATGGCCAGCAGCTTGTCGGCGACCGAGGCCAGCGTCGGGTCGGTGCGCGAGTCGGCCACCAGCGCCAGGCAGAGCGTGCGCAGGTCGGTCAGCGAACGGTCGATGTGGAAGCGGGTGGCGACCGACTGCACGCTGTCCACCACGGACCGGTTGCCCTGCACCTGCCGGCGCATGCACTCGGCCAGCGTCTGGAACTCGCGCATGAACTCCTCGATCCGCGTCGCGTCCACCGCGCACTGGGTGACGGTCTGGTGCGTGCCGCGGTAGGACCTCAGGTACTCCTCCACCACGAGGTGGCCGAGCTCGCGCGCGTCCATGCGCGGGTTGGCCGCCAGCGCGGACAGGATCTCGGTGTACGGCCAGCCCTCGTTGGGTTCGAGCTCCTCAGAGCCCACCACGACGGCCGCGTGCTCGCGGATCTCGTAGCAGACCTCGAGGTTGCTCATGAGGCAGGCGTCCATGCCGAGCAGGTCGAGCGGCCGGCCGAGGTCCTGGTGGACGGCGCGCATGACGTTGCACAGCTCGATGGTGTCCAGCGAGTGCAGGGTGCCGTCGTCGCTGGCGATGGCCCGGTCCTGGCCGTTCGGCAGGCGGAGCACCTCGGTCAGCGACGTGGTGAACACGGCCTTGGTGATCTCCTGCGACTCCGTCAGCCTGGACAGCTCCGAGAAGGCCGGCTCGCCGTCGGCCATGTTCGCGCGCGGAGCCCTGCGGACGTATCCGCTCTCCACGTCGCGCCGGACCGCGCGGCCCCTGACCTGGGTGTAGATCTGGTCGAGGTCGTCGGGGGTCCAGCCGCCGCCGTGGTTCCAGATCACCAGGGCGTGCCGCCTGGCAGGCGCGCGCCTGACGGACCAGCGCACGAAGTCCAGCAGCGTCTGCGGGTGGCCGGAGTCGACGGGCGGGTGCAGCTCGTCGATCAGGTCGGGCGCGCCGCCCGCCCTGATCTCCATGTGCTGGGCCCGGCCGCCGGCGTCCTGCCGCTTGACGAAGCAGGTGACGCGGACGCCGTTGAACGACTGGACGGCGCGCAGCTCCTCCAGGTCGCGCCCGGCGGCGTCGGACAGGTTGTTGTTGCCCGCCATGTAGATCATGACGTTCCACTCGGCCTGCTCGTCCGAGCGGGGCTCGTCCGCCACGCTCTGCGTCTGGCCGAGCGCCCGCCACGTGCCGGGGCCCGCCACGCCGTCGGCGGGCAGCCCCTCGCGCTGCTGGACGCTCAGCACGGCCCCGTAGGTGGAGCCGCCGAAGTACCCGTCGGCCCGTACCCGGTAGCCGCGGGCGCGCAGCAGCTCCTGGAGCCGCCTGACGTCTTCCCCTCTGCTGCCGAGCCGCAGCGTGGGCCCGGCCATCAGTCGGCGGCCCAGTGGAAGTTGAAGCACTTGCCGTCAGGCGACAGCTCGCCGATCGGGATGACGTACATCGGCGTGTGCTCGCCGAACATGCGCGCCTTCCACAGCACGATCGCGCCGCCGGACTGCACGGCCCTGGACTCGAAGACGGCGTAGCGGTCGCCGTCGGTCTCGACGAAGCAGAGTTGCCTGTCGGTCTCGTCGGTGACCTGGAGGCCCTTCCACCACATGCAGTGCGGCGCGCAGGTGATGCGGATCTCGGTGGTGCCCGGCTGGGCCGGGGTCTCGGTCATGTGCAGGACGTCGCCGTCGCGCAGCCGGTGGGCGTTGGCCAGGTCGTTCCTGGTGATCCGCATGAGCTGGATCGGGCCGCGGCCGGGCATGCGGTCGTACCGGACGGGCGAGCGCTGGTCGCCGTGGACGATGGCGAGCAGCTCGGGGAGCTGCGAGACGATCGCGGGCAGCGTGGCCTGCACGATGGGGCCGAAGTAGCGCTGGTTGAGCTCGCGGTCGGTCACGCGTACGGGGTGCTCGGCGCGCATGCCGTGCATCGTCTGGAGCAGGCCCGGCAGCACCTGCATCATGATCGGCGTGACCGTGCCGAGCAGTTGCGGCACGAACTGCAGGAAGCGCTCCTCCTCGTTCTGGTCGGTGTCGGCCTTCGGCGGGCCGAACGACAGGAGCTGCTCCACGAGCGGCGGGATGATGGACTGCACGACCGGCATGAGGACGGCGGCGACGTCCATGAACGAGCGGTCGGCGGCGAGCTGGGCGTAGGTCTCCGGGGTGGCGAACCGCTGCTGTTGCTGCTGGTACTCCACGGGCCGGTGCTCCATGCGCGGCCTCATCGGCAGCGTTTGCGCCTGTTGCGGACGGGCGCCGAACTGGTCCGCTGCCTGGTGGGTCAGCTGGAGTCCCTGGAGGATGGTGGGGAACAGCACGTTGAGAATCCGTGCCTCCGCTCCCCGCTGCTCCTCTGCGATGTAGGACGGCATCATGTTCTCCCGGCGTTTTGGGGCATTCGTCCACGTTGGACGCTATGAATGGCTTTTGCCGCGAGCATCAGGGAACGCCCTGGGGATAACCCCGGGGCGTTTCCCTAATGACCGAAAGAGCTGACTCGGGTCAAGGACACTGGACGCCCGCCGGGCCAAGGCACACGATGAACTTTGGCCTAGGGAACATCCGGCGAGGGGGTGAGTCCGATGGCAGCCCGCGCCCTCCGCAGCGGACCCGAGCGCTCCAGGGACGAACAGTTCGTCGGCCGGCTCCGCGAACTGGCAGTGCTCCACGCCCAGCTCGGACGGGTCTGCGAGGGACGGTCCAGTCTCGTCGTGCTGCACGGGCCGGCCGGGATCGGCAAGACGGCGCTGGCAGGGGAGTTCCTGTCCGTGATCGAGAACGCGGTCGTGCTGGAGTGCAGCGGCGACGAAGGCGAGTCCGAGTTGCCGTACGGCATGCTGGGGCAGCTAGGGGCGCAGGCGCAGCACGCCCCCGAGGCGCTGGCGGGGCTGGCCAGGCCCGCCACCGGGGTCACGCCCGACCCCCTGGTCGTGGGGGCCGCGCTGCTGGAGCTGCTGGCCCAGCTCCAGCTCGGCGCGCCCGTGGTCATCGCCATCGACGGGGCCGACTGGGCGGACCTGCCGTCGTTGCAGGCGATGACGTTCGCGCTGCGGCGGCTGCGTACCGACCGGGTGCTGGCCATCGTCATCGTCAGGGAGAGCGACCATCCCCGGCTGCCCGACGGGCTGCGGCGGCTGCTGCGCAGCAGCGCGGCGCTGCGGCTGCCGCTCGGCGGGCTGAGCGCGCGCGAATTGCAGGCGCTCAGCGCCAGGCTCGGCCCCGTACGGCTGACGCCCCAGGCCGCCGAGCGGCTGCACGAGCACACCAAGGGCGTGCCGCTGCACGCGCGGGCGCTGCTCCAGCAGGTGCGCGCCGAGACGCTGGCCGACGTGGACGCGCCGCTGCCCGCGCCGCGCGCGTACGCCACGCTGGTGCGCGGGCGGCTGGGGGAGTGCGAGGGCTCCGCGCAGCGGCTGCTCACCGCCGCCGCCGTGCTCGGCACCTCCGCGCCCCTGCACCTGGTGGCCCGCATGGCCGAGCTGGCCGAGCCGCTGCCCGCGCTGGAACAGCTCACCGGCGCCGGGCTGCTCGTGGAGTGGCGTACGGGGGCCGGGGTGTCCGTGGGCTTTCCGAACCCGCTGGTCAGGGCGGCCGTCTACCACGACCTCGGGCCCGCCACCCGGCGGCGGCTGCACCTGCTGGCCGCCTCGCTGGCCGACGACGCCGTGCACCGGCTGCACCACCGGCTCGCCGCCGCCGACCAGGTGGACGACGAGCTCGTCCGGGAGGTCGCGCTGGTGGGGCGGCGGCAGGCGGCGGCCGGGCGCTGGGGGAGCGCGTGCGGCTGCCTGACCCGGGCCGTGCAGCTCACCGAGGACGGGCCGGCCCGCGACCGGCTCATCGCCGAGACCGTGGAGGCGCTGCTGGCCGCCGGCCGGCCCGGAGAGGCGGGGGCGCTGGCGGCGCAGGTGTCGCCCGGCGGAGATCCCGGGGTGCACGGGTACGTGCAGGGGGCGGTGGCGCTGGTGGCGGGGCGGGTGGAGGAGGCCGTGCGGCTGCTCGGCGACGCGTGGACGCGCGTGGGCGGCGACGCCGGAGGGCGCGCGGGCGGCGACGGGCGGGCGCGCGTGGGCGGCGACGCCGGAGGGCGCGCGGGCGGCGACGGGCGGGCGCGCGTGGGCGGCGACGGGCGGGCGCGCACGGGTGGCGACGGGCGGGCGCGCGTGGGCGGCGATGCCGGTGGGCGCATGGGAGGTGACGCGTGGCTCGCCACCGCCATCGCGGCCCGGCAGGCGATGGCCGGGTTGTTGCGCGGCTGTGGCGCGGACGCCGCGCGCTGGGCGGAGTGTGCCACCGCCACACCCTGCGCAGGGAGCGAGTTCGAGCGCTTCGCCCGGCTCGTCGGCCTGGGCCTGGTGGGCGACGTCGAAGCCGGGCTGGCCGAGACCGCCGAGCTGCCGGTGCCCGCGCAGGCCACGCCGGGCGAGCTGGACGCGCTGCTCGGCCGCGCCACCCTGCGCCTGTGGGCCGACGACCTGGCGGGCGCCCAGGCCGACCTGCTCGGCCTGGTGGCCGTGAGCGCCGGCAGGTCGGCCCCGTTCCAGCTCATCGCCGCCAGCACGCTGGCCCAGGCCGAATACCGGCTGGGCCGGTGGGACGACGCCGCCGGGCACGCCGAGATCGGCGCCTCCACCGCCGACGACTTCGGCCAATCGTGGCTGGCGAGCTACGCCCACTCCGTGGCGGCCCTCGTCCCGGCGGCGCGCGGCGAGTGGGAGCGGGCCGCCGGCCACGTGCGCGCCGCCCGCGCCGCCTGCTCGCCGGGCAACGTATCCGCCCAGGTCAGCACGGCCGTCGCCGAAGCCCTGGTGGCCACGGCGCGCGGCGACCACGACGCGGTCGCCGCCGCGCTCACCCCGCTCATCAGGACCGACCTGCCCGACGAGCCGGCCGTCGCGCTCTGGCGCACCCTCCTGGCCGACGCCCTGGTCAACGCCGGACGGCCGGAAGACGCGGAAGAGGTGCTCATCCCGTGCGAGCTGCTCGCCCTGGACAGGGAACGGCGCAGCGTGCTGGCCGCCGCCGCCCGCGCCAGGGCCGGGCTGCACGCCGCCAGGCACGAGCCGGGCGAGTCGGAGGCCTGCTACCAGGTGGCGCTGGAACACACCGCCAAGATCGAGACGCCGTTCGAGGAGGCCAGGATCCAGCTCGCGTACGGAACGTTCCTACGCCGCAGGGGCCGCCGCTCGGCCGCCGCCGAGCAGCTCGAAGCGGCCCAGCTCACGCTCTCGCGGCTGGGCGCGCTGCCGTACCTGGAGCAGTGCGACCTGGAGCTGGCCGCGAGCGGGCGGGCGGTGCTGCGCCCCCAGGACACCGCCAGGCTCGGCCTGACGCCGCAGGAGCACACGGTCGCCGTGCTCATCAGCAGGGGGCTCACCAACAGGCAGGCGGCGCGCAAGCTGGTGCTGAGCGTCAAGACCGTCGAGTACCACCTGAGCCACATCTACACCAAGCTCGGCATCACCTCCCGCACCGCGCTGATCGGGAAGCTGAGCGATCTCGGTGGGTGACGCCCGCGCGCGGGCCTGAGGCCGGGACGGCCGCACGTGGCACCGATGCGCCAGGCGACGCCCGCGCGCGGGCCTGAGGCGAGGCGGTTCCGGCACGATCGTTATGATCGCGTTGACCTACCTTGACGTTCGGGGGAGCGTGATGACCGTTTCGCGGCCGAAGACCCTGCTCGCGATGGGCCCGCAGATCGCCGCAAGGCTCATCACCGCGCCAGTGCGCGAGCGCCTGGTCGCGATCGCCGACGTGGACCCCGATCTGGTGGCCGCCGACTTCGCCGACCCCGCGCTGGCCGCGGCGCTGGCCGAGGCGGAGGTGCTCTACACGAGCTGGTGGTGCCCGCCCATCACCGCCGAGGTGCTGGCCGCCGCCCCGCGCCTGCGGGCCGTCGTGCACGCGGCCGGCTCCGTCAAGCACCACGTCACCGGGGCGTGCTGGGAGCGCGGCCTGCTCGTCTCCTCCGCGGCCGCCGCCAACGCCGAGCCCGTCGCCGAGTACACCCTGGCCGCGATCCTGTTCGCCGGCAAGCGCGTCACGGACATCGCCCGGCTGCACCGTGAGCGCCGGGGGGCGCCGCTCGACCTCGACGCGATGTTCCCCGGGTTCGGCAACTACCGGCGCACGGTCGGCGTCATCGGCGCGTCAAAGATCGGGCGGCGGGTGATCGAGCTGCTCCGGCCGTTCGAGCTGGACGTGCTGGTCGCCGACCCGTACCTGACCGAGGACCTGGGCGTGCGGCACGTCGAGCTGGACGAGCTGTTCGAGCGCAGCGACGTCGTCAGCGTGCACGCGCCCGCGCTGCCCGAGACCCACCACCTCGTCAGCGCCGCCCGTCTGGCCGCCATGCGCGACGGCGCCACCCTCATCAACACCGCCCGTGGCGCCCTCGTCGACCAGGACGCGCTCATCGCCGAGCTGGCCTCAGGGCGGCTGTACGCCGTCATCGACGTCACCGAGCCCGACCCGCTGCCCGCCGGCTCGCCCCTGTACGACCTGCCCAACGTCCTGCTCACCCCGCACATCGCCGGATCGCTCGGCGGCGAGCTGGCCCGCATCGCCGACCTCGCCGTGGACGAACTGGCCAGGTACGCCCGGGGCGTGCCATTCGCGCACGGCGTGGCGGCGGCGGAACTGCGCACCCTCGCCTGACCGGAATTAACCGCCGAATGGCGCCTTCTCGCTAATCATGTGAAACGGCTGTCACCCGGCCAGTAGGATCTCGCCCATGGTGGCCACCGGAACCGAGAATCAGAGTGGAAAGGCGTTCTACGTCACCACTCCCATTTACTATGTCAACGACGCCCCCCACTTGGGTCATGCCTACACGACGGTCGCGGGCGACGTACTGACCCGCTGGCGCCGGCAGCGCGGCGAGCAGGTGTGGTTCCTCACGGGCACCGACGAGCACGGCCAGAAGGTGCTGCGCACCGCCGAGGCCAAGGGCGTCACGCCGCAGGAATGGTGCGACAAGCTCGTCGAGGAGGCGTGGAAACCCCTCTGGCGGCACCTGGAGATCGCCAACGACGATTTCATCCGCACCACCGAGAAACGGCACACCGACCGGGTGCGCGAGTTCGTCCAGGACCTGTACGACAAGGGCGAAATCTACAAGGGCGGATACCAGGGCCCGTACTGCGTGGGCTGCGAGGAGTACAAACTTCCCGGCGAATTGATCGCCGGCGAGGGGGAGTACACCGGTAAGCAGCTTTGCCCGATCCACAAGCGGCCGGTGGAAATCCTCAAGGAGGAGAACTACTTTTTCAAGCTGAGCGAGTACGGCGACAAGCTGCTCGCCCATTACGAGGCCAACCCCGGCTTCATCCAGCCCGAGTCGGCCCGCAACGAGGTGGTCAGCTTCGTCCGCCAGGGCTTGCAGGACCTGTCCATCTCCCGCTCCACCTTCGACTGGGGCGTGCCCATCCCGTGGGACGACGAGCACGTCATCTACGTGTGGGTGGACGCGCTGCTCAACTACGCGACGGCGGTCGGCTACAACCAGAACCAGGACAAGTTCGACGCCAGCTTCCCCGCCGACGTCCACCTGCTCGGCAAGGACATCCTCCGCTTCCACGCCGTCATCTGGCCGGCCCTGCTCATGGCCAACGGGCTGCGGCTGCCCGGCCGCATCGTCGCCAACGGCTGGCTGCTCGTCGGCGGCGAGAAGATGTCGAAGTCGAACCTCACCGGCATCAGCCCCCGCGACATCACCTCCCACTTCGGCGTGGACGCCTTCCGCTGGTACCTGCTGCGCGCGATCGCCTACGGCCAGGACGGCTCGTTCTCCTGGGAGGACCTTGCCGCCCGCTACACCTCCGAGCTGGCCAACGACTACGGCAACCTGGCCTCCCGCGTCGCCGCCATGGTCGGCAAGTACTTCGACGGCGTCCTGCCCGAGGCGAGCGCCGACGGCGACGCCGAGAAGGCCATCCACGACGGCCTCGCCAAGGCCGTCGCCGACGCGGACAGGAAGATCGGCGACGACGTCGAGTTCCAGGCCGGCCTCCAGGCCATCTTCGACTTCGTCAAGCAGGTCAACGGCTACATCTCCGAGCAGGAGCCGTGGAAGGTGGCCAAGGACGACTCGCCGGAGGGCCGGGCCCGGCTGGCGACGATCCTCTACACCGCCGCCGAGTCCCTGCGCGCGGTCGCGGTGCTGCTGAACCCGTTCATGCCGGCCAGCTCACAGCGGCTCTGGGAGTCGCTCGGCGCGGAACCCGCCCTCGGCCCCCTCGCCGGCCAGCGGGTCCAGGACGCGGGCGAGTGGGGCAGGCTCCCCGCCGGCGCCACCGTCACCAAGGGCGCCATCCTGTTCCCGCGCCTGGAGGACAAGCCCACCGCGTAGCCCGGGGCCTCAGCGCCTGGCGGGTACGCCGCCGCGGCCGGTGGCGGCGGCGGGCGGGGCGGCCCTACGCTGCTCGCATGCACAAGAGGGTGATCGACGGCCGCTTCGAGCTCGTGGAGCGGCTCGGTGGCGGGGGCATGGGCCTGGTCTGGCGGGCCTGGGACGTGGCCCTGCACCGCGAGGTCGCGCTCAAGGAGGTACGCCCGCCCGACCCCTCCATGGAGGAGCACGACCCCACCCTCGCCCGCGAGCTGCGCTCCAGGGTGCTGCGCGAGGCCCGCGCCCTGGCCCGGCTCAACCACCCGCACGTGGCCACCATCCACCACATCGTGGACCCGGGTGAGCAGGGCTACCCCTGGATCGTCATGGAGCTCGTCACCGGCGGCTCACTCCAGGACCACCTCCAGCGCGGGCCGTTACCGGTCAGGGAGGCGGCGCGGCTGGGGCGTGAGGTCCTGTCCGGGCTGCGCGCCGCCCACGCCGTCGGCATCCAGCACCGCGACGTCAAGCCCGCCAACGTCCTGCTGCGCGAGGACGGCCGGTCCGTGCTGACCGACTTCGGCATCGCGGCGATGCGCGAGTCCACCAGCCTCACCGCCACCGGGTCGTTCATCGGCTCGCCCGAGTACATGGCGCCCGAGCGCATCAACGGGGTCGAAGGGGATCCGGCCTCCGACTTCTGGTCGCTGGGCATGCTGCTGTACGTCGCGGTGGAGGGGCGGCATCCGCTGCGGCGGAGCACGACGCTGGCCACGCTGGCGGCGGTGCTCAACCAGGACGTGCCGCCCGCGGAGCGGGCCGGGGCGCTCGGGCCTGTGCTGGGGGCGCTGCTGGTGCGGGACCCTGGGGCGCGGCCCGATCCTGAGACGCTGGAGCGGATGCTGGCGGCGGCCGAGGCCGGTGTCGCGCCCCCACCACCCGGCATCGCGCCATCCGGCATCGCGCCATCCGGCATCGCGCCGCCTGGTGTCGCGCCGCAGCCTGGTGTCGCGCCAGCGCCTGGTGTCGCGTCGGCGCCGTCCGGCCCGGCGATGGCTCAGGGCGGGGCGTTCGGTGGCGCCATGCCAGGGTCAGGCCCGTACATGGCGGGGCCGCCGATGCAGCACGGTGGCGCCATGCCGGGGCCGGGGCGGCCCGTGCCGCCCGCGCACACCGTCCCGCCCCACTGGAGCGGAGACACCGCGAACACGCGCCGCAGCCGGCGTGGCGCGCGCGGCGCGGGCGTGGCGGCGGCCATCTCGGTGGCGGTGATCGCGGTGGTGGCCGTGCTGGCGTGGCGGTTCGTCCCCATGCTCACCCCCGGCGGCGACGACCCCCAGACCACCCACCTCACCCTCAGGGACGACGGCCCCACCACGGAACCCGCCGAGGACCCCGCGGAGGACACCTCGGAAGAGCCCACCCAGGAGCCCGCCGAGAAGAACCTGCTCACCCCCGCCGGCATGCGCGGCATGATCGCCGCCCTGAAGCCGGTCATCGGCGGCACCAAGGTCGTCAGGATGACGATCCACCCCACCCACGCCTCCGTGGACGTCCCCAGCAAGAAGGACTCGGAGGTCTACGACAGCTACACCTACCGCGACGGCGACGTCACCGGCCCGAGCACGGGAAGCACGTTCGACACACCCCTGGTGGACCTGGCCAAGTTCAACTGGGACGCCCTGCCGGGCCTGCTGAAGAAGGCGAAGAGCGACCTCGGCGCACGCGCCCCGATCTCGCATCACATGATCGTGGACCCCGACTACACGTTCACCTCGACCAAGCAGGTGCTGCTGGTCTACGCCTCCGACGACTACAGCCGCGGCGGCTACCTGGTGGCCAGCCCGCAGGGAAAGGTGCTCAGGGTGGTGAGCTGAGGCCTCAGCAGCTCTCCTGGTAGCCGCTCTCGGGGATCAGCCGGGCCCACTCCGCCCTGGTCAGCGCGCCGCCCGCCCGCGCGCACACCTCGCGCGCCGTCAGCCCGGGATCGACCGCGACCTCCCGTACGGTCCCGTCGAGCGCCACCCCGCGCAGCCGCCTGCCGTCCTGGCTGAAGGCCAGCCCAGCGGCCCACGACCCGACCTGGCCGACCTCGCGCAGCGCGCCGGTGTCCCACAACGAGGTACGGGCGGCGTCCACGGCCAGCAGGTCGCCGCCGGGGGAGAAGCGCAGCTCGTCCACCGGGGCCGAGCCGGTCTCGATGGCGCCGATGGGCTCGCGTTCGCGCACGTCCCACAGCAGCACCCGGCCGCCCTCCAGCGCGATCGCCAGCCTGCCGCCGTCGGGGGAGAAGGCCAGCGCCACCGGAGCCGTGCCGGTGGGCAGGCCGAGCGGCGTGATCCCCCCGGTGGGCGGGTCGAGCGGTGTGATCCGGCCGGTGGGCAGGTCGAGCAGGTTCCGCCCGGCGGCCAGCGTCGAGCCGTCGGGGCTGAAGGCGAGTGCCAGGTCGCCCGCGCCCGCGTACTCCTTGATGCGCCGGCCCGTGCGCACGTCCCACGTCTCCAGGATGCTGCCGCGAGCGGTGGCCAGGGTGCCGCCGTCGGGGGAGAGCGCCACGGCCGGGACGTCGCCGCCCGCCTCGACGCCGGCCACCTGCCTGCCGCCGGCCACCTCCCACACGGTCACCGGGTCGCCCGCCACCGCCAGCAGCCGCCCGGCCGCGTCGAACGCCAGGTCACCGGCCGCCGCGATGCGGCCCAGCTTCCTGCGCTCCTCGATGTCGGTCAGCTCGATGGCGTCGCCGACCTCCTTGGCGGCGACGCGGCCGTTGCCGGAGAACGCGGCGACGTGGCCGTCGTCGGACGGCGCGGGCAGGCCGGACACGTCCAGGGAGACGACCGAGCCGACGCCGCTGAGGTAGCGCAACTGGTGGCCGTCCGAGGAGAAGGACAGGCCGTGGCCGGGGTCCTTGAGGGGGTAGGAGCCGGACAGGCGGCGTTCGGTCACGTTCCAGACGCGTACCTCGCCGTCGCCGGGGAGTGCCAGCAGGTGGCCGTCGGGGCTGAAGACCAGGGGGCCCGCCGACGCGCCCGCGGTCGTCTCCAGGCCGTCCACGACCTCGACGCCCCATGGGCCGCCGGGCTCGCGTCCTGCGGTGCCGCCGTTCGTGTCGCTGGCCGGGCGCTTCGCCTGGTCGTTGCGGGAACGTGCGGCCTCGCCGTCCCGGGCGCGCCTCGCGTCGCCGTCCTGGGCGCGCGCTGTCTCGCCGTCGCGGGTGCGTGCCGCCTCACGCGCTGCCTCGGCGTCGCGGGTGCGCGCGGCCTCGCCGTCGCGGGTGCGTGACGCCTGCGGGTCGCCGCTCCCGGGTCGCCCGGCGCCCGCGTCGTCCGGGCTGCTCGCCTGGTCACCGCCGCCCGCGTCCGGCTGGGCCGCGCCGGTCGCGCGGGTCTGCGGCGCGGAGGACCCGCCGCCGTCAGCGCTCTGGGACGCGCCCGTCGCCGGGGCCTGGGTCGCGCCCGCCTCCGGTGCTCGGGAGGCGCCCGCCGCCGGTGCTCGGGAGGCGCCCGTTGCCGGTGCTCGGGAGGCGCCCGTTGCCGGGGTTCGGGACGTGCTCGCCGTCGGGGCTCGGGAGGCGCTCGCCGCCGGAGCCTGGGAAACGCCCGCAGGCTGCGACGCGCCCGCCTCCGGTGCTCGGGAGGCGCCCGCAGCCTCGGACGCCCCAGCATCCGGAGCCTGGGACGCAGCCGGTGCCTGGGAGGCGGCCGGGGTTTGGGGCGCGGCCGGGGCCGAGGGCTGGGCCTGGGCGGGCGTCGGGGCCGGGAGCGCCAGCACTCCTGGAGTCGGGGTCGAGGCCCACGGGCCCCGTCCCAGGTCGGCGGGCGTGCCGGGCCCGGGCTCCCCGAACTTCTCCGCCGTACGCTCATCCTTGCCCCCCACCAGCGTGACCCCGTCGCGCCCTGCCACCGCCAGCGTGCGCCCGTCGGGGCTGAAGGCGAGCGCCGGAGCCGCCGCCTCCGCGCCGGTGACCGGGTCCACTTCGACCACCTCCGCCCGGGAGGGGCGGCGCGCGGCCAGGTCCCACAGCTCGACCCGCCCGTTCAGGCGGGAGACGGCCGCCCGGGTCCCGTCGGGGGAGACGGTCACCTTCGCGTCCTTCACGTCGAGCAGGGTGCGCGTCCCCCGGTAGACCCGGGTCCGGTTGCCCCGGCTGATCGCGTAGACGGTCTCGGCGGGCGCGCGCCCGGTGGTCACGTCGATGGGGCCGCCGCCGACCGCCTCCGCGTACCGGCCGTCGTCGCTCAGCGCCGCCACCCCGGCGGGCAGCGCGTACGAGGCCACGCGCCGCCGCGCGGGCACGTCCCAGACGGTGACGGCCCCGGCCTCCCACCTGACCAGGGTGTCGCCGCGCAGCAGGTAGCGGGCCCGCGCGTCGGCGTCAGGGTCGGTGAAGACGCCCAGCTCCGGCTGCACCAGCGAGGCCTGCAGCGCCGCCCGCGCCTCGAACACCGGCGCCAGCCGCCACGCGGCCACGCTCAGCCGCATCGCCGTGCGCGGGTCGGAGGGCCGCAGCGCCTCCGCCCTGGCGGCCACGGCGCGGGCGTCGGCCTGGATGAGGCGTTCGCGCAGGTCGTTCTGCCCGTGAACGGACACGACCGTCATCGTGACCGCGACCGCCAGCACCGCCGCCACCGTCGCCAGCGCGGGCACCCGCAGCTTCCTGCGCTGCTTGGACAGGGTGACGCTGTCGTTGATGAAGTCGCGTTCGAGCTGGTTCAGGCGTACGTGGCGGCGTTTGGTGGCGGCCCAGCCGAGCGCCGTGTCCAGGTCCTGGCCGCGCAGCAGGAGGCCGCGCCCGCGCCGGCGCTCCGACCAGGTTCTGGCGGCCTCGCGGATGTGGCGGTGCACCGCCATGCCCTCGCGCTCGTCGGCCACCCAGCCGCGCAGCCGGGGCCAGGCCCGGTAGAGCGCGGCGCTGGCCGGCGCCACCCGGTCGTCGCTGACGGCCACCAGCTTGCCGGCGGGCGTCTCGACGGCCGGCACGCGGACGCTGCGGCGTACCACCAGACCGGCCGCCATGAGCGGCCGCAGCACGTCGCCCTCGTCGTGCGGGGTGTCGCCGTCGAGCAGGCGCAGCAGCAGGCCGGGCACCTCCTGCTGCTGGGCGGGGGTGAGCCGCGCGTACACCTCCTCGGCCAGCTCGCCGAGGGACGGCTGCCGCACGTACGCCTCCGGCGGGCGCAGCCCTGCCCCGCCCGCCACCAGCAGCTCCGCCGCCGTGGGACGGTCGGCCGGGTCCTTGGCCAGCGCTCGCCCGACCAGGTCGCACAGGGAGTCGGGCAGGCAGCTCAGGTCGGGATCGACGGTCAGCAGCCGGTGCATGATGCCGCCCAGGCTCTCCCCACGGAACGGGTCATGGCCCGTCGCCGCGAACAGCACCACCGCGCCCCACGCGAACACGTCCGCCGCCGACTCGGCCGCCTGCCCGGTGAGAACCTCGGGCGCCTGGTATGTGTACGCCCCCACCGGCCCCGGCACCGGCAGCCCCAGCTCGATCACCTTGGGGCCGTCGTCGGCCAGCAGCACGCTCTCCGGGTTCAGCCCCCGATGGGTCAGCCCGGCGTCGTGCAGCGCGCGCAGCACCTCCGCCAGCGCTCCGGCCAGCGCGGCCAGCTCGTCCCCCGTGTACGGCCCGTGCAACGCGACGGCCTGCCGCAGATCCGGGCCGTCGACGAACTCGCTCACCACGTAAGGGACGCCCCCGTCGGACCCAACGGAGACCACCTCCGCCAGATGGCGGCAGGTCACCCGCTCGTACCGGTGCCCGACCTCGCCGCGCGGCACCGTGACCGCGAACCTGCGCCCCTCGTCGTCGTAGGCGTCGTAGACGACCCCGCGCCCGCCCGCGCCCAGCCTGGCGGCCAGCCAACAGCCGCCAAGCCTCTCGGGGTCACCGGGCACCAAGCGCATCGTCACTGGAGCTTAGATGCACGACACCACCAGTTGGTTGTCCGGGACCACATAACCGGGAGGGACGCCACAGGTCCCCCGCGCGCCTCGGGGGACCCGTGCGTCATGATCATTATGCCAGGCTTCGCGATCTGGCCCGCCACTCCGGACGCAGGATGGCCATCAGCACCGCGTCGTGCCACTCCCCGTCCCACAGCAGCGCGTCGCGCTCGACGCCCTCCTCGACGAAGCCGAGCTTCTCGTAGACGTGCCGCGCCCGGTCGTTGAAAGCGTAGACGCCCAGCCTGATCCGGTGCAGCGGCGTGGTGCCGAAGGCGTGGTCGAGGAGCAGCTCGATGGCCTCCGAGCCGTACCCCTTGCCGAACACGCGCTGCCCGATCAGCCCGATGCGCAGGTTGCACGCCAGGTTGGGCGGGTCGAGCTCGTTGAGCACGATCTCGCCGACGTACTCGTCGTCCGCCATGATCGCCAGGTCGAGCCGGTCGGGCTGGTCGCCGCGCGTGGCGTACCACAGGCGGAGCTGGTCGGCCTCGAAGCCGGCGTGCGAGCCGGTCAAGCGGCGCACGTCCGGGTCGGAGACCAGCTCGGCCAGGCCGTCGACGTGCTCGGGACCGACCGGGCGCAGCGTCACGCGCTCGCCCTTCAGCGTGGGTTTCTCGGCGAACATCCTCATTGGCTATCAGTCGCGATCAACGGCGGGCAATCCCATTTTCGCCAACGCCTCGTCCCTGACCTGCTCAGGAGTCAGCACGCCGACGTCGCACACCAGGTCCGCCACCTCCCGGAAGTACGCCTCCCGGCGGGCCCGCATCTCGCGCGGGTCGTAGTCGGGACGGTGCTTGCTGGTGCGCATGCGCTCGGCCAGCACCGCGTCGTCCGCGTCCACCCAGACCACGAACGCCTTGCGCATCGCCTCCCGCACCTCGGCGTTCTCCAGCGTGCTGGACGCCGCCGCGATCACCTTCGGCTCACCGGCCAGCTCCTCCAGCACGTGCTCCGCCTCGTACCGGTGCAGAGTCTCCTTGCCCTCGCGGGCGGCGATCGGCGCGGACGTGGCGCCGTACCTCTCCTGAAGGTACTGGTCGCTGTCGCTCAACGGCAGCCCGAGCGCCTCGGCGATCAAGCGACCGGAGGTCGACTTGCCCGCGCCCATGAGCCCGATCATCACGACTGGTTTGTTTTTCGACATGTGGATAGAGGTTCCTTCGTGTCAAGGAGGTAAATCTGATGACCATCGCCGGAAGCATCATCCTCATCATGCTCGGTGCGATCCTCACCTGGGCCGTCGAGTTCGACCTCGCCGGCCTCGACATCAACGTAGTGGGCGTCATCCTCATGCTCGGTGGCCTGGTCGGGCTCCTGTTCGGCATATACAGGATCACCGTCACGCGCCGCGCGGTCGGCCCGATCGACGAGCCGGTCGTCCGGCACGAGATCTACGAGGAGCCGGAGACGCGCAGGACCACGGTCTACGAGGAGCGTCGCCACTACGACGAACCACCGCTGTAGGAGGTAATCGACATGCCGGCTGTTCAAGAGCTGCCGTCGACCGTCAAGCGTTCTCCGAAGAAGGCGCAGAATACGTGGATCAAGGCGCACGACTCGGCCGTCAAGGAGTACGGCGAGGGGCGGCGCGCCCACATGACCGCGTTCGCCGCGCTGAAACACTCTTTCGAGAAGGTCGGCGACCACTGGGAAGCGAAGAACGGCAAGGGCCCTTCCGACAAGGGCGCCACCGACCGCTCCGGCCGCACGGCCGAAGGCGTGGACGCCAACGCCAGCAAGGAACACCTGCAGAAGGTGGCCGGGAAGCTGGGAGTGACCGGACGGTCGAAGATGACCAAGCAGGAGCTGGTCACCGCCATCAAGAAGGCCAACAGGACGGCCACGGCGAAGTCCCGCTCGACTGCGAAGTCCAACGGCGCCAAGTCCAACGGTGCCAAGTCCATTGGTGCCAAGTCCACTGGTACCAAGTCCGTCGCGGCCAAGTCCAACGGAGCGAGGACGAGCACCAAGTCGTCCACCACGAAGTCCGGCACGAAGTCCTCGACGACCAAGTCCGGCACTTCCAAGTCCAGCACTTCCAAGTCCGGCACTTCCAGGTCCGGTACCTCGAAGTCGTCCGGCACGAAGGCCGCCACCTCGTCGAGGACCGGCTCCAGGACGACGTCCAAGGTGACGTCCAAGACAGGACCCAAGAAGACGACGACGTCCAAGACGAAGGCGGGGCCCAAGTCCTCGACGTCCAAGTCCACGTCCAAGAAGGGCAGCACCAAGGCCAAGTCCCGCTGACCCGACCGACCGAACGACCTGAGGGCCGCCGATCTCGCTGGATCGCCGGCCCTCACTCATGTCCTCCCGCGCCCGCCGAGCGGTTCACAGCAGCCGCTTGACGGCGTCGATGATGGCGTGGCGGTCGATGCGGGCGTCGGCGAGCTGCTCCTGCGGCGTCGCGGACCCGGGCAGGTCGGTCACCGCCAGCTTCACCACCCGCGGCCCCAGCTCGCACACCGCGTCCATCACCGCGTCGCCCAGGCCGCCCTCGACCCGGTGGTCCTCCACCGTGATCAGGTTGCCGGTGGTGGTCGCCGCCTCGACCAGCGCGGCCGTGTCCACGGGCTTGATCGAGTACAGGTCGATGACGCCGACGGGGACGCCCTCCGCCTGGAGGTCGTCGGCGGCGGCCAGCGCCTCGTGCACCGTCACGCCCGCCGCCACGATCGTGGCCCGGTCGCCGGGCGTGTGCCGCAGCACCCGCGAACCGCCCACCGTGAACCGCTCGCCGGGCTCGTAGATCACCGGCGTGTCACCCCGCGTGGTCCGCAGGTAGGACACGCCCTCCAGGTCCGCCATCTCGGCGATCAGAGCCGCCGTCTGGTTGGCGTCGCACGGGTAGAGCACGGTGCTGCCGTGCACCGTCCGCATCATCGCCAGATCCTCCAGGCCCATCTGGGACGGGCCGTCCTCGCCGATCGCCACCCCGGCGTGCGAGCCCACCAGCCGGATGTCCGCCCGGCTCACGCCCGCCATCCTGATGAAGTCGTGCGCCCGCGTCAGGAACGCCGCGAACGTCGCCGCGTACGGCTTCCAGCCCCGCACCTGCATCCCGACGGCCGCCGCGACGAGCTGCTGCTCGGCGATGTACATCTCGAAGAACCGCTCAGGATGCTCCTTGCCGAACGTCTCCGTCTTCGTGGAGTCCGCCACCTCGCCGTCCAGCGCCACCACGTCGCCGCGCGCCGCGCCGAGCGCCGCCAGCGCCGCCCCGTACGCCGTCCGCGTCGCCACCTGCTCGCCCACCGGGTACGACGGCAGCTTCATCCCGTTGCCGGAGAACCGGAACGGCGCCGCGTCCATCTCCGGCCTGTGCACCTCGACCCGCACGCTCCGCGGCCCGCCCAGCTCCTCGACCGCCTTGCCGGGGTTCTTCAGCGACTTGCCGTGGGCGCCCTCCCGGTTCTCCACCTCCAGGACGCCCTCGCCCTTGCGGGTCTTCGCCAGGATCACGGTCGGACGGCGCCGCGTGTTGCGGGCGTCGCCCAGCGCGAAGTCGATCTGGCCGGGGTCGTGCCCGTCGATCTCGATCGTGTGCCAGCCGAACGCCCCGAACCGCCGCGCGTACGCGCCGGTGTCCCAGCCGTGCCTGGTGGGGCCGCGCTGGCCGAGCCGGTTCACGTCCACGATCGCGGTCAGGTTCGCCAGCCCCTCGCTGCCCGCGTGCTCGGCCGCCTCCCAGATGGAGCCCTCGGCCAGCTCGCTGTCCCCGCACAACACCCAGACCCGGTACGGCAACCGCTCCAGCCGCCCCGCCATCGCCACCCCGACCCCGACGGGCAGCCCCTGCCCCAGCGAACCGGTGGCCACGTCCACCCAGGGCAGCCGCGGCGTGGGATGGCCCTCCAACCGGCTGCCTCTCCGGCGGAACGACAACAGCTCCTCGTCGCTGATCACGCCGGCCGCCTTGTAGAGCGAGTAGAGCAGGGGGGACGCGTGGCCCTTGGAGAAGATCAGGTGGTCGTTGACCGGGTTGCCGGGGTTCTCGAAGTCGTAGTGCAGGTGGCAGGCGAAGAGCACGGCCATCAGGTCGGCTGCGGACATGGACGAGGTCGGATGTCCGGAACCGGCTTCGGCCGCGGCCCGTACGGAGTCCACGCGTAGCTGGGCTGATAGTTCGGCCAGGTATTGAAGATCGCGGTCAGGCATCATGACCTCCCCTGAGATGGTTTCAGGCCCGTCTACCCCGGCGTAGCCGCTTAACTCGGCACCCGGGCGGGGGCGTGAGGGCGTCGCGCGCGCACGCGGCGGCGCCCGCCTGTGTCCTGTCGCGAAGTGATCTCAAGGCGACGCGGAGGCGGGCGCTGGGACGTGCGGGCGCTGGGATTTGCGGGCGCTGGGATGTGCGGGTGGGGGGGTCAGGCGCGGCGGGCTCGCCGTACGGCGGCGAAGGTCGCGGCGGCGGCCCCGCCGGCGAGGGTGAGCAGCACCGACCGCCGATGCTGCGAGAGCCAGACCTGCGGACTGCGCCCGTGCGACCGGTCGTCGAACGACCCGTGCGCCCCGTAATCGGTGTTCTCGTCGGCGGGCTCCCAGAGGTTGGCCACCCCGGTGGGCGCCTTGTCATCGGTGACCTGCGACTGCGTGCCCGTCCGCGCCAGGTACCGATCCACCAGCGCGGGCGCGGCCCGCTGGGCGAGCAGGGTGGCGACGGTGCTGACGCCGACCCAGTACTCCTTGCGCTCGGGGTGCATGGCCGCGTGCACGATGGCCCGCGCCGCCACCTCGGGCTGGTAGATCGGCGGGACGGGCTGCGGATGGCGGCGCAGCTTGGACAGCACCCAGTCGAACTGCGGCGTGTTGACCGCCGGTAGCTGGACGAGGGTGATCCGCACGTTGCTGCGGTCCGACATCAGCTCGGTGCGCACCGACTCGGTGAAGCCCTTGATGGCGTGCTTGGCCCCGCAGTAGGCCGATTGGAGGGGGATGCCGCGGTGCGACAGCGCCGATCCGACCTGGACGACGGCGCCGGCGTTGCGCGGGCGCATCAGGTCGAGGGCGACCTTGGTGCCCCAGACGTACCCGAGGTAGGTCACGGCGGTGGTGCGCTCGTACTCGTCGGGGGAAATGTCGGTGAACTTGGCGAAGACGGAGGAGAAAGCGGTGTTTATCCAGACGGAGATCGGGCCCATCTCCTTCTCGATGCGTTCCGCCGCGGCGCGCACCTGCTCGTAGTCGGCCACGTCCGCCTCGTACACCTGCCCGGTGCCGCCTTCCACGCCCACGTCCACGGCCGCCGCGCCCAGGCCGGCCGTGCCGCGGGCGATGAGCGCCACCTTGGCGCCCTGCGCGCCGAGCTCGCGGACCACCGCGCGCCCGACGCCGCCACTCGCGCCCGTCACCACTATCACGCGTCCACGAAGTGGTGCCATGTCGTGATCAGCCCGCCTCTCCGTCAGTGCCGCGGTGCTTCTGGCGCCGTACGGCCAGCGTCATGTCGACCACCGTGGCGATGGCCAGCACGACGGCGATGCCCGTCAGGACCGGCGCTCCGGTGAGGAGCCCCAGCACCGCGAACGCGAACAGGAACACCAAGATGAAGGAGCCCACCCGTACGTGCATGTAGTCACGCGGGGTGGCGGGCACCATGGCATGGCCTCTGTGGTCCCGTCCCTCGCGCCATTCTCCGTTGTCAGACATGTGGCTCACCTGCCCGTACCGTTTGCCGCCTAACGTCGGGGGTAGCCCGCCCTGCGTGTCCGAGCGAGATCGACGCAGCGACGAGTTGCACCCCAGCGACCAGAGCGAGCCGGGCATCGTGCGGCGGCGGCGCGGGCGCGGGTTCAGCTACGAGGGCCCCGACGGCCGGCCGCTGCGCGACCCGGCGACGCTCGCCCGGATCAAGGCGCTGGCCATCCCGCCTGCCTGGCGGGACGTGTGGATCTGCACCTCACCCAAGGGCCACTTGCAGGCCGTGGGGACGGATTCCGCGGGCCGGCGGCAGTACCGCTACCACGACGTGTGGCGGGAGCAGCAGGACCGGGCCAAGTTCGACCGGGTGCTGGAGGTGGCCGAGCGGCTGCCGGCGTTCAGGAAGACGGTGGACGACCAGCTCCAGGGGAGAGGGCTGACCAGGCAGCGGGTGCTGGCCGCCGCCGCCCGGCTGCTCGACATCGGCTTCTTCCGCATCGGCGGGGAGAGCTACGACACCTACGGCCTGGCCACGCTCAGGATGGAGCACGTCACCTGCAAGGGCGGCGTCGTCACCTGCGCCTACCAGGCCAAGGGCGACGTGTCGCGGGAGGTCGAGGTGGCCGACCCGGACGCGTGCAAGGTGCTGCGCTCGCTGAAGGCGCTGCGCGTGGACGGCGAGCTGCTGCGCTACCGGCACGCCGGCGGGTGGAGCGACATCAGGAGCGAGGACATCAACGACTACCTGCGCGAGATCATCGGCTACGAGGTCACGGCCAAGGACTTCCGCACCTGGCACGCCACCGTCCTGGCGGCGGTGGGGCTGGCGGTGTCCAGGCCGGCGCGCGAGGGCGTCACCAGCAAGAAGCGCGCCGTCACCCGGGTGATGCGGGAGGTCTCGGAGTACCTGGGCAACACTCCGACGGTGGCGCGGGCGTCGTACGTGGATCCGCGCGTGGTGGAGGCGTACGACCAGGACAGAACGATCGCGGCGGCGCTGACCGAGCTGGGGGCGGACGCGGATTTCGGGCAGCTCGCCACGGCGGGCCCGGTGGAACGGGCGGTCATCGAGCTGATCCGTGCCGTTTGAGCTGTTCGAGCACGGGCATGCGCCGACAAGAGAAGGAGGCGAGCGATGGAAGCTCCGCAGTACGTCGCGGCCCGTGTCCAGCAGGCGCTGGCCGAGGACGGACGCACGCACGAGCTCGGCATTCGCGTCGACATCAGAGGCGACCAGCTTTTCCTGCGCGGACAGGTGAGCGGCGCCGAGCAGCGTGAGCGGCTCGGCCAGGTGGCGCACGAGGTCGCGCCCGAGCTCCATGTGCACAACGAGATCAACGTCGTTGAGGCGAACGCGCCGGGGGAGGATGAGCATCTTGACTGACCTTCGCATAGCCGCCGTGGGGGACATTCACCTCGGCGAGGACGTCAGAGGCCAGTACAGGAAGAAGCTCGAAGGCATCGAGGACCGCGCGGACGTGTTCATGCTGGCGGGCGACCTCACCCGGCACGGCACCCTGGAGGAGGGCCGGGTGGTGGCCGACGAGCTGCGCGGCCTGCCGATCCCGAGCGTCGCGGTGCTCGGCAACCACGACTACCACTCCGACCTGCAGTACGAGATCGCCAGCGAGCTGCGCGACGCGGGCGTCATCGTGCTCGACGACGACGGCGTCGTGATCCAGTGCGGCGACAAGAAACTGGGCGTGGTCGGCGGCAAGGGATTCGGCGGCGGCTACGCGGGCAAGTGCGCCAGCGAGTTCGGCGAGCGTGAGATCAAGAACTTCGTCTCCCACACGCGCTACATCGCCGAGGCGTGGAAGGTCGCGCTGAAGGAGATCGTGGCCGACCACCGCGTGGTGCTGTCGCACTACTCGCCGATCAAGGAGACGCTGGAGGGCGAGCCGCCCGAGATCTACCCCTTCCTCGGCAGCTACCTGCTGGCGGAGGCGGTCGACACGGCGGGCGCCGACCTGATCCTGCACGGGCACGCGCACAAGGGCAGCGAGAAGGGCATGACGCCGGGCGGGATCCGGGTGCGCAACGTGGCGCTGCCGGTGCTCGGCAGGGCGTACTGCGTGTACTGCCTCGACTGCGAGGACGACATGCAGACCCACCCGAGCTGATCCGCTAGAGCACCCGTACGGCGATGACGCACACGTCGTCCTCGGCCGCCTCGCCGCCCAGCCTCTTCAGCAGGCAGGCGATCATCTGCTCGGGGTCGTCGTCGGTGCACAGGTGCGCGGCCTGGAGCAGGGCCTCCATGCCCGCCTCCAGGTCCTGCCCGCGCCGCTCGACCACCCCGTCGGTGTAGAGCAGCAGGACGTCGCCCGACTGGAGCCGCGTCGTCGTCATCTGGTACTCGGTCATGTCGAACGCGCCGAGCATCATCCCCTGCACGCCGTCGATCGGCGCGGCCCGGCCGTCCCTGATCAGCAGGGGCGCCGGGTGGCCGGCGTTCGTCCAGCGGAAGGTGCAGTCCTGCGGGTCGAAGTGGCCGATGATGGCGGTGCCGGTCACGGTGATGCCCTCGTTGGAGTGCACGATGAGGTCGTTCAGCCAGGTGGCGAGCTGCCCGGCGGGCGCCTGCGTGTAGGCCAGGCCCGCCAGCCCGGAACGCATCTGCAGCATGATGCTGGCGGCGGTCAGGCCGTGCCCCATCGCGTCGCCGATGGCGATCAGCACCCTGCCGTCCGGGATGAGGCGGGCCTTGAACCAGTCGCCGCCGAGCCGGATGAGCTCCTCGCCCGGCAGGTAGCGCACGCCGACGGTCAGGCCGGGCAGGTGGATGAGGCCGCGCCTGATGGGCACGATCGTGTCCTGGAGCTGGACGGTGACCCGGTGCTCCTCCTCGGCCCGCTGCCGCTGCCGGTGGGCCTGCTCGTGCGCCACGGCCAGGGCCCGCTCCCTGCGCCGGTTCTTCGTCACGTCCTGCACCAGGCAGCGCACCTTGACCGGGACGCCGTCGGCGTCGAGGATCGGCTCGCTGTAGACGCTCAGGTGCCGCACCCCGTGCCGGTGCTGGATCCTGAACTCCGTCTCGACCGCCTCCCGGTGCTCCACCAGGGAACGCACCTGGTCCTCGACGACGGGCAGGTCCTCCGGCACGACCACGGTCGGCAGGTCCTCCAGCGCCATCGGGCCCTGCTCGCGGTCGCGGCCGAACATCTCATACATCTGGGGTGTCCACAGCGTGCGCTGCGTGGCCAGGTTCCACTCGCCCCAGCCCAGCTCGGCCAGTCGCTGAGCGCGGTCCCAGCCGGAGACGAGCAGCTCCTCGTCGTCCATGGTGCGCCAGCTCACCAGCAGCCCGTCGTCCACCCGGGCCGCCCGCACGCTCAGCGTGGCGGGCCAGCGCAGGTAGTCGAGCACCTCGACGAACTCCAGCCCCTCCCGGTGGACGGGCTCGCCGGTCTCGAACACGGTGATGTAGTCGTCCAGCAGGCGTGAGCCCGCGACGCCGGGGCTGACGGCCATGAGCCGGCGTCCGGCCAGCTCGGACGCGGTCTGTCCGGCGATCGTCCTGGCGTGGCGGTTCGCGGCGGCGATCAGGAAGTCGACGACGCGGCCCGTGGCGTCCTTGACGGGGGTGAGGTAGAGCGCGGAGGCGTGGACGGCGTCCAGCATGGCGTTCACCCAGACGGGCACGTCGGGTGTCTGCCTGGGCTCGTCGGGCGGGCGTTCGATGCCCTTGGCCACCTCGACGAGCTCCAGGCCGCTGTGCTGGGCCATCCTCGACAGCTGCTCGGCCGCCTCGCCAGGCCGGATGTTCAACTCAGTGGCGAGGCGGGCGATGGCCTCGTCGAGGATGGCCTCGTCGCGCATGCGCATGCGAAGCCGTACGAGCAGGTCGCGGAGCCTCGCCGAGGCAGCGCCGGTCTCGTAGCGGCTGAACGGCGGAAATCTACTCACACGCTCCTCATTCCCGGCAGGCGGGAATCGAGGAGCGTCACCAATGATATTTCAGCAAAAGGATAGAAACCGCTGGACCGTTCTCGGGGATCGGCCCAGCGGTGCGGTAGGGGCGATTGACCGGTCGAATCCGAGCCGCGCCCCTACACATTGAAGATGCTGACCCCGCCAGGCCCGACCAGGAAACCGAGGACGATGAGCACGATCCCCCATAGCAGGTCGCGCCGGGCCAGGATCACATAGATCCCGGAGATGACGAGAATTACCGCGATGATCCAGAGCAAAGTAGCCATGGGCTGGCATCTGCCCCAGGCGAACGCCGCATAACATATTTTTTCGGGGCAGGGGACGAACTCATGACGACCTTCGGTTATTTCCTGTCGTGTGAGGAACACGGTCCCGAGGAGCTGGTGCGTCAGGCCAAGGCCGCAGAACGCGCCGGCTTCGAGGCCCTGTGGATCTCCGACCACTTCCACCCCTGGCTGGACGAGCAGGGCCAGGCGCCGTTCGTCTGGTCGGTGATCGGCGCCATCGCCGAGGCCACGTCCCTGCCCATCGCCACCGCGGTGACCTGCCCGCTGGTCCGCACGCATCCGGTGGTGATCGCCCAGGCCGCGGCCACCACGGCCGCGCTCACCGGCGGGCGCTTCCGGCTCGGCGTGGGCACCGGCGAGGCGCTCAACGAGCACGTCGTGGAGTCCCGCTGGCCGCCGCTCAGCGAGCGGCTGGAGATGCTGGAAGAGGCCATCGAGCTGATGCGGGAGCTGTTCACCGGCAAGCTGGTCACGCACCGGGGCCGCCACTACCGCGTGGACACCGCCAGGCTCTACACGCTGCCCGACGAGCCGGCGCCCATCCTGGTGTCGGGGCTGGGCGAGAAGTCCACGTCGCTGGCGGGGCGGCTGGGCGACGGCTACGTCTCGGTCGCGCCCGACGCCGGCGCCGTACGCGCCTTCCGCGAGGCGGGCGGCACCGGCAAGCCCGCGCTGGGCGGGCTCAAGGCCTGCTACGCCGCCGACGAGGCGGCGGCCCGCAAGACCGTGCACCGCCTGTGGCCCACGCAGGGCATCAAGGGCGAGGCCGCGCAGCTCCTGCCGCTGCCCCGGCACTTCGAGCAGCTCGCCGGGATGGTCACCGAGGACGAGGCCGTCGCGGGCAGCCCGGTCGGCCCCGACCCCGAGGTGCACGCCCAGGCGATCAGGCAGTACGTGGACGCGGGCTTCGACGAGGTCTACGTCAACCAGATCGGGACGGAACAGGACGCGTTCTTCGACTTCTACGAGCGCGAGGTGCTGCCGCTGGTCCGCTGATCGCCTGGCCGGAGCATGCCCGTCAGGAGGTCGCTCAGCGCGTCCTCAAGCTCCTGCGGCGTGGGGACGCTGCCGGCGCCGGCGATCGCGTCGAACATCAGCCCCTCCCCGAACGCCACCAGGTTGCGCGCGTGCGCCACCGGATCGGCCGAGCCCATGGCCGCCAGCATGGCCACGGCCGGGTCGCGGAAGCGCCGCCCGGCCTGGTCGTAGATGGTGCGCAGCTCCGGCCGCCTGGTCGCCTCCAGGGCCAGCTCGTAGCGGGCCAGGGTGCGGCGGCGGTCCATGAGCTGGACGTGCAGCGCCTGCGCCATGAGTCTCGGCAGGTGGGCCAGCTCGTAGGAGTCGCTGACGTACGCGCCGCCGAGCGCCTGCAGCTCCAGCTCGGTGAGCCGCGACAACGTCAGCTCCAGCAGGGCGGCCCGGGTGCGGGCGAGGTTGGACGTGGAGCCGGGCGGCAGGTCCGCGGCCTCGTCCACGGCGCGGTGGGTCAGGCCGCGCATGCCCCGCTCGGCGAGCAGGGTGATGGCCGTGTCGGCGACGAGGTCGGAGCGCTTCACGGCACCCGATACTACAGCGGTAGTGAGACCGGACTACAGGCGTAGTAGGCTGACACTACAGACGTAGTGAAGGGGAGGCTGTTATGGCCAGGGCTGTGGTGATCGGCGCGGGCGTCGGCGGGCTGGCCGCAGGGGCGGCGCTGCGGCGCAAGGGCTGGGGCGTGACCGTGCTCGAACGGGCGCCGGTCATCGAGCCCGTCGGCTCGGGGCTGGCGATCGCCGCCAACGCCCTCAAAGCACTCGACGTCCTCGGCGTCGGCGACCGCGTCAGGCGGCTCGCCTCCGCCGAGGGGCGGCTCGGGCTGCGCCGCGCGAACGGCACCTGGCTCACCCACACCACCGAGGCCGTCGCGGACGCCAAGTACGGCGACTCGGTCGTGGTCATGCTGCGGGCCACCCTGCTGGAGGTGCTCACGGACACGCTCGGCCGCGAGCACCTGCGCCTCGGGACGACCGTCTCCGAGGTGGACGCCGACAAGGGCCTCGTACGGACCGACGCCGGAGATCTGGAGGCCGACCTCGTCGTCGGCGCCGACGGGATCAACTCCGCCACCCGGCGGGCGCTGTTCCCCGCCCATCCCGGGCCCGTGTACTCGGGGGTGACGGCGTGGCGCGGGCTCGTCCCGCGCGGCGGGCTGACGGTGCCGCGGTCCGAAAGCTGGGGGCGGGGCAAGGTGTTCGGCATCCACCTGCTGGCCGGCGACGTCGTGTACGTGTACGCGACCGACGTGGTGCCGGCGGGGGGCGCGCACGCGGACGAGCGCGCGGAGTTGCTGCGCGGGTTCGGCGACTGGCACGACCCGATCCCGGCCCTGCTGCGGGCGGCCGATCCTGCGCGGATCATCCGCAACGACGTGTACTACAACGCCGAACCGCTGGTTGCCTTTCACCGGGGGAGGGTGGCGCTGGTGGGGGACGCGGCACACGCGATGACGCCCAACCTGGGGCAGGGCGCCTGCCAGGCGATCGAGGACGCGGTGGTGCTCGCCCACCACGCCTCAGGTCAGGGTGATGGGTCTCTGGCCGCCTACAGCGCCGCGCGCGTGGAGCGGACCGCGAAGATCGTGCGGCGCTCCTGGACGCTGTGCCGCATGAGCCGCCTGCGCAACCCCCTGGCGGTGGCGATGCGCGACCTGGGCGTGTCGGCCGCGGCCAGGCTCAGCCCAGATCTGATGTTGCGGTCGATGGACGAGGTGCTGGGCTGGCGTCCACCGGCTGAGGCTGGGCGCTGACCGACGTCTGAACGGCGACCGGGCGCTGCTCCAGCCGGGGCGTGGCGGCGGGCTTGGCGTGATGGTCGGGCGCCAGCCGCCCGAGCGTGATCGTTCCCCCGATGGTCAGCGCGGCGGCCAGCACGGCGGGCACGGCCGTCGAGGGCGACGTCGGCAGCGGCTCCCCGAGCAGGATGGCCCCGGCCAGCACGGACGTGATCGGGTCGATGACCTGCACGCCGGCGTAGGCGATGCCGAAGTAGCCCACGGCGTACGAGCGCTGCAGCAGCACCACCGCGCAGATCAGCAGCACGGGCACGGCGAGGCTGAACCAGTGGATCAGCCGCCCCCAGTCGCCCTGCATCCCGCCGCCGATCACCCGGACGAACGTGGACACGCTCGCCGTCACGGCCCCCGCCCCCACGGAGAGCAGCATCGCCTTGGCCGGCCCGTGCACGCGGCTCGCGAGGAGCTGCGTGACCAGCGCGACCGCCGCGATCACCGCGATGAACACCACCGCCGCGCCGTCGCCCAGCACCGGGGTCACGTTGTGCGCGGGCACCAGCAGCATGAGCCACAGCAGGCCGACGGCCACGGCGATGGAGCCGAGGATCTCGGCGCGGTACGGCCTGCGCCCGTACATGAACGCGGCCAGCGGCACGGCGAACACCAGCGTGGCGACGCTGATGGGCTGCACGGCGACCAGCGGGGCGAAGCTCAGCGCGACGGCGTGCAGGCAGGCGCCGGAGAAGGAGATGGCGCCGCCGACCCACCAGCGGGGGCGTCTGACCAGGCTGAGCGAGGCGCCCTCGGCCACGACCTCGTACTGTTGCATCGCCGCGCCGAGCGCGTATCCCAGCGCTCCGGCCAGGGCGATCAGCATGCCGACCCAGGTCATCGCGGCCCGCGCAGGAGCAGGGATCCTTTCAGGAGCATTGCTCCAGCTTAAGAGGCCGCAGAAGCGCCAGAATCATCCTTTAGGCTGAAAAATCGGGATAAGTTGCGCCCGACCTGCACGAACATGTGGCGTTTCCTTGGGCCGACGGTGGCCGGACGAGCCCCGCCCGACCCCCGGCGCCCCCCGGCGTCACGACTTGCGGCACACGCAGAAGAGGTGCCCCTGCGGGTCCTGGAGCACGATCCACCGCGTGCCCTCCTCCGTGACGCCCGGCTGGAACTCGGGCTTGGTGGCCCCCAGCGCGACGTACTCGGCGGCCGCCTTCTCCACGTCCGCCACCTGGAGGTCGAGGTGGAACTGCTTGTCGGAGCTCGGCCACTGGACGGGCTTGCGATCGGGCACCCGCCCGAAGTAGATGTTGACGGTCCCGTCGCCGATGGCGGCGTACTCGTCCTCCGAGTAGGTGACCTCCATCCCGGTCACCTCGTGGTAGAACGCGGCGAGCGACTTGGGGTCGTCGCAGTCGATGGTGAAGGCCATGAGGCTTGCTTTCGTCGTCATGAGAACCAGCCTTCCAGTCGTACCTGTCACCTTCTGTCAGGAATGACAGAGGGCCGCGCCGGATCGGCGCGGCCCTCCGTCCTACGGCATCAAGTCACCCGGGGAAGCGGCCGTAGTAGTCCCCCAGCCGCGTCCGGTACTCGGGCTCCTTGAACGTGCCCTCGTCGAACTCGGGCGCGTCCTTGATCTCGGCCTTGGTGCGGGCCACGAACACGTTGCGTTCCTGGGGATCGATGTTCGTGATCACCTGGGCCGGGAGCAGGACCTTCTTACCGAAGATCCACGGACCCGTGTCGACGATGATGTAGCTCTCGCCGACCTCGTAAGTCGCCTCGTCGACGGACCCGATCTTGCCGTCGGTCGCCTGGACGTGGTACCCGACCAAGTCCAGCGCCTGCCCACGGTCGTAGACGTCAGCTCGATAGTCCCAGAGCTCCATTGGTGCTCTCTTCCTCTCTTCTTCCGTCTTCTCGGGCAAGCCATCAACTACCCGTCGGTATTCGTGTAAACCCGTAAGAATGCCTTTGGCGATCCTTAACCAACCCTCAAGCTGATGCCGCCACCATCTCCATACAGAAGGGAGACAGCCATGCGAAGCAGACCAGAACGGCTCTATGAGATCGACGGGCTCCGTCTGCTGGCGGCGCTGTGCGTGGTCCTGTACCACTATGTGTTCTCCGGCTGGGCCGGAGGCAAGACGACTGTGACGTTCGTGGCCGAGAGCGGGGTGGCCAAGTACGGCTATCTCGGCGTCGACCTGTTCTTCTTGATCAGCGGTTTCGTCGTGCTGATGAGCGCGTGGGGCAGGACCCCGCACCAGTTCGTGGTCTCCCGCGTGGTGCGGCTCTACCCGGCCTACTGGGTCGGCATCGCGATCACCGCGGTGGTCACCGTGACGCTGGGGCAGGGCCTGTTCCACGTGTCGTTACCGCAGGTGCTGGCCAATTTGACGATGTTCCAGGCCGTGCCGGACATCGAGAACGTGGACGTCGTCTACTGGACGTTGTGGACCGAGATGCGGTTCTACCTGCTGATGCTGGTCGCCACCTGGATCGGGATCACGCGGGGCCGGATCATGGCCGGCCTGTGGGGGTGGCTGGCGCTGACGTTCCTGGTCGAGCTGGGCGTGCTGCCGGGGATCGCGGACCTGGTCGTGCAGTCGGAGTTCTCCCACTACTTCATCGCGGGGATGGCGCTGTTCATGCTCTACCGGTTCGGGCTGGACTGGCAGATCGCGCTGCTCGTGCCGATCTGCCTGGGGAACGCGGTCTACCGGGCCATCGGGTACGCCGAGGCGGTCGGCGAGCGCTACAACGTGACGTACTCGCCGGCCGTCATCACGGCCGTGGTCGTGGCGATCTTCCTGATCATGACGTTCGTGGCGCTGCGGGTCACGCACCGGCTGGCCCGGCCGTGGCTGGTGACGGCGGGCGCGCTGACGTACCCGCTGTACCTGCTGCACGCGCACGTCGGCTTCGTCCTGTTCGCCCGGCTGGAGGGCACGGTCAACAAGTACGTGCTGCTCGTCGCCATGATCGCGGTGATGCTGGTGGCGGCGTACCTGGTGCACAGGTTCGTGGAACGGCCACTCGCGCCCTGGCTCAAACGCCTGTTGTCCAAGCGCCAGCCCGCGCACGCGGCGGCCCCGGCGGCCAAGTCCGACACGATGATCTGACTCTCCTGACAACCGACCGCCAGTCAGCGCGCCGGAGCCCCAGGTGCGGATACGATCCGCGCGAGGAGGTCGGATGAGCGTTGAGTGGGCGCCTCCAGGGGTGGATCCCGAACAGCCGAGCGTGGCGCGGGTGCACGACGCGCTGCTGGGTGGTATGGAGAACTTCGCCTCCGACCGCTCGGTGGCGCGCAAGCTCAGGGACGCGGTGCCCGAGGTGGTCGATCTCGTCTGGTGCAACCGCGCCTTCATCGGCCGCGTCGTCGACTTCCTCATCCGCGAGGCCGGCATCAGGCAGATCATCGACCTCGGCGCGGGCCTGCCCACGGTGGAGAACACCCACGAGGTCGCCCACTTCGCCGACCCCAGGTCCAGAGTGATGTACGTGGACATCGACCCCATGGTCGAGCCGCACGCCCGCGCGATACTCAGCGGCAACCCCAACGCCGACACCATCACCGCCGACGCCCGCGACGTGGCGGGCGTGCTCGGCCACCCGGCCATGCGCCGCCTGCTCGACCTGTCGCAGCCCACGGCGGTCCTGGCCGTCGGCCTGCTGCACCTCTTCTCCGACCGCGACGACCCGCACGCGATGATCAGGGCCTACATGGACGCGCTGCCGTCCGGCAGCTACCTGGCCGTCTCCAACTTCCTGGCCTCGGAGAACCCCAAGGCCAAGGCGCTGGAGGTGATGTTGCAGGCCACGATGGGCACCGGCTACTTCCGCGACCACGAGGCCATCACGCGCTTCTTCGACGGCCTCCGCCTGGTGGAGCCCGGCGTGGTGCACTTCCCCGAGTGGCATCCGGACGAGCGGGTGCCCGGCCCGCTCGCGCCCTGGGAGGAACTGCTGCTGGGCGGAGTCGCCCGCAAGCCCTAGCTGTTTGGGTGGAGCCGCCCGCAAGCCCTAGGCTGTCACCCGTGCCGAGACGTCTGATCTGCTCCCCGCCCCCCGCCCGCTAGCGGGCGGCGTTTCCTGATCTCTCCGGGTCTGACCGATCCGGGGGTGGTCGCTGCCCGCACACCGGGCCCATTCCGACCACTCCTCCCGGAGAACCCCTGTCATGACCCATGTCTCCGCCCGGCGGGGCGCCCTGTACGTGTCCGTGGCCGCGACCGCCTGGGGCACCGGCGGCGCAGCCGGATCCCTCCTGTTCGACACCGGCGGCCTCGGCCCCGTCGGCGTCTCCCTGTGGCGCTACCTGCTCGGCGCCGCCTTCCTCCTCGTCCTGACCAGAAGCACACCCCTGACCTGGAACGGCAGGACGCTGCTGGTCGGCGCCGGGATGGCCGTCTACCAGACGGCGTACTTCGCCGCGATCGCGCACTCCGGCGTCGCCGTGGCCACGGTCGTCACGATGGGCGCCACCCCGATCTTCACCGCCCTGGGCAGCCGCTTCCTGCTGCGCGAGCGGCTCGGCCGGATCGCGCTGGGCGCCCTGGCCGCCGCGCTGGCCGGGCTGCTCCTGCTCACCGGCGAGGCCGCGCTGGAGACGGGGGCGTCCCTCGGCATCGGCTTCGCGCTGGTCTCGGCCGCCGGGTACGCGGGCGTCACGCTGCTGTCCCGCCACGGCAGGGACGACGACTCGCGGGCCGTGGCCGTCGGCGGGTTCGTGGTGGGCGCGGTGTGCCTGGCGCCGTTCGCGCTGGCCGAAGGGGTGGTGCCGGAGGTGAGCTGGACGTCGGTGGCGCTGCTGGTCTACCTGGGCGCGGTGCCGACCGCGCTCGCGTACGGCCTGTTCTTCCGCGCGCTGACCGCGCTGAGCGCCACCACCGTGTCGATCATCTCGCTCGGCGAGGCGGTGGGGGCGGCGCTGCTGGGCGTGCTGCTGTTCGGCGAGCACCTCACCCCGGTGGGGTGGTGCGGCTGCGTGCTGCTGCTCGCCGCCGTCACGGTGCTCGCCGCACGTGCCGACGCGGCGTGAAGTGACGGCTCAGGACGCGGGATGAGCTAAGGTCCGGTACGGCGACGCTTGCCGAATCGTCGCTCCGCTCCCCGGTCTCAGGCGAACGAAGAAGGGAACGGTGTCGGCGTAGCGTGCGTTGGAGGAACTGTGGCCTCGATTAAGGGAATACTGAGGAACCTCCTGGATCGTCCGGGAGGCGTCCCTCTGACGCCCTACCAGAAGATCGTCAAGACGGCCGACGGCCGGGCCGATCAGGTCAGGAAGCTCGATGAGCTGCCCAGGCCCGGCATGAGCGATCTGGCCGAGTTCTGCGCCGTCGCGCGCGAGGCCGCCGACCGGACTCTGGGCCTGCGGCCGTACGACGTGCAGCTTCTGGGCACGCTCGCCCTGCTCGACGGCAAGGTCGCCGAGATGGCCACCGGCGAGGGCAAGACCCTGTCCGGCGCCATGGCGGCGGCCGGATACGCGTTGCAGGGCAAGCGCGTGCACGTCATCTCGGTCAACGACTACCTGGCCAGGCGTGACGCCGAGTGGATGGGCCCCTTCTACGAGGCGCTCGGCGTCAGCGTCGGCTGGATCGACCAGAACTCCACGCCCGAGGAGCGGCGCGAGGCGTACGCCAAGGACGTCACGTACGGGCCGGTCAGCGAGATCGGCTTCGACGTGCTGCGCGACCGCCTGCGCACGGACGCCGGCGAGATCATCGTGCCCGCGCCGGAAGTGGCCCTCATCGACGAGGCCGACTCCGTGCTCGTGGACGAGGCCCGCGTGCCGCTGGTCATGGCCGGCGCGGCCGACCCGGGCAACGCGGTGCCGGAGATGGCGGCGCTGGTGCGGCAGCTCGTGCGCGGCTACCACTACGAGATCGACGAGCAGGCCCGCAACGTCTACCTGACGCCCAAGGGCGCCGACAGCGTCGAGAACCTCCTCGGCGTCGACCTCTACGACGAGCACGAGCCCGGCACGCTCATCGAGCTGAACCTGGCCCTGCACGCCCACGCGCTGCTGGCGCGCGACGTCGACTACATCGTGCGCGACGGCAAGGTGCAGCTCATCAACCCCTCGCGCGGCCGGGTGGCGCTGTTGCAGCGCTGGCCCAACGGCCTTCAGGCGGCGGTGGAGGCCAAGGAGGCGCTGCCGCCGAGCGAGAAGGGCGAGATCCTCGACTCCATCACCGTGCAGGGCCTGATCCGCCGCTATCCGCAGATCTGCGGCATGACCGGCACCGCCGTGGCCGTCAGCGAGCAGCTCGGCGAGTTCTACGGGCTCAAGGTCGCGGTGATCCCGCCGAACAGGCCGTGCGTGCGCGTGGACGAGCCGGACCGCATCTATCCGACCGTGCCCGACAAGGACGCGGCGCTGGTGGAGGAGATCCAGGCCGTCCACGAGACGGGCCGGCCGATCCTCATCGGCACGCTCGACGTCGCCGAGTCGGAGAACCTCGCCAAGCTGCTGCAGCGGCGCGGCCTGGAGCCGGTCGTGCTCAACGCCAAGAACGACGCGGAAGAGGCCGCGATCATCGCCAGGGCGGGCGAGCGCGACGCCGTCACCGTCTCCACCCAGATGGCCGGCCGCGGCACCGACATCCGCCTCGGCGACGGCGTGGCCGAGCTGGGCGGCCTCTACGTGATCGGCTCGGGCCGTCACGCCAGCAGCCGCCTCGACGACCAGCTCCGCGGCCGTGCGGGCCGCCAGGGCGACCCGGGCGGCTCCGTCTTCTTCGTCAGCACCAAGGACGACCTGATCACCCAGTTCGTCCCCGACGAGCGCCCGCCCGCCGCCGACGCCGACGGTGTCGTGCGGCACCGGCGCGGCGCGTACCTCGTGGGTCACGCCCAGCGCGTCGCCGAGGGCGTCAACCTGGAGATCCACCGCAACACGTGGCGCTACACCCGGCTGCTCGAGCACCAGCGCGAGCTGATCCTGGAGTGGCGCGACAAGGTGCTGCACGGCGAGGCCGCCGCCAAGGCGCTGGCCGAGGCCGACCCGGAGCGCTGGGCGTCGATGCCCGAGGACACCAGGGACGAGACGGCCCGCCAGATCGTGCTGCACGCCATCGACCGCTGCTGGACCGAGCACCTGGCGTTCCTGACGGACCTGCGCGAGGGCATCCATCTGCGGGCGCTGGGCCGGATGAGCCCGGTCGACGAGTTCCAGCGGGAGGCGGTGGCCGAGTACAAGGCGCTGCTGGCCGAGGTGGAGAAGCGCTCGCTGGAGTCGTTCGAGGCGCCCGAGCCCGACCTGGGGCGGCCCACGGCGACGTGGACCTACCTCGTGCAGGACAACCCGTTCGGCACCGAGTGGGACCGCATACTCAAGCGCGTCACGGCGGCCACCCGCAGGGGCTGATCACCAGCGTCAGGGCCACTTCGGGTCGCCCGACGGCACGACAGGCCCGCTCAGCACGCCCAGCCGCTCCAGCAGGGTGATGAACGTGGTCGCGTACGGCGACTCGGCCGTCACGGCCGCCACCCGCGGCCAGTCGACCTGCTCGCGCAGCGCCCGCACCTGGGCCAGCAGCGCGCCGTAGTCGCAGGCGTGCTCCGACAGCGGCAGCAGCCAGGAGATGACCAGGTCGGTGGCCTCCAGCACGGGGACGATCACCGCCGACGCCTTCAACGGCTCCGCCCGGTCGAGCAGCGCGTCGGTGATCTCCAAGTCGGACACCCGGAAGATCAGATCGACCAGCCGCCCGTCGTCGTACGCCTTGACCAGCCAGTCCTCGGGCGGCTTGGCCGTCTGGAAGCCCAGCCCGCGCAGCGCCTCCAGCGCGGCGGGCACATCGTGTTCTGTGAGGACGAAATCCACGTCGTGGAGGGAGGGCGCGGCACCTCGCGCGTACGCGGCGCACCCGCCGGCCAGCGCGAATTTCACCCCGGCGTCCTTCAGCCCCGAACTGGCGCGCTTGAGCGTGTCGAGGATGGCGTCGGTGACCGCGTGACCGTGGCTACTCATGTGATCGGGCTACCCAAACGATCGTCAAGTAGACGTTGGAGGTCAGGGGTTTCCGGGTAGCGCGGGGAGCTATGACCGACATTCTGGAAAAGACGGAACGAGCCTACGAGAACGGGCACGACCGGCCGCTGGGGGGATACGTCGGCCTGCTCAGCGCGTACGGCGGAACGGTCGCGGTGGCCGCCGTCACGGCGATGCTCGCCGGGCGCAAGGCCCCCGAGCACGTCGGCCTGATGGACCTGGCGCTGATGGCGGCCTGCACGCACAAGGTGTCGCGGCGCCTGGCCAAGGACCCCGTCACCAGCCCGCTGCGGGCCCCGTTCACCAAGTACGAGGGGCAGGGCGGCCCCTCCGAGGTGCAGGAGAAGCCGCGCGGGGCGATCGGCGAGCTGCTCGCCTGCCCGTTCTGCCTGGCCCAGTGGGTGGCCACGGCGTACGCGGCCGGGCTGGTGCTGGCTCCGCGGGTGACCAGGCTCGTGGGGGCGACGATGACGGCTGTGGCGGTGTCGGACTGGCTGCAGCTCGCGTACGCGAAGCTGATGAAGTCGGCGGAGGAGTAGGCGCGGTCAGGAGCCCAGCCGTAGCTGGATCATGGCGACCAGGCGCTGCTCCGGGTCGGACAGGTCGATCCCGGTGATCGCGCCGGCGCGGCGCAGCCGGTGCCGCACCGTGTTCGGATGCACGTGCAGGGTCTCCGCCGCGGCCGCCACGTCCCCGAACGTGTCCAGGTAGGCCAGCAGCGTGTGCGCCAGCTCCGGCTCCAGCGCGTCCAGCGACGGGTCGTGCAGGCCGCTGCCGCGCAGCACGTTCAGCATCTCGCGCAGCACCATCGAGGAGCGCACCTCCTCCAGCGTGGCCACCAGCCGCTCGGGCGCGGGCGCGATGATCTCCAGGATCCTGCTGCCCTCCTTCTTCGCCCTCGGCACCTCGCTCACGTGTCCGGCCACTCCGGAGACGGCCGCCTGCACGGGCGTGCCCATGTGCCGCCGCAGCGCCGCCACCAGGTCGGTGGTCCAGGCGGGCAGCGTGGCGCCGGCGGGGTCCGGCAGCAGGATGTAGATGAAGCCGCACGCCGGGATGACCATGGCGTCGCGCCGGTAGGCGGCGGCGTGCACCGAGATGATCTCGGTGGCCTGGGTCCTGCGCAGTTCCAGCCAGGAGCGGTCGGGCCGCTCCCGCAGGTCCACGGCGATCACCGCGGTGGGCGTGGCGGGATCGACGCCCAGGTGCCTGGCCAGCCCCTCCGCGTCGAAGCTGCCCGTCAGCAGGCCCACCGCCAGGTCCTCCTCGGCGCGGGCCGTGGCGGTGCCGCCGTACAGGCGGGGCCCGGGGTAGGCGGGCCACCCCCCCCCCCCCCCCCCCCCCCCCCCCCCCCCCCCCCCGCGCGCCCGCCTCCAGGTCGCCGCTGTCCGACAGGGCGGGCCGCACGTGCTCCAGCAGTCCCGCCACGA
>NZ_VSEY01000052.1 GCF_008086045.1 Nonomuraea sp. PA05 | reverse complement strand
CCACCGGGGCGCGGCTGCGCGAGGTCGGCACCACCAACCGCACCACCACCCGGGACTATGCCGACGGCGTGGGGGATTCCACCGGGTTCGTGCTGAAGGTGCACCCGTCGAACTTCCGGCTCCAAGGCTTCACCGCCTCCGCGCCCGTCGCCGAGCTGAGCGCCCTGCCGGTGCCCGTCGTGGTCGACATCGGCTCCGGGCTCCTCGGCCCCCTGCCGCTGCTGCCGGACGAACCCGACGCCCGCACCACGCTCCGCGACGGGGCCGCGCTTGTTACGGCCAGCGGCGACAAGCTGCTCGGGGGGCCGCAGGCGGGGTTGCTGCTCGGGCGGGCCGAGGTGGTGCGGCGGCTGCGGCGGCATCCGCTGGCGCGCGCGTTGCGGGTGGACAAGCTCACGCTGGCCGCGCTGGAGGCCACCTTGCGGGGTGAGCCGCCGGTGCGGGCCGCGTTGAGGGCGGAAGCGGGGACGCTGGAACGCCGCGCCCACGACCTCGCCGCCCGGCTGCAGGCGGGGATGGTGCGTGGCACCCTGGCGGGCGGCGGTGTGGGCGGTAAGAGGCCGCTGGCCGAGGTGGTGCGCAGTGTCAGCGTGGTGGGCGGGGGCGGGGCGCCCGGGGTGGAGCTGCCCAGCGTGGCGCTCGCGCTGCCCGAGCGGTTCGCCGTCCCCCTGCGGCTCGGTGACCCCGCCGTCGTCGGGCGCGTGGCGGGCGGGCTGCTCCTGCTCGACCTGCGCTCCGTGCCGCCCGCGCAGGACGAGGAGCTGGTGGAGGCGGTGCTCGCATGTACGTGATCGCGACCGCCGGGCACGTGGACCACGGCAAGTCCACGCTGGTACGCGCCCTGACCGGGATCGAGCCCGACCGCTGGGCCGAGGAGCGCCGCCGCGGCATGACCATCGACCTCGGCTTCGCCTGGACCAGGCTGCCCTCGGGGCGGCGGCTGGCGTTCGTGGACGTGCCGGGGCACGAGCGGTTCGTCACCAACATGCTGGCGGGGCTCGGGCCGGTGCCGGCGGTGATGTTCGTGGTGGCGGCGGACCAGGGGTGGCAGGCGCAGTCGCAGGAGCACTGGGAGGCGATCCGGGCGCTCGGGGTGGAGCGGGGGCTGCTGGTGGTGACGCGGTGCGACCTGATGGATCCGGCGCTGGCCGTGGAGGAGGCCAGGTCGCGGGTGCCGTGGCCGGTGGTGACGGTCAGCGGGAGCACCGGGGAGGGGCTCGACGAGCTGCGGGCGGCGCTCGACCGGATGGTGGCGGGGCTGCCCGTGCCGGACGTGCGGGCGCCGGTGCGGTTGTGGATCGACCGGGCCTTCACCATCAGGGGCGCCGGGACCGTGGTCACCGGGACGCTGGCGGCGGGGCGGCTGCGGGTGGGGGACGTGCTCGTGCTGGACGGGGAGCGGGTGCGGGTGAAGGGGCTGCAGGTGGCGGGGGAGGGGGCGGAGTCGGTGCGGGGGGCGGCCCGGGTGGCGGTCAATCTGCGGGGGGTGGAGCTGGAGCGGGTGGCGCGGGGGAAGGCGCTGCTCTCAGCGGGGGACTGGGTGGAGACGGCTGTGGTGGATGCGCGGGTGGAGATGGGGGTGGGGGATCCGCCGCGAGACAGGGGGGTGGGGGATCCGCCGCGGGAGGCGGTGTTGCACGTCGGGTCGGTTTCGGTGCCGGTGCGCGTGCGTCCCTTCGGCGGAACGGGTGCGGTTCGGCTGGTGCTGGCTCGGGCGTTGCCGTTGCGGGTGGGTGACCGGGCGTTGCTGCGATGTTCGGGACGGCCCATCGCGGGGGTGGTGGCGCTCGACGTGCTGCCGCCGTCGCTGCGGCGTCGAGGTGCGGGGAGCAGGCGGGCCGCGGAGCTGGCACCGTTCGCCATCGCGGGGGCGAGGGCGCCGGACGCGGCGACCGTGCTGGGGTGGCGAGGGGTGGTGCGGCGGGCCGACCTGGTCGCGATGGGGCTGGATCCGCGCCCGCTGGACGTGCCCGGCGCGGGGGAGTGGCTGGTGGACGCCGGACGCTGGAAGGAACTGGGCGACCGGCTCGGGGCGATCGTGGCCGGGCAGCCCGGCATCCCCGTGGACGCCGCACGCACCGCGCTCGGGCTGCCCGCCCGCGAACTGGTCGAGGCGCTGGTCAAGGCGCATCCGCCGTTGCGGGTCTCCGACGGGCGGATCGACGGTGAAGGGGTGCCGGAAGCGGTCGTGGAGGCGGTCGGGCGGCTGCGGGACGAGCTGGCGGGGACGCCGTACCTGGCGCTGGAGGCGGCGCGGCTACCGGCGCTGGGCCTCACCCGGCAGGCGGTGGCGCGGGCCGCGCGGGCGGGGCTGGTGCTGCGGCTGGCCGAGGGGGTGGTGCTGATGCCCGGGGCGGATGTCGCGGCGGTGCGGATCCTGGCCGGGTTGCCGCAGCCGTTCACGGCGGGGGACGCGCGGGTGGCCCTCGGCACCAACCGGCGCGTGGTGATCCCGCTGCTGGAGCACCTCGACCGGCTTCGCCTCACCCGGCGGCTGGACGATCGGCTGCGGGTGGTCGCGGAGCCGGGTGGGGAGGAGGAACGCGGTGATGAGTGAGGCAAGGCGGGTCAGGGTGGGGATCGTGCTGCCCAGGCCGGCGGGTGACCCCGGGGAGTGGCTGACCGAGGCGGTGGCGTTCGAGGCGGCGGGGGCCGATGCGTTGTGGGTCGAGCATGGGGCCGCGCCTGAGCTCGACCCGCTCACGCTGACCGCCGCTCTGGCCGCGGTGACGTATCGGGCGCTGCTGGTGGTGGCCGTTGCGCCGGACGATGGAAGGTCGCATGCGCTCGCGACGGTGGAGCGGCTGAGTCGCGGTCGGCTCGCCCTCATCGGAGAGGTGAGTGGGATGCGGACCGTCGTGCGCCTGGAGGACGGCGGCTATGGCGAGGGGGAGGGGCGGTGGGCGTCGGTCGGCGTGCCGGTCGGCAGGGCCGCGTGGCGGGAGGCGCTGCGGGAGGCGGAGGAGCGCGGCGACCACGGCGTGCTGGTCCCCGCCGACCCCAGACTCCTGGACCTGCTCCGCAACCCGGAAGATCCGGGCGGCCGGCACGACCTCCAGCTCGCCCAGGGCTAGACGATCCAGCCCCCGGATCATACGGTGAGAAAACGGTGCCCAGCGGCTGGAGTCGAGGGGAGGCCGACATGGAGGTCAGCCGACGGCGCTTCCTGAGCATCGGCCCGGCGGGCGTGCTCGGTGGCTCCGCCCTGGGGTTCGACCTGACCGAGTCGATCAAGGTGAAGCAGCGCCTGCGCATCGAGGGGGCCACGCTGTCCCACTCGCTCTGCCCGTACTGCGCGGTCGGCTGCTCGCTCATCGCGTACACCAGGAAGGCCGCGAACGGCCGGACGGAGCTGCTGCAGATCGAGGGCGACCCCGACAGCCCGGTCAACGAGGGCACGCTGTGTCCCAAGGGTGCGACGTCGCTGCAACTGGCCGTCTCGGGCAGGCGGGTGGCGCAGCCGCTGTACCGGGCGCCGGGCGCGGCCGAGTGGACGAAGGTCTCCTGGGAGTTCACGCTCGACCGCCTGGCCAGGAACATCAAGGCCTCGCGTGACGCCACGTTCGTCACGCAGGACGCCGAGGGGAACGTCGTCAACCGCTGCGAGGGCATCGCCTTCGCCGGCGGGGCGGCGTTCAGCTCCGAAGAGGGATATCTGGCGACGAAGCTGATGAGGGGGCTGGGCCTGGTTCACCTCGAACAACAGGCCCGTGTTTGACACGGTCCCACGGTGGTCAGTTTGGCTGCCACGTTCGGCCGAGGGGCCATGACCAACCATTGGCGTGACATCAGGCACGCCGACCTCATCCTGGTCAACGGGGCCAACCCGGCCGAGGCCCATCCGGTGGGCTTCAGATGGCTGATGCGCGCCAAGCTCGACAGGGGCGCGAAGATCATCCATGCGGATCCGCGGTTCACGAGGACGTCGGCGGTGGCCGACGCGTACGTGCGGATCCGTACCGGGACGGACGTCGCGTACTTCGGCGGTCTCATCAACTACGTGCTGAGCAACCGGCTCTACCACGACGACTACGTGCGCTGGGCCACCAACGCCGGTTTCGTGGTCAAGGAGGGGTACGCCTTCGAGGACGGCATGTTCAACGGCTTCGACCAGGAGCAGGGCGTCTACAACACGAAGTTGTGGGCGTACGAGACGGATGAGGACGGCCACGCCAAGATCGACCTGAACCACCCGCGGTCGGTGCTCAACCTGCTGGCCGCCCACTACCGCCGCTACGACCCCGACACGGTGTCGCGGATCACCGGCATCCCGCGCGAGCAGTTCTCGCAGGTGGCCAAGCTGGTCGGCGAGATGGGCCGGCCGGACAAGGTCATGACCATCGTGTACGCCGTGGGCCTGACCCACCACACCACCGGCGTGCAGCTCATCCGCTCGGGCGCCATCCTGCAACTGCTGCTCGGCAACATGGGCCGCCCCGGCGGCGGCATGAACGCCGAGCGCGGCCACGCCAACATCCAGGGCAACACCGACCACGCCATCTCCTGGGACATCCTGCCCGGCTACCTGCGCATCCCCGCCCCCGGCCAGAAGGGCATCGCCGCGTACCTGGGCGAGAGCGCCAGCGTCAAGCAGCACCCGCGCGCGGTGAACTTCTTCGGCGAGAACTACCGCCGCTACCTGGTCAGCCTGCTGAAGGCCTGGTATGGCGACGCCGCCACGAAGGACAACGAGTTCGCATTCGACTATCTGCCCAAACCGGCCGCCAACGCGTCCTGGATCTCCATCTTCGACCAGGCGCTGCGCGGCAAGATGCAGGGCGTGATGCTGTCCGGGATGACCGCCACCAGCATCGGCCCCGACTCGAACCAGGTCCTGCAGGCCCTGTCGAACCTCAAGTGGCTGTGCGTCATGGACCCGTTCAACACCACCAGCTCCGAGTTCTGGCGGGCGCCCGGCACCGACCCGGCGAGGGTGCAGACCGAGGTTTTCATGCTCCCGGCCACCCACTGGATCGAGAAGGACGGCTCGTTCACCAACAGCGGCCGGTGGGCGCAGTGGAAGGAGCAGGTGCTGCCGCCGGAGGGCGATGCCAGGCACGACCACTGGATACTCGCCGAGCTGTTCCTGCGCGTGCGGGAGCTGTACCAGACGCAGGGCGGCAGGTTCCCCGACCCGGTGCTGAAGCTGACGATGCAGTACCGCAACCCCAGGAAGCCCGAGCTGGACGAGATCGCGCAGGAGATCAACGGTCGCGACCTGCGGACCGGCAAACGGCTGTCCACGTTCGTGGACCTCAACGACGACGGCACCACCACCGCGGGCGACTGGATCTACACCGGCCACTACCCCGAGGAGGGGAACCTGACCAAGCGGCGCGACGGCGTCCAGGACCCCGGGAAGAACGACCCCAGCGGGATGGGCCTCTACCCCGGCTGGGCGTGGAGCTGGCCCGCGAACCGCCGCATCCTCTACAACCGCGCCTCCGCCGACGAGAACGGCCGCCCCTGGGACCCCGAACGCCCCGGCATCGCCTGGGTGGGCGGGAAATGGGTGGGCGACGTGCCCGACTACCCGCCGACCACCGGGCCAGGGCCGGACGCGCCGCTGCCGTTCATCATGACGGGGGAGGGCGTGGCCCGCCTGTTCAGCAACGCGGTCGCGGACGGGCCGTTCCCCGAGCACTACGAGCCGATCGAGTCGCCGATCGCCAACCCGCTGCATCCGCAGCAGTCGGCCACGCCGGTGGCCTACCTGTACGACGAGCGGGCGGGCCGGCCGTCCCGCTTCGGCACCGCCGCCGACTACCCGTACGTGGCCACCTCCTACCGGCTGACGGAGCACGAGCACTACGTCACCCAGAACGTCGAGCACCTGGTGCAGCTCCAGCCGGAGGCGTTCGTCGAGGTGCCGGAGGGGCTGGCCAGGGAGAAGGGCATCGAGACGGGAGACCTGGTGCGGGTCTCGTCCCGGCGCGGCCGGTTGGAGGTGCGGGCCGTGGTGACCAAGCGGCTCGGGGCGTTGCAGGTGGACGGGCGGCAGGTGTACCAGATCGGGATTCCCATCCACTGGGGGTTCGTCGGGATCAACACCGGGCAGCACTGGCTGGCCAACGCGCTGACGCCGTTCGTGGGCGACGCGAGCGCGCGGACGCCTGAGTACAAGGCGTTCCTGGTCGACATCGAGAAGATCTGATGTACGGGCGGGAGCGGGCGTCGCAGTTGCGGGAGAGGTATCCGCACGCGCGCGAGGTGCTGGGGCTCTACCTGGCGCTGGTGGAGGTCTGGGAGTCGGCCGATCCCCGCGGTGAGGCGTCGCTGACGTGGGCCGCGGCGGAGGTGTTGCCGCGGGTGATGGCGGCCACGGCGGCCTCCGGGCCCCGCCCGCTCGCCGAGGCGATCGCCGCGAACGGCCGTCGCGCCGGCGGTGTGGCGTTGCTCGCCGCCTGGGTGGCGGGCGAGGAGCTCACGCCCGTCGAGCGTTTCCTGGCCCGCGCCACCATGCGCGTGGTCCCCCTGGGAGAGCGCGAGGGCTCGGGGCAGGCGGCCGGGCGCTGTCCCGCGTGTGGCGGGCCGCCGCAGGTCAGCTACCGGGCCGCGAGCGACGACCCGCTCGTCAGCGGACGCCGCGCGCTGGCCTGCGCCAGTTGCCCGCACGAGTGGAACTTCTCCGCCACCACCTGCCCGAACTGCGGCGAGACCGGCAAGCGCACCGTCCACGCCGAGGCCGGTCACCACGAGGCGCCGGCCATAGGGCGCCACAAGGCAACCCCGGAGGCGCTGTTCCCGCAGTTGCGCGCCGAATCCTGCGAGACCTGCCACCGCTACCTCATAGACGTCGACCTGGCCCGCGACCCGAGAGCCGTCCCGCGGGTGGACGAGCTGGCCGCCGTCCCCATCGACCTGCACATGGCCGAACAGGGCTACACCAAGATCACGCCCAACCTGATGGGGTTCTGAGATGCCGCACATCACACCGGGCCAGGCGTACGGCTTCTTCACCGACACCAGCGTGTGCATCGGCTGCAAGGCCTGCGAGGTGGCCTGCAAGCAGTGGAACCAGCTGGAGGGCAACGCGCCGTCGTTCCTGGACGGCTTCGACAACACGGGCAGGCTGGACGCCGAGACCTGGCGGCACGTGCAGTTCCACGACAACGTGCCCGACGAGGCCGTCACGCCCGGCAACGGCACGGCCTGGCTGATGATGTCGGACGTCTGCAAGCACTGCAGGCAGGCGAGCTGCATGGAGGTCTGCCCGACGAACGCGATCATCAGGACCGAGTTCGACAGCGTCTTCATCCAGCCGGACGTCTGCAACGGCTGCCGCAACTGCATCGCGGCCTGCCCGTACGACGTGATCGGCGTCACCGACACGACGGGCATCGCGCAGAAGTGCACCCTCTGCTACGACCGCCTCCAGAACGACATGACCCCGGCCTGCGCGAAGGCCTGCCCCACCGAGTCGATCAAGTTCGGCCCGGTCTCCGAGCTGCGGCGGACGGCGGCCAAGCGGCTGGACATCCTGCGCGGGCAGGGCGTCACGCAGGCCCGGCTGTACGGGCACGACGAGCAGGTGTACGGCGGGCTGAACGCGTTCTTCCTGCTGATGGACGAGCCGGAGCGGTACGGCCTGCCGGACGAGCGCAACGCCGTGCTGCCCAGCCGCAACAACGCGGGCGGCTACCTGACGGCCGCGGTCACGGCGGTGCTGGGCGTGCTCGGCGGCCTGATCGCGTTGCGCCGCCGCAAGGAGAAGGTGGAGGAGCCGGCCGATGGGTGACGTGCAGCATTTCGCCGGCCCGCCGGACTGGCTGTGGTACATCCTGTTCTACTTCTTCCTCGCGGGCCTGTCGGGCGGCTCGTACGTGCTGGCCACCCTGCTCAGGCTGCGCGGCGCGCCCGGCGACGAGCCGATGGCCAGGATCGGCTACTACGTCGCGTTCCCGCCGATGCTCCTCTCGCCGCTGCTGCTGGCGCTGGACCTGGGGCAGCCGCTGCGGTTCTGGCACATGCTGGTCAACACCACGCCCGGCCACCTGGGGCTGAACTTCAAGTACTGGTCGCCGATGTCGATCGGGTCGTGGGCGCTGGTCGTGTTCGGGGCGATCACCACGGTGTCGTTCGCGGCGGCGCTCGTGCGGGACGGCAAGGTCAGGCTGCCGCTCGTGGCGCGGCTGGACGGCCGGGTGTTCAACGTGATCGGCTCGCTGTTCGGGCTGTTCATCGCCGGGTACACGGGCGTGCTGCTGTCGGTGTCGAACCAGCCGGTGTGGAGCGACACGTTCGCGCTGGGCGGGCTCTTCCTGGCCTCCGGGCTGGCGGGGGCGGCGGCGTTGATGCTGCTCCTGGCCCGTTACCGGCCGGAGGCGCGGCCGAGCACGCCCATGTTGTCGGTCTCGGAGCGGCTGTACTCGCTGCTGGAGCTGGCGCTGATCGTGGTGTTCGCGGTGACGCTGGTCGTCGCGGGCACCCAGGAGATCGTCTTCGGGCTGCCGTGGCTGCTGCTGTGGGTGGTGGTGCTCGCCGGGCTGGTGCCCGGCCTGTACGGGCTGGTCACCGAACGCCTGTCGGCCGGCACGGCGGTGGCGATGCGGTACTCGGTGGTGCTGCCGCTGCTGGTGCTGGCCGGGATCCTCGCGCTCAGGGCGGCGATCATCTTCAGCGTGCAGGTCTGATCAGGGCTCGACGAGGCCGGCGCGGATGGCGTACCGGGTCAGGTCGAGGCGGTCGCGCATGCCGAGCTTCTGCAGGATGTTGGCCCGGTGCCGATCGACGGTCTTGACGCTGATGACCAGCGTCTCGGCGATCTCCTTGGCCGAGTTGCCCTCCGCGATCAGCTTGACGATCTCCTCCTCGCGCGGCGTCAGGATGCTCTCGGGCATGCGCTCGCCCTCGCGGTCCCGCTGCAGGTAGTCGCGGATGAGCGCGGTGACCGCGCCCGGGTAGAGGAACGGCTCGCCGCGCATCGTGGCCCGGCACGCCTCCAGCAGGTCCTGGTCGGCGACGGACTTGAGCACGTAGCCTGACGCGCCGACCTTGAGCGACTCGAAGAAGTACTGCTCGTTGTCGTACATCGACAGGATCAGGATGCGGATGCCGGGCGCCCGCCGGGAGATCTCCCTGGCCGCCTGGAGGCCGGTCATGCGGGGCATCGCGATGTCGAGGATGGCCAGGTCCACGTCCTGTTCCGAGGCGGCCGCGACGGCCTGCGCGCCGTCGGCGGCCTCGGCGACGACCTCCAGGTCGGGCTCGGCGTCCAGGATCAGCCGCAGGCCGCGGCGGACCAGCGCGTGGTCGTCGGCCAGCAGGATGCGGGTCTTGTTCACGTGGTCGTGCTCCGATCACAGGGAATGACGAGACTGACGCGGGTGCCCTGGCCTGGCGGGGAGTCGACGCTCAGGCGGGCGCCGATGAGCAGGGCGCGCTCGCGCATGCCGCGGATCCCCGCGCCGTCCTGGACGGCGCCGCCCCGGCCGTCGTCGGTGACGCGCAGCACCAGGTGGCCGTCCTCGCCCGTGAGCGACAGTTCGGCGCGGGTGGCGCGGGCGTGCCTGGCGATGTTGGTCAGGCTCTCCTGCGCGATCCGGTACAGGACGAGCTCGACGTCCGAGCCGAGGCCGGGCAGGTCGTGCCGGATCGAGCGGGTCACCTTGACGCCGCTCATCCGGGAGACGTCCGTGGCCAGGGCGCTGAGCGCGGCGTGCAGCCCGAGGTCCTCCAGCACGCCGGGGCGCAGGCGGCGGGCGACCTGGCGTACCTCGTCGAGGCTGGCCCGTACGGTCTCCTGCACGCCGTGCAGGTCGTCCTGGAGGTCGGCGGGGGCGCGGTCCACCACTCGCTTGAGTCCGAGCAGCACCACGGTGAGGCTCTGGCCGATCTCGTCGTGCAGCTCGCGGGCGATGCGCTGCCGCTCGCCCTCCTGCGCGGCCAGCGCGTGGGCGCTGCTGGCGCTGCGCTCGGCCTCCAGCCGGTCCAGCATGGCGTTGAACGTGGCGATCAGGTGGGTGAGGTCGCTGTTGCCGCTGTCGGACAGGCGGTCGCCGGTGCGCAGCAGGTCCACCCGCTGCATCAGGGTGGTCAGCGCGTCCAGCGGGGCCAGGCTGCGGCGCAGCAGCAGCGCGTTGGCGGCCAGCATCACGGCCAGCCCGATCACCAGCACCGGTACCTCGGCCCACACGACGGGGGCGGAGACGGTGGCGGGGGAGATCGCGAGCACCAGCGTGCCGGCCGCGAACACCAGCCCGTTGATCGCGACCAGCCGCCGGAACAGGCCTTGAGCCGCCGGCCGGGACGCGCCGCGCGGCGCGCCCGCGCGACGCGTCCCGGCCGGCGGCGCACCCCTGGTGCCGCCTTTCGCAGGATCGTCCATCGCCTCTAGCCTCGTGGCCCGGTGGTGCGATTGTCCATGCGGTTTGACCCCCATTGAGAAGTACGTCGCTACATGTTCTATCCCCGCCCAGATGGGTGTTCGACCCAATGGTCACCGGGCCGCCCCACCCGGAGGATGGAACGGAGCCGGAGGGGAGACAGCGACGTGGAAGCCAGTGACATCGCCGTGAACCTGCCGACCGTGACCACGCACGACCCCGTCACCAAGGCCGTGCGGATCATGGCGCTGGGCCGGATGCCCGGCCTGATCGTCGTGGACGGCAGGGGACGGCCCTCGACCGTGCTGCCAGGGACGCAGGTGCTGCGGCTGGCGGTGCCGGGGGCGTACCAGGAGGATCCGGCGCTCTGCCGGACGATCGACGAGGCGCACGCCGACCTGTTCTGGGGTGAGCTGGGCGATCTGACGGTGGGCGACTGCCTGCCACGGCAGCCCGCCACCCCGGCGACCGTGCCGCCCGACGCGACGCTGCTCGAAGTGGCCGCCCTCATGGCCAGGCTGCGCAGCCCGATCGTCGCGGTCGTCGGCCGCGACGGCGTGCTCACCGGGGCGATCACCCTGGAGCGGCTGCTGACCTGCCTCGCGCTCTCCGGCCAGAACGACTGACCCACGTCCCGGCCGCGAAGGCCGGGACGACTGACATCTGACACCCGCACCGGGCGGGCCCCCGAGGCCCGCCCGGGCCGAAGCATGCCCACCCCACGGAGGTCACCATGATCCGCTGTTGTCCCGCCCCGCACTCATCCGGCTCGGCAGGCCGGTCCGGACCGCCGGGGCAGCCGGGATGAGCGCCTTCGCCGCACTGGCGATCTTCCTGGTGGCCTTCTTCTTCATCGCCACGGAGAAGGCCGACAAGGTCAAGGTGGTGCTGATCGCCGCCGGGCTGATGGCCGTGCTCGGCCTGATCCCCGGCGCCGGGGTGTTCTTCTCCGAGCACGAGGGCATCGACTGGAACGTCATCTTCCTGCTGCTCGGCATGATGATCATCGTTGGGGTGATCAAGCAGACGGGCGTCTTCGACTACCTCGCCATCTGGGCCGCCAAGAAGTCCAGAGGCCGGCCGTACCGGCTGATGGTGATGCTGATGGCCATCACCGCCATCGCCTCGCCGTTCCTCGACAACGTCACCACGATCATGCTGGTCGCGCCCGTCACGATCGTGGTGTGCAACCGGCTGCGGATCGCCGCGCAGCCGTACCTGATCGCCGAGGTCCTCGCCTCGAACATCGGCGGCGCGGCCACCCTCATCGGCGACCCGCCCAACATCATCATCGGCAGCCGCGCCGGCCTGACCTTCAACGACTTCCTCATGCACATGGCGCCGATCGTGGTGGTCATCTTCGCCGTGTTCGTGCTGGCGTCGCGGTGGCTGTTCGCCGGCTCGTTCCAGTACAACGCCGAGCGCGTGGCCGAGGTCATGGCGCTGCAGGAGCGGCGGGCGATCACCGACCCACGGCTGCTCGCCCGCTGCCTGGTGGTGCTGGCCGCGGTCGTGGCCGGGTTCGGGCTGCACGCGGTGGTGCACGTCGAGCCGTCGATCGTGGCGCTGGTGGGCGCGGGCGTGATGCTGCTGGTCTCGCGCGCGAACGTCTCCGAGGTGCTGAGCGAGGTCGAGTGGCCCACGCTGGTGTTCTTCATGGGGCTGTTCGTCATGGTCGCGGGCCTGGTGCACACCGGCGTGATCGCCGCGATCGGCACCTGGGCGCTGGACACGCTCGGCAACGACTACTTCATGGCCGCGACGGCGCTGCTGTTCGGCTCCGGCGTGCTGGGCGCCTTCTTCGACAACATCCCGTACGTCGCCACGACCGCCCCCATCGTCGAGGGCGTGGTCGCCGCGGCCCCCGACCCGCAGACCGGGCAGGCGCTGTGGTGGGCCTTCGCCCTGGGCGCCGACTTCGGCGGCAACGGCACCGCGGTCGCCGCCAGCGCCAACGTGGTGGCCCTCGGCATCGCCGCGCGCAACGGACACAAGATCAGCTTCTGGCAGTTCACCAGGTACGGGATCGTCGTCACCGCGCTGAGCACGGTGCTGGCCTGGCTGTACGTCTGGATGCGGTACTTCACCTGAGTTCGTCCCTGATGCGGGGCCAGGGGGAAATCAGGGACGATCACCGATGAACCGGGCAGGCGCCGGCGGGCATCGTGGATGCTATGAACCCCGCGAACCGTCTGGCCCAGCTCTCCTTCACCGCCGGCCCGGCCGCCCTGCTGGCCGGCTGGTTCCTCATGCGCCCTGTTCAGGGCGGCCTCGAACCGGGGCCGTGGTGGACGGCGGCGCACGTGGTCTGGCTGGCCGGTTTCGTGATGTCCGGCGTGATGCTGCTGGCCATGCGCCGCATGGCAGGGCCGGTGACGGGCGGGCGGCGGGTGGCCGTGGAGGCGGTGACGGGCCTGGCGCTGTTCGGCGTGGCGGCCAACCTCGTCCAGCTCGCCATCGACCTCTACACCGGGTTCGCCGCGCCGGACGGCGCGGCCATGCGCGGCCTGCTGGACACGGTCAAGGGCTATCCCGGGGTCGAGCAGGTCGTGTACGGCCCCGGGGCGCAGCTCTTCTACGCCGCGCTCCTCGCGCAGGCGGTCATCCTGGCCCTGCTGCGCCGGGTCACGCCCGTCAGCGCCGCCGTAACCGCCGGCGGGGTGGTGCTGCTGGCGGTGGCCACGTTCGCGGAGGGCAGGAGCTCGGCGCTGGTCGCCCTGGGCATGGCGCTGATCTGGCTCGGCCTGCTGCTGCTGGGCCGCGGCAGGCCGGACGGCCCTGCCGCGACCACGCTTGCCACCGGCACGCGGGCTCAGGGCGCGGCGATCAGCTCGCGGACGTCCACGGAGCCCCTGAGGTAGCCGTGCCGCTTCATCAGATCGGCCACCCGCTGCAGCCGCTGCGGGTCCAGCACGGTGGGGAAGGCGCCCAGCGACACGTCGCGGGCCGACTCCGCGTCGATCTTCGTGTACTTCGGCAGCACCGCCTCCACCTCCTTGCGGTCGGCGGCGGCGCGCAGGCCCTTGGCGAGCCCGCGACGGAAGGCGGCCAGCGTCGCCGGGTGGTTCGACCGCCACTCGTCCGTCGCCATCCAGCCACTGGTCGGCAGGTCGGTGAAGCGGCCAGGCGCGACGTCGGGAACCGCGCGCACCAAGCCCCGCGCCGCGCTGCTGGACAGGTACGGCTCGGCCAGCCACGCGGCGTCCAGCTTCCCGGCGGCGATCGTGTCCGCCATCTCGGGGAACGGCCTCTCGACGAACTTGACGTCCTCGGCGTCCATCCCGGCGTCCTCCAGCATGGCGGTGACGCTGAGCGTGGCGGCGCTGTTGAGGTTGTTGACCCCGACCTTCTCGCCCTTGAGATCCGCGAGGGATTCGATCTTCGAGTCCTTCGCGACGACGAGGGCGTAGCTGGCCGGGCCGGCTTGCGCCGTCTCGGCGATGACCTTGACCTGCTTGCCGTGGTCGCCGGCCAGGATGGTGGTCACGTAGTCGGTCTGCGCCAGATCCACCATCCCCGCCTCCATCTGCGGGATCAGGGCGCCGGCGCCGGTGCCGACCACCGGCTGCACCTCCAGGCCCTCCTGCTCGAAGTAGCCCTTGCCGATGGCGACGAACAGCGGCGCGGCGTCGGCCGTGGGCATGACGCCCACCTTGATCGTGCTCAGCTCCGGCTTCGCCGGGGGCTGCGCGGCGGTACAGGCGGTGGTCACCAGGGTCAGAACCGCGGCGGCGGTCGAACGGATCGCTAAGTTCATCCGGGGTCGCTCCTCACGGGGATCGGCTCGGGAGCGTACCCGATGAAGATCAGCCATCGGAAGGGCAGCTCCGCTCGAAGGGCCGGTCGGGCAGGTAGCGGCGCCACTCCGCCTGCGTGAGGGCGCGGCCCGCCCGCGCGCACGCCGCCTCGGCCAGCCGCGCGACGCCCGTGGGCAGCCTGGTCAGCCGGCCGTCGCGGCCGATGGCGACCAGCTCGCCCGAGCCGGCGGCGAAGGCCACCGAGCGGGCCGCCTCCGAGAGCACCACCTCGGGCCCGATCCGCCGCCCCTGCCGCACGTCCCACAGGGTGAGCGTCTCGTCCTGGGCGGCGATCGCGAGCAGCCGGCCGTCGGCGGAGAACGCCGCGTCCCACGCCGCGCCGCCGATCCGCAGCCAGCCGCCGGACTGCGCCCCCGTGGCGACGTCCCAGACGCCCACCCTGCCGGCGAAGTTCACCGCGACCAGCTTCAGGTCGGCACTGAACCAGACCTCGTCGGACTGCGCCGGCAGTGTCAGCCGCGCCCCGACCGGCTTGCCGCTCTCCAGGTCCACCACGCGCGACTGGTCGGCGTTCAGCCCGACCAGCCGCCCGTCCGCTCCGGCGGCCCAGCCGAGCAGCCGCGGCCTGGGCACCTGCTTGAGCCGCCCCCCGCCCGGCAGCGCCCACAGCGTGAACGCCTTCTCGCCGGCCGTCCACAGGCCCCTCGGCGTGGGCAGGGCGGCGTTCGTCTCCCAGAGGTCGGCGAAGCCGGGGGTGAGGCCGGCCAGCTCACGCCAGGTCGCCGAGTCACGCACGGCGACGCCCTCGCCGCGCCTGATCGCCAGGAGCCGGCCGTCGCCGCTCATGGTCAGCTCGCTGTCGTAGTCGTCGAACGCGCCGGCCGGGCGGCCCTCGCCGTTCAGCGTGACGCTGTCGGAGCCGAGCGCGTGGGTGGCCAGGACGCGGCCGTCGGCGCTGAGCCGCACCGAGTCCAGCTCGTCGGCGGCGCGCGGGTTCGGCTTCAGCGTGACGACCGTGTCGTCGCTCAGGTAACGCAGGCCGGTGGGGCCGAACGCCCCCGCGCTCGCCGGGTCCTGCGGCTCGCGCTTGAGCAGCAGCGGCTCGTCGGCGTCCAGCCGCCAGACGGTGACCGTCGTGCCGATGCCCGCGAGCAGCTTGCCGTCCTGGCTGAAGACCGGCAGCGCGCCCGGCTGCCAGCCGTCGATCGTGCGCAGTTCCTCACGCGTGCGGGTGTCGTACAGGATCAGGCCGGAGTCCTGGCTGATGGCCAGGGTCCGGCCGTCGGGGCTGAAGACGGGCACGCTGTGGCAGTGCGCGCACACGTCGGGGTAGCCGGAGCCCGCCTTGCCCGACGGCAGCATCCACAGCCCGCGCCCGGCCACGGCGTAGCCGCCGCCCGGATGCACGGCCACCTGCTCCATCGTGGGCAGCGGGATCGACTTCCCGGTGAGCCAGTCGTAGACGTACTTGGCCTGCCCGATCGACACCACCAGCCGTCCGCCGCTGAACAGCACGGACAGCTCGATCTCGTCGGGGGCGCTCAGCCGCTTGCCCACGGCCCGTCCCGTCGCCGGTTCCCAGACCCCGACGCCCTCGACGTCGGCGATGGCCAGCAGCCGGCCGTCCGCGCTGACCGCCACCTGGCGCACCCGCCGGCCGGGCAGCCCGGTGAAGCCGCCGGTCCGCTCGCCGGTCGCCACGTCCCACACCTTGACCTCGTCCGGGCTGACACTGACCAGCGAGCGGCCGTCGGAGGTGAGCGCGCGGACCACGTCGGGGCCGGTGTCCGGGTCGCGGAAGGCCGCCGTGGCGGGGTCGGCGGCCGAGGCGAGCAGGCTGGACCTGGCCTCGTCGGTGGCTGACAGACGGCCGGCCTCTGCGCTGAGCAGCATGCCGAGCACCGGATCCTGGCCGCGTACCGCGTCGGCGGCGGCGGCCAGCCGGGCCGACTCGGCGGCGTCGCGCTGCTGCGCCAGCTTGGCGCCCTGCTCCGCCAGCGTCCGGCTCTGCCACACGGCCAGCCCGCCCGCCGCCAGCGCGAGCACCAGCAGCACGGCCAGCCCCACCGCGGCCAGCCGGGTACGGCGGGAACGGCGCCGGGTGAGCGCGGCGCCCGCCGCGAGGAAGTCCCGCTCCGCCGGGGTGAGCGTGATGTGCCTGCGCCCGGCCGCGGCCCAGCTCAGCGCGTCGTCCAGGGTGCTGCCCGAGAACAGGTCGCCGTCCCTGCGGCCGTGCTCCTGCCAGCGGCCGACCGCCGCGCTGATGCGGCGGTGCACGGCCAGCCCGTCCCTGTCGGCCTCGATCCAGGCGCGCAGCCGCGGCCACGCCAGCGGCAGGGCCGGGCGCAGCAGCCGTACGGGGTCGGTGCCGGAGACGAGGTACGGGAACGCGGCCACCACCCGCTCCACCCCGTCCGGCAGCTCGGACCTGCGCGGGCGGCGCAGCGCCAGCTCGCCCTCGTCGCTCACCGTGATCAGGCGCAGGAACAGCTCGGGCGCCAGCTCCTTGTCCTCGGGCGCGAGCAGCGCGTAGGCGTCCTCGGCCAGCACGCCGAGCGCGGGATCGTCGGCGGGGGTGCCGACCCGGCGGCCGTCGCCGGCGCCCAGGGCCAGCAGGCGCGGCGTGTCGAGCTTCCCGGCGCCGCCACTCGCGCTGTTGCCGCCGCCCGCGCCGTTGCCGTCACCTGCGCCGTTGCCGTCACCTGCGCCGTTGCCGCCACCCGCGCTGTTGCCGTCGCTGCCGTCGCCGAGCAGGCTTGGCGCGTTCAGACCGCCGCTTCCGCCGCTGACCAGGCTGAGCAGCAGCCCGCGTGCCGACGGCCGCTGCCCCGGCTCCTTCGACAACGCCGCCCGCACCTGCTCGCGCAGCGAGTCGGGCAGCACGTCCAGGTCGGGGTCGTGGGAGAGCACGCGGTGCATGACCGCGCCGAGCGACTCCCCGGTGAACGGGTCACGCCCGGTCGCGGCGAACCACACGACCGCGCCCCACGCGAACACGTCGGCGGCCGGCCCCGCCCGCTCGCCGGAGAACACCTCGGGCGCCATGTACCCGGGCGTGCCCTTGACCAGGCCCGTCGAGGTGAGGGACATCTCCAGCGTGCGGGCGATCCCGAAGTCGATCACGCGCGGGCCGTCGGGGCCGAGCAGCACGTTGTCGGGCTTGAGGTCGCGGTGCACCACGCCCGCGTCGTGGATGGCGGTCAGCGCCGTCGCGATCGCCGTGGCCAGGCGGTGCAGCTCGCCGCCCTCGAAGGTGCGGCCGGCCGAGCGCAGGCTGCGGCCCTCGACGTACTCGCTGACGATGTACGGCCGCGGCCCCTCCAGGTCCGCGTCCAGCACCCGGGCCGTGCAGAACGAGGCCACCCGCTGCGCCGAGACCGCCTCCTTCACCATCCCGTCGCGCAGCCCGGGATCCCTGACGGGGTCGCCGCTCAGCACCTTGATCGCGACCCGGGTCCCGTCAGGGTCGTAACCTTCGTAGACGACCCCCTGGCCGCCCGCCCCCAGGCGGCCGGCCAGCCAGTATTCGCCGAGCCGCTGCGGATCCCCGTCGATGAGCGCGTTCCCCATGACAGGTTGGATGATCGCGGCGGCCATCTGGTTGAGTTCTACACGCGGCGGCCGTTCACCCACACGTTGCGCAGCTCGAAGCCGCTGACGTCGGTCACCACGTCGGCCTCCGCCATCTGCTCGAACACGCTGTTGCTCACCCGCACGCCCTTGATCGGGTTACCCGGGTTGCCGATCAGGTAGAACGCCCTGGGCGCCGTGCCCGCCCGCAGGCCCCGGATGTCGATCGTGCCGACGTCCGGGAAATAGGGGCCGGTGTGCTTGTTCTCGTAGTTGAGCGCCACCTCGACGACGGAGTCGGCCGCCTGCCCCACCGTGATGTCCTTGAAGTACAGGTCCTTCACGTAGCCGCCGCGCTCCGGGTTCGTCTTGATCCGGATCGCCCGCTCCAGCCGGGCGCTGCTCATCGTGCAGTTCCACGCGAACACCCAGCGCACCCCGCCGGTCGTCTCGCTGCCGACCGTCACGCCGCCGTTGCCGTCGCGCATCACGCACGAGTCGACCAGCACGTTCATGGACGGCTCGTTCACCCGGCGGCCGTCGGCGTTCTTGCCCGCCTTGATCGCCACGCAGTCGTCGCCCGTGTTGAACTCGCACCGCTCGATCAGCACGTCCACGCACGACTCCGGGTCGCAGCCGTCGTTGTTGGGGCCGCGCGGGCTGTCCACGGTGATCCCGCGGATGGTGACGTTCTCGCACAGGACCGGGTGGATGTTCCACATCGGGGAGTCCCTGACCGTCACGCCCTCGATGAGCACGTTGCGGCAGCGGTAGAGCTGGATGAGGTTCGGCCGCAGGTAGTGGCCCTCGCCGAAGACCCGCTCCGCCACCGGGACGCCGCTCTCGGCCTGCTGGGCCAGCAGCTTCTTGTCCGGGCCCTCGGACGGGGCGGGGTCGCTCGACCAGTCCCACCAGTGGGTGGCGTCGGCCTGACCGTCGATCACGCCCGAGCCGGTGATCGCCACGTTGGTGCGGCCGTGGGCGTAGATGAACGGGGAGTAGTTCATCAGCTCGATGCCCTCGTACCGGGTGAACACCACCGGCAGGTAGTCGGCGGGGTCGCGGCTGAAGCGGATCGTCGCGTCCGCCTCCAGGTGCAGCTCGACGTTGTCGGCCAGGTGGATCGCGCCGGTCAGCCAGATGCCGGCGGGCACCAGCACCCGGCCGCCGCCCGCCGCCGCGCACGCCTCGACGGCCTCACGGAACGCCTGCGTGCACTTCGTCGTCCCGTCGCCGACGGCCCCGTGGCCGGTGATGGGGAAGGTGCGGGAAGGGAAGCGGGGCGGGCGGATGCGGCGGCGGATGGCAGGCACGCGCGCCCACGCCGCAGCGGCCTGAGCGGCCTCGGCGGCCTCGGCGGCCGGGCCTGCCGCACTCGCCGAGCCAGTCGCGCCTGCGACGCCCGTGGCCTGGGCATATGCCGCCGGGGCGGTCAAAAGGGCGCCGCCGGCGCCCGCCGCCAGGGCCAGGAAACGCCTGCGTGAGTGCGCGGGTGATGGCTGCATGGATGTCCTCCGTCGCATGGTTGGGGGGTCACGACCGGGCCACGGAGATCCCGCGCAGCTCGGTCATCGGTTGCTCACCGACCCGGTACGGCTCCACCCGCCGCACCGCCGTGTAGAAGTGGTGCAGGCGGCCGTCCCGGGCGACGACGGCCGGCTTGTGCGCGTACGTGTCGTCGGCCGACCCCGGCGGCCCCACGTCCACGAGGATCTCGTCGCTCTTCTCCCAGGTACGCAGGTCGCGCGAGACCGCGTACCCCTCGCGGGCGTGCCCGTCGAAGGAGAGCCCGAAGTAGAACATCACCCACCAGTCGCCGTCGCGCAGCACGCACGGGTCGGAGGCGAAGCGCTCGTCGAACGAGCCGAGCCCGCCGTTCGGCACGATCGGGGTGGAGCGCGGCCGTTCCCAGCGTTCGAGGTCGGGGGAGACGGCGTAGCCGATCTGCTCGCGCCAGCCGTCGTAGGTGCGGTTCTTGGCGTTGTAGAAGCAGTAGTAGAGGCCGTCGTGGCGCAGCAGCCACGACTTGTAGAGGCCGCCGCGCTCCCAGGCGCCGCCGTCCTGCGGGCGCAGTACCGAGCCGGTGTCCTGCCAGCTCCGCAGGTCGTCGCTGACGCAGAACCCGATGATCGCCGCGCCCGTCTCCATGCCGGGCTCCGGGTAGGCGTGGTACGTGCCCACCGCCCGGCCGTCCAGCCAGGTCACCTGGCCGTCGGAGTGCAGCCGGTTGTCGCGCACGATCGAGGTGAGCGCGGCGTTGTAGCGCCGGTACGGATGCTCGGGGTCGCGCGGGAGGACCACCTCGCCCGGGGACCAGGTCGCCAGGTCGGGCGATCGGCTCAGCGCGGTCTGGTAGCCGGTGCCGTCGAAGCCGACGTACGTCATGAGGTACTCGCCGCCGTCGGAGCAGACGAACGGGCAGTCCACGAAGAGGGAGTCGAAGCGGCCCGGCTCGCCGGACGGGCCGACGAGGAGGCGGTCCGCCTTGTGCGGGGTCCTGACGCGGGAGGCGTCGTAACCGTTCACTTGGTCGCCCCGAACGTCCATTGCCCGGCGCGCACCTGCCAGGCCCGCTCGCCCACCGCGACCGCTCCCTCGGGCGCGGTGTGCCGGGTCAGCCCCAGGTCGGGCAGCCGCACCTCGGCCGACGAGCCCGGCGGCACCTCCACCTCCAGCGCGAACTCGCCGTCCGACCGCTGCCACGACACCCCCACCTGCCCGTACGGCGTCCGCGTCGCCGCCCGCACCGACTCCAGATCGCCGGGCGCGGCGGGCGCGACGATCAGGCGGCGGAAGCCGTTCGAGCCGGGCGCCTGGCCGATGCCGCCGAGCCCCCGGTAGAACCAGGCGTCGATGGCGCCCAGCATGTAGTGGTTCTGGGAGAGGCCGCGCGTCGGCCCGTCCCACGCCTCGGTGAGCGCGGTGGCGCCGTGCCGCACCTGGTAGCCGTAGCTCGGATGGCTGGTGGAGTTGGCGAACCCCCACAGCTCCTCGTGCCGTCCGGCCCTGGTCAGCACCTGGTAGAGGGCGGGCAGGGCGATCTCGCCGACCGTGAGGGCGCCGTCGCGCACGTCCCGGCTGAGCCGGTCGAGCGCGCCGGGCGCCAGTTCGTCGGGGACGACGCCCATGTCCAGCGCGAAGACCTGCGACGCCTGCCCGCCGAAGCCGCCGTCGTCCTGACGGAACGCGCCGGTGAACGCGGCGGAGATCGTGTCCGTCAGCGCGCGGAACCGCTTGGCGTCGTCGTCGCGGCCGAGCACGCCGGCGACCTTCGCCATCGTGGCCGCCGCCCGCCAGTAGCCCCACGTGGACACCAGCGGAACGGGCGTCGAGTCGTCCAGGCCGAACCAGTCGCCGAGCCCGTGCCCGAGTATGCCGTTCTCGGCCTTGCCCGTCAGGTAGTCCAGGTAGCGGTTCATCGCGTCGTAGTGCCGCGCCATGGCCGTGGTGTCGCCGTACCAGCGGTAGATCTGCCACGGCATGCGGATCAGGGCGCCGCCCCAGTTCGGGTCGTCCCTGAACGCGCCCTCGAACACCACGTACTCGGGCGCGGTGTCCGGCACGAGCCCTTCCCCGGTCTGCGCCTCGGCGATGCCGGCCAGCAGCTCGCGGCAGTAGGCGGCCACGTCGTAGTTGTAGGCGACGACGTCGAACAGCAGGTGGGCCTGCTCCAGCCAGCCCAGCTTCTCCCGGTGCGGGCAGTCGGTCAGGACGCTGTACATGTTGCCGCGCACCGCGCGGTCGATGATCCGGTGGATGTCGTCGATCAGCGGGCGGGACGTCTCGAACCGGCCGACGTGCTCGTTGTCGGCGCGCAGCACCAGCGCCGTGACTGCGTCGGCGCCGACGTGCTCGGGCAGGCCCTGGACCTCGACGTAGCGGAAGCCGTCGTAGCGGAAGCTCGGGTGCCAGGTCTGCGGGCCGTCCTTGGTGACGTACGTGCTGAAGATCGGCGCGCCGGTCGTCGGCTTCGACTGCACCACGCGGCCGAACGCGTCGAGCTGGTCGCCGGGCAGCAGCCGCAGGTAGCGGCCCGCCGGGAGGTCGAGCCGCAGCTCCGGCCAGCCGGCCGTGACCGCGCCGACGTCGAAGACGGCCGTGCCGTCCGTGGCGACGAGCTTGCCCGTCGCGGGCAGCCGCTCGGTGATCCTGATCGGCGGGCACGCCCGCGACCGCAACATATCGGTGCCCTCGGGCCGGACGGTCACCGGGCGCCAGGAGGAGCGGTCCGTGCCGGGGGCGTCCCATCCGGGGAGCTCCAGGCGGGCGTCGTGGTCCTCGCCGCCGTACCAGTGCGAGCGGGTGGTCGGCCCCTCGGTGGCCAGCCAGTCGGCGCCCGTGACGAACCGGCCGGTCGTGCCGTCGGCGTAGCTCACCTCCAGCTGCGCGATCGCCCTGGGGGCGGCCTGGGAGCCGAAGAACTTCATGTAGCGGTCCTGGTGCGGGAACACGTGCGCGATGCCCGGGCCCAGCGCGACGCCGATCGCGTTGCGGCCCTCGCGCAGCAGCGCCGTCACGTCGTGCGTCGCGCACACGACCCGCTGGGTGAAGTCCGAGTACGGCGGCTCCAGCACCGCGTCGGTCACCGGCGCGCCGTTCACCGACGCCACGTACACGCCCAGGCCCGCGACGTGCAGCCGGGCGCTCACCGGGGGAGCGGCCAGGGTGAACTCGCCTGCCAGCAGCGGCAGCGGGCGCCCCTCGCCGACGCGCGGATCGTCGTTCTCGTCGTACCAGTCGGGGTGGGTGATCCAGGCGGCGCTCCAGTCGTCCGGGGAGAGCAGGCCCAGCTCGAAGCTCGCCTCCCGGCTCCAGCCCGACCAGGCGCCGTCCGCGTCGCGCACCCGGACCCGCCAGCGTGCGGCGGTCCCGCTCGTCAGCGGCTCGCCGCCGTAGAGCACCCGCTGGTCGGCCGACTCCACCTCGCCGCTGTCCCACAGACCCGCCACCTGGACGTGGTAGGCGGTCTGCGCGGTGGCGTCCGTGAGCTGCCAGCTCAGCGCGGGACGGGTGGCCTCAAGGCCGAGGGGGTCGGTCAGGTCGCAGGTACGCAGGTTCTTCACGATGACACTCCCGTGATCTTGAGCATGTGGGCGGCCTTGGTCGGCGGCCGGGGCGGCAGGTCCGCGTAGAGCGCCTTCTCCGAGTGCCGCCAGCCGACCGGGCCGTGGCCGAGCAGCTCGACGGTGACCGGCGGGCGTTTCGCCAGCCCGGCGGCGGCGCCCAGGCTGGTGATCGCGGCCGTGCCGTCCTTCGGCCAGGCCAGGAGGGTGGCGTAGAGGGTGTCGCCGCGCCGGGTGAAGCGGATGTCGCTCGGCCGGTAGGCGCGGTCGGCCTCGTTGTACCCTTCGTACCCCTTGGTCGTGCCCAGGCCGGTCGTGCCCTCGGCCGCGCGCAGCCAGGGCGTGGTGCCGTACACGCCCTCGCCGCACACCCGCAGCCAGTCGCCCACCCCGGCCAGCAGCTCGCGGGCGTGGGCGTCCACCGTGCCGTCGGCGTGCTGCGGGATGTTCAGCAGCAGGCAGCCGTTCTTGCTGACCACGTCGATCAGCGTGTGGATGATCTGCTGCGCGCTCTTGCGCGGGTGGAACATCGGGTCGTCGTCGGAGCAGTCGAACCACTCGCCGTCGCTCGTGTCGAACTGCCACGGGTGCGGCTGGGCCTCGTCGAGCTGGCGGCGCTCGCAGTCGAGCAGGACGGCCGTGCGGTCGGCGTCCGGCACGTCCTTGATCGTGACGGCGCCGCCGGTCGGGCAGGTGTTGTAGTAGTGCGCCAGCAGGTCCAGGCCCGCCGTGCTGACCGGCTGCGACTCCACCACGCTGCCCGCGTCGAACGGCAGGCGGCCGTCGTCCAGGTAGACCAGGTCGGGGCGGTAGCGGTCGAGCGCCTCGCGGACGCGGGCGTAGAAGCGCTGCGCCTCGCGGGCCGGCGGCTTCGCGCCCGGGTCGTGCCGCTCCGGGTAGAGCTCGGCCGGGTCGAGGCCCTCCCACCACGTGCCGGTGCCGTCGGCCTTGGTCAGCGTGCCGTCGTACGGCTCGCCGGTCTCCGGGTCCTTGCCGTGGGCCACGTCGAGCCAGCGCCACGTCCAGTTCTGGTGGAAGCTCAGCCCGAACGGCAGGCCCGCCGCCCTGGCCGCCCGTTCCCAGGCGGCCACGATGTCGCGGCGCGGGCCGACGCGGGCGGCGTTCCAGCCGTGCTGACGGGAGTCCCACAGGTCGAAGTTGTCGCAGTGGGTGGCCAGGGCGACGAAGTAGCGGGCGCCGCTGGACACGTAGAGGTCGATCAGCTCGTCCGGGTCGAAGCGTTCGGCGCGCCACTGGTGGAACAGGTCCTTGGCGCCGCCGCCCGGGAAGTGGGCGCGGTGGTGGGCGTGCTGGCGGCCGGCCCGCTTGCGTTCCCAGGGCTCGGACCAGGGCTGCGTGCCGTAGAGGTGGCGGGCGTACCAGTCGCCTGAGCGGGCCACGGACTGCGGGCCCCAGTGCGACCAGATGCCGAACTTCGCCTCGCCGAACCACTGGGGGATGCGGTGGGCGCGCAGAGACTCCCAGGTGGGGTGGAACCGGGTCATTTCACCACTCGTATGTCGAAGGGGGCCAGGCGTAGCAGGCCCGGCGGTAAGGGTTCGCGGCGGCCGGTGACCTCGGTCGCCTGGGCGGTCAGGGTCGCCGTGCTCTCGCGGTCGGACCAGTTGTGGACGAACCAGAGGCGCTCGCCGCGCGCGTTGACCGCCGAGTGCACGGTGACCTGCTGGGACCGCGTGGCCACCAGGGCCGTGGGCTTTCCGTGGCGGAACAGCTCGGCCGTCAGCTTCCTGCCCGGCAGCGTGCCCACGTAGGTGACTGTGCCTTCGCCCACGCGATGGCGGGTGATCGCGGGCCAGCGGCCGAAGTGATGGTGGTCGTAGTGGGCCAGCGGCTCGGCGCCTTCCAGCTCCAGCCCGTCCGCCCAGTGCCGTGCCACGTCCTCGAGACCGAGCCCGTGCAGGGGGACGGGGCGCAGCAGCGTCGAGTATTCGAGATACCGCACCCCGGCCAGCGCGCGCAGCGGGCCGGGCGCGATCTCGGTGCGCGCCCTGGCCTCCTCGTCGGCGTACCCGGTGCGGAAGGTCATGATCAGGTGCCCGCCGCCGCGCACGTACGCCTCCAGCTCCGCCGCCGTCTCGTCCGTCAGGCAGTACAGCGCGGGCGCCACGAGCACAGGCAAACGTTTGACCTGTGACACGAACGCCACCTGCAGCCCCGCGTCCACCGCCCCCTGGTAGAACGTCGCCAGGACCCGCTCGTAGGAGTCAGGGTCGGGGTTGCGCCCGTCGGGGGTGAGCGGCGGCTGGAAGTTCAGCGCCCACTTGCTGTCGTGCGAGTACAGGAACCCGACGTCGGCGTCCGGCGTGAGCCCCGTGACGTCGTCGGCCGCCCGCTCCAGCTCCGCGCCGAGCGCCGCGATCTCGTCGTGAACGCGGCCGGGCTCCATGGCGTGCCCGAGTATCCCGCCCCAGTACGTCTCCGCGCCGTAGGGCAGCGTGTTCCAGTGCCAGTACGAGATCATCTCCGCGCCCCGCGCGACCAGCGCCCACGCCGCCTGGCGGAGCTGGCCGTCGTAGGGCGGCAGGTTGAGCTGCGACCCGGCGATGGAGCCCGCGTTGGTCTCCGTCACCCAGAACCGCTGCTCCCTGGAGGCGTACATGCGGTCGGCGGCCTGCAACAGCGCGGCCGGTCCTGTGGCGAACCAGGTGATCTCCACGGGCGAGTCGCCGGCCAGCGCGTCCTGGGGCAGGTAGTAGGCGTTTCCGCTGGTGACCGTCAGGTGCCGCGACAGCTCGACGTCGTGCAAGGCCGGGCGCTGGTAGGCCAGGCAGGTGGTCAGCTCGCGGTCGCCGGGGACCAGCTCGCGCACGATGCCCGCCTGCCAGGCGATGAACTCGGTGGTCAGCTCGGCCTGGAACCGCCGCCAGGCCAGGTCGTAGGAGGGGGTCGTGTTGCCTTCAGGCCGCCACAGGTCGTCCCAGCAGGTGAGGCGGTGCGACCAGTACGCCAGGCCCCACTCCTCGTTGAGCCGCCCGACGTCGCCGTACCGGCTTGCCAGCCAAGCCTTGAACCGCTCGAACACCGGCTCGTTGTGGATGAGGTGCAGCCCTGGCTCGTTGTCGAGCTGGATCCCGAGCACGGCCGGGTGGCCGCCGTGGGCGCCGATGACCTGGCGGATGACGCGTTCGGCGTACCGGAGGAAGGTGGGGGAGGTGAAGTCGACCTCCTGGCGCGCGCCCCAGGGGACGCGCCGGCCGTCCGCCCGTACGACGGCCAGCTCGGGGTGCTTGCGCTGCAACCACGGCGGAACGGCGTAGGTGGGGGTGCCGAGCAGGACCCGCATGCCGCGTTCGTGGGCTCCGTCGAGGACGGGGGTCAGCCAGCCGAGGTCGAACCCGCCGTCGCGGGGCTCCCAGGTGGACCAGACGGACTCGCCCACGCGAAGGGTGTCGATCCGGGCCTCGGCCATGAGGTCGAGGTCGCGCTTGAGGTCGGGGGCCCGCTGGTATTCCCAGTAGTAGGCGGTGCCGAAGCGGATGCCGGTGCTGCTCGTCGGGGGTGATGGCGTCATGAGAGTCCCCAGGCGATCTTAAAACGATTTACCGGATGATATATATATTCACGCCCGGATGTCAATGCCTGTGAGATCTGGTGTGGGGACCATCGGCTCTATAGGGTTAAAACGTTTTGTCTCACCTCCCGGAGGCGGCGTTGATCTTTCATGAGGACCCAGGGCCGGGCACCGGACGGCGGGCGCCGCGTGCGGACTTCGTCTCCGACGCGCCCCGCCTCCCGCTCAACGGCCGATGGCTCTTCCGGCTCTCCGGCACCGCCGACGGCACCGGCCCGTCGTTCCCCGACCCCGGCCTCGACGACACCGGCTGGGACACGATCAGGGTGCCGTCGCACTGGGTCCTCGAAGGCCACGACAGGCCCCTCTACACCAACACCGCCTACCCGTTCCCCATCGACCCGCCGCACCTGCCGGACCAGAACCCCACCGGCGACTACCGGCTCCACTTCGACCTGCCCGCCACCTGGCCTCCGGGGCGCAGCGTGCTGCGCTTCCAGGGCGTCGACTCCTGCGGCACCGTCTGGCTCAACGGCGAGCTGCTCGGGCACTCCAAGGGCAGCAGGCTGCCGTTCGAGTTCGACGTCACCGACGTCGTCCGGCCGCGCGGCAACGTCCTGGCCGTACGGGTGCAGCGCTGGTCGTCCGGCAGCTACCTGGAGGACCAGGACATGTGGTGGCTGCCCGGTATCTTCCGCGACGTGGAGCTGCTGTCGCGGCCCGAGGACGGCATCGACGACTTCACCGTCCGCGCCTCCTACTCCGCCGGATCGGGCACCCTCCTCGTCACCTCCGACATGCCAGGCCTGGTGGAGGTGCCGGAGCTGGGCATCGCCGTCCCCACGGGACAGGAGGTCACCGTCGGCGAGGTGGAGCCGTGGAGCGCCGAGCACCCCCGCCTCTACCGCGGCACCCTGCGCGCCGCCGGCGAGACGATCGCGCTGGCCATCGGCTTCAGAACCGTCGAGATCTCCGGCGGGCGGCTGCTCGTCAACGGCGCCCCCGTGCTGTTCCGCGGCGTCAACCGGCACGAGCACGACCCCGACCGCGGCCGCTCCCTCGACCGCGAGACCATGATCCGTGACATCGAGCTGATGAAGCGGCACAACGTCAACGCCGTCCGCACCGCCCACTACCCGCCGCACCCCGAGTTCCTGCGGCTGTGCGACGAGTACGGGCTGTGGGTCGTGGACGAGTGCGACATCGAGACGCACGGCTTCATCTACTCCGGATGGGAGGGCAACCCGCCCGCCGAGCCCATGTGGCGCGACGCCCTCCTCGACCGCGTCGAACGCATGGTCGAGCGGGACAAGAACCACCCCAGCGTCGTCATCTGGTCCCTCGGCAACGAGAGCGACAGCGGCTCCGCCTTCGCCGACATCGAGACGTGGATCCGCGAACGCGACCCCACCCGGCCACTGCACTACGAACGCGACCCCAGCTACCGGCACTCCGACTTCTACAGCCTCATGTATCCGTCACTGGACGACCTCGAACGCATCGGGCAGCGCAAGGAGGAGACCCCCTCGGACGTCGTCGCGGGATCCCCCGACGACGTGCGGCGGCGGGGGCTGCCGTTCCTGCTGTGCGAGTACGCGCACGCCATGGGCAACGGGCCCGGATCGCTCGTGGACTACCAGGTGATCTTGGAGTCGTACGAGCGGTTTTGCGGGGCCTTCGTGTGGGAGTGGATCGATCACGGGCTCGCGGCGGTCGATGCGCGCGGGCGGCGGTACTACCGGCACGGCGGGGACATCGACTACCAGCCCAACGGGGAGCGGTACTGCCTGGACGGGCTGCTGTTCCCCGATCGGACGCCGTCGCCGGGGCTCGCCGAGCTGCGCAAGGCCATCGAACCGGTGGCCATCACGGTGGAGGGCTCCTCGGTGGTGGTGGTCAACAAGCACGACTTCGCGACGCTCGCGCACCTGGGTTTCCGGTGGCTCGTGGAGGTGGACGGGGTGCGGGTCGCGTCGGGGGTGCTGTCCGTGCCCGAGTGCGCGGCGCGGTCGGAGGTGCGGGTGCCGCTGCCGGACGCGGTCGCCGGCCTGGTGCCTGACACGGCTTCCGGCGGTGAGACGTGGCTGACCGTCGAGGCGGCGCTCGCTGAGGACACGCCCTGGGCGGCGGCCGGTCACGTGGTCGCCTGGGGCCAGACCCGCCTCGGCTCCGGCACCCCGGCCCGTCCCCAGGAGCACCAACCCCACGCCGAGCAGTCGCACGCCGACCCGACGCACGCCCCCCAGTCCCACGCCACCCAGTCCCACGCCACCCAGCCCCACGCCAGCCCGACGCATGTCGGCCGGCCGCTTGGCGCCGCGTCGCACCGAGGCGGGATGGTGTCGCTCGGAGAGGCGACGTTCGACGTCAGGACCGGACGCCTGACCCATCTCGGCAGGCTCGAACTCGACGGCCCCACGTTCGACGTCTGGCGCGCCCCCACGGAGAACGACCACGGCCAGGGCCCCCGCAACGCCCTGGCAGCCGACTGGCAGGCGGCAGGACTGGACCGCTTCCTCCACCGCACCGGCCCCGTCGAACACCCCGACCCCCACACCCTCGTCGTCCACGGCCGCAGCGGCCCCGCCACCCGCACCCTCGGCTTCCGCACCACCTGCACCTACCGCTGGCAGGACGGCGCCCTCCACCTCCTCGTCGAGGCCGATCCCGTGGGCGACTGGGACGACACCGCCTACGGCCACCTCACCATCACCCCGCCCCGCATGGGCACCCGCTGGTCCCTGCCCGGCGGCTACACCGACGTCGTATGGTTCGGCCGGGGCCCCGGCGAGTCCTACGCCGACAGCCGCGCCGCCGCCCGCGTCGGCAGGTTCGCCGGGTCCATCGACGGGCTGCAGACCCCGTACCTCGTCCCGCAGGAGAACGGCAACCACGTCGAGACCCGCTGGCTGGAGCTGTCGGGACCGGGGCTGCCCACCCTGCGCGTGGACGGCGCGCCGCACCTGGACTTCACCGCCCGCCGCTGGACGAGCGAGGCGCTGCAGACCGCCCGCCGCCCGCACGACCTGGCCGACTCCGGGCGGGTGTGGCTGAACCTGGACCACGGCCAGCAGGGCGTCGGCAGCGCCTCCTGCGGCCCGGCGCTGCCCGAGCGCTACCGGTTGGCGGTCCGCCGTTACTCCTGGTCCATGATGCTCGCCGTGCACCGAGAGGACATTGCCCCATGACCGAGCAGCACAAGTTCGACTTCTGCCCCTGGAAGTACTGGGGCGAGGCCACCGACGAGGACCGCGGCGCCCAGGAGGCCCACCTGGACGAGGTGCGGGACAGGATCGGCCTCGACGCCGCCGGGAAGGTGTTCATCTCGCCGCTGGCCGCCGTCTACACCGACAGGCTGCGGATGGGCGACTTCTCCTACGTCGCCGCGCACGCCTACCTCACCGACGACGTGTCCATGGGCCGGGACTGCACCGTCAACCCGTACGCGGTGGTGCGGGGCAAGGTGGAGCTGGGCGAGGCCGTACGGATCGGGGCGCACACGTCCCTGCTGGGCTTCAACCACGGAACCGCGCCCGACCGGCAGGTCTTCCGCCAGCCCATCACGAGCCAGGGCATCCGCATCGGGAACGACGTGTGGATCGGCTCGAACGTCGTCATCCTCGACGGTGTGGCGATCGGCGACCACGCGGTCATCGGGGCGGGCTCGGTCGTCACCAAGGACGTGCCCGCCTGGGCCATGGTGGCGGGCAACCCGGCCCGGCCGATCCGCGACCGCCGCACCCCCCGCCCCGCGAGCGCCGGCCGCGCCGCCGTGGTGGACGGGACGGGCGCCGGCCGCGCCGCCGTACCAGGTGAGGACCTGGAGGCGCGGCTGTCCCGGTTCGCCGCAGGAGCGCGGGCACAGGCGGAAGCGGTGCTGTTCCGCTGCTGGACCGGCGACCGCTACGTGGACCGCCCCGGCGCCCCGCCCACCGTACGCGCCTGGTGCGACGCCGTGGAGATCGCTGACCTCCTGCTCTCCGGCCCCCCGCCGACCCCGGCCCGCGACGAGATCATCGCCTTCCTCCGCGACCGCCAGGACGCGGTAACCGGCCTGATCCCCGAACTCGGCGCCCCAGGCTCACCCGAGACGGCCGACGGAGGACGACCGGAGCTGGAGGGCGTGACCGCCTACCACGTACTCTGCGTCGGCTACGCGCTCAACCTCCTCGGCACCGCCTTCCACCACCCGGTCCACGCCGTCCACGACCTCCGCTCCCAGGATCTGACCGCCCTCCTCGACAACCTCGACTGGACGCGCGAGGCGTGGCCGTCCGGCTCGGTCGTGGACGCGATCGGCACCGGCCTCTACCGCAACCTCGCCGACTTCGGCCTGCGCGGCGACGTCGAGACCCTGTACGGCTGGCTCCTCACCCGCGTCCGCCAGACCCACGGCATGTGGGGCGAGCCGGACAACGACTCCGGCTGGCTCATGGTGGTCAACGGCTTCTACCGGCTCACACGCGGCACGTTCGCCCAGTTCGGGATGCCGTTGCCGGATCCGGAACGAGCCGTGGACACCGTCCTCACCCACGCCCGCGACCCCCGCTACTTCGGCCCGGACACCGGGAACGCCTGCAACGTCCTCGACGTCATCCATCCGCTGTGGCTGCTGGGCAAGCAGACCCGGCATCGTCGCGCGGAGGGCGAGGCGTGGGCTAGGCAGCACCTCGCCCGCGCGCTGGCCGGGTGGCAGGACGGCGCCGGGTTCAGCTTCGCGCTGAGCGGAGGCAGCGGCGCGGCGCGCACGCCTGGGCTGCAGGGGACGGAGATGTGGCTGGCCATCATCTGGCTGCTCGCCGACTATCTCGGACTCTCCGACACCCTCGGCTACCGGCCCCGGGGGATCCACCGCCCGGAGCCGGCGATCCATCTTCAGAGCTGACAGATGATCTTCGGGTGAGAGGCCGCGTCAGCGCCGGCTCGGGTCCACGGTCGAGGTGGCGCGGCGGCTCAATCCACATGGACCATGACCGCAAGGGAGATCCACTCAGATGGAGATCCGATCGACTCGGACCGCGCGATCGCCCGGGATCACGATCGGGTCGGCGACCTCCACCACGCGTCCGTGGGAGGACATCAATCGGGTGATCGAAAACACGGGCGTTCCGCTGCCGATATCGAGCAGGTCCATCTCCTCCCGAGTCGGCATGCGAACGGAGGTTTCTTCGACGATGTCACCGTCGACCTCGATACCCAGTGAGCGAAGCTGGCCGATATTGCCGCCCGGCCACGGCTCGTTGTGAGGGTCAGCGACGGGGGTGCCCTCGACATCGCGGGCGAGCAGACACGAACGGCTCAGTTGGCTCGGTACCCCGGAGGCGTAGAACACGAATCGCCGCTCCAGTACCCGCGTCCCGACCGGCACGTCGAACAGCCCCGCCAGCCGTTCGTCGGCCTGAATCCACTCGAACCGTTTGTCCAGCCGGTACTGCGACCAGGCGATGCCCTGGTCTCTGGTGAACGACGTTTGAGGAACCGCCTGAGATCCCTTGTCGGCCAGGTAACGATCCATCGAAAGACGGCGGATCGGAGGGCGCGACCGCACTGAGGTGCCCGACCCGCGCTTGGTCTCGACCAGCCCCTCCGTCCGCAGGAGATCAATGGCCTGGCGAATGGTGATGTCCGAGACGCCGTATTCCTCGGCGATGAGGCGGTGGGAAGGAAGGCGGGCACCTGGAGCCAGATCGCCTGAGCGAATCTTCTGGCGGAGCTCATCGGCGATCCGCTCGTAGGCAGGTTCCCGTTCCGCCACAGCTACCTTCCCAGTTCTCGCATAACGCTTGACAAGAGCGTACACGTACCTGCAAGTTCGTATACGAAATCACTAGACTGGTATACGAAAACGGAGAGCCGATGCCTGTGCCGCACGACCCGACGCCCAACGCTCGGCTCACCATTCGATGGCGGGACGAATGTTGGCACCTCCTCGACCAACGGCGTCCCGCTGTGATCCTCCTCTCTGAGAGGGTGCCCGGCGTCGAGGTCGCCGCTGTGTGCGATGCGGTCAACCGGCAGGCTGTCGTCGCAGAACGGACGCGGAGGCAAGGGCAGCAGGTGTTCGTCGTCGATGACAAGGCCGCCGCTCTCGTGCTCTTTCATCAGCGCCTCCGCTGTCTGATTCCGACCGGTGAGGACGCAACGTGAACCATGACGATGCGCCACCGGAGCTGCCGAGCGGGCAAGGCGGGTGCCACCATGCGGCGGATCTGGGCAGCAGCCAGGAGCGAGCGGCTTCTCACGGAGGTAGTGGTGCCGGGAGACACATCCTCGGTGCCACTTCTCCGGCGATGCGTCACGCTTGTGCTGACGGCGGCTGGGCACCGAGACTTGGAACGTGTGCGCCTCGTCCTCACCGAACTGCTGAGCAACGCCGTGGTGCACACGCGCTCCGGGCTGCCGGGCGGCCTGGTTGCTGTGCAAGTGTCCGAGGTCGGCGACGGGCTGGTGCGCATCGTGGTCGCTGACGCGGGGGCCCTCACCATTCCGCAGCCCCGGCTGTCGGAAGATCACGAAGATCACGGACGTGGCCTGGTCCTTGTAGAGGCACAGGCCACTCGATGGGGGACACAGCCGGGTTCCCTGGGCACTTCGGTTTGGGCCGAAGTTCTCACGGTGGATGCCTCCCCGCCCGAGCAGGCGGCGATTGTGCCCGCCGATGTGGTGTGGGACTGAGCCGTCACTACAGCGAGGCCGGCTGGTCTCGCCACATTGACCGCGGGTCGAGGGCGGCGGCCATCGCGAGGTGGCCCGCCGCGCTCGGGTGCAGGTGGTCGCCGCAGTCGTACGCGGGCAGCAGCCGGCACGGCTCGGCAGGATCGCGGAGCGCCGCGTCGAAGTCGGCCACCCCGTCGAACACGCCCTTCTCACGGATGAACGCGTTCACCGCCAGCCGGGCACGCTCGCCCTCCGCCGTGTGGTACTCGGCCCCCGCGTACGGGGTGATCGTCCCGCCGATCATCCGGACCCCGGCGGCGTGCGCCGTGGCGGCCATCCGCCGGTACGCGGCCACGAGGTCGCCGGCCCGCGCGCCCGCCCCGAGGTCGTTGAGCCCCGCCTGAAGGATCACGGTCCCGATGCCCGGCTTGGTCAGGACCTCGGCGCTCAGCCGCTCCTCGGCAGGACGCCCGGTCCCCGCGGCCAGCACCTTTCCACCGGACACGCCCTCGTTGAGCACGGCGAGGTCCAGGCGGTGGGCGAGCAGGTCGGCCCAGCCGTTCCCGGTCTCCGAGCCGACGCCGGTGGTGAGGGAGTCCCCGAGCGCCGCCACGACCGGCACCGGTTCGGCCGTGACGACGGTGAGCGCGTCCAGCCAGTGCCAGACCGCCCTTTCGCCGGTGTACGCCGCGCCGCCCTCGTCCGCGGCGTGATCGCCGGCGATCGACCGGTAGGCGGGCGAGACGGCGGGCTCCCCTCCGGCGGGGGACGGGACGGTGGCGCGGTTGCGGCCGGTCAGCGTGTCGGCCTCGCCGCGCACGTACACGCTGACCGCGAGCCGCTGCCCGGCCCGCACCGCTACCGGATCGCTTGGGCTTGCCACCTCAGGCGACAGCGGATCGCTGAGGGCCGTGGCCCCCGGTGCCACCGTCACCTGGGGGGAGCCGCCGAACGTCACCAGCCGGTTCGACCCCGGCTCCAGGACGGCCCCGGCCCGTGACACTCCCACGTACACGCGCCCGAACGTGACCTCCCGGTCCCCGAAGGCGTTGGTGAGCCGCACCCGCAGCCCGATCCCGCCCACGCCGGCCCGCACCACGTTCCGCACGGTCAGATCACGCAGCGGGCCTCCGAGCCGCTCGGAAGCGGCCGCCCAGGTGGTCACCGGGCGGCCGCCGGTCACCGGTCCCATGCCGCCGTGAACGCGTACCGCCCCGACCCGACCTGCGACACCACGGGGACAGGGTTGCCCGACTCGCGCACCGACGACGGATCCGTGGTGGGCACGTGGACGGTGGCCACGGCCCCTGGCGGCACGCGTACGTCCAGACGCAGCGTCCCCCCGTCCACCTCCCACCGCGAGGCCAGCCGCCCCAGCGGCGTCTCGTACGCGGCGGAGGCCCACCTCAGCATTCCCCCGGGCAGCGGCCGGATCACCGGGTGGCGGAAGCCGGCCGAGCCCTCCGCCTGGCCGAGCCCGGCGACCCCGCCGTACAGCCAGGCGCCGACCGAGCCGAGGGTGTAGTGGTTGAAGGAGTTCATGGCGACGGGGCCGAAGCCGGCCTCCTCGGTCCAGCCGTCCCAGCGCTCCCAGATGGTGGTGGCGCCGCGCTTGATCGAGTAGCCCCAGGAGGGGTAGCGGTCGTCGTGCAGCAGCGCGTACGCCAGGTCGGCGTGCCCGTGCTCCGACAGGACGGGGCCGAGCAGCGCGACCCCGGCGAATCCGGTGGTCAGCCGCCGCCCGCGCCGCTCCAGGTCGGCCACCAGGTGCGAGACGGCGGCCGGCACGAGGTCGCCGGGCACGAGGCCGTGGGCGAGCGCCAGCAGGTAGGCGGTCTGCGTGTCGCCGGTGATCTTTCCGTCGGCCGCGATGAACTCGCGCGCGAACACCTCCCCGATGCGTTCCCTGAGCGCCGCGTAGCGGCCGGCCGACGGGTCGCCCAGCACCCGCGCGGCCCGCGCGGTGAGGTCGGCGCTGAGCGCGAAGTAGGCGGTGGCCATCACGTCGCGGGAGGTCGTGACCCCGGCCTGCAGCCAGTCGCCGTAGTGGCTGCCGACGCGGTCGCGCCAGACGAGTCCCGGGTTGTGGCGTTCGATGTGATCGACCCACCGCCTCATGCTGGGCAGGCTGTCGCGCAGGATCCGCTCGTCCCCGTACACCCGGTACAGGTGCCACGGCACGATCGTGGCCGCGTCGCCCCAGGCGGGCGCGCCGTGCCGCTCGGTCATGACATGCGGCACCACGTCCGGCACCGCGCCGCCCACCGCGTCCTGGCCGCAGCGCAGGTCGGCCAGCCAGCCGGTGAAGAACGCCGCCACGTCCGCGTTGTAGCAGGCCGTGGGCAGGAACACCTGCGCGTCGGCCGTCCAGCCGAGCCGCTCGTCACGCTGCGGGCAGTCGGTCGGCACGGAGACGAAGTTGTCGCGCTGACTCCACCGCAGATTGCTCATCAGCTGGTTCACCATGGCGTCGGAGCTGGAGAAGTCGCCCGCCACCGGCGTGTCCGAGTGCATCACCCGCCCGACGACGTCGAAGTCGCCGTGCCCGCTCACCTCGACGTAGCGGAAGCCGTGCACGGTGAAGCGCGGCTCGAACGTCTCCTCCGGCCGCCCCGCCGCCACATAATGGTCGGTGGCCTCGGCGGAGCGGAGGTTGGCGGTGTAGAGGTCGCCGTCGTCGGTGAGCGCCTCACCGTGCCTGAGCGTGATCCTGGTACCGGCCTTCGCGCCGCGCACGGTCAGGCGGACGCGTCCGGCGATGTTCTGACCGAGGTCCGCGATGCTGTGGCCGTCGCGGACGCGCATCTCGACGGGCGCCAGCTCTTGCGTCACCCGCACGGGCTCGCCGGCGGAGGGCACGAGCACGTCCGTGGCGGTGTCCGCGATCCCGGCGGGCGCCCACGAGGAGTCGTCGAAGGCGGGCAGGTCCCAGCCGTCGAGTTCGAGCCTGGCGTCGTACCACTCGCCCATCAGCAGGTCGGCGTAGCGCAGCGGGCCGGTCGTCTCCCGCCAGGTCCCGTCGGTGCCGACCACCGTGCGGGAGCCGTCCGCGTGCTCGGCCACGAGCTGCAGGAGGAGCTCCGGCCGCCGCCCGTACCGCTGGGCCTGCTGCCTGCCGTCCCAGCCGAGGCTGCCGGACCACCAGCCGTCCGCCAGCACCGCTCCCACGCACAGCGGCCCGTCCCCGGCCAGATCCGTGACGTCATAGACCTGGTACGGGACGCGCTTGCGGTAGTCGGTCCAGCCGGGCGTCAGCTCGCCGTCGCCGACGCGGTGGCCGTTGACCCGCAGCTCGTACAGGCCGCGCGCGGTGCACACGATCCGGACGGCGGTCGCCGGGCGCAGCTCGACGACCCGGCGGAAGTAGCGCGGCGCCGGCAGGGACGCCGTGCGGACGGAGCGGGGCTCGCGGTCGTCCTTGGGCGGCTCGAACGGGGGCTCGGTCTCCGGGTCGTGGGTGATCCAGGCCGCCCGCCACTCGCCGGGGTGCAGGATCCCGGTGTCGAACCAGGACCGCGCGGACTCGCCGTCGCGCAGCTCGACCTGCCAGGTGTAGCGGGTGAGCGAGGCCAGCGGCGCGCCGCCGTAGTCCGCGTGCGGGGCCTGGCCGTCGATCCAGCCGCTGTCCCAGGCCAGGGCGTCGCCGGGGCCGCGTACCGTGATCCGGTGACCCGACGGGGCGTCGCCGCGCCGGTCGGAGGCCAGCCGCCAGGCCAGCCGGGGCGCGGGCGTGCCGATGCCGAGGGGGGTGGCGAGGTGCTCGCACCGCAGGTCGTACGGCCGCAGCCGCTCGGCGGAGACCGCTTCGGGCAGAGACCAGCTCATCGTCACCACGTCCATTCCTGCGCCGGGCGGGCCAGCGTGTAGTCGCGCCTGGGGGCCGTCGGGTGGACCTTGCGCCCGCTGTACATGGGCCTGGCCGTCCCCTCGGGGCTGATGCCGATCACGTCGTCGCCGCGCCAGCGCACCTGGTACTCGCGGCCGGCGGCGACCTCGGTGCTGGTCGTCTCGGGGACGGGGAAGGTGACGGTGACGCGCTCGCCGGCGCGCGGGGCGGGGATCGACAGGTAGCCGTCGGGGGCCCACGCCCCGGCCTGGCCGCCGTCGTAGCCTCCCGACTCGCGTGACACGCGGACCTTGGCGTACCCGGCCCAGTCGGGGATCCGCAGGCGCAGCTCGGGCAGGTCCTCGTGCACGTCGAGGTCCACCCGGCCCTCGTGGGGGAGGTGGCTGAGCACGGTGACCTGCTTGGTGGCGCGGGTGAGGAGCAGGTTGATCCGGTTGCCGGTGACGATGGAGTTCCAGCCCCAGAACAGGCCGCGCACGCCGGAGCCGACGCAGCACGCCTGCACGTCGGCGGTGTGGCCCCGGCCCAGCTCGACGTCGCACACGTAGTCGTTGGGGGCGCCGTACCCGGCGAAGGCGCCGAGCACCCGCTCGCCCACCCGGACGCGCGTCGTCCAGCCGGGCTCGTCGCCCGACGCGTCGGGCGCGGACTCGACCCAGCTCAGGTCGAGGAGCTGCGACTCCACGAGGTGGTTGCGCAGGAACCGCTCGACCACCCCCCAGTACGCGGTGTGCCCGGAGCGGGCCAGCGTGGTGCCGGTGCCGATGAGGTCCACCAGGGAGCAGCTCTCGTGCTCGTAGCGCTGGTCGGCCAGGTCGCCTGGGGTCCAGCCGAACGCGGTGGCCTGGCCGAGCGCCCAGTCGTAGCTCCTGCGCACGAACGCGGTCAGCTCGTGGTCGCCGGTGTGCGCGGCGTAGCGGGCGAGTCCTTCGAGGGTGCCGAGCCGGGTGTGGAAGTGGCCGCTGCGGTAGGCGCGGGCGGCGTTGAAACTGCCGTCCTCGTTGTAGACGCCGCTCTTCTCGACGATCAGCCGGGCGAACCAGCCGCACAGCTCCAGCGCGTCCTCGTTGCCGGTGGCCTGGTGGTAGCGGAGCAGCGGCATGATCAGCCGGCCGCTGAACGAGGCCGGGTCGGGGGCCAGGTGCAGCGCGATCGCGTTGGGGGAGGGCCAGCCGTCAGGGGTGTACTCGGAGGCGGGGTAGAACCAGACGTCCCGCTCCTTGATCGCGATCCGCTTGAGCGCGGCCACGTGCCGGTCCACCAGCCGCTTCGCCTCGGGGGCGCCGTCGGAGACGAACCACGTGGTCAGCGACAGCAGCACGGCCCGCTGGTCGATGAGGTTGGCGTTGGCGGGCCAGCCGCGTTCCGGCCTGGCCTGCCGGTAGCTCAGCCCGTCGGGGCCGAAGAAGCCGGTGAGTCTGGTCCTGAAGCCCTCCTCGACCTCCCGCCAGGTGTCCTTGCCGGTCATCTGCCTGGCCAGCAGGCAGGCGTCGAGCAGCCGGCCGTGGCTGGAGCCCCAGTCCCAGTCGCCGTGCTGGAGCGTCGCAGGGCGGGCCAGCAGGTCGGCGCTGAAGTACGGGATGCCGCCGAGGTCCGGGTCGGGGAGCCCGGCCACCGCGTTCATCGCCAGCTCGGCCCGTTCCTCCAGCAACACCGTGTCGGGAATCTCCGGCATGTTCACCTCATAAATATTCAAGGGCGCATAAACCTCTCAGTCAGCCTCCTTCGCATCTGACACCGCCGTCAAGATGTGTATATATATTCATGTCTTGTTGGATATGTAAACCTGAGGCACGATGGCCGCATGAGCGATGATGCGGTGGTGCGTCCGCGCCCCGAAGCGGCAGTGACCCTGCGACCCGCCTCCGGCGCGCGGATCGAGGGCGGTTTCTGGGGCACCCGGCAACGGGTCAACCGCGACGTGACGATCCCGCTGGGCGCCCGGCGCATCCGCGAGTCCGGCGCCTTCGCCAACCTGGAGGCCGCCGCCCGCGGCGCCGGAGGAGAGCACCGCGGCAAGGTCTTCGCCGACTCCGACGTCTACAAGTGGCTGGAGGCGCTGGCCTGGGAGCGCGGCAGAGCCGACAGCGACGAGCTGGCGCGGGCGTACGAGGAGGCGGCCGGGCTGGTCGCCGCCGCCCAGGCCCCGGACGGCTACCTGCACACCCACACCCAGCTCACCGGCCGCGAACGCTACTGCGACATGGCCTCCAGCCACGAGCTCTACTGCGCCGGGCACCTCATGCAGGCCGCCGTCGCCGGCAGCCGCGCCATCGGCGACGACACGCTGCTGCGGGTGGCCGCGAAGTTCGCCGACCACCTCGTCAAGGACCTGCCGGCCGACGCGCTCGACGGGCACCCGGAGATCGAGACCGCCCTGGCCGAGCTCTACCGGGAGACCGGCGTCCGCCCGTACCTCGACCTGGCCGCCCGCATGGTCACCGATCGCGGGCACGAGCGGCTCCCGCTCAAGGGCCACCACGGGCCCGGCATCCGCCAGGACCGGGTGCCGCTGCGCGACGCCACCACCGTCGAGGGGCACGCCGTCCGTGCCCTGTACCTGGCCGCCGGCGCCACGGACGTCGCCGCCGAGACCGGCGACGACGGCCTGCTCGCCGCGCTCACCCGCCAGTGGCACGACATGGTGGCGACCAAGACGTACCTCACCGGCGGGCTGGGCTCCGTCTGGTACGGCGAGCAGTTCGGCGGGCCGCACGAGCTGACCCCCGAGACCGCCTACTGCGAGACCTGCGCCGCCGTCGCCAGTGTGCAGTGGTCGTGGCGCATGCTCCTGGCCACCGGGGAGCCCGGCTACGCGGACCTCATGGAGCGCACCCTGTACAACGCCGTCCTGCCGGGCCTCTCCCTCGGCGGCGACCGCTTCTTCTACGTCAACGCGCTGCGCGTGCGCGCGGGCGCCAACCCGGACGACCGGCGCGCCGCCGCCCGGGGCCGCCAGGACTGGTACGGCACCGCCTGCTGCCCGCCGAACGTCATGCGCCTGCTCTCCTCCCTCGGCCACTACCTCGCCACCCAATCCGAGGACGGCGTCCAGCTCCACCTGTACGCGTCCGGCACCGTGCGGGCGGGAGACGTGCTGCTGGAGGTGGAGACCGGCTACCCGTGGGACGGGCGCGTCGAGGTCGTGGTGCGGGAAACCCCCGACCGGCCCTGGACGCTCGCGGCGCGCATCCCGGCGTGGGCCGAGGGCGCCACGGCGTCCGTCGAGCCGGGCGCGTCCGGAGGCGGCCTCGCGGGCGGCGGGGCGGACGCCTCCGGCCCGGGTGCCGGCGCAGGAGGCGAGGCGGAGCCGCGGCCGGGCTCGTACCAGCGGATCCGGCGCGCCTGGCGGCCCGGTGACCGCCTCACGCTCGACCTCGCCGTCCGGCCCCGCCTCACCGCCGCCGTGCCCCGCCTCGACGTGGCCCGCGGCCAGGTCGCGGTCGAGCGCGGCCCGCTCGTCTACTGCCTGGAGCAGCCCGACCACCCGGGCGTCATCGTGGACGACCTGTGCGTGGCCGCGACTCCCGGCCTGCGCGACGGCGCCCCGATCGCGGGCCTGCCCGCCGAGGTGGTGCCGGTGATCGCGCGCGGGCGGATCCACGCGCATCGCGACGAGGACGCGGGCTTCCCCTACCGCACCGCCGCCGCACCCCGCGAGCCCGAGCACACGGGGCCGGTGGACCTCACGTTCGTGCCGTACTACGCCTGGGCCAACCGCGGGGCGGGGCCGATGACGATCTGGACACCTCTGCACTGAGCGAGGACCAGGGCGAGGGCGGTGGCCGCATGAGCGCGTGCGGCCACCGCCCTCGTCGAAGCGCGTGCGGCTAGCCGACCGTGACCCCGGTGATCGACAGCCCCTCGACGTCGATGGCCACGTCCGCCCGCGACGTCCGCGCGAACGAGCTGTCCCTGATCGTGATGTCCCGCAGCGGCTGCTCTGGATACCCCCGCAGCAGGTACGCGCTGCGCGTGCGATCGCTGCGCACCCCCGCCACGTGCACGTCGCGGATCGGCGGCGGGTCGTCGCCGTTGTGCCCGTCACCGTGGTAAAGATCGATCGACACGACCTCCTTGGTCAGCTCGCTGACCTCCACGTCCCGCACGTAGACGTTCTCCACGAAGCCGCCGCGCACCGAGTTCGTCTTGATGTAGAGCCCGAAGTAGAGCCCCTCGCCGCCCCACCGGCAGCGCTGCACGAACACGTTGCGGATGCCGCCGGTGGTGTCGGTGCCGATGGCGACGGAGCCGTACCGGTAGCGCATCTCGCAGTCCTCGATCAGCACGTCCTCGCACGGCACCCCGACCCGCCGCCCGTCGGGGCCGCGGCCGGCCTTGACGGCGATGCAGTCGTCGCCGACGTCGAACACGCAGCCGGAGATGACCACGGACTTGCACGACTCGGGGTCGCAGCCGTCGTTGTTGGGGCCGCGCGAGTAGATGGACACGTTCCTGACCAGCACGTTCTCGCACCGCACCGGATGGATCTCCCACATGGGGGAGCGGACGATGCGCACCCCCTCCACCAGCACGTTCCTGCACAGGTACGGCTGGATCAGGTTGGGCCGCAGGTAGTGGCCCGCGCCGAAGACGCGTTCCTCGACCGGCACGCCCTCAACGGCCATGCGTTGCAGGGCGGCCCAGTCCTCGTCCTCCCAAGGCATGCCCTCGCGGTAGCCGAACTCGGGCGTGCCCACCCACGGCCACCAGTGCTCGGGGCCCGCCGAGCCGTCCAGCGTTCCCTCGCCGGTGATCGCGATGTTCTCCTGGCCGAAGGCATAAATGAAGGGGGAGTAGTTGTAGCACTCGATGGCGGAGAAGCGGGTGTAGACGGCGGGCAGGTAGTCGGCGGGGTCGGTGCTGAACAGGATCGTCGCGCCCGCTTCTACGTGCAGGTCCACGTTGCTGAGCAGGTGGATGGCGCCGGTCGGGTGCGTTCCGGGCGGGACGCGGACGTGGCCGCCGCCCGCCTCGTGGCAGGCCTCGATCGCGGCCCTGAACGCCTGCGTGCCCTGCCCGTAGGAGGTCACGTCGAACCAGCGGTCGGGGAACTCCGGCGGGCGCACCCGGTCGCGCAGCTCGTCCGCGTACCGCCAGGCCTCTTCCTCGGTGGCGAAGTTCATGAATCCTTCCTCATGCGCAGGGCGTGGTAGAGCGGCAGCGCGATGACCCAGGACGGGTTCCAGGTGTTCGCCTCGCCGGTGCGCTGCCAGTTCGTCTGGAAGAAGCCCTCGCCCTGCTCGCCGGGGGTCTGGAAGCCCCAGTCGCCGGGCTCGGTGCAGATGCCCTGGCCCATGGCGTGCAGGATGCGGTCGGCCTGCTCGGCGTACCAGGCCCGGCCGGTCGTCCGGCCGAACTCGCTCAGCTCGGAGGTCGGGAAGAACACGTCGAGGTGGTGGTTCTGGACGCTGACCGACGGCCAGCCGCACGCCTTGAAACCGCGCCGCTCGAACGTGCTGCCCTTGTCGAAGTCGGGCGACCACACGTAGACGAACGTCAGCAGCCAGTCGGCCGCCGTCTCCGCCCACTGCGCGTGGTGCTCCTGGCCGGTGAGCTGATACAGCTCCCAGGCGGCCAGGAAGAAGTACATCCCGGCCTCCTTGTCCTCCCCTGAGGCGTCGAGGGTGGCGTGCGCGAACGGCCGCTCGTACGTGGCCGCGTGCAGCCGGTGGTAGGCGGCCAGCACCTCCTCGGCCCGCATCAGCCACATGCGCTCGCCGCTCAGCCGGTACGCCCCCAGCATGGCCTGCACGCATGCGACGCCCGCCGCGCTGACCATGGGCGAGACAGCCGTGCCGTGCGGCGTCCAGCCGATCGGGACGACGCCCTCGGGCAGCCGCGTGTGCCAGAACAGCGCGGCGGCGTCCTCCACCGCCTCCTGCCACTGCGGCGGCACGTCCAGGCCGGCCTCCCTGAACTGCAGCGCGAGCGCCGCCAGGTCGGCGATCGTCTCGCCGTGCGCGCGGCTGGAGACGAAATCCCCGCCGTGGGCGCCGTTCCTGCGGAACATCTCCCACCGGCCCTCGTCGACCAGGTAGCGGGCGTGGCGCAGCCCGCGTACCGGCGTCGCGCTGCCCTCGACGTAGAAGTCCGCCGCCCGCCCGGCCCGCTCGAAGCGCCCGAGCATGGCGTCGCACCGCGCCAGCTTCATGCACTGGCCGGTCCACCCGTACAGGTACGAGCGGGGCCGGCCGTGACGGACGCCCTCGTAGGCGAGGTAGCCGTCGCCGTCCCAGCGCGCGTCCATGGCGATGGTCTTCAGCCGGACGATCTCGTCGATCGGCAGCGGCCTGGCGCCCTCGTCCTGGTAGAGCCGGGTGTGCACGAGCCTGGTGAAGCCGAGGCCGCGCGGCTCCACCGGACCCCAGTCCAGGGTGTGACGGGTGACGATCGTCTCTCCCGGGGCGAGGTCCCGGTAGCCGAGCGGCCGCTCCTCCACCTGGGCCTTGCTGACGTAGCAGACATCCGGGGCGCCGTTGAACGCGATCACCCCGCTCATCGCCGTCACGACGGGCCCGGGAAGGACGCCGAGCGAGCCGTAGGAGACCCTGCCCTGCCCGTCCCTGGCGGCCTCCGGGTGCGCGAACAGGCTGACGTAACGGTCGTCCCAGGCGGCGTTGACGGCGGGGATGGGCAGGCGGTGCTCCTCGCACACGTACCCGAGGTGCGGGACCTGGCGGTCCGGGTCGGACGACGGGTTGTCGTTGTAGAGCACGCCCGGCATGGTGACGTGGGCGTCCTGGACGGGGAGCGGGAGCAGGATGCCCGCCGCCACGTCGGCGATCTCGCCGTCCGTGTCGTTGCGCCAGGTGGTGGTGAGGGTGAGCAGGCCGCCGGGGGTGAAGGCCAGCTTCAGGCTCGCGCTCAGCCCGCCGGCCCGCGCGGTCACCACGACCGTGTCCCCGCGCAGGTGGACGGTGCCGGGCTCGGCGGGTTCGACGCGCCACGGCCGGCCCGCCGAGGCGGTGAGCAGGCCGCGGAGCGGCGCGCGCAGATGCGGGCCGCCCGCGTCCCGGTGGCTCAGGTGCATCTCCGGACCTTCGGGACCCGTCACCACCTCGACGAGCTTCCCTCCGGGTTCGGCGATGCGCGGGAGCACCGGCGTCATGACACCCGCCGCAACCGGATGGCCTGCCCGACTGTCCCGGGCAGCGGGACCGTCACCGAAGGCCCCTCCTGCACCCCGTGCGGCGTCACCGTCATCTCCCACGTGTCGATCACCTCGACCTCGTACCGCCCCTCCGGCACGTCGTAGGTGCGCTCAGGGAAGCGGTGCTCGCCGCAGAACTCCAGGTAGAACTCACCGGGCACCTGCGACATCGGCGCGTCGCGATCGACGTACCCGGCCTCGTCCGGGATGGTGACGAGCACCTGCCGCAGCAGCCGCAGCCGCGGCACCGCCTCGCCGACGAGCGTCCCGCCGCCCTGCGACCAGGTCAGCCCGTCCTCGTCCAGGTACGACTCGCCGTGTGTGACGCACCGCCGCCGCACGGCCCCGTCCCAGGCCTGGGCCACGACGTCCTGCGGGGTCAGGCTCAGCCACGGGTCGGGCGCGTCGCCCTCGTAGCCGCACATGTCCATGGCGACCGGCTGGTGGTGGTCGCGCGTCTGGACCCACGCGTCGCGCGGGCTGCGCGCGGTGACGCTGCCGTGCGTGAAGCCGCGCCGCCACAGCAGCGGCGAGTCGGCGGGCACGGTGATGGACAGCGGGTGGTGGCCGGGGTCCTCCTCGGCGACCAGGCCGGCCAGGCGCACCCAGTCGTGCTCGGAGATGCCGGGGAAGAGCGAGGGGTCGGCGGACAGCGACCACCACACGTTCGGGTGCGCGGCCAGGCGAGGCACCACCTCCGTAAGGTAGCGGGCCGCGGCGGGCGCGTCGGCGATGCCGTCGTCCGGGTGCAGCAGCACCAGTTCGGCCGTCACCCCGATCCCGGCCAGCTCCGTCACCCGCTCCTCCAGCGAGTCGAGGCTGCACCGGCCGGCCAGCGCCGCCATCCGCACCCGGTCGAAGGGGGAGGACTCCAGCGTGGCGAGCGTCCGCTTGCGCCGGTTGCCGCCTTGCAGGTGCCAGGCCAGCGCGGTCGTCGCCATCCCATTGATGATCATGAAACCCTCGTCATCCGCAGCGCCAGGTACGGCCGGCGCGGCAGCGCCACCCGCGCCTGCTTCCGGTGCGCGCCGTCCACCGGGGTGATCGTCATGTTCCAGGCGTCGATCAGCTCGACCTCGTAGGCGCAGCCGTCGTCGGGCAGGTCCACCGTGACGGCGGACGCCTGCCGCCGCCCGAGGTAGCGCAGCAGCACGCCGTCCCGGCGCGCCTCCATGACCTGGCGCAGGAAGGCGATCCTGGCGGGGCTCTGCCCGTACAGGCCGCCTCCGTTGCCGATCCACGCCCGCTCCTCGAAGCCGGACATCGACTCGCCGTGGCCCGCGTAGCCGCCGCGCGCCATGGCCTCCCAGAACCGGTCCACCAATTCCTCGCCGGTGACGTTGCCCCAGCGCCTGCCGATGTTGCCCTCGTAGCAGATCTCGTCGAGCACCACGGGCTTGCCGCAGGCGCGCAGCCACTCGTCGGTGGGGGTGACGTCCCAGTGCTGGATGCTCTGGTGGGTGACCCACGGCTTGGTGAAGTCGTACAGGGTGGCGACCTCGTACATGCGGGTGCCGTTGTGGATCGAGCGCAGGTGCTCGTAGGGGTCGAGCCGCACGATGACGCGCAGGATGTCGTCCCAGTCCTCGACGGTCTTGGACTTGTTGAAGTCGTACTCGTTGGCGGCCGACCACCACACGTTGCGGTAGGCGGCCAGGCGGGCGATCACGTACCGCAGGTAGGCGTGGTCGGTCTCCCGGCCCATGTCCTGGATGCCGCGCCGGCCGAAGTCGTAGGGGTGGAAGAGGATGATGTCGGCCTCGACGCCCAGCTCCAGCAGGTCCTGGACGCGGGCCTCCAGGTGGCGGAAGAAGACCGGGTTGTACCGGGTCTTGTCCAGCCCGTCCGGGTCCGTGCCGGCGAACGGCAGCTCGGGCGGCGTCATCGCGCCGGTCGGCAGCACGCACATGCGCAGCTTGTTGAAGGGCGAGGCGGCCAGCGTGCGCAGCGTGCGCCGCTCGCGCTCCTCGTCCAGGTCGTGCGTCCAGTGGTAGGCGGTGGTGCCGAACGGCAGGTACGGCGTGCCGTCGGCGTACTCGAAGTCGATGCCGGACGCGCGCACGGGGCCGTGGTTGCCCTCGGACGCGGGCGACACCTCGAAGGCGCCCGCGTGGCCGTCCAGCTCGGTCACATTACTGACGGTGGTGTAGCTCCACGGACCCACCGCGTCCGGCATGAACCGGACGCGGTAGACGCCGTCGCCGTCGTAGAAGCCGTCGGCCTCGACGATGCGATTGCGGAACTGGAACCGGGCCGACAGACGAACGTCAGCGAAGGGGTTGCCGTCGGACGGCCCGGTCAGCTCGATCTCGTGGACGCCCCAGCGTTCCACGGTGGGGGACAGTGTTACCAATCCTTCCCTGCGGCGGCCTGCGCCTTGATGTAGTTGGGGATGTCCTGCTGCTGGGACAGGGTCAGCGCCTGCTCGGGCGTACCGCCGTCACGCAGGATGTGCTGGCGGTAGACCGACCACAGCGGCAGGTCCCAGAACTCGGTGTTCTGGTAGTTCGTCACGGCGGCGTTCTCGCCCCAGTACACGGCCGACGTGTCGAGCTTGGCCAGCTCGGGCACGTTCTTGCCGAAGTTCGACACGACGGCGTCGGTCTGCAGCACGGCCTTGACGCCCTGCTTGGAGATCTCCGTCTGGGCCTCCTCCGACACCAGCCACTTCACGATCCGCAGCGCCTGATCCTTGTGCGCTGCCGACGGCGGGACGAACGCGGCCCTCGTGTTCGGCTGGTAGATGGTCTTGCCGCCGCGCTTGAGCACCGGGACCGCGCTGACCCCGATGTCGACGCTCTTGGCCTGCTCGGCGAAGGCCGCCTCGTCGCCGTCCTCGATGAACAGCTCGCTGCCCGCGTACATGTTCAGCCGCGACAGCGTCTCGACCGCCATGGCCAGGTGGCCCGGCTGGCTCATGTCGCCCTTGAAGAAGTCGGTGACGGTGGTGAAGTCGTTGCGCGGGATCTCCAGGAAGCGGTACAGGTTGTCGACGTAGGTCTTCCAGGCGTCACTGCTGATGTCGACCTTGAGCTCTTCGGGCTTCGGCTGCTCGCTCGTGGTCGGCAGGAACGGGTAGAGCCCGGCCTGGTTGAAGTCCAGGTACTGGTCGGGGTGCTGCATGTAGCCCTTGTAGTGGTCCAGGCCGTCGTCCCTGGTGAGCTGCTTGGCCTTCTTGTACGCCTCGTCGTACGTCATCCCGGGCGAGGGGTACTTCACCCGGAACTTGTCGAAGATCTTCTTGTTGTAGAGCAGCACGTGCTCGTCGATGAACAGCGGCACGCCGTAGATCCCGCCGTCGGAGCGCGACTTGGTCAGCTCCACGGCGGCCTTGTTCAGCGTGTTCAGGTCGATGCCGGCCGCCTGGAGGTCGGCGGTCATGTCGCCGACCCAGCCCAGCGGCTCCAGGTCGCGGTCGATGCGGTTCTTCGGGTCCTCGATGATGATGTCGGGCGTGACCCCGGCCTTCTTGAGGTCCTCGTACCGCACGGGGTAGTCCCACGTGGCGTACTTGATCTTCACGTCGGGGAAGGCCGCGCGCAGCTTGTTGCCGATGACCTCGTCGAAGACCCTGGTCGCGGAGGCCTGCTCGTCCGCGACGGTCGCCTCGAACGGCTTGTAGTTGGCCGCGAAGATGAACAGCTCGTCGTCGCAGACCTGGAACGGCAGGTTGTACTTGTTCCCGACGTCCTTGCACGCCGCCGCCGAGGCGTTGGCGGGGACGGCGGTGACGGACAGAGCGAGCGCCAGCAGCGCGATCCCACGAACCTTGCTCATCATTCACTCTCCTTGACGGGCGAATAACTGCACTGGCGCACGACGTTCCGCCGGACGTTGTTCTTGAACTCGGTGATCGTGTGCTCGGGCCAGTTGGAGAGCAGCCCCACCGAGTTGCGGAGGAATTCCTCGTTGAACACCACGTGGCGGATGTTGTTGCGGTTGTAGGAATAGACCATGTGGATGAAGCCGTCGGCGCTCTGCGCGAGCACCGGGTAGGTGAACTGCGGGCCCGACTGCGCCTCGACGTCCACCGTGTTCTCCCAGGTGCGCCCCTTGTCGGGCGACAGCGACACGCGCATCGGGGAGCGGTGCTCCACCCACGGGTTGTAGGCCAGCACGAGCTTGCCGTCGGCCAGCTTCAGCGCGGCGACGCGGGAGTTCGGGTTGCCGATCGGCTCGGCGACGGGAGCGCTCCAGGTGCGGCCGAAGTCGGTGGACTCGCTCTTGTAGATCGCCTTGTCGCCGGTCCTCATGTACGCGATCAGCCTGCCCGGCTCGGCCTCCACCACGGTCGGCTGGATCGAGCCGCCCGGCGTGCGGATCCACGCCCCGGTGTCCTCCGGGTACGCCTTCCACGTGCTCAGGTCCTGGCTGAAGACGTAGAAGCCGGACGTGGAGTTGGCCTCGTCGTAGATGGGCAGCAGCACCTCGCCGTTCGACATGCGGATCGGGTTGGTGCCGACCATCCAGCCCCACTCGGAGCGGATGGTGGTGGGCTCGCCCCAGGTGCGGCCGCCGTCGTCGGAGGTGATGAGCCGGATGGAGGCCTGCTCCCAGCCGTGCCCCTCGATGACGACGAAGAACAGGTAGACCCGCTTGCCGTCCGACCACAACACCGGGTTGCCGTCGGCCTTGCCCGGCTCGTCGAACACCACCTCCGGCTTGGACCAGGTCTTCTTGCCGGCCTCCAGGCGCGACAGGTAGAGCGCCTGGTTCGCGGCACCCTCCGACGTGCCGCCGTAGTAGACGGTCAGCATGTCGCCCGTCGGAGCCTGCGTGATGGCGGCGGCGTGCACCTTGGGCACGTTCGGGTCGGGGGCGGCCACGTCCTGGCGGCAGGCGTACGCGCCCGTGGGCGCCACCTTCACCTCGTCGTCATGCCAGCCCGCCACGTACGAGGGCACCCCGACGGCGACCGCCAGGGCGCCGTATAAAAAGCTCTGTCTGAGTCTCATGAAGCGTCGATCTCCAGATGTTTGATGGTCTTCCTCAGGTAGGAGAAGGCGACGTGCAGCCGCCCTGCTCGGCCGTCGATGACGCTCGGATAGGAGTAACCGAGCTCGTTCTGCCAGTACTCGGAGTCGGAGTCCTGCAGCACCCGCCGGTGCGGCCAGTTCGCGCCGCCGTCCTCGGAGAGGGCGACGACCAGGGGGGTGCGCAGCGCCTTCCTGCGCCGCTGCCCGTTCTTGGTCACCCACCTGAACTGGTTGCGCTCCAGGCTCGCGTCGTTGTAGACGAGCGCGAGCCGTCCGTCGCCGAGCCTCGTGAGCTGGACGGAGGAGTCGTTGTTCGGCAGTTCGGTCCGCTCCGGAGCGGACCAGGCGCGGCCGTCGGCCGAGGTGGAGGCGTAGATCCGCCCTGCCCGCCGGTCGCGGTACATCGCCAGCAGCGCCCCGCTGGGCCGCTGGGCGATCGTCATCTGCACCAGGTCGCCGCTGTCCGGGACCTGGTGCTCGGTCCACGTGCGCCCGCCGTCCGCGCTGAGCTTGACCACGCTGTGGTCGCCGGCGGCGGTGCAGTGGTAGGCGGGCAGCACCCACGTGCCGTCGTCCAGGACGGCGGGCGGGTGCCGGATGAAGGTGCCCGGCTCGGCGAACAGCACGCGCGGCTCGCTCCACGTGCGGCCGGCGTCGGCCGAGGTGCGGGCCACCACGTGCGCGGTGGTCTGGTCGTGCGGCTCCATGGAGGTGTGCAGCAGCCACACCAGCCCGTCGCCGTCCTCGAACAGCACCGGGTTCTGCTCGCTGCGCAGCGGGTCCGCCGCGACCAGCAGGGGGTCCGCCCAGCGGTCGCCGGTGCGGCGGGAGACCACCACGTTCGTGCCGGGGTCGCCTTCCTGTGGTCCGCTGAACCAGGTGGACAGCAGCTCGCCGCCGCGCGTGAGCAGCAGGTTGACCGCGTGGTTGTCGGGGCCGTGCGGCACCGGCAGCAGCGCCTCGCGGGCGCCGGGCAGCACGGCGGACGGCCGCACGATGCCGTCGAAGCGCGGGTCGGCCGCCTGGACGGCCGCGCCGGCTCGGGGGCCCGTGTCGGCTCGGGGGCCCGTGTCGGCTCGTAGGCCCGTGTCGGCTCGGGGGCTCGTGTCGGCTCGGGGGTCGGTCACGCCTTCACCTCTCGTACGTCGGGGTCGGGGACGCCGCGCAGGTCGAGCTCCTCCGCGAAGTGGCAGGCCACGCGCCGCCCGCCGACCTCGCGCAGCGGCGGGCGCTCGGTGCGGCACTCGTCCTTGGCGTACACGCAGCGCGGGTTGAACGGGCATCCAGGCGGCACGTTCGCCGGGTCGGCGATGTCGCCGAGCAGCTTGATCCGCTCGCGGTGCCGCTTGGCCGCCGGGTCGGGGTCGGGCACGGCCGACAGCAGCGCCTCGGTGTAGGGGTGCAGCGGCCGCGTGTACAGCTCCTCGGTGGGGCCCTGCTCGACCACCCGGCCCAGGTACATGACCGCGACCACGTCGGAGACGTGCTCGACGATGCCCAGGTCGTGGCTGACGAACAGGAAGCCCAGGTCCGACTCCTCCTGGAGGTCCATCAGCAGGTTGAGGATCTGCGCGCGCACCGACACGTCCAGCGCGCTGACCGCCTCGTCGGCGACCACCAGCCGGGGCGAGAGCGCCAGCGCCCGCGCGATCCCGACGCGCTGCCGCTGGCCGCCGCTGAAGGCGTGCGGGTAGCGGTTGGCGTACTCGGGGCGCAGGCCGACGCGTTCGAGCAGCTCGCCGACGCGCTGGTCGATCTCCTCCTTGGTGCCGTAGTCGTGCACCCGCATCGGCTCGCCGATGATCTCGCGCAGCGTCTTGCGCGGGTTGAGCGACGAGTGCGGGTCCTGGAAGATCATCCGCACTTCGGTCCTGTACGGCTTGAGCTCCTTCTCCTTCAGCCCCGCCACGTCGATCACCGAGCCGTCGGGCCGCCGGTAGAGCATCCGCCCGCCGGTCGGGTCGTGCGCCCGCACGATGCACCGGCCCAGCGTCGTCTTGCCGCAGCCGGACTCGCCGACCAGGCCGAGCGTGGTGCCCGCCGGGATCTCCAGATCGACCTCGTCGACCGCCTTCACCGCGCCGACCTGCCGGCCCAGCAGGCCGCTGCGGATGGGGAAGTGCTTGGTGAGTCCCTCGATCCGCAGCAGCGGTTCGGTGCTCATACGTCCTCCTCCTCGTACAGCAGGCACGAGACCTGGCGGTCCCCGACCTGGAGCAGGCGCGGCTCGACCGCGTCGCACCGCCCGGCCACGACGTGGTCGCAGCGCGGGTGGAAGAAGCAGCCGTCCGGCCGCGCGTACGGGGCCGGCACCATGCCCTTGATCGCCGTCAGCCGCCGCTGCCTGGCCCGCCCCAGCCGGGGCATCGAGCGCAGCAGCGCCTGCGCGTAGGGGTGGCGGGGCGCGGCCAGCACCTGCTCGGCGGTGCCGTACTCGACGACCCGGCCCAGGTACATGACGGCCATGCTGTCGGCCACCTGCGCCGCCACCCCGAGGTCGTGCGTGATCAGCATGATCGCCATGCCGAACTCGTCCTGCAGATCCCGCAGCAGCTCCAGGATCTGCGCCTGTGTGGTGACGTCCAGTGCGGTCGTCGGCTCGTCGGCGATGAGCAGGCTGGGCCGGCACGACAACGCCATCGCGATCACGGCGCGCTGCCGCATCCCGCCGCTCAGCTCGAACGGGTAGGCGTCCACCCGCCGGTGCGGCATCGGGATGCCGACGCGGTCGAGCATCTCGATCGCCCGCTTGCGGGCCTCGGTCTTGCCGACGTTGTCGTGCAGCCGCACCGCCTCGACGATCTGGCTGCCGATGGTGTGCACGAGGCTGAGCGAGGCCATCGGCTCCTGGAAGACCATCGCGATGTCGTTCCATCTGACCTGCCGCAGCAGCTTGGTGTCCGCGCCGACCAGCTCGACGGGGCCGCTCTCGCGGTGCAGCGTGATCTTCCCGCCCTCGATCTGGCCCGGCGGGTCCACCAGGCGCAGGATCGAGCGGGCCATGACGCTCTTGCCGCAGCCGGACTCGCCGACGATGGCCAGCGTCTCGCCCTTGCGCACCTTCAGGTCCACGCCGTCCACGGCGCACACGACGCCGTCGTCCATGAGGAAGTGCGTGCGCAGGTCCTCGATCTCAAGCAGCACGTCGTCTGCGGGCACGCCTGCTCACCTTCCTGTTGCCGTACGGGTCGGCGGCGTCTCTGAGCCCGTCACCGAAGAAGTTCATGGCGACCACGACGACCACCACCGCGACGCCCGGGGCGAGCAGCCACGGCGCGTTCGCCACGACGCGCACGTTCTGGGCGCCCTCCAGCAGCACGCCCCAGCTCACGGCCGGAGCCTGCAACCCCAGGCCGAGGAAGCTCAGGCTGGTCTCGCCGAGGATCATGGCCGGGATGGCCAGCGACAGCGAGGCGATGATGTGGCTGGCGAACGACGGGATCATGTGCCGGAAGATGATCGACAGCCGGCCCACGCCGTCCAGCCGGGCGGCGGTGACGAAGTCCTCCTCGCGCAGCGACAGGAACCGGCCGCGCACGTCGCGGGCCAGGCCGGTCCAGCCGATCAGTGACAGCAGCACCGTGATGGCGAAATATCGGGTCAGCGGCCCCCAGTCGGTGGGGAGCGCGGCCGACAGCGCCATCCACAGGGGCAGCGTCGGGATCGCCATCAGGAACTCGATGACCCGCTGCACGACGTTGTCGACGCCGCCCCCGAAGTATCCGGAAATGCCGCCTATGAGCATGCCGAGGAGGAAGCTCGCCGCCACGCCCACCAAGCCGATCGACAACGACACCCGGGCGCCGTGGATCAGCCTGGACAGCAGGTCCCGGCCATTGGCGTCGGAGCCGAGCAGGAAGAACGGCTGGCCCTTGGTCTCGGGCCCGATCAGGTGGATGTCCGACGGGATCAGCCCGAGCAGCTTGTACTCGTCGCCGTGCACGAACAGCCCGATCTCGGTCACCTTGGACGGATCCTCGGTGTAGGTCTGCGCGTACGTCGCCGGGTCGCGCTCGGTCGTGTACCCGTACACGTGCAGGCCGTGCTCGCCGGAGAAGTGCAGGACCTGCGGCGGCGCGTACGTCAGCGAGGTGTTCGCCGTCGAGCTGGACATCGGCGCGAAGAACTCCGCGAAGATGGCCACGAAGTACACCGGGATCAGGATCCCCGCACCGATCATGGCGAGCCGGTGCTTGCGGAACTGCCGCCACATCAGCCGCCACTGCGGCAGCGTCCCTGCTTCCTGTCTCGTGGGTCGCCTGAGAAACATGTGGCGCTACTCTCTGTTGTACCGTTTGCGGATGCGCGGGTCCCACCACGCCAGCGCCAGGTCGCTCACCACGGTGCCGACCACGGTCAGCACGCTGAGGATCATGACGAAGCTGCCGACGAGGTACATGTCCTGGTTCATGACGCCGCTGAGCAGCAGCGGGCCGCCGGTGGGCAGGCTCATGACGACCGAGACGATGGTCTCCCCGCCGATCAGGCCGGGCAGCAGCCAGCCGACCGTGCTGAAGAACGGGCTGAGCGACATCCGCACCGGATACTTCAGCAGCAGCTTCCACTCCGGCAGCCCCTTGGCCCTGGCCGTGTGCACGTAGGGCCGGTAGAGCTCGTCGAGCAGGTTCGCCCTGGTCACCCGGATCATGCCGGCGGTGCCGGAGACCGCGATGACCGCGATCGGCACCCAGAGGTGCCCCGCCAGGTCCAGGACCTTGCCCAGGTTCCAGGCCGCGTCCTGGAACTGTGGCGAGAACAGCCCGCCCACGCTCGCGCCGAAGTAGCGGAACCCGATGTACATGAGGATCAGCGCCAGCATGAACTCGGGGATCGCCATCCCGATGAAGCCGAGGAAGGAGAAGCCGTAGTCACCGATGGAGTACTGCTTGACCGCGCTGTAGATCCCGATGGGGAACGCGATCGCCCACACCAGGAGCAGCGAGCTGACCGACAGGATCGCCGAGAGCAGCACCCGCTCGCCGATGAGCGTCGAGACGGGCTGCTTCCAGGCAAACGATTGACCGAAGTCGCCGTTGAGGACGATGGCGGAGATCCAGCGCCAATACTGGACGAGGAGCGGGTCGTCCAGCCCGTACCGCAGCCGGAGGTTGGTGATCTGCGCCGGGGTGAGGCTCTCCCCGCCGGCCTGCGCGTTCGCGATCACCGTCGAGACGTAGTCACCCGGCGGCAGGTTGATGATGACGAAGGTGACGATCGAGATCGCCCACAGCGTCACCACCACGTACACGAGGCGGCGGCCGAAATATCTCAGCACGTCGGCACCTCAGAAGGAGTACTGCTCGGGCATGGTCGGCCCGGGGGTCACCTGTGCGCTGGCCATGGTGTCGGGCACGTTCTTGAGCGTGTTGGAGACGATGCCGTACTCGTTCGGGTACGTGCTGATCCCGATCGCGTAGAACTGCTCCTTGGAGATGCGCACGACCTCCTTGGCGTGCTCCAGCGCCTTGTTGAAGTCCGGCTCGGTGCGCATCGCGGTGAACGCGTCGAGCTGCGCGCGCACCTCCGCCGGCGGCTCGTCGCCGTTCTTGCCCTTGCTGCCGTACCACAGGGCCCAGCGGATGGCGTAGCGGGCGCTGCCGGAGTTGCTCGGCACGTAGTAGTGGTCGCCGCCGGTGCCGGTGATGATGTCGAAGTCGCTGCACGTGTACACGGACGCCTGCGGGTTGTTGCCCATCGTGCGCTCGGTGTAGAGCGTGGCCGCGACCGGATCGACCCGCAGGCCGACCCCTACCGCGTCCCAGTGCTTCTTGACGAACTCCAGCGCCTGCACGTGGTGCGGGAAGTCGGTGTTGGACATGACGGTGATGGTCAGCGGCTTGCCGTCGGGGCCGAGCCGCTTGCCGCCGGAGTCCTTCTTCGTCAGCCCCGCCTTGTCCAGCAACTCGTTGGCCTTGGCGACGTCGTACTCGGTGTACTGCTTGGCGAAGTCCGCGTCGTAGAGGGCGTTGGCCTTGGAGGGCGCCGCCTGCCACGGCTCGCCCTGGCCGGCGTACACGCCGTCGATGATCTCCTTGCGGTTGATCGCGTACGACAGGCCGATCCGGAAGTCCTCCTTCTGGAACAGCTCGCGCAGGTCGTCGTCGCCGATCGTCTGGTTGAACTGGATGATCATCGTGTTGCTGAGCCGGCTCGGCACGTCGAAGAGCCGGTACTTGCCCTTCTCGGCGTTCTGCGCGATCAGCGGCTTGTTCTCCGGCGTGTTGAAGTTGCGGGTCTGCATGGTGATCTCGCCGTTCATGATCTTCAGCAGCTCCACCTCGACGTCCCCGAGGACCTCGGCTCTGAAGCGGTCGAGATAGGGGAGCTGCCGCCCCTGCTGGTCGACCTTCCAGTAGTACGGGTTCCGCTCGGCCACCACCGCCGTGCCGTTGCCGAGCGCGTTGCTGATCTTCCACGGGTGCAGCGTGGGCATCTCGGCGTTGTGCGGGACGTCGTTCTTGTTCATGAAGAGCTGGGTCCAGTCCTCCAGCTGCTGCTCCTTGGCGAGCTTGTCGGCGTCCGGGTTGTGCTTCTTGTGGAACTGCTTGAGGTAGTGCTTGGGCAGCAGGAGGCCGCTCGCCCCGCCCCGCTCGAAGGTGGAGACCGCGATCTGGAACAGCAGGCCCGCCTTCGGCTCCTTGTAGACGTAGCGCACTGTGCGCTCGTCCACCTTCTCGACCTTGGCCTTCTCGGTGGTGCTGCCGTTCTCCAGGAAGAGGTCGTAGACGCCGGTGGTGTGCAGGTCGTGGTAGGTGGTCACGTCCTCGAACGCGAAGATCATGTCGTCGGCCGTGCAGGGCTGCCCGTCGGACCACTTCAGGCCCTCGCGCAGGCGGAAGACGTATTCCCGGCCGCCGTCCTTGACCTCGAACTCGGCGACGTTCGGGATGATGTCGTCCGGGCCCTTCTGGCCGTTCGTGCCGGGCTTGAGGCGGACCAGCGGCTCGTAGGCGAGCGTGTAGTACAGCCAGTCGAGGTCGTCCTCGCCGACCATGGCCGAGCTCCAGCTTCCGCCGTACTTGCCGGGCTCCTTGAGCGGGGTCACGACCAGCGGGTTCTTCGGCAGGCGCTGCTCCAGCGGCGGCAGCTTGCCGGCCTTGACCAGCTCGGCCAGCGCGGGCGCCTCCTTGGCCGAGGCGTCGGCTACCTGGGCGGCGCCGCCTCCGGCCGCGCTGGGGCTGGTGTCGAAGAAACTGCAGCCGGTGGCCGTGGCGAGCATCAGCAGGCCCCCGCCCCGGAGCAGGCTCCTCCTCGTGAACGCTTCGTTTGTCATGGGTGCTCCGTTCGGGGTCTAACGATTGACCTTGACCTGACTGAAGGTCGCCGTGGTGTAGACGTGGACGCCGTTCGCCTCCTGGTTGCCGTCCACGGCGAGGCCGACGTAGAACCTGCCGGTCCGCATGACGATGCGCTCGTAGCCGATGCGCTCCCAGTTGAGCGAGTTCTCCGAGAGGAAGGCCTCGAACTCGGTGTCCCCGCCGGTCGGCAGGCTCCGGCAGACCAGCCGCAGCCAGTACGACTTGTCGTCGTCCAGCGGATCATCGCTGGTCGGCGGGTAGACGCCGACGCTCGGCGCCGTGCCGTGCGAGGCGACCCTGATGGCCTTGGCGCGCTTGCGGGAGCCGTCCTCGTTGCTGGCCGAGTAGCCGATGCCGGCCATCATGAACGGCGAGCTGGGCTCCAGATCCTGCCGGATCATGATCCCGGCCACGGCGTCCACGTGGTTCTTGCTCACGCCGTCCAGCCGGGCGGTGATCTCCAGGACCTCGCCGCGCTTGCTGAAGCCGACCGCCTTGTAGGCGAAGTGGAAGGAGTCCTTCCAGCCGGCGACCTTGCCGGATCCCTTGATCGTGAACACGCCGTCCTTGAGCGCCGTGTTCCCGGGGATCGGCACCTCGCCGATGTCCTTGACCTGCCACCCCGAGTGCGTCCTGACGCGGTTGACGTGGATCGGCACCAGCGAGGAGGTGGTGGCCGAGCCGGTGCTGTCGGTGGCCCTGGCCGTCAGGAAGTAGGTGCCGTCGGTGACGCCCTTCCAGGTCGCCTGGTACGGCGCCGCCGTCGCCTCGCCGATCTTCTCGTCACCGTGGAAGAACTCGACCTTGGCGATCGTCGCGCCGTCGGCGGCCTTGGCGTCGGCCGTGATCGCGACGGGCTGCTTGTCCTTGTTCGCCGCGAACACCTGGTCGATCCTGGGCGAGGTGATCGCGACCGTGGGATTGGCCGCTCCGGCCCGCTGGATCGAGTTCAGGTACCGCTCCAGGTTCGTGTACCCGTCGGCCCCGGCCGTCTTGGCGTCCTCGGCGTTGTTCGGGTCGAGCCCCTGAGCGGTCTCCCACTCGTCCGGGATGCCGTCCTTGTCGGTGTCGGCAGGCGCGGCCACCTCGGTGGGTAAGGGCAGGAAGCCGCCCACGTCCTTCTGGGAGTTGATGTGCCGGCCCGTGCCGGTGCGCGCCTCGCCGACCAGCCGGGCGTCGATGGCGTCCCGCCGCGGCAGGGTGGCCCCCGCCTGCTCCAGGACGGTCGCGTACGCCTGCTGCGGCGGCTGCTCGGTGATGCCGTTCGCGAACTCGACCGGCTGCGGCAGCAGCGTGATGCCGCCGATCGGGTAGGTGATGCCGAGCGTGTTGTCGGCCGTGACGTCGGCGTGGCCCTCGATCACGTTGCCGTTGACGTGCCACTGGCCGAACCGGCCGGGGGCGACGATCTCCCTGGCGATCTTCGGTAGCGTGTTGGGGCCCGGCTTGTAGTAGTTGCCGACCAGGTTGATGCCGTTGGACCACTCACCGCCGTAGCAGGAGGTGATGCCGTGGTTGTAGATCACGTTGTTGCGGTGGTCCACGACCAGGCTCATGCCCTCGGTGAAGCTGAAGCGCGGGTTGCGCGCGTTCTCGTGGATGAGCAGGTTGTGGTGGTAGGTGATGTTGTCGCCACCCCACAGGCCGCCCATGCCGTGCCGGCCCTTGTCGTGCACCGAGTTCGTCAGGCCCTCGGAGATGATGCACCACTGGACGGTCACGTTGGTGTTGCCGTAGACGGAGAAGCACTCGTCCACGCCCCAGCTGAAGGAGCAGTGGTCGATGATGAGGTCCTTCACCCCGCGGGCGCCGAACGTGTCGATCGGGGTGCCCATCTCGTCGCCGCCGCGGAAGCGCAGGTGGCGCAGGATGATGTTGCTGCCCTTGATCTGCGTCTCGTTGCCGATGACGGTGATGCCGTGGCCGGGGGCGGTCTGGCCGGCGATCGTGAGGTTGGACCCGGTGATGTCGAGCCCGCCCTTGAGCTTGATGTTGCCCGCGACCCGGAAGACGATCGTGCCGTCCGACTTGGCGGCCGCCTCGCGCAGCGACCCGGGGCCGTCGTCGTCCAGGGTGGTCACCTCGTAGACGGCGCCGCCCCGGCCGCCGGTGGTGTACATGCCCGCGCCCTCGGCGCCGGGGAAGGCCGGGATCTTGGGCTTGGCCGCGGTGGTCGCCGGCGCGCTCGCGCTGGGGCTGCCGCTGGGCTGGGGCGTCGGGGAGGCCGCCGCGGCCGGGCCCGCCCAGGCCACGGCGGGCGTGGCCAATGCCGCCGAGCGCACGAAAGTGCGGCGGCTGAATTCTGATTGCTGGGGATCGAAGCCAGCGGCCTCGGTCATCGAAACGCTCTCTTTCCGCCCCGGGAATAGGCAGGGCTGTGCCATGAATCGGCACACTCCGGACCACGCTGTCGCTAGGTGAGAATTTTTATTCAGCCATGAATGGAGTGGATTGCATCACATCGTGAACGACACGGATGTGACTGTCAAGAGCGGTTTCTCGGCCAGATGACGCGCCGGTAAATTCTCAGGAGTCGTCCAGGAACGCCGAAGGCCGCCGTGCGACGCGCGCACGACGGCCCTGTCCTGGGGTGCGTCAGTCCTTCAGCAGTTCCTCCGCCACGCCCACGTCCGTGATGAGCGTGTTGACCCAGCCGCCCCTGAGCGCGGCCCTGATGGCGGCGGTCTTGCGCCGGCCGCCCGCGATCGCGATGCGCCGCGGCACGCGCAGCAGGTCGGCGGCGGAGATGCCGAGGATGCGGTCCTCCAGCGGCGAGTCGACCAGCCGCCCGTCGGCGTCGAAGAAGCGCAGGCACACGTCACCCACCGCGCCGAGCCCGCGCAGCGTCCCCATCTCCTCCTCGCCGATCGCGTTGCCGCTCTCCTGCAGCAGCGGCGACGGGTTGAGGCTGCCGATCCCGACCAGCACGGTCGTCAGCCGCGACCAGGCGTCCACCACCTGCCGCACCACATGGTCGTCGGACAGCGCCTGCCGCGCCACCGACGAGCCCACCAGCCCTGGCGCGGGCAGGAAGACCGGCTCCGCGCCGGTCAGATCGGCCAGGTGCGCGGCCAGTCTGGTGGCCTGCACCTGCGCCGATCCCTTGCCCACGCCGCCGATGAGCTGCACGACCTCCTCGGCCACCCGCACCGGACGGCGCTGCATGGCCTCCACGGTCGCCAGCAGGCTCGCGCTCCACGACGAGATGCCCAGATGCTCGCCGCCGATCAGCGTGGCGTCGAGGTACGTCGCGCCCGCCGAGCCCAGCGCGGCCACCACGTCGTGGTTCTCGCCCGCGGCGTCCACGACGATGATCTGCTCCACGCCGTACTTGCGCTCCAGGTCCTCCTCCAGCAGCGCGTGCACGCCGCTGGGCACCACGACCACCGTGCGCACGATGCCGATCTCCGCGGCCTCCTTCAGCAGCCGCGACACGCGCGGCTGCGAGATGCGGAGCTGGGCGGCGATCTGCGGCTGCCGCACGCCGTGCTCGTGGTAGAGGCGCGCGACGCGGACCAGCAGCCGCATGCGCTCGGACTCCTGGCTCAGCCGGCGACCGCCGAACCTGACCGTGTCCGCGCGGCTCTTCTCGAACTGACTGTCAGCTGCCACGATCGCTGGCCTCCGCTTCGGCTCCGCCGCTCCTGCTGGTCCGGTGGCGAGCCCGGGCCACTGCCGAGTGCCATTCTGCTAGGGCACGGCGCCGTTCGCACACCGGCAGAACGGGTGTGTAGCGCCGCCCATGGCGAGGCAGCCCGGACAGCTCCCGGCGGGACCATACACCGGATGCCGCTCCCGCGAGATGCGCCGCTCCCAGCGCCGACAGCTCGGGCCGCCGCGCCACCCGCACGGCGTGACCCGTTACGTCGGCCTGCCACTGCATGAGGTCGTCGTTCGCGGTGGGACCGCCGTCGGCCAGCAGCTCCGCCACCGGGCCCGCCGCGCGCTCGAAGGCGGACACGACGTCGCCGACCTGCAGCCCGATCGAGTCGACCGCCGCCCTCGCCATGTCCTCCCGCCGGCTGTCCAGGCCGAGACCCGTCATGATCGCTTCCGCCCGGTCGTCCCACCACGGCGCCCCGAGGCCGCCGAACGCCGGCACGATCTTCAGCCTACCCCGGCGGCCACGTCTCGCGAGCCGCGCCAGCTCCTCGGCCTCGACGCCCAGAACCCCGGCCAGCCAGGCGATCGTGGCGCCGGCGGACAGGATGTTGCCCTCCAGCGCGTACGCGGGCGTGCCGTCGTCCCAGGCGATCGTCGAGCACAAGCCCTCACCCGCCGCCACTTCCGGACCCGCCAGGCCCATCACCGAAGAGCCCGTGCCGTAGGTGACCTTGACGCGCCCCGGCTCGCCGGCCGCGTGCGCGTACAGGGCGGCGTGCGAGTCGCCGAGCACCGCCGACACCGGCACCCCGGCCAGGGCGGGATGCAGCGCCTTCGCGTCGGCGTACGCTCCGGTGGACGGCACCACCCGGGGCAGCGCCTCCTCCGGCACGCCGAACAGGCCCAGCAGCTCCGGGCTCCACGCCCGCCGCCGCACGTCGAGCAGCTGCGTACGGGAGGCGCAGCCCACCTCGATCACGTGCCCGCCGCCCAGCCGGTGCAACAGCCACGAGTCCACCGTGCCCAGGCAGAGGTCGCCCCGGTGCCGGCCGAGCAGCCAGGCCGCCTTGGCCGCCGAGAACATCGGGTCCAGGGGGAGGCCGCTGATCCGGCGTACCAGGGCGGAAGCCCCCTCGGCGGCCAGCCGGGCGCACAGCTCGGTGCCCCGGCGGTCCTGCCAGCTCACCAGCGGTCCCACCGGCGCGCCCGTGGCCCGGTCCCAGAGCAGCACCGACTCCCGCTGCACACTCAGCCCAACGGCCACCACCCTGCCCGCACCATCACGGTTGCCCAGGCAGGCGGCCACCGCGTCCAGGACGCTGCGCCACAGCTCCTCGGCGTCCTGCTCGACCAGGCCGGGCCCGGGGTGCCGCCGCGACAGCGGCGCAGAGGCGCGCGACACCACCTCGCCCGCCGTGTCCACCAGGATCGCCTTGGTCGCGCTCGTCCCCTGATCCACCCCGAGAACGAGCGGGTTCTCAAGCGTGGTCAAGCCCCAGCACCTCCAGCGCCGACCGGGCGATCCCGTCGGCGGTGAGCCCGAAGTACTCCAGCAGGAAGTCCGTCTCCCCGGTCGGCGCGAACGCGCGGGTGCCGAGCAGCCGCATCGGCACCGGCCGCGTCTCCAGCACGACCTCCGCCACCGCCGCCCCGAGCCCGCCGGTGGGCACCGCCTCCTCGGCCGTCACGACCGCGCCCGTCTGCCGGGCCGCCGCCATGATCTCCTCCCGGTCGAGAGGGGAGACGGTGGACACGTTCACCACCCTGGCCTGCACGCCGCGCTCCTCCAGCAGCGCCGCCGCCCGCATCGCCCGGCTCACCATCGTGCCCGTCGCCACGATCGTGGCGTCCACGCCCTCGCGCAGCCGCAGCGCCCGCCCGTACGTGAAGGCGGGGCCATCAGGCGGCGACACGTCGGGCACCGGGAACCTGCCGATCCGCAGGAACACCGGCCCGTCCGTCTCCGCCGCCCACCTGGTCGCCGCGCGGGTCTGCGCGGGGTCGGCGGGCACGATCACGGGCAGGTCGGCGATGGCGCGCAGCCACGACAGATCCTCGGTCGAGTGGTGGGTCGGCCCCAGCGCGCCGTACGCGAGCCCGGGGCTCATCCCGCACAGCTTGACGTTGGCCAGGCTGTACGCCACGTCGGCCTTGATCTGCTCCAGCGCCCTGGCCGTCAGGAACGTCGCCGCCCCGCACACGAACGGCACCAGCCCCGCGTTGGCCAGCCCGGCGCCGATCCCGACCATGTCCTGCTCGGCGATGCCCACGTTGACCAGCCGGTCGGGGAACTCCGCGGCGAACGCGCCCAGCTTGCTGGAGCCCACCGAGTCGTTGCAGACGGCCACCACGCGGCTGTCGGCGCGCGCCAGCCGGACCAGCTCGCCGGCGAAGGCGTCCCTGCAGTCGTGCAGCTCATCGACGATCAACGCAGTTCCTCGAGAGCCGTGCGGGCCTGCCCGGCGTCCGGCACCTTGTGATGCCACTCCACCCGATCCTCCATGAACGAAACCCCTCGCCCCTTCACGGTTCTGGCGATCACGCAGCGCGGCCGGCCCGCGGCGTGCGGCGCGGTGACGGCGTCCAGCAGCGCCAGGTGGTCGTGGCCGTCCACCTCGACCGCCTCCCAGCCGAACGCCCGCCACTTGTCCGCGAGCGGCTCCAGCTCGTTGGTCGCGCTGGTCCTGGCGCCCTGCTGCAGGCCGTTCCTGTCGATGACGGCCGTCAGCGACGTGAGCCCCCGATGTCCCGCCGTCATGGCGGCCTCCCAGTTGCTGCCCTCCTGCAGCTCGCCGTCGCCCAGCACCACCACGGTCCTGGCCGCCGAGCCGCGCAGCCGCAGGCCGACGGCGATGCCGACGCCGACCGGCAGGCCGTGCCCGAGCGGGCCGGTGCTGGTCTCGACGCCGGGCACCGACCTGCGGCTCGGGTGGCCGTTGAGCGGCGACAGCGGGGCCGCGAACGTGCTCAGCCGCTCCGCGGGGAAGAAACCGCAGGTCGCCAGCGTGGTGTAGAGGGCGACCGAGCAGTGGCCCTTGCTCAGGATCAGCCGGTCCCGGTCCGGCCATGCGGGGTCGGCGGGATCGACGCGCAGCACGGCGCCGTACAGGGTGGTGAGGATGTCGGTGACCGACAGGTCGCCGCCCGCGTGGCCGAGGCCCGCTCCCGCGATCGTGCTGATCACGGTGCGCCGGATGCCGCCGGCCATGGTGGCCAGCGTGGCGGCGGCGGTGTCCCTGTCGGCGTGCGCCAGCCGCTCGCGCAGCCGCCGCCACTCGGCGATGGCGTCGTGGTCGGGCAGGAGGCTTCCGTGGTCGCCGGCGGGCGGGGCGGCCGTGATCGTCTGGCTAGGTCGCACGTGCCATCCCGATCGCCGACCAGAGGATCGCCTGCGCCGCCAGCGCGTCCTGCCGCTCCTGGGCGTCCCCGAGCGCTTCCAGGTCGATCCGGTCGCACACCTGCTCCAGCGCCCGGATGGTCCTGATGCTCTCGGACAGCGCGCGTACCGGGTCCTCCCTGAACGGGAACTGGTCGAGCAGGACGGGCGCGCTCCACCCGATCCTGCGCACCGCCAGCAGGTACTCGATGGTCTCGAACAGGTGCACCGAGGCCACCGGCAGGTCGTCGTCCCAGCCGCGCCAGTTGTCGTTCAGCTCGACCGAAACCAGCTTGCCGCGCCGGTGCACGAGCTGCACCGCCTCGGCCGGCGTCTCACCGGCCAGCAGCGAGTGGCCGAAGTCCATGACGATGCCGACGTTCGGCTGCCCGGACTCGTCGATGGCCAGCAGGGTGCGGGCCGCGTCGGCGAGCGTGATGCGCACCCGCGGCTCCTTGGCCTTGTACTCGATCGCGAACTGCACGTCAGGATGCGCCGAGGCCAGATCGCGGATCGCGCCGACCGTCAGCTCCCACAGCCGCGCGTAGTCGGCCTGGCCGGGCAGGTCGAACCCGTCCTGGCCCGGCCAGAACTTCACGTAGTCGGCGCCCAGCTCCCTGGCCACGTCCACCGCCTCGTGCACGCGCTCGGCGGCGCGGCGGCGCACCCCGGGGTCGGGGTTGGTGAACGCCCCCTTCGCGAACTCCCTGGTGTACAGGTGCGGCGTGATCGCCCTGGCCCGCAGCCCGCGGTCGGCCAGCGCCCGCGCCAGCTCCGGCGCCTTGTCGATGCCCTCGGCGAACGGCACGTTGATGTCCAGGCACTCCAGCCCGTCCACGGCCGCCGCCAGGTCCAGCATCTGCGTCATCGTCCTGGCGGGGCCGTAGCCGTCGGTGGCGTACCTGTCGACGATCTGCCCGAACGCCCAGATTCCGGCGCCGAACGTCAGCATGGTCCTCGTTCCTCCCATCAGCGGTGATCCGCGAAGGCGCGCAGCTTCGCGAAGAAGTCCTCATGGATGAAGCGCGCGTCGATCGAGTCGTAGGTGCGGATCGGCCGGTTGACGACGGAGAAGTCGTGCGCGCCGTCGTAGCGGAAGTTCGGCGCGGGCCGCTCGGTCCACGTCCCGCAGTCGGGGTGCAGCATCAGGCCGATCGCGGGGGAGTCGCCGAGCACGCGGAACTCGATCGACCCGCCGTGCTGCCGCTCGTTCCACTCCACGAGCTGGCGGACGAGATAGTCGCCGATCTCGCCGCACGGCGCGACCTTCGCGTCCAGCTCGGCGTAGCCGACGGCCATCATCCGGTACGTCGGCGCCGGGATCTGCCAGACCTTCAGCGCCGAGGAGAAGACGATGTTGGCGGCCGTGATGTCGTTGGACAGGTTGAACTCGGGCCGGGGCCCCTGCGGGCCGACCCCGTCGTACCCGCCGCCGCCGATCCAGATCACCGTCACGTCCCGCTCGGCGATGCGCGGCTCCAGCATCAGGGCCGAGGCCATGTCGGTGAGCGGGCCGAGGAAGGCCACGTAGAGCGGCTCGGCCACGTCGCGCATGGCCTCCTCGACGATCAGCTCGACGCCCGGTGCGGGGACCGGAGTGCCGGCGTCGGGCAGCGCGTACGGCGCGCCGTCCGCCACGGGCACCCGGCCGTCGAGCTTCATCAGCCGCAGCAGCAGCTCGATCTCCGCCCGGCTCTCCTCCAGGCTCGACCGGGTGCGCCGGTTGCCGAAATGCGCGGCCACCAGACCGCGGATATCCAGGCTGGGGGAGAGCAGGGCGTGCACAATGGCGAATTGGTCGTCCGCCTCGTTTTTCGCATCGGTGTTGATGATCACCCGGCGCCGATGGGAAAAGGTTCTGCCCGCCATGCGACTCCCGTCATGAATATTTATTCATCGATGTATCTATATTCCGATATTAGGTTGTGACATTTGCCGTGTCAAGATCCCAGAGGATCACGTCAAGGGCGTGCGGCGAGATCGTGTGATCGTCGTGGGTGGCGTCCTCCAGCAGGTCCCACCGCCCCCGCTCCGGCCGCCCGCCCGCCAGCAGCGCCACCCGGTCACGCACCGGCGCCTGGTAGACGCGGTGACTCACGCCGTTGAAGCAGCACTCGTCGAAGCGGTTGAGAATCTGCAACTGCCCCCGGTTCTCACCGACCGACGCCATCACGTACATCTGCAGGTAGTCGTCGGCCGTGCCCGCCGTGATGGAGGAGTAGAAGCCGGGGAAGGACGCCCGCGTCTGCTCCCAGTCACCGGTGGTCGGGCTCGGCTTGGGCGAGGCCGCCCGCAGGAAGAACGGCAGCGAGCCCGCCGTCGGGTAGCTGCGGTTGATCCGGGGGTCCAGCGCCGCGTACACCGTGGTCGTCCAGCCGCCGCCCGACAGGCCGAGCATCTCCACCGACCTCGGGCGGTAGCCGGCCTGGGCGTGGTCGAGCGTGACGACCAGCGGCTCCAGGAAGAACGTCAGCGTCGAGAACGTGTCGCTCTCCCAGGGGCCCAGCTCCTTGTGGGAGGGGCTCGGGAGCATCGTGCCCGGGGTCTTCGGGTCCTCGATCTGCTGGCCGGCGTTCCAGTGGTGGAAGGGCATCGCGTAGATCATCACGCGGTAGCCCCGGTCGAGGAGCGGCTGGATGGTGCGGAGCATGGTGTCGAGGGGCTCGCCGTGGCCGTTGTGGTAGAGGGCCAGGCGGTGGTTCCACGGCTTGCGGGGGAGGAGGTCGTAGACCTTGGCGGTGATCCTGTACTTGAGCGGGACCGTCAGGAGGTCGATCCTGCGTACTCCGGTGAGGGAGGCGAGGTCGTCGGGGGTGGCCACGCCGGTTTCGACGGTGGGGGTCGTCTTCGGGAGGCCGGCGCCCTTCCAGATGAAGTCGATCATCTTCTGGCGGCGGGCGGTGATCTCTTCGAGGGTGGTGATGCCGATCAGGGGCTCGATGTCCACGCCCGCGGCCGCTGGAGGGAGGGTCTTGTACTCGGGGCCGAACTTGGCCGCCGACTCCTGGTTCACGGGCGCCACCGGGCGGGGCGGGAGCTTGCCGCCACGCCTGGCCGCGGCGTTCTCGCCGGGAACGGCCGCGTGGGCGGCGCCCGCCGGCACCCCGGCGGCCAGCGCCACGCCGATCCCGCCCAGCACGCCGCCGAGCATGCCGCGCCGGCTCGCACCCTGGTTGCCTGCTGTGTCCGTCATCTCGCCACTTCCCTCCGTCAACGCCCGGCCTCCGGATCCCAGCCACCCAGCACGAACGCCGGATCACTCCACCGCCCCGCCTCCTCGGCCGTGAGCTGCCGCGAGCAGGCCAGCCGCTGCGAGGTGTCGATGGGCAGCCCGTCCAGATCGGTGCTCTTGTACTCCCAGAACGACGCCGACCCGGCCTGCGCGCAGTCGTTCGGATCGATCTGCCACCCCACCGGCGCCACGTGCGCGTCCATCTTCGTGTCGATGAACACCGCCTGGCTGTGGGTGAAGCGCCACACCGCGGTCCGCCCCAGCACCACGGACGCGTCCGGCACCCCGGCCGACCGCGTCAACCTGGTGCGCACGAACACGTAGCCAGGCCGCGTGGCGTCGCTGCGGCTCTGCGAGATGTAGCCGCGGTCGGTGGACTCCAGCACCGAGTCCTGGACGAACACGGTGCCCGTGCCCCACACGAAGTCGGTGTCCCCGCGGATGTGGCTGTCGGTGACGAAGCCCTTGCCCTGCAGCCGCAGCGTGTCCTGGTTGCTGAACAGGTTCACGCGCTCCAGCGCGATGCGGTCGTTGTTCCCCCGGAAGGCCTCGGCCTGCGAGCCGCCGTCCGGGGTCGTGTTGTGCACGGTGAGGTCGGCGAGCCGGAAGTCGGCCGCGTCCACGCCGAACGTCTGCCGCCAGCAGTTGTGCAGGTCGGACGTCTCCAGCACGCGGCGCGGGCACACGTCGGCCGGACCGCCGTTGACCAGCGCCTTGTCGCCGTTGCGCAGGTCGTTGTTGGGGTACTGGATCACGGTGCGTCCCGCGCCCGCGCCCTTGACGGTGAGGTGCGGCCGGTCCTCGCGGACGTACACCATCTCGGTGTAGACGCCGCGCTTGACGTCGATGGTGACCGGCCGCGTGTTGCCCGTCGGCACCGCGTCCACGGCGCCCTGGACGGTGCAGAAGTCGCCGGCGCCGGAGGCGGAGACCGTCAGGTGGCGCAGGTTGCGGGGCGGGTGCTTCCTGGTGGCGAAGCTCCAGCTCGCGGCGTCCTGCCCGGCGAAGACGCCGGCCTCGACGGTGACGGTGTACCGCTGGTCGTAGTCGAGCTGGTGGTGCGGGTGGACGGTGGCGGTGCTCCCGTCCACCATGATCGATTCGTACGAGAAGTCGTGCGGCAGCCCCGTGTCCGAGATCGCCTGGCCGATGTTCTTCTTGTCCGTCCTGGCGGTGGCCGCCTCGATGCGGTCGGCGAGCGTGCCGTCCGCGCGCCGGATCTCGATGGCTCCCGCCGAGCCCAGCGTGACGGGCTCGGGGAAGGTGATCGTGAGGGGGGCGTCCACGCAGGTCCCGCCACGTCCCGGCGCCGAGAACCGGGGACCGGTCTCCGCGGCTGCCGGGGTCGTGACTAAGACGAGCGCTGTGACGAGAACGGGGATCGATGCCTTCACATTCGGCCTCTCTACGCGCGAATGGATAGTTGGCGGTGAATATATATGACACCGCTCAACAGGCTGGGTCAAGGGTTGTGAGCCCCGTTCGTTCGCGATCAGGGCACGAAGAGCCGGGTGAGGCGGGTCGTCTGCGTGCTCGTGATCAGGTTCGTCCCCGGGCTGAGGACGTCGCCCGCCGGCAGGAAGGCGGTCTGGCCGGTCAGCGAGGTCTTCAGGCCGAGGCTGCTGCTGTAGGTCCAGAGCTGTTCGAGCCTGCCGTTGCAGGGCTGGAGCGTGACGAAGCCGGGGAGGCCGTCGAGGCAGAGCGGGTTGCCGGTGTTCTCGGTGTGCCGCAGGACGTACCGGCCTGTCGAGTTGTCCGGCTCCCTGATGAAGGCCCACTGGGCCAGGCTGCTGTCGTTGTCGAAGGTGAAGCCGACCTTGGAGTGGGGCACAGGCTCGCGAGCCGTGAGCACCAGGGTGCCGAGCGGCGTCTTCAGGCCGAACTCGACGTGCGAGACCGCCGCCTGAGCGGGGGCGGCGGCGACCGTCAGACCGGAGAGCGCGATGGTGCAGAGCAGGGCCGCGCTGACGCGGCGCCGAACCGTTGCGGTGGACATGGAACTCCTTCACAGATGAGTGACTCTGTGAACGAGCTTCGCCGCGGCGGGGGTGGCGGCGGATCCGTGGTTTTCACCGAGTTAAGGACGGCGGGCCCGGGCACGTAGGTCCGCCCGGTCGGTGGAGGCCGTCTTGGCCAGCAGGTTCGACACGTGCGTGTCCACGGTGCGCGGTGAGATGAACAGCCGCTCGGCGATCTTCCTGTTGGACAGCCCCTCGGCGACCAGGCCGAGCACGTCCATCTCCCGGCTGGTCACCCCGGCGGCGCGCAGCCCGTCCGGGACCGTGGCCAGCCCGCGGCCCCGCCGGGTGGGCGCGCCCGCCCCGCGCAGCAGATCGCGGCAGATGCGGGCGAGCTGAGCGTCGCCCGCGCGCAGATGCGCCTCCAGGTCGGTACGGAGAGCGGGCACCGGATCGCCCCAGCCGTCGGCGATCGCGGCCTCCAGCGCGAACAGCCGCAGCAGCCGCCGCCACCAGTGGTGCCCGGCCAGCGTGCTGTCACCGTCCGCGAACAGCGCCGCCGCCCGCTCCCGCTGCCCCTCCCGCCCGGCGGCGACCGCGTCGGCGTACTGCAGCCCCGCCCTGTTCGCGGCCCGGAACACCGCGGGCGAGCGGCGCAGCGTCTCGCGCGCCTCGGCGCCACGGTCGGCGACGACCGTCCGCAGCAGCGCCCACAGGCCCCAATGGTGTACGGGCCCCGCCTCGCAACGCCCCACCAGGTCACGCAACGCGGCGTCGAACAGCGCGGTCGCCTCCGGCAGGTCGTGCCGCAGCAGGTGCAGCAGCCCGCGGGCGGCGTGCACCTGCGCGGCCACCTCGACGGGCGGATCAGGACGGGCCGCCGCGTCGGCCAGCACGGCCTCCATCCGGGGCGCGTCGCCCTCGGCCGCGTACCCCATGGCGGCGAACACCTCCGCGACCGCCCGCATCCCGTGCAGCCGCAGCCGTCCGGCCTGGGTTGCCGTGCGCACGGCCAGGTCGCGGGCCGCACGCGGCCCCTCCACGGTGACGGCCGAGTTCACCCGCAGCAGATCCGTCCGCACCACCTCGGCCAGCAACCCCGTACGCCGGGCCAGCTCACGCGCCTCCGCCAGCAGCGGCGAGTCCGGCGAGCCGAGCAACTCGATCGCGGCGAGCCCGAACAGCGCCGTCACCCGCGCAGGAAGCAGGCCGTGCTCCGCCCCCACCCGCGCCGCCAGCCCGTACGCCTCGCGCGCCAGCTCCGGGTCGTGCCCCAGCGCGCACCGGCCGATCGTCGTCAACGCCCGGCACACCGTCTCCCAGCGTCCCGCCCGCTTCGCCCGTTCCACGGCCACGGCCGCCAACTCGACCGCCCGCCGCAGGTCACCCGCCCCGAACGCGGAATCGGCGGCGAGGACCAGCGCCCACGGGTCGCCCGGACGTCCGGCGCGTTCCACGTACCGGTCGGCCGCACGCCAGCGCCGGGCGACGACGGCAGCCTCGGCCAGCCGCAGGCACAGCTCGGCATGCCGGTCGCCGGTCAGCTCCTCCAGCGCCCAGGCACCGGACTCCAGGGCGGTGTGGGGCCGGCCGAGCAGGGTCAGCAGGCGTACCTGCTCGATCGTCACGACCGGCCGCAGAGCCGGCGCCTCGGACGCCCGCGCCAGCAGGTCCTCCGCGCTGTGCAGGGCGCCGCCGGCCAGGTCCAGCCTGGCCAGCCTGAGCAGGATCCCGGCCGACCTCTCCTGCTCGCCCGCCGCCGCCAGCAGCGCGGCCGCGTGCGCGTCGTGCCGCGGATCGGCCCGGCTCAGCAGCGCCTCGGCGGCGCGGCGGGCCACCGCGGCCCGCTCGGGCGGCGTCACCGAGGCCAGCACCACCTCGCGCGTGAGCGCATGCCGCCACCGCAACCGCCCTCCCACCTCGTCCGCCGCCCGCACCAGCAGCCGCGGGTCCGCGGCTCGTAGCGCGGCCAGCACCTCGGGCTCCGGCCGGCCGGTCACCGGCCCGAGCACCGTCGCGTCCACCTCGTCGCCGAGCACCGCGGCCGCCTCCAGCACGGTGCGTTGCGCGGGCGTGAGCGTCGTCAGGCGGGCGGCGATACGGCAGGCGAGCCGGGGCGTGACCTGGGGTGTGCCCGATTCGAGTATCCCGGCCACCAGTTCCTCCGCCAGGTAGGGGAGACCGTCGGACTGGACCACCACGTGGCTGAGCAGGTCGTCGGGAAGTGCGAGCGTGCCGGCGCGGCCTCTGGCCAGCACCGCGATGTCGGCGTCGCACAGGCGGCCGAGTCGTAGCGTGGTCACCTCCGGCAGCAGGAGGAGGCGGCTCAGGTGGTCGGGGGCGCCGGGCTCGTCGTCCCTGGCGGAGACCACGATCAGGGCGGGCCATCGGCTGCTGGCCGTGGCGAGGTACTCGATGAGGGCGAGCGTGTCCGCGTCCGCCCAGTGGACGTCTTCCAGGACGAGCACGCACCCGCCCCCGGCTCCGCCCGCGTGTTCGCCTCCGCCAGGGCCACCGCCCCCGCCCGCGTGTTCGCCTCCGCCAGGGCCACCACCTCCACCCGCGTGTTCGCCTCCGCCAGGGCCACCACCCCCACCCCCAGCATCGCCCGCGTCTTCCCCGACCACCCTCAGCAGCCGGAGCAGCCCCTCACCCAGCACCAGAATCGGATCCACGTGCGGCGGCGGCGCGTCACCCGGCTCGGCCCACTCCGGCAGAAGCCGCCCCAACATCCCCCGATACGGCCGCAACTCCTCCGGCAGCGCCCCGGGCGAGGCCCGTCCGGCCAGCGCCTGCGCGACCGCTCGAAAGGTGCCACCCCCCTCGGCCGACCGCCCGCCCAGCACCGCCAGCCCCGCCGCACGAGCGAGATCACCGCACTCGGCGAGCAGCCGCGACTTCCCGATCCCCGCCTCACCCGTGACCAGCACGACCCCGCCCCTGCCGAGCCGAGCCTCGCCGATCAGCCCCAGCAGCACAGCCGTCTCACCGTCACGGCCCACCATCCCCATCACCATGGCAGCAGTAGACGCGGCAGGACCGGCCGCGCATATGCCAGACGACACAGAGCGGCACCCGCCCGCGAAAAAACTTCGGGGGCGTGTCGAAAACGGCCCGGCTCGTTCGCCGCCATGCCAGAGAGCCGGACCGACCGGCCCCGCGAACGCAAGGTGGCTCACCATGACCCAGCTCGCTCACAACCGGACCCGCTCGATCTCCCGTCACCGCCTCCTGCTCGGCTGCGGTGTCCTGGCAGGCCCGATGTACGTGACCGTCGCCCTGGCCCAGGCGTTCACCAGGGAGGGCTTCGACCTGGCCCGCCACCCCTGGAGCTACCTGGCCAACGGCGACCTCGGCTGGATCCAGACCCTCAACTTCGTCCTCACCGCCCTGGCCACCATCGCCGCCGCCGCGGGCCTGCGCCACGCCCTCACCCCGGGACGCGGCGCGAGGTGGGCCCCGATCCTCCTCGGCGCGTTCGGCGTCAGCATGATCGGCGCCGCCCTCTTCCCCGCCGACCCCGCCATGGGCTTCCCCGCCGGAACCCCGGAAGGCCCCGGCGCCATCACCCTCTCCGGAACCCTGCACATGGCGGTCGGCGGCGTCGGCTTCCTCTGCGCGGTCGCGGCCTGCCAGGTCATCGCCTCCCGGTACGCCCGCGACGGCCACAAGGGCTGGGCCTGGTACTCCCGCGTCACCGGCATCGTCTTCCTCGGCTCGTTCCTCGGCATCGCGAGCGGCGGCGGGGTCGCCTGGACCAACCTGGCGTTCGTCGCCGGCATCCTCGCGCTCTGGACGTGGATGTCGCTAATGTCGCTGAACCTGTCCCGCTCCGCCTGAACCCCGCCTCCCAGCCGCCCTCCTCGGCCTGAACCCCGCCTCCCAACCGCCCTCCTCCGCCTGAACCCCGCTTCCCAGCCGCCCCCACGGCCTGAACGCAACCCCTGCCGCCACCACCATGGGCACCTCACTGAAAGGCTTCGCCACCATGCGCTACCTCGTCACCCTCAAGGTCACCGCCCAGCCCGACGGCCCGCCCCCGGCCGACCTCATGGACGCCATCATCAAACTCGGCCAGGAAGCCACCGAATCCGGCGCACTGCTCGACACCAGCGGCCTGGCCCCCAGCTCGGAAGGCGCCAGGGTCGAGGTCGGCGGCGGCCGGCTGATCGTCAGCGACGGCCCGTTCGCCGAGGCCAAAGAGATGATCAGCTACGCCCTGTACGAGGTCAGGACCAAGGAGGAGGCCGTGGAGTGGGCCTCCCGCTTCGTCAGGCTGCACCACGAGCTGTGGCCGGGCTGGGAGGGGCAGGCCGACGTGCTCCGGCTGTTCGGCCCCGCGGACTTCGCCCCGCCCGCCTGATCGCGATATTCAGGACGCATGACGGTAGCCGATTCCCACCGGGCGGTCGAAGCGGTCTGGCGCATCGAGTCCGCCCGGGTCATCGCCGCGCTGGCCCGCATGGTCAACGACATCGGGCTGGCGGAGGAGCTGGCCCAGGACGCCCTGGTGGCGGCGCTCGAGGAATGGCCGCGCAACGGCGTACCGGATAATCCGGGCGCCTGGCTGACGCAGACCGCCAAGCACCGCGCCATCGACCAGTTCCGCCGCCGCGACACCTACCAGCGCAAACTGCAACAGATCGGCCGCGACATGGAGCTGCGACAGGAGTGGGCGGAGGCCGAGCTCGACGACGCCCTCGACGACCACATCGGCGACGACCTGCTACGCCTCATCTTCACCGCCTGCCACCCCGAGCTTCCCGTCGAAGGGCGGCTGGCCCTCACCCTCCGGCTGCTCGGCGGCCTCACCACCGCCGAGATCGCCCGGGCCTTCCTCACCCCAGAACCCACCGTCGGCCAGCGCATCTCCCGCGCCAAGCGCACGCTCGCCGACAAGAGGATCCCCATCGAGCTGCCGCCACCCGCCGAACTGCCCGCCCGGCTGGCCTCCGTCCTCGAAGTCATCTACCTGATCTTCAACGAGGGCTACGCGGCCAGCGCGGGCGAGGACTGGACGCGCCCGTCCCTCTGCCAGGAGGCGATGCGCCTCGGACGGGTGCTCGCCGGCCTCATGCCCGCCGAACCCGAGGTGCACGGCCTCCTGTCACTCATGGAGCTCCAGGCGTGCCGCCTCCCGGCCAGAACCGCCCCCGACGGCACCCCGATCCTCCTCCTCGACCAGGACCGCAGCCGCTGGGACCGGCTCCTCGTCCGCCGCGGCCTGGACGCCCTGCGCCGCGCCGAGGCCCTGGGCACGCTCGGCCCGTACGGCCTCCAGGCCGCCATCGCCGCCTGTCACGCCCAGGCCCTCACCCCGCAGGCCACCGACTGGGCCAGGATCGCCGCCCTGTACCGGCTGCTGACCCACCTCACGCCGTCACCCGTGGTCGAGCTCAACCGGGCGGTCGCGGTCGGCATGGCCGACGGCCCCGCCCAGGGCCTGGAGATCGCCGACGCCCTCCTGGAGGAGCGTGCGCTTCGCGACTACGCGCACCTGCCGACCGTTCGCGGTGATCTGCTGGCCAAGCTCGGCCGCGTGGAGGAAGCCGCCGCCGAGTTCCGGCGCGCGGCCGGGCTGACCCGGAACGCGCGTGAGCGGGAGGTGTTCCTGAAGCGGGCCGCCGGGCTGAAGCGGCCGACCTGATCAGGAACTGCCCGAGTGCGGCGATCAACGTGTCGCGGTGGGCGGGGAGATTCCTACTCTTTGCCTTGCTCGGCGGGCTCACCGAACACGTCTTGGAGTGTCGGGGCAGCTACTGCGCGGATGAGCCAATCGTGCAATTGAGTGAGGTCCTTGGTGCTTTTGATCATGGCTTGGATGCTGTCCGGGACGTTGAACTCGCGGCTGGCCAGCACGAGCAGCACCGCCTCGGCGGCCTCCTTGGCCGTGCCTTCTTCCCGGCCCTCTGCTCGGCCCTCTTCCCGGCCTCGACCGAAGTGTTCGCGGGCGAAGGGACTGTAGACGGGCCAGGCGGTGGACGTCATGATCTCCTCCAGGATCTTCCGGATTTCGGGTCCGGACATGCTGTACGCGTATTCATAGTACTTCGTAGCGTGTTCATCGGAGGTGTCGTTCAGTGCGGTGGCGAACGCCTCGATGACCTTGCGATCGCTGCCTTGGGCCATGACGGAAATGACCGCGAGCGGCAGGTCGGCCGCAGCCTCCTCAGGGTCTACGATGGCCGGAATGTCCCTTGGTCCCAAGGTCTGGGCCTGGAAGCGGTAGCCGTTCAGCCCCGTGGCGATGGGTTGCGCGTAGTGGTCGGCGTCTGACTGCTTCGGGCAGACGACCAAAACTGTGACGTTGAGCTTGAGCAGCAGCCACGCGGCGGCGGCGTAGCGAGCAAGTTGCAGGGGATTCTTCCCGCTGCCCTGCTGAACCTCCACGATGATCACGTGCAGGGGGCTTTGTCTCGGACCCATGGTGAAGATCAGGTCCGGCTCGATGTCCTCGGAGATGCGGGTGTTGAAGGTGTGCTGCTCCTTTTGGATGAGTGGAGTGTCGGGCAGTTCGACGTGCATGAGGTCGCGCAGGATCTCCGTCACCAACTGAGGGCGATCGGTGAACAATTGGACGAGAGCGTCATGCGGGGGGGACGGCATGACGCGTAGCGTATCGGATTGTTCACTGCTTGTGACGGTCGTTCATGATGACCGGGCTTTGGCGTCGGCTGCTCATGAGGCAAGAACCTGGAGCGGCAGGAGGGCGGCGTTCGCGACGCCGCCGCCGAGAATCAGCCCGGAGCCGAGGGTGGCGGCGAAGGTGCCGTGGTCGTGCCTGCGGCGTTCCAGTGCGAGCCTCGTGAGGCTGCCGAGCAGGATGGCGGCGCAGGTCGCGGCCGGGAGCAGGACGCCGAGAGCCAGCATGGTGGGCATGGCGCCGGACCAGGCGAGGGCCAGGCCGGCCACACCCGCGCAGACGAGGAAGATCGTGGTCTCCTGTGTGTAGTCGGTTGAGCCTCTGAGCAGGGTGTTCAGGAAGTTCATGGCGGCTGAGGCGGGGGCGGGGAAGTCGGCTGTTCCGAGGGTGCCCAGTTCGGTGATCGCGGAGAGCAGGCCGATGCCGGTCGCGACTCCGGCCAGGCTGCCGATCGCCTGGTAGGCGAAGAGCCGGTGCCTGGCGGGGAGCTGGCCCGCCGGGGAGGTGGAGGCGACCTTGGCGGCCTCGATGTAGTAGGCGGAGGCCAGGGCTGAGCAGCAGATGAAGGCGATGAGCAGGTACGTCGTGTGCGCTGGTACGTGCAGGAGGGCAAGGACGACGAGGGTCAGGTACTGGAAGACGCCCACGGGGGCCATGCCGGTCGCGGCGTTGACGCGGTTGAGGAGCAGGGCGAAGAGCGGGGTCAGGGCGATGAGGATGAGCGTCGTGGTGGGTGGGAGCCATGGGGACGATGCCGCGATCGCGATCGGGAGCAGCACTGCGGTGCCGGCCAGGGTCGCCTTCCAGCGGCGGCGGCTCCTGCCGGGTGCGGGTAAGCCGGCGTCAGCGTTGGTGACGGTGACGACGCCCTGCCTCCAGCCGCGCAGCTTTCCGGCGGACAACTTCGCGAGGAAGCCGCAGGCGTACCCCAGGAGGAGGCCCACCCCGACGGCGAGGATCCAGGGCGAGGCCAGGTGCTCGATGTAGGCGGGCGCCCGCTGCGGCGACCCGAGCCACCACACGACGAAGGAGTACGCCGCACCGGCCCCCACCCAGGCGGCGGCCGTCCCGGAGATGCGCATCCCGAGCCCGAAGAGCATCGGTGACAGCGATACGGCCAGGTAGGGGGACAGGCCGGGCGCAAGCGGAAGGGAGGCGCGGTTCGCGAGTGTCGCTGCGAAGGAGAGGCCGGCTGCGACGGCGGCGCCGATGAGGATCAGGCGTTGCCGGCCGGACGTCGTTTCGTGGTCGCGTTCGCCGGTGAGGGCGTGCATGAGGTCGATGACGGGCCACAGCGCCGGGTACTGCAGGCCGTGGTCGTCGATGATCGAGGGCGCCAGGAGGATGCCCAGGAGGAGGCCCAGCAGGTTCGCGGTCAGGCCGAGGGCGATCAGGGCGGGCCAGGGCGGTGGTGCGGCGCCGCTCAGGAGGCCGGCGCCGATGCTGGTGTCGATCGCGGTGACGGCCAGGGTGCCGCCTGAGGCGATGGCGTACGTGAGGAAGAGCGTCCGCCAGTGCAGCCCCCGCAGCAGTCGCAGGACGGCGCCGCCGAGCAGGACGGTCACGATCGCGCCGCCGAAGCCGGTTCCGACCTTGAACGCCAGGATGACGTTGAGTGCGCTGAGGCAGCTACCGAGGCCCAGCCCGAGCACGATGGGCGTGAAGGTCAGGCGGCGGGGCCTGCGTGGACCGGTGGCGGAGGCCGGCGGGGGTTCGTCGCCGGGCGATGCCCGGGGTGGAGGCCTGGCCATGACGCGGCTCCTCGGGGTACCCGGAAGTGCCATGCTGCATGCCGCGATGGAGGCTGGTCAACCGGTCAGGAGGATGACCAGCAGGCCCAGGCCGAGCGTCAGGTCCAGCATGCCGCACCATTCGGCGAACGACCGCGCGACGATCTTGTCCGCGCGCCAGTGGTACGCGTCCCAAGCCGCATGCCCCAGCAGCCCCGCCGCCACCAGGAAGCCTCCCGCGACGGGAGGTACGGAGACCACCAGCAGGCCGTAGGCGATGAAGGCGAGTGCGCCCGGCGTCTGCAGGGCGTACAGGTGCGGCCCGCGCAGCCGTCCGTTGATCAGCCCCAGCGCGGCGAGGGCGATCACGGTGAGTGCCAGCGGAGGGCCGGGGTCGATGCCGAGCACGCGCAGGATCACCACCGTGGCCAGGGCGGCGAGCACCACCGCCCAGGTGATGCGGCGCCGGTCGGCCACCGCGAGGAACAGGTAGCCGGCGGCGGGCACCACGAACACGATCGTGTACTCCAGGCCGTCGGTGACGTCGGACAGGCTGAAGGCGGCCCAGGCGAGCGCCAGCCAGGTCGGCCAGCGGCGTCCGAGGGCGGCCGGCGCGCGCAGCCAACCGGGCCGGGGCGCGGCGCCCCGACCGGGGGTTCGGCCGGCGTCCTGGTTGGCGGCCTGGTCATCGGACTGGATGGTGGGCTGGTCGGTGGGCCGGTCATCGGAAGAGGGGGAACGGGGAGTGAAGTCGGTCATGGCCGACACTGTGGGTCTGGTGTGGCCGGGGGATCAGCAGAAGGCGGGCAGGCGGTCCGGATTCTTGGGGTGCCGGTCCCGGGGCGGGGTCATTCGAGCGGCGCCTCCCCGTACGGCACCAGCCTGACCGGCCCGAGCAGCCCGTAGGGTTGCCGCGTCAGCCCGCCGTAGACGGCCGGGTCCGCGACCCGGAGTGCGTTGCCGAGCGGGGTGGCGACCTCCACCTCGATGGTGTTGGGGCCGCGCCGGAGGTAAGGGCCGAGGTCGAGGACGGGGTGGAGCTGGTCCACGGGGCCGGGGCGACGGCCGTTGACGCGTACCCGGCAGGTGTCCGTCACCTCGCCCAGCTCCAGGTAGGCCGGGCCGTCCGCCTGCACCGTGGCCGTGTACGTCCCGACGCCGGACACGTCGGCCAGCTCCGGGATCTGCGACCAGGGGACGAGCCGGTCGAGGGTCACGGAGCGCACGGCCCGTGCAGGCCCCCGGTCCTCGACCGTGAGCCGCCACGCGCCGAGCTCGGTGGGCGCCGCGACGGGGCCGATCCGGGAGGTGAGCGTGCGGCCGTCGGACAGGATGGTGGTGTACGTGCCCGCCTCGGCGGCCCGTACCACGAGGCGGCTTCCGTCGTAGCGCACCAGGTCGGCGTCCGTGGCGGTGGCGTGCGCCCGCCGTCCCCCGCGGTCGCCGAACAGGCCAGGACGGCCGATGGCCACGATCCTGGCCTGGCCCGGTTGCAGGGTCACGCGCAGGCGGATGCCGTCGCCGTCCTGGTTGTAGTGCGCGACGCGGGAGATGCCGCCCGTCCACGGGTCGAGGAGGTAGGGGACGCCGTTCGGGTCGGTGCGGGACAGCGTGACGTCGTGGTCGATCGCGGTCACGGGTGGCTTGGCGTTCTCCTGGTGCTTGCCGTTGCACAGGTAGTAGTAGTCCACCTCGCCGTCCACGCGGCGCATGGTGAGCAGGGTGGACGGGGTCGCGTACCGGACATCGGGGCGTACGCCGAGGGCGGAGAGAGCGGCGGGCACCTCGGCGGCGGTCGCGACCGTCTTGACCGTGGGCTCGGCGAGCAGGGCGGTCAGCAGCGCGCGCAGGCGTTCGTCGGCGCCGTCGCGCGGCACGCCCGGCACGGACGCCGACTCCCACGCGCCGAGCAGGACGATGGGCAGGCCCGACCGCGCGTACTCCAGCAGCCGGTTCGCCGTTCCCGGCGTCATCGTGCACGCGTTGGCGTAGAAGCGGTCGCCCTCCACGAACAGCGCCCGGTACGCGGGCCGGCCCAGCCGCCCGTCCGAGACCCGCGCGCCGGGCAGGTCGAGGACGGGCCCGCTGACGAACTGGTGCGTCCAGCCGCTCGGCACGCCGCTCGCGGTGAACCAGGAGGCGCCGATGCCGGTCTTCGTGTACCCGGTCTGCCGGAAGACGGCCACGTCCACGCGAGGCACACCCTGTCGCATGATCAAGTGAATTCGCGCGAAATATCCGGAAATGTCGGCGATGTGGTCCCAGGTCGGCTGGCGCGGGCCCCACGACTCCGCGTACCCCACCGTGCCGTTGTACGGCGTGAACGCCGCGAACCCCGGCCACCCGGCGCCGGGCGCGTCGGCGTACGAGAAACCGTGCAGCACCGTCTGGTTCAGACCCGCCGCGTACGCCCCGCCCATCGTGCGCAGCAGCTTCTTCCACGTCGTCGTGTACGCCCCGCCCTGGTACGCCCCCGCTTCGCAGGACAGCACCTCCCGCCCCGCCACGTCCCGGCCCCCGGCCAGGCAGCGGTAGTCGTCGAGGTTCTTGAACCCCAGCGACTCGCCCTCCGGCACGTCCACGATGGCCGCGGCCTCGATCGCGTCCGTCTGCAGCCCGTACGGCTGCGCCCGCAACCGCAGGCCGATCGAGTGCGCCCAGTCGCGCAGCGCGGTGAAGTGGTGCTCGTTGAACAGCTCGGACACCGTGTCCCAGTAGTCCTTGCGGGCGCGGCGGGTCAGGACGGGGTCGTAGGCGAAGACCGGGTCCTCGTCCGCCAGCATCACCACCGGCAGGATGTCGGTGAGGGGGTAGCCGCGGCGGCGCTCGAACTCGGCGGGGAGGGCCGGTGTCCAGGGGAGGGCGTCGGTCTCGATCTCGATGGAGTCCTCGAACAGGGCTCCGCCGGAGCGCTTGAGCAGCTTGCGGATGGCGGGGGTGAGGAGCGCCGATTCCCAGTGGTCGATCACCGCCTGGGTGCCTGCCTGGCTGAAGTGGTCCACGACGTAGGACTCGGGGGTGGTGTGCGGGCCCGATTCCGGGCGTTGGGCGGAGCCGCGTTGCCAGTAGGAGATGAGGAGCCAGTCGCCGTCGGCGGGGGCGGTCCAGTTGATCGTTCCGGCATCGGTGAGGGGGACGGGGCGGAGGGAGGCGGGGTCGAGGCCGGTCTCGTCGCGGGTGGAGTGGGCGGGGGCGATCCTGGCCGCCTGCACGAGCAGCAACTCACTGCCGGACGGATCGGCCGCGGCGGGGGGGGGGGGCGGGGGGGGGGCGGGGGGGGGGGGGGGGGGTCGGCGGGGGCC
>NZ_VSEY01000051.1 GCF_008086045.1 Nonomuraea sp. PA05 | reverse complement strand
CGCGGCTAGCGGTGGCTCACGATCTTTCGTGATAATGCTGCAGTGATCGCGGTCGGGGCGAGAGCGATACCACGGCTGATCATCGTGCTGGCCCTGCTCGCGCCGCTGCTGGCGGCCAAGAAGCAGGAGCCGGCCGAGGTCGGCGCCGCCGCTGTGCCTTCTCCCGTGGCGGCGTCCACGGTGCGCCAGGCCGCGGCCGTGCCGGGCCTGCGGCTGGCCGAGGAGCGCCTCGTCAGGGAGCCGGTGGCCGAGGTGCCGGCCAAGCGGATCTCCAAGCGGCTCGACGGCTACCTGGCCGGTCGGCAGGGGACGGTCACGGCGATGGTGAAGGAGCTGGAGACCGGGCGGGTCTACCGGTATCACGCGGGCGAACGGCTCATCACGGCCAGCGCGGCCAAGGTGCAGATCCTCATGGCGCTGTTGTCGCGTACGCCGTGGAAGAGGCTTCCCGCGGAGGTACGGCGCGATGCCGAGCAGATGATCCGCTACAGCGACAACCACGCGGCCGACCGGCTGTGGTTGCGGATCGGGGGCGCGGCGGGGTTCAGCGCGGCGGGGAAGGCGTTCGGGTTGAAGCACACCAGGGGCGTGCCGGGGAGCTGCGTCGACCTGTACTGCTGGGGCATCACGGAGACGTCAGTGGACGACCAGGTGCGGCTCATGCAGGCGCTGGTGTCAGGGAAGAGCCCGCTCAAGGCAGCGGAACGCGAGCAGGTGCTCAGGCTCATGGGCGCCGTCGTGGACGGCCAGGACTGGGGTATCAGCGCCGCCGCGTGCCGAGGCGAACGGGTGGCGCTGAAGAACGGCTGGCTCAAGCGCGTCTCGAACAAGCTCTGGGCCACGATCAGCGTCGGGCTGATCAGAAGTGACGGGCGCGACTACGCCGTTGCCGTACTCACCGAGGGCAGCCCTGAGGTGGGGTACGGCATCGCGACGGTCGAAGGCGTGGCTGAGCGGATCATGCGTGACTTCCGGCGATGCCGGGCGTGACGAGCCGGTAGCCCACGCCGCGCACGGTCTGGATGAGCTGGTCGTCCTCGTCGCCCAGGCGCGCCCGCAGCCGCTTGACGTGCACCGCGATGGTGTTCGTCGAGGTGTTGGCGGCGGCGTGCCAGACGTGGCGCATGATCTGCTCGCGGGTGACCGTGCGGTCGGCGTTGCGCATCAGATACTGCAGGAGCTCGAACTCGCGCAACGGCAGGTGCACGGCCCGCCCGGCCACGCGTACCTGATAGGCCTGTACGTCCAGCTCGACCCCGCCCACGGCGAGCACCTTACGGGACTCGGGCGAGGCCGCCTGGATGAACGGCAGCAGCTCAGGCACCCTGTAGGGCCTGGCCACGCAGGCGGCGGCGCCGGCCGCGAGCGCGCGTACGGCCTGCTCGGCGTGCCCCTCGCCGACGCCGAGCAGCACGGGCACGGCCCGGGCCCGACGTACGGCGCGGACGAACTCGACCGCGTCGATGACCGGCAGCGTGGCCGAGACGAGAACCACGTCCGGCTGGAGGGCGCCCGCCTGCAGCAGCCCCTGCGCGCCGTCAGGGGCCCCGGTCACGGCCACGCCCTCGCGTTCGAGGGCCGTGGCCACGTCGTCCACGACGGAGTCGTCGGGGTCGGCGATGAGCAGTACGGGCTTGGTCCTCGTGTCCCCGTTCATCGTGGATGCCGCCTGCTGTCGGGTCATCAGCCGAAGCGCCCCGTGATGTAGTCCTCGGTCGCCTTCTGCGTCGGGTTGGTGAACATGCGGGACGTCTCGTCCATTTCCACGACCTTGCCCGGTTGCCCCTGCGCGGCCAGGTTGAAGAACGCCGTCCTGTCGCTGACGCGGGCGGCCTGCTGCATGTTGTGGGTGACGATGACGATCGTGTACTGGTCCTTCAGCTTGGCCATCAGGTCCTCGATGGCCAGCGTGGAGATCGGGTCGAGGGCCGAGCACGGCTCGTCCATCAGCAGGACCTCCGGCTGCACCGCGATGGCGCGGGCGATGCACAGACGCTGCTGCTGACCGCCGGACAGGCCGGCGCCGGGCTTGCTGAGGCGGTCCTTGACCTCGTTCCAGAGGTTGGCGCCCTTGAGGGAGGTCTCGACGATGCCGTCCATCTCGGACTTGGCGATGCGGCCCCGGTTGAGGCGGAGGCCGGCGGCCACGTTCTCGTAGATCGACATCGTCGGGAACGGGTTGGGGCGCTGGAAGACCATGCCGATCGAGCGGCGCACGGACACGGGCTCCACGGTGGGGGCGTAGAGGTCCTCGCCGTCGAGCAGCACCTTGCCCTCCACACGCGCGCCGGGGATGACCTCGTGCATGCGGTTGAGCGTGCGCAGGAAGGTCGACTTGCCGCACCCGGAAGGGCCGATGAAGGCGGTGATCGAGCGGGGCTCGATGGTCATGGACACGTCCTCGATCGCCTTGTGCGACCCGTAGTACGCGTCCAGCCCCGAGACCTGGATCTGCTTGGACATTGTGGCGGTTTCCCCCTATCGGCCCTTGGCAGGCGAGCGCCACCAGGCGATCAGGCGCGCCACCAGGTTGAGCAGCATGACGATCAGGATGAGCGTGAGTGCTCCGGTCCACGCCCGGTCGATGGCGGTGTCGTTTGGACGGGCCGCCTGGTCGAAGACGAAGAGCGGAAGGCCCATCTGCGGCCCGGTGAACGGGTCGTTGTTGATGGAGTTGGTGAAGAACACCGTCATCAGCAGCGGCGCCGTCTCGCCGGCGACGCGGGCCACGGCCAGCATGACGCCGGTGACGATGCCGGTGAACGCGGTCGGCAGCACGACCTTGACGATGGTGCGCCACTTCGGCACGCCCAGCGCGTACGACGCCTCACGCAGGTCGCCCGGCACCAGGCGGAGCATCTCCTCGGCGGATCGCACGACCGTCGGCATCATCAGGATGGACAGCGCCATCGCGCCCGCCCAGCCGGAGTAGTCGAAGCCGAGGAAGAGGATCCAGAACGCGAGGATGAACAGGCCCGCAACGACGGAAGGGACGCCGGTCATGACGTCCACGAAGAAGCTGATCGAGCGGCTGAGCCGGCCGTTGCGGCCGTACTCGACCAGGTAGATGGCGGTGAGCAGGCCGATGGGCACCGAGATGACGGAGGCCAGCAGCACCTGCTGGAGTGTGCCGATGATGGCGTGGTACGCGCCGCCGTTGGCGTCCCTGGCTCCGATGCCGTTCATGGAGTGCGTCAGGAAGTCCAGGTCGAAGCGCTCCAGGCCGTTCGAGATGACCAGCCAGAGCACGGAGACGAGGGGCACCACGGCCAGCGCGAACGCCAGATAGACCAGGCCCTGGACGACCCGGTCCTTGATGCGGCGGCCGGTGGAGATGTGTTGGATCGTGGTCATGCGCCGGCCCTCGCGTACTCCTTACGACGGTTGATCACAAACCGAGCGGCCATGTTGACCAGCAGCGTGATGACGAACAGCACCAGACCGGACGCGATCAGCGCGCCCCGGCCGATGTCGTTGGCCTCGGCGAAGCCGTTGGCGATGTTCGCCGCGATGCTGTTGGCGTTCGGGGTGAGGATCTCGAAGCTGATCTCGAACGTGGCGGGGAAGATCAGCGCGACCGCGATGGTCTCGCCCATGGCGCGGCCGAGGCCGAGCATGGCGGCGCTGATGACGCCGGGGCGGCCGAACGGCAGCACGGCCATCCTGATCATTTCCCAGCGGGTCGCGCCGAGCGCGAGCGCCGCTTCCTCGTTCATCTTCGGCGCCTGGAGGAACACCTCGCGCGAGATGGCCGCGATGATCGGCAGGATCATGATGGCCAGCACGATCGCGCCGGCGAGCATGGTCTTGCCGCCGATGATGCCGTCGCCGGCGAACAGCGGGAACCAGCCGAGGTTCTCGTTGAGCCACTGCGACGGGGTGCGGAGCAGCGGCACCAGGAACGCCACGCCCCACAGGCCGTACACCACGCTGGGCACGGCGGCGAGCAGGTCGATCAGGTAGCCGAGCGAGGCGGCCAGCTTGCGCGGCGCGTAGTGGGAGATGAACAGGGCCACGCCGACCGCGATCGGGGTCGCGATGATCAGCGCGAGCAGTGAGCTGAGCACGGTGCCGAACGCCAGGGCGGCGATGCCGAACTCGCGGCTGGCGTTGGGCTCCCAGGTCAGCTCGGAGAAGAAGTTGGCCTTGTTCGCCTGAAGGGCCGGGATCGCCTCGCTGATGAGGAACACGGCGATGGCCGCCATGATCGCCAGCAGGGTGACTCCGGCCGCGGTCGACAGGAAACGGAAAGGCGCTTCACCGCGGCTGCGCCGCGAGGCGGACCGGCTCGTGGCCGGCCCGCCGTCACGGGTCTGTACGTTGGTCGCCATCGGGGATTAGGAGATCGCCTCGACCGCGGTCCGGACCTTGGTCAGCAGACCGCCCGAGAGCGGGGCGTAGCCCAGCTCCTTGAGCGCCGCCTGGCCCTCGTCGCTGGAGGTGTACTGGAGGAAGGACTTGACGACCTTGGCCTCCTCGGCCGGCAGGCCCTTCTCGCAGGTGATCTCGTAGGTCACCAGGACGATCGGGTAGGCGCCCGCGGTCTTGGTGGCGTAGTCGATCGACAGGGCGAGGTCGTTGCCGGTGCCCTTGACCTCGGCGGTCTCGACCGTCTTGGCCGCGCTCTCCGGGGTGAGCTCGACGAACTCGCCGGCGCCGTTGGCGACCTTGGCCTTCTGCAGCGAGGAGTTCTCGGCGTAGGAGAGCTCGACGTAGCTGATCGCGCCCTCGGTGTCCTTGACGGAGGAGGCGATGCCGTCGGAGCCCTTGGAACCCTGGCCCTTGGCCTCGGCCGGCCACGCCTTGGCGGGCTCGTACGGCCACTCGGCGGTGGCCTTGAGGAACTTCGTGAAGTTGTCGCTGGTGCCCGACTCGTCCGAGCGGTGGAAGGCCTGGATCGGCGTGGAGGGCAGCGTAGCGTCGGGGTTGTCGGCCTTGATGGCGGCGTCGTCCCACTTGGTGATGGTGCTGTTGAAGATGCCGCCGAGCGTCTTGGGCGACAGCTGCAGGCCCTCGACACCGGGCAGGTTGTAGACGACCGCGACCGGGCCGGTCACCATCGGGATGTTGATGGCGTTGCCGGTCTTGCACCGGGCGTTGGCCTGGGTGGGCTCGTCCTCCTTCAGCGCCGAGTCGGAGCCGGCGAAGGACACCGTGCCCTGGATGAACGCCTGCACGCCCGCGCCCGAGCCGCTGGGCTGGTAGTTCAGGGTGACACCAGGGTTCGTGGCCGTGAAGTTCTTCGTCCACTCGGTGATCGCGTTGGCCTGGGCCGAGGAGCCCGCGGCGTTGATCGTGCCACTCAGGCCACCGTTGTCGTTGCCCGCGGCGGGTGCGCTGGCGCTGGCGGAGCTGGTGCTCCCGGTAGCGCCGGTGTTGTTGTCTGTGCCGCACGCAGCGAGCGAGAGCGCGCCGACGACGGCGACGGCGGCGAGCCGGCCTGCATACTTCACGGTTGGGTTCCTCCCACTTGGTCCTTAGTCGCCATGAAGGTATGCAGCGAAGGTGACTCAGACCCCCTATCGAGGGTGAACGTTCGGTGAACGCACCAGGTCACCCTCATGATGGGTGCTATGACTTATCGCGTATGCGTGGTGTGCATGGGGAACATCTGCCGATCGCCGATGGCGGAGGTGGTCCTCCGTCAGACGCTCGCCGACCGCGGCCTGGCCGAGCGTGTCGTCGTCGAGAGCGCCGGGACGGGCGGGTGGCACGTGGGCGATCCGATGGACGAACGGGCGCTGGAGATCCTCGCCGATCACGGTTACGACGGGTCCACGCACCGGGCCCGGCAGTTCACCAAAGACTGGTTCGACCGCTACGACCTCGTCCTCGCCATGGACAGGGACAACCTGTCCAACCTGCGCCGGCTGGCGTCCGCCGGGGTGGAGGTGCGGCTGTTCCGCTCGTTCGACCCGGCGGCGCCGGAAGGGGCCGAGGTGCCCGATCCGTACTACGGGGGCCGGGAGGGGTTCGAGGAGGTGCTGGGGCTCGTCGAGGCCGCGGCCGAGGGCGTCGCCAAGCATGTCTCCGGCGCGCTCGATGAGATTCACTGAGGAGCTCGGCTCGTCGCACGGCCGCCGGTTGCGGCGGGGCGTGCTGGACGACGGGCGTGAGGTGTTCGCCAAGAGCGGCGACGCCGCCTCGGAGCTGTTCGCCTCCGAGGCCGCGGGGCTGCGCTGGCTGGGTGAGGCCGCCGCGGTGCCCGAGGTGATCGAGGTGCGGCCCGACCGGCTCGTGCTGTCCTGGGTACGCCAGGAGCGGCCCGAGGCCGCGGCTGCCGAGCGGTTCGGGCGGTCGCTGGCGCGGCTGCACCGGGCCGGGGCGCCCGCGTTCGGTGCGCCGTGGGCGGGGTTCATCGCCGAGCTGCCGATGGACAACTCGCCGTGCGACGACTGGCCCGCCTTCTACGGTGAACGGCGGGTGTTGCCGTTCCTGCGGCTCGCCGGGTTGCCTGCCGCCGACGTGGCGCTGGTGGAGCGGGCCGTGGGGCGGATCAGGGAGGTGGCGGGGCCCGCTGAGCCGGTCGCGCGCATTCATGGGGATCTGTGGAGCGGGAACGTGCTGTGGGCCGGTGGCGGCGGGGTGCTGATCGATCCGGCCGCGCACGGGGGGCATCGGGAGACGGATCTGGCGATGTTGCAGTTGTTCGGGTTGCCGTATCTGGATCGGGTGATGGGGGCTTATCGGGAGGAGTGGCCGTTGGCGGAGGGGTGGCGGGAGCGGGTGCCGCTGCACCAGCTTCACCCGCTGCTGGTGCATGTGGTGCTGTACGGCGCGGGTTATCGGGAGAGTCTGATGGGGGCGGTACGGCGGGTGCTGGCGCTCTGACCTGTGCTTCAGGTCGTCGCGCGCTTGCGGTAGGCGCGTTGCTGGCACGCGCGTGAGCAGTACACGCGGGGACGGCCTGGCGTGGCGGCGGGCTCCAGCGCCTTGCCGCACTCCGGGCATGTTTCGTCACGGGTTTCGTCACGCTCTTGGATGAGGGTCTCGATGCCGTCCAGGAGGCGGCGCAGGCCGAACTCGAAGGAGTCCTCCGGATGGTGCCAGCCGCCGGACTCCCACAGGTGCGTGATCGCGGAGTAGCGGTCGAGGCGTTCGTACAGGCTGTCGCGGCCGCCCCACCACTCCTCCTCGGACACCCCGCTGCGGCGCTCCTCGCGCTGCCTCTCCACCAGCACCAGCGCCTCCGCGTCCACGAACCGGCCGAGCAGGCCGATGGTCGCGATCACCTCGGACGGCCTGAGCGCGGTGCCCGTCAGCGTGGCGAGCATGTCGTCGTAGTGGGCGACGCCGCGCGGGCCAGGCAGGTGGCGGGTGCCGCGCACCTCGGCCAGCCAGGGATGGCGCTTGCGGATCTCCCACGCCTGCCTGGCGATCGCCTCCAGCCTGGCTCGCCACCCTTCCTCCGCCGGCGGCGCCGGCGGGTGCTCGCCCATCACCTCGTCGCTCATCAGATCGACGAGCTGGTCGCGGCCGGGCACGTGCCGGTAGAGCGACATGGTCGTGAAGCCGAGCCGGTCGGCGACCTTGCGCATGGACAGGCCCTCCAGCCCCTCGGCGTCGGCCAGCTCGACCGCGGCCCGCACGATCCTGCCCACGTTCAGGCCTGGCCGCGGCTCGGGCTCCTCCTGCTGCCGCCACAGCAATTCGACGGGATCCTGGCTCATTGGCATGCTCCACAGTTTATGGTGTACTCCTCCGTGTACGGCATATACAAGTGGAGGTGGCTGAGAATGTTCCATGTGTCTCCCGAGGGCGACGACTCCTGGGAGGGCTCCGCGACGCGTCCGTTCCTGACGCTGGAGCGTGCCCGGTCCGCGGCCCGCGAGGTCGCCGGCGACGTCGTCGTACGGCTGAGGGGCGGCGTGCACGCGCTGACCCGGCCGTTCGAGCTCACGGAGGCCGACTCGGGGACGGTCTACGAGGCGTACGGCTACGGGACCGCCGAGCAGGAGGAGGCGGTGGTGAGCGGCGGGAAGCCGATCACGGGGTGGCGGGAGCGGGACGGCGTCTGGCTGGCCGGGGTCGGCGACCTGGAGTTCCGCCAGCTCTACGTGGACGGCCGCCGGGCCGCCCGCGCGGCCATCCCCGGGCTGCCAGGGGCGGCGGAGGCGACCGCGACCGGATACGTCACGGACAGCGCGGAGCCGCTCGGGTGGCGGGACGCCGAGTTCGTCCACCGGGGCGTCTACCCGTGGACGGAGGCGCGGCTGGCGATGGCCGGGGCCTCGGACGATGGGGGCAGGACGGTGATCACGATGGCCGAGCCGGGGTTCGGGTGGGCCATCGAGCTGTACAACTCCACGTGGGAGGGCAACACCTCGCGCGGGCCCGGGCTGCCGACGGCGATCGAGAACGATCCGGCCTTCCTGCGTGAGCCCGGCACGTTCGTGCTCGACCGGTCGCGGCCAGGAGATCACGTGCTGATGTACCTGCCGCTGCCCGGTGAGGATCCCGCGCGCACGGTCGTGATCGCGCCGGTCCTGGAGACGCTGGTGCGGGTGGCGGGGGTGCGGGAGGTGGCGTTCAAGGGGCTGGTGTTCGCCGACGCCACGTGGTCGCGGCCGGGGCGTCCCGAGGGGTTCGTGCACTACCACGGGAGCGGCTACTACGAGGGCGGCGGGGTCGAGACGGCCGTCCTGGGAGAGGGCGCGAGCGTGACGTTTCCTCAGGCTTCCGTCACGATCCCGGCTTGTGTGCGGTTCGAGGACACGGTGGGGGCGGTGGTCGAGGGCTGCCGGTTCACCCGGCTAGGAGCGTCCGGGCTGGGGGTTTCCGGGGGCGAAGGGCTGGCCGTGCGCGGCTGCGAGTTCGACACGCTGTCCGCCGGCGCCATCGTGGTGTCCGGCGGCCGGGCGACCACCCTGGAGGACAACCGGGTGCGGCGGATCGGGCTGGAGTTCAGCGGGTCGCCGGGGATCGCCGTCACCGGCACGCGGGGCTGCGTCGTCGCGCACAACGAGGTGCGCGAGGTGCCGCACTGCGGCATCGTCGCCGGGACGGGCGAGGGCATCCGCATCCTGCGCAACCTCACCGTGGACACCATGCAGGTGCTGGCCGACGGGGGCGGGGTGTACCTGAGCGGGCCGCAGGGGGAGGGGGCCGAGGTGCGGGGGAACGTGATCATGGACACGCGCACGCCGTACAACTTCGGGCTCTACCTCGACTACGGGGCCAGCGGCGTGACGGTCGAGGAGAACGTCGTCATGCGCGCCGACAACACGTCCGTCCTGCATGTGGGGCCGCCGCTGGAGGACGTCGTCTTCCGGGGCAACTTCTGGGACGCCGACCCGCTCGGGCACGACGATCCGCCGAGCGGGGTCACGTACGAGGGGAACGTGACCATCAAGGATGAACGGGAGCTGAACGCCGCGACCGAGGCCATCCGGTCGCGGGCGGGCCTGCTGCGGCCCCGTGGCTAGCTTCTGATCGAGGTGCCGTTGAGGCGGTTGATCACCTCGTCGTGCAGGACGCCGTTCGTGCACACGAGGCTGCCGCCCTCCAGGCCCTTCACCCCGGCGGTGTCGGTCCAGACGCCGCCGGCCTCCTCGACGATCACGGTGAGCGCGGCCATGTCCCAGGGGGACAGCTCCGGCTCGGCCGACAGGTCCGCCGAGCCCTCGGCGACCATCATGTGCGACCAGAAGTCGCCGTAGGCGCGGGTGCGCCAGCAGGCGCGGCTCAGGTCGAGGAAGTTGTCGAGCTTGCCGCGCTTCTCCCAGCCGCCGAAGCTCGAGTACGAGAACGAGGCGTCCTCCAGCGCGGACACCGACGACACCCGCATCCGGGACGCCTTCGTCAAGCTCTTGCCCGTCCACGCGCCGCCCTCGGTCGCCGCCCACCACCGCCGGCCGAGGGCGGGCGCCGACACCAGCCCGACCACGACCTTGCCGTACTCCATGAGCGCGATCAGCGTGGCCCAGACCGGCACGCCGCGCACGTAGTTCTTGGTGCCGTCGATGGGGTCGATGATCCACGACCGGGCGCCCCAGCCGGTCTTGCCGAACTCCTCGCCCACCACCGCGTCGCGGGGTCTGGCACGGCGCAACGTGCCCCGGATGGCCTCCTCCACCGCGCGGTCGGCGTCGCTGACCGGCGTCAGATCGGGCTTGGTCTCGACCTTGAGGTCGACCGCCTTGAACCGCCGCATGGTCAGGTCATCGGCGGCGTCCGCCATGACATGCGCGAGGCGAAGATCATCGTTATAACCCTGCACGATCGCCCACGCTACCGTGTCGGGTATACAGAACATCAGTCACTAACGCCCCTTTTCTGGTAACTCGCGTTCCAGTTACTGGCCAGTAGCATGTGCGGTATGTCGGTAGATGTCGGTGACTTGCTGCTGGATACAGTTCCGTTTGCCCGGACTCTGGGGATCGTCTTCGAATCGGTGGCTGATGGGCGCGCGGTCTGTCGCGTACCGGACCGTCCGGAATTCAGGAACCACGTGTCGGGGCCGCACGCGGGGGTGCTCTTCACGCTCGCCGAGTCCGCGTCGGGGGCCGCTGTGCTGTCGGCGCTGGGGGATCAGCTCGAACGGGCCGTGCCGTTGCCCACCACGGCCACCATCGAGTACCGGAAGGTGGCGGTGGGGGACGTTCGGGCTGAGGCTCGTTTGACGGGGGTGCGGGAGGAGATCGTGGCGGCGTTGGACGCGGGGGAGCGGCCGGTGTTCGACGTGGGGGTGGAGATCACCAACGGGGATGGTGTCGTGGTGTCCGCGCTGACCGTCACGTGGACGCTGCGGCCTCATCGACCTGTGGGTTGAGGGACGCCGCCCCCGGCCCGGAGCGGCCCCGTCCGCAGCGCTCCGGCGGCGGGCGTCAGGGGCGGCGGGCCGGGGTCAGGAGGCGTCGTGCTGGACGGGCTCGCCGTGGGGCGGTGACGTGTCGTCGGTGTCGTCGTCTGTGGCGTCGTCATCTGTGGTGTCGTCGTCGTCGTAGTCGGGCCCGGGCGTGTCGTCGTCGGTGTCGTCGCTCCGAACTGCCGACTCGTCCTGGGCGCCCTCACGACGCGACCCCGACGGGTCGTCCGGGGTGCCCTCGCGGCTGGCGAGCAGACGGCGCAGCGACTCCAGCCGCGCGGGATCGGCCTTGCCCGCCGCCACCCACGCGTCCAGCGCGCAGTCCTCATCCAGGTGCACGCACCCCTTGGGACAGTCGACCGTGCCCTCGACCAGGTCGGGGAAGGCCGCCAGCACCGTCTCCACCGACACGTGCGCCAGGCCGAAGCTCCGCACGCCGGGCGTGTCGATGATCCAGCCGCCCTCCGGCAGCTCAAGGGCCACGGCCGAGGTGGAGGTGTGGCGGCCACGGCCGGTGACGGCGTTGACGTGCGAGACCGCGCGGTTGGCGTCGGGCACGAGGGCGTTGACGAGCGTCGACTTGCCGACGCCCGAATGCCCCACCAGGACGCTGATGCGGCCGGCCAGGTGGTCGCGCAGCTCGTCCAGCGAGCCGCCCTTGTGGACCACCACGTGCTGCACGCCCAGCGGCTCGTAGAGCGCCACCAGCTCGTCGGGCGGCGCGAGGTCGGACTTGGTGAGGCAGAGCAGGGTGTCGATCTCGGCGTCGAACGCCGCCACGAGGATCCGGTCGATCATGCGGGGGCGCGGCGGCGGGTCCGCCAGGGCGGTGACGATGACGAGCTGGTCGGCGTTGGCCACGACCGGGCGTTCGATGCCGTCGGTGTCGTCCGTGTCGTCGGCCGAGCGGCGCAGCATCGACGTGCGCGGCTCCACGCGTACGACCCTGGCCAGCGTGTCGGGGCGGCCGGAGACGTCTCCCACCAGAGCCACCCTGTCGCCCACGACGATGCCCTTACGGCCCAGCTCGCGCGCCTTCATGGCGACCACGAGCCGGCGTTGCGGCGGCTTGCGTTTCTGGGCCGACCCCTTCGGGCGTTCCGGCTCGACCAGCGTCGTGTAGCGGCCACGGTCGACCGCCACCACGAACCCTTCCACGGCGTCCTCGTGCGCAGGACGAATGCGGGTCCTGGGGCGGGAACCCTTGCCCGGCCTGACCCGTACGTCGTCCTCGTCGTATTCCCGCTTTCTCAGCGGTCCGCTCCCATGCGCTCGCTTCCCCTCTGTCCTTGTGGTGGTCGTGGTGATCGTGCTGCCTGCGTGTGGTGGTGACGGCTGTGCCGCGAGGCGGGCCTGTCGCGTCGGCTCGGCTCACCTGTGCCGCCGACGGGCGAGGGGCAGCCCGCGTGACTCCGCCGCACGGAGCTCGCGAAGGGACGGCACGTGCGGGCGGTGCTCACCGTATGAGTGTCTGTGTAGCCGGTGTGAATGCTGCGGACGCCACCCGGGCCTGGACGGGAGGCGGTGTCGTGCTGGTGGATCTGTCGGTCGCCATGCGGGCAGCGCGCTGTCACGTGCCGCCCTCCTCCGAAGTGCCCGACGTGCCCCGGGCGAAACCAGCCGCCGGGAGACGGTGCCGGGCGGCTGCCGTCGTGGTGGTCATCGGGCTCGCGGCACCACCGGTCAGCGGGGTCTGGGCCTCGCCGGTCATCGGGATTCCAGCATCGCCGTCCACATCGGGACGAACTCCGGCAGGGTCTTGGCGGTCGTCGCGATGTTCTCCACCAGCACCTGCGGCACCGCCAGGCCGATCACCGCGCCGGCCGTGGCCATGCGGTGGTCGTCGTAGCTGTGGAAGGTGCCGCCGTGCAGCGGGCGGGGGCGGATGATCAGGCCGTCGTCGGTCTCCTCCGCGTCGCCCCCGAGGCGGTTGATCTCGGTGGCGAGTGCGGCGAGGCGGTCGGTCTCGTGGCCGCGCAGGTGGGCGACGCCACGGATGCGGCTCGGGGTCGAGGCCAGCGCCGCCAGGGCGGCGATCGTCGGGGTCAGCTCGCCGACGTCGCGCAGGTCGGTGTCGATGCCGGAGATCCGGCCCGTGCCCGTGACCACCAGGTCGGTGGTGCCGGGCCCCGTCACGACGGAAACGCCGGGCTTCGCGGGACCGGCCTCGGACCCCGCCGAGCCGGGGGTGCGGGTGACCGTGGCGCCCATGGTGGTGAGCAGGTCGCGCAGGGCGTCGCCCGCCTGCGTGGTGTGCAGCGGCCAGGCGGGGATCGTGACCGTGCCGCCCGTCACCAGAGCCGCCGCCAGGAACGGGGCCGCGTTGGACAGGTCGGGCTCCACCGTCATGTCCCTGGCCGCGATCGGGCCGGGCTCCACCCGCCACACGTCGCGCTCGCCGGCATCGACCCGGACGCCCACCGCCCTGAGCATCTCCACGGTCATCTCGATGTGCGGCAGTGAGGGCACCGGCGGGCCCACGTGGCGGATCGTGATGCCCTTCTCGAAGCGCGCCGCCGCCAGCAGCAGGCCCGAGACGAACTGCGACGACCCGGACGCGTCGAGCGTGACCTCGCCGCCCGCCGGCGGCCCGCTGATCGTGAACGGCAGCGCGTCGTTGTCGATCCTGACCCCGAGCGAGCGCAGGGCGTCGAGGATGGGGCCCATGGGGCGCTTGCGGGCGTGCGGGTCGCCGTCGAAGGAGACGGGGCCGTCGGCCAGGGCGGCCACCGGGGGCACGAACCGCATCACCGTGCCGGCCAGGCCGACGTCCACGTGCGCGCCGCCGCGGATCGGGCCCGGGGTCACCTGCCAGTCGACGCCCGCCGAGGACTCCCGCATGGGCTCCAGCGTCGTGCCGAGGGCTCGCAGCGCCGCCACCATGAGGTCCGCGTCGCGGCTGCGCAGCGCCTGGCGCACGACACCGGGGCCGTCGGCGAGCGCGGCGAGGAGGAGCGCGCGGTTGGTCACCGATTTGGAGCCGGGCAGCGGGACGGTGGCGGTGACCGGGGTGGTCGCCGTCGGCGCGGGCCAGTGCGGAGCGGGCATGGTCAAAGACTACTGGCCGGGGCGGGGAAGGGGTCACAGGCTGTGGACGACGAGGCTGGCATGCGGGTGGGGCCGTCACGTGGCAGTGTGGGGTCATGTGCGGTAGATACGCCTCGGCGCGCAAGAAGCATGAGCTGCTCGAGGAGTTCCAGGTCGAGCAGGACGGCGAGCCCGACAAGGAGCTCGGGGCCGACTACAACGTCGCGCCCACCAAGAACGTCTACGCCGTGCTGAGCCGCGTGCCCAAGGAGGCCGAGCGGGGAGTGCGGCAGCTCAGGATCGTGAAGTGGGGCCTGGTGCCGCCGTGGGCCAAGGACCCGTCGATCGGCTCGCGGCTGATCAACGCCAGGGCCGAGACGCTGGCCGAGAAGCCGTCGTTCCGGCAGGCGTTCGCCAAGCGCAGGTGCCTGCTGCCGGCCGACGGCTACTTCGAGTGGATGCCCGTGGAGGGCGAAAAGAAGAAGAAGCAGCCGTACTTCATCCACCCGGCCGACGGCGGGGTGCTGGCGATGGCCGGCTTGTACGAGTTCTGGAAGGACCCGTCGCGCGACGACGACGATCCGCAGAAGTGGCTGGTGAGCTGCACCGTCATCACCACGAACGCGGAGGACCAGCTCGGCCGCATCCACGACAGGATGCCCATGATGATCGACCGCGATCACTGGTCGGAGTGGCTCGACCCCAAGCTCACCGACACCGAGCAGGCGGGGCGGTTGCTGGTGCCGGCGGAGCCGGGGCGGCTGACCGCGTACGCGGTGTCCACGGATGTCAACAACGTCCGGAACAATGGCCCGGACCTCATCAAACCTCTCCCCGAGGAGGAGGAAACCGCGCTTTTCTGAAGGTGTAAGAAGCACGGTTAGTGGGCATCCGGTGAGGAAAGCGATGCATCCGTTTACTCGATGTCACCGCCAGAAATGCCCCCTAAATGCACCGGGCGGGACATCCGGGGAGTCCTAGCCGCGGGTTGCCCTCATTCTCCCGGAGGTGCGGATTCGTGGACGTCACGACCGCTCGTGAGCGGCTGGAAGAAATGCTCGCGGAACTGGATCGTTCGATCGGGGTCCTCCAGGGCGACCCCGTCGCCGTGCGTGAGCACTCCGCGGCGGACGCCGGCTCTGACCTGACCGACGCCGACCGTGCCCAGGCCATGCTGACCGTGGCCACCTCCCAACGCCAGGCGATCATGGAGGCGATCAAGCGCATCGACGAAGGCGTGTACGGCAGGTGCGTCGACTGCGCCAGGCCGGTGCCGGAGGGGCGGTTGGAGGCCCGTCCGGAGGCCGCGCGCTGCGTGCAGTGCCAGGGCAAGCAGGAGCGCCGCCGCTGAAGACGTACCGGCCCGCGGCAGGACGCACGCCGCCGAACACGAAGAACGGCGGCGCGGTGACCACGGCGGGCCGTCCTAGGAGCACCTAGGAGGGACGGCGGGCGCTGGCGACCAGGTGGATGCCCACCGTGTCGTCGTCGTTGGGCTGGGCTTCGAGCTCGGTGCGCACCAGGTAGTTGAGCGCCCGCGCGTCGGAGCTCAGCACGTGGTCGACGGTCGACGGCGACAGCACGGTGCGCGGGCGCATCCACTCGACCTCCAGCCCCGCCCCGATCAGCAGCTCGCGCAACTGCCCGCTGCTGAAGCAGCGCGTGATGCTGCCGTCGGGCCAGGGCACGAGCATGACCTCGCCGGTCTGCCGCAGGTGCTGCCACTGCTCCTGCTCGGCCAGGATCGCCATGCCGAGCACCAGCGAGTCGACGCAGACGAGCGCCCGGCCGCCGGGCCGCAGCACCCTGGCCACGTCGCTCATGGCGGACTCGGCCATCAGCTCGATCGACATGACGCGTTCCTCCGCGAGCACCGCGTCGACGCTCGCGTCGGGGAGGAAGGCCAGATCGTCGGCGCGTACGTGGCGGACCCTGTCGGCGTCGCGCAGCCGGGACAGCCCGTCGGGGGTCCGGCGGAAGTCGAGCACCTCGATCACCCGGTGCCCCAGTCTGGCGGCCTGGCCGGACCACTTGCCGCGGCCGCCGGAGAGATCGAGGATCACGGAGGGTTCGCCGGGGAGCCATCGGTTGAGTTGTTCGGCGGCGACGGCGCGGTAGAAGGTCCAGTACGGCCCGAGCGTCCCTGAGCCGTTCAGTTCCTCGGCCGGAATGGGCAGCACACGCGACTCCTGGGTTCCGGAAAAAGGGCTACCAGCCGGTACGTATGACGTTCCCCGCACCGGGTCCTTCGTACCTTCTATCTTGCGGGAACAGACAAGGGCGCGGGCGTGTTGCGACGAGCATGCTCACATTGGTAGAACCCCAGCCCGCTGACCGGGTGGTCGCGGGCCAGCGGGTATCCTCCCCTGAGTACGGTGTTCCGCCACAGCCGGCCACCGGTGATCTTAGGGGGGTGGGTCCGGTGCCCGCGACAGGCGCGGAGACGCTGGAGCAGCGAAGCGAGCGATTCGAGCGCGACGTCATGCCGTATCTCGAGCAGCTCTACTCCGCCGCGCTCCGGATGACCCGAAATCCCGCGGACGCGGAGGACCTGCTTCAGGAGACCTTCGCCAAGGCGTTCGCGTCGTTCCACCAGTTCCAGCAGGGCACGAACCTCAAGGCGTGGCTCTACCGCATCCTGACCAACACCTTCATCAACAGCTACCGCAAGAAGCAGCGGGAGCCGAAGCAGTCGGGCACCGAGGAGATCGAGGACTGGCAGCTCGCGCGCGCCGAGTCGCACACCTCAAGCGGGTTGAAGTCCGCCGAGGTGGAGGCGCTGGAGCACCTGCCCGACGGTGACATCAAGCAGGCGCTGGCCGCTCTGCCCGAGGAGTTCAGGATCGCCGTCTACCTGGCTGACGTCGAAGGCTTTCCTTACAAGGAGATCGCCGACATCATGGGCACTCCGATCGGCACCGTTATGTCGAGGCTGCACAGAGGACGCAGGCAGCTCCGGGGCCTCCTTGAGGACTATGCTCGCGAGCGTGGCCTGGTCCCGGCGGAGGGATCGAAATGAGCTGTGGCAACCCGCACGACACCGACTGTCGCGAGGTCCTCGACAAGGTGTACACCTACCTCGACGGTGAGCTGACCGAGGGAGACGTCGCGGAGATCCGCGTGCACCTCGACGAGTGCAGCCCGTGCCTGAAGGAGTACGACCTCGACAAGGCGATCAAGGCTCTGGTGCACAAGCACTGCGGTTGTGACCCGGTCCCGGCGGACCTGCGTTCGAAGGTGCTGGCGCGGATCGCGCAGGTGAGGTCCGAGCTGGCGGACTAGGATCTCCTCCATGCGCGTTCTGGTCACCGGGGGTGCCGGCTTCATCGGTTCGAATCTCGTCGATCGCCTCCTGGCCGACGGGCACGAGGTGCACGTCGTGGACGATCTGTCGTCCGGCTCGCGTGACAACCTGCTGGAGGCCGCGCGCAGCGACCGGTTCCGGCTGCACGAGCTGGACATCAGGGATCCGGCGCTGGTCGGGCTGATGGCCGCGCTGCAGCCGGAGGTCGTCTGCCACCTGGCGGCCCAGATCAGCGTCCGCAAGAGCGTGACCGACCCGGCGCACGACGCCAGGCTGAACGTCGAGGGCACGGCGGCCGTGCTGAACGCCGCGCACGAGGGGCGCACACGCAAGGTGGTGTTCGCCTCCTCGGTGGCCGTCTACGGCCGGCCCGCGACGATCCCGGTGCCCGGCGACGCGGCCACCGACCCGCGCTCGCCGTACGCCGCCTCCAAGCTCAGCGGCGAGATCTACCTCGCCACCTTCCGCGCGCTGTACGGCATCGAGTACACCACGCTGGTCCTGTCGAACGTGTACGGCCCGCGCCAGTCGCCCGAGGGCGAGGCGGGCGTGGTGGCCATCTTCACCGACGCCCTGCTCGCGGGCACGCCCACGGTCCTGTACGGCGACGGCACCCAGACCCGCGACTACGTCTACGTCGGCGACGTGGTGGACGGCTTCGTCAGGGCGTGCGGGTCCGACGGCAACGGCCGCCGTTTCAATCTCGGCACCGGCATCCAGACGGCCGACCGGCGGCTGCACTCGCTGATCGCCGACGCGGCCGGCGCGCAGGACAAGCCCGGCTTCGCGCCGCCGCGCCTGGGCGACCTGCCGGCGATGGCGGTCGATCCGGTGCCCGCGCACGAGGGTCTCGGCTGGCAGCCGCGCACCGACCTGTCGACCGGGGTGAAGAAGACCGTCGAGTGGGCCGCCGGCCGTCGCGCCACGTAGTGGCTTGATTACGCTTTGCTTGCGATTTCCGACTCCGCCCTTGCGGCCACCGCATGTTCTGTAGCGTAGGTCCACAAGTCGACGTGGAGGCATGTGGATGTCCAAGGTTACGGTCGCCCGGCTGCTCACGGCCATCGTGCTGATCACCCCGGTGATCATGATGATCGGTGGAGCGGTTCCTCCTGGGGTGTCCTGGACCTGACCGCCGTGGGGGGCCGCAATGCGTGAACTGCCGTGGCCCGCAAGGGTCTATCTGGTCGCCGTGATCGCCGCGGCGGCCGCTCTCGTCGTACGCGGCGTGGTCGTCTCCGGTGCGCCCGTGGCCACCGACGACCTCGACATCCTCCTGGTGCTCGCCCTGCTGTTCCTGGTGTGCGAGTCGATGCCGACGCTGCTGAACGTGGAGCAGTTCGCGGTGTCGGTGAGCTTCTCCGCCTCGCTCGCCGCCGTGGTGCTGCTCGGCCCCGAGGGCGCGGCGCTGGTCGGCATGACCGCCGTGCTCAGCGTGCGGCCGGGGCTGCCGCTGATCAAACGGCTCTTCAACGGCGCGCAGTTCGCCATCTGCGGCTTCGTGGCCGGGCAGGTCTACCGGGCGCTGCAGGGCCAGGTGGGCGTGCCGGAGGTGAACGCCTTCGACGACCTGATCGGCCCGTACGCCGCCGCCACGGCCGTCTTCGTGCCGCTCAACATCGCGCTCACGCTCACCATGGTCGGGCTGGCCACCCAGGTGCGGGCCACCGAGGTGCCGATGCGCGGCATGGCGCAGTTCCTGCTGTCCTATCTGGGTTACGGGACGTTCGGGCTGCTGGTGGCGGGCCTGTGGGCCACGGTGGCGTCGATCTCGGCGGTGCTGGTGCTGCTGCCGCTGTTCGTGGCGCGGTGGGCGTTCGGGCAGTACCACGCGCAGCAGCGCTCGTACGACGCCACGATCGCCGCCCTCTGCCAGGCCGTGGAGACGAAGGACTACTACACCAGGGGCCACTGCACGCGCGTCTCGCACGCCTCCTCCATGATCGCCCAGGAGGTCGGCATGGGCCTGGAGCGCGTGCGCGCCATCCGCTACGCGGGCATGCTGCACGACGTCGGCAAGCTCGGCGTGCCCACCAAGGTCCTGCAGAAGGACGGGCCGCTGACCGAGGAGGAGTTCGCCGCCATCCAGCTCCACCCGATGCGCGGGCTGGAGATCGTGCGGGGCATCGGCTTCCTGGACGAGGCGTACGCCGGGATCATGCACCACCACGAGAAGCACGACGGCACCGGCTACCCGATGGGGCTGGCGGGCGACGAGATCCCCGAGTTCGCCAAGGTGATCGCGGTGGCCGACGCGTTCGACTCGATGACCTCCGACCGTTCCTACCGCGGCGCCCGGCCCGTCCCCGAGGCCGTGGAGGAGCTGCGCAAGAGCGCGGGCACGCACTTCGACCCGGTGATGGTGGCGGCCTTCATCCGCGCGCTGGAGCGCGAGCCGTGGCAGCCGCCGCGCCGGGTCGACCAGCCGCCGCCCGACGCCGCGGAGGCGACGATCAAGGACCACGACGACCCGACTATGCCCATCCAGGTCGTGACCGGGTCATGATCACCACAGAGCGCGTCAGGCGCGCCTCGGGCCGCTCGCTCAACACGGTCCTGCGCCGCCTCGACTCAGGCCAGCTCCTGCTCATCTGCGCGGCGGGCCTGGTCGCGCTGGCGGGCGTGGCGCACACGGCGGCGGTCGGGCTGGAGCGGCCGGAGATCGCGGTCGGGTTCGGCGCGCTGATCGCGGTCGGCGAGCTGGCCAGGCTCACCATGCCGGGCAACAGGGAGGTCGCGCCGATCGGCGCCGCCGCCGCGCTCGGCTACACGCTGCTGCTCGACCTCAGCCAGACCCCGCTGGAGCACTCGGCGCTGCAGGTCGTGGCCGTGATCGCGGTGGGCATGACGGCGGGGGCGCTCCCGCACCTGGCGGTGGGCCGCCCGCCGCGCCTCGACGCGATGGCCAGGCGGCTGCTCACCGGCGCGCTGCTGGCCTTCGCCTTCCGGCCGCTGGCGACCCCGCTGTACGAGATGACGAAGCCGCCGACCAGCACGTGGTGGCCGGCGCTGGTGGTGATGGTCACCCTCATAGGGATCACCCTGCTGATCGACGTGCTGGTCGCCGCGCTGCTGCGCGCCGAGCAGGTGCGCACGGCGTTCAGGGTGGCCGTGCGCGACGAGATCAACATGGCCTTCCCGCTGGGCGCCGCCGTGGCCTCGTCGGGCGTGCTGCTCGCCCTGGCCACGCACAGCATGGACCTGGTGGCGCTGCTGGTGTTCGCGGCGCCGCTGCTGGTCACGCAGGTGGCCTTCCGCAAGTACGCCGGCATCAGGGCCACCTACCTGCAGACCGTCCGCGCGCTGTCGCGGGTCACCGAGGTGGGCGGCTACGTCGAGCCGGGGCACTCACGCCGGGTGAGCCGCCTGGCCGTGGCGATCGGCAGGGAGCTGGGCATGGCCGAGCCCGAGCTGCTGGAGCTGGAGTACGCCGCGCTGATGCACGACATCGGCCAGCTCTCGCTGCGCGACCCGATCCCCGGCGGCGCGACCGTGCTGACCGACCCCGAGCAGGCCCGTCGCATCGCCGAGCTGGGCGCGGAGGTGATCAGGCAGACGGGCGTGCTCGACCGGGTGGCCGAGGTGGTCAGCAGGCAGTGCGACCCGATCACCGACGACCCGCCGCTGTCGAGCCGCATCATCAAGGTCGCCAACGCCTACGACGACCTGGTGGGCCCCTCGACCGACCGCGACCGCGGCGGGGCCGCGCTGGAGCGCATCCGGCTGTCGTCGGGCAGCGCGTACGATCCTCATGCGGTCGAGGCGCTGGGCCGGGTGATCGACCGCGGCCGCGTGTGAAACGAGGGGAGTCCCGGTGGCTGAGGTGCTTGCCGAGATGGTGGCCGGTGTCAGGAAGGTGGTCGTCCAGGCGGGCGACACCGTCTCCGAAGGCGACACGCTGGTCATCCTGGAGTCCATGAAGATGGAGATCCCCGTGCTCTGCGAGGAGAGCGGCGTGGTGGCGCGGGTCGGGGTCGCCGAGGGCGACACCGTCCAGGAGGGCGACCTGATCGCCGTCATCGAGTAGCGCGGGCGAGGAACTTGGCGCGATCGACCACGACGCGCTCGATGGTGCCCTTGCCGACCACGGTGTGCTTGTCGTGCGCCTCGAACGCGAAGACCAGCCGCCGCCCGTCCACCTCGGTCAGCTCCACGCCGACCTGGACGTGGGCGCCGAGCGGGCTGGCGGCCAGGTGTTCGAGCTCGACCCGGGTGCCGACGGAGGTCTCGCCGGGCGCGAGGTGCCGCTCGACGGCGCGTACGGTCGCCGCCTCCGCCAGCGCGAGCAACCGGGGCGTGGCCAGCACGGGCACGTCGCCGCTGCCGATCCGCTTCGCGGTGTCCTCCATCTCGACCATGATGAGCAGTTGGGCACGGAGACCAGGCGTGAGCGTCATGTCACGAGCCTCTCATGAGGCCGCTGAGTTACCGGAAACGCGGACAAGTGAGGTCGTAAGGCCCCAGGATAGGCTTTGTACGGCTTGAGGCATTTGAGTGGCATGTGGGTCAGGTGAGTCGTACACTCTCTGAGTTCCGTGACCACTGTGTTACCTCACCGCGACAAAACTTCGCTTTGTTGGAGGTCCGCGGGGTGGGCGAGGTAAGAGGGTTACGGAAGTAGGGGGTAGCGGGGGAATCATGGTGGCCCAAGGGACGACACTGGCGGGGCGGTATCGGCTGGATACCCGCATCGGTGCCGGTGGCATGGGCGAGGTGTGGCGAGGCGAGGACGTCGTGCTCGCGCGCACCGTCGCCGTCAAAGTGCTGCTCCCAGGCCGCATGGAGGACCCCGGGTTCGTCGCACGCTTCCAGGGGGAAGCGCGGGCGATGGCCACGATCAACCACTCCGGCGTGGTGGACGTCTACGACTACGGCGTCAGCGGCGACACCGTCTACCTGGTGATGAAGTTCGTCGACGGCGAGCCGCTCGACCGCCTGCTGGCCAGGCTGGGGCGCATCCCGCCGCAGGCGGCCATGGAGCTCATCGCGCAGGCCGCCTCGGCCCTTCAGGCCGTGCACGACCAGGGCATCGTGCACCGCGACGTCAAGCCGGGCAACCTGCTCGTGCAGCGCGACGGCACACTCGTCCTCACCGACTTCGGCATCGCCCGCTCCGACATCGCCAGCCGGCTCACCGACGCCGGCATGGTGCTCGGCACCGCCGCCTACTGCGCCCCCGAGCAGGCCGAGGGCGCCCCCGTGACGCCCGCCGTGGACATCTACGCGCTCGGCGTGGTCGCCTACGAGTGCCTGGTCGGCCAGCGGCCCTTCGACGGCGACAGCGCGGTCACGATCGCGCTCAAGCACATCCGCGAGGCCCCGCCGCCGCTGCCCCAGGACATCCCCCAGCCGGTGCGCACGCTGGTCGAGATCGCCCTGTCGAAGGACCCGGCCAGGCGCTACCCCAGCGCACGCGCGATGAGCGAGGCAGCCAGGGCCATCGCCAGCGGCCAGACGCCCGCCGTCCCCGAGCTGGCCACCGGCTCCACCATGGCCCAGGCGCCGCAGCAGCAGGCATCGCAGCAGTACCAGCAGGCCCCGCAACAGCAGCAGCAGTACCCGCAGACGGGCCAGCAGTACGCCCAGACCGGCCAGCAGTACCAGCAGACGGGTCAGTTCCAGCAGCCCGGCCAGCACGACCCGAACCCGTACCAGACGGGCGCCAGGATGGCGCACGAGGACACGGCGGTCTCCGACCGGCGCGGCGGGAGCCGCCGCGCGGCCAAGGCACCGCGCAGGACAGGGCTGATCGCGGGCATCGCGGCGGCGGTCGTGCTCGGCGCGGGCGCCACCGCGGTCGCGCTGACGGGCATGCCCCTCGGCTCACCGGAGCCGACGACCACCATGACCAACGCCGCCGATCCGGAGACCACCAAGCCGCCCAGGCCCACCACGTCGAAGCCCGAGGAGCCCGAGCCGACGAGGGAGACGACCAGGCCCCCCACCGTCAGGACGTCGAGGCCGCCCACCCAGGCTCCCGAGGAGACCGAGGAGCCGACGAAGACGCCGTCGAGCACGCCCTCCTCCACCCCGTCGGTCTCGAAGTCGCCCACCCCCACCGTGTCCACCAACAAGGTGCTGATGCCGAACGTGATCGGCAAGCGCTACCCGGACGCGGTGAGCATGGTGGAGGCGGCCGGCCTGCTGTCCAACCCTGAGGACCAGACCACCACCACCGACGGCATGCGCTGCGGCAGGGTCAAGGCGACCACGCCGGGCGCGGGCAAGCCGGTGACCAAGGGCACCACCGTCACGCTGGTCGTCGTCGACAGCGTCTGCCCCGAGGACGCCTCGCCCACGCCCACCCCGACGCCGACCCCCACGCCGAAGAAGTCGTAGGGGCCGCCGCTCACACCCCTGTCGTGTTGCGGGGGTAGGCGATCTGCGGGTCGGTGGCGATGTTGACCAGGTACGGCACGCCCGAGTCGAACGCCCTGCGCAGCGCGGGCCCGATCTCCGACGGCTTGGTCACCAGCTCGCCGCCCCCGCCGAGCGCGGTCACGACCTGGTCGTAGCGGCACTGCGGCTGCAGCTCCGCCGCCACGTCGTAGCCGTACAGCATCTGCATGGGGTGCTTCTCCAGGCCCCACATGCCGTTGTTGCCGCAGACCATCACGACCGGCAGGTTGTGGCGGACGAGGGTGTCCACGTCCATCAGCGAGAAGCCCGCGGCGCCGTCGCCGAGCAGCAGCACCACCTGCGAGGACGGCCTGGCCAGGCGGGCGGCGATGGAGTAGCCCAGGCCGGTGCCCAGGCAGCCGTACGGGCCCGGGTCGAGCCAGTTGCCCGGCTGCTTCGGCTCGACGTACTTGCCGGCGTAGGAGACGAAGTCGCCGCCGTCGCCGATCACCACGGCGTCGTCGTCGAGGACCCTGTTCAGCTCGCCGTAGACGCGCATGGGGTGGATCGGGTCGGACTCCGAGGACAGCAGCTCGGCGTCCCCCGCGATGGCCGCCGCGGCGGCCTCCGACAGCTTCGACACCCACGACGCGTACGCGTCGGGCTTGACCCCGGCGTCGCCGCAGGCCGTGCCGAGGCTCCAGAACACCACGGACAGGTCGCCCGCGGCGGACGCGGCCGGCTGCATGTGGGTGGCGAGCTGCGAGGGCGCGTCGGCGATGTGCACGACCTTGGCCAGCGGCGCGCCGTCCTTGCCGCCGAACCAGCCGTAGCCGAGGCGGAAGTCGAGCGGCGTGCCCACCACGATCACCAGGTCGGCCTGGGCGAAGGCGAGGCCGCGGGCCCGGGTGGCGAGCAGCTCGTGGCCGGAGGGCAGGATGCCGCGGCCCTGGCCGTTGGGGATGACCGGCAGCCGCCACGTCTCGGCGAAGTCGCGGGCGGCCTCCTCGGCGCGGTCCATCCACACGTCGGAGCCGTACACCAGGACCGGCCGCTCCGCCTCGGCCAGCAGCCGCGCGATGCCCGCCAGGTCGTCGGCGTCGGGCTCCAGCGGCGACGGCGACTGCGTGCTCACCTCGTGCAGCGGTGAGGGGGCGAACAGGTGGTCCATGTAGAAGTCGAGGAACACAGGGCCGCGGTGGGGCGCGACCGCCGTGCGGAAGGCGACCTCGACGTCCTGGCCGACGGAGTCGGCGCCGGACGCGGTGAACGCGAGCTTGGTGATCGGGTCGAGCAGCGGCGGGTGGTCCATCTCCTGGAGGGCGCCGCTGCCCCAGCGGGACTGCGGGGCCCGGCCGCCCAGCACGACCACGGGGGAGCCGTTGAAGTGGGCGGTCGCGACGCCGCTGACGCCGTTGGTGATGCCGGGGCCGGCGGTCAGCACGGCCAGGCCCGGTTTCCTGGTCAGCCTGGCGGTCGCCTCGGCGGCGAAGACCGCGCTCTGCTCGTGGCGTACGTCGAGGATGCGCATGCCCTCGTGCACCGCGCCGTCGTAGAGCGGGAAGACGTGCCCTCCCGACAGGGTGAACATGGTCTCGACACCATAGGCCTTGGACACGGCGACGGCGGCGTCACCGGCGTGCTTCGCAGACTCCATGCCGGGAACTTACCAACCAGTCACAGAGGTAAACAGTCCTTCATCGGCAACACACGGTGACGACGCCGTCGGGGGCCTTTGCGGTGATCTTTCTTGACGCGTTTCCCGCCCTCCTGACGCCGATGGTGGTGTTGGCGCCGTCGGCGGTGACGTCGTACAGGCTCGGCGGCACCGACAGGTTGACGTCGCCCGAGGTGCGCACGACCGCCTTGACGTCGGACGGCGCGCTCTGGAAGTCCAGCCGCACGTCGCCCGAGCCGACCTCCACGTCGGCACGGTCGCTGCGCAGGCGATCGCCGTCCACCTGGCCCGTGCCGGTCCGCACCCACAGGTCGCCGGACAGGGCGCTGACGCGGACGTTGCCGGACACGGTGGTCAGGCGCAGGTCGCCGAACAGCTCGCCCGCCGAGAGCTCGCCGCCTGAGGTGCGGGCTTCGAGCACGGTCTCGGGCGGCACGGTCACGATGTAGTCGGCCTTGCAGAGCGGGCCCCTGGGCTGGTCGGAGCCGGGACACACCGCGTCGAGCCGCAGCGTGGCCGAGGCGGCGTCCCAGTCCTCGGTGATCGTGGGGCGGTCGCGCGACCAGCGCAGCGCCCGCTGGATGAGCAGCTCACCGGCCTGGCCCGGCAGGACGGTCAGGCTCACCTGGCCCTTGCCCGCCTGGATACGCACCTGAGCGCCGTCGAAGGGGATGGATCTCATGGTGACGTCCGTGGGGGTCCTGGCCCTGGCGAAGCCGTACCAGAGGCCCACCGTGGCGATGGTGAGCGCGACCACGGTGGCCACGGCGCCGGCGGTCAGCCAGAGGGCCCTCATGGCGAGCTCCGGATCTTGAGGAACTGCAGGACGGCGAGCACCCGCCGGTGGTCGCCCTCGGCGGGCGGCAGGTCGAGCTTGGTGAAGATGTTGCCGATGTGCTTGCCCACGGCGCCCTCGCTGAGCACCAGGGACTGCCCGATGCCCGCGTTGGAGCGGCCCTCGGCCATCAGCCTGAGCACCTCGTGCTCGCGCGGTGTGAGCCGTTCCAGGGGGTCGCTGTTGCCGCGCAGCAGGAGCTGGGCGACGACCTCCGGGTCGAGGGCGGTGCCGCCGGAGGCCACCCTGCGCAGCGCGTCGATGAACTCGGTCACGTCCGCCACCCGGTCCTTGAGCAGGTAGCCGACACCGCCGGCCGAGGCGGAGGCGAGGAGCTGGGCGGCGTAGCGCTCCTCGACGTACTGCGACAGCACCAGCACGGCCAGGCCCGGCTGCTGGCGGCGCAGCACGAGCGCGGCCCGCAGCCCCTCGTCGGTGTGCGTGGGCGGCATCCTGACGTCGGTGACGACCAGTTCCGGTTTGTGCTCCTCGGCGGCCCGCAGCAGGCCCTCCGCCTCGTCCACGGCCGCCACCACCTCCATGCCCGCGGCGGCCAGGAGCCGGATCAGGCCCTCCCTCAGCAGCACGGAATCCTCTGCGAGCACTACTCGCACGGCAGCTCCACCTCGATCGTCGTCGGTCCGCCCAGCGGGCTGGACAGCCGTAGCGTCCCGTCCACGGAGTCGATGCGCTGGGCCAGGCCGCGCAGCCCTGTTCCGCCGTCCATCCTGGCACCGCCGCACCCGTCGTCGTGGACGAGCACGTGCAGGCGGTCACGCTCGCGCCGCACGCTCACCTCGGCCCTGGTGGCCGCCGCGTGCTTGGCGATGTTGGTCAGCGCCTCCGACACGGTGAAGAACGCCACCGCCTCGATGGTCGGCGTGGTGCGCCGCTCGATGTCGACGCGCAGCTTGACGGGGAAGGGCGCGCGGGCCGCCACGCCCGACAGCGCCGCGTCCAGGCCCTGGTCGTTGAGCACGGCCGGATGCAGGCCGCGAACGAAGTCGCGCAGCTCCTTGAGCGCCTGCTTGGCCTCCTCGTGGGCCTGCTCGATGGCCTCGCGGGCCGGCTCCGGCAGGTCGGTCAGCGTGGCCCTGGCCAGGCCCAGGTTCATGGCCAGGGAGACGAGCCGCTGCTGGGCGCCGTCGTGCAGGTCGCGCTCGATCCTGCGGCGCTCGGCGTCGGCCGCGTCGATCACGCCGGCGCGGCTCTCCGTCAGCGTCTCGATGCGCTGGCCCAGCTCCGTACGGCTGGGCCCGAGCAGCGTACGGGCCACCGACAGGTCGAACGAGGCCATGCCGCGAGCCAGCAGGGGCGCGAGCAGCAGCAGGCCCACCCCCACCACCGTGAAGACCACCACGACCCGGTCGTCCCGCAGGTCGAACATGAACTCCAGCGGCGGGTCCTGGACCCTCGGCGGCAGGAACGACATCAGCCCCACCACCGCCCCGCCCCACGCGAGCGCCACCAGCGCGGCGCCGGCCACCCCCACCACCGGCGACAGCAGGTGGTAGCCGATCTGCCGCCACGTCATCGCGTCGCGCCAGCCGGCGGGGGAGGGCACGGGCGGGATGCGCACGCCCTGGAAGGCGAGCAACCGCGAGCGCTGCACCCTGGTGAACCACGGCAGGGCCCGCCACAGCAGCGGCGGCACCACGGCCAGCAGCAGCGTGAGCCCGCCGAGCAGCACGGCGACCGGGAACCCGATCATCACGTGGGCCGTGTCCAGCCAGGCCCGCGCCGACCAGGGACGGGGGACTTTCATGCCCCAACGGTATTGACCGGTGGCGAGGACGCGAAATGGGTCTGGTGTGCCGGTGCGTGGTGGGGTTAGCCCCACCCTTGCCTGACGGCCGGGGTCAGCCCCAGCCTTGTTTGAACGCGGCGGGGTCGAACGCGCCGCCCAGCGTGACGCCCAGCCCCGCGCGCGCCGCCTCGGCGAACTCCCGGCGCCCGCGCAGGCCGCCCATCCCCTCGGGCAGCACTCCAGCCAGCGGCCTGGCCGCCAGCATCTCCAGATCCGGTACGCCGCGGCGCTCGGCGGGCCCCGGCGCGGCCGGCCAGCGTCCGATGACGATCCCGGCCAGGTCGAGGCCGTGGTGGGCGAGCGACTCAAGGGTGAGCGCGGTGTGGTTGACGGTGTCGCGGCCGGGCCGCACCACCACGAGGACCTGGGCGCGCAGGGCGCGGGCGAGGTCGGCGAGGGTGCCGCCCTCCTCGTCGTAGCGGTCGAGCAGCCCGCCGGTGCCGTCCACGACGACGAGCCTGTTGCTCTCGGCCAGCTCCCGCACCAGCCCGGCGGCCGTGGACAGCGACACGGGCGGCGCTCCCGCCGCCCTGGCCGCCGCGGCGGGCGGCAGCGGGCCGGGGAAGCGGGCCAGCTCGAACGTGGTGGTGACGCCCGACAGCCGGATGACCTCGTCCACGTCGCCCGGCTCGCCGTCGGCCAGGCCGGTCTGCGCGGGCTTGACCACCGCCGCCGCGGACCCGCGGCCCAGCGCCAGCGCGCTCACCGCCGCCGTCACGACCGTCTTGCCCACGCCGGTGCCTGTGCCCGTGACGACGAGGACGCTCATGGGCGGCGCAGGCGGGTGACGAACTTGTACCGGTCGCCCCGGTAGAGCGACTGCGCCCACTCGACGGGGTTGCCGTCGGCGTCGAAGGCGTGCCGGGTGAGCAGGAGCATCGGCAGGCCGACGTCCACGCCGAGTGCCTTGGCGTCGTAGGGGGTGGCCAGGACGGTCTCGATGATCTCTTCGGCGTCGGTCAGCCGGACGTTGTAGGCGTTGTGCAGCGTCTCGTACAGGGACGCGTGCACCTCCAGCTCGCGCCGCAGGCGGGGGAAGCGGCGCGCGGACAGGTGGGTGGTGTCTATCGAGACCGGCTCGCCGTTGGCGAGCCTGAGGCGGTGGATGCGCAGCACGCGGCCGCCCGGGTTGATGGCCAGGCGCCGCGCGAGCGCCTCGTCCGCGGTGATGTAGCCGATCTCCAGTATCTTGGTGTCCGGCTCCAGGCCCGCCGTGCGCAGATCCCCGATGTAGGAGGTGAGCTGCAGCACCTGGGCGACCTTGGGCTGCGCCACGAACGTGCCCTTGCCCTGGATGCGCAGCAGCCGTCCCTCGACGACCAGTTCGGTCAGCGCCTGCCTGACGGTGGTGCGGGAGGTCTCGAACCGCACGGCCAGCGTGCGTTCAGGAGGCAGGGCCGTGCCCGGGGGGAGCGTCTTGGTGAGCTCGAGCAGGGCCCGTTTGACGTCGTAGTACTTCGGAACGCGGGGGCTGTCGTCTGTCACGCTCTCACCTTCACTTCTGCCACGGCGGTGAGGGCGTGTCTGATCACCGCGAGATCATCGGAACTCACTTCGGCCCGAGCGGTCAACCACGGGCAGGAGCGGCCCACGGGCTCCGGGCGCGTACGGGTGTGAGCACACGCGGATCCGGGCAGCTCAGGTTGATTGTGAAGGATATCCACAGCGGCGCGCGCGATCGTAACCGAGGCCGGTTCACGCGCCGTGTCGCGGGAGAACCACCTGCCCGTGTGGATCACCTCCGGCTCGACGTGCACCGCCCCATCCTGGGATCCGGCTGTTTCGGCCATGTGACGGTTCTCACAATATGAGATTGACCCTCCACCGTATGGTGTTATGCCCCCGCTGGCGGGAACTCTGCCTGCTCGTCCGCTATCTGCTCAACCCTGCTCGCTCCCACCGGGAGTCGGTTTGGTTGTTGCGGGGGAAAGCACGCATGATGCACTCGTGCCGACTCTCAGCGACCTCGTAGCCCGCCACACAGCGCTCGACGAGGCGGACCTCGACTGGCTGCACTCGCTCGTCTCCGACTGGCAGCTGCTGGCCGACCTGTCGTTCGCCGACCTCATCCTGTGGGCGCCGCTGCTGGGGGAGAGCGGCTGGATCGCGATCGCCCAGATGCGCCCGACGACCGGCCCCACCGTCTACCACGACGACATCGTCGGCACCGTGGCGGCCAAGGGCGAGCGCAACCTCATCGACACGGCCTGGAACGAGCGCCGCATCTGCCGCGAGGGCGACCCCGACTGGTCCACCGGCGTGCCCGTGCGCGAGGAGACCATCCCCGTGCGCCGGGCGGTCGAGGGCGGCGAGGGCCGCTTCCTGGCGGTCATCCAGCGCTCCACGAACCTGTCCTCGGCGCGCACGCCGTCCCGCCTGGAGCTGACCTACCTGCAGAGCGCCTCCGACCTGGCGCAGATGGTGGCGGAGGGGCGCTTCCCGTTCTCCGGCGAGGAGCCGATCCTGGTGCGCTCGCCGCGCGTCGGCGACGGCCTGCTGCGGCTCGACAGGGCCGGGCGCGTGACGTACGCGTCCCCGAACGCGCTGTCCGCCTACCGCCGGCTCGGCCTGCACGCCGACCTGGTCGGCGCCGAGCTGGGCCGGGTCACCGCGACGCTGTGCTACTCGGACGAGCCGATCAACGAAGACCTGATGATCGTGGCCAGCGGGCGCGCGGCGAAGGAGACCGAGGTCGAGTCGGGCGGCACGATCGTGCAGCTCAGGGCCATCCCGCTGATCGTCGGCGGCGGCCGCATCGGCGCGCTGGTGCTCATCAGGGACGTCACGGAGCTGCGGCGGCGCGAGCGCGAGCTGATGACGAAGGACGCCACGATCCGCGAGATCCACCACCGGGTCAAGAACAACCTGCAGACCGTGGCCGCACTGCTGCGGCTCCAGGCCAGACGGCTGCAGGTGCCCGAGGGGCGGGAGGCGCTGGAGGAGGCGGTGCGCAGGGTCGGATCGATCGCGATCGTGCACGAGACGCTGTCGCACGCGCCGGAGGAGTTCGTCGACTTCGACGAGATCGCCGATCGGGTCATCGCGATGGCGGGCGAGGTGTCGTCGCCGGAGGTGGCCGTCACGCCGCGCCGCGCGGGGGCGTTCGGGGTGCTGCCCTCGCTCATCGCCACACCGCTGGCCATGGCGCTGACCGAGCTGTTGCAGAACGCGCTGCAACACGGCCGGCCCAAGCGGCTGCAGGTGGTGGTCGAGTCGGCGCACGAGCGGCTCAACGTGACCGTCTGGGACGACGGGCGTGGCCTGCCCAGCGGCTTCGACCTCGACAGCTCCACCAGTCTGGGGCTGCAGATCGTGCGTACGCTGGTCGAGGGGGAGTTGTCCGGGCGGCTCACCATCGAGCCGCGCCTGGAAGGCGGCACGGAGGTCGTGCTGTCGATCCCGCTCCCGGCCGGCTAGGTGTCCCGCTCAGCCAGGTCGTCAGTGCTTGCTGAACGACGGCGCCGCTGCTGCGTCGCGGGCCGTCTTCCGTGCGGGAATCGTCAGGCGGTGGCGCGGGCGCGGGCCCGGGCGGAGCGGCGCTTGAGCGCGCGGCGCTCGTCCTCGCTCAGCCCGCCCCAGACGCCGGCGTCCTGGCCGGACTCCAGCGCCCACTTCAGACAGGCCTCGACGGCCGAGCAGGAACGACAGACCTGCTTGGCCTCCTCGATCTGCATGAGTGCCGGGCCGGTGTTGCCGATCGGGAAGAACAGCTCGGGGTCCACGTCACGGCAGGCAGCTCGGTGGCGCCAGTCCATGCGTCCACTCCTTAGTAGATGGAGCCTCTGGTCGGCTCCGTGCGGCTACTACTTTGTGAAGAGTTTCACTAACTCGCGCGAACAATTACCCGGATCCTGTGAGGACCGGGGTCGCCCGCTGATCATCGGAGGACCCTGGGGTGTTTAAAGGTCCTACGTTCCGACGTCATGAATGAGCCTGTCAGCCACGCAGAGTGCACGCAAGGGGGTTGGCGGGAAGTTTTGGTGGTTATGGATGTCGGATGCGTCACACAATGACCGAATGTAACCGGCTAGACCAGAACTTGTAACGCGTTCGGTGTAGACCGGAATGTTACGGTTTCGCGTTCTCCCAGGTAGTCGCCGTCCAGCTGGAAGGCCACGGGGCGGTCGGCGGTGAGCGTGATCTCGGCCTCGTCGTGCATCTGGACGAGGTGCCGGCCGGACGGAAGGATGTCACTCTCCGTGAGGATGTGCCTGATCACTTTCGCCAGCGTCATCGGCCCCATGCGCCGCATCCCGAGGAGATCGAGGCCCGTCTCGAAGCTCGCCCACGGGGTGGGGCGGACCGGCTTGCTGCCCACGTACGTCCATGGTGAGGTGTTGGAGACGATCGCCATGAACACCCCTCCGGCGGACGGGATGCCGGGGCCGGTCACGGTCATCGCGGGATGGCGCTTGTCCGTGGCCAGATAGTGCCTCAGAGCCGTGTTCACATACCGTGCAGGGGTAGCCTTACGCCCGGTGCCCCGCAGGCCCTCCACGGCCCGTACAACCTCTGCGTCGTAGCCCATCCCCGAGCAGAAGGTGAAGTAGCGGCTCTGCCCCTCCCAAAGGGCCTGGCCCAAACCCACGGTCCTGCGCCGGTCCTCCCTGAGCGCCTCCAGCACCTGGCCGGTGGACTCCGTGGGGTCGTTCGGCAGGCCCAGCGCGCGGGCGAAGACGTTCGCGCTGCCGCCAGGGATGACGATCAGGCCGGGGCGGCCGGCGCTCGGGTCGTCGCCGTACGCGGGGTCCTCGCCGTTGACCGGGTTCAGCAGGCCGTTGACGGTCTCGTTGATCGTTCCATCGCCGCCGAGCACCGCGACCACGTCGTAGCCCTTGGACCGCGCGGTGGCCGCCAGGGAGGCGGCGTGACCGCGGTAGCGGGTCTCCTCGACGGAGAGGTCGACCGCCGCGCCGAGTGCGCGGATGAGCACGTCCCGGGTGCGGGCGTTCGTGGTCGTGGCCTTGGGGTTGACCAGCAGCATTGCGCGCATGACGCCAGCGTAGCCGGTGGCCTTGTCCGACTTATCGGCCGAACGTCCTATTTTCCGCCCCGTCCTGCCCGAGAGGTAAGGTACGGACGTGAACGGTCGCCCGCTTACCCTGCTGATCGCCGCCGGGGTCGTCGCCCTCGAAGGGCTGGTCGCGCTCGGACTCGGCGTCTACGTCGCGGTGGAGACCCTCACCGGGGCGCCTGACGACATCACCACCGCCCTCGCGGAAGCGGTCTTCGGCCTGCTCATCGGGGCCGGTCTGCTGTGGGTGGCGTACGGCGGGCTGTTCAGGACCGAGCGGTGGGGGCGGTCGCCGGCCGTGCTGACCCAGATCTTCCTCGTGCCCATCGGCGGCACGCTCATCACCTCGGGGCTGCCGCAGCTCGGGATCCCGCTGATCGTCGTGGCCCTGGCGGGGCTCGTGACGCTGCTGTCCCCGCCCACCACGCGGGCGCTCTACGGCGACGACCAGGCGACGGACGCTCCACGCCGTTAAACCCGTCCTCGTTCGTCCACGCGTCAGGCCCGTGTTCGCGCTGGCCCGTGTTCGCGCTGGCCCGTGTTCGCGCTGGCCCGTGTTCGCGCTGGCCCGTGTTCGCGCTGGCCCGTGTTCGCGCGCCGGCCCGGGAGGGGTGGCGACGCGCGGAAGCCCGGGGCCTCAGTCGTCGGCGGTCAGACCCTCGCGCAGCTGCGCCAGCGTGCGGGCGAGCAGACGCGAGACGTGCATCTGCGAGATGCCCAGCTCGGTGGCGATCTGCGACTGCGTCATGTTGCCGAAGAAGCGCAGCAGCAGGATGCGCTTCTCGCGCGGCGGCAGCCGTTCGAGCAGCGGCTTGAGCGACTCGCGGTACTCGACGCCCTCCAGCGACTCGTCCACGATGCCGAGCGAGTCGGACACCGCCGGGGCGTCGTCGTCTCCCGAGTCGGGCGCATCCAGCGAGACGGTGGAGTACGCGTTCGCCGATTCGAGCCCTTCGAGCACCTCCTCCTCGGTCATCTTGAGGTAGGAGGCCAGCTCCGCCACGGTCGGGGCGCGCCCCTCCCGCTGGGACAGATCGCTTATCGCCTTGGTCAGCGACAGCTTCAGCTCCTGCAGCCTGCGCGGCACGCGGACCGCCCAGCCCTTGTCGCGGAAGTGCCGCTTGATCTCGCCCACGATCGTGGGCGTGGCGTAGGTGGAGAACTCCACGCCCCGGTTCAGGTCGAACCGGTCGATGGATTTGATCAACCCGATGGTGGCGACCTGGGTGAGGTCGTCGAGCCACTCGCCCCTGTTGCGGAAGCGGCGAGCCAGGTATTCGACCAGGGGAAGGTGAAGCTCGACCAGCTCATCCCTGATGCGCTGGCGGCGCGGCTCCTCGGGGCCCAGCTCGGCCAGCTCGGCGAAGAGCATGCGGGCGCGCACCCTGTCGGGCACGGCGTGTTCGCTGGTGGCCATGGCTCCAGTCCTTTCCGTCACGCCGGCCCTGCCGTACTCCGGGCCGCGCCTCGGCGCTTACGCAGGACGATCGCCATGCGATCGGGGGAGTCGGTCACCGCGTCGACGTCGTCGGCCAGGGCGGTCAGCACCATCCAGGCGAAGTCGTCACGCTTGGGCGCGGAGCTGCCGACGGTCGCCACTTCGACCCTGACCTGCATCTCCTGCCCGGTGAGCTCGAACTCGGCGGTGAGGTCGGTGCCCGGCACAGCTTCGTTGAGAAGCATGGCGCAGGCCTCGTCGACCGCGATCCGCAGGTCCTCGATCTCGTCCAGGGTGAAGTCAAGCCGCGCCGCCAGGCCGGCGGTAGCCGTACGCAGCACAGACAAGTAGGCACTCGCCGCGGGGAGCCTGATGCTCACCACGTCACGGATGCCTGCCACGCCCTCCGCGCGCGTCTCGGTTTCCTCGGTCACGTTCCTCCTCGCGAATCCGACGCTGACTGCAACTTACCGCCCTTCAGAGGTGCTTGGATGAATCAGACTCGCCATCTACGGAAAAGGCTCTGTGCGGTTGGTAACCGCACAGAGCCCTATGTGCCGTTTTAGGCGGCCTTGGTCTCCCAGAAGATCTTGGAGATTTCGTCGATCTTGCCCAGCAGGTCCTCCGCCTTGGCGACCTCCACGGTGCCCTTGGCACCCGCGGCGCCAGCGAGCTTCGTGGCGTCCCAGAAGAGCTGGTGGAGCTGAGGGTACTGCTCGAGGTGCGGCGGCTTGAAGTAGTCGGTCCACAGCACCCAGAGGTGGTGCTTGACCAGCTCGGCCCGCTCCTCCTTGATCTTGATGGCGCGGGCGCGGAAGACCGGGTCCTCGTTCGCCGCGTACTTCTCCATGATCGCCTTGACCGACTCGGCCTCGATACGGGCCTGAGCGGGGTCGTAGACCCCACAGGGCAGGTCGCAGTGTGCGGAAGCGACATGCTTGGGTCGTAGCAGTCGTGCGAGCATCAGAAAATCCTTCCTGGATGCTGAATCAGCTTGGTCCTTCAACGACCTTACTCGGGTCCCAATGCCTGCGGAGTAGGGGGTCAACGACGATGAGAGTGCGTGTCGAAGGGGATTCGATGCGGCCCGCGCTGGTGCCAGGAGACTGGCTTCTCGTGCGCCGGGGCGCCGCCGTGCACCCCGGCGACCTCGTGGTGGCGAGGCTGCCAGGCGATCCCGCTCGGCTCATCGTCAAACGGGCGCAGTGGCACGGGGCCGACGGGTGGTGGCTGGAGAGCGACAACCAGCGGGCCAGCGGGCGGCGGGACAGCTGGGACTTCGGGCCCGTGAACGACATCGTGGGGCGTGTGGTGCTGCGCTACTGGCCGCTCCTGCGCCGCCGCTAGCCTCGTTCTGGGTGGCGGTGTTCTCCGTCCTCGGTGTTCTCCGTCCTCGGCGCTCAGGCGCCGTTCCTGCGGCGGGCGCGGAAGGCGGCGACGTTGGCGCGGCTCGCGCAGCGGGGCGAGCAGTAGCGGCGGGAGCGGTTGGAGGAGGTGTCGAGGAAGGCCAGGCCGCAGCGCGGCTCACGGCAGCGTCCGAGGCGGTCCACGCCCAGCTCGGCGACGACCGCGGCCAGGCCCATGACGGCGGTCGCGGCGGGGTCCTCGGCCAGGTGGAGGTGCCACTGGCGGCCGTCGTGGTCGGAGAGCTGGGGGCGTACGGGATAGCGCACCAGGAGGGCGTTCAGCCGCTCGGCCACGGCACGCTCGTCGCCGGCGGCGTCGAACACGGCGGCCAGCTCGTCGCGCAGGCGGGTCAGCTCGGGCGGCGGGTCAGGGTCGTTGGCCAGCCGGACCGCCCACTCGGCGTAAGAGGTGAGGTCCATGCTGGTCTATTACAGCAGAAGGAGGGGTGTCGTTCCGGTGAGAGGCGGCGCGGCTGGGAGGTGGTCTCTGGACGTGCCCAGCCGCGCCGTCCCGGACGGTCAGTCCTCGGGGTGCAGGACGCGGTGCAGGAACGTGCGGGTGCGCTCCTGCTGGGGGTCGCCGATGACCTGCGCGGGAGCGCCGTCCTCGACGACCACGCCACCGTCCATGAACACCACCCGATCCGCCACCTGCCGCGCGAACCCCATCTCGTGGGTGACCACGAGCATGGTCATGCCCTCCTCCGCCAGCTTGCGCATGACGGTGAGCACGTCACCGACCAGCTCGGGGTCGAGTGCCGAGGTGGGCTCGTCGAAGAGCATCAGGCTGGGGTTCATGGCCAGCGCCCTGGCGATGGCGACGCGCTGCTGCTGGCCGCCGGAGAGCTGGCCCGGCAGGGAGTCGCACTTGGCGCCCACGCCGACCTTGTCGAGGTTGTCGCGGGCGACGACCTCCGCCTCCCGCTTGCTCCGCTTCAGCACCCGCTGCTGGGCGATCATGACGTTCTCCAGCGCCGTCATGTGCGGGAACAGGTTGAACTGCTGGAAGACCATGCCGATACGGCGGCGTACGGCGTCGATGTCCACGTCGGGGTCGGTGACCTCGACGCCCTCCACGAACACCTTGCCCCTGGTGGGCGTCTCCAGCAGGTTCACGCAGCGCAGCAGGGTGGACTTGCCCGAGCCCGACGGGCCGATGACGCAGACCACCTGGCCCGGGTCCACCGTCATGTCGATGCCCTTGAGCACCTCGTTCTTGCCGAAGTGCTTGTGCAGGTCACGCAGCTCGATGGCGTGGGTCGTCATCGGGTCCTCCCCTTGCGCCCCTCAAGCCGGGACGCGAGGTAGCCCAGCGGGATGGTCACGATCAGGTACGTGATGCCGGCGACCATGATGGGCGTGGCGTTGGCGTACTGGGAGGCCAGGTCGTTGCCGAACTTGGCCAGCTCGACGTACTCGCCGGACACGCCGAGGAACAGCACCAGCGACGAGTCCTTGAGCAGCGCCACGAACTGGTTCGTGGTCGGCGGGATGACCATCCGGATGGCCTGCGGGATGACCACGGTGATCTGAGCGCGGGTGGCCGACATGCCGAGCGACCTGGCGGCCTCCGTCTGCCCCTTGGGCACGGCCTGGAGGCCGGCCCTGAAGATCTCCGCCTGGTAGGCCGCGCCGACCAGGCCGAGCCCGAGTATGCCCTGCCCGTACGTGCCGCCGGGCACCTCGAAGCCCGGCAGCGCCAGCGGCAGGAAAACGATCAGCAGGAAGATCAGCAGTGCGGGCAGCCCGCGGAAGATCTCGATGTAGATGATCGAGATCCAGCGGTACGGGCGAACCTGCGAGATCCGCATGAGCGCCAGCACCAGGCCCAGCACGAACGCGAAGACGAACCCGCCCACCGTGTAGATGATCGTGTTGCGCAGCGCGATGGTGAAGAGCTCGGGCAGCGCCTCCTTCGCCACGTCGATCTTGGCGAAGTTCTGCGCGAGGCTGGGCCAGTCGGCGTACAGTACGACGGCGACGAGCGCCGCGGCCAGTACGACGTACTGGATGCCCCGGCTGATCCGCTGCTTCTTCCGAGGGCTGAGCCTTGAGCGCCCAGGCTCAGCCGTCTTCGGCTGGTCGGCCATGGATCAGCCCAGCTCGCCGGGCTTCTTGCCGAACCACTTCACGTAGATCTTCTCGTAGGTGCCGTCCTGCTTGGCCTTGGCGATCTCCTCGTTGATCGTCTTCAGCAGCGTCGGGTCGGCGCCCTTCTTCAGGCCGATGCCGTACTGCTCGCCGGTGTCGAGGCTGCCGATCATCTCGAACTTGGCCGCGACGTCGGGCTTCTTCAGCCAGGTGAGGACGACGGGCAGGTCCTGGACGATCACGTCGGCCTGGCCGGCCTGGAGGGCCAGCAGCTCCTTGGCGGAGTCGGCGTACTCGGTGGGGTCGAAGCCCTGCTTCTTGACGTAGTCGAGGCCGGTGGTGCTGGCCTGCGCGCCGAGCTTGAGCCCCTTGGCCTTGACGTCCTCCAGCGAGGTGGCGCCGGTGCCCTTCTTGGCCAGCAGGGCCTGCGTGGCGTCGAAGTAGGGCTCGGAGAAGTCGATGTTCTGCTTGCGCTCGTCGGTGATCGTCATGCCCGCGGCGGCGACGTCGCACTTGCCCGCGGCCATGGCGGCGCCACTCTTGATGACGGCGAAGTCGATGTCCACGATGTTCTGGGTCAGGCCCAGCTTCTTCGCGGCGAGGTCGACGATGTCCACGTCGAACCCGACGATCTTGCCGCTGTCGTCCTTGAACTGGAACGGCTCGTACGGAATGTTGGTGCAGACCGTGAGCTTGCCGGGCTGCACCACCTTGACGCCGCCGCCGGCGCCCGCGGAGGCGCTGGCGCTGGTGGAGCCGGAACCCGTGTCACTGCCGCACGCGGTCAGCGCGAGAGCAGCCGTCAAAGCGAGCGCGCCGGCGGCGTACCCACGGCGGCCCAGGGGTCTGAGGGCCATGTACGGCCTCCTCGATGTGAAATGCCACGAAACTTGCGTTTTGTGCAGTTTAAATGGGGTTTCACCCCAGGCTGTCACCCGGCGTTTAACGATGCGTCAACAGAACGGCGTCATCACTGACACCGAACACCATCTCACCATGTGGCACTATGGGGAGACGGGTGACCCCCGAACCCCCTCACCAGACGATGGCGAGGGGATCCTGGCAGCTACCGAAGCCAGCCCGCTCGCGCTCGTCCGCCGAAGGTTTCTTCCGCTACCGATGACTACAGGGGTCGCTGTGGCTGCCACGCCCGCTTCTGCTTCCGTCGAAACACCCGACCTCGATCCGGCCTTCGCCCTGCACAGGGGAGGCAAGATCGAGATCCGCTCCACCGTTCCCGTCCGCGACGCCGACGACCTGTCGCTCGCGTACACGCCCGGCGTCGCCCGGGTCTGCACCGCCATCGCCGACCAGCCCGCGCTGGCCGACGACTACACCTGGGTCTCCAACGTGGTCGCCGTCGTCTCCGACGGCACCGCGGTGCTCGGCCTCGGCGACATCGGCCCCTCCGCCGCCATGCCCGTGATGGAGGGCAAGGCGCTGCTGTTCAAGGAGTTCGCCGGCGTCGACGCCGTGCCCCTCTGCCTCGACTGCACCGACGTCGACGGGCTCGTCGAGACCGTGGTGCGCCTGGCGCCCTCGTTCGGCGGCATCAACCTCGAGGACATCAGCGCCCCCCGCTGCTTCGAGATCGAGAGCCGGCTGCGTGACCTGCTCGACATCCCCGTCTTCCACGACGACCAGCACGGCACCGCGATCGTCGCGCTGGCGGCGCTGAAGAACGCCGCCCGCCTGACCGGCCGCGAGCTGGGCGACCTGCGGGCCGTGGTGGCCGGCGCGGGCGCGTCAGGCGTCGCCGTCACCCGCATCCTCCTCGAAGCGGGCATCGGCGACATCGCGGTCTCCGACTCCAAGGGCATGATCTACGAGGGCAGGGAGGGACTCAACCCGGTCAAGCAGGCGCTGGCCCGCGACACCAACCGGAGCAAGCACACCGGCTCCACGGAGGAGGCCCTGGAGGGCGCCGACCTGTTCCTCGGGCTGTCCGGATCGACGGTGTCGGAGCAGGCGATCGCGTCCATGTCGCCCGACGGCATCGTGTTCGCCCTGTCCAACCCGACGCCCGAGGTGCACCCCGACGTGGCCGCCAAGCACGTCAAGGTCGTGGCCACCGGGCGCAGCGACTTCCCCAACCAGATCAACAACGTGCTGGCCTTCCCCGGGGTGTTCCGGGGGGCCCTCGACGTGCGGGCAACCGCGATCACCGAGAACATGAAGGTGGCCGCGGCCAACGCGCTGGCCGGCGTGGTCGGCGACGACCTCACGGCCACGTACATCATCCCGAGCCCCTTCGACGAGCGCGTCGCGCCCGCCGTGACGGCCGCTGTGGCGGCCCAGGCGCGGGCTGACGGCGTGGCCCGCGTCTAGGCGTCACAGGGCGGGCGAGCGGCCTTTCCGGCCCTCGCCCGCCCCTTTTTTGCTGCCCCGGGCCAGGTTTGGGTTATGGGGGCGCTTCGTGGGTAGTTGAGATCCCCGTCCAGGAGCCAGGGCCCGCCTGATCACGCGCAGAACGGGCCTGGGGTGTGGGATGGAGTTTGGGTGACCTTTGGGAACTGCCATAATCCCTTTACGCAAGGTGCTATAACAGTAGCTCTCTGTAATGATGTGGGCGCCGACTCCTGTGACGAGGAGAGCGATGGAACGCGAGCCGAATCGACTGCTGCAGCAGCTCATCGCAGAGGCGGGTTTTTCCCACAAGGGGATGGCCAGGCGCCTCAACGATCTGGGAGCCGCACGTGGCACGCCGGGCCTGAAGTACGACCACAGCTCCGTCCTGCGCTGGATCGGAGGCCAGCGGCCGCGCGACCCGGTGCCGTGCCTGCTCGCCGAGATCTTCGCACTCCGGCTCGGCAGACCCGTCTCGTCAGAGGACCTGGGCATGCCGGCCGTCACCACACCCCTCGATCTCGGACAGGAGTTCACGCACACCTGGCAGGAGGGGGTCGCGACCGTGACGGCGCTGTGGCGGGCCGATGTAGAGAGACGGAGGTTCCTGATCGACTCGACGTTCGCGATAGGAGCAGGCTCTGTTGGAGCCGTACGCTGGCTGACATCGCCCTCTGAGGGGCGCCCGAGCGGCACCGGGGCGCGGCGGGTGGGCCGCGCCGACATCGCCGCCATCCACGAGGTCACCCGCTCGTTCGGTGAGCTCGACAACCGCTTCGGCAGCGGGCGCGTCCGCTCGTCCGTCGTCAAGTACCTCGACACCGCCGTCTCCCCCCTGCTCAAGGACGGCTCGTACGGCGAATCCACCGGCAGGCAACTGGCCGCCGCGGCCGCGGAGCTGACCCGCCTGGCCGGATGGATGGCCTACGACATGGAGCAGCACGGCCTCGCCCAGCGCTACCTCATCCAGGCACTCCGCCTGGCCAGAGGCGCCGACGACCAGACGCTGGGCGGCGAGATCCTGGCCGGCATGGCACACCAGGCCATCTACATGGGTCAGCCGGCCCACGCCCTCGACCTCGCCAGAGCCGCCCAGATGGCGGCCCGCACGGCCGGGGTCAAGACCCTCCTCGCCTCCGCGCACGTCCTGGAGGCCCACGCACACGCCGGCCTGGGCGACGCCCGGTCCTGCGGCCACTCCCTGCACGAGGCCGAGTGTGCCTTCGACGCCCGCAAGCCCGCCGAAGAGCCCAAGTGGCTCAGCTACTTCGACGAGGCCTACCTGTCCGCCAAGTTCGCCCACTGCTTCCGCGACCTGGGGGAGGGAGAGCGGGTCGTCCGGCAGGCGCGGCGGTCGCTCGACATGGACTCCCGGTACGTGCGGGGGCGGATGTTCAACCTCTCACTGCTGGCCGCCGGGCTGTTGCAGTGCGGGGAGCTGGAGGAAGCCTGTTCGGCGGCGGCCAGTGCGTTGACGCTGGCCGCTGAGCTTCAGTCCGTGCGGTCCCGGTCCTATGCGGCTGATCTTCGGCGGCGGTTGGAGCCGTACAAGCATGAGCGGGTGGTGGCGGCGTTGCGGGAGCGTACTCGCGAGCTGACCGCCGTGTGACCCCTGCGATGGGCCCAGGCACTGCTGCCCGGGCCCATCGTCGACTTACTTGAGCAGCTCGCCGTTCGGGCCGACGATCTTCTTCGTCTCGGCGTAGTTCGCCTTGTTGTAGACGTCGGCGGTCTCGCCGTCGAAGATGGCCGAGCTGATCGTGTCGACCCGGTCGTTGCCGTCGTTGTCGGCGAACAGGCTGGTGACGCCGTTGACGTAGCCGGTGCGCTTGCTGTTGTTGTACTTCATGAGCCAGGGGCCGCCGTCGGCGCCGAAGGTCATGGAGCACTTGAGGGTCTGGTGGGTCTCGACCTTGAAGGTGTTGACCTGGACGCTCTTCGTGCCGGTCTTGCCGGAGCACCACTTGGGGGTGACGCCGGTGAAGGGGCGGTCGCCGTCGGGGTGGGGGGCGCTGGGGTAGCCGAAGACGGTCACCTGCTGGCCGAGGGGCTGGTTCCAGGCGAAGCCCTGGCCGCCGACCACGTCGCCGAGGCGGCCCATGTCCTTGGCGATGCCGACGTAGTAGTGCGCCTCGTAGTACTTGCGCGCGGTGCCGGGCTTGACCCACTTCTGGGTGTAGTAGTGGGTGATGGTGTAGTTGCCGAAGGTGTCAGGGCCGGTGCCCTTGGCTCCAAGGCCCGTGTACGCCTGCCACGTGGCCTTATCCACGTGCTCCACGATCGGGTCGCCGAACTTGAAGCCCTGGCCCCGGCCGGTCTTGGCCTCGTCGTAGGTCGCCTTGGCGACCTCGACCTTCTCCAGAACCGCCTCAGGGTGGTCGGGGCCGACCAGGTCGGCGGGCTTGTCCTCGCCCTCGGACCAGCAGTCACCGAGGTTGATCTGGCACTTGCGGAACTCTTCCGCGTCGATCTGGCGCGGCTTGACCCACCTGTCGCCGGCCCACGTCTTGAACTGGTTGAACGACACTTCCTTCTGGCCGGCCAGCGCGAAGCCGTTGTGCACGGCCACGAACGCGAAGTCGCCGTCGTAGTCGTCGTAGGTGTCGAGGTCGTAGGTCGTGAACGCGTACGCGCCCACGTAGACGCCCCAGGGGGCCTTGCCCTGGTAGTAGCCGGGAACGAAGATCCACTTGTCGAAGACGTCATCCTTGCCGTTGGCGAAGACGCAGTGGCCAGCGGTGGCGACCAGGTTGCGGTTCCTGGACTGGATGGACGTGGCCGTGCACCAGCGGTACTTGCCTTCCTTGTCCAGGAAGAACACCTTGCCGATGGTCTTGGGCAGGTTGACGTTCTTACTGGCGGTGGCCTTGGCGGTGGTGGTCGGGCCGGTCATGCCGGGCTTGCCGTCGAACTTGCTCGAACCACCCGAGCTGACGAGCTTGGGCACGTCCTTGGCGTCGATGTTGTACTGGGTGGCCTTGCGGAGGGCTGCTCCGTTGGAGTCGAGCCAGAAATATGCGGCACCGTACGCGTCGGCCGGCTTCGGCTGCAGGTTGTCCTGCGCCCAGTCAGGGGCGGCGGCGGCGGGAGAGGCGAGTACGGCGGCGCTCAGGCCGACGGCGGCGAGGGGGATGAGCAGGCGCTTCAAGGGGAGGCTCCACAGTTGTCAAAAAGGGTGTAAAGACCCTATCGACTCACTAGTCACACTGGTAAGGGCGAAAACCAGATTTCTGGCAGAAAGGCCAAAGGGCCCGGCTGGATGCCGAGCCCTTTGGTTACTGCTCTTGAACGCCGAACAAGTCGCCGTCCACGATCAGTCAGGTACTTACTTGACGAGCTTGCCGGACCACACGGCCGCAGCGGCCTTGTAGATGGCAGCGGTCTCGCCGTCGAAGTACGCCGAGGTGATCGTGTCGTAGCGGTTGTTCTTGTCGGTGTCAGCGATGAGGCTGGTGACACCGTTGACGTAGCCGAGACGCTTGGCGTTGCTGTACTTGTACAGCCACGGGCCACCGTCGTAGCCGGCGGTCACGGTGCACTTCAGCGACTGCTGCTCCTCGACCTTCTTGCTCGGGATGAGCAGGGCGTTCTTGGAGGTCTTGCCGTAGCACCACTTCGGCGTCACACCGGTGAACGGACGGTTGCCGTCCAGGTGCGGGCCGTAGGGGTAGCCGAAGGTGCGGACGTACTTGCCGGAAGGCTGGTTCCACGCGAAGCCCTGCCCGCCAACGTTGTCGCCGAGGCGGCCAACGCTCTTGAGCGCGTGCTGGACCACGTAGAAGTCCAGGCGGTAGTACTTGGTGTCCGTGCCGGGGACGTACCACGTCTGCAGGTAGTAGTGCGTGATGAGGTAGTTCCCAGCGGCGTCCTTGCTCTTGACGCCCAGGCCGTTGTACGCGTCGTACGTGGCCTTGTCGACCTGCTCGGTGATCGGGTCGCCGTAGATGAAGTCCGTGCCCTTGCCAATCTTGTTGGCAGCCTTCTGGGCCTCGTACTTCGCCTTGGTGACCTCGACCTTGTCAACGACCGCACCGGGGTGGTCCGGGCCGGTGACCTTCTTGGCCGTGCCAGGCTTGATGTCGTAGTAGGAGAGCTTGGTCGGGTCCTTGATGGCCGACTCGTACTCGTCCTTGCCGACCTCGGTCGCCTTGATGTCGGTCTTCTGGCCCTTGGCGGTGGCGGCCTTGTACTCCTCGTACGTGACCTTGGTGGGCTGGTAGAGAGCCCCACCGATGCCGTCGTAGACGGTGACGAACGCGTAGTCGCGGTCGAAGTCCTCGTACACGTCGAAGTCGTAGTGGGTGAAGGCCTGCTTACCCACGTAGACGCCCCAAGGAGCCTTGCCCTGGTAGTAACCCGGCACGAAGACCCAGCGGGAGACGACCTCGTCGTTGCCGGCGATGTCGTAGACGCAGTGACCGGCCGTGGCGACCAGGTTGCGGTACTGCGACTGGATCGAGGTACCGGAGCACCAGTACAGCTTGCCGTCGCGGCCCTCGAAGAAAACCTTACCGATGGTCTTCGGCAGGTTCACGTTCTGAACCTTGACGGTGGTCTTCTTCTCCTCGCCGATGGGGGCGGTGGAGCCCGGCTTGGTGTCCGAGCTATAGCCGCCACCGCTCTTGATCTGAGAGACCTCGAGGGCGTCGGGGTTGAAGGCCACAGCTCCCTTGAGAGCCTGGTTGTTGGACGCGGTCCAGAACTCCAGGGTCTCGATGGCCTTCGCCTCAGCGGCGAGGACATCCTGGGAGATGGTGTCGTCGGCCTGGGCGGTGGTGGCCAGACCAGCGGCCAGCAGACCGGTGGCCAGAATGGCGCCACCGGCGGGAAGGAGGATGCGCTTCAAGGTAACTCCTTGCGCTGTCGTGGAACGCCTCTTGCGTCCCATGCGTCAGTAAAGGGATAGCCAGGAACATACAGTGTCGATCTTGAACTCGGGTAGCCGCTTTGAGATGAAAAGATGGGACAAGCCGGTCGTGATCGTTCTGTGATGTTTAAGTGGCTGATGCGCAGGAGCTGAGTAAAGCTGGCCTCTATGCCGTTTGCCCTGATCAACATAAGGAAGTTGTCAGTGTGACTGGCGGGGTTGAGATGTCCCCCTGCTTCGGCTCGGCGAGGGTGTGTGATGCAGATCACATCGGGTTGATGGCACCGTCTGGACGCCCCATGCGTCCAAAGCCCCTCACGTTCGGGGCGGGAAAGCAGAAGGGCCCGGCGGGATGCCGGGCCCTTCGCTCGCAACAGCTGCGCGATCGGGCTACGCCCAGTCGCTAAGCGTCACTTAGACAATCTTGCCGGACCACGAAGCCGCGGCGGCCTTGTAGACGGTGTTCGTCTCGCCGTCGAAGTACGGCGACGAGATGTAGTCCACGCGGCCGTTGCTGTCCTGGTCGTTGAAGGTGCTGGTGACACCGTTCACGTAGCCGAGACGCTTGGCGTTGCTGTACTTGTACAGCCACGGGCCACCGTCGGCGCCCTCAGTCATGGCGCACTTGAGGGCGACGTGCTCCTCGATCTTCTTGGCAGCCGAACCCACGAGCTTCTTCGTGGTGGTGCCGTAGCACCACTTCGGAGTCACGCCGGTGTAGTTCTTGTTGCCGTCGGGGTGAGGAGCGGCCGGGTAGCCGAACACGCGGATGGCCTTGCCGGTCGGCTGGTTCCAGGCGAAGCCCTGACCGCCCACGTTGTCACCGAGGCGACCCGCGTCCTTGGCGAAGTCCTCGATGACGTAGTAGTCGATCCGGTAGTACTTGGCGTCCTTGCCCGGGACGTACCACTCCTGCACGTAGTAGTGCGTGATGTAGTAGTTGCCGAACTTGTCCGGGCCGGTGCCCTTGTCGCCGAGGCCGTCGTACTTGTCCCACGTGGCCTTGTCGACGTTCTCGGCGATCGGGTCGCCGTAGATGAAGCCCTGGCCGCGGCCGTTGCCCTTGGCCTTGGCAGCCTCGTACTCGGTCTTCGACACTTCCTTCTTGTCGACGACCGCGCCGGGGTAGTCGGGGCCGGTGACCTTCTTGGCCTCGCCCGGCTTCATCTCGTAGTACGGGAACTTCGTCGGGTCCTTGATGGCCGACTCGTACTCGTCCTTGCTGACCTCGGCGGCCTTGATGTCAGTGACCTGACCCTTGGCCTGAGCCGACTTGAACTCGTTGATCGTGACCTTGGTGGCCTTGCCACCGTCGAGCTTGACGCCGTTGTAGACGGTCACGAACGCGTAGTCGCGGTCGTAGTCCTCGTAGACGTCGAAGTCGTAGTGGGTGAAGGCCTGCTTACCCACGTAGATGCCCCAGGGGGACTTGCCCTGGTAGTAACCGGGGACGAAGACCCACTTGGACATGACGTCCGTGTTGGCGGCCGTGTCGTAGACGCAGTGCCCGGCCGTGGCGACCAGGTTGCGGTACTGCGACTGGATCGAAGTGGCGGAGCACCACTTCTTCTCGCCCTTGCTGTTGATGAAGAACACCTTGCCGATGGTCTTCGGCATGTTGACGTTCTGCACCTTGGAGGTGGTCTTCTTCTCTTCACCAGTGGGGGCCGTGGAGCCCGGCTTGGTGTCGGAGCTGTAACCACCCTTGCTCTGCAGCTTGGCGACGTCAGCCTTGTCCCAGACGTTCGACTCGGTAGCGGCCTTGAGGGCAGCACCGTTGTTCTCCGCCCAGAACGAGGCGATGGCCTTCGCGTTGGCCGCGGTCGCCGCCATGGCGTCCTTGGCGACGGTGTCGTCGGCCTGGGCGGTGCCGGCGAGGCCGGCGGCCAGAAGGCCGGTGGCCAGGAGGGCGCCACCGGCGGGGATGAGGATGCGCTTCAAGGGAACTGCTCCTTGCTCTGTCGTGGGTCGCAACTTGCGTCCCATGCGTCAGTAAAGGGATAGCAAGGAACATAGCGTGGTGATCTCCGCAGGTGGAACCCGCTTTGGGTGATCTGGTAGGCGCCCCTGTCGCCGTGACCTTTCCGTGACCTGTCAGAGACATTTGCGCGTCGTGATCGCCGCGTGACGTTTGCGCTGGGTATGTAGGGGAAGTTGCTGCTGGGACGAAAGTGCCGTTAGGTGTTCAATACTGTGCGTAGTCGCATGAATATGACTTAGATCACAGGAACCAGATTGGAACCAACTCCGTCTAACTTCGCCTGTTTCTCACAGGAGATCTTCAGGTTCGCTCGGAAGCTCGCATCTGTAGGGCCTGCGGGCGCATGAAAAGACCCGCCGACGATGTGTCGGCGGGCCATGAAGAGGGTCAGCGTCCCTTGGGTTTGACCGAGCCACCCAGGAGGGCCTGGAGGCCGGCGAGTACCGCTCCGTCCTTGTGCGGGGACGGGTCCGGGGCCGGGCTGGGGGAGTCGAGCGAGTGGCTGCGGACCAGGTCCAGGGCGGCGGGGCCGGCTCTGTGGGGGTGGCGGGGGGTGGGGTCGGCGGCGTGCAGGGCCAGGGAGAGGCGTTGCCAGGTGCCGTCCGCGAGCCACCGCCTGTGCCGTTTGTAGATGGTGACCCAGCAGCCGTACCGGTCGGGCAGGGAGCGCCAGCGGACGCCGGTGCGGGCCTGGTAGAGCAGGCCGTTGATAACGGTGCGGTCGTCGGTCGTCCGGCCGGGGCGGAGGCCGCGCTGAGGGAGGAGGGAGGCCACTCGATCCCACTCGGCGTCCGTTAGATCTTCGCGACGCATGCGCCCATGGTGACAAGGCAAACACGTTCTGTCAGTTGAACCAAGAAAGATCTTCGGGCAGCAAGCGAGGGCCCCGGATCACCGAGGCCCTCGCTGTTCCCCTGGTAGGGCTTACTTGTACAGCTCCCCGTTCGGGCCGACGATCTTGCCCGAGGGTGCGCCGGTGGCGGCCCGGTAGACGGACGCCGTCTCACCGTCGAAGTACGGCGAGGTGATGTAGTCGATCCGGTCGTTGCCGTCCTGGTCGGCGAAGGTGCTGGTGACGCCGTTGACGTAGCCGGAGCGCTTGGCGTTGCTGTAGTTCAGCAGCCATGGGCCGCCGTCGTAGCCCGGGGTCACGGCGCACTTGAGGCCGACGTGCTCCTCGATCTTCAGCCAGGAGGCGCCGACCGTCTTGGCGGTGGTGTTGCCGTAGCAGTGCTTCGGCGTCACGCCGCTGTACGGCTTGTTGCCGTCGGGGTGCGGAGCCGCCGGGTAGCCGAAGGCGCGCACGGGCTTGCCCGTGGGCTGGTTCCAGGCGAAGCCCTGGCCGCCGACGTTGTCGCCGAGGCGGCCCGCGTCCTTGGACAGCAGGATGTAGTAGTGGCCGCCCCAGGAGCGCTTCGGGCCGGTGAAGCGCTCGTAGTCCCTGCGGTCCACCTGCTTGACGCCGTTGAACTGGATGCCGTTGAAGACGGTGACGAACGCGTAGTCGCGGTCGTAGTCCTCGTAGGTGTCGAAGTCGTAGTGGGTGAAGGCCTGCTTGCCCACGTAGATGCCCCACGGCGTCTTGCCCTGGTAGTAACCGGGGACGAAGACCCAGTTGTCCATGGTGGCCGAGTTGCTGTCGGTGTCGTAGACGCAGTGGCCGGCCGTGGCGACCAGGTTGCGGTTGGCCGACTGGATGGAGGTGGCCGAGCACCAGCGGAACTTGCCGCCGCCGTCGACGAAGAACACCTTGCCGATGGTCTTGGGCAGGTTGACGTTCTGGGCCTTGCCGGTCGACTTCGTCTCACCGGTCGGGGCCGTGGTGCCGGGGCGGCCGTCGGGGTCGGCGCCGCCCTTGGAGACGACCTTCCGAACTTCCTTGGAGTCCCACGTGTACTGGGTCGCGGACCGGAGTGCGGCTCCGTTCGAGGCCAGCCAGAAGGAGGCGACGGAGACGGCGTCGGAGTTGTTGCGGGCCATCGGGTCGTGGGCGACGTCGCCGTCGGCCTGCGCGGTGCCGGACAGGCCGGCGGCGAGCAGACCGGTGGCCAGGAGGGCTCCGCCGGCGGGAAGAAGGATTCGCTTCAAGGTAACTCCAGGTTGCGCTGACATGAGGCGCCTTGTGCACCTTCAAAACTCAGCAAACGGACAGCCCGGAAACTACAGGTTTGACTCGGGACGTGCGGATTACCAGTACGTCCTGTCAGCGTTCCAAAGCTGGCCGTGACCTTGTCGTTACAGAGAAGCCGCTGATCACCCGTAGTGATCGAATGGTTGCTATGACTTAGGTCACATTTGTGATGGTGCCGAGCGACGCGGCGCGTCGGTACACCTCTCCGGTGACCGTGTCGAAGTACGGGGCCGACACCGAGTCGTAGCGGCCCTTGGCGTCCCTGTTCCAGGTCAGGCTGTTGACGCCGGCCAGGCTGCCGAGCCTGCGGGTCTCGTCGTAGGAGATCACCCACGGGCCGCCGCTGGCGCCCGGGCTGAAGTCGCACGGCGTCAGCTCGACGCCCTTCTGGAGGTCGCGGCCCGGGGCGACGGTGTAGCGGGTGGCGCCGGGGCGGCACTTCTGCAGGGTCTTGCCGTCGTACGGGTGTGACCCGTCGGGCTGCTGGCCCGCCGGGTAGCCGAACGCGGTGACCGCGTACGTGCCCGGCTTCTTATTCAGCTCCAGGCCGAGGCCGCCCACGTTGTCCTGGAGGCGGCCGACGTCCTGCATGACGTACGCGCCGTCCTTGGCGACCCAGGTGAAACCGCGGTGCACGGTCACGAACGCGTAGTCGAAGTCGTAGTCACCCTTGCCCGACCAGTCCTCGTGCAGGCTGATCGAGGCGCCGACGTAGATGCCGTCGGGCGCGCTGCCGCCGGGGCCCGGGTTCGGGACGAAGATCCAGTAGTCGGCGGGCTTGGCCGTGCGCGAGTCGTACGCGCAGTGCCCGGCCGTGGCCACCACGCTGCGGTTCTTGGCCGAGACCGCGCTGGCGGAGCACCAGTACTCCTTGTCCCCGAAGCGGAAGAAGACCTTGCCCATGGTGTTGGCGGCGGTGCCCTTACGCGGCAGCGTGGGGGAGACGCCGGCGGTGCTCGCCGTCCGCTTGACGGAAGCAGCGGAAGCGGCGGAGGCGGCTGGGGCGGCGGGTCCCGCGGCGGCGCCTGACGAGGTGGTCGAGGCGGCTGCGCCGGAGCCGGGCGTGGCGGGGGTGGACAGGTCGGTCTTCTGGAGGCGGTCCGGGCGCCAGTAGTCGGCGACTCGCTTGACGTCCGCGAGGGTCTTGGCGAGGGGGACGGCGTAGACCTTGCTGTCAGAGGCAGACGTGGCGGCGGACGTGGCGTGGGCGATCCCCGTGAAGGCAGGCACGATCAGCAGCGCGCTGCTGAGGGCAGCGGCCACGAAGTGCCTGGCTCGGGGGATCATGAAATGCCTTTCTTGGGGTCGTAAGGGTGGATTTTTCCAGATGTACAGACGGTATTGCAGCTTGGATAGAGATTCGTTACCTGATCAAGAGTGCATCGTGAACCATAAGGACACCGTCAGCCGAACGCCGCGGATACACGTAAATGATCATTAGTCGGGCCGCGTAGCCGCAGGTCAGAGCCAGGATGAGCAGAGAGATGCGGGTTCGGAATTCGAGCCCATTCGCGGTCGCATTAGTTCGTTCCAGTGGCGTACGCCACGTTCGCCCGCACCCCTCCATTCCGCCCAGGGGATGGCCCCGGCTCCCAGGGGAACCGGGGCCAAGGGTGCCGATCGATCACCGCCAGTTGCCGGTCCAGCGGTTGGCGGCGGCCTTGTAGACCTTGTAGGTGTCGGTGTTGAAGTACGGCGAAGAGATGTGGTCGTAGCGGTCGTTGCCGTCGGTGTCCCACGCGACGCTGTTGACGCCGACCAGGTAGCCGGTGCGCGACGCGCTCTTGTAGTTGTAGATGAACGGCCCGCCGCTCGCGCCGGCGGTGAAGGAGCACTTGAAGCCGACGTGCTCCTGGAGGTTGTACTTCTTGGCCTCGGGCATCGCCTTGGTCTTGCCGTAGCAGTACTTCATCGTCCGGCCGGTGTACGGCTTGTCGCCGTCGGGGTGCTCACCGGCGGGGTAGCCGAACGAGAACACGTTCAGCTTGGTGCTCCGGTTCCAGGTGAAGCCCTGGCCGCCGACGTTGTCGCCGAGACGGCCCACGTTCTTGACGGTCCACTGCCAGCGGCCGTTGACCTTCTCCCAGTTGACCTTGATGCCGTTGAAGACGTTGACGAACGCGTAGTCGTAGTCGTAGTCCTCCTTGACGACGAAGTCGTCGTGCGCGTTGAAGGTCTTGGCGGCGTAGATGCCGTAGGGAGCCTTGCCGTTCCAGACCTTGTCGCCGTCCCAGTACGACGGGATGAAGATCCAGTTGTCGTAGAAGGTGTTCTTCTTGGTGTCGTACACGCAGTGGGCGGAGGTCGCCACGAGGTTGCGGTACTTGCTCTGCACCGAGCTGGCGGAGCAGTAACGCCAGTTCCTCGGGTCGCGGGGGTCGGCCTTCGGCAGCGTGAAGAAGACGCGGCCGACCGTGTTCGGCAGGTTGACGTGCTTGCTCTTCTTGGCCGTGGTCTTCTCGGCGCCGATCGGCGGGACTGAGCCGGCCGGCCCGTCAGGGGCGTCGTTGCTGCCCTTGACGCCCTTGGTGGACAGGTCGAGACCGTCGTTGTGGTCGCTGGCCGCCTTGACGCGGTCCGGCGTCCAGAACTGGACCGCCTGCTCCGCAGGGGTGGCCGAGTTCTTGGAGACGACGTCTGAGGGTGCGGTCGTCGCGTTGGCCGCGGCGCCGCTGACCATTCCCGCCGCCAGCCCGATGGCCACGAGGCCGGCGAGGGGGATCGCGATGCGCCTTGCTCGGGAATACATGGAGCTCCTCTCAGCTTTCGGCGGCCCAGAGCGGGGTACTGCGCCCCGGTGGGCCAGGAAAACGATCGGAACGTTAATGAACGGCGGGATCCGGCGGCCAGGAAACGACGTGAAAAAGCATGAGCCGGTTCCATTCCGTTATAGAAATAGCAAAAACGCATGTATTCAAGATTGGCATCTCCGCAGGTAGGAGCGCAGATGAAATTTCTTGAGTCACAGCGGTAACGCCAATTATCAAACGCCACTCCTTATCAACCGAGCGATGTTCTGGTTGACTTGTGGCATGAACCCTCGCACCCCCTGCCTCATCGGTATCGCACAGCGCACCATTCGCGAGCAGCCCGGCCCCGAGCCGCTCGACCTCTGGGAGTCCGTGGCGCGGGAGGCCGCCGCCGACGCGCGGCTGCCCGTCGAGCGGCTCGACTCCATCCAGCTCGTCTGGACCGACTCCTGGCAGTACGACGAGCCTGTCGGCCGCCTCGCCGAGCGCCTCGGCGCCACACCGCGCCACCGGGTCTACTCCAAGGTCGGCGGTACGGCTCCGCACCTGCTCATCGGCGCCGCGGCGGCCTCGATCGCGGCGGGTGAGCTGGACTGCGCCCTCATCGCCGGGGCCGAGGCGCTCGCCACGCGCAGGGCGTACAGGAAAGCCGGGGAGCACGTGCCGTGGAGTCACGCCGCCGACCCCAAGCCGCCCTACGGATGGGAGCGGCCGCCGCACCCGTCCGCGCTCGCGCACGGGCTGTTCCTGCCGGTGCACACCTACCCGATCATGGAGACCGCGCGGCGGGCGGCGGCCGGGCTCACCATCGAGGAGGAGATGCGCGAGCGGGCCCGCATCATGGCGCCGATGACCGAGGTGGCGGCGGCCAACCCGCACGCCTGGCGCAGGACCGCCCGCACGGCCGGAGAGCTGGGCGACCGCTTCGTCGGCTGGCCCTACACCAGCGACATGGTGGCCGTGCTGGAGGTGGACCAGGCCGCGGCCGTCATCCTGGCCGGCTCCGAGCTGGCCGACCGGCTGGGGGTGCCCCAGGACCAGCGGGTCTACCTGCGTGGATGGGCGTACGCGGAGGACACCTGGGAGGTGGCCACGCGGCCCGAGCTCGGCTCCTCGCCCGCCATGGCGCTGGCCGCCGAGGCCGCCTTCGAGCGGGCCGGGCTCGGGCTGGACGACATGAACGCGCTGGACGTCTACAGCTGTTTCGCGATCGCGCTGCGGCAGGCGTGCGACGCGATCGGGCTCGACCCGATGGACCCGCGCGGGCTGACCGTGACCGGCGGGCTGCCGTACGCGGGCGGGCCGGCCAGCGACTACGTGCTGCACTCGACGGCGACGATGGCGGGGCTGCTGCGGGCGCAGTCGGGGCACGGGCTGGTGACCGGGGTGGGGATGCATCTGACGAAGCACACGTACGCGGTGTGGTCCAGCGAGCCTGGCGGGCGGCTCGGGGACGCCGCCCCCGTGCACGTGGGCAAGGAGGTTCCGCTGGTGGAGGCCTGTGCGGGGGCGGGGGTGGTGGCCGGGTACACCGTGGCGCACGGGCGCGACGGGGCCGCCGAGAAGGGGTTCCTGGTCGTGGACGTGGACGGGGGCAGGGGTTACGCGGTGGTGGAAGAGGCCGGGTTGCTGGCGGAGGCGGAGGAGCGGGAGCTGGTGGGGCAGCGGGTGCGGCTCGTGAGCGACGGGAAGGTCAATGTGGCCACGTGGTGACGTCATGTCGAAGTTGTGACCTGCGACCCGGAGTTCGCCGGGTTCCAGGGCTTGCGCCGGCGGACGCCGCTCCTTTGAACTGAGACGTAAGGGCGCAAGCCGGCACTACTCGGCTAGGAACGTCGTGGCTGACCAGTTCGACGTCATCGAGGCAGGCGAGCGCGGCCGCCGCCGGTGGGTCGGCCTGGTGGTGGTTCTGGCGCTCCTGCTGGTTCCGCTTGTCGGCCTGCTCGTGAGCCGGGACCCCGAGCCCGAGACCGCCTCCGCGAACCGGACGCCCGCGCCCATCAGGTCGCTGACCACGGTCAAGAGCGCGCCCAACCTGCTGACCGTGCCCGCCAGGAGGAAGGGCGGCGACGAGGTCATCCAGGTGGTGTTCCCCGACGGCGCGCGGGCCGAGGTGCGGTACCCGGCCGGGCTGGGGCTGGCCGGCATGGGGTCGCGGCCGTTCAGGGCGGGTTGGGTGGACGGGATGTTCCGGCAGTTCGTCGCGCCGTACGGGGGAGAGGTGGAGATCACGCGCGGCGGCCGGGCGCTGCGGAACTACGCCCCGCACGTGACGTTGTGGCCGCGCCAGGCCGGCAGCGGGCTGTACGGGCAGGTGCTGCTGTTCGCGTTCGGGCCGTGGCGGCTGGCGATGTACGACCGGGGGCAGGGGCTGACGTTCGAGCAGCGCACGGCGCTGGCCGAGAACCTCAGGGGCCGCGTCACCAAGGACGGGTACCTGGTCCTGACCGGCCGGGGCGCGGTGCGGCTCGGGGAGCCCGGCGAGCACGCGCAGGGGGAGCCGATCGGGCCGCAGTTGTGGTTCGGGGGCGCGACCGGGGAGATGGTGGCGCTCGTGCCCACGCCCGGCTGTGAGCGGCAGGCCAGGATGCCCGGCGTGGTCGAAGGGCGGGGACGGCGGGCCGAGATGGTGTGCCGGGGGGACGTGCTGGTCGCCGCCACCGGGCCGGCGTCGTTCCGGACGAAGGCGATCTCCGGCATCCGGGTCACGATGAAGTAGGCGAGGCTGAGCGGGCGTGCTGAAGTCCGGCGGCGGGCGCCCGGAGTAAGGTGCGGCCATGTTCGCCGTAACCGCCACACAGACCGATCCCGACAACCCGCTCGCCGGACTGACGCTGGGCGAGCACCCAGAGCCGAAGGTGCCCGAAGGGTGGACGACCGTCACCGTACGGGCTGCCGCGCTCAACCACCACGACCTGTGGACGCTCAAGGGCGTCGGCATCAGGCAGGACCGGCTGCCGATCGTGCTCGGCTGCGACGCCGCCGGCGTGGACGAGGACGGTAACGAGGTCATCGTGCACGCCGTCATCGGCAGCGGGGCCGACGAGACGCTCGATCCCAAGCGCTCACTGCTGTCGGAGGTGCACGACGGCACGTTCGCCGAGCGGGTGGCCGTGCCGCGCCGGAACCTGGTGCCCAAGCCCGCCGGGCTGAGTTTCGAGCACGCGGCCTGCCTGCCGACGGCCTGGCTGACCGCGTACCGGATGTTGTTCGACAAGGCCGGGCTGCAGCCCGGCGCCACCGTGCTGGTGCAGGGGGCGGGCGGCGGCGTCGCGACCGCGCTGATCGCGCTCGGCCGGGCCGCCGGGTACCGGGTGTGGGCGACCAGCCGCTCGGAGGAGAAGCGTGAGCGGGCGCGGGCGCTCGGCGCCGACCAGGTCTTCGAGCCGGGCGCGCGGCTGCCCGAGCGGGTGGACGCGGTCATGGAGACGGTCGGGCAGGCCACCTGGGACCATTCGCTCAAGTCGCTCAAGCCCGGCGGGTGCGTCGTCGTCTCCGGCGCCACCAGCGGCGCGGTGCCGCCGGCCGATCTGAACCGGGTCTTCTTCCTCCAGTTGTCCGTGATCGGCACGACGATGGGGACGCGGGAGCAACTGGCGCGGCTGGCGGTGTTCCTGGAGCAGACCGGGCTGCGGCCGGTGATCGACAGGGCGTTGCCGCTGGCCGACGCGCGGGACGGCTTCGCGGCCATGGCCGCAGGGGAGATCTTCGGCAAGGTGGTCTTTACCGCCTGAATAAGTGAAGGGTTACTTCCGCCCCTCCCGGGTGATACAAAAGGAATTGGGTTGTATCACCCGGGAGGCGGTCATCATGGACGTTGAGCCCTTCGGCCCAGGTTCGATGCACTGGGACACCGCCGGCGAATACCGCAACCTGCTCGTGGCCGGCAGCGCGCTGGTTCTCCAGACGATGCATCCGGCTGTCGGGGCGGCGGTCGCCGAGCACTCCACGTACAAGGACGACCCGTGGGGGCGGCTGGAGCGCACGCTCACCTCCGTGCAGCTCTGGGTCTACGGCGGCGAGGACGGCCCCGCCGAGGGGCAGCGGCTCAGGGAGCTGCACAAACCCATCAGCGGCGTGGACGAGCAGGGCAGGCACTACCACGCGCTGAACGGCGAGGCGTGGGCATGGGTGCACCTGTCGCTGTTCGAGCGGTTCATCGCGCTCAACCGGCACTTCGGCACCCCGTTCACGCGGGAGCAGGAGCGGCGGCTCTACGCGGAGTCGCGGCAGCTCGGCGCCATCCTGCGGGTCCCTGAGCGGGAGATGCCCGAGGACGTCGAGGCGTTCTGGCGGTACTTCGAGCAGATGGTCGGCGATCGGCTGGAGCCGCACGCGACCGCCCTCGACGTGCTGTCGGTGATGCGCGGCACCCCGGCGCCGCCCCGGCTGCCCGCACCGCTGCGGCGGTTGTGGACGCCGGTGGGGGCCGGCGCGGGCGAGTTCAACTACTTCGTCACCGTCGGCACCCTGCCGCCCGCGGTGCGGGAGAAGCTCGGGCTGCGGTGGACCGCCAGGGACGAGCGGCGGCTGCGGCATCTCGGGCACGCGGTGGCGATGCTGACGCCGCGGCTGCCGGAGCGGCTGCGGTACATGCCGATCGCGTACCAGGCCCGCAGGGCCGAGCGGAACTCGGCGCGCCGCCGCGGGATGGATCGCATGCCCGCGTAGATAGCGCATGCCCGCGTAGTTAGCGCATGCCCGTGTAGAAGCGCGTGCCCGGGTGAGAGCGCGTGCCTGGAGAAGCGCGTGTCAGGGTAGGAGCGCGTGCCCGGGTAGGAGCGCGTGCCCGCGTCGGGGGTGCGTGACGGTGCGGGAAAGCGATCCGGCCGGGGAGGCGGTGGCGCTCCCCGGCCGGTCAGCGGTCGAGGATGTCGTGGATGCGGCGGGCGGTCTCGTCCAGCGTCGTGCGAAGCTCGGCCAGCTTCTCCGTCGTCAGCCGGGCGTTCGAGGCCTCCTCGCGGGCCTTGGCGACGAAGTCGGCCAGCAGCTCGCCCAGCTCGGCGTCCAGCTCGGCCCGGCTGGACGGCGGGCCGCCCAGTGTGGACCAGACCTGCGACCAGATCTTGCGCCACTCGTGGGTGAGCCGCTCGCCCTCGTCCTGCCAGTGGTAGGCGTGCTCCATCCACTGGCGCTTCTGCTGGTCGCGCAGCCGCTTGAGGTCTTCCTTCTGCTGGTCGCGCAGCCGCTTGCCGTCCTCGGCCGCGCCGGTCCGCACGTCCTTGGCCATCCGGGTCAGCTCGTCGCGCAGCGACTTGACGGTGTCGCGGACGTCCTCCTTGACCTCGCGGGCGATGTCGCGGACGGAGGCGGAGATCTCCTGCTCCAGGTCGTCGAGCTCGTCGAGCCGGGCGTTCAGCTCCTCGCGGCCCTTGTCTGTGATCGAGAACACCTTCTTGCCCTCGACCACCTCGTGCGTCACCAGGCCCTCCTCCTCCAGGCGGGCCAGGCGCGGGTAGATCGTGCCGGGGGAGGGCGAGTAGACGCCGAGGAAGCGGTCCTGGAGCAGCCGGATGACCTCATATCCGTGGCGCGGGCTCTCGTCCAGCAGCTTGAGCAGGTACAGCCGGAGCCGGCCGTGACCGAAGACAGGGCTCATTCCTTCTCCCCCTTGAGCAGCGTGACCGCGCCGGAGACCGTGATGGCCGACAGCGAGGCCATGCCGCCACCCAGCCGTCCCGACAGCGACTTCGCGCCGGGACTGCTCGTGTTGGACAATTCCTCGAACGCGCTGACCAGCCTTCCCGCGGTGGACCTGACGCTGACGTCCGCCTCCACGTTCTCCGGCAGCCTGACCAGGATGTCACCGGAAACGCTGTTGAACGTGACGTGACCCGTGGGTCGCAGCGCGAGATCCGCCGTGATGCGGCCGGAGACGGTGTTGGCCTTCAGCCGGTGCGGGGTGCCGTCGGCCACCGTCAGGTCGCCCGAGACGCTGATGAACGACAGGTCGCCGTCGAGGGCCCGGCTCTCGACGGCTCCCGAGACGGTGTTGGCGGCGATCTCGCCGCTGACCCCGTCGAGCACGACGTCTCCGGAGACGCTCTTGACGTGCGTCATCCGCTCGAACCCGGCCAGCACGGCGGGGGCGGACACCACGCCCGCCTTGACCTTGCAGCTCTTGGGCACGGTGATGGACAGCACCGTCCTGCGCCGGTCGTGGCGCAGCCAGCCGAGTACGCCCTCCCAGGTCAGGTCGCGGTCGGCGATGACGAGCGACCTGGTGGCGTCGTCGTAGGTGATGGTGAGCGGTGACCCCGGCTCGATCTCGGCGATCTCCAGGGTGGCCGGGCCGTCGCTGGCCAGCACGTCCAGCCGTCCGGCGACGACGCGCACGTCCAGCGCGTCCACATCACCGAACGTGAGCTGCCCCGGCTCGTCGATCGTCCACTGCTGCATGCTCCCCCGCCTCTCTCATGGCGACACCAAAGCTCCTCAATTCACGATATGTCGCGTTCGCGGGAAACTCAAGATGTATCGCGTTATATCCCGCGGTCAGTCGTCCTCGTCATCGTCGTCGAGCCGCGCCAGCCAGGTGGCCAGCCGCTCGACCGGGACCTCGAACTCGGGATGGAGATCGACGAACTCGCGCAGCCGCTCGCCCAGCCACAGCATGCTGACCTCCTCCTCGCCGCGGCGCTCGACCAGCTCCTCGATCCCCCGATCGGTGAAGTACATCGCTCTCCATTCACAGTTGCGGCAGGCGTCCGGCCTGCACTTTAGCCTGCCCGGGCAGCAGTGAGCCCCCGGCCGCCGCGCGGGGCGGACCGGGGGCTCGACAAACGGTGGCTCAGCCGAAGATCTGGTGCTGGATCTCCTCGAGCTCCGTGTCGTGCGAGTTGTGCGAACCGGTCGCGGGCGAGCTGTTCGGCGTGCGCGAGACACGCCGGATGGCCCGGCCGTTCAGGGTCTGCGGGTCCTCCGCCAGCTTGAGCGTGAGGTACGGCCACGGGCCCATGTTGGCCGGCTCGTCCTGCGCCCAGAGCAGCTCCACCTGGTCGCCGTACCGGGACAGCTCGGCGGCGAGCTCCTCGGACGGGAACGGGTACAGGCGCTCGAGCCGGACGATCGCGACGTCGTCGCGACCGCTCTTGTCGCGGTGCTGCGCCAGGTCGTAGTAGAGCCTGCCGGACGTCAGCACGACCCTGGTGACCTTGGCCGGGTCGACCGTCGTGTCGCCGATCACCGGCTGGAAGGAGCCCGCGGTGAAGTCGGACGACTTCGACGTGGCCGCCTTGTGGCGCAGCAGCGACTTGGGCGTGAAGACCACCAGCGGCTTGTGCCGCTCCGACTCCACCTGCCAGCGCAGCAGGTGGAAGTAGTTGGCCGGGGTGGTGGGCTGCGCGACCGTCATGTTGTCGAGCGCGCAGACCTGGAGGAACCGCTCGATGCGGGCGGAGGAGTGGTCGGGGCCCTGGCCCTCGTAGCCGTGCGGCAGCAGCAGCACGACCGAGGACTTCTGGCCCCACTTCTGCTCGCCCGACGAGATGAACTCGTCGATGATCGTCTGGGCGCCGTTGACGAAGTCGCCGAACTGCGCCTCCCAGAGGACCAGCGCGTCAGGGCGTACGACGCTGTAGCCGTACTCGAAGCCGAGCGCCGCGAACTCGCTGAGCAGCGAGTCGTAGACGTAGAACTTCGTGGTGCCCTGGTTGAAGGTCTTCAGCGGCGTGTGGTCGGCGCCGGTCATCCGGTCGACCAGCACGGCGTGCCGCTGGGTGAACGTGCCGCGCCGGGAGTCCTGGCCGACCAGGCGCACCGGGTGGCCGTCCATCAGCAGCGAGCCGAAGGCCAGCGTCTCGCCCATCGCCCAGTCGATCGCGTCCTGCTCGACCATCTGGCCGCGGCGCTGCAGCACCGGCGCCAGGCGCGGGTGCGGTGTGAAGCCGTCGGGGAGGTTGAGCTGGGTGTCGACGATGCGCTTGAGCGTCTCGTGGGTGATGCCGGTCGGCGTGTCGTCGTGCGACCACTTGACGACCTCGGTCGGGGGCACCCGCATCGCGGCCGCCTCGGCCGGCTTCTTGGCCGCCTCGCGGGTCTCGGTGAACGCCTGCTCCAGCTTGGCCTGGTAGTCGCGCAGCGCCTGCTCGGCCTCCTCGACCGTGATGTCGCCCCGGCCGATCAGCGCCTCGGTGTAGAGCTTGCGCGTGGAGCGCTTGGCGTCGATCAGGTCGTACATCAGCGGCTGGGTGAAGGCGGGGTTGTCGCCCTCGTTGTGGCCGCGGCGGCGGTAGCAGATGAGGTCGATGACGACGTCCTTGCGGAACGCCCTGCGGTACTCGTAGGCCAGCTCGCCCACGCGCACCACGGCCTCGGGGTCGTCGCCGTTGACGTGGAAGATCGGCGCCTGGATCATCCGCGCCACGTCGGTCGCGTAGACCGAGGAGCGGGACGAGGCGGGCGAGGTCGTGAAGCCGACCTGGTTGTTGACCACCACGTGCACGGTGCCGCCGGTGCGGTAGCCGCGCAGCTGCGACAGGTTGAGCGTCTCGGCCACGACGCCCTGGCCGGCGAAGGCCGCGTCACCGTGGACGAGCACGGGCAGGACGGTGAAGCCCTCCTCGCCGCGCTCCAGCAGGTCCTGCTTGGCGCGGACGACGCCCTCCAGCACCGGGTCGACCGCCTCCAGGTGGGAGGGGTTGGCGACCACGGAGGCGGTGATCGTCTTGCCGCTCGGCGCGGTGAACGTGCCGGTCGCGCCGAGGTGGTACTTCACGTCGCCGGAGCCGTGCGCCGTGCGCGGGTCGATGTTGCCCTCGAACTCGCCGAAGATCTGCGCGTAGGACTTGCCCACGATGTTGGCCAGCACGTTGAGCCGGCCGCGGTGGGCCATGCCGATGACGACCTCGTCGAGGTCCTCGTCGGCGGCGTCGCTGATCACCGAGTCGAGCAGCGGGATCAGGGACTCGCCGCCCTCCAGCGAGAAGCGCTTCTGGCCGACGAACTTCGTCTGCAGGAACGTCTCGAACGCCTCGGCGGTGTTGAGCCGGGACAGGATGTTGAGCTGCTCGTCGCGCTCGGGCGACTTGTGCGGCTTCTCCACCCGCGCCTGGATCCAGGCCCGCTCCTCGGGGTTCTGGATGTGCATGTACTCGATGCCGACCGTGCGGCAGTAGGAGTCGCGCAGCACGCCCAGGATGTCGCGCAGCTTCATCAGCGGCTTGCCGCCGAAGCCGCCGGTCGCGAACTCGCGCTCCAGGTCCCACAGCGTCAGGCCGTGCGACTGGATGTCGAGGTCGGGGTGCTTGCGCTGCTTGTACTCCAGTGGGTCGGTCTCGGCCATCAGGTGGCCGCGTACGCGGTAGGCGTGGATCAGCTCGATCACGCGCGCGGACTTGGCCACGTCGTCGTCGTGGGTGGCCGAGATGTCCTGCACCCAGCGGACCGGCTCGTACGGGATCCGCAGCGCCTCGAAGATCTCGTCGTAGAAGCCGTCCTCGCCGAGCAGCAGCCGGTGGATCGTGCGCAGGAAGTCGCCCGACTGGGCGCCCTGGATGATCCGGTGGTCGTAGGTGCTGGTCAGCGTCATGACCTTGGAGACGGCCAGGCGCGAGAGCGTGTCGGGGGAGGCCCCCTGGTACTCGGCCGGGTATTCCATCGCGCCGACGCCGATGATCGTGCCCTGGCCGGGCATGAGGCGCGGCACGGAGTGCACGGTGCCGATCGTGCCGGGGTTGGTCAGGGAGATCGTGGTGCCGGAGAAGTCGTCGACGCCGAGCTTGCCCGCGCGGGCCTTGCGGACGACATCTTCGTAGGCCACCCAGAACTGCCGGAAGTCCATCTCCTCCGCGCCCTTGATCGAGGGCACCAAGAGCTGGCGTTCGCCGTTGCTCTTCTGCACGTCGATCGCCAGGCCGAAGCCGACGTGCTCGGGCTTGACGAGCGTCGGCTTGCCGTCGATCTCGGCGTAGGAGTAGTTCATCTCCGGCATGGCCTTCAGCGCCTTGACGATCGCGTAGCCGATCAGGTGCGTGAAGGAGATCTTGCCGCCGCGACCCCGCTTGAGGTGATTGTTGATCACGATGCGGTTGTCGATGAGCAGCTTGGCCGGGATGGCCCGGACGCTGGTCGCGGTCGGGACCGCGAGTGACAGGTCCATGTTGGCGGCCGTGCGGGCCGCCGCGCCGCGCAGCTTGACCTCTTCGGCGCCCTTGGGCACCGGAGTGGCGGGCTGCTTCGGCTTCTCGGCCGCGGGTGGCGCCTTGGGTGGCGCCTTGGGGGCCTGTGCGGGGGAGGGGGCGGTCACTGTACCGTTCGCCGCCTCCCTTACCGGGGTTCGACCCGGTCCGTAATCAGGGTTGTAGTCAGCGAAGAAGTTCCACCAGGCCTTGTCGACAGACTCTGGATCTTGGAGGTACTTCTGGTACAGCTCGTCGACAAGCCACTCGTTCTGACCAAAGCTTGCCAGCGGGTTTGTCCGCGACGACTCAGACGACACGGCGGAAATCGCCCTCTTCCGCAGATCGGCGTTGATGTTAGAGAACCTGTCCAAGGCTACTCGCCCGGACTGGCAGCGCGCGCCGAAGGACCCGTGCCGCCTCGAACGATCCTCTCAGGACCGCGCAAAGAGGTCACGCCCGCCTCGTCAATCCGGGGTGCTGTAGCAATTATTACTCTTTGGTATCAACACCTCGACATGAGGTTTATTTCCCGCCGGACACCAAGCGGCTTGCGATGCGTACCTCCGGTGACAACTCGGACAGGAGGTCGCAAAGCTCCTCGCCGGCCTGCTTCAGCTCCTCCAGCGACATGGGCTCCAGGCGCTCCAGCAGGAAGATCGCGTTGGTCGTCTCCTCGGTGAGACGGGTGCGAACCACCTGGCGCCAGTTCCATCTCCTGCAGGTGACACCGATGTCGTCGCGCCAGATCACCTCGCCGGGCTCCGGCTGCCCGAGCGCCTCCTCCGATGCCTCCTCGCCGGTCGCCCGCACCAGGCGGGCGGGGCCGTCGTACTTGTCGAGGTCCTCGCCGCCGATGGGCAGCGCGTGCTTCACGCTGATCGAGTTGTACGCGTCGACGACCTGGTTGATCTCCGGCAGCGGCATGCGCCGGGTCAGGGCGTCGACCGACGGGCGGGTGCGCTGCGGCTTGGCGCCGAACGCCTTGTAGGCGTCCTTCCACGCGTCGATCTTGTCCGTCTGGACCTCCACCGCCGAGGCGGCCTCCAGCCAGGCGCGGGAGCGGTCGTCGGTGGGGCCGTTGCGCAGGCCGTGCGCGGTCACGATGAGCACCGCGAAGTCGGGGCGCAGTGCGAGGACGGAGTCGTCCACCCAGATGTCGTCGAGCATTCCCCCAGTCTAGGGAGGGCGAGAACCGCAAAATATCCTTTGCAAAATTGTCTTTGTGGTCTACGGTGGAGGCGTGGAGGAGCAATACGAGATCAGCGACCCGCGGGTGCTGCGGGCCGTCACCCACCCCTTGCGGGCCCGGCTGCTCGGGCTGCTGCGCTCCGACGGCCCCGCGACCGCCAGCGAGCTGGGCCGCGCCGTCGGTGAGAGCTCCGGCTCGACCAGCTACCACCTGCGCGAGCTGTTCAAGTTCGGCTTCATCGAGGAGGACCCCGAGCAGCGCGACGGCCGGGAGCGGCGCTGGCGGGCCCGGCACCGCTACACCTCGTGGAACAGCCGTGAGATGTCCGTCACTCCCGAGGGCCGCGAGACGGTCAAGTACATGCGGACGCTCCAGGCCGGGCTCTTCGGCCGGATCGTCGAGGAGTTCGACGAGAGCGAGTGGTCGCCCGCATGGGTGGAGGCCGCGGGCGCGAGCGACCACCTCGTCGAGCTGCCACCTGCGGCGCTGGCTGAGTTCGCCACGCGCACCGAGGAGATCCTGCGCGAGCTGGCCGCCCGCCACGAGGGTGCGGCCGACACCCAGCTCGTGAACGTCTGGGTGGCGGGTTTCCCCCGCAAACGGAGGGAGGAGTCATGACCGCGCGATCGGCCTTACGGCGTTACATGCTCGTCAGCTTCCTGACCTGGCTGCCGCCGGGGCTCATGATGGCGAGCATGGTCCTGCTGATGACCGGACGGGGCCTCGGCCTGGCCGAGATCGGTCTGGTGGTGACCGTGTTCTCGGTGGTGACCGTGACCCTGGAGCTGCCGACGGGCGGCCTGGCCGACGTGATCGGCAGGCGCATGGTGCTGGCCGCCTCCGCCGCGTTCACCGTGGCGGGGCTGGCGCTGATGAGCGTGTCCACCACGTTCTGGATGTTCATGCTGAGCGGCGTGTTCAAGGGCGTCGCCCGGGCGCTGTCCAGCGGCCCCGCCACCTCCTGGTACGTCGACACGCTGCACGGCATCGAGGGCCGTGACGCCGACCTGCGGCCCGGCCTGGCCAGGGGCGGCGCGATGGAGTCCGTGGCGCTGTGCCTCGGGGTGCTGGCGGGCGGCGCGCTGCCGCTCCTGGCGCCCCCGTCGCTGATCTTCCCGCTGGCCGCGCCGCCCCTGGCAGGCGCGATGGCGGCGCTGGTGCTGCTGATCGTGGTGGTGTTCGCGCTGCCAGAGCCCGGCCACGGGCGCCGCTCGCTGGCGGGCGTGCTGCGCGAGGTGCCCGCAACCGTGATCGGCGGCGTCCGGCTGTCGCTGGGCGGCGCCGTGCTGCGCAGGCTCATGATCGCCTCCGCCGCGTCCGGCCTGGTGCTGATGAGCATCGAGCTGCTCACGCCGGGCCGCCTGGCCGAGCTGGCCGGCACGGCAGAGGAGGGCAGCCTGGTCTACGCGGTGGTGGCGGCGCTCGGGTTCGCGGGCAGCGCGCTGGGCAGCTCGCTCGCGCCCCGCGCCGCGCGGCTGGCAGGGGGCTCGGCCAGGGGCGCGATCGCGGGCACCGTGCTCACCGCGCTCTCCATCGGCGCGCTGGCCGCGACGGCGGGCCTGGACGGGCCGCCCGGGGTGGTCAGCGCAGGGCTCGCCTACGTCTGCCTCTTCGTCGGCGGCGCGGTGACGGCCGTGCTGTGCCTGGAGATCACCCACAACGCGGTGACCGCGGCCGAGCGGACCACGGTCACCTCGACGAGCTCGCTGTCCCTGCAGTCAGGGGGAATCGTGGCCAATCTCACACTCGGCTCGCTGGCCGCCCAGGCGGGCCTCGCCGCCGCCTGGAGTGCCGCCGCCGTGGTGATGCTGGCCTCTGCCCTGCTGTTCGTGCGGATGCCGGCGCCTACAGGCTCCAGTCCAGCTCAGGCCCTACCGGCACGATCCGGCTCGGGTTGATGTTGGTCTGGGTGACGTAGTAGTGGCGCTTGATCTGGTCGAAGTCGGTGGTCTCGTGGAAGGCCGGGATGGCGTACAGGCGGCGCGCGTACGCCCACAGCGCCGGATAGTCCGTCAGCCGCCGCACCGAGCACTTGAAGTGCGCGTAGTAGACGGAGTCGAACCTGGCCAGCGTCGTGTAGAGGCGCACGTCGCTGTCGGTGAGCGAGTCGAAGAGGAACTCCGACTCGGCCAGCCGCACCTCCAGGAAGTCGAGGGTGGTGAACACCCGGGCCACCGCCTCCTCGTAGACCTGCTGGTCACGGGAGAAGCCCGCCTCGTAGACCGCGTTGTTGAGCCCGTGGTAGAGGCGGTCGTTCATGATGTCGATGTCGGGGCGCAGGCGTTCCGGATAGAGGTTGGGCGAAGTGCCCCATGACGTCTCCAGATCGAGGGTGATCTGGGGGAAGTCGTTGGTGACGATCCGCTTGTCCTGGGTGTCCCAGACGCACGGCACGGTGTAGCGGCCCGCGTATCCGGGATCGGTGGCGTGGTACAGCTCCGACAGGTACTCCGGATCGCCGCCGGGGACGCGCCAGCCCTTCTCGTCGCGGATGGGGTCGACGATCGTGACGTCCAGCAGGTCTTCCAGGCCCAGCAGCTTTCGGACGATCAGTACGCGCTGCGCCCACGGACAGGCGTAGGACGCGTAGACCCGGTAGCGGCCGGGCTCGGGAGGGCCGAGCCGATCCGTGAAACGGTTCGGCTGCCGGACGAAGCGGCCATCGTCGGAGATCTCGCGGCTCAGCTTCATGACCCAAGTAGAACATGATTCGGACGCAGAACTATATTCGGGCATGTGGCGAAATTTGTGGTGACCCCCGCGAACCCGGCGCAGCGGGAGGCGTGGGTCGGCGGAGCGTACCCCGACGTCGAACGGGTGCGCCCCGGCCTGTGGTCCGTCCCCGTGCCGATCCCCATCAACCCCCTCCGGTACGTGCTCGTCTACGTCCTCGAACTGCCCGGCGGGGTGGTCATCATCGACGCGGGCTGGAACACCGACGAGGCCTACGACGCCCTGGTGGCCGGCCTGGGCGTGGCCGGGTACGCGATCACCGACGTCAAGGGCGTCCTGGTCACCCACATCCACCCCGACCACTACGGCCTGGCGGGCCGCATCAGGGAGAGCTCGGGCGCCTGGATCGCGCTGCACCCGGCGGACGCCCGCCTGGTCCGCGAGCGCTACGACGACGAGGCCATCGACTCCCTCGTCCAGCGCGAGCGGGACCTGTTGCGCCGCTGCGGCGTGCCCGACCTGTCGCTGGACGAGCTGGCGGGCGCCTCCATGCGGATCAGGCACATGGTCTCGATGGCCAAGCCGGACCGCCTGGTCGAGGACGGCGACGACCTGGACCTGCCGGGCTGGGACCTGCGGGCCATCTGGACGCCCGGCCACTCACCCGGTCACCTGTGCTTCGTCTCGCCGGAACGCAAGGTGCTGTTCTCCGGCGACCACGTACTGGCGAAGATCACGCCCATGGTGGCCGTGCACCCCCAGTCGCCGCCGAACCCGCTGGCCGACTACCTCGACTCGCTCGACGCGGTGCGCAAGCTGGAGGTGGAGGAGGTGCTGCCCGCGCACGAGTACCGGTTCCTGGAGCTGACCGAGCGGGTGGACTCCGTGATGGCGCACCACGACGAGCGGCTGGCCGAGATCGAGCAGGTGGTGGCCGCGGCCGGCGGGGTGGCCTGCTGGGACGTGGCGACCCGGCTGACGTGGTCGCGGCCGTGGGAGACGATCCCGTCGTTCATGCGGCGCTCGGCCAACAACGAGACGCTGGCGCACCTGGTCTGGCTGGAGGCGAAGGGGCGGGTGGTCAAGGAGGCGGGCGAGCCGGACCTGTGGCATATGCCCTGAGGGCGGTTATCGTAGCGAGGACTAGAATGTTGTTCTCCTCGCCTGGGAGGTTCGATGCTTCGGTTCGATGACAGGGTCGCGATCATCACGGGGGCCGGGCACGGCCTCGGCAGATCGCACGCGCTCCTGCTGGCCGAACGGGGCGCCAAGGTCGTCGTCAACGACCTCGGCGGCGCGCTCGACGGCACGGGCGCCTCGGCGGGCCCGGCGGCCGAGGTGGCCGACCTCATCGTCAAGAACGGCGGCCAGGCCGTGGCCAACGCCGACAACATCGCCACCCCCGAGGGCGCCAAGGCCGTCGTGCAGGCCGCCGCGGACGCGTTCGGCAGGGTCGACATCGTCGTCAACAACGCCGGCATCCTGCGCGACAAGTCGTTCGGCAAGATGACGGTCGAGGAGTTCGACGCGGTGCTGGCCGTGCACGTACGCGGCTCCTACCTCGTCAGCCAGGCCGCCTACCCGCTGATGAAGGCGGCCGGCTACGGCCGGATCGTCAACACCTCCAGCCCCGCCGGCCTGTTCGGCAACTTCGGCCAGGCCAACTACTCCACCGCCAAGATGGGCCTGGTCGGCCTGACCAAGACGCTCGGCATCGAGGGCGCGCGCAACGGCATCAAGGCCAACGCCATCGCGCCCGTCGCCTGGACCAGGATGACCGAGGCGCTGCTGCCGGCCGAGTTCGAGGCCAAGTTCACGCCGGAGCGGGTCAGCGCGCTGGTCGCCTACCTCGTGCACGAGTCGTGCGAGGCCACCGGCGAGGTGTTCACGGTCGGGGGCGGCAAGGTGGCGCGGGTGTTCGTGGCCGAGGGGCCTGGATGGAAGACCGACGACCTGACGCCCGAGGCGATCGCGGAGAACTGGGGGTCGGTGATGACCGAGCAGCCGTACGTGCTGACGGCTGCCGACTCCATGAAGAACATGCTCTAGTCGGCCTGGACGGCGGAAGGTGACGCGCCGGTCCCCGGGTGAAGGGGGCCGGCGCTTTCGCGTTCTAGGACAAATGGGGTAATAAGCGGGCTTTGTTCGATCTTCGGCGGAAGTTGGGGGAGTTTGGTCGATCCTCACTCTTGATTTGCCTCTTCGGTGATCTTATTGTCGCGGCATGACCCCCCAGCCGGGCTCCGCCGGCGACGTGCTGACGCTGATCAGCGCGGGCTCCGCGACGACCCGTTCCGATCTGGCGAGGCTCACCGGCCTGGCCAGATCCACGATCTCCCAGCGCGTGGACGCGCTGATCGAGCGCGGCCTCGTCGAGGAGACCGAGAGCGGCGAGTCCACCGGCGGGCGCCCACCGCGCCAGCTCCGCCTGCACACCGAGGACCACGCCTTCGCGGGCGTGGACCTGGGCGCCACCCACTGCCGGGTCGTCCTCATGGACATCTCGGGCGACGTGCTGGCCGAGTGCGAGGACGGGCTGCTGATCGGTGAGGGCCCGGAGAAGGTGCTCGCCCACGTGGACCAGCGGCTCGACCGGTTGCTCGGCCAGGCGGGGCGGCCTCGCGGCGCCCTGCGGGCCATCGGGATCGGCGTGCCGGGGCCGGTGGAGTTCGCCACCGGACGGCCGAACAACCCGCCGATCATGCCCGGCTGGAACGACTACCCCGTCCCCGAGTACTTCGAGGGCGTCGAGGTCCTGGTGGACAACGACGTCAACGTGATGGCGCTGGGCGAGCACCGGGGCGCCTTCGCCGACACCAGGCACCTGCTGTTCGTCAAGGTCGGCACCGGCATCGGCTGCGGCATCATGGCCGAGGGCAAGCTGCACAGGGGCGCGCAGGGCTCGGCCGGCGACATCGGGCACATCAGGGTCAGCGGCCATGAGGACGCCGGCTGCCGGTGCGGCAACAGCGCCTGCCTGGAGGCCGTGGCCGGCGGCGCCGCCATCGCGCGGCGGCTGACCGAGCTGGGCCTGGCGGCCGAGACCGGCGCCGACGTGGTGGCGCTCGTCCAGTCGGGCAACACCCAGGCGCTGCGCCTGGTCAGGGAGGCGGGCCGGCTCATCGGCGAGGTGCTGGCGAGCCTGGTCAACTTCTTCAACCCCGAGGTCATCGTGATCGGCGGCGCGCTGTCACGGGTGCACGAGCACCTGCTGGCCGGCATCAGGGAGACGGTCTACCGCAGGTCGCTCCCGCTGGCCACGCACCACCTGTCCATCACCCCCAGTCGTACGGGGATCAACGCCGCCGCACTCGGCGCGGGGATCCTCGCCATCGAGCACTACCTGTCACCCGACAACATCAACCGCATCGTCAACGCCTGAAAGGGACCTCCCGATGCTGGTCATGAAGGGCATCGTCAAACAGTTCCCCGGCGTGCGCGCGCTGGACGGGGTCGATCTGGACGTCAAGGCGGGCGAGGTGCACTGCCTGCTCGGCCAGAACGGCGCCGGCAAATCCACTTTGATCAAAGTGCTGGCCGGAGTGCACCAGCCGGACGAGGGCACGATCTCGTTCAACGGTACGGAGGTGCGCCCCGGCAGCCCCATCGACGCCATCAAGCTCGGCTTCGCCACCATCTACCAGGAGCTCGACCTGGTCGACGGGCTCAGCGTGGCCGAGAACATCTTTCTCGGCCACGAGCACGCCCGCCTCGGCTTCGTGAACAGGGCCGCGGGCCGGCGCGCCACCCGCGAGGTGCTGGAGCGCCTGGGCCACCCGGAGATCCGCCCCTCGACCGAGGTGGGGCGGCTGTCCCCGGCGGCCAAGCAGGTCGTCTCGATGGCTCGCGCGCTCTCCCACGAGGCGCGCCTGATCATCATGGACGAGCCCTCGGCCGCGCTCGCCCACGACGAGGTGGCCAACCTCTTCCGCATCATCCGCGAGCTGACCGCACAGGGCGTGGCCGTCGTCTACATCTCCCACCGCCTGGAGGAGATCCGCGAGATCGGCGACCGCGTCACGGTGCTCAAGGACGGCCGCACGGTCGCGGTCGGCCTGCCCGCCCGTGACACGCCGACGACGCAAATCGTTTCGCTCATGACGGGCCGCAACGTCGAGTACGTCTTCCCGCCCAGGGGCGGGCGCAAGCTCGGCGAGGAGGTGCTCCGCGTCGAGGCCCTGACCTCGCCGGGGGTCTTCAAGGACGTCTCGTTCTCCGTGCGGGCGGGCGAGATCGTCGGCCTGGCCGGGCTCGTCGGCTCGGGCCGCTCGGAGATCCTGGAGGCCGTCTACGGCGCCCGCTCCGCGAGCGGCAAGGTGCTGCTGGACGGCCGCCAGGTGCGCCGCGGCGTGGTCGGCACCGTCAGGAACGGCATGGGCCTGGCCCCCGAGGAACGCAAGGCTCAGGCCCTGCTCCTCGACCAGAGCGTCACCGCCAACATCACGCTGGGCAGCCTGCCGGGCTTCGCCAGGTTCGGCTGGCTCGACCGCAAGCGGGAGCGGACCGAGGCCAAGCGGCTGTCGGAGATGCTGGACATCCGCCCACCCGACCCGGAACGCCCGATCAGGACCCTGTCGGGCGGCAACCAGCAGAAGGCCGTGCTCGCCCGCTGGCTGCTCGGCGGGCGCAAGCTGCTGCTGCTCGACGAGCCGACCCGCGGCGTGGACGTGGGCGCCAGGGCCGAGCTGTACGCGGTCATCCACGACCTGGCCGAGCAGGGCATCGGCGTGCTGCTGGTCTCCAGCGAGGTGCCCGAGGTGCTCGGCCTCGCCGATCGGGTGCTGGTGCTGCGCGAGGGGTCCGTCATTCACGAGGGGGAGGCGGCCGAGCTGGACGAGCACCGCGTACTGGACATGATCATGAATGGGAGGGCGGCGTGATGGGGGGACCCACGACGAAGGCCGCACCGGCGCTGCCGTCGATCCGCGGCGTCAGCGAGATGCGGCACCTCGGCCTGGTCGGCGCGCTGGCGCTGCTGGTCGTCGTCGGCCTGGTGACCAGGCCGGACAACTTCCTCACGGCGTCCAACCTGGTGAGCATCCTGTCGCTGGCGGCCACGATCGGCGTCATCACGGTCGGCATGACGTTCGTGATCATCGGAGGCGGCATCGACCTGTCGGTCGGCGCGATCATGGCGCTGGCCAGCGTGTGGGCCACCACACTGGCGACGCAGTCGTACGGGCCGGTCGTGATGGCCGTCTGCGCGCTCCTCGTCGGCACCGGAGCGGGGCTGGTCAACGGATTACTGATCGCCTACGGGCGGATGGTGCCGTTCATCGCCACGCTGGCCATGCTGGTGGCCGCACGAGGGCTCGCGCAGCGCATGTCGGACCGCAAGACCCAGCTCATCCAGGCGGAGAACTCCGCGATCGTGGAGCTCTCGACCACCCGGTGGCTCGGCATCCCGCTGCTGGTCTACATCTTCGCGCTGGTCGTCGTGCTGGGCTGGATCGTGCTCAACCGCACGACGTTCGGGCGGCGCACGTACGCGGTGGGCGGCAACCCCGAGGCGGCCCGCCTGGCAGGCATCGACGTACGCAGGCACACGATGCTGCTGTACGCGCTGTCGGGCCTGTGCTGCGGCATCGCGGCCATCCTGATCATGGCTCGCACCACCACGGGCTCCTCCACCCACGGCGACCTGTACGAGCTCGACGCCATCGCCGCCGTGATCATCGGCGGCACGCTGCTCACCGGGGGCCGGGGCACCATCGTGGGCTCCATCCTGGGCCTGCTGATCTTCACCCTCATCACCAACCTGTTCATCCTCAACGGGCTCAACACCAGCGACCAGCTGATCGCCAAGGGCCTGATCATCGTCGTCGCCGTCCTTCTCCAGCGGCGGAATCTGAAGGAGAGAGCACCATGAGTGACAACGTCGCGCGCCGGGGATTCCTCATCGGCGGACTCGGCGGAGCCGCGCTGTTAGCGGCGGGCTGCACCAGCAACGAGCCCGCGGCGAGCCCCACCAGTGCCGCGCCCGCGCCCGCTCCGGCGGCCAGCGGCAACGACCAGCCCGGCACGAAGGTGGTGATCGGCTTCTCCGCGCCGGCGGCCGACCACGGCTGGATCGCGGCCATCGCCAAGAACGCCGAGGCCACCGCGAAGCAGTACCCCGACATCGAGTTCAAGCCGGTCGAGCCGACCAACGACATCAACCAGCAGATCTCCGCCGTCGAGTCGCTGATCGCGGCCAAGGTGAACGCGCTGGTCATCCTGCCCAACGACGGCCAGCAGCTCAACCAGGTCGCGTTGCAGGCCACCGAGGCGGGCATCCCGGTCATCAACCTGGACCGGATCTTCCCCGACAAGCTCGCCTACCGCACCTGGGTGGGCGGCGACAACTACGGCATGGGCGTCGCGGCCGGCCACTACATCGGCAAGGACCTCAAGGCCAAGGGCGTGGCCAACCCGGTGATCGTCGAGATCCAGGGCATCGCCACGCTGCCGCTGACGCAGGACCGCAGCAAGGGCTTCGCCGACGCGCTCAAGGTCTACGGGTTCAAGGTCACGGCGCAGCAGGACGCCCAGTTCACCGTCGAGACGGGCAACGAGGTCGCCACCTCGCTGCTCCAGGCGCACAAGAAGATCGACGCGCTGTGGAACCACGACGACGACCAGGGCGTCGGCGTGCTGGCCGCGATCAAGGAAGCCAACCGCAACGAGTTCATCATGGTCGGCGGCGCAGGGTCGCTGAACGCGATGAAGGAGATCCAGTCGGGCACCTCGGTGCTCAAGGCCACCGTCACCTACTCGCCGACCATGGCCTCCTCAGCGATCAAGCTGGCGCGTCTGGTAGCACAGTCGAAGGGCATGAGTGATTTGGTGGAACGGCAGGTTCCGCAGTCCATCACGCTCGCGTCCGAGACCATCACCAAGGATAACGTCGAGCAGTACCTGTCACTCGGCTTCGAATCCTGATCCTGATCGGGGGTTGCATGTCAGACAGAACCACCATCGGCGTGGGCATGGTCGGCTACGCCTTCATGGGCCGCGTCCACTCCCAGGCCTGGCGCAGCGTCGGGGCGTTCTTCGACCTGCCGCTGGCGCCGCGCATGGCGGTGCTGGCGGGCCGGTCCAAGGAGCGCACCGAGGCCGCCGCGGCGCAACTCGGCTGGGCCGACATCGAGACGGACTGGAGAGAGCTGGTCAAGCGCGACGACGTGCAGATCGTCGACATCTGCACGCCCGGTGACTCCCACGCGGAGATCGCCATCGCCGCGTTGCAGGCCGGCAAGCACGTGATCTGCGAGAAACCGCTTGCCAACACCGTCGCCGAGGCCGAGGCCATGGTGGCGGCGGCCGCCGCCGCGCAGGGCAAGAGCATGGTGGCCTTCAACTACCGGCGGGTGCCCGCGATCGCGCTCGCCCGCCGGTACGTCGAGGAGGGCCGGCTCGGCGAGATCAGGCACGTGCGGGCACAGTACCTGCAAGACTGGATCGTCGACCCCGAGTTCCCGCTGGTCTGGCGGCTGCAGAAGGACAAGGCGGGCTCAGGGGCCCTCGGCGACATCGGCGCGCACATCGTCGACGCCGCCCAGTTCGTCACCGGGCAGAACGTGGTGGGCGTGTCGGCGCTGACCGAGACGTTCATCAAGGAACGCCCGCTGGCGACCGAGTCGGCCGGCCTCGGCGCGACCGGCTCCACCGCCAGGGGTGAGGTGACGGTGGACGACGCGGCCCTGTTCATCGGCCGGATGTCGGGCGGCGCGCTGGCCTCGTTCGAGGCCACCCGCTTCGCCAACGGGCGCAAGAACGCCATGCGCATCGAGATCAACGGCTCGCTCGGCAGCCTCGCCTTCGACTTCGAGGCCATGAACGAGCTGTGGCTCAGCGCCGGCGGCGGCGGCTTCGAGCGCATCCTGGTCACCGAGCCCGACCACCCGTATGTCGGCGCCTGGTGGCCGCCCGGCCACGGCCTCGGCTACGAGCACACCTTCACCCACGAGATCAAGGACTTCCTGGAGGCGGTCGCCACCGGCGCCGATCCGTCGCCGTCGTTCGCCGACGGGCTGCGGGTGCAGCGGGTGCTGGAGGCGGTCGAGCGCAGCGCGGCTGAGGGCAGCCGCTACACGAACGTGGAGGACTGATGCGACCAGTCACGCTGTTCACCGGACAGTGGGCCGATCTGCCGTTCGAGGAGGTGTGCAGGCTGGCCTCGGAATGGGGCTACGACGGCCTGGAGATCGCCTGCTCGGGCGACCACTTCGACGTGGCCCAGGCCGTGGCGGACCCCTCGTACGTGGAGCAGAAGCGCGCCCAGCTCGACAAGCACGGCCTGAAGGTGTGGACGATCTCCAACCACCTCGTCGGCCAGGCGATCTGCGACCACCCCATCGACGAGCGCCACAAGGCCATCCTCCCGGCGCGCGTCTGGGGCAACGGCGACCCCGAGTCGGTGCGCCAGGCCGCGGCCGAGGACATGAAGAACACCGCCCGCGCCGCCGCGCTGCTCGGCGTGGACACGGTGGTGGGCTTCACGGGCTCGTCGATCTGGCACGCGGTCGCGATGTTCCCGCCGGTGCCCGCCAGCATGGTGGAGGCCGGCTACCAGGACTTCGCCGACCGCTGGAACCCCATCCTCGACGTCTTCGACGAGGTGGGTGTGCGCTTCGCCCACGAGGTGCACCCGAGCGAGATCGCCTACGACTACCACACCACCGTGCGCACCCTGGAGGCCATCGGCCACCGGCCCGCGTTCGGCCTGAACTGGGACCCGTCCCACATGGTGTGGCAGGACCTCGACCCGGTCGGGTTCATCCTCGACTTCAAGGACCGCATCTACCACGTGGACTGCAAGGACACGCGGATGCGGGTCGGCGACGGGCGCAAGGGCCGCCTGTCGTCGCACCTGCCGTGGGCCGACATGCGCAGGGGCTGGGACTTCGTCTCCACCGGCCGCGGCGACGTGCCGTGGGAGGACTGCTTCCGCGCGCTCAACTCCATCGGGTACGAGGGGCCGATCTCGATCGAGTGGGAGGACGCCGGGATGGACCGGCTCGACGGGGCGAAGGAGGCGCTGGGCTACATCCGCAAGCTCAACTCCATCACCCCGCCGGCGACGTCCTTCGACGCCGCCTTCTCCACCGAGTAAGACCTTGTGCGGGGCCGTCCCCCGGGGGCGGCCCCGCCTTCGTACGTCAGTCCAGTGCGTCAGTCCATGAGGACGATCTGGCGCAGCACCTCGCCGCCCTTGAGCGCCGCCACGGCGTCGTTCAGGTCGGTCAGGCGGATGCGGGCGCTGATCATCGACTCCAGGTCGAGCAGGCCGGTCTTGTGCAGCTTGGCGAAGTAGGGGAAGTCGTGCCGGACGTCCGCCTCGCCGTACAGGCTGGACAGCAGGTTCTTGCCCTCGAAGAGCAGGCTGAAGGCGGAGATGGAGACCATGTCGTCCATCGCGCCCGCGCCGACGATGATGACGTCGCCGCCCTGGCGGGCCAGCTTCCAGGTGTTCTGGATCGTGGCCGACTTGCCGACCACCTCGAAGGCGTAGTCGAAGCCGCCGCCGCCCGTGAGCTCGTTCAGCGCGTCGGCGGCCTGGTCGGGGGTGACCGCGTGGGTCGCGCCGACCTTCCTGGCCAGCTCGTGCTTGGACTCCAGCGGGTCCACCGCGAGGATCGTCCTGGCGCCGGAGACACGGGCGCCCTGGATGACGGACAGGCCGACGCCGCCGCAGCCGACCACCGCGACGGTGGAGCCCGGGCGCACCTTCGCCGTGTTGAGCGCGGCGCCGACGCCGGTCGTGATGCCGCAGCCGATCAGGGCCGCCGCCTCCCACGACACGTCCTCGTCGATCTTGATCGCGCCCTGCCACGGCACGACGATCTCCTCGGCCCAGGTGCCGCACCCGGCCATGCCGAACACCGTCGTCCCGTCGCCGAGCCGGAAGTTGCCCTTGCTGAAGGACTCGATGACGTACTTCATGCACAGGAACGGCTGGCCGCCCACGCACAGCTCGCACTCCTGGCAGGCCGGGCGCCAGCTGATCACGACGTGGTCGCCCGGTTTCACGGACGTGACGTGCTCGCCCACCTCGACCACCTCACCCGCGCCCTCGTGGCCCAGGATGAGCGGCACGGGCTGGGGCAGCACGCCGGTCATGGCCGACAGGTCGGAGTGGCAGACGCCCGTCGCCCTGATCCGGACGCGCACGTCGGCCGGGCCGACGGGGGCCAGGGTGACGTCGTCGCGGATGTCGAGCTTGTCGTTGCCTACGGCGTGCAGGATCGCGGCGCGCATTGGGGGTTCCTCCTCGTTGCCTGCGGGCTATTCCTCGAGGGACAGAGCGGCTTTCGGGCAGGACCTGACCGCGTGGCGGACGCGGTCCTGCATGTCTGGGGGTGGTTCCGGCAGCAGGATGTGAAGCTGGTCGTCGTCGTCCACCTCGAACACTTCCGGCGCGAGCCCCATGCACACGGCGTTGGCCTCGCAGACCAGCTCGTCCACCTTGACCTTCATGTGAGCCTCCTGTGGTCCCATGAGACCACTTTCGTGCGCTCGACGACGTACGCAACCCGCTTGCGCCCTGTTTTCTCCACATACGGGAGCAGCAGGTCGTCGGATACGCCCGGGGTCATCCGGCGGGCGATCGCCAGGCCGACGGCGATGACCCGGTCGCGGTCGTCCACCTGCACGGCCTTGCCGTACACCAGGACGCCGCGCAGCTCGTTGTAGTCGTCGCCGGCCTCCACGAGACAGCTCACCCGGGGGTCGCGGCCCAGGTTGCGGGTCTTCTGCGCCTTGGCGTAGGTCCAGAAGGCGATCCGGCCCTCGTCGAGGCCGTAGAACATGGTCACGAGGTGCGGGGTGCCGTCCGCGTTGATGGTCGCGAGCTGCAGCTTGCGCGAGCCCTCCAGGAAGGCGGTGACCTCGTCGTCCGACATGGCGATGCGAGCGCGCTGATTCACGCTGCCAAGTAGAACAGGTTGCAGAACGGCCCTGCAAGAGTCGGTTGGAATGTTATTCGGTTCGGCTAGGGTGCATGCCTATGACGATGCCGTCAGCGCTGCTTCACGCGGCGAGACACGCCAAGGGGTTCATGCCTCCAGAAGAGGGGCTGGCCCTGTACGAGACGGCCTGCCGGTACGGCAAGCTCGGTCCCATCTGCGAGATCGGCACCTACTGCGGCAAGTCGGCCATCTACCTCGGCGCCGCCGCCCGCCAGAGCGGGTCGGTGGTCGTCACGGTGGACCACCACCGGGGCTCCGAGGAGATCCAGCCCGGCTGGGCGCACCACGACCCGACCCTGGTCGATCCCCGGTTCGGCAAGATGGACTCGCTGCCGACCTTCCGGGCCACGATCGCCTACGCCGGGCTGGAGGAGGAGGTGATCGCCATCGTCGGCAGGTCGGAACGGGTCGCCGAGCTGTGGAACTCGCCGCTGGGCATGCTGTTCATCGACGGCGGCCACTCCGAGGAGCCCGTGACCCGCGACTACGAGGGCTGGGCGCCGCACGTGACGACGGGCGGGGCGCTGGTCTTCCACGACGTCTTCCCCGACCCGGCGCACGGCGGGCAGGCGCCGTACCGGGTCTACCGGCGGGCGCTGGAGTCCGGCGCGTTCGAGGAGGTGGCGGTCGCCGGCTCGCTGCGCGTCCTGGAGCGGGTCGGGCCGGGCGTCTAGTAGCGGTGGCGGCGGGTCCAGGAGCGGCGGGTCTGCGACTGCCAGCTCTGGAAGTCCTCGTGCGTGTGCGCCTCGTGGCCGAGCGCGATCAGCGCCCGGTCGGTCCACGAGGCCGCCTCCTCCGCGCCGGCGCCCGCCAGGATCGGCGCCGCCTGCGCCGCGTGGCCGGGTAGCTCGCCCGAGCGCAGGCGCGCCGCCAGCGCGAAGGCGCACCCCTGCGCCAGGTACGCGCGGAAGCCGTCGGCGCCCGCCCGCTCGGTCAGCCACCACAGCTCGTCCGCCTCGGCGCCGCCCGTGTACGCCGCCGCGAACCCCACCCCGCTCCACAGGTCGGCCCGCCGCGGGATGGGAAAGCCGCCGATCCTGGCGGAGACGTCGTCGGGCGCGCCACCCTCGTGGTACCAGAGCAGCCGCCCCAGCCCCTGGTCGAACAGCGCGCAGTGCGCCCTGGTGAGCAGGTCGGGCATGGTGCGCTCGCCCACCATGCGATCGGCCCTGGACAGGCTCCACTGGAAGCCGAACCCGTCCACGGCCAGCCACCGCAGCAGCGGGTGCGCCCGCCGCGCGCCCCACACCGGGCGCAGCCGCAGCAGCGCGTACGCGCGGCCCGCGCCCAGGTAGGCGGCGTGGCGGTGATGTTGGGCGGGGCCGGCCAGTAGCTCGTGAAGGCGCCGGCCCCGGGTCAGGGTGAGCAGGTCGAGCGTCGTGCAGGCGGCCGCGGCCCCCTCGTAGGCGAAGGGACGCTGCTCGTCCGGGATCGCCTCGACCTTCTCGACTTCTCGTGACATCACCGCGTTGTAACCGAAGACGTACGATCGCTCGGACTTCATGAAGACCGTCCGCGAGGCTCCGCCCCTGTGCCGGAATCGGCGCCGGCCCAGATCGGACTCCAGCGGATCCTTGGCCAGGAACCGCCGCAGCCCCCTGGCCCCGGACAGTGCAGGCTCCGGTGTCGGGTCGGTCCTGACCTGGTCCAAGAACGATGGTGTGCCCGTGTCGCCCACGCTTCCCCCGAAGACGCCTCGTACGTCACTCAGAAGCTAGTAAGCCCGCTGAGCGACCCATCGGCGGCGCACCGGCCCGTACGGGCAAAGAACCCGCAAAAGCGGTTGTACGGGCCTCTCAGAGGCCCTCAGTGTGCACGGCCGCGCACCCGCACACCTCCGGATCGAACACCGCGGTTCCGTCGATGTCACGAAACAGCCCGCCACCCGGCGAGAGCCCGAGCAGCGCGTCGGCCGCCAGGACGACCGCGGCGGCGGTGTAGCCGGAACGCTCGTGCGGATAGTGCTTGCGGTTGACGAACTGCCAGCCCGTCCAGTACGAGCCGTCCTCGTGCCGCAGGTGCTGCATGTCGGCGAAGAGCGCGCGCGCCCGCTCGCCGTCGCCCAGCGCGTCGAGCGCCAGCACCAGCTCGCACGTCTCCGCCCCCGTCACCCACGGCTGGTCGGAGACGCACCGGATGCCGAGACCCGGTACCACGAACGTCGGCCACTCGCGCTCCAGCAGCTCCAACGCCTGCGCCCCGCGCACCGCCCCGCCCAGCACCGGGTAGTACCAGTCCATGGAGAAGCGGCTCTTGTCCGCGAACGCCTCGGGATGCGCCGACAGCACGTGGGCCAGCCGGTCGGCGGCCAGCTCCCAGTGCGGCTGCGGGTCGCCCAGGTGGTCGGCGAGCAGCACGCCGCAGCGCAGCCCCTGGTGGATGGAGGAGCAGCCGGTCAGCAGCGCGTACGCCCCCGGCCTGCCGTGCGCGTCGCGCTCCCAGACGATCTCGCCCCGCTCGGTCTGCAGCCCCGCCACGAAGTCGAGCGCGGCCTTGACCATCGGCCAGCTCTCCTCGGTGAAGCGCCGGTCGCCGGTGACGAGGTGGTGGTGCCACACGCCGACCGCGATGTAGGCGGCGTGGTTGGTCTCGCCGTTCGGCTCCGTCGGCACGCCGTCCACGAGCTTCATCGGCCAGGCGCCGTCGGCCCGCTGGTGGCGGGCCAGCCAGCCGTAGCCGCGGCGGACCGGCTCGGCCAGGCCCGCCACGGACATCGCCATGAGGCACTCGATGTGGTTCCAGGCGTCCACGTGGCCCTCCGGCCACGGCACGCCGCCGTCGTCCTGCTGGATCGCCGCGATGCTCTCGGCCGTCCGTACGACCTCCTCGCGGGAGATCATGGCTTCCGCACGTACAGGACCACGCTCTTGCCGATGACCGGGTTGAGCACGGCCTCGGCGATCCTGGTGGCGGCGGGGCGCTTCATGATGTCCCACACCAGCAGCTCGTGGTACGCCTTGGCGAGCGGGTGGTCGTCGTTGTTGACGCCGACCGCGCACTTGATCCACCAGTACGGCGCGTGCAGGCCGTGAGCGTGGTGGTGGGGGCCGATCACGAAGCCGATGGACTTCAGCTTGGCCGACAGCTCGGCGAGCGTGTAGATGCGGACGTGGCCGCCGGGAGCGGTGTGGTAGTCCTCGTCCAGCGCCCAGCAGATGCGCTCGGGCAGGAAGCTCGGCACGGTCACGGCCGCGGTGCCGCCGGGCTTGAGCACCCGGAAGATCTCGCGCATGGCCGCCATGTCGTCGGGGATGTGCTCCAGCACCTCCGCAGCGATCACCCGGTCGAAGCTGTCGTCCTCGAACGGCATGTCCAGCGCGGTGCCCTGGACGGTCTCGCCGGTGGCGCCGTCGGGCACCTCGCCCGCCTTGTCCATGGCCGCGAACATGTTCGACACGCCGTCCAGCTCGGACTGGTCCATGTCGAACGCGATCACGTCCGCCCCCCGGCGCAGCACCTCGAAGGCGTGCCTGCCGCCGCCGCAGCCCAGGTCGAGCACGCGCACGCCCGGGCCGACGGGAAGCCGGGCGAAGTCCACGGTCAGCACTGGTCAGCCTCTCCTCTTGTGGTTCTCGATGGCCTCGTGGTACGCCTCGACGGTTCGCTTGGCCACGACGTGCCAGGTGTAGCGCTCCATGACGCGGTCGTAGCCGGCCTTGCCGACCCGCTCGCGTTCCTCCGGCGAGTCGTGCAGCCGGCGCAGCACCGCGGCCAGCTCCTCGGCGTCGCCCGGCGGCACCTGGACGGCCGCGTCGCCGACGACCTCGGGCAGCGCGCCCGTACGGCTGGCGACCAGCGGCGTGGCGCAGGCCATGTGCTCGACGGCGGGCAGCGAGAAGCCCTCGTACAGGGACGGCACGACCGAGATCTCCGAGGTGGCGATCAGCTCGCCCAGCTCGTCGTCGGAGATGCCGTGCACGAAACGCACCCGGTCCTGCAGCGACAGCTCCTGCACGAGCTGCTCGGTGGGGCCGCCGGGGGTGGGCTTGCTGACGACGGTCAGGTTCACGTCGCGCTCGGTGGCCAGCTTCGCGACCGCGCGCAGCAGCGTGGCGACGCCCTTCATGGGGGAGTCGGCGCTGGCCACGGCCACGATCGAGCCCCTGCGCCGCGGCTTGTCAGGCCGCGGGTGGAAGTAGCGGGTGTCCACGCCGAGCGGGATCAGGCGCATGTTGGCCTGCGGGACGTTGAAGTCGCGGTGGATGTCGGCCAGCGACGACTCGCTGACGGTCAGGATCGGGCTCAGCTTCGGCGCGACGCGCGACTGCATCTTCACGAAGCCGTACCAGCGGCGCATCGTGAGCTTCTTGACGCCCTTGGCGGCCTCCAGCTCGATGCGGCGGTCCACGCTGATCGGGTGGTGGATGGTGCCGACCACGGGGAACAGCTTCTGGATGCCGAGCAGGCCGTACCCGAGGGTCTGGTTGTCCTGCACGACGTCGAAGTCGCCGACGCGCTTCTTGAGCTCGCGGTGGGCCCGCAGCGTGAACGTCAGCGGCTCGGGGAACCCGGCGGTCCACATGGTGCCGACTTCCAGCCAGTCGATCCAGTCGCGGTATTCGTGCAGCTTGGGCGTTCTGAACGGGTCTTCGTCGCGGTAGAGGTCGAGGCTGGGCACCTTCCGGAGGATGACGCCCTCGTCCAGCTCGGGGTAGGGCTGGCCGGAGAACACCTCGACGTGGTGCCCGAGCGTGATCAGCTCCCGGCTCAGATGGCGGAGGTAGACCCCCTGACCGCCACAGGTGGGCTTGCTGCGGTAGGACAGAAGCGCGATCCGCAGCCTTCGCTCCCGCACGGACACCCCTTTCTCCGCCGGTAGGGCCCGGAGCCGGGCGTGTACCGTGAAAGATGACCTTAGTCCGAGAAGGCTACCATTCGGTAGGTCGGCTGGAATTGTTCACAATGTCCGTCGCAGGGCGTGCGAACTGCGACATTGCTGTAACCGAGCGTGGTTCGGTGGAACGTGTTCTATGTGGCCTGATGTCCTTGCGGGGTGCTTAGCTGTACATTCCCGTCTCAAAGGGACAGGGCAGGCGATAGTTGGAGGACCCCTTGGCCAGGCGCGCTCTGATCACCGGCATCACCGGCCAGGACGGTTCCTATCTCGCGGAGCACCTGCTGGAGCAGGGGTACGAGGTCTGGGGGCTGGCCCGCGGGCAGGCGAACCCGCGCGTGTCCCGGATGCGGAAACTGCTCACGGACGTCCGCGTGGTGCGGGGGGATCTGCTGGACCAGGGGTCGCTGATCTCCGCCGTCGAGCGGGTGCAGCCGGATGAGGTGTACAACCTGGGGGCGATCTCGTTCGTGCCCATGTCGTGGGAGCAGGCGGAGCTCACGGCCGAGGTGACCGGGATGGGCGTGCTGCGCATGCTGGAGGCGATCCGGGTGTGCTCGGGCGTGTCGCGAGGCGTCTCCCCGGGCTCTTCTGGCGCGGGCCGCTCTTCCAACGCGAGCGGCTCTTCCAACGCGGGCGGCTCTTCTGGCGCGAGCGGATCTTCTGACGCGGGCGGCGCTTCTGACGCGGGCGGACAGATCCGCTTTTATCAGGCTTCGTCCTCCGAGATGTTCGGGCAGGTCAGCGAGACCCCCCAGAACGAGCGCACCGCCTTCCACCCGCGCTCCCCGTACGGCGTGGCCAAGGCCTACGGGCACTTCCTCACCCAGAACTACCGCGAGTCGTACGGGATGTACGCGGTGTCCGGGATCCTGTTCAACCACGAGTCGCCGCGGCGCGGCGCCGAGTTCGTCACCAGGAAGGTGGCGCTCGGGGTGGCCCGCATCAAGCTGGGGCTCGCCACCGAGCTGCGGCTGGGGAACCTGGAGGCGCGGCGCGACTGGGGGTTCGCCGGCGACTACGTGAAGGCGATGCACCTGATGCTGCAGGCCGCCAAGCCCGAGGACTACGTGATCGGGACCGGGCGGATGAAGTCGGTCAGGGAACTCGTCGAGGCGGCCTTCAGCGCTGCTGGGCTGGAGTGGGAGCGGTACGTCGTCACGGACCAGACGTTGCATCGGCCGGCGGAGGTGGATCTGCTTTGTGCGGATCCCAAGAAGGCTCGGGTGCAGTTGGGGTGGGAGCCTCGGGTTTCGTTCGATGAGCTGGTGGCCATGATGGTCGAGGCTGATTTGCGGTTGCTCACTGATGGTGGGGATCCGCATGATGACAGCTCCTGGCCGTGAGGGGTGGGGTTGGCTGTGATTCCTGTCACTTCTGGGGTGGCTGGTCTCTGAGGCGGGGACGTTAGGCGCCTTTCGCGTCCCTTTCCTGTGGCGCTCTGCCACGTTCTGTCCTCCGCCCACCCCCCCCCCCCCCCCCCCCCCCCGCCCCCCTCCCCCCCCCCCCCCCCCCCCCCCCCCCCCCCCCCCCCCCCCCCCCCCCCCCCCCCCCCCCCCC
>NZ_VSEY01000050.1 GCF_008086045.1 Nonomuraea sp. PA05 | reverse complement strand
TCGCCGCGCATCGGGCCGACCTCTGGGGTGCCGCTTACCTGATCAATGGCGGCTGTTCCGATGACGGCTTCGAATACTTTCGTTGCTGGCTGGTAGGTCAAGGCCGTGAGGTCTACGAGGCTGCGCTTGACGATCCGGATTCCCTGGCGGAGTACGGGCCGGTCCGAGGATGCGTACTCGACGGGTCCGATGAATGTGAGTGCGAGCCCTTCATGTACGCCCCTGAGCGGGCCCATATGCGGGTCACGGGACATGAACTGCCCGAGGGAACCGGCGCCCATCCGGAACTTGGCGGGATGTGGGACTTCGACGATGTCGGGGAGATGAGCCGCCGGTATCCGCGCTTGTCGGCGTTGCTCGATGAGGCTGATGCGCTCGCTTGAGTGTGCGGGTGGGCGAGGTGGTCAGGGAATTGGACAGCGGTACCAATGGCGCGGATCTCCGTCCTCGTACAGCCACAAGGTCTCGTCTCTGCCGATCTTCCCCTGGGCCCAGCCGGTCGGTTGCCGGCCGTCCGGTAGCAGCAGGTTCACGCGGCTCGACTCGGTGACGGCGCCGCTCTGTCGGCGGCCCCCGCGGATCTCCCAGCGGAACCCGCTTCCGTCCGGTGCTGATCGAGGAAGGCGACCTCCAGGCCTGAGACGGTCAGGCCGCTGCAGCGGGTGATGGGGTTCGGGGTGATGCTGCGGACGCCGTGATCATCGATCTCGACCAGCGGGAAGTCGGTGTAAGGGCAGGCGTGGACCACGTCGCGTCCGACGTTCAGCGCGTAGCAGTCGCCCCAGAAGACGTCCGGGGTGTGGGAGGACGCCATCCAGGGCTTACCGCCGTTGCTGTTCCAGCGCGCCAGGCCGAGGGCGAAGCCGTAGGAGCGGGTGCCGTCCGGGTCGGAGAACCAGTAGTTCGACTGGTCGCAGTAGCTGATCCAGATGGCGCCCCGGACGTCCGTCATGAGTTGCTCGATGCCGTCGCCGGCGTAGAAGGCTGATCGGATGTGGCCGTCCGCGGAGATCACCTGGACGTTCTGGGTGAGGTGTAGTTCGTCCGCCGGGATGGGCTGCTGGTAGCGCTCGATGTCGATGTCCACCGGTTCACAGCGGGGATTCGCCAGCACGACGCCGTCGCCGAGGGTGTCGATGAGCGTGACCCACTGGTTGAGGTCTGTCAGTGGGATCTCGTGGGTTTCCGGCCCGTCGCAGATGACGGCGGTCGCGTCGTAGCGCGGGGGTGGCTGAAGGGCCGAGAAGTGCGGGATGGGGGTGAAGCCCTGGGTGGGGTCGGCGACCAGGGCGACGAGCCGGCCGTGGTGGTCGATGGTGGAGGCCAGGACCTCAAGCCGGGCGTAGCGGTCGGGGAGCGTCGCGTGCGGTGCGAGCCGGTGGTCAGCGGCCATGGGCCTTTCTCGTTGTCATCTTTCGATGATCGCAGGCACTCCGGCTAAGATCACGTCCTCCGGCGGGAGGAGGTCGGGTGGCGGCGACTCGGATGCTCACGTTCGCCATGTGGCGAGACCACGGTCATTGCTTGGGCGTCGAAGAGCTGCTCACCGCTCTGGGGCCGCTGATCGAGGGTTACGAGTGGCGGTTGTCGATCGACTGGCTGATCGGCGAGATCGAGGGGTCTGGGGGTGGGTGGCTGCCGACGGATGAGGTTGTCCGGTTGTTCGCGGCTCGGCCACAGCTTGTGGACGGGGAAGTGGAGGGGCGCAGGGGTGGTTGCGCGCCGTCCGATGTTCAACTGCGGGCTTCTGACAGCACTTCGTGGGACGTTCGGACGGCGCGGGCGGACGTTGCGGCGAGGATCGGGGAGCTCTTTCCTGATGCGGTTGAGCTGACGACATGGTGAATGCATGCGGCCCAGGCAAGGGTCAGTTGTCGAGGGTCTGGTAGAGGGTGGTCCAGCAGTTGTGGATGGTGCGTGCCTGCAGCAGAACGACATCCTGATCGCCGCGTCGCAGCGGGTGGCCGAGGTTCTGGGGCGCGCTTCGGTGTGGCCGGCGAGTTCCTGCTCCCGGCGAACGCGCCCCTCCAGCAGGTCAGGGAGCAGTGGCAGCAGGGGCGCCGCCAGGACGTCTAGGTCGTGGTGAGTGCCGATTCGATGCCGGGGACGCGTTCGTGCAGCCAGTCGCCGCCGCACTCGTACTCCCAGATGAGGGCGAGCAGGAGGTAGAGCAGCCGGTGGTTGGCGAGGTGGGTGGGGGTGTCGGCGGGGATGCCGTCGGGGAAGTACGCGTCGAGCATCGCCTGTGGGTGGCCGAGGTCCATTCTGGCCAGGTCCAGCCAGGGAGAGGCCGCGCCGCAGTCGGCCCAGTCGATGATCCCGGTGATGCGGGATCCGGACGACAGGACGTGGCGGGGGTGGAGGTCGCCGTGGACGAACACGCAAGGGTGATCCCAGCGGGTGGCGTCCAGGAGGAGGTCCAGGCAACGGGTGTGGAGGGGCGGGGGCAGGACGTCGGTGATGAGGGCGAGCCGTTCCGCCAGGCGCGCGACCTGGTCGGCCCAGCTTCCTTCGCCGGTCCTGGGCGCTTCCTTGTAGAAGGCCGCGTTCTGCACGGGGAGGGAGTGCACGGCGCGGAGCAGCCGTCCTACCTCGGATGCTGCCTCGGGGGCGATCGGTTCGCCTGGGACGAATCGTGTCAGCAGGTACGGAATCTCTGCGTCCGGAGCTCCGGCGAGGACCTCGGGGACCGGGATGCCTCTCTGTGACATGGTTCGCAGGGCCCACAGCTCCACCTCGACCTCGCGTGCGGCGGCGGCCTTGAAGACGGCGCGTGCACCGGACTCGAGGGTGACGGCGGCCACCGTGTTGGCCGCGAACCCGGACAGGGGCTCATATCCCATCACACGTTGGGACAGCAGGTGCTGGATCACCTCACTGTCGATGGTGTGCTCCTTTCTCGCGAAGCCGGATGATCAATGGCGATTGTAGGATCACGGGCCTATGAGCCGAATGCCGACGTTGTCCGCCACCGAGATCCGTTCAGACCGTCTTCTGCTTCGCACGGCGTTGCGAGACACCGACCGTGAGGGATTCGTCGAGCTCTCCACCGACCCCGAAGTCCAGGCCTACATAGGCGGCCCCAGCCCGAGGAGCGAGGCAGAGCAGCGTTTCGACGTGGCGTTGGCCGCCGACCAGGCGCCCAGGCGCGGCAACTTCGTCATCGCGGACCTCGCGACGGACCGATTCCTCGGGACGTTGATGCTCGCGGGCCGGGCGGCCGACCGTCCAGGACATGTCGCCGAGGACGGGGAGGAGCTGGAGCTGGGGTATGTGTTGCGGCGCGGCGCGTGGGGGGCGGGTTACGCGTGCGAGGCAGCGGCGGCGGTGTTGCGGGTGGCGGCCGGGGAGCTGCCTGATCAGCCGGTCGTGCTGGTGACGCAGAGTGCGAACGAGCGGTCCATGAGGCTTGCTGCTCGTCTTGGGTTCCGTCCTGTGAGGACGTTCGAGGAGTATGGCGCCGAGCAGACGCTCTGTACTGCGCCCCTGAGCGTGTTCCGCGGGTGACGAAAGTCGGCGCGGTGTAGAGGTATCGGGTGGGTACGGTGCAAAGGCTCGTACGGGCGGGAATCGGCTTCTACCGTCGCACGGTATGCAGACAGTGGATGTGCTGGTCGTGGGGGCGGGGCTGGCCGGGCTGCGTACCGCCCGCCTGCTCGCGGAGCGTGACCTGAGGGTGCTGGTCGTCGATCGTCGCAAGTCGTTGTCGGTGGGGATGAGGACGACGGGGATCTTCGTGCGGCGTACGCTCGACGACTTCGACCTGCCGGAACACCTGCTCGGGCCCGGCATCCGGGACGTCTTGCTGTATCCGCCGTCGCGGCGGTCGCCGGTTCGGCTCACCAGTGAGCGGGACGAGTTCCGGGTGGCGGACATGGGCGGGGTGTACGAGCACACGCGCCGCGCGGCGGAATCGGCCGGGGCGCAGGTGTTGATGGGGCGGCGGTATGCCGGGGTGTCGGTGGGGCCCCGGTCGCGTGGCGGGGTGGCGGCGCGGTTCGTGGGCGGGGAGCCGGTGCTGGCGCATTTCGTGGATGCGGAGCCGGTGGAGGCGCGGTTCGTCGTCGGTGCGGACGGTGCCCGGTCCCGGGTGGCCCGTGATCTCGGTCTCGACGTCAACAGGCGGTTTCTGATCGGTGCCGAGGTCGTGCATCCGATCGTGGCGGGGGCGGACGCTCCGGCGTTCCACTGCGTGCTGGATCCGCGGATCGCGCCGGGTTACCTGGGGTGGGTGGTCGATGACGGGCACGAGGCGCATGTGGGGGTGGCGGGGTACGCGGGTGCGATGCGTGGGGGTGTGCGCCGGGCGCTGGACGCGTTCGTCGCGGACGCGCCCGGATATCCGGCTCCGGCCGCCGGGCCGGTCGAGCGGCGGGGCGGGCCCATCCCGGTGGGCGGGGTGTTGCGGCGGCTGGCCTGTCCGGGCGGGCTGCTCGTCGGGGACGCGGCCGGGGCGGTGTCGCCGTTGACGGCCGGTGGGCTGGATCCCTGCCTGCGGATGGCCGAGCTGGCGGCGGCGGTCGCGGCCACCTACCTGCGTACTGGTGATCAGCGGGTGCTGGGGCGGTATGACGGGGGTGCGTTGCGGAGCAGGTTCCGGGGGAGGTTGTTGTCGCGGCGGGTGTTCGGGGGGCTTCGGTCGCCTGGTGCTGTGGAGGCCGCGTTCGGGGTGCTGCGCGGTCGTGCGGGGCGGGCGGCGGCGGCGCGGGTGCTGTTCGGGGACGGGTCCTTTCCCGATGTACGTGCGCGGCTCGCGGACCCGGAGCTTCGAAAGGGTCTCATCCAGGGCTGATCGTCGCGGCCAGGGTGGCGCCGAGTTCCCAGCAGGCGGCGAGGTCGTCCTTGGCGGGTGCGCCCGTCACCGTCACCGGCTGGTGGACCCGCTCCCAGCCGATGCCCGCGGCGATCGACTCCACCGCGCGGACGGCCCCCGTCGGGTCGTTGTTGCCGTGCACGTACAGCGCGTACGGCAGGCGCTGCGTCTCCTCCAGGCACGGGTAGTAGACGGTGTCGAAGAAGTGCTTGAGCGCACCGCTCATGTACCCGATGTTGACCGGAGTGCCGAGGACGAGGCCGTCGCACTCGAAGACGTCGGTCGCGGTGGCGTGCAGGGCGGGGCGGGTGGTGACCTCGACGCCCTCGATCTCGTCGGTGGTGGCGCCCTGCCGTACGGACTCGAACAGCTCGCGCAGCGCTGGTGAGGTGGTGTGGTGGACGATCAGCAGGCGGCGGGCGGGGCGCGACACAGTGCGATCCTCTCACGCCCCCGCGACCGGGCGGCGGCGACACCGGTGGGTGCCCCGCCGCCCCGGGGTCAGCCGTTCGTGGTGCGGACGGCCAGGGTGCGGAGGGCGGCGGAGCCGGGGCGGGAACCGACACCCCAGACCGTGGTGGGGCCGGTCGCGGCGGCGTCGGAGAGGTCGCCGGCCGGAACGCCGCTTTCGGCGACCCAGGCGGTGCCGGTCCAGCGGGCGATGCCGGCGCCGACCGCGTACACGCTGGTCGCCGACAGCGCGACCACCCCCTCGAAGCCCATGTGGCCGTTCGGGGCGCCGGGCATGGCGGAGCGCTGCCACGTCTGACCGTTCCAGTGCAGCGCGATCGGCACGAACCTGAGGTCGGTCCGGCTGAACGCCCGGCCGACGATCCACACGTCACTGGCCGACCGCGCGAACACGTCCTGCAGCACCGGCAGGCTGAACGCGCTGTCGGAGACCGCGCCGGGCACGTTCACCTGCGACCACGCGGAGCCGTTCCAGTGCAGCACCAGCCCGGCGACGGTGCCGCCGCCGTAGCCGTCGTCGCCGTAGTTGCCGATCGCCCAGACGTCGCCGGCCGAGGCGCCGTCCACGTCGGTGAGAAGGTTGCGGATCGGGTCAGGGCTGGGGCTCGGCACGGTGGACCAGCTCGTGCCGTTCCAGCGCTGGATCAGGGTGCGGGTGCCGGGTGCGGACGAGGCGGTGTACGAGCCGACCGCCCACGCGTCCGAGCCGGAGAAGGTCTTCACGCCGGAGAGCGACGCGCGTAGCGCGCCCGGTGGGGTGGGAGTGGGGACGGCGCTCCACGAGCTGCCGTTCCAGCGCTCGGCCAGCGGGCCCGTGTCGGTGGAGCCGACCGCCCAGACGTTGCCGGACGCGCTGCCGTCCACGCCGCTGAGCCTGCCGCCGGTGGTGGCCGTGGGGGTGATCGACCAGGCGGTGCCGTTCCAGCGGGCGGCGAGTGGCCGGTCGAACGGCTGGTTCGGGGCGTGGTCGGCGCGGCCGACGGCCCAGGCGTCGGTGGCGGTCAGTGCGTCCACGCCGGTGAAGGAGTTGTGGCCGTTCGAGGCGTTGGGGGTGGGGGTCGCCGCCCAGGTCGCGGCGGCTGCGGGGGCGGGCGGGAGGAGAGCGAGGAGCAGGACGGTGAGGAGGGCCGGTGGTAAGGGGGATGGCCGGGGGCGGGGAACGGGCTTCATGGCGGGCTCCTGAGGGAGGCGGTGGTGCCGGAGGGCGGGCCGCCCCGATGGTGCGCCTCCCGCGAGAACCGGTGCAAGGGCCACTAAGAACGTCTCACGTCCACCGGTGCCGAGGCCGCGCGCGCGTGAATCAGAATCGACGGGAGGCGACGACTCACTCGGGAGAAGCCGACGATGATCACGGTGATCGAGTACGACCCCGCATGGCCAGACCGGTTCGAGGAACTGCGCAGGGAGTACGCCGCGGCGCTGGCCGCCGCCGGTGTACCGGTGATCGCCATCGAGCACGTGGGCAGCACGTCGGTCCCCGGGCTGGCCGCCAAGCCCATCATCGACTGCGACATCGTGGTGACCGGGCGGGAGGTGCAGGCCGCCGCGAACGTGCTGGTCGGCCTGGGCTTCGCGCCGCTGGGGGAGCTGGGGGTCCCGCAGCGGTGGGCGTTCGAGGAGCCCGCGCGACTGCCCAGGACCAACACGTACGTCGTCGTCGACGGCTCACTGTCGCTGAAGAACCATCGCGCGGTCAGGGACACCCTGCGCGCGGATCCGGAGTTACGCGACCGGTACGCCGCGGTGAAGAGGCGGGTCGCCGAGACGGCCGATGATCCCGTCGCCTACGGGCGCGGGAAGGAGGCGGTGGTGCAGGCGATCCTCGCGGCGGCCGGTCTGTCGGAGGCCGAACGGGCGTCGATCGCCGGCAATCCGGTGCTGGCCAAGGCGCCGGTCATCCAGCGAGACCGTACGTCATGAGAGAAGGGTCAGCGGTAGCCGGTGGTGTCCGCGGGCTTGCCCGCGTCCTGCACCTCCACCAGGTACCGCCAGCTGTCCGGCTGTGACCCGTCCACGTCCGTGAACCCGTACTCGCGGGCCAGCCGCCCGCCCGACACCGACTGCCCGCTCCACCGCATGACGTCCGGGTCGGCGGCGAGCGCGGCGACGGCGCGCCCGACGTAGCGGGGCGTCTCGGAGATCGCGAAGTGCGGCTCGCGCGCGGTGGCGTCCCGCCAGTTGTCCTCGCGGACCCCGTAGTGGTCCAGCATCAGCTCCGACCGCAGCCAGCCGGGCGTCAGGGCCACCGCCGCGCACCCGTACGCCCGCAGCTCCTCGGCCTGCGCGAAGCCGAGCCTGATCACGGCGCTCTTGGCGTGGTCGTAGAAGAACGAGACGCGGTAGTTGTCGTCGTTGTACTCCTTGGTGCCGTCGGTCATCTCCACGACGAGGCCGCCCGGCCGTTTGATCAGCAGGGGCAGCGCGTAGTGGCTGGTGATGATGTGGGTGTCGATGGCGAGCCGGAGCAGGCGCAGCCCGGCGTCGAGGTCGTGCTCCCACAGCGGCTTGTCCCACTGGGCCAGCAGCTCGCCGCCCCAGATGTCGTTGACCAGCACGTCCAGGCGGCCGTGGTCGCGGGAGATCCGGTCGACGAGGGCCCGCACCTGCTCGCGTTCCAGGTGATCGACCTGGACGGGGATGCCCACGCCGCCCGCCGCCGTCACCAGCTCGGCCGTCTCCTCGATGGTCTCGGGACGGTTGTACTCGGACGGGCTGCCGTGGGTGGTGCGGCCGGTCACGTACACGGTGGCGCCGGCGGCGCCCAGCTCGACGGCGATGCCGCGTCCCGCGCCCCGCGTGCCCCCGGCCACCAGGGCGACCTTGTCCTTCAAGTTGCTCATGCGTGCAGACGCTAGGGTGAAAAGCCGATAGGGCGTGTCATGTTTTCCGGAAGAAGGGGCCGAAAGTACTGCCGCCGCCCCTGCTTACGGCTCATCCGAGCCCCCGGGCCCGCGTCCAAGGATGGGCGCATGAAATCCCGCATCGCCGCTCTCGACGTCCTGCGCGGTTTCGCGCTCTGCGGCATCCTGGTGGCCAACGTCAGGCCGATCGCGAACGTCGACGCGAAGGTCCTGAACCTCGCGGTAGGCGAGGCCTGGCCGGGCTACCTCGTGGACCAGCGCTTCTTCCCGATCTTCTCCCTGCTCTTCGGCGTCGGCTTCTCGCTCATGTTCCAGACCTCCGCCCCCCGCCTGGTGCTGCTGCGCCGCCTCCTGGCCCTGCTGGCCATCGGCCTGCTGCACATGATGCTCCTCTGGCGCGGCGACATCCTGACCATCTACGCCGTCGTCGGCCTGGCGGTGCTGCTGCCGTCCACGTGGCTGCCGCGCTGGGCGGTGGCGGTGCTCGCGGGCGTGCTGCTGGTGACGCCGCTGGCGTTCGGCAGCAACGGCGTGGTGCTGGTGCCCGCACTGTTCCTGCTGGGCTCGCTGCTGACCAGGTACGGCGTCACGGAGCGGCTGGAGCGGATCACGTGGTGGCCGTGGACGCTGGCGTTCGCGGCGCTGGCGGTGCCGGCGGCGTGGGCGCAGAGCAACGACGTGTTCAGCGCGTTCGCCGTCGCCGGGCTGCTCACGGCGGGCGCGTACGTGTGCGGCATGCTGGCCCTGCTCGGGACGCCGCTCCGCGCGGCCCTTGAGAAGGTGTTCGCGCCCCTGGGCAGGATGGCGCTGACGAACTACCTGAGCGCCACCGTGCTGGTGCTGTTGATCGGCGCGCTGCTCGGCGGCGCCCCCGGCACGTGGTCCGAGGGGACGGTGCTGCTGATCGCCGCGGGCATCCTCGTCGCGCAGCGCGTGTTCTCCGGCCTGTGGCTGCGGCGTTTCCGCTACGGGCCGGTCGAGTGGCTCTGGCGCTGGGCCACCTGGCTGCGGCGCCCGGCGATCACTTACAGCTCGCCCAGCTCGCCGAGGGGTTTGGTCCAGTAGTCGCGGTCGAAGGGCCTGCCCTCCGCGATGGCGTCGGTGTCGGAGATGGCGCGGTGGGGGTTGGCGGCGATGTGCACGATGTCGTTGAAGGTTCTGAACGCCTTGTCGTCGCCGGGTCGCATCGCACACGTGTGGATGCGGTCGTACCAGTACTTCTGCTCCTCCTCGATGCGGGGCAGGAGCTCGGCGCGGGTGAGGGTTCTGGCCTCCGCTATCGTCAGCCGCTCGAAGCTCGGCATGAGGTCATTGTGTCGCCCGCCGCCGGTGAGGTGAAGAGCGGTGGGCCAGAACCCGCGCGAGGCTCAGCCCCGTACGGCGCACAGCAGGCGGTTGTTGCCCCGCTGCCAGAGCGTGCCGATCTCGGCGAAGCCCGCCTCGCGCAGCGCGGTGACGTGGTGCGAGAGCAGGTGCGACTCGGAGCCGCGGTGGGCCGGGCCGGCCGTGGTGCGGGCGGCGTTGAGCTCGGCGAGGGCGGGGTCGGCCTCGATCGCGTCCCACCAGGTGCGCCAGTCCTCCGGCGGGTTCTGGCCGAAGACCCGCTCGCTCTCCAGCCGGTGCACCTCGTGCTCCAGCCGCGACAGCGCGGGAGTGGTGTCCTCGGTGTCCATGTGGTCGCCGTTGAGCAGCAGCCCGCCGGGCCGCAGCACGGTGGCCAGTTCGGCGTAGACGTCCTTCAGCTCGGGCTCGGAGATCCAGTGCAGCGCCGTCGTGCTGACCGCGGCGTCGACGGGCCGGCCGTCCAGGCCGAGCAGGCCGGTCCATCCGCTCGTCCGCAGGTCGGCCGAGACGAACGTGAGCCGCGGGTAGGCCGCGCGCCCCAGCCCGAGCAGCAGCGGGTCGGCGTCCACCGAGATCACCGTCGCCTCGGGGAGCCGTTCGAGCAGCCGCGCCGACAACGATCCGGGGCCGCAACCGAGGTCCACCACCACGGGGTCGGGCCGCCCCAGCGCCTGCACCGCGTCGATCAGCGCCGTGAACCTGGCCTCCCTGTCGGGCAGGTAACCCTCCTGCTGGCGGTCCCAGCGCGCGATCCACTCCGTCGCGGCATCGTGGGTGAGCATGAAACGCCTCCTGTAACTGTCATCTAAGATTTGGACAGTCACAACGTAGAACATGAAGGTGTAACTGGTCAATTGGACTACAACAGTCACACGGACATCGTGATCAGAGTGGCGGTGTCGCTCGTCAACGAGCTGACCCCCGGAGAGCGGCGCGGGCGGCCCTACGCCGTGCCGGCGGACACCGCCGCCGCGGCGGACGCCGGCCTGCGTGCCGTCTACACCTCCCACCGCCAGGTCACCGAGGCGGAGGGCGCCGAGCTGGCGCAGGTCGCCGCCCGGCTGCGCACGGTTTTCGCCGGGGTCGCGGCCGGCGACATCGACAGCGCGGCCACGGAGGTCAACGCGCTGCTGGAGGAGACGCACGCCAGGCCGATGCTCGAACGGCACGACGGCGAGCCCTGGCACCTGCACTTCCACGGCCGCGGCGGCACCATGGCCGGCGACTGGGCGGCGAGCTGCGCCACGGGCCTGGCGATCGTGCTGGGCAGCGAGTTCCACGACCGGCTGGGGGTGTGCACGGCGCCGCACTGCGACCGCGTCTACGTGGACGTCTCGCGCAACGGCACCCGCCGCTTCTGCTCCACGGCCTGCCAGAACCGCGTGAAGACCGCCGCCTTCAGGGCCAGGACGAGGTCAGAGTGACAGCACGCGGACGGGGGCGCCGTCGATGAAGGCGTCGATGTCCTCGACGGCCTCGCGGTAGTAGGTGCCGTAGTTCAGCTCGGTCACGTAGCCGAGGTGCGGCGTGGCCAGCACGTTCGGCAACGTGCGGAACTCGTGCCCCTCGGGCAGCGGCTCCAGGTCGAACACGTCCAGCCCGGCCCCCGCGATCCGCCCCGCGCGCAGCGCGGCGGCCAGCGCGTCCTGGTCGACGACGGCTGCCCGCGCCGTGTTGATCAGGTAGGCCGTGGGCTTCATCAGCCCCAGCTCCCGCTTGCCGACGAGCCCTCGCGTCCGGTCGCCGAGCACGACGTGCACGGAGACGACGTCGGAGGCGGTCAGCAGCGCGTCGAGGTCGGGGGCCCGGCGAGCGCCGCAGCCGGCGGCCCGCTCCTCGGTGAGGTTCGCGCTCCACGCCACGACGTCCATGCCGAACGCCCGCCCGACCGCCGCCACCCCCGAGCCGATCTTGCCAAGGCCGATCAGCCCGAGCGTGCGGCCGTGCAGGTCGGCGCCGATCGTCTGCTGCCACGGCCCGCCCGCGTGCATGGCCGCGGCCTCGGGCACCAGGTGGCGGGTCAGGCCGAGGATGAGCGCCCAGGTCAGCTCGACCGGCGGGGTGCTGGTGCTGCCCGTGCCGCAGACGGTGACGCCGTGCTCGCGCGCCGCCGCCAGGTCGATGGAGGCGTTGCGCATGCCGGTGGTGACGAGCAGGCGCAACCTGGGCAGCCGGTCGAACAGCTCGGCGGGGAACGGCGTGCGCTCGCGCATGGCGACCACGATCTCGTGGTCGCGGATCGCGGCCACGAGGTCGTCCTGGCGGCCGAAGTGCTCGCGGAAGCTCTCCGCCCGCACCCTGGACCAGTCGGCCAGACCGAGGGCCACGTCCTGATAGTCGTCCAGCACGGCGCAGCGCAGCATGACTCCGGATCTTACGCCCGGGCCCGGCGGCAGCCGGAAAGGTGCCTTACCCGAGGGAGGTTTTCCCCTTACCCCCGCGAACCGCTCGTGCCGCGCAACCGTGGCGAAGGGTGTCCTGAAGTCCGATGGGAGAGGAATTCATCCCATGCGCAGACAGCTGGCAGCAGCCACCCTCGCCACCGCTGCCACCCTCACCACCCTGGTCGCGCTGCCGGCCTCGGCCGACGCGGCCTCCAGCGCGCAGCGCGTCAGGATGACCGGCGGGCAGGAGGTCCCGGGGCCGGGTGACCGCAACGGCTTCGGCACGTTCGCGTACGAGGTGAGCCGCGGGCGGTTGTGCTACGTCATCACCGCTCGCAAGATCAGGCCGGCCACCATGGCCCACATCCACCGTGGCAGGAAGGGGGTGGCCGGCCCGGTCGTCGTCACGCTCAAGGCTCCGGCCAAGGGCTTCGCACGCGACTGCGTCAAGGCCGTCCGGCACCAGAACGCCAAGAACGCGGCGACCACGCTCACGTTCAGGGAGCTGCGCGCCATCGCCAAGTGGCCGCACCGCTACTACGTCAACGTGCACAACAAGAAGTTCCCGGCCGGCGCCATCAGGGGCCAGCTCGGGTAAGGCCAACCCCCTGCTCCAGCTCCCCGGTGTGCCCCGGGGAGCTGGAGCCCGTTCAGTCGGCGGCCAGCCGCTCCGCCTCTTCGTGCAGCGCCTGGATCAGGAGCAGCTCCAGGCGGAGCTGTTCGAGATCGGGCGCGACGCCGTCCAGGACGTGCATGATCGGGCCTCCCTAAGTGTTTAGGACGCCCCATATGCCACAGAGGTTCACAGCGCATCAGGATTCGCTCCTGAAACGCTCCCACGCGGACTGCCGCGTCATACCGAGGGCGGCGCCGATGCGCTCCCAGCTCACGTCCCGGGAGCGAACGTGAGCCACCCAGTCGCGTAGGTTGTCATCCACCTGTGCCTGTACGGCGGCGATTTTCGGGAGATGTTCGAGTATTTGCTCCACGGACATGGATTCCCATGCGGGAAGCCTTGGTTCTGTCGAGGCGGCAAGCCGCTCCTGTTCCAGGATTTCGCTGCACAGGCCCACACATTCGTCACAAATGTGCACACCAGGCCCGGCAATGAGTTTGTTCACGTCTGTGCTCTTCTTATGACAGAAGGAGCAGTGGAGGTTCTCTTTCCAGTCAGGCATGGCCTGACGGTAGCGCTGTCAGGCGACTCCTGACAAGCCTGCCAGGCGGTCCCGGTCCATCTGCGCTCGCAGAATCTCCTGCCGCTCCTCGTTGATCCTGCGGGAGAGCAACAAGTACGCGCTGAGCACCTGCCCGTACCTCTCGCGCGCCTGTTCGAGCTGGTCGCGCAGCATGTACGCGCGCTCCATGTCACCGTGTTGCTCGGCCTCGGCCAGCAGTGCGCGCGCCTCGTCCACGATCTCTTCGGCCCGCGCTCTCGTGCGGCGCAGCACTGCGGAGCATTCGTGCAGCTCCGTCAGGCGCGCCGAGGAGACGATGAACTCAGCAGTGTGCACGGCCGAGCCGTCGGCCGTCCCGCTGCGGAGATCCGATCCCATTTCCCGCCACCTCCCGGTCAAGGTTGCCTAACTGTAGACGCGCGACTCTCGCGCCAGGATCACTGGCGACCTCCGGTGGTGGCGTAATGAACCCGGCGGGGAAAAAACAGCTCCCGGGGAGTAAATCCTCATCCCTGAATACCGTTCGGTCCCTCTTTAATGAGCTGATTGGCGGAGATCTCGCTGGTTATCAGCAGAATGCCGAGAATCGCCGTTGTTCGCAAAGCGGCGAGAACGAAGACATCGGATCCGCCCCCACGGACACCCGCGTCCATCACATACTGAGACGGGACGACGACGCGACGTGACTGTGGAGTGGTGGCGATGCAGGGGCCAGGGCCCGATGACGGCGCGTTCGACGTGAGCGTCGTCATTCCCGTTCACAACTGCCGGGCCTTCCTCGACCGGTGCCTCACCTCGGCGCTCGTCCAGCGGGTGAAGAAGGAGATCGTCGTCGTGGACGACGGCTCCACCGACGGCAGCGGCGAGCTGCTCGACCTGTACGCCGCCTACCACCCGGGCACCGTCAAGGTCGTGCACATCGAGGCCAGCGGCGGCGCGGGCCGGCCACGCAACGTGGGCATCGAGCACGCCACCGGCCGGTACGTCTTCTTCTGCGACGCCGACGACCACCTCGGCCCCGAGGCGCTCGAACGCATGGTCGCCGTCGCCGACCGCAACGACACCGACATCGTGCTCGGCAAGGTCGTGGGCCACGGCAGGCGGGCGCCCGTGTCGATGTTCGCGCGCAGCGCCGACCGGGTGGAGCTGGGCGACAGCGGCGTCTACAACAGCCTGAGCTGCTTCAAGCTGTTCAGGCGCGACCTGCTCGTCCGGCACCGCATCAGGTTCGGCGAGGGCATGCTGGTCGGCGAGGACATCCTGTTCACCGTGCACGCCTACTGCCACGCCAGGGCGATGTCGGTGGTGGCCGACTACGACTGCTACCACCTCGTCTCCCGGCCCGACGGCAGCAGCATCATGCAGCAGCCGGACAGCCGGGACCCGCTGGCCTGGCTGGCCATGATCAAGGAGCCCATCCGGCTCATGGCCAGGCACGTCGAGCCGGGCCCGCTGCGCGACCACCTGCTGCGCAGGCACTTCAGGCTCGACGTGTTCACCCAGCTCGGAGCCCCGTTCCTGGACAGCGACGACGTGCGGCGCAAGGACATCGCGCGGGAGGTCGCCGCGCTGTGCGAGGAGTGGTACACGCCCGGCGTGCACGAGCGGCTCAACACCATCGACCGGCAGCGAGCCGGCGCGCTGGACGACCTCGACCGCCTCGTGCGCCTGGCCCGCATCGAGAGCGCCACCGTGCGGCGCAGGCTGACCGGGCTGCGCTGGGAGGGCGATCACCTGGTGGTGACGGGCGCCGCCCGGCTGGACGGGATCACCAGGGACGACGCCCTGGCCGTGGTGCTGCGGGCCAGGAACGACCCGGCCAGGGAGCTGGTCGTGCCGGCCGAGCGCACGGGCGGCGAGTTCGTCGCCAGGGTGGACGTCGGCACGCTCGGCTCCGGCATCTGGGACCTGCGGGTCGCCGTCGAGATCGAGGGCGTGATCAGGCTCGGCAGACTCGGCGCCGACCGCGACAGCGGTATCGCCAGGCCGCGGCCCCGGCTGTTCGGCGGCGTCGTGGCCATGCCCTACTTCACCAGGGACAACGGGAACCTGAGCATCGACATGGGCGGCCACGTGGTGTCGGTGCCCGGCACGGTGCGGCTGATCAGGATGCGCTGGGCGCTCGGCCATCGGCTGCTGATGGACGGCGAGGTCACCGTGGCCGGCACCACTCCGGCGGCCTCGGCGGTCAAGCGGATCGTGTGGCGGGAGCGGCGCAGCGGGTGCGAGCGCGCCGACCGCGTGACGGCGCTGCCCGGCGGCGGGTTCGCGGCCAGGCCCGCGCTGGGCAGGCTGACGCCCGGCACCTGGGACGCCTACCTGGAGCTGGATCTCGGCGGGCCGCCCGCCAGGTTCAGGATCGAGACCGATACGGTGGCCGGGCCGCGCCGCTGGTGGGGAACGTCGCTGCTCAGGAGCGTGCGGCCGTACGCGACCTCGGGGAAGGGGCGGCTCAGCGCGGTGGTGCGGCGGCTGAGCGCGGAGAGTCTGGTGAAGAGAATGTTGGGATAATTGCCATCTATGTGCAGGTGCAAGACGATGTCCTAAAGTAGGACCGTTTGTTTGTCCGCTTTTCTTGGAGATCGTCCTCTTCCTGGAGGCAGCCGTGCACGTTCCCGATGGCTTCTTCAACGCAGTGACGTCCATCTCGGCCGGGGTCGTGGCGGCCGCGGGCGTCGCTGTCTGCCTGCGAGGGGCGCGGCGCGAGCTCGACGACCGCACCGCGCCCATGGCCGGGCTGGTGGCGGCGTTCATCTTCGCCGTGCAGATGCTCAACTTCCCCGTCGCCGCCGGCACCAGCGGCCACCTGCTGGGCGGCGCGCTGGCCGCGATACTCGTCGGGCCGTACACAGGGGTGTTGTGTATGGCCGTGGTCCTGCTGGTGCAGGGCGTGTTCTTCGCCGACGGCGGGCTGACGGCACTCGGCGTCAACGTCACGATCATGGGCATCGTCACGGTGCTCGTCGGCTGGGGCGTCTTCCGGCTGGTCACCACGGTGGCCAGGGGCAAGGTCGTGGTGGCGGCGTTCCTGGCCGCGCTGATCTCGGTGCCGGCCGCCGCGCTGGTCTTCACCCTGCTGTTCTGGATCGGCGGCACCGCCCCGATCTCCGTGGGCGCGGTCGCCGCCGCGATGGGCGGCGTGCACGTGCTGATCGGCATAGGCGAGGCGCTGATCACCGCGGCGACCGTCGGCGCGGTCCTGGCCGTCCGCCCCGACCTCGTGTACGGCGCCCGCGGCCTGGCCAAGCCGCTGGAACTGCGCGGCGCCGGCGGCACCACCACGACCGTCACCGAGAAGGAGCTGGTCACCGCCCGCAGCCCGCTCAAGCCCTTCCTGCTCGGCGGCGTCGGCGTGACCCTCGTGCTGGCCGGGATCGTCTCCTTCTTCGCCTCCTCCTCGCCCGACGGGCTGGAGGCCGTGGCCGAGAACAAGGGCTTCATCGACCAGGCGGCCGACCACCTGTTCGGCGAGTGGGCGCTGGCGGACTACGGTGAGGTGGGCGGGATCCCCGTCGGCGTGGCCGGGATCATCGGCGTCGGTCTGGTGCTGCTCATCGCCGGCGCCGTGGCCTTCGCCGCGCGCGGCCGTGACAAGACCAGGGTGTGATCTGTGAGCGCTGGGCACCACCATCAGCTCTACCTGCCGGGCGACTCGGCCGTGCATCGGCTGCCGCCGCAGTGCAAGCTGCTGACGGTCTTCGCCTTCGCGCTCGTGGTGGTGGCCACGCCGCGCGAGCGCTTCTGGGCGTTCGCCGCGTACGCCGTCCTGCTGGGCGGCGTGGCGGTGGCGGCCAGGGTGCCGCTGACGTACGTGCTGCGGCGGATGGTGATCGAGGTGCCGTTCGTGCTGTTCGCGTTCCTCATCCCGATCGTCGGGCTGGGGGAGCGCACCGAGGTGCTGGGGCTCTCGCTGAGCGTGCCCGGCCTCTGGGCGGCCTGGAACATCCTGGCCAAGGCCTCGCTCGGCGTGGTCGCCTCCATCCTGCTGGCGGCCACCACGCAGCCGCGCGCCATCCTGCTGGGGGCGCAGCGGCTGCGGCTGCCGAGCCTGCTGGTGCAGATCGCCATGTTCATGCTCAGGTACATGGACGTGATCGTGGACGAGATGCGCAGGATGCGGGTGGCCAGGGAGTCGCGCGGGTTCGAGGCGCGCAACCTCCGGCAGGTGCCGGTGATCGCACGGTCGGCGGGGGCGCTGTTCATCCGCTCGTACGAGCGGGGCGAACGCGTGCACCTGGCCATGCTCAGCCGCGGCTACTCCGGCCAGCTCCCCGTCGTCCAGGACCTGCGGGCCTCCGCGGCCCACTGGGGGACCGCCCTCGCCCTGCCCGCCGCCGCCCTCGCCATCTGGGGACTAACGTGGTGAACTCTCTCGAAGTCCGGCAGCTCGCCTACGCCTACCCTGACGGCACGCAGGCGCTGTTCGGCGTGGACCTGACGATCGCCCGCGGCGAGCGCGTGGCGCTGCTCGGCCCGAACGGCGCCGGCAAGACCACGCTCGTGATGCATCTCAACGGCATCCTGACCGCCGGGCACGGAAGCGTCACCGTGGCCGGCACGCCCGTCGCCAAGGACACGCTCAAGGAGGTCAGGCAGCGGGTCGGCCTGGTCTTCCAGGACCCGGACGACCAGCTCTTCATGCCCACGGTCCACGACGACGTGGCGTTCGGCCCCGCCAACGCGGGCCTGCGCGGCGCGGAGCTGGACCGGGTGGTCACCGGCGCGCTGGAGCGGGTGGGCATGCTGGAGGCAGCCGACCGGCCGCCGCACCACCTGTCGTTCGGGCAGCGGCGCAGGGTGGCGGTGGCGACGGTGCTGGCCATGTCACCCGAGATCCTGGTGCTGGACGAGCCGTCCTCCAACCTGGACCCGGCCGCTCGCAGGGAGCTGGCGGAGATCCTGCGCTCCCTGGACGTGACGGTGCTCATGGTCACGCACGATCTGCCGTACGCGCTGGAGTTGTGCGAGCGCTCACTCATCCTTTCCGGCGGCGTGATCGCCGCCGACGGGCCCACGCGCGAGCTGCTCGCCGACGCCGAGTTGCTGGCCCTGCATCGCCTGGAGCTGCCGTACGGCTTCGCGATCCCTGCCGTTTGAGGCAAGCTGGCCTTCCAGGCATGGGCAATGACGGCGAGATGGGTAGAAACCCGGAGCATGGTTCTTGACGGGACGTTTGGTACGCGTTTAGGCCCGCCTTGTCCTCCTGCATCCGACTTTTCGTAGTTTGTGCATGCCCGGTATCCGGGGATGTCGAAGTACAGTGGCTCATCGAGGAGGGGCCCATGAAGCTGCGGCTTGCGCGACACGCCCTGGGCGACGCCGTGGTGGTGGCCGTCGAGGGAGAGCTTGACCTGTTCACCGCGCCGTTCCTGCGCGACGAGGTGCGTGACGCCATCAAACAGGACAGCGCCCGGCTCGTGCTCGATCTGCAGCAGTTGTCGTTCATGGACTCCAGCGGCCTGTCGGTGCTGATCGAGGCCTGGCGGCTGGCGACCGGCGAGGGCGGCGGCGTGTCCCTGGCGGCGCCGCAGGCACCGGTGGCGCGCATCCTGCGCACGACCGGGCTGGACCGGCGGATCAAGGTGTACTCCGACGTGGACACCGCCGTGGGTGAGATTTAACCGCCCCCGAGTAGAACTTCATTCGGTTTCCGGGTTAGGGTCCGGCTATGGACGTGAACGGATCCGCAGCAATCATTTCCGGCGGCGCCAGTGGCCTCGGCGAGGCCACGGCCCGCGAGCTGGCCCGACTCGGCGCCACCGTGGTCATCGCCGACCTCAACGAGGAGCGCGGCAAGGCCGTCGCCGACGAGATCGGCGGCGTCTTCGCCAAGACGGACGTCTCCGACGACCAGCAGGTGCAGGCCGCCGTGGACGCCGCCGTGGCCACCGGCAAGCCGCTGCGCGTGGTGGTCAACAGCGCCGGCATCGGCTGGGCCGAGCGCACGGTCAACCGTGAGGGCAACCCCCACAACCCGGCCTCCTACCGCAAGGTCATCGAGGTCAACCTGATCGGCACGTTCAACCTCATGCGCATCGGCGCGGCGGCCATCGCCAAGACCGAGCCGGTCGACGCCGACGGCGCGCGCGGCGTGGTGATCAACACCGCGTCCGTGGCCGCGCTGGAGGGGCAGACGGGCCAGCTCGCCTACTCGGCCTCCAAGGGCGGCATCGTGGGCATGACCGTGCCCGCCGCCCGCGACCTGGCCGCCATCGGCGTACGGGTGAACACGATCTGCCCCGGCATCATCGACACCCCCATCTACGGCTTCTCGCCCAACTCCGAGGAGTTCAAGGCCAAGCTGGTGGCGCCGGTGGTCTTCCCCAAGCGCATGGGCCGGGCCGACGAGTTCGCCCACCTGGTCAGGTCGCTCGTCGAGAACGACTACATGAACGCCGAGGTCATCCGCTTCGACGGCGGCATCCGCTTCCAGCCCAAGTAAGTGAGGTCCCGTGTCTGACGAAGTGCTCGTTGAAGAGTCCGGCAATGTGGCGATTCTCACCATCAACCGTCCCCAGGCGCGCAACGCCATCAACGGGGCGGTGGCGAGGGGTGTCGCCGAGGCGCTCGACACGCTGGACGCCCGTCCTGACATTTCCGCGTACGTCCTGACCGGCGCGGGCGGCACGTTCTCCTCCGGCATGGACCTCAAGGGGTTCCTGTCCGGCGACTTCCCGGTCGTCAAGGGCCGCGGGTTCGGCGGGCTGACCGAGGCGCCGCCGAAGAAGCCGCTGGTGGCCGCGGTCGAGGGGTACGCGCTGGCGGGCGGGTTCGAGCTGGCGCTGGCCTGCGACGTCATCGTGGCCTCCTCGGCCTCGAAGTTCGGCCTGCCCGAGCCCAAGCGCGGGCTGGTGGCGGGCGCGGGCGGGATCATGCGGCTGCCGCGCCGCATCCCGTACCACGTGGCCATGGAGATGGCGCTGACCGGCGACCACTACGAGGCCGCGCGCCTGTACGAGCTGGGCCTGGTCAACCGGATCACCGAGCCCGGCGCGGCCCTGGAGGGCGCGCTGGAGCTGGCCAGGAAGATCGCCGCCAACGCCCCGCTGGCGCTCTCCGCGACCAAGAAGATCGTCATCGAGTCGCAGGACTGGTCGCTGGAGGAGATGTTCGAGAAGCAGGCCACGATCATCAACCCGGTCTTCGGTTCGAAGGACGCCATGGAGGGCGCCGCCGCTTTCGCCGAGAAGCGCGCGCCCCAGTGGAAGGGCGAATGACCGTTCCCCTCCCGTCTCCCTCAAGGAACGGGAGGGGGCTCCTTTAGCGCGCGCATAGCTCCGCCTGGATACGGTAAAGAAAGAGGAGACAAGTTACCGGGAGAGCGCATGAGCGACTATTCGGGTTCCAGGTACGAATCGGCCAAGCGCGGCGCCGGGGCGCTCCTCTCCGGCGCGCTCAGCGCGTTGCTCATCGTGGTCGGCATGGTCGCGGTGATGTGGGTGGTCGAGGGCGTCGACTTCTTCGTGGACGGTGCGCTCGACTACCAGTTCGGCATCGTCGGCTGGGATCCCGAAGGCCTGGTGGGCATCCTCTTCGCGCCCTTCCTGCACGGCGGATTCGGCCACCTGATGGCCAACTCGGTGCCGCTGCTGGTGCTGGGCTTCCTGGCCGGGCTGCGTGACGTGCGCAAGTTCCTCTGGGCCACCGTGCTGATCATCTTCATCGGCGGCCTCGGCACCTGGGCGACCAGCCCCATGGTCCTGACGATCGGGGCGAGCGGGCTGGTGTTCGGCTACTTCGGCTACATCCTGGCCCGTGGCCTGTTCGACCGCAGGCTCCTCGACATCGTCATCGGCATCGGCGTGGGCGTCGCGTACTGGGGGATCCTGGCGGGGCTGCTGCCGAACCAGCAGGGCATCTCCTGGCAGGGGCACCTGTTCGGGCTCATCGGCGGCGTGGTGGCCGCCTGGGTGCTGCGGCGCAGGCGGCGCGAGGTGGCGCCGGCCAACCCGTACTCGTTCTGATAAGAAATGTCCAACTTTCTCCCTGCGTCGGGTCCTTAGCCCGAACGAGGGCATGCGTCGGTCAGAGCTGCTGAAGGACGGGAGCGCTGACCATGTCGAACAAGATGCGCATTGCCTTTGCCCTGCTCGCGGGGTACTTCCTCGGCCGGCGCCGCAAGCTGCGGATGGCCGCGGCGCTGGCCGCCGCGGGGCTGGCCGGTCGGGCGCGCGGCGGCAAGGGCGTCGCCGGTGGCGTCGGCCTGCTGTCGCAGGGGATCAAGGGGCTCACCTCGTCCGCGGACGTGGCGCCGATCGTGGACCGCCTGCGTGGTGATCTCCTGAACGTCGGCAAGGCGGCGGCGGTGGCCGCGGCCGGCAGGCAGATCGACTCCCTGAGCGACAAGCTGCACGAGCGCGCCGAGGCGCTGCGGTCGCCGGGGGAGCAGCCCGGCGACGACGCTGATCAGGCGGACGCTCCCGAGGACGCCCAGGACGCCCAGAACGCCCAGGACGCGCAGGACGCGCAGGACTCGCGGGACGAGCCTGAGGACGACGCCGCTGAGGACCAGGGTCAGGAACCGGAAGATCGCGAGAGGCCACAGCGGCGGCCGCGCGTGCTGCGGCGGACCCACCGGGCTGTGAGGGGGAGCACCCATGGCTGAGGCAGAACCGGGGCGCGTCAGGAGGGCGGCCCACGTGGCCGGCCGGGCCGGGACGGGAACCGCCAGGAAGGCGGCGGGCGCGGGCAGGCGCCTGGCCGCCGCGGCGAGGCGCACGGAGGACCGGCCGGACCCTGCGGCGAAGAACGAGGACCCGCCGGACCGTGCGGCGAAGAACGAGGACCGGCCGGATCGGGCGGCGAAGAACGAGGACCCGCCGGACCGGGCGGCGAAGAACGAGCAACTGGATCCGAAGCAGCCGGATCCCGCGTCTTCGGACGACACCGGCGGAGGCGTGCTCGGCACGGCGAAGCAGGCCGCCGGCGGGCTGGCAGGCGCCGCGAAGGGCACCACGCGAGCGGTCGCGGGAGTGGCGAAGGAGGCCGGGCAGGAGATCGTCAAGAACCTGCCCACGGACCGGCTCAAGCAGGAGGCGCAGAACCTGCTGCACGCCGCGGCAGGCCGCGCGCTGGCCCGCGCGGAGGACAAGCTCGAAGGGCTGACCGGCCGGCTGTCCGAATACGCCGAGGGCAAGGGTTCCAGCCTCCTGGGCGCGGTGACCGGCTCCGGCGGCGGCGGCGGTTCCGGTGTGGTGAGCGGAGCCATCAAGGGGGGTCTCACCGGCGGCCTCAAGGGGGGCCTGAAGGGCTTGATGAAGAAGCTCACCGGCAAGGGCGACAAGGGCAACCGGAAGATCACCAACATCATCGAGGCGATCGACATCGGTGCTCCCCGCCGCCTGGTCTACAACCAGTGGACCCAGTTCGAGGACTTCCCGTCCTTCATGAAGAAGGTCGAGAACGTCAAACGGGAGTCGGACCAGGACTCGACCTGGAAGGCCCAGGTGTTCTGGTCGCACAGGAACTGGAAGGCGCACATCGTCGAGCAGATCCCCGACCAGCGCATCATCTGGCGCTCCGAGGGCCCGAAGGGGTTCGTCGACGGCGCGGTGACCTTCCACGAGATCACCGATGACCTCACCCGCGTCCTGGTGGTGCTCGAGTACCACCCGCAGGGCCTGTTCGAGAAGACCGGCAATCTGTGGCGCGCCCAGGGGCGCCGCGCCCGGCTGGAGCTCAAGCACTTCAGGCGGCACGTGACGGCGCACCTCCTGCTGCATCCCGACGACGTCGGTGACGGCTGGCGCGGCGAGATCCGCGACGGCGAGGTCGTCAAGGATCACGAGACGGCGATGGAGGAGGAGCGCGCCGCCGAGGAGGAGCCGGAGGACGAGGAGCCGGAGGACGAGGAGTACGAGGAGGAGCCCGAAGAGGAGGAGCCAGAAGAGGAGGAGCCAGAAGAGGAGGAGGACGAGTACGAGGAGGAGCCGGAGGAAGAGGAAGAGGAGGAGCCCGCCCCCCGGCCCAGGACCCGCCGCTAGAGGTGGGAGCGCGTGTGCTCGGCCGGTGACGTGGCCAGCAGCCGGTCGATGTAGGCCAGCCCGATCGCCGAGACCACGAACGCCAGGTGCATCACCGTCTGCCACATGATCTTGTCGTTGGGCGTCGTCTGCGCCCGGATGAAGGTCTGCAGCAGGTGCACCGACGAGATGCCGATGATGGCCGTGGCCAGCTTGACCTTCAGCACGTTCGCGTTGACGTGGGAGAGCCACTCGGGCTCGTCCGGGTGGTCGTTGAGGTCGATGCGGGAGACGAACGTCTCGTAGCCCCCGATGATCACCATGATCAGCAGGTTCGAGATCATCACCACGTCGATGAGCGCCAGCACCGTGAGCATGACCACGACCTCGCGGGAGGGCGTCCCCGCGACCGGAGCGGCGTGCAGGAACACGGTCTCGATGAGGTGCCACAACTCCAGCGCGAACTGGTACACGTACACGGCCTGGGCCACGATGAGGCCCAGGTAGAGCGGCACCTGGAGCCAGCGGCTGGCGAACATCAGGTAACCGAGGCTCTTCGGCCGGGCGGTCCCCGGGCCGAATGCGGGATTGGGGGGCAAGGAGGTTTCCTACGTGTCGAACCGGAGGGGAAGCACGGCGGCCAGCACCGGCGGGGCCGCCGGTGCTGGCCGGGTTCGCGTAACGCGTGGAGGCTGACTAGAGGCGCTCGACCACGTAGTCGACGCAGGTCGTCAGGGCCTCGATGTCGGCCGGGTCGACGGCGGGGAACATCGCGACGCGCAGCTGGTTGCGGCCCAGCTTGCGGTAGGGCTCGGTGTCGACGATGTCGTTGGCGCGCAGCACCTTGGCCACGGCCGCGGCGTCGACGGAGTCGGCGAAGTCGATCGTGCCGACCACCTGGGAGCGGAACTCGGGAGCGGCGAACGGCGTGGCGTAGGCCGACTTCTCCGCCCAGGTGTAGAGGCGCTGGCTGGACTCGCCCGTGCGGGCGGTGGTCCAGGCGAGGCCGCCGTTGCCGTTCATCCAGTCGAGCTGGTCGGCCAGCAGGAAGAGCGTGGCCACCGCCGGGGTGTTGTAGGTCTGGTCCTTGGCGGAGTTGTCGATCGCGACCGGCAGGCTGAAGAACTCGGGCACGTACCGGCCGATCGCGGCGATCTCCTCGACCCTGGCCAGGGCGCGCGGCGACATGATCGCGATCCACAGGCCGCCGTCGGAGGCGAAGCTCTTCTGCGGCGCGAAGTAGTAGACGTCGGTCTCGGCGAGGTCGACGGGCAGGCCGCCGGCGCCGGAGGTGGCGTCCACGAGCACCAGCGAGTCGTCGGAGCCGACGCGCTTGATCGGCATGGCCACGCCGGTCGAGGTCTCGTTGTGGGTGAGCGCGTAGACGTCGACGCCGTCCTCGGCGACGGCCTCGGGGTGGGTGCCCACCTCGGACTTGATGACGCTCGGCTCGCCCAGCCAGGGCGCCTTCTTGGCGACGGTGGCGAACTTCGAGGAGAACTCGCCGAACGACAGGTGCTGGGACTTCTCGCGGATCAGCCCGAAGGCGGCGATGTCCCAGAACGCGGTGGTGCCGCCGTTGCCCAGCACCACCTGGTAGCCCTCCGGCAGCGAGAACAGGTCGGCGAGACCGGAGCGCACGCGGCCGACCAGGTTCTTGACCGGCTTCTGGCGGTGCGAGGTGCCCATGAGGCTCGCGCCGGAGGCGGCGAGCGCGGCCAGTTGCTCGGTGCGAACCTTCGAGGGCCCGCAGCCGAAGCGGCCGTCGGCGGGCTTGATGTCAGCGGGAATAACGATGTCAGCCACGTAACGGAGCCTACCGACCTGCGCCGACTGGCTCGCACTCGGTCCGGACTTTGAGACCGGTGAAACTTTCACCGCACGTGCCAGGTCAGCGGTTCGTGTCTGACCGGAAACTTGACGAAACGTCCGGCAGATCTCACTTTCCAGGCAAGCCGCAAGAGGCGTTGATGGCCATGGAAGACGCTGACGTCCTCACCGCCAGAGAGCTGGAGATCCTCTCCCTGACCGGTTCAGGTCACAGTGCTCAGGAGATCGCCGACCTGCTGCGGCTCTCCCGCTGCGCGGTGGAGAACCACCGGCGGCGCATCTACCGCAAGCTCGGCGTGGCGGGTCAGGGACAGGCCGTCTTCCGCGGCCTCGGCCTGCTGGAACCCGACGGCGCGCCGGCGGTGGAGCGGGCAGGGGGCAGGGAGCTGGTCGTCGTGCACGCCAGGTGCCCGATCGCCGGCGAGGTGGTGACGCGGGCGGTGATCGGCGCGGGGCGGGCGCTGGCGGCCGTGCGCGGTCCGCTGCCGTACGACGAGGAGATGCAGGCCAACCGGCTCACGGCGGTGCTCGTGGACCCCGTCGCGGACGACTGGGCGCTGCCGGGACGTCTCGGGGCCCGCGCGATCGCCGTGCCGTCCGCGCCGCCCGGGCCGTGCACGGTGACCGACGCGGTGGCGCGGGGCGCGTACGCGGTGCTGTGGCTGGGGGACGTGCCCGGCCACCTGTGCGCGGTGCTGGACCTGGTGGCGGCGGAGTACCTGGTGGTCGGGGCGGGCATGGTGCAGCGGTTCGGCCCCGCGCCGCGGCTCACCGAGCGCGAGGCCGAGGTGCTGGCCTCCATCGCGCGCGGCGACACCATCAAGCTGACCGCCCGCCTGCTGGGCATCGCGGGCAAGACCGTGGAGAGCACCAGGGCCAGGCTGTTCGTGAAGCTCGGCGCGCGCAACCGGTCGGAGGCGCTGACGAACGCGTACCGCGCGGGGCTCCTGCCGCCGGGGCCGCCGAGCGGGCGGCCCCGGCGCAGGTTCACTGGCCGCGGCTCGTCGGATCGACCCGGGCGAAAGTGAGCAGATCAACCATCCTGAAGTCGCCCGACGGGCCCGAGCGGCGCGGCAGCGTGGGCCGCCAGGACGGGTTGCTGTTGAGGAACGAGCCGGGATCGAGCTGCAGCAGCCCGATGAAGACCTCGCCCACGATCCGCGCGCCCACCCCGGCCAGCCTGAGGCCGCCGGCGAGCACCTCGGCCTCCTTGAGCACGTAGTACCAGAGCGGGGTGCTGGCGGGCAGCCCGTGCCCGATCGACTGCAGCTCGGGGAAGTGCTGCGCCTCCAGGGCCTGCACGCCGATGGCGCGCGCGATGTTCTGCCCGGACGGCAGCGACCAGGTGATGTGCCGCAGCAGGTTGCGCGCGGCCAGCGAGGTGGGCGGGTCCGCGGACGGGATCGCGGCCAGCGGCAGGTTGAACAGCGGCGTGGACAGCTTGGAGTCGATGCGCTTGTTCGGCCGCACCTCGCCGTCGCCGAAGTCGAAGAACGTCTGCCAGCCGATGAACCGCCTGGGCGCCCTGGCGCCGCCGCGCAGGTCCACCGGGTCGGCCTGGCCCTGGCCCGCGGGGTCGAAGATGAAGCCGAAGAACGGCGTGCCGTCGGCGTTGCCCGCCAGGTTCGCCCGGTACGACGGCCGTACCATGCTGTGCCCGAACCGGTAGGCCGCGCCCTGGAACTCGACGGGGATGAACTGCTGCCCGGCGACCGGGCGGTAGAAGCGGCGCCCGTTCGTCAGGATGTCGTTGACGACGCTCTGACCGATGATCTGCGGCAGGAACTCCCTGAGCACCAGCCACTGGTAGTGCCACCTGACCTGCTGCCTGGCGGCCTCGAACACGTTGCCCTGCTGCCCCGACGCCCGCAGGTGGTCCACCACCCGGTTGTGGAAGCGCAGGAACGCGGCGTGCAGGCCGCTGATCATCAGGTTCTCGTCGTTGCGGGGGTCGGGGATGATCGCCGAGCGGTTCGCCCTGCGCGGCACGTCCTCGAACCGGCCGCCGCTCTCCACCCGGAGCTTGGCGGTGTCGGCGGGGTCGTAGAACTGCGGGTCGGCCGACGGGCCCCGGCCGTACACGGTGTCCAGGTCGAAGTCGGGCGTCCTGGCGTTGGGCGACTGCTCGGGCGCGGTCGGCACGCCGAGCGGTGACTCCTGGTCGAAGGTCATGTCGTGGTCGATGAACTGGCCGAAGAACGTCGTACCGGCCGTGTGGGTGGCGTTGTCGAGGTTGTTCGGGCTCAGCTCCGGGTTGGTGATCAGCCGGATCGGGCCCTCCTGCAGCGGGTCCCTGGCGTCGATCAGGCCGCCGGGGCGGCCCATCTCCATCAGGGCGGTGCGCAGGGAGGGGGCGTTGAGGTCGGCGAACGGGGCCAGGTTGAAGACCCGTCCGAAGCGGTCGGGGGAGGTGGCCAGGCCGCCCGCCTGGGCGGTGACGACCTTCGCGAGGGCCTCCGCGGGGGTGAGCGTCAGGGCGGCGGCTCCGGCTCCAACGCCGGTGAGGAAGCCGCGCCTGGTTAAACCTGATGTGGGCTCGTCCTTGGCCATGACGTGCCTCCTTACTGACCTCGCACCGGAGGAGGGCAGGCGTGCGCAGCCGTCAGCTACCTGCTCGTGGGAGGCCTGGGGGGTATCTGCCGTAAGGCTGAGCCCTTGACTGGAACGGGTCAAGGAACCACTTTCCCCTAGGGTCTTTCGTCCCCGGGAACGCGAAACGGCTACCGCCACGGCAGGTGCCGTGCGGTAGCCGCAACACGGAAATTCAGTACTTGCCGACGACCTCGTCGGCGCCCGCCAGCTCGCTGAGCGGGCGCGAGGTGGGGCCGGTGTAGATGGCGCTCGGGCGGACCAGCCTGCCCGTGCGCTTCTGCTCCAGGATGTGCGCGGCCCAGCCGGCCGTGCGCGCGCAGGTGAACATCGAGGTGAACATGTGGGAGGGCACCTCGGCGAAGTCCAGCACCACGGCGGCCCAGTACTCCACGTTCGTGGCCAGCACGCGGTCCGGCTTGCGGGCGTGCAGCTCCTCCAGCGCGGCCTGCTCCAGCGCGGCGGCGACCTCGTAGCGGGGCGCGTCGAGCTCCTTGGCCGTACGCCGCAGCACGCGGGCGCGCGGGTCCTCGGCGCGGTAGACGCGGTGGCCGAAGCCCATGAGACGGTTGCCCTTGTCGAGCTCGCTCTGGACGTACTTCTTGGCGTCGCCGAGCTGCTCGACGCCCTCGATCATGTGCAGGACGCGCGCGGGCGCGCCGCCGTGCAGCGGGCCGGACATGGCGCCCACGGCACCGGAGAGCGCGGCGGCCACGTCGGCGCCGGTGGAGGCGATGACGCGGGCGGTGAACGTCGAGGCGTTCATGCCGTGCTCGGCGGCGGAGGTCCAGTAGGCGTCGATGGCCTTGACGTGCTTGGGATCAGGCTCACCGCGCCAGCGGATCATGAAGCGCTCGACGATGGTCTTGGCCTCGTCGACCTTGCTCTGCGGCACCATCGGCAGGCCGAGGCCGCGCGCGGACTGCGCCACGAACGACAGGGCCATGACGGAGGCGCGGGCGAGCTGGTCGCGGGCCTCCTCGTCGCTGATGTCGAGCAGCGGCTTGAAGCCGTAGGCAGGGGCCAGCATCGCCAGCGCGCTCTGCACGTCTACACGGATGTCACCGGAGTGGACAGGAATGGGGTACGGCTCCGCCGGGGGCAGGCCCGGCTGGAACTGATTGTCGACCAGCAGGCCCCATACGTGCCCGAACGGGACACGGCCGACCAGCTCTTCGATGTCGACGCCCCGGTATCGAAGGGCGCCCCCTTCTTTGTCCGGTTCCGCGATCTCGGTCTCGAAAGCTACGACGCCTTCGAGTCCGGGTTTGAAGTCGGACATACTCGGCCGCCTCCCCTTCTGTTGCCATGTTTGGGCAATGCCTTGATGTCGAGATACCGGCGGGTCAATTTAACCCCCTCCCAGCTCATGCTCGGTCTTGGGGCACGCCAAAAGGCCAAACCCGCTGGTCGGGGGCGGTGCATGGGATCTACCACGCAAGCGCGCAAGAATATCGTCTCGTGGATGCCACCCCGCGCCCGCCCACGCTGGCGGGGCTTCGCCGTACGTACGAGGGCGAGCCGTTGCTCGAATCAGACCTCGCGTCCGACCCCATCGCGCAGTTCACCACCTGGTTCCAGGACGCGCTCGACGCCGGCCTGCCGGAACCCAACGCCATGATCCTGGCCACCGCCTCGGCCGGCGGCCGTCCGAGCGCCAGGACGGTCCTGCTCAAGGGCTACGACGAACGCGGATTCGTCTTCTACACCAACTACGAGTCGCGCAAGGGCCGCGACCTGGGCGAGAACCCGCGTGCCTCGCTGCTGTTCCCCTGGCACCCGATGCGCCGCCAGGTGCGCGTCGAGGGGACTGTGACGAGGATCTCCCACGCGGAGACGGCCGAGTACTTCGACTCGCGCCCGTACGGCTCGCGCGTCGGCGCCTGGGCGTCGCGGCAGTCGGCGGTCGTGCGTTCCAGGGAAGAGCTGGACGCCCGGTATGAGGAGATAGCCGCCCGATGGCCGGAAGATCCGCCAGTGCCGGAGTTCTGGGGCGGTTTCCGGGTCGCGCCGATCGAGGTGGAGTTCTGGCAGGGGCAGCTCGATCGGATGCACGATCGGTTGCGTTACAGGCGGACGCGACCCGGGTGGGTCCTGGAGAGACTTGCCCCTTAATGTTCGTTAAGTGGCATTCGGGGATCTGGTCAAGCGTCATCTCGTAGACACCCGGCCGCTGGGCGTTCCCGCGTACCGGCGGATCTGGCTGGGCCAGGCAGTGTCGCACGTCGGCGTCGGCGTGACCGTCGTGGCGGTCGGGCAGCAGGTCTACGAGATCACCGGGTCGTCGTTCTACGTCGGCCTGATCGGCATCGCCAACCTGATCCCGCTGATCGTCTTCGGCCTGTGGGGCGGCGCCGTCGCCGACGCCGTCGACCGGCGCAAGCTGCTCATCGTCGGCTCGCTGATCGCCTGGGCCGCCACGCTGTTCATCCTCGTCCAGGCGCTGCTCGGGCTGAACAACGTCTATCTGATCTTCCTCGCGGTCGCGCTGAACTCCACCGGCTTCGCCATCACCGGGCCGACCAGGGGCGCGATCATCCCCAGGATCCTCGACGCGGAGCTCGTCCCGTCGGCGAACGCGCTCAACTCGCTCGTCTACAGCATGGGCGCGGTCCTCGGGCCGATGGTCGGCGGGGTGGCGATGTCGTACGGCGGGTTCGCGTGGGCGTACGCGGTGGACGCCGTCCTGTTCACCGCGAACCTCTACGCGGCGCTCAGACTGCCCTCACTGCCTCCGCTGGGCGAGGTGCAACGTCCGGGGGCCAGGGCCGTCCTGGACGGGCTCAGCTTCATCGTCAGGACCCCCGTGCTGCTGATGTCGTTCGTCGTGGACATCATCGCGATGGTGTTCGCCATGCCACGGGCGCTCTTCCCCGAGCTGACCGCCGAGCGCTTCGGCGGTGACCTGCTCGCTCTCGGCTGGATGAACTCGGCCATGGCCATCGGCGCCGTGGCCGGCGCCCTGTTCTCGGGGTGGGTGGGCCGGGTCTCGCGGCAGGGGGTGGCGCTGTCGATCGTCATCGCCGTGTGGGGGCTGGCCGTGGCCGCCGCCGGGCTCGTCCACGATCTGTGGCTGCTGGTGCTGTTCATGGCCATCGGCGGGGTGGCGGACGTGATCTCGTCGGTGTGGCGGCAGTCGATACTCCAGCTCTACGCGCCCGACGAGATGCGGGGGCGGATGCAGGGGGCGTTCATGGTGGTCGTGGCGGGCGGGCCGCGCCTGGGCGACCTGCGGGCCGGAGCCACGGCCACGGCGTTCGGGCTGACCGGGGCGTGGGTGGGCGGCGGGCTGGCCTGTGCCGTCACCGTGCTGGTCGTCGGGCTGTCCGTCGCGGGCTTCCGCAACTACCGGGCCGGTTCGTCCGCCGTGCCTCTCAAGGACCGCGCCCCGGGCTGACGCTCAGGCGACGCGGGCCGCCGCCTGGAGGTCGGCCAGGAAGCCCGCGTACGCCGCGTCCCTGTCGGGCGCCCGCAGCACCGCTGACGGGTGGATGGTCGCCACCGCCAGCGCATCACCGAGCGGCACCGCCTCACCGCGATGCCGCGTCACCTTGAACGAGCGCCCCAGCAGCGACCGCGCGGCCGTCGCCCCGAGCACCACGACCACCTCGGGCCGGACCGCGGCCAGTTCGGCGTCGAGCCAAGGCCGGCAGGCGTCTATCTCCGAAGCCGTGGGTTTCTGATGAATCCGTCTTTTCCCCCGAGGCGTGAAAGAGAAGTGCTTGACGGCGTTCGTGAGGTAGACGTCGTCTCGCTGGATTCCCGCCTCCTGCAACCCCTTGTCCAATATGCGCCCCGCCGGGCCCACGAACGGGTGCCCCTGGCGGTCCTCCTGGTCTCCCGGCTGCTCGCCGACGAGCATGAATCTCGCCTGCCGCGGGCCCTCCCCGAACACCGTTCGCGTGGCGTTCCTGTACAGGTCACAGCCCTCGCAGCAGGCCGCCGCGGTGCGCAGCGAGTCAAGATCGAGACGGTCGGGAAGGAACTCGGCCGCCCCATTGTTGCCGTCCTTAACCATGGTCGGTCGTTCTCCCAATAGGGTTCCCTGTGACTCCTGTGCCCGCAGCGGGCGGGCTCAGTCCCACGACCGGCGTATACCATTCACTTGGGAGGAGCCTTGACCGCACACGGCTTGATCGACACCACGGAGATGTATCTCCGTACCATCTACGAGCTTGAAGAAGAGGGCATCGTCCCGCTGCGCGCGCGCATCGCCGAGCGCCTGCAGCAGAGCGGCCCCACTGTGAGCCAGACCGTGGCACGCATGGAGCGCGACGGGCTCGTCCGCGTCGAGGGTGACCGCCACCTGTCGATGACGGAGCTCGGCCGCACGCTCGCCACGCGGGTGATGCGCAAGCACCGCCTCGCCGAGTGTCTGCTCACGCAGGTCATCGGCCTCCCTTGGGAAGAGGTGCACATCGAGGCGTGCCGCTGGGAGCATGTCATGTCGGAGTCCGTGGAGTCGCGTCTGGTGACGCTGCTCGACAACCCGACCGTGTGTCCCCATGGCAACCCCATTCCCGGGCTCGCCGAGCTGGGCGCCAGGGAGCCGGTGGAGAGCGCTGACGACGTGCTGACGACCATGTGCGACCTCGCCGGCACACGCGACACACCGGTAGTCGTGCGTCGAATTAGCGAACAAGTGCAAAGCGATCCTGCTGTGATGCTTAAACTCAAGCAAGTTGGGATACAACCCGGACGCGAGGTGACGCTCGCGGCGAGCGACGACGGTGTACGGGTGACAGGTGACGGTGACGCGAAGGATACTCCCGCGGAGCTTCCGCGCGATGTCGCCGCGCACGTTTTTGTCTCCAAGCGCTGACGCGCGCGCGACTACTTGGTTGAATCCCTCCTGGGAGGCCCTCCACTCTCCCCTGGCCAAGACTGTTGCAGGAGCGCCCGTGGTCCGCTTTGCATACCAGCCACTGCGAGGAGTGGTCTTCGGATGAAGCGATGGGGGGATCTGTCACAAGAAGCGGCTGATCACCTTGCTGCCGGGTCCGTGCTCGACCACGCCGAAATGGCCGTGGTCGTCACCGACCGTTTCAGCAATCTCCTCTATTGGAATCCATTCGCCGAGAAACTCTTCGGCCGTCAGGGTAAGTCGCCTTCGCGTGACTCGTCCGTCCTGTCCCTCGGGATCATGGAGAAGGACCACCCGATGGCGATCGAGCTCGCCAAGCACGTGCTCAAGGGCGGCGTCTGGGAAGGCACGTTCGACGTCAGGCGCGGCGACGGCACGATCGTCTATGTGCGTGCGCAGGCCGTGCCGCTGCGTCCAGCCTCGGGCGCGGTGACAGGGATCGTCATCACCGCCCGTGAGGCGCTGCGCAGCAACGAGCGGGAGAAGGACCGCTTCGGGCTGCTGGAGCGCATCGGCGAGCGGCTGGCGGGCTCCCTCTACGTCGAGGAGACGCTCAAGCGCGTCGCCGAGATGCTCGTCCCCCAGTTCGCCGACCACTGCTTCATCGAGTTGATGGAGGGCGACAGGCTCGTCCGCAGGGTCTCGCAGCACGTACAGGGGTGGACGCCCCCGTCGGGAACATGGAAGCCGGTGGGCGCGGAGATCCGCTACCCCTCCGGCCACTACGCTGACACCGCCTTCCGCCGCCAGGAGACGATCCTGGTGGAGGACTTCGCCACCAACCGCAGCCCCGCCCCCCACGAGAACAGCGCGCGCCTGTGCGGCGAGATCGGCATGACCTCCGCCATCGTCGCGCCGCTGCTGGTGCGGGGGGAGACGCTCGGGCTGATGTACCTCGGGCTGTCCAACCTCACCGACCGCCGCAGCCCCCACTACGACGCCTTCGACCGCGACTTCGTCGGCGCCATCGCCACCCGGGTCGCGCTCGCGATCGACAACGCGCTGCTGTTCGAGGAGGAGCGTCACACGGCTGAGTCGTTCCAGAAGTACCTGCTGCCCCGGGCGCTTCCGCAGCTCGACGGCCTGCAGATCGCCGTGCGCTACTACCCGGCCGCCCCGCTCGCCTCCCACGGGCAGGGCATCCAGACCCAGGTCGGCGGCGACTGGTACGACGTCATCCCGCTGTCCGCCGGCCGCGTCGGCATCGTCATCGGCGACGTCGAGGGCAGGGGCGCCAAGGCCGCCGCCATCATGGGCCAGCTCAGGGCCGCGCTGCGGGCCTTCGCCCAGGACGACAAGTCGCCGGCCGACATCCTGGCCAGGCTCGACGAGTGGACCCGCATCATCGCCACCCCCGAGCAGGACGACAACGGCACCGACGTCAGCGTCCCGCCCATCGTCACCTGCCAGTACCTCGTCTACGACGCCTGGTCCCGCCAGCTCTCCTTCGCCAACGCCGGCCACGCCGCGCCGCTGCTGCTGGTCGACGGGCAGTGCGTGGAGCTCGACATCGAGGAGGTCGGCCAGCCGCTCGGGGTGCGCGCCAAGGGCCTGCACGCCGACCTGGTCTACAAGGAGGAGACGCGTACGCTGCCGCCGGGCGCGGCGCTGCTCCTCTACACCGACGGCCTGGTCGACCGCCGCCCCGGCCGCGACGGCCGGATGCCGACCGAGGCCGAGACGCTGGGCGTGCTCTGCGAGAAGCTCGCCAAGATGTCCGACGCCGAGGTCGAGCGCATCGCCGACGCCGCGACCGTCGCGGTGCCCGGCGAGATCGACGACGACATGGCCATCCTCGTGGTCCGCTCAAGCGACGTGAACCTCGACGTGGAGTCCCGCACGTTCCCCGCCCAGCCCATCATGGTCGGCGAGGCGCGCCGGATGGCCGCCGAGGCGTTCGCGAGCTGGAACGTGCCCGAGGAGCGTGCCGAGCTCGCCTGCCTGCTCGTCTCCGAGGTCGTCACCAACGTGGTGCTGCACGCCGCCACCGCCGGGGTGCCGCGCAGAGAGCTGGTCGTGGAGGGGCCGCCGCTGCCGTTCGAGGAGTCCTGGGACATGCCGGGCTTCGAGGACGAAGTCGTCGGCGACAAGGAGTTCACGCTGCGCCTGCGCAGGGGCGAAGAGGCCGTCTGGGTCGAGGTCTTCGACCAGGACCTGCGCCTGCCCCGCATCCGCAGCGCCGGCGAGAACGACGAGGGCGGGCGCGGCCTCTACCTGGTCGACCAGCTCGCCAGGCGCTGGGGGTCGCGTCCCACCAGGGAAGGCAAAGCCGTCTGGTTCGAGATTCCCACCCGTGGCCGCTGAGTGATTCACTGGCGGCCATGGAGCTGGCCTTCGAACGCCGGGGCACCGGCACGCCACTGATCCTCATCCACGGCATCGGCCACCACTGGCAGGGCTGGCTGCCGGTCCTCGACCGGCTCGCCGCCGCGCACACCGTGTACGCGGTCGACCTGCCCGGCTTCGGCGTATCGCCCGAGCTGCCGCCCGGCGTCCCGTACACCGCCGAGTCGCTGGCCGACGCGATCGAGTCGTTCTGCGCCAGGCTCGCCATCCGCGACCCTCTTGTCGCCGGTAACTCCCTAGGTGGTTACATCGCCCTGGAGCTGGCCTCACGTGGCGTCGTACGCGCCGCCACCGCGCTGTCCCCGATCTCCTTCTGGTCCCGCGCGGAGCTCCTCTACTGCCAGGCGATGCTGCGCGTCATGCGCGCCTCCGCCCGCTCCATGCCCCTCGAACAACTCGAGAACCCCTACGTGCGTACGGTCTCGGCCGGGCTCCTCGTCGCCCGCCCCGCCAGGCTCGACCCGACCGCCCTGATGGCCGCCACCCAGGCCCTGGGCGCGGCGCCCGGCTTCGAGGAGACGCTGGAGTCGTTCGGCGGGCTCATGCCGCCGGCGCCGCCCAAGTCGCCGATCACCATCGCGTGGGGCGAGCACGACCGGTTGCTGTTGCGCCGCCAGGCCGTGCGGGCGGCTCGGTGGTCGGGGCAGCGGGTGAAGCTGATGAAGGGGTGCGGGCACGTGCCGATGAGTGACGATCCTGAGCTGATCGCGCGCGTCATCCTGGGGTCGTGAGCCGGCCGCGTCAGCGTCCGGCGGCCGGTGCCGACCCGTGGAGCGCGTGGTCCACCAGGCGTTCCACGATCGAGTCGTCGAAGGGCACCCGGAGCACGAGCAGCCGGTGGTAGCAGGCGCCCCAGAGCTGGTCCACGATGATGTCGAGGTCCGCGTCCGCGCGTAGCTGGCCCTGCTCCTGGGCGCGCCGCAGCCGTTGCCGGGCGAGCTCGCGCCGGGGGAGCGCGTAGCTCTCCGACCAGGCATGGGCAAGGACCGGGTCCATCTGGGCGGCGCCCACGATCTCGGACATGGGCTTGTCCGCGCCGTCGTCCTTCAACCAGCGGACGAACGCGCGGAGCTGGCTGATCAGGTCGGCGCGCAGGTCGCCGGTGTCAGGGAACTCCAGCGCGCGCTCGCTGCGGGCGAAGTACGCCTCGGCCGCGAGCACCCCCGGCGACGGCCACCACTTGTAAAGGGTCGTCTTGCTCGACCCCGCCTCCATCGCGACGCGGTCGAACGTGACCGCCTGCATGCCGTCGCGCAGCAGGATGCGCCCGGCCGCCGCGAGCACCGCGGCGCGCACCTCCGCGGCCGGGCGGCGGCCTCGCCCGCGCCGGCCGGAGGCCGCCTCCTCATTTGTGGACACATTGTTCATTTCCGTGCTACCTTCTCATATGGACGGATCGTTCATATCTTATCGGAGGTCAGGCCATGACGGACAACGCGGAGCGGGTCGCGCTCATCACCGGCGCGTCCGGTGGCATCGGCAGGGCGAGCGCCGAACGTCTCGCCGCCGACGGCTTCGCCGTCGTCGTGCACTACTCAGGCGGCAAGGAACGCGCCCAGGACACGGCGGACGCGGTGCGGCGCGCCGGCGGCCGGGCCGTCGTCGCGAGCGGGGACGTGGCGGACGAGACGGCCATGGCCGCCGCGTTCGACCTGGCCGAGCGCGAGTTCGGCGGGCTCGACGTCGTCGTGCACACCGCGGGCATCATGCCGCTGGCCCCCATCGCGCAGATGGATCTCGACACCTTCGACCGCGTCCAGCGCACCAACGTGCGCGGGACGTTCGTCGTCGACCAGCTCGCCGCCCGGCGGGTGCGCGACGGAGGCGCGATCATCAACTTCTCCACCTCGGTCACCCGGCTGCAACTGCCGGCCTACGGCGCGTACGCCGCGTCCAAGGGCGCCGTCGAGGCGCTGACGCTGATCCTGGCGCGTGAGCTGCACGGCCGGGACATCACGGTCAACGCCGTCGCGCCCGGGCCCACCGCCACCCCCTTGTTCTTCGAGGGCAAGAGCCAGGAGGTGATCGACCGGATCGCCGCGTCGAACCCGATGGAGCGGCTCGGCACCCCGCAGGACGTCGCCGAGACCGTCGCCTTCCTGGCCGGGCCTGGGCGCTGGGTGAACGGCCAGGTCCTGTACGTCAACGGCGGAGCGGCGTGATGATCACGGTGATCACTGGGGCGGCCACCGGCATCGGACGCCGCACGGCCGAGACCCTCGCCGCGGCGGGGCACACCGTCTACGCGACGATGCGCGGGTTCCACGGGCGAGCGCCCGATCGCCACCATCCACCCTGACGAGGCCAGCCCGTCCGGCGTCGCGTACGCCGAGGGGTCGCTGTGGATCGGCGCCCTGGGCGGCCGGCGCCTCTGGCAGTTGCCCGTCAACTGCGCCGCCGCGGTGACCGACCCCATCGAGCACTTCGCCGGCGACTACGGGCGGATCCGTACCGTGGAGGTGGCTCCGGACGGGGCGCTGTGGCTCGTCACCTCGAACACCGACCGCGCCACCTGGGGCGGCACCGCACCGCGTCCGGGCGATGACCGCATACTGCGCGTCGAGGTGAACGCCTAGATCTTGGTCTGGCCCCAGAGCAGCAACATGACCAGCACGAACACGATCACCACACCGGCATAACCGATCGGCCCGAGGCGGATCGCCCGGCGCACGCGGTTGAGCAGCCAGGCGAACAGCAACGCCAGAAAAATCAGGAGGATCAGGCCGCTGTCCATATCGTCCAGTATGCGGCCCGGCCGGGGCGTCCGCGCGGAACCGGCCCACCCGGGACTATCGTCCGACTGACCGGAAGCCGCCGCGTACACCGAACAACAGACCGGCGAGGTCGGCATGCGAGGCCGCATTCCAGCCGTTCGTTCGGACAGGCCAGGCCACCTGCGTACGGATGACTACCTTCTGGGACGTCCCCCGCTCGCACGCGCATCGGAGTGTGTCCCCATGGCCCTGCCCACGAAACTGGTGGTCGTCGTCCGCGCCGACCTGCCCCACGGCTGGGCCGTGAACGCCGCCGCCGTGCTCGGCCTGAGCCTGGGCAGGCGGCTGGCCGGCCCGCCGCCGCAGGACGACAAGGACGCCTCGGGCGGCGTCCACGCCGGGCTGGACCCGCACCCGGTGCCCGTGCTGAGCGCCACGGCCGAGCAGCTTCGCGAGCTGCACGACAAGGCCGGCGGCCGGGAGGACGTGGTGACCGTGGGCTTCAACGAGGTGGCCCGCCAGGCCCGCGACTACGACGACTACCGGGCCGCGCTGGCCGCCACACCGGGCGAGGGGATCGAGTACGTCGCGATCGCGGTGTTCGGCCCGCGCAACCGCGTCACCGCCCTCACCAAGCACCTGCCACTGCACGCTTCGCCGCCGCCCTCGCCCTCAGCCGCCGCGGGCAGAAGAGGAGACCTCTTCCCCGCGCCCGGAGACCGCCGCTTCACCGGCCCCGCGACGGGCGACGAACGGCGGCTCCTGCTCGAAATGCTGAGCTACCAGCGCGAGACCCTGCGCCTGAAGTGCTCAGGCCTGCACACGGACGTGGCCCGGCGCGCTGTCGAGCCCTCCACCCTGTCGTTGCTGGGGCTGGTGCGGCATCTGGCCGATGTGGAGCGGCGCTGGTTCAGGTGCGTGCTGGCCGGGCAGCAGGCGCCGCCGCTCTTCTCCTCCGAGGCCGACCCTGACGGGGACTTCGACGGGGCCGTGCCCGACCCCGAGGTGATCGAGGCGGCCTGGCGGGCGTGGGTGGGCGAGGTGGCGTTCGCGGAGGAGTTCGTGGCCGGGGCCGCCCATCTCGGCGTCGAAGGGCATGACGCCTGGCGCGGCACCGTCTCGCTGCGCTGGGTGCTCATGCACCTGATCGAGGAGTACGCCCGCCACAACGGGCACGCGGACCTGCTCCGCGAGCGGATCGACGGGACGATCGGCCTGTGACGGGCGCACCCTTCGCGGATCAGAACCCGAACGACCTGCCGATGATCTCCTTCATGATCTCGGTGGTGCCGCCGTAGATCGTCTGCACCCGGCTGTCGAGCCACGCCTTGGCCACGGGGTACTCGGTCATGTACCCGTACCCGCCGTGCAACTGCACGCAGCGGTCGATCACCTTGGTCTGCAGCTCGGTCGTCCACCACTTCGCCTTGGCCGCGTCCACCGCCGTGAGCTGCCCGGCGTTCAGCGCCAGGATGCACTTGTCGACGTAGTGGCGGGCGATCTCCGTCTCGGTGGCCAGCTCCGCCAGGACGAACCGGGTGTTCTGGAACGAGCCGATGTTGCGGCCGAAGGCCTGGCGGGTCTTGCAGTACTCCACGGTCTGCTCCAGCACCGCCTCCGCCGCGGCCACGGCCGCCACGGCGATCGACAGGCGTTCCTGCGGCAGGTTGTGCATGAGCTGGAAGAAGCCCTCGCCGTCCTTGGGGCCGAGGCGGTTGGCGACGGGGACGCGTACGTTGTCGAAGAACAGCTCGGCCGTGTCCTGCGCCTTCAGCCCGACCTTGTCCAGGTTCCGCCCGCGCACGAAACCATCCATACCGCGCTCCACCATGACCAGCGTGGTGCCCCTCGCGCCCGCCTGCGGGTCGGTCTTGGCCACCACGACGACCAGGTCGGCGTTGATGCCGTTCGTGATGAACGTCTTCTGGCCGTTGACGACGTAGTGGTCGCCCTCGCGGATCGCGGTGGTCCTGATCCCCTGCAGGTCGCTTCCCGCGCCGGGCTCGCTCATCGCGATCGCCGTGATCAGCTCACCGGACGCGAAGCCGGGCAACCAGCGCTGCTTCTGCTCGTCGTTCGTGAGATCCACGACGTACGGGGCCATGACGTCGTTGTGCAGCGAGAAGCCCAGGCCGGTGGCGCCGTTGCGCATGACCTCCTCGACGACCACGGCGTTGAAACGGAAGTCCTTCACACCCGAGCCGCCGTACTCCTCCGGCACCGAGAAGCCGAACACGCCCAGCTCGCCGGCCTTCTTCCAGACCTCGCGAGGGACGATGCCGTCCTTCTCCCACTGGGGGTGGTGCGGGACGACCTCGCGGGTCATGAAGTCGCGCACGGCCTCCTGGAAGAGGAGGTGCTCGTCGTCGAAGAGGTCTCGCTGCATCAGTCGCCTCCGCTTGCAGAACAGGATTCTGTTACCGGAAGGTATACCCGGCGGTGGGGGCTGGGGACACGGGTTCATCACAAGTGCCGGAAGTAGCGGGTTTCGGCATGTGTTGCCGGTGTTTCGACTCTAAGATCTACCCTCGGTCTGGTATGTGGGGGATCGGAGTCTCCGTGAGACGGTGGCACAGGGCGTTATTCGCTGCATCCTTGGGCGTGGCGGCATCTGCTGGGTTCGTCGTGACATCGTCGATCCCCAGCCAGGCAGGCACTTCGCTGGTGATCAAGTATCGATGCACGGGCGGGATCGCCGGCACCGGCGTGGATCTGGAAGCGCGCATGACGCCGCAGGTCAGCGCCGGACGCATGGACGTCCGCTGGGACATGTCCTACAAGGGCCTGCAGCGATTCGGCTCGCCGGGCTTCTTCCCCGAGGGCTCCATCCTGAGCCTCCAGGGCGTGGTGAAGGCCAGCGGCGCCTGGAACGGTCAACTTGAACCTCGCGGGGACAAGACGCAAGGGCAGCTGGTTCCGGGAAGCTACCTCGACCTTCCCGAGGGGCTGACCGATGGTGCGGCGCTCGACCGCTCGGGCAAGATCCGCTTCGAGCCTGCCGGGCTGAGCCTGAAGTTCACGCCCGCCGAGGGCGACGTGAAGGTCAACAGCGACGACTCCACGGACATCCAGTACACCGGGGCTTGGCAGTGGGTGTACACCGCGGCGACGTACGACGACTACCAGAAGGACATCCGCTGGACCGAGGGGCTGGACGCGACCGCCAAGCTGGAGTTCCTCGGCACCAAGGTGTCCTACATCGGCCGGCGTGAGCAGGACCTCAGCAAGATCCGGGTGAAGATCGACGGTCAGGAAGTCACCTCCGGCCTGGTCGAGCCGGGCAAGGACGGCAGCGGCGCTCCCATGACGGGCACCAAGAGCCAGGAAGTGCTCTGGACGTCGCCGCAGCTCGACTACGGCCCGCACACCATCGAGATCATCAACACCGAGAGCAAGCGCGCCTACCTGGATGCCTTCCAGGTCTTCATCAGCGACGTGCCCGAGCCGCCGGAGCACGACAAGACCACCTGCACCATGCAGAACGACCCTGGCGCGATTGACGTGACCATCCCGGGCAGCACGCCCACGGACACCGGCTCGCCGACCCCGACGGACACCGGCACCGACGACCCCACCGATCCGCCCACCGACCCGCCGACCGATGACCCGGACGACAACCCGGGCACGGGCGACAACGGGTCCGACGACTACGACGGCACCATCGGCGGCGACCAGGTCAGAGTGGTCACGCCGACGTCCACCAGCACCACCACGGCAACGGTCACCCCGAAGAGCACCGGCCCCACCGCCACCAAGTACTACCGCGCCCAAGTGGCCAACACCCCCAGCGGCGGCGTGGAGACCGGTGTGGCGCCCGATGAGGAGAAACCTCCGTTCGCGCTCTTGGCCGGCGGGATGGCGTTCGTGATGGGCACCGCGGGTGGCGGGCTGCTGCTGCGGCGACGCAAGGCCGAGCATGCGGGAGGAGCGCTCTGATGGAGGAGCAGCAGCAGGAGGAGAGGACGCCGACGCAGCGGGCGCTGCCCGGGCTGCTCATCGCCGGCTCGCTCGGCGGCATCGGCCTGGTCATGGTGAGCCTGCTCTCGCTGGCGCCGCCCCCCGTGGACGACGGCTCGGGAAAGCCGCTCGCCGCACCCCAGGGCGCGCCGTCCACGCTTGAGATGTCGAACGCGGGCGCGTTCATCCTGCCGCCGACGGTCGGCCCGGGTGGCAAGAACGTCCCGCTGACCCCGGCCCGCCTGGACGCGCCGCCCCCGCTGGCGGCCGTCCCGGTCGTGCCGTCGATCCCCAAGGCCAAGGCCAAGACGGGCAAGACCGCGCCGAAGCCGACCCGGATCAAGATCCCCAAGATCAAGGTGAACGCGCCGATCGGTGCCGTCACGGTGAGCAAGAAGGGCGTGCTCGGCACGCCGCCGCTGAGCAAGCCCAATCAGACGGGCTGGTACAAGGGGTCGCCGGTGCCTGGGGAGACCGGTCCGGCGATCGTCAACGGTCACGTGAGCACCCGGTCGGGGCCCGCTGTCTTCGATCGGCTGCGGGAGCTGGCTAAGGGTGACCAGATCTACGTGTATCGGTCGGACGGTAAGGTCACCCGGTTCACGGTGAGCGGGATCGAGCAGGCGAGCAAGAACTCGTTCCCGACGAAGCGGGTGTACGGCAACACCAGCAACTCTCAGCTCAGGCTTATCACTTGCGGTGGGGTCTATAACAAGACGACTCACCACTACACGGACAACATAGTTGTGTACGCAACGTTGTCTAAGAAGAAGGGGTGAGGGGGAAAGTTGGGGTGGATTTGGCGGTTTACGGGAAGTTGACAGGGACAGTTCGTAGGATCTCAACCTAACCGTGACCAACGGCTGGAATTCTGGCACGACTGTTGAGCTGGCTTTGAAACGGAGAAGGACCCGTGCTTATGTCCCAGGTGGGGCGCCGCCTAGCCCATACGACCGCGTTGGGGCTTGCTAGTACGCTGGTCCTCTTTGTTTGCTCGGTCCTCGCTCTGTCGTCTCCGGCTCAGGCCGCGGCGGACAAGACGATGGAAGTCACCTACGACTGCACGGGTGGCTCCTTCGCGGCCACCGGTGTCAAGGTCACGATTACGGCGCCTGACACGATCGCGCCTAATGGGACGGCCCCCATCAAGTGGGCCTGGCCCACGACCTTGACCGCTACGTCAACGCTCGCCACAGGTACTTCCATTGCGCTCGAAGGCACCCTCACGGTCGGCGGCGGCGGCACGCCTGCGACGCTGACGAAGACTCAGACCAGCAATATGACCGCAGGTGGAACGGCCTTTACGCCGTCGCCTGCCACAGCGGAGGCTACGGTGACTGCGCCGGCCAGCGGCACGGTCACGATCACACCCGGGACCGTGAACACCACCAAGGGCTTCAAGATCACTGCGACGCCCACCAGTGGCCAGGCAAGCGTCACTGAGTGCACATACAAGTCGGCGACACCGGCGACCGGCCTCTCCATGACGGTTCAGGCCGGTGGTGGTGGCGGCACCAACGACGACGTCGTGGCCTACGTCTGCGACGTCCCCACCGGCACCACAGACACGAACTACCCCACCGAGGCAGAGGTGGACATCAAGGTCGTCCTGACCCCTCCCACCTCCGCCTCCGCCAACGCCGACGCCTCGATCACCTGGACAGGCACAATCCAGACCACAGGCGACCCGCTGGTAGCCCCCGCCGCCTGGCCCACCACAGGCGGCAAGGTCTTCGCCACGATCAAGGCGACCGGCGCCGGAGCCCCCGCCACCGCGACCGGTGAAGGCTCGTTCACGACCACGATCACGCCGGGCGCGGACATCACGACGCTGCCCAGCATCACCATCAAGGTCAAGCCCACGACCACGGGCACCGTCTCGCTGACGGCGGGCGATCTGGCGTTCGGCACCAGCGCGACCAGCCCCGTGCTCAAGTGCACCGCCCCCACCACCGGTCTGAAGGCGTACACCTTCACGGTCGGCAACGGCTCGACCAGCCCGAGCCCCAGCCCCACCCCCACGACGACCACCCCCCGCCCCACCACCACCCGCACCTCCACGGTGACGATCACCCCCACCAGCAGCACCACGAGGAAGTCCACAACCCCGAAGGCGGGCGCGGACACCGGTGCCGGTGGCACGATGGGCCCTGACGGCCGGATGTTCATCCTCACCGGCACAGTCCTGGTAGGCGCGGCCGCGGCAGGCGGGTTGATGATGCGACGTCGTTCGATCAAGGGCTGACCGGTGTCGAGCTACTACCCGTACGGCAGCCAGAACCCGCCGCCACCCCAGGACAAGGGCAGCACCGCACTCAGGGCGGTCCTGATCACGGCCGCGATAGCCGGCGTGGTGACGGTCGTGGCGGGTCTGCTGATCGTGCTGAGGTCCCCCGAGGAGTACGGCCTCCAGAGCAGCAGCAGGGACACCCTGAACCTCCAGGCCCAGCCGAAGCAGTCGGCCCAGCCCGAGCAGGCGTGGTTCCAGGCGCCGGCGAACGTCCCGCCGCCGCTGCCGCAGATCACCCCGGCGCCTCCGATGCTGCCGTCGACCCCGATCAGGCTGGTGGTCAAGCGGCTGGGCATCAACGCCCCGATCCAGTCGGTAGGTCTTAAGAAGGACGGCTCGATCCAGGTCCCTCCGTCGGAGAACCACAACCTGGTGGGCTGGTACCGGAACATGTCCACCCCGGGTGAGGTGGGCCCGGCCGTCCTGCTCGGGCACAAGGACACCCGCACTCGCGCCGCCGTCTTCGCCCGCTTGCCGGAGCTGAAGAACGGCGACACCATCGAGGTCAAGCGCCAGGACAAGACGACCGCGGTGTTCACGGTGGGCGGCGTGGAGCAGGCGGACAAGAAGACCTTCCCGACCCAGCGCGTGTACGGGGAGCAGCAGAACGCCCAACTGCACCTCATCACCTGCGGTGGCACCTACGATCGGACCACCGGGCACTACACGGACAACGTCATCGTGTACGCCACGATGACGAGCTCTTACAGAAGCTGAGCGCGGAGGCGGGCATGGGCTGGATGGCGAAGCGGAGACTGCGTACTGGCCCCACGGCGGCACTGCCCGCCAAACCTGATCCACGCGAGCTGCTGCGCATCGTCCAGCTCGCCGACCCGAACGCCAGGCTGGACGGCGACGACGTCGTGGCGGTGGACGTCCGCGTGCACGCCCCCGTCGAGGCGGACAAGGATCTGACCGGCGGCGAGCTGGCGGAGGCGTGGGCGGTCCGGGTGGCGGCCGATGGCCCGTTGCCGCTCGACTTCTTCGACCGCTACCTGGCCGAGGGGCTGGCCTTCCGGCTGGGCGGGCTGGCGGTGTGCCGGGGTGAGGTGAGCGATCCGGCCGACGGCGGCGCTGAGAGCGGGCCTGCGGTGATTCTGCCGGTACGTCCGAGCGCCGAGGAGCTGGAACCCCTGCTGCAGCAGGACGAGGAGGACGAGTTCACCTTCACGGCCGGTGAGATCAGGGCGGCGCTGGTGCCGCAGAAGGGGCAGCCTCCGGCCGTACAGGAGCTGCTGCCTTTCGCGACCGAGCTGACGGCGATCGAGCTGCGCGGCGATGACCAGGTGAAGCTGGGCGCGCTGGCGCTGGAGCTGTCTGAGGCGCTGAACGGCATCCCGGTGGACCGTTGGCGGTTCCGGATCGACGCGCCGGAGGACCTCGTGGCACCGGGCACGGAGGACGCCGCAGAGGAAGCCGCCGCAGAGGAAGCCGCCGCAGAGGAAGTCGCCGCGGAGGAAGCCGCTCCGGAGGAAGACCCCGTAGAGGAAGCCGCTGCGCAGGAAGACCCCGCAGGGGAAGACGCCGCGAAGGAGGATGCCGCGAAGAAGGGTGCCGTCGAGGAGAAGGCCGTACCCCCCACGGACCCTGCAACCGAATGAGGTTCTGTTGTACCCTGCCACTAGTAACCGAATAATGCTCGGTTTCCAGGAGGCACTGTGGCAGAGGCGTACATCGTCGGGGCGGTCCGCACCCCGGTCGGCAAGAAGAAGGGCGGTCTTTCCACCGTCCACCCCACTGACCTGGCCGCTCACACGCTGAAGGCGCTGATCGACCGCACTGGCGTCGACCCAGAGGCGGTCGAGGACGTCATCATGGGGTGCGTCATGCAGTTCGGGCCCCAGAGCATGGACATAGCGAGAAATGCCTGGTTGTCCGCTGGGCTGCCCGAGACCACCGCCGGCGTCACCATCGACCGGCAGTGCGGCTCCTCGCAGCAGTCGATCCACTTCGCCGCTCAGGGCGTCATGTCCGGTACGCAGGACCTGGTCGTGGCCGGCGGCGTCGAGTCGATGAGCATCGTGCCCATGGGCTCGTCGATCACGGCCGCGCTGGAGAAGGGCATGCCCTTCCCGTTCGGCGAGAAGTGGGTGGAGCGCTACGGCAAGCAGGAAATCTCGCAGTTCCGCGGCGCGGAGCTGATGTGCGAGAAGTGGGGCTACACGCGGGAGGTGCTGGAGCAGTTCGCGTTCGAGTCGCACCAGCGCGCCGCCAAGGCCATCGCCAACGGCTACTTCAAGGACCAGATCGCCCCGATCAACGGTGTCGAGGACGACGAGGGCCCGCGCGCCGACACGACGCTGGAGAAGATGGCCGGCCTGAAGACGCTGAAGGAGGGCGGGCAGATCACCGCCGCTACCTCCTCCCAGATCTCGGACGGCTCGGGCGCCGTGCTCATCGCCTCCGAGCAGGCCGTACGCGACCACGGCCTGACCCCGAGGGCCCGCATCCACCAACTCGCGCTCATGGGCGACGACCCCGTCTACATGCTGACCGCGCCGATCCCCGCCACCCAGCGGGCGCTGAAGAAGGCCGGCATGTCGATCGACGAGATCGACGCCGTCGAGATCAACGAGGCGTTCGCCCCGGTGCCGCTGGCCTGGATGCACGAGCTCGGCGCCGACCCGGCCAAGGTCAACCCGAACGGCGGCGCGATCGCCCTCGGTCACCCGCTGGGCGGCACGGGCGCGATCCTGATGACCAAGCTGCTGCACGAGCTGGAGCGCACCGGCGGCCGGTACGGGCTGCAGACGATGTGCGAGGGCGGCGGCCAGGCCAACGTCACCATCATCGAGAGGCTGTAGCAAAAGCGGCGAGCGCCGCCCCGGGCGTAACAGGGGGCGGCGCTCGCCTAACTACCCATCCCGGTAGTTGCTCTATCTGCCCTTCGGCGGGATGCGGCGCGGCGGCGCGATGGGCCGCTGCGGCATCTTGGGCATCGGTCGCACCACGGGCAGCGTGGGGCGGCCTTTCTGGTTGTTCGAGCGTGCACGCATACGAGGCTCCTCTACCTGGTTCGGAAGTCGGCGGGTGACGATTGCTTGCTTGCGAATCACTGGTAAAGGCGCATGTCCATGAGGCTACGAGGACGCCTGAGGCGCCCGCAACCGAATTACCGGACGCGCGTCAGGAGCAGGCGGCGCCGGTCGCGGTCCAGCTCGACGATGGACACCTGGACGGAGTCACCCGGCTGGACGCCCTTGCTAGGGATGAGCCCTTCGACGCCGTCCGCGATCCTGACGAACACCCCGAACGGGACAACCTTGGTGACGACCCCCGGGAACTGCTGTCCCACCTCGGCCTCGTCGGCGAACACCTGGAACGGGTCCGGCTGCAGCGCGCGCAGGGAGAGCCTGGCCTCGCCGTTGTAGGTGTCGAAGGCGAGCACCTCCCCGCGAACGGGTTGCCCGCTGCGGACGACATCCGTCACCTGCTCGAAGTGTTTCCACGACAGCTCAGGGGTCGTCACGAATCCCACGCCGGGGTAGGTGGGGTGCGGCGGGCCTTCGTCCAGGGCGACGAACACCCCGAAGTTCTGGACGTCGGCGATCCGCCCGGTGAGCACCTCCCCCGCACGCAGGCCCTTCAGGAACGTCCAGAGCTCCGGGTGCTCGGTGGCCGCCAGAGACAGCCAGATCCGTTCCGTGTCGACGGAGACGACTTCGCCGGTGACACGCTGCCCGATCCTCGCCGCCTCGGCCCTCGTTCCGTGCCACGGGTAGTCCCTGATGTGCGCGGGCGTCGAAGCCAAGTCTCCGTCGAGCCGGATTCTTGGACCGAAGGGCCGCTCGTCCGCCACGACCGTCCCCGACACGAGGCTGCCTACAGCTCCACGATCGAGCAGGTCCGCGTCGCACACCGCGCAGTGGAAGTGATCGTCCTTCACGATGTTGAGCTGCCCGCAGCGCGGGCAGCGGCGGAAGACGATCGGCAAGGTGAAGGCCCCGGGGTGGTCGAGGCCCGCGCCGTCGAGGGCGGTGCGGACGGCCGACCATGAGGAGACGTCAGGGCAGTATCCGGTCGACTGGTTGCTGATCTCCCGCACCCGCCAGACGTCGCCGTCCCGCTCGAACGTGATCTCACCGGCGCTCAGCACCGGCGCCCCGCCGGCGCAGACGACGTGCTCGCTGCGCTGCGGGGCGAGGCGGAGCGTCGTGCTCTGGTCGATGACGAACGTGAACGGCTCCAGACGATCGTGATCGTCCTGCCGGGCCAGCCACGCGGCCAGGTCCTCATGGGAGGTGATCGGACATCCGAGGCCACCTGAGCGGAGGAGGTCGTCGGGGCCGACGTAGTGGTAGCGGCGGTGTCCGTGCAGGCCCAAGGAGGCGGCGAGGGCAGAGAACGCCGGCGCGATCATCCGCCAGCCGGTGCACGGGTCGGAGGCGACTACGGCGGGGTCGGCGCTGCCGCGGCGGTAGTCGAGGGCGATGGCGATGTCGTCCCCGGCATGGCGGTTGACCGCGATGAGCACGGCCAGCTCGATGTCGAGCCAGGGCAGCTCGACCAGGTCGGGGGACTGGCTGCCGCGCGCCAGCCGGAAGAGGTCCGCGGTGGCCGGATCTTCGCTGAGGTGCAGGAGGGCCGCGGATTCGCGGCGGATCTCGTCGATGCCCGCCAGGAAGTCCATCGGGTCTTCGAACCATGGGGTCGCGGTGTCACCGGAAGGTGGCCAGGCTGCTGCGTCCAGCAGTTCGAGAAGCAGATCGGGCAGGGGAAGGCCGCGGACATGTACCTGCGAAGGGCGCATGCCGCACAGATTTCCATGATTGAGGCCGATGGCACGAGGGTGTCCCGGGCTGGACCCGGCACCTCCCTGATCGGGAACGGGATGGAACGCCCTACGGACGTGCACGCACTCCGCGTGTCACAACATCCCGACTGCTCGAAGGAGCGAATGTGCGCCGACTAATCCTGTCCGTCCTCGCCGGGCTGGCAACGCTGCTGTCCCTGACGGGGACACCGGCGGCGGCCTCTCAGGCCGTGGACTTCCCGTTCACGACGATCGCCAGCAACGCGGTCGGCGGCCCCAAGTGCTTCGGCCCGCTGAACGCCGGCACCGCCGACGGCACCCCGATCGTGTTGATGGACTGCAACCAGCTCTGGCACGGCTTCGCGCGGGTCACCTTCACGGACAACTCGGTTCGTCACATCAGCGGCAAGTGCCTCAGCATGGCGAACACCAGCTCTCCTGTCCCTCTGAACACCCCGCTGGTGCTGCGGGACTGCAGCCGGGTGGCCCTGGGCGACCAGCAGTGGATCTTCTGGGCGGTCACGTCCGGGGGCCTGGACGGCAGGTGGGCCCTGCGTAACTCAGGGTCCTTCAGATGTGCGGGCCTGTTCAACAACGGTACGGCTGTCGGCACGCAACTGGTCGTGCAGCCGTGTGACTTCAGGCTGGCGCAGCAGTGGCTGCTCCCGCCGGGGGAGAAGCCGTCCAAGTACGGCTTCGGCTACGACGACGGGACCACCCCCTGATCGTCCGGGATGACCCTGCGCCGCGATGCCGCTCGAAGGCGTCGCGGCGCTTGGCGTGCCGGAGGCTGACCGCTATCGCGCGTTCCCTTCGAGCAGGTCGTTCCACAGCCCCTTCGCCTCGGCGGCGCGCGACCACGGGCTCTCACTGACCCGATCACCGGTTGCCGTCCGCTCGGTCTGCCGGATGAGGCCCAGGCCTCCTGCGGCCAGCAGCTCGTACGTGGTCGGCTCGCAGCCGCAGGTGTGGGCCCGGACGCGGCTGGAGACGGACCTGCCCGCCGGCTCGGACCAGTCGATCCGGGCGTGCCCCTCCTTCGGGGGCTTCGGGTGCGGGCCGTGGAAGTCCTCGATGCTCATACCGACCTCCAACGCGGTCGTCATCGGGAGGGGTGGCGGATCGGGCACGGATGGGAGACGTGCCGGTTGGGGCAGCAGATCACGCCGATCGTGACGAACCGGCCGCCCTGGAGCCATTCGCCCCACTGCACGTCCACGCCCCGGGACAGCAGATCGGCCGCGGTCTCCAGGCGTTCCTCCAGCGGTACCCGCTCGGGCAGCAGCAGCATGCCGCGCGCCTTGGCGTACTCGGTGGCCATCCACCCGGCCGCCTGGCCGGGCGCGTCGAAGGTACGAGTGATGCGTGACGCCGGCTTGGCCAGCCAGTCGCCGGTTCGCATCGGCGGCACCAGCGAGGAGGGGAAGTCGGGTGAGGCCGGTCGGCGTTCTGCCTCGTTGCCACGGTCGGCTCCGGGGCCGGTCCAGTGGTAGGCGTGCCAATGCATGCTCGGGCGCTCCCGTAGAGTGCGAGGGGATGGCGGGCCCTGCTTGCTGTGATCAGGCAGGGACCGCCGTCCTTCGGGGTGACGCTCAGATGGTGGCGAGTCCGGCGGCGCGAAGCTCGTCACCGGTGAAGCGGAGAGTCCCGGCGTCCGGGTTCTTCGAGTCACGCAGGGCGTAGGCGTCCTTCACGCCGGGGATCGGGGCGATCAGGACACAGCTTTCCCCGTCCTCGTTCTGTTGATTGCCGCCGCACAGCCTGGTGAACGGCACCTCGCCGAGTTTGTCGCGGTACAGATCCATGACTCGGTTTCCTCTCGATCGCAGCACTCACGCCGGGGAAACTCCGGTCGTCAGCTCCGATGGACGTGGATTCTTCGTACTCACCATACGTGACTGGTAGCGCTACGTATAGAGACGTAGCGCTAAGACGCATCTCGTGTGTGTACTTCTAACGTCGTAGTCATGGACTTCGGCCCTGATGACCAAATTGACTATGAAGGCCCCGTCACGCCATACCGGCAGCTCGCCGCGATCCTCAAAGCGCGGATCCAGCGTGGGGACTGGCAGCCGAACCGGCCGATCCCGTCAGAGGCGAGGCTCGTCCAGGAGTACGGTCCGGCACGAACCACAGTTCGTCGAGCCATCGCAGTGCTCGTCGAGGAGGGTGTGCTCTTCGTAGTGCCTCAGCGGGGCACCTTCGTCGCCGCATCGCCTCCTACACCCGAACAAGGGTGAGCGTCTCGCCGCAGCACCGTCACCCTCCTTCTCCTTGGCTTTCGTGAGCGTTGCCGCCTCCGTGCTGCCATATTGCAGAGGCAGCGAAGCTCTCAGAGGGAGGCGATGGGACGTGCGGCCGTCAGGTTGGAGCAACACCTCGGCTCCCTACATCCGGCCTCGCCCCGACGGCGAGCCTGACGCGTGGACCGAGGAAGCCGCCCAGCGAGGCCATGCCGGTACGAACGAGCTGCGTGAAGTCGGCGAGATCCCAGCCCCTGCGGACATCGCCCGCGACCTGAACATCGGAGGGGAGCCGCAGCAGGTCGTGGTCCGGCGCCGCATCGTGCTGCTCGACGGCGTGCCGATCGAGCTTGCCGACTCCTATTACCCGGCCTCCATCGCACGCGGCACGCCCCTCGCGCAGCCGGGCAAGATTCGTGGTGGTGCGGTGCGACTGCTCGCCGAGCTGGGATACCGGGCGCGCAAGGTCGAGGAGACGGTGAGCGCGCGGCCGGCCACGGCGACTGAGCGGGAACTGCTCAGGCTCGATGAGGCCGACTGGGTTCTGGTGCTTCGCCGTGTCACCTGTGACCACGCCGGGACTCCGTACGAGAGCACCGTGATGACCATGGTGGCCAGCGGCCGTGAGCTGCGATACGAACACGAAGAGGGCTGAACATCCGACAGGGAAAGGTATCCGGTGACGCGTTCGGCGGAGGTCTGTGCGGTACCCGAGGACGGCGGCTGGTCGATGTTCATCCCCGGCTCGCCGATCGCGGCGGACGGCCGGACTTTCGACGAGGCCGTTACCGAGCTGATCGGCGCGTTGCGTGAGTACGTCGACGATTGGCGAGACCGCCTGCACGATGCGCCCAACCACCGCAAGCATCGAGGCCTGGGGCGGTTGATCAGGCGCAGTGACGACGACCGACTACGTGAATGGCTGGCGGGGGAGGCCCACCAACCGGTTCCCGGTTCAGACGCGCGCGGCTGAAATGACCAGATCCAAGGCCTGCCGAGACTCGGACAGATCACGCATGGCCTGATCGATCCGATCCCGTTCCGCCCGAAGCTGCCCCACCACGTTCGGACAAGTCGGCGCCAACCGCTCACCCCGAGCCTCCACACAGGGCAGCACCGTGGCGATGGTCGAGGTGCTCAACCCGGCCGCGAGCAGGCACCGGATGCGCCGCACGGTCTCCACCTGGTCCTCGGTGTACTCGCGATACCCGCTGGGCAGCCGCGACGGCGCGAGCAGCCCCTGCTCCTCGTAGTACCGCAGCAGCCGCTCACTCACCCCGGTGCGCCGGACGAGCTCCCCGATCCGCATCCCCACGACACCTCCACGACTTGACTCTCACATGCATGTGAGACTTTAGCGTGCCGACATGAAGAAGAGTCTGCTGGTGCCGGTCATGCTCATGGTGAGCGTGTTCGTGGTCGGCACATCCGAATATCTCATCGCCGGACTGCTTCCCCAGGTGGCGGCCGACCTGGACGTCTCCCTGTCTACGGCGGGGCAGGCCGTGACGGCGTACGCGCTGGGCGTGGTGATCGGCGGCCCGCTGGTGACGATCGCGACCGTACGGCTGCCGCGCAAAGGCCTGGCGCTGGGGTTGCTGGTGCTGTTCGCCGCCGGGAACGCGATCTGCGCGGCGGCCGGTTCGTACGAGGTGCTGATCGCCGGAAGGGTGATCGCGTCGCTGAGCCACGCGGCCTTCCTGACCCTGGCGTTGATGGTGACGACGCGGGTGGTCGAGCCGCAGCGCGTCGGCACGGCCATCGCCGCCGTGGGATCGGGGTTCTCGGTGGCGACGCTGCTGGGCGTGCCGGTGGGGGTGTTGCTGGGGGAGGACGCGGGGTGGCGGACGCCGTTCGCGGTGCTGGCCGGGCTGGCGCTCGCCGTGACCGGGCTGCTGGCCGTCGTGCTGCCGAGGCAGGAGGCGGAGGTGACGAGCGTGCGGGACGAGATCGCGACGGTCATGAGCAGGCGGGTGCTGGTGGTGATCGCTACGACGGCCGTCGGGCTGGCGGCGACCTCGACGGTGTTCACGTACCTGGCGCCCACGCTGACCGGGATCACCGGGTTCGGGCCGGCGGCGGTGTCGACGCTGCTGCTCGTCTACGGGGCCGGCAGCCTGGCCGGAGGGCTGGTGGCCGGGCGGCTGGCGGATCGGTCGCTGGCCGGGACGGTGCGCGGCACGTTCGCCGGGTTGAGCGTGGTGCTGGTGGTCTTTCCGTTCGCGGTGCCGTGGGCCGGGTCCGCCGTGGTGGCGGTGCTGGCGCTCGGGTTGCTGACCTCGGCCACGACGCCGGTGCTGCAGAGCCTGGTGCTGCGGCATGCCGGGCGGGCGCCGACGCTGGCGGTGTCGGTGAACGTGTGCGCGTTCAACATCGGCATCGCGGCCGGGTCGGCGCTCGGGGGTGGGCTGGTGGCGGTGGACGGGCTGCGGTGGCTGGGCCTGGCCGCCGCGGCGCTGAGCCTGGCCGCTCTGGCGATCAGCTACGCCGCCGTCCCCCGTAGAGAGAGTTTGACGGGGTCCCCGGCCTGAAGCGCGAAGGCCGGGGAGCCCGGGTCAGCCGACCTGCGTCGGGTCCTTCTCAGGGACGCACGCCGCGACAGCCCCCTGGATCACCTCGGCCTTGAGCTGGGACTTGACCGGCCCCTTCGGGTTCTCGGTGAACTCCAGCAGCACCGTCTGCCCCTTCCCGACCTGCCGGGGATCGATGACGAATCCCTTCGCCCCCGGCCTGGCGACCTTCCAGTGCACGGACGCGCGCCACTCCTCCGGAGTGTCGTACCCGCCGCCGACCAGCGCGCCCCGGCCGTTCTGGCACTTGGTGTACGGCTTCAGGTACGTGACGTCGGCGGTCACGCCATGGTCCTTGAGGTCCTGCTCCAACTGCTCGGCGTCCCTGAACTCCTTGATCTCCACCGTGACGGTGCCGTTGGCGTTCGCGCTCACCGCGTACGCCGGCTCAGGGCTGGTCACGAGCGGCACCGTCACCGCCGCCACGGCGGCCAGCCCGGCCACCGCCGCCCCCGCGAACAGGCGGCGGCCGGTACGGCGGGCGCGGTCGTTGCGCGCGGTCATCTCGGCTTGAAGGTCCATCAGCAACTGCTCCTCGAATCTCATCGTGGGATTCCTTCCATGACGAAGGGCAGGTCGCGAAGTGCCTTGCGGGCGCGGTGCAGCCGCACCATGGCGGTCCCCGGCCGGATCCCGAGCGCCACCGCCGCCTCCGACGGCGTGAGCTGCTCAAGCACCACCAGCTCCAGGACGGCGCGCTCCCCGTCGGGTAACCCGGCCATGGCCTCGAAGGCCGCCCTGGCGGGCCGCTCCGCGTCGATCCGCTCCTCCAGCCGGGACACGTCGTCGCCGTCGAGCGGACGCCGCCCGCTCACCCGATGCGTGAGCTGGGACTCCCGCAGCGCCCGCCGCCGCTCGGACGACAGCGTGTTGCGCGCGACGCCGTACAGCCACGCGATCTCGCTGCCCTTGCCGGGGCGGTAGGTGTGCGCCGAGTCGAACACCGCGAGGAACACGTCGGCCACCAGGTCGGCGACCGTGTGCGGGTCGTCGACCCGGCGTGCCAGGAACCGCGTGACAGCGTCGATGTGCCGCCGGTAGAAGGCTTCGAACGCCGCGGGGTCGGTGGCGAGCTTCCCCCGTTTGAGACGCACCGGCCTTGCTCCCTTCGTCGATCTACACCTGTACTTGGTGAGAACCGCCGGAAGGCTTACACAGCGCACGAATCCGGGCGACCGTCACCCCCAGGCCGGCGAGCGCCGCGACCAGCACCGCCACGGACAGCGGCGCGGGGAAGTAGGTGAGCTGGGCCCAGGTGACGGTCCGCCCGTTCATCAGCACGGACACCAGATCCGGATACCAGGCCAGCACCGCGACCGGGATGAGGGCGGGCAGCAACCGCAGCCCGATCCGCCACCACGCCCGCCCCGACCGCTTGAAGGCCCAGCGCCGCGCCCGCGCCACGCCCAGAGCACCCAGTCCGGCCGCGAGCAGCGCGAACGCGGCCAGCGCCGCTTCGAAGAGCTGCCGTTCGCTGCCCGGCCCCTCCGGCGCCCTGCCCTCGCTCATCGCTGTGAGCCCGAGCATGATGTCGTACGTCGGGTCGTACAGCGTCGCGTTGTTGGTCATCACCGCGAACCCGTAGCCGGTCCTGGGCGAGATGGCCTCGACCGCGTTGTAGGTGAACAGGTTCCCCGAGTGCACGAGCTGCCCGCCGTCCTCGATGCCCCACCCCATCCCGTACGGGCGCAGCTTCGAAGGCTGGTGCATGGCCTCCAGGCTCTGCCGCTTGACCAGCGGGCTCTGCCGCTTGACCAGCGGCCGCCCGTCACCCGTCTGCGCGACCAGCCACTTGCCCATGTCGGCGGCGGTGGTGATGACGCCGCCCGCTCCGCTCTCGTCGTGGAACCCGGCCAGCTCCGGCCGGGGCAGCCAGGCGCCGAACAGCGAGTTGTAGCCGTCCGCGACCGGGACGACCTTGTCGGAGATGGCGCTGGACTTCATGCCCAGCGGCCCGAACACCCGGTCGCGCAGGTAGTCGCCGAACCGCCGCCCGCTCGCCACCTCCACCAGCCGCCCGGCCAGGTCGTAGTTGACGTTGCAGTACTCGTAGCGGGTGCCGGGCTCGGCGGCGAGCCGGGAATCGGCGAGGCGGGCGGTGTAGTCGGCCGGCGAGGTGGCCTCCTCCGTGGAGGCGATGTCCACCGTGCGGTCCGACAGGCCGGAGGTCTGGTTCAGCAGGTGCCGTACGGTGATCCGGGCCGCCCGCGGGTCGGCCATCCGGAAATCGGGGAGTTGCGCGGCGACCGGCTCGTCGAGCTTGATTTTGCCCTGGTCCACGAGCGTCATGACCGCCATGGCGGTGAACGACTTGCTCACCGAGGCCACCCGCATCGGCGTGTCGGCGGTCATCGGCCGCCCTTGCGAGTCGTGTCCGTAGCCGGCCGCGTGCACGACCTTGCCGCCGTGCGTGACGACCACGGACAGGCCCGGGACCCCGGTGGACTCCATCGCCTGCTCCAGGTAGGCGTCGATGGTGGCGGGGGTCAGATCGGGGGCCGGGCTCAGGGTGAGGGCGAGGGCAAGAAGGAGTTTCACGAGGAAGAACCTAGAAAGGCGAGGCCCCCGCCCGTATCCGCCGACCGTCCATGACCACCCCTGACGAAAGTCAGGTGTCTTCGAGGCGCGTCGGCACCGCCTTCTGCACCTGCTGGAACACCACCGACGTCCGGAACCCCACGATCTCCTTGCGCTTGCTCAGCCGGTCGAGCAGGAACCCGTGCAGGTGATCGAGGTCCCGCACCCCCACGTGCAGCAGGAAGTCATCCCCTCCGGCCAGCACGAACACGCTGAGCACCTCCGGCATCGAGGCCGCCGACTCCTTGAACGTGTTGATCACCGCTCGGCTCAGCGGCCGTACCTGCACCGACACCATCGCCTGGACGCCGCGGTTGAGCGCGGCCGGGTCGATGTCGGCGTGGTAGCCGCGGATCACGCCGCGCCGGGTCAGCGCCCTGACCCGTTCCAGGCAGGTGGAGGGCGCGATGCCGAGCTGCCTGGCCAGCTCGCGGTTGGACTGCCGCGCATCCGTTTGGAGCAACCGTATGATCGCCGAATCAAGTTCATCCATATGGCCAGAGATACACGACATTCCGGCCATGCGTTCGGCTGACACGTAACCGGGCCGAACGGGCGGGCTACGTTCATGGGTCATGAGTGGACACATGGGGGCATGGCAGGGCACGGCGCTTCTGGTCGGTGCCGTGCTGGGCCCCGGCATGCTGGTGCTGCCGCATCTGGCCGCCGCCTCGGCGGGCCCCGCGTCGGTGCTGGCCTGGGCCGGGATGCTGGCGCTCAGCGTGCCCGTCGCGCTGACGTTCGCCGCGCTCGGCGCGCGTTATCCCGGCGGCGGAGGGGTGGCGGCCGTCGTCGGGCTCGCCTTCGGCCGGCGCGCCGCCGCCGTGACCGGCTGGTGGTTCTACGGCGCCGTGCCGATCGGCACGGTCGCGGGCGCGCTGGTCGGCGGCCAGTACGTCGAGGCCTGCCTGGGTGTGAACGCCACCCTGGCCGCGTGCCTCATCCTGGCCGCCGCGTTCGCCGCGAACGCCGCGGGGCTGCGCACGTCAGGACGGCTGCAGATCGGCTTCGTCGTCCTGCTCGTCGCGCTGCTGGCCACCGCCGTGATCACCGCCGCGCCGCACGCCGACCCGGCCAACTTCACCCCCTTCGCCCCGTACGGCTTCGCGGGCGTGGCCGGTGCGGCCGGGGTGCTCATGTTCGCCTTCGTGGGCTGGGAGGCGGCCAGCCACCTGTCGGGCGAGTTCGCGAGCAGGAACGGGCTGGTGCGGGCCACCGCGGTCACGCTCGTGGTGATCGGCCTGCTGTACGCGGGCGTCTCCGTCACCTCCGTCGGCGTGCTCGGCGCGGACATGTCCGCCGTGCCGCTCACCGGGATGCTGGAGCTCGGCCTCGGCCCTGTCGCCCGCCCGGTCACCGGGGTGGTCGCGGTGCTGCTGACGTTCGGCGCGGTCAACACCTACATCGCGGGGGCGGCCAGGCTGGGTGCGGCGCTGGCGGCGGACGGGGCGCTGCCGCGCTGGTTCGCCAGGGGAGGGGCGCCGGGCGAGACGCCGTTCCGTAGTCTCGGGCTGGTGCTGGTGCTCAGTGTGCCCGTGCTGGTGTGGGCGGTCGACCTGGACATGCTGATGCGCGCGACGTCGGCGTGCCTGGCGGCGGTCACCTCGGCGGGGGTGGCGGCGGCGGTGCGGATGTTGCCGCGCGGCCGTCACCGGACCATGGCCGTGGTGGGGACGGGGATGTCGCTGTTGGGGCTGGCGTTCTGCGGTACGTACCTGCTGGTGCCCGCCGTGCTGGGCACGGTGGCGCTCGCGGCGCTGAGCATCAACCCTCGCCGTTCCTACAAAATCGGGCTATAAACGGCGACAGAGCGCCGTCAGGCGGGCAGTACACATGAGCACAGACGGCGCGACCTCCGGAGGTGCCATGACCCAGCACGCCAAGTACGCGGAGTCCAGACAGGTCGGCGAGCAGGCGCGGGAGAAGGAGTGGGCGCGCCCGAGCTTCGCCAAGCAGCTCTTCCTCGGCGACTTCCGGATGGACCTGGTGCATCCGGCGCCCACGCTGCCCGCCGCCGCGACCAAGAAGGGGGAGGAGTTCGTCCGGGCGGTGCGGCGCTTCCTCGACGCGCGCGTGGACCCGGCGCTCATCGAGCGGACCGCGCAGGTGCCCGACGACGTGGTGAAGGGCCTGGCGGAGCTCGGTGCGTTCGGCATCACGATCAAGGAGGAGTACGGCGGGCTCGGCCTGCCCTACCTGTACTACTGCCGCGCGCTCACGCTGGTCGGCTCCTACTGCCCGGCGCTGGCCACGCTGCTGTCCGCGCACCAGTCGATCGGGGTGCCGCAGCCGCTCAAGCTGTTCGGCACCGAGGAGCAGAAGCGGGAGTACCTGCCGCGCTGCGCGGCGGGGGAGATCTCCGCGTTCCTGCTGACCGAGCCCGACGTCGGCTCCGACCCCGCGCGGCTGGCCACCACCGCCGTGCGCGACGGCGACGAGTACGTGCTCGACGGCGTCAAGCTCTGGACCACGAACGGCGTTGTCGCCGACCTCCTCGTCGTCATGGCCAGGACCGGCAAGAAGATCAGCGCGTTCGTGGTCGAGGCCGACTCGCCGGGCATCACGGTCAAGCGGCGCAACACGTTCATGGGGCTGCGTGGCATCGAGAACGGCGTGACGGAGTTCTCCCAGGTCAGGGTGCCCGCCAAGAACCTCATCGGCAAGGAGGGCGAAGGGCTGCGCATCGCGCTCACCACGCTCAACACGGGCCGCCTGTCGCTGCCCGCCACCTGCGCGGGGAACGCCAAGTGGGCCGTCAAGATCGCCCGCGAGTGGGGCAACGAGCGCGTGCAGTGGGGCCGCAAGGTCGGCCTGCACGAGGCCGTGGCCACCAAGGTCGCCTTCATCGTGGCCACCGCGTACGCGTGCGACGCCGTCTGCGAGCTGACCGCCCGCCTGGCCGACGACCAGCGCAACGACATCAGGATCGAGGCGGCGCTGGCCAAGCTGTTCGCCTCCGAGCTGTCGTACCAGGTGCTCGACGAGCTGGTGCAGATCCGCGGCGGGCGCGGCTACGAGACCGCCGAGTCGCTGGTCGCCAGGGGCGAGCGCGGGGTGCCCGCCGAGCAGATGCTGCGCGACTCCCGCATCAACCGCATCTTCGAGGGCTCCTCCGAGATCATGCGCCTGGCGATCACCCGGGAGGCGGTGGACGCGCACCTGTCCGCCGCGGGAGAGCTGATCAATCCCGAGGCCGGCCGCCAGGAGCGCGCCCAGGCGCTGCGCAGGGCCGGCCGCTTCTACGCCAAGTGGCTGCCCACGCTGGTGGCCGGCACCGGCAACCTGCCCACCGCGTACGCCGCCTTCGGCCCGCTGGCCGCACACCTGCGCTTCGTGGAGCGGACCAGCAGGAAGCTGGCCAGGTCCACCTTCTACGGCATGTCCCGCTGGCAGGGCAGGCTGGAGCACAAGCAGGCGTTCCTCGGCAGGATCGTCGACATCGGCGCCGAACTGTACGCGATGACCGCCGTCTGCCTGAAGGCCGAGGAGGACTCCAAGGACCTCGGGCGCAGGCCGTACGAGCTGGCCGACACCTTCTGCCAGCAGTCCAGACGCCGGGTGGACACGCTGTTCGACCGCCTGTGGGACAACAGCGACAATCTCGACGTCCGCGTGGCCGGTTACGTGCTCGACGGCCGCTACACCTTCGTCGAGGAGGGCATCCTCGACCCGTCCGTCGAGGGCCCGTGGATCGGCGCGCCCGAGGGCGGGGAGAACGTCCGCCGCAAGATTCTCTGACATCCGGTCTAGACCGGCTGTGCGCTCTTTGCCGCCCGAGTGTTGCCAAACCGAGACAGGCCGGTATAGACCGGCTGCTGAACTCCGGCTTACGCTTGCGCAAACGCGGCCATTCGCTGGCTCGCGCGCACATCCCCCTGGGCAGGGTTCGGCTGGCTGGTATGGACCAGTAGGGCCCGTCCGACGAGAAGGCGGTATCTCCAGTGAACATGAAGCTTGTGGGCGGCGCCGCTCTCGGCCTTGCCACGATGCTGGTCCTGTCCGCTTGTGGTTCCGGCGGCTCCGGCGGCGGAGGCGACACCCAGGCATCGGGCGACGGCCAGGTCACGTTGAAGATGGTCGCGGCAGACTACGGCGACGGCCCCGGCAAGCCCAACTCCGGCGAGACGTTCTGGAAGGGCGTCACCGACGAGTTCACCAAGGCCAACCCGAACATCAAGGTCGAGGTCCAGGTCATCAACTGGAACGACATCGACAAGCAAGTCGCCACCATGGTGCAGAACGGCCAGATCCCGGACATCCTGCAGACCGGCGACTACTCCGGCTTCGTCGAGGACGGCCTGCTCCACAAGGTGGACGAGGTCCTGTCCCCGAACGTCTCCGGCGACATGCTGCAGAAGTTCGCCGAGTTCGGCAAGGTGGACGGCACCGCGTACGGCATCCCGTTCGTCTCCTCGGCCCGCGCCCTGTTCTACAACAAGGACCTGTTCGAGAAGGCGAAGATCACCGAGCCGCCGAAGACCTGGGACGAGCTCAAGGCCGCCGCCGAGAAGCTGAAGGCGGCCGGCGTGACCCAGCCGTTCGGCCTGCCGCTCGGCCAGGAGGAGGCCCAGGCCGAGTCGTTCCTGTGGATGCTCGGCAACGGCGGCGGCTACAAGGACGCCTCCGGCAAGTGGGCGATCAACTCGCCGCAGAACGTCGAGACATTCACGTACATGAAGGGCCTGGTCGACGCCGGTCTGACCACCCCCAACCCCGGCACCAAGGACCGCAAGACGGTCTGGGAGGACTTCGGCGCCGGCAAGGTCGGCATGGTCAACGGCGGCCCCATGTCCATCCCGATCTTCGACGCGGCCGGGCTGAAGAACTACGGCGTCGCGCCGATCCCCGGCAAGGCCGGCCCGCTCGACACCACGCTCGGCGTCATGGACTGGATCATGGCGTTCAACAAGAACGGCCACGCCGCCGAGATCAAGAAGTTCTTCGACTTCTTCTACACCGGCGACGCCGCCGCGAAGATCTCCGACATCTACAAGCTGCTGCCCGTCACCAACGGCGGCATCCAGAAGCTGTCCGGCGACGAGAAGCTCAAGCCGTTCCTCGCCGCCCTGCCCAACGCCAGCTTCTACCCCTTCCAGGACCCCAAGTGGGCCACCCTGAACCCGGCGATCAAGCAGACCATCGGCGGGGCCGTCAAGGACGACCCGGCCAAGGTCCTCGGTGAGCTGCAGAAGACCGCGGAAGCGGCCGGCTGATCCAGCGAGACCACGGTACGGCCGGCCGACGCCGGTCGTACCGTCCTTGCGAAAGGTACTTGAGTGACAACCCTGGACGTCAAGAAGCCGCGCGCGCGATCGCGGGGCCTGCGCGCCCTCGAACCCCTCGCCTGGATCGGGCCCGCCATCGTGCTGATCGCCCTGGTCGTGATCTGGCCCGTGGTCGAGATGATCAGGTCCTCGTTCCTGGAGATCAGCCGGCTCGGCGTGGTGCGCGGCTCGGCCGGGTTCGCCAACTACGACAAGCTCTTCGCCGAGAAGGACTTCGCCGACGTCATGCTCCGCAGCGTGATCTGGGTGGTCGCCGTCGTCGCGCTCACCGTGCTGCTCTCGCTGGCCCTGGCCCAGCTCTTCAACCAGCGCTTCCCGCTGCGCAAGCTGGCCCGCTGGGCGCTCATCGCGCCGTGGGCCGCGTCGGTGCTGATGACGGCCATCATCTTCAAGTGGATGCTCGACCCCGAGGTCGGCGTGATCAACCAGATCCGCCTCAAGCTCGGGCTGATCGACGCGATGGGCGGAGCCGCCGCCGACCAGCTCGGCGACGCCGCCACCGCCATGCCGTGGCTGGTGTTCGTCGCGGTGTTCGTGTCGGTGCCGTTCACCACGTACGCGCTGCTCGCCGGGCTCGCCACGATCCCCGCCGACGTGTACGAGGCCGCCAGGATGGACGGCGCGGGACGCCTGCGGACCTACTGGTCGATCACGCTGCCGCTGCTGCGCCCCGCGCTCACCGTGGCCGCCCTGATCAACGTCATGAACGTCTTCAACAGCTTCCCGATCATCTGGGCCATGACCCACGGGCAGCCCGGCTACTCCACCGCCACCTCGACCATCCTCATGTACATCCTCAAGGGCTCCGACATCGGCGAATCGGCCGCCATGTCCGTCGTCAACTTCGGCATGGTGATCGTGCTCACCGTGATCTTCCTCAAGGTGTCCCGGTGGAACAAGGAGGTGGCGTGATGGCCGTCAAGACCATGCCGGCGCAGGCCCGGCCGCATCACCACCACGCCCGTTCCCGGCGCGGCGGCGTCGCGCGCGCCATGCCCAGGCTGAAGACCGTCCTCATCGCGGCCACCGCGTACGTCGTCGCGCTGCTGTTCCTGTTCCCGTACGTGGTCATGCTGCTGACCTCGCTGCGCTCGCAGGAGTCGCTGCGCGACGTGACGTTCTGGCCCGACGAGTGGGTGTGGTCCAACCTCACCGACTTCTGGGGCAGCGGCCTGGCCGGCAACCTCTGGGTGACGATCAAGGTGGCGGCCGGCTCGACCGTGCTGGTGCTCCTGGTCGCGCTGCCCGCCGCGTACTACGCGGCCAGGCACAACTTCCGCGGCCGCAACGCGTTCCTCATCCTGGTGCTGATCACCCAGATGTTCCAGCCCACGGCCATGGTGGTCGGCATCTACCGCGAGTTCTTCCAGTTCGGGCTGGTCGACTCGATCTGGGCGCTGATCCTCGTCAACGCGGGCTTCAACCTGGCCTTCGCCGTGTGGATCCTGACCGCGTACTTCTCCTCCATCCCGCGCGAGCTGGAGGAGGCCGCCTTCATCGACGGGAACGGGCGCTTCGGCGCGCTGTTCAGGATCACGCTGCCGCTGGCCATGCCCGGCGTCATCACCGCGCTGATCTTCACGTTCATCGCCGCGTGGAACGAGTTCGTGGTCGCGCTGACCCTCACCACCACGACCGCGAACCAGCCGCTTCCCGTGGCGCTCAACTCGTTCATCGGGCAGTACCAGGTGGACTGGCAGAACCTGTTCGCCGGCTCGGTGATCGCCACCATCCCGGTGATCATCCTGTTCGCCCTGATCGAGCGGAAGGTGGTCGGCGGTCTGACCGCCGGCTCCATCAAGTGACCCGTCCGGCCGCGCCCCTGAGACCCTCGGGCGCGGCCAGGCGCGTCAGAGCTTCTGGGGTACGCGCGCCACGCAGAACACCGTCTGACCGAACGGCGGCGTGACGAACCGCTCGATGAGCCTGGTCATCGGCACCACCGTACGGTCGTAGATCTTGACCAGGCGCGGGTCAGGGTAGCCCACCCCGCCCCGGCGCACCGCCACCCACCAGGCGATGCCGCCCAGGAAGTTGATCGGCTTGAGCACCTCGGCGTCGAGCCCCGCCTTGGCCACCGTCGTGCCCAGCGTCTTCGGCGTGTAGCGCTGGACGTGGCCCACCTTGCGGTCGAAGTCGCCGTAGAGCTGCTGGTAACCGGGCACCCAGATGATGATCCGCCCGCCCGGTTGCGTCACGCGCGCCAGCGAGCGCAGCGCCTCCGCGTCGTCCTCGATGTGCTCCAGGACGTTCATCATGACGACCGTGTCGACCTTGTCCTGGAGCGGGATGTCCGTCGGCAGCCCGAACTGCAGGACGCTGATGTCGTCGCGGTCGGCGAAGCGCTTCTCCAGCTGCTCGACGCAGTAGGGGTCGAAGTCGCTGACCACCAGGCGGTCGAGACGCGGCAGGAACTGCTCGGCGAAGTGGCCCAGCCCCGAGCCGATCTCCAGCATCGAGCGGCCGACATGCGGGGCGACCATGTCGAACTCGTACTGCCGATAGTTCTTGGCCTCGTCCCCACCCAGGTGGTTCTCCAGGGCCTCGTCACCGGCCGCCGGTTGCACTACACGGTCATACCCAGAAGACATAATCCCGTTCCTTCGAGGGGCTCACGGATTGCCCGAGTCTAGTGCCCGCGACAGTCACCAGGATGACACGATCCGCGGATCACCCTTCCCCGCGTGACCTGTTTGCGGTGGAATCTGACTCGCCATGGACGACGACGAGGCGATCGCGCGCTCGCTCGACGGTGACCTGGGGGCCTACGAGGCACTGGTCGCCCGCTACAGCGCGCTCGCCCACCGTACCGCCTTCATGCTCGGCGCGGGCGACGAGGCGGAGGACGTGGTGCAGGAGGCGTTCGTCAAGGCGTTCCGCCACCTGCCGGGCTTCCGCAAGGACGCGCCCTTCCGGCCGTGGCTGCTGCGCATCGTCGCCAACGAGACCCACAACCTCACCCGGTCGCGGGGCCGGCGCTCCTCGCTCGAACTGCGGCTCAGCGGCACCGCCGACACGCGGGTGCCCGACGACCCAGAAGGTCTCGCCGTTGCCACCGATCGGCGCTCCCGGCTGCTGGCGGCGGTGCGCGGGCTGCCGGAGCGGGAACGTCAGGCGGTCGTGTGCCGGTACTTCTTACAACTGAGCGAGGCGGAGACGGCGCAGGTGCTCGACTGGCCTGTGGGGACCGTGAAGTCCAGTACGCATCGGGGGTTGGCGCGGTTGAGGGAGGAGGTGGGGGATGAGCTCGCATGAGCCTTTCGACGGGCTTGAGGCCGAGCTGACGGCTCTCGGTGATCTTCTCGACGTTCCCGAGCCGCCGCCTTCGTCCGACGTGGCCGCCGCCGTCCGCGCCCGCCTCGAACCATCCGCCGCACCTCGTCCCGCCGCACCTCGTCCCGCCGCACCTCGTCCCGACGCCGCGCCCGACGCCGCGCCCGATGTCGCGCCGCCCGCCACGCCCAAGGCCGAGGGGCCCTCTGCGCCCGGCGATTCCGGCCCCGACCCGGCGCACGGCCCGATCACCGGCCCCGTGCGCCCTCCCACGCGCACCGACTCTCCGGCGCCGGGTCGGCGGGACGGTGGACGGCGGAGTCCGGCGCAACGTCGCCGGCGAGCAAGATGGACGATCATCGCGGCCGTCGTCATAGCCGTCATCACGGTCACGGCCGCCACCCCCCAGGGCCGCGCCGCCGTCGTTCAGATCCTGCGCTTCGCAGGCATAGAGCTAGAGATCGGCGAAACGACACCCCCGCCCGTCACCACCACGACCCCGCTCCCAGGCGAGCACGAGGTCCCTCGCGCCGACGTCCAGAACCAGGCGAGGTTCCAGGTCAAGACCCCCGCAGCACTCGCCGACCCGCAACGCGTCACGGTGGCCGACGACGGCAGGGTGGTCTCGATGTTCTGGCCGGCGGGCATCAGGCTGGACCAGTTCGACGGCGCCGTCTCCCCGTTCTTCTTCAAGAAGCTCGGCCCGCCCGCCCCCGAATACACCCGCGTGAACGGCCGCGAAGCCTGGTGGATCCCCGGCGAGCACCCCCTCGGCTACATCCCCCGCGAGGACGGCACCCAGGTTCCGCTCCGCCAGGCCGCCGCCACGCTCATCTGGGCGCAGGACGGCCTCAACTACCGCCTGGAGGGCGCGCCCACCATGGAGGAGGCGGTCCGCATCGCGTCGTCACTGCGGTGAGAGCGACCGCGCGAGCCGGAGACACTGAGGTGAGAGCGACCGCATGAGCCGGAGTCACTGCGGTGAGAGCGACCGCGTGAGCCAGTCGTCCACACCCTTCAGCAGTTCCTTGCGCACCGCCTCGGGCGCGGTGGACGACCGTACGGACTGCCGCGCCAGCTCCGCCACCTCCGCGTCGCTGAACCCGTACACATCCCTGGCCAGCTCGTACTGCCGCAGCAGCCGCGTGCCGAACAGCAGCGGGTCGTCGGAGCCCAGCGCGATCGGCACCCCCGCGTCGAACAGCCGCCGCACCGGCACGTCCGCCGCCGACTCGGCCACCCCCAGGCCGACGTTGGAGGTGGGGCAGACCTCGCAGCAGATCTGCCGGTCGGCCAGGCGCTGCATGAGCCACTCGTCCTCGGCCGCCCGCACGCCGTGGCCGACCCGGTCGGCGCCGAGGTCGTCCACGCACTGCGCGACGCTGCGCGGCCCCAGCAGCTCGCCGCCGTGCGGCACCGCCAGCAGGCCGCCGCGCTTGGCGATCCTGAACGCCCGCTCGAAGTCCCTGGCCGCGCCGCGCCGCTCGTCGTTGGACAGGCCGAAGCCGACGACGCCCTTGCCGGCGTACTGGGTGGCGAGCCTGGCCAGGGTGTTGGCGTCGAGCGGGTGGCGGGTGCGGTTGGCCGCGACGATCACGGCGATGCCGACGCCCGCGTGCTGTGCGGCCTGCTCGACGGCGTCCAGCATCAGCTCCAGCGTGGCCGTCAGGCCGCCGAAGCGCTGCGCGTAGCCCGACGGGTCCACCTGGATCTCCAGCCACCGGGATCCGGCCGCCACCTCGTCCTCCGCGGTCTCCCGCATCAGTCGGTAGACGTATTCCGGACGGGTCAGCACGGATCTGGCGATGTCGTACAAGCGCTGAAACCGGAACCAGCCCCGCTCGTCCGTCGCCCGCAGCTTGGGCGGCCAGTCCTGCTCCAGCGCGTCAGGGAGGGTCAGCCCCTGCTCCCTGGCCAGCTCGATCAGGGTCGAGTGCCGCATGGAGCCGGTGAAGTGCAGATGGAGATGGGCCTTGGGGAGCGCGTGCAGGGGCCGGAGCATCTGCATATCTTGCCACTCAACCTCAGGGCGGGTTCGCGCGTTGGGGAGGGCGAAAGGGGACCCTCGCTGATGACGGACGACGACGAAGCGGCCTTCGACGAGTTCCTCGCCGCGCGGAGCGCCCCGCTGCTGCGTACCGCGATCCTGGTCTGCGGGGCGACCAGGCACGACGCCGAGGACCTGGTCCAGCACGCGCTGGAGAAGGTCCACCGGAACTGGCCCCGCCTCCGGCGCGACAACCCGGAGGCGTACGCGCGCAGGGTCGTGGTGAACGCGGCCATCAGCAGGTCGCGGCGGCGCTGTGCGTCAGCCCCGAGTACGCCAAGGAGATCGACGCCCCGGAGGAGCTGCGGAGGATCGCGAGAGGCGTCCGTGAGACGGGCTGAACAGGCGGTACGGACGGGGTCCGGCGGGATATCAAGGATGCATGATCCCCGAGGGGCACCACACCGGCCAGGGATGGCGCGCGGCGTTGGCGGCGCTGGCGCTCGGGGTCACGGCGCTCATCATCTACGGTCTGTTCTCCTCGGGCTTCGGACGCCTCCCGCACGCCGCCCTGCCCACCCCGGCCCCCGCCCCCAGCCGGATCGAGCCCGCCCCCAACGAGCCCGCTCCGAGCGAGGCAGGGGCCAGCGAGCCCAGCCCCAAAGCGCCCGGCCCCGAAGAGCCCGGCCCCAGCGAGGCCGAGTCCGTCGCCGGTCAGGCCGCGCCCGATCCGGGCCACGTTGCCGATCCCAGCCACTCGGCCGCCCCCGGCCACTCGGCCGCCCCCGGCCACTCGGCCGATCCCAACCACGTGGCCGGTTCCAGCCACGGGCCCGACCGGCCGGCCGCCGCCTCAGCCGGGCAGCCGAACCCGGTCCGCGCCGCCGGGCCCGCGCTCGGGGTCGTCTCCGACGACTTCTGGCTCACGTACCTGCCGGCAGGCCTCGAACGCACCGGCGGCGCCGTCACCGCCTCCCGCGCCCGCGCCACCTTCGGCGCGGCGGGCAGATTCGTCGAGGTACAGGTGGAGCGCGGTACGGTAGCCGCCGACTGGGACGGCTACCGCAAGCGAATCACCGTGCTGAACGCCCGCGCGACCACCGTGCGCGGCAAGCCCGCCGTGGTGGGCGGGCACCCGGCCGGCGGACGCGTGATCGTCTGGCTCGAACGCCCGGGAACGGGCGCGTGGATCCGCGTCAGCGACTCTCTCGGCCGCGAACTCGTCACTCTTGCCGCCTCGGTCCAGGCTCCTGTAGGAGACTAGGAGCCTTTTCCCTGGTTCAACGCACTCTCATGGGGGGTCGATGCGGCGGTTGGCGGCGGTTCTCCTCATGTTCACGCTCACGGCATGCGGCGCCATCGGCGGTGGCGACGGCGACAGCGATGGCAGGGACGGCGGCGCCGAGGCGCGGGATCCACGGACCACCCCGTCGCAGCAGGAACCGGACGTCACCGGCAGCGGCACCCTCTCGCTGTCGTGCGACGGCGACACGGACGTGCGCGTCCCGGCCTCGCCCGCCGGCCTCACCCCGGCCGGCACGTTCGCCCGCCTCGACTCGCTCACCCGGCCGCACAAGGTCGAGGGCCGCATCTGGAGCGACAACGACGAGCGCATGTACGTCGGCGTGGTGTGCGGGGTGCGGACGGCCGAGCAGTTCGCCACGCTGGTCGCCAGGTCCGCGCTGACGGCGTACAAGGGCAAGCCGGCGCTGCGCTGGACCACTCGGACGGGCGTGCGCAACTTCATGTGGCTGGAGCGGCCGGGCACCGCGGTCTACATCGGGGCGACACCCGGCCTCGCCGACGACATCAGACCGATCGCCGCCGACATCACCACCTAGCACGCACCGCCCGGCTCAGTGGGCCTCGGCGAGCAGCTTGCTCATCCGGCTGACGCCCTCGGCCAGGTCGTCGTCCCCCAGCGCGTACGACAGCCTGAAGTAACCGGGCGTCCCGAAAGCCTCACCCGGCACGACGGCGACCTCGGCCTCCTCCAGGATCAGCTCGGCCAGCTCACTGGACGACTGCGGCCGCCGCCCCCGCAGCTCCTTGCCGATCAGCTCCTTGACCGACGGATACGCGTAGAACGCCCCCTTCGGCTCAGGGCAGAAGACCCCGGGGATGTCGTTCAGCATCCGGACCATCGCCTGCCGCCGCCGGTCGAACGCCGCCCGCATCTCCGCCACCGCCGACAGATCGCCGGACACGGCCGCCAGCGCCGCCATCTGGGCGACGTTGCTGACGTTGGAGGTGGCGTGCGACTGCAGGTTGGTCGCGGCCTTGACCACGTCGGACGGGCCGATCAGCCAGCCCACGCGCCAGCCCGTCATCGCGTACGTCTTGGCCACGCCGTTGAGGATCACGACCCGGTCGCCCAGCTCGGGGACGGCCGTGGCGATGCTGGTGAACTCGGCGCCGCCGTACACGAGGTGCTCGTAGATCTCGTCGGTGACGACCCACAGGCCGTGCTCGGCCGCCCAGCGGCCGATCGCGACGGTCTCCTCGCGCGAGTAGACGGCGCCCGTCGGGTTGGACGGCGAGACGAACAGCAGGACCTTCGTCCGGTCGGTGCGCGCGGCCTCCAGCTGGTCGACGGTCGCGAGGTAGCCGGTGGACTCGTCGGTCACGACGTCCACCTGAACGCCACCGGCCAGCTTGATCGCCTCCGGGTAGGTCGTCCAGTAGGGGGCGACGACCAGCACCTCGTCGCCGGGGTCGAGCAGCGTCGCGAACGCCTGGTACACCGCCTGCTTGCCGCCGTTGGTGACCAGCACCTGCGAGGCCTCGGCGGCGTAGCCGGAGTCGCGCAGGGTCTTGGCGGCGATCGCCTGCTTGAGCTCGGGGAGGCCGCCCGCCGGGGTGTACTTGTGGAAGCGCGGGTCGCGGGCCGCCTCGATCGCCGCCTCGACGATGTACCCGGGCGTGGGGAAGTCGGGCTCGCCCGCGCCGAAGCCGATGACGGGGCGTCCTGCCGCCTTCATCGCCTTCGCCTTCGCGTCTACGGCGAGTGTGGCGGACTCGGAAATCGCGGAAATTCTCGCGGAGATGCGGGATCGGGTGGACATGGCTCCATGCTCCCACGGGGGCCTGTAGAGCTCGTGACCTGGGCGATCAGGTTTTGGTTCGACGTGACGGGCAATCACCCGTATGCTTTCGCCTGGTCCTTCCGCCGCATGTCGGCGAGCGGTTCGGTCCAGGCAGTGAGTCGATCAGGGTAGTGTGGTTGACGACATAGGGCACTGGCGCAATTGGTAGCGCACCGGTCTCCAAAACCGGCGGTTGGGGGTTCGAGTCCCTCGTGCCCTGCGAGTGCGGTCCGCGCAACAATAGGCGTGTAAGCGCGCCGCAAGACTGCGTTGGATACGACGGATCAGGTGAGGACTGTGGCGATCGACACGCGCGGCGAGACCGCAGACAAGCCTAGTGGCGAGAAGAAGACACGCACTTCTCCTGCCCTCTTCTATCGGCAGGTCGTCAACGAGCTTCGTAAGGTCATCTGGCCGACACGCAAGGATCTCATCACCTACACCACGGTCGTTCTGATATTCGTTCTGATCATGGTTGCGATCGTGTACGGGCTCGACAGCGCCCTGGGATGGGCGGTCCTCCGCGTCTTCGGCGGATCCTGACCGAGACGCCGCCGGGTGGGTCGCCTGACGGAGTCGCCATTCGAAACCACGAAAGAGGAAGAGTCACCGTGTCCGAGTCTTCATTTCCGGCGGACGAGTCCCGCGACGAGTGGGGCGACGAGCTGGAAGAGGCCACTGAGGAGTCCGCCGAGGCGGCTCTGGAGGAGGCCGAGGTCGAGGAGAGCGACGAGGCTGCCGACGATGAGGCGGCCCCCGTCGAGGACGGTGAGGATCTTCCTGACGTCGACCCCGTCGAGGAGTTCAAGAGCTCGCTGCGGGGTCTGCCTGGCGAGTGGTACGTGATCCACTCCTACGCCGGTTACGAGAACCGGGTGAAGTCCAACATCGAGAGCCGCAACGTGTCGCTCAACATGGAGGACTACATCTACCAGGTCGAGGTGCCGACGCACACCGTCCAGGAGTTCAAGAGCGGCAAGAAGGTTCCGGTCAAGGAGCGCGTGCTGCCCGGCTACGTGCTGGTGCGCATGGAGCTGACCGACGAGTCCTGGGCCGCCGTGCGCAACACGCCCGGCGTGACCGGCTTCGTGGGCCTGTCCAACAAGCCGAGCCCGCTCAGCCTCGACGAGGTCGCCAAGCTCCTGGCGCCGGAGCCGACCGAGGAAGCCAAGAAGACCACGACCAAGGCCGCCAGCGGCCCCACGGTCGAGTTCGAGATCGGTGAGTCCGTCACGGTCATGGACGGCCCGTTCGCGACACTGCCCGCCTCGGTGAGCGAGATCAGCCCCGAGTCGCAGAAGCTCAAGGTGCTCGTGTCGATCTTCGGTCGCGAGACCCCGGTTGAGCTCTCGTTCAACCAGGTCTCGAAGATCTAAGACGATCACATACACTTAGACGTTCGGTCGGCCGCCTAATCGCGAGGGCGGCCTCCGACATGTCCGGGCCCGCAATCCTTCGGGCCGGACGCAACGCAATCAGGACCCGGAGAAGGACAAATGCCTCCGAAGAAGAAAATCGCCGCACTCGTCAAGGTGCAGCTCCCGGCCGGCCAGGCGACGCCGGCTCCGCCGGTGGGTACCGCCCTCGGTCCCCACGGCGTCAACATCATGGACTTCGTCAAGCAGTACAACGCTGCGACGGAGGCCCAGCGGGGCAACATCATCCCCGTTGAGATCACCATTTTCGAGGACCGCAGCTTCACCTTCGTCACGAAGACGCCCCCGGCGCCTGAGCTGATCAAGAAGGCTCTGGGCCTCGACAAGGGCAGCGCGGTCCCGCACCGCGACAAGGTCGGCAAGCTCAGCCGCGAGCAGCTGCGCAGCATCGCCGAGACGAAGATGCCCGACCTCAACGCCAACGACATCGAGGCGGCCGAGAAGATCATCGCCGGCACCGCCCGGTCCATGGGCATCACCGTCGCCGAGTAAGACCTTTCCCAGCAGTTCGTGGGAGGGCCGCCGTCGCAGGTGGCCCGGATACCACTAGGAGTCAAGAAATGCAGCGCAGCAAGGCGCACAAAGACGCGTCGGCCAAGGTCGACCGCGACAAGCTCTACTCGCCCGTAGAGGCCGCGAAGCTGGCCAAGGAGACGTCGACCACCAAGTTCGACTCGACCGTGGAGGTCGCTCTCCGGCTGGGCGTCGACCCTCGCAAGGCCGACCAGATCGTGCGCGGCACGGTCAACCTCCCGCACGGCACCGGCAAGACCGCCCGGGTCCTGGTCTTCGCGACCGGTGACCGTGCCGAGGCGGCCCGCGAGGCGGGCGCCGACATCGTCGGCGCCGACGAGCTGATCGACGAGATCGCCAAGGGCAACCGGCTCAACGAGTTCGACGCCGTCGTGGCCACCCCTGACCTCATGGGCAAGGTTGGCCGCCTGGGCCGCGTGCTCGGCCCGCGTGGCCTCATGCCCAACCCGAAGACCGGCACCGTGACGCCCGACGTCGCCAAGGCCGTGACGGAGATCAAGGGCGGCAAGATCGAGTTCCGCACCGACCGGCAGGCCAACCTGCACTTCATCATCGGCAAGACGTCGTTCGACGAGCGCCAGCTCATCGAGAACTACGCTGCCGCCCTCGACGAGGTGCTGCGTCTCAAGCCGTCGGCGGCCAAGGGCCGTTACCTGAAGAAGGTCACCTTCTCGACGACGATGGGGCCGGGCGTTCCGGTCGACCCCAACGTCACGCGTGGCCTGACGGCCGAGCTGGAGGCCTGAGCCTCCCGGCTGAGCAGTCCTGCGCGCCCCTGCCCGATTCGTTCGGGCAGGGGCGTTCTGCTTTGGTACGGGCTGCATTGATACGCCCTGCTTCGGTACGGGCTGCATTGGTGCGGGCTGCTTCGGTACGGGCTTGGGCGGCGCCGACGTGGCGGGCCCAAAGCGGCCCAAAGCGGCCCAAAGCGGGTGCGCCGCGGACCCAAAGCGAACCCAAAGCGGCGCGCGGCATCGTGGCGGTCATGAGAAACCGTGAGATCAGATTGGCCGCCCGCCCGGTCGGCGAGCCCACCCAGGACGTCTTCGAGCTCGCCGAGACCACCGTCCCCCAGCCCGCCGAGGGCCAGATCGTCGTCCGCAACACGTGGATGTCGGTGGACCCGTACATGCGGGAGTGGATGAACGAGGAGGTCGCCTACGCCCGGCCGTACGAGCTGGGCGCGCCGCTGCTGGGCAGCGCGATCGGCGAGGTGGTGGCGTCCCGGTCAGGGAGCGTGCCCGTGGGCAGCGTGGTGACGCACTTCCTGGGCTGGCGGGAGTACGCGCTGCTGGACGCGGCCGACGCGACCGTGGTGGACACGAGCCGGGTGTCCGCGGAAACCTACCTGGGGCCGCTGGGCACGACGGGGCTGACGGCGTACGCCACGCTGACGCGGGTGTCCCCGGTCAGGGAGGGTGACGTGGTGTGGGTGTCGGCCGCCGCGGGGGCGGTCGGCAGCATCGCGGGGCAGATCGCGCGCAAGCTGGGCGCCGCGAAGGTGATCGGCTCCGCGGGCGGGCCGGTCAAGGCGAAGAAGCTGGTCACCGACTTCGGCTTCGACGCCGCGCTCGACCACCGGGCGGGCCCGATCGCCGCGCAACTGGCCGAGGCGGCGCCCGGCGGCATCGACGTCTACGTCGACAACGTCGGCGGCGACCACCTCCGGGCCGCCATCGGAGCGCTGCGCGACCACGGCCGGATCGGCATGGTCGGGGCGATCTCCAGCTACAACGCCACCGCCCCGGTGCCAGGACCCGACAACCTGTTCCTGCTCGCCGGCCGGAACGCCACGCTGGGCGGCATGCTCGTCAACTTCCACCTCGACCTGTTCCCCGAGTGGATCGAGCGCGGCGCCGGGTGGATCGCCGACGGCTCCCTGCACTACGAGCAGACGGTCGTCGAAGGGCTCGAACACGCCCCCGACGCCTTCCTCGGCGTGCTGAGCGGTGCCAACACCGGCAAGATGCTCGTCCGGCTGAGCTGAGAGGGGAGCCACGTGTCCACCCGCATGAGCGTCCGCGAACGCGAGGAGTTCCTGGCCGGCACGCACATCGGCGTGCTCAGCGTGCCCGACGGCCGCGCGCCGCTGCTGGTCCCGATCTGGTACGGCTACACGCCCGGCGGCGACGTCCGGATCAGCACGTCGTCGGGCACCCGCAAACACGACCTGATCCGTGCGGCGGATTCGGTGGGCTTCGCCGTGCAGCAGGAGGCGATGCCCTACAGGTACGTGTCCGTGGACGGCCCGGTCATCGGCCACGAGCCGGTCGATCCCGGAGAATACCGCGCATGGTCGATCCGATATCTCGGCCCCGAGCAGGGCGAACGCTTCTTCGCCACCGTCCGGGACGGCCTGGGCGACTGGGTGACCTTCCGCATCCGCCCTGAACGGTGGCGCACGTTCGATTTCGGGAAGGAGTTCGCCTAACGTGTGACGGGTGCGTTTCGGGGTGCTGGGTCCGCTCACGGTCTGGACGGAGGCGGGTGATCCGGTTCGCGTCCCCGAGGCGAAGGTCCGGGCCCTGCTGGCCGATCTGCTGATCCAGGAGGGCCACCCGGTCTCGGCCGACCGGCTCGTGGACGACCTGTGGGAAGAGGACCTGCCTCGCCACCCTGCCAACGCGCTGCAGCAGAAGGTCTCCCAGCTGCGCCGCGTGCTGAACGACGCGGAGCCGGGCGCGCGTGACCTCGTCGGCTTCGGGCCGGCCGGGTACCGGCTCATGGTCGAGGCCGACGCCGTGGACCAGGGGCGGTTCGCGGTGCTGGTCTCCCGGGCGCGTGGCGCGGCGGATCCCCGTTCGAAGGCGTCCCTGCTCGCCGACGCGCTCGCGTTGTGGCGGGGGCCGGCGCTGGCGGACTTCGCCGGCGCGGCCTTCGCCGGGCTCGCGATCGCGCGGCTGGAGGAGGCCCGGCTGGATGCTCTGGAGGAGCGGGCGGAGGCCCGCCTGGAGCTGGGGGAGCATCGCGTGCTCGCGGGGGAGCTGGGGGCCCTCGCCGCCCGGCATCCGCTGCGGGAGCGGATGCAGGCCGCCTACCTGCGGGCTCTGTACGGGGCGGGGCGGCAGGCTGAGGCGCTGGAGGCGTACGAGCAGGTGCGGCGCCTGCTGGCCGACGAACTCGGCGCCGACCCGGGCCCGAGGCTGGCCGCCCTGCACGCGGCGATGCTCCGCCAGGACCCCGCGCTGACACCCCGGCCGGCCGGGCGGCAAGATTCCACGGCCTCGCCGGCGTCGGCGACGTCCGGGCGGCAAGATCCCGCGGCGTCGGCGACGTCCGGGCGGCAAGATCCTGCGGCGTCGGCGACGTCCGGCTTGTCCGGGCGGCAAGATCCCGCGGCCTCGCAGTCGTCCGGGCTGTCCGGAGGGACCGTACCCCGGACCTCGCCGACGTCCGCGCTGTCCGGAGGGTTCGCTTCCGGGCTGTTGCCGGTGCCCGCCACAACGCTGATCGGGCGGGACGAGGAGGCGCGCCGCGTGCGCGCGGCCCTGGAGCGGTCCCGGCTGATCACACTGACCGGGCCAGGCGGCGTCGGCAAGACGCGGCTGGCGCTGGAGGTGGCCGCCGCCTGGGACGAGGACGACGGCGTGCACCCGGTGGAGCTGGCCGAGTCCCGGCGGTTCGACGCGGACGTCGTCCTGGAGGCGCTGGGCGTGCGTGACGACGGCCGGCCGCGCGTGCTGCACGAGGTGCTGCGCGACAGACGGCTGCTGCTGGTCCTGGACAACTGCGAGCACGTGCTCGACCAGGTCGCCGAGGTCCTGGGGCCGTTGCTGCCCCGCGTGCCCGGCCTGCGGGTGCTGGCCACCAGCCGTGAGCCGCTGCGGCTGTCCGGCGAGACGGTGGTCGCGGTGCCGCCGCTGGAGCCGGAGGCGGCCGTGCGCCTGTTCGCCGAGCGGGCCGCCGCCTCGGGCGCCGTGGTGGACGATGACGAAGCGGTGGCGGGGATCTGCCGCAGGCTCGGCGGGATCCCGCTGGCCGTGGAGCTGGCCGCCTCCCGGGTACGCGGCCTGGGCGTGCGGGAGCTGGCCGGCCGGTTGAGCCTCAGGCTGCTCAGCGGCGGCCCCCGGGACGCGCCGGCCCGCCAGCGCACGCTCACCGCGGTGATCGACTGGAGCTGGGAGCTGCTCGGCCGGCCGGAGCGGGTCGTGCTGGCCCGGCTCGCGGTGCATTCCGGCGGTTGCACGCTGGAGGCGGCCGAGCGCACGTGCGCAGGCGACGGCGTCGACGTCTCCGAGATCATGGACGTCCTCGCCCGGCTGGTCGACCGCTCCATGGTGGTGCGGAACGACGGACGCTACCGGTTGCTGGAGCCCATCGCCGAGTACTGCCTGGAACGGCTCGCGGACGCCGGTGAGCTGGAGATCATGCGTGGGCGGCACAGCGACTACTACGCCGCGCTCGCCGTACGGGCCGAGCCCGGGCTGCGAGGCGCGGAGCAGGACATGTGGCTGACGCGGCTGCGGGCCGAGGCGGCCAACCTGCGTGCCGCCCTGGACAGCGCGGTCGAAGACGGCGTGGTGGACCGTGCGCTGGCCCTGGTGAACGCGCAGACCTGGTACTGGTTCATGACCGGAAGGCTGAGCGAGGCCCGTCACGCGCTCACCCGGGCGCTGTCGCCGGCCGGAGGGGAGCCTGCGGTGCGGGCGCAGGCGCTGGCCTGGTCGCGCGTCATCGGGATCCGTTCAGGGGAGACCCAGCCGGAGGGGATCACCGGGCCGGAGGGGATCATCGGGCGGGAGGGGATCACCGGGCCGGAGCTGGGCAGTGGTGCCGAGCAGGCGCTGGAAGGGGTCGCCGATCCGGTGACGCGGGCGCGCCTGCGCTGGCTCGTCGGGTTCGCGATGATCGGCGTGGGCGGGCAGGCGGACGGCGTACGGCAGCTTGAGGAGGCGTTGCGCGCGTCGGAGGCGGCGGGCGACCGCTGGGGCGTGGCGGCGGCGCTGGCCGGCCTGGCGCGGTACGCCGCGCTCCGCGGCGACTTCGACGCGGTGCGCCGCGACGGTGAGCGGGCCGCCGTCCTGTTCGGGGAGCTCGGGGATCAGTGGGGGCTGCTGCAGACCGCCGAGCCACTCGGGGTGCTGGCGGAGGTCGGCGGCGCGTATGCGGAGGCTGCGCGGCACTTCACCACGGGGCTGCGGGTGGCCGAGCGGCTCGGGCTGTGGTCGCAGGTGTCGCTGCTGGCCTCGCGCCTGGGCAGGATCGCCCTGCTCACCGGCGACCTCGTACGCGCCGACGAGCTGCACGAGCGCGCCCGCGGGCTCGCGACCGAACGGTCGGACAAGTCGATGGAGGAGTTCGCCAGGATCGGGCTCGGCCTGGCCGCCCGGCGGCGTGGTGACCTGGACGCGGCGGAGGGCTACTTCCGTACCGGCCTGGAGTGGCTGCGCCGGATCGGCGGCGGGGGAGCGCCGATGGCGCTGCTGCTGGCCGAGCTGGGCTTCGTCGCCGAGCTGCGCGGGGACGCCCCTACGGCGGCCGGCCTGCATGCCCGTAGTCTGGAAGTGGCCCGCGCGGACGGTGACGACCGCGCCGAGGCCCTCGCCCTGGAGGGGCTGGCGGGCGTACGGGTCCTGGAGGGAGACCCTGACGAGGCCGCCAGGCTGCTGCGGACGGCCCGCGAGCTGCGTGAGCGAGCGGGCGCTCCACTGCCCGCCGCCGAGCGGTCCGACGTCGACCGGATCGGCGCGGTGATCAGCGGCGAGTCCCTGTCCGGCCGATGAATGTGCGGGGTTCGTGCAGAGGATGTGAGGGAGAACCCTTAGTTTTCCCCGATTTGTGCGGGGAAGGCGCCATGACCCGGAAACTTAAACGTAAGGTCAAGGCATGCTGAAGCGCACGATAAGTATGACCGCGGCAGGAGCCGCGCTCGTGGTTGCGGCGGTCGCCGGTTGCGGATCGAACGCCCAGCCCATCCAGGTCAACCTGGCCGCCTCCGAGGTCCTCGCGCAGGCCGCGCAGAAGACCGCCGAGGTCACCAGCTACACGGTCGACGCCGTGGTGAACGTCTCGCACCCGCAGCAGGGCGCCGGCAAGGTGCAGGGCCGCATGCTCTACCAGAGCAAGCCGCAGCTCGCCGCCGACCTGACCCTGGACCAGGTCGACATGGGCGGCCGCAGCGTCCCCGGCGGGGTGCGGGCGGTGCTGCAGGGCGACACCGTCTACGTGAAGGTGCAGGCGCTCAACGACTTCCTCGGCAACACCAAGCCGTGGATCAAGGTCTCGCTGAACGAGACGGGCCACGCCGGTGAGGTCAACCAGTACCTCGCCCAGATCCAGCAGTTCGACCTGGGCAACATGACGAAGCTGGTCACGGCGTCGCAGGACGTCAAGTCGGTCGGCACCGAGAGCGTCAACGGCGAGGACACCACGCACTACAGCGGCACCTTCCCGGTGGAGGTGGCCGTGCAGCAGCTGCCCGCCGCCGAGCAGGAGCAGGCCCGGCAGAACCTGGCCGAGCTGAAGGACGTCAAGTTCGACATGTGGGTGGCGGCCGACGGGCTGCCGCGCAAGATCGGGCTGAACGGCGCCAAGGAGGGCGCGACGCTCGACGCGACCCTGTTCTTCAAGGGCTTCAACGAGGCCGTCACCATCCAGACGCCGCCCGCCGACCAGGTCGGTGAGCTGCCCAAGGGCACGACCAACTGAGAACGATTTGGAAACTCGGCGGCCAGCACGTACTCTGGTCGTTGCCGAAGACCGCCGGTCGTCGTCGGGTGCTCTGAGCCTGACGACCGAAGGTTCCACGTCATGTGGGCGACCTGCGCAGGTGTGATGCGAGTTTCCCACATGGATGTCTCATGTGCGTGAGCCCCGTGCGCCCCTGCGCCGGGGCTGTTCTCATTTCTACGGGCCTTCTCCGGCGGCACATCTGGAAGGAGGCCCATGGCGAGGGCGGATAAGGCGACAGCGGTTGCCGAGCTCAAGAGCGAGTTCGAAGGCAGCCAGGCCGCCGTTCTGACCGAGTACCGCGGTCTCACCGTCGCTCAGCTCAAGGAGCTGCGCGTCTCTCTCGGTGGGAATGCGAAGTTCGCCGTGGCGAAGAACACCCTGACCAAGATCGCGGCCAACGAGGCCGGGCTGACGGGCCTCGACGGCCTGCTCGCCGGTCCGACCGCGATCGCCTTCGTCAACGGTGACGTTGTCGAGGCGGCCAAGGGTCTGCGTGACTTCGCCAAGGCCAATCCCCTTCTGGTGATCAAGGGCGGCGTCCTCGACGGCAAGACGCTCGACGCTTCCGAGATCACCAAGCTCGCCGACCTCGAGTCCCGCGAGGTTCTCCTCGCGAAGCTCGCCGGTGCCCTCAAGGCCAAGCAGAGCGCCGCGGCCGCGATGTTCGCCGCTCTGCCCACGCAGATGGCCCAGCTTGCTGAGGCCCTGCGCGCCAAGCGCGACGAGGCTGGCGAGTAACACCGGGGGTTGCCGCACGTACCGCGGTCCCGTTCCTAGTTTTCTGCAAGTCCTAAACGTAAGGAAACAATCATGGCGAAGCTCAGCACCGACGAGCTGCTCGACGCGTTCAAGGAGATGACCCTCCTCGAGCTGTCCGAGTTCGTGAAGACCTTCGAGGAGACCTTCGACGTCAAGGCCGCCGCCCCCGTCGCGGTTGCCGCCGCCCCCGCCGGCGGTGGCGCCGGCGAGGCCGCCGCCGTCGAGGAGCAGGACGAGTTCGACGTCATCCTCGAGGCCGCCGGCGACAAGAAGATCCAGGTCATCAAGGAGATCCGCGCCCTGACGTCCCTGGGCCTCAAGGAGGCCAAGGACCTGGTCGACGGCGCTCCGAAGGCGGTCTTCGACGGCAAGGTCAACAAGGAGCAGGCGGAGAAGGCCAAGGCTGCCCTCGAGGGCGCCGGCGCCACCGTGACCGTGAAGTAACTTCCCCTTCACTTCACGCAAGAAGCTCTTCGGAAAGAGGCGGATACACCCTGGTGCCGGGTGTGCCCGCCTCTTTTCGCGTTCCTGGGCCCCGCGTGGGCTCAGGAACTTCTCATGTACGTCTCATCGCCCGGCCAACCGGCCTGCCTAGCGTTCCTGGTGTGGTTACCGAAGCGAAGTCTCGTTGGGCGCCGGCCGTGCTGCTCGTCGGCACCGGTGTGCTCTACATCTGGGGTCTGGGGGCCTCCGGGTGGGCCAATTCCTTCTACTCGGCGGCGGTCCAGGCCGGCAGCCAGAGCTGGAAGGCGTTCTTCTTCGGGGCTTCGGACGCCGCCGGCGCGATCACCGTGGACAAGACGCCGGCCTCGCTGTGGCCGATGGTGCTCAGCGTGCGCCTGTTCGGGCTGAGCTCGTGGGCGATCCTCGTGCCGCAGGCGCTGATGGGGGTCGGCGCGGTGGCCATGGTGTACGCCTCGGTGCGCAGGGTGCTGACGCGGCGGGCGGGGCTGCTGGCCGGGGCCGCGATGGCGCTCACGCCGGTGGCCGTGCTGATGTTCCGCTTCAACAACCCGGACGCGCTGCTGGTCCTGCTGCTGACCGTGGCCGCGTACTGCGTGATCAGGGCGCAGGAGCGCGGCGCAACGCGGTGGCTGGTGCTGGCGGGGGTGGCGATCGGGTTCGCGTTCCTGGCGAAGATGCTGCAGGCGTTCCTGGTGCTGCCGGGGTTCGCGCTGGTGTATCTGCTGACGGCGCCGGTGGGGTTCTGGCGGCGGGTACGGCAGTTGCTGCTGGCCGGTGCGGCCATGGTGGTCTCCGCCGGGTGGTGGCTGCTGGCCGTGGCGCTCGTGCCCGCGGCGGATCGGCCCTACATCGGCGGCTCGCAGACCAACAGCGTGCTGGAGCTGGCGCTGGGCTACAACGGCATCGGCCGGCTGAACGGCGAGAATTACGGCGGGCTCGGCAATCTCAACCAGCAGGCCGGCTGGCTGCGGCTGTTCGACACCGAGGCGGGCGGCCAGATCTCCTGGCTGCTGCCTGCGGCGCTGGTGCTGCTGGTCGCCGTCACGTGGCTGACGCGCCGCGCGCCCCGGGTCGATCCGGTACGGGCCGCGCTGTGGGTCTGGGGGAGCTGGCTGGTCGTCACCGGGCTGATCTTCAGCCTGATGCAGGGCATCTTCCACGCCTACTACACCGTGGCGCTGGCGCCGGCCATCGCGGCGCTGGTCGGCATGGGGGCGGCGGTGCTCTGGGAGCGCGGGGCGCACCGGGCCCTGGCCCTGGTCACGGCGGGGACGGCCGGGTGGTCGTACGTGCTGCTGTCGCGCAGCTCCGACTGGAACCCGTGGCTGGGCGTGGTCGTGCTGGTGGCGGGGCTCGGGGCGGCGCTGGCGATGTTGTTCGGCCGCCGGGCGGTGGCCGTGGTCGTGGTCGCGCTGGTGGCGTGCCTGGCCGGGCCCGCGGCGTACGCGGTGGACACGGCCGCGTCGGCGCACACGGGGGCCATTCCGACTGCTGGGCCCTCCACCGGTGGGGGTTTCGGGAGGCCATCCGGTGGAGGGTTCCAGCGACCAGGGGGCGGGCAGTCCCGCCAGTGGCAGGGCGGCGGGATGCCCGGGCAGGGCGGAAGTGACGGCGGCTTCCAGGGCCGCGGCGGCACGGGGCGCGGCGGCGGCACGGGCGGCAGCACAGGCGGGGGAACGGGTGGCGGTATGCGTGGGGGCATGGGCGGGTTGCTCAGCGCCGCCGCCCCGAGCGCGGAGCTGACCGCGCTGCTGAAGTCCGGCGGCTCCGGCTACACGTGGGCGGCGGCGACGGTCGGGTCCAACAACGCGGCCGGGTACCAGCTCGCGACGGAGCTGCCGGTGATGGCGGTGGGCGGGTTCAACGGCACGGACCCGGCGCCGACGCTGGAGCAGTTCAAGCAGTACGTCGCCGACAAGAAGATCCGCTACTTCGTCGGCACCGGCATGGGCGGCGCCGGGCGCAGTTCGGGCGGCAGCGACGACGCGGCTCAGATCGCGGCCTGGGTGCGGGAGACGTTCACCGCGACCACGGTCGGCGGCACGACGGTGTTCGACCTCACACAACCCTGAAAGAATGGGGGAGTGACCGACACCGCCCCCCATGTCGATCGCCGGGTGATCGCGCCCCGGTTCACCCGGTTCGGCGCCTGGCTCCTCGACATCCTGGTGTGCGCGATGCTCGTGTCAGGCGTCCAGTGGGTGTTCCCCTTCGCCTGGGACGAACCGGCGAACATGGTCCCCGCCTTCGCCTACCTCTGGGCCGCGCACGCCTGCTTCGGGCGGACGCTGGGGAAGTGGGTGGTCGGGATCAAGGTGGTCGGGCGGGGAACGGGCCGGTCGCCGTCGCCGTGGGCCGCGGCCGTCCGCTCCCTCTGGGTGTTCCTGCCGCTGATCCCGGTGGTCGGCCAGTTCCTCGTGGTGGCGGACTGGCTGTGGTCGTTCTTCGACGAGGAGAAGCGCTGCCTGCACGACCGGCTGGCGGGCACGCTCGTCGTGAACGCGCGGGTCAAGGGCTGATCAGCCCGCCGCCCGTACCTGGGCGATGGCACTGGTGTCCATGTAGTCCCTGGTGTGCACGATCCGCCCGTCCCTGATCCGCAGCACGAGCAGGCCCGGCACGGTGAGCCGGTGGCCGCCGGCCGCGCCGTGCACGGTCTGCTCCACCACCACGACCTCCGGGTCCTCAGTGCGGTGCAGCGCGACCCGGCGTACCTCCTCGACCTCGAACGGCGTCGCGCCCCACATGGTGCGGTAGTTCTCGCGCACCGCCTCCCTGCCCTCGTACGGCGCCAGCCCGCCGAAGGGGAACTCGTGCAGCCCGTCCTCGGCGTACAGGTCGGCCAGCTCGTCGGCCGACTTGTGCAGCATGGCCGCGTGGAAGCCGGTGACGATCTCCTCGATCGACATGATCCCTCATTTCGCTCAACGGTTGTTGACTCAACGAGCGTAGAGCGAAATGGAGTGGACGGTCAACGGCTGTAGAGTCAGGGGGTGGGCGTTCCGAGGGCCGAGAGGCGGCGCAGGACCGAGGCGAGGATCCTCGACGCGGCCAGGGCGCTCTTCGCCGAGCTGGGCTACGAACGCGCGACGATCAGGGCCGTCGCCAAGCGGGCCGAGGTCGACCCGGCCCTCGTGATGCAGTACTTCGGCAGCAAGCAGGAGTTGTTCCAGCAGTCCGTCCGCATGACGCCGCCCGCCGGCGGCGAGCTGGGCCCCGAGGGGGCGGTCGAGCACGTGCTGGGCTCGCTGACCATGAAGCTGGGCGAGCTGCCGCAGGGCTCGCTGGCCATGATGCGCTCCATGCTCACCCACCCCGAGGCCGCCGCGTCGGCGCGGCAGGTGCTCGGCAAGCAGATCGACCGCCTGGCCGAGGCGCTGCCCGGCGAGGACGCGCGGCTGCGGGCGGCGTTGATGACGCTGGTCATGCTGGGCATCACCGTGGGCCATCAGCTCCTGGAGATCGACGAGCTGCGCGGGGTGCCGCAGGAGGAGCTCGCCCGGTTGCTGCGGCCGAGCCTGCGCGCCCTTACTGGACAGGAAGTCTGATAACTGCCCGGTAACAAGCTGGGAGATCGGGTTCCCATTCGCCCGAACGCCGTTACGGTGATGGCATCCTCTCAATGCCTTCTGTGATCGGGCAGGTGACCGTGGGCGTGGAAGTCATGGTCGACGGGTTGACCAAGTCGTTCGGCCGGCAGGTCATCTGGGAGGACGTCTCGCTCACGCTCCCGGCGGGCGAGATCTCGGTGCTGCTGGGCCCCTCGGGCACCGGCAAGTCGGTCTTCCTCAAGACCATGGTCGGCCTGCTGCGGCCCGACCGGGGGCACATCTGGATCGACGGCTTCGACCTGGCCAACTGCGCTGAGGCCAAGCTGTACGAGCTGCGCCGCCTGTTCGGCGTGCTGTTCCAGGACGGCGCCCTGTTCGGCTCGCTCAACCTCTACGACAACATCGCCTTCCCGCTGCGCGAGCACACCAGGAAGAACGAGGCCCAGGTCCGCCAGATCGTCATGGAGAAGGTGGAGCTGGTCGGCCTGCTCGGCGCCGAGACCAAGCTCCCGGGTGAGATCTCCGGCGGGATGCGCAAGCGGGCGGGGCTGGCCAGGGCGCTGGTCCTGGACCCGGAGATCATCCTGTTCGACGAGCCCGACTCGGGGCTCGACCCGGTCCGCACCGCGATACTCAACCAGCTCATCGTGGACATCAACGCCGAGATCGAGGCGACGTTCCTGATCGTGACGCACGACATCAACACCGCCCGCACGGTGCCGGACAACATCGGGCTGATGTTCAGGCGGGAGCTGGTGATGTTCGGCTCCCGGGAGATGCTGCTGTCGAGCGACGAGCCGGTGGTGCGGCAGTTCCTCAACGCCAGGAAGCACGGCCCGATCGGCATGTCCGAGGAGAAGGACCTGTCGGAGCTGGAGGCCGAGGCGCAGATGGGCCACGACCCTGGGCCGTTGCCGCCGATCCCGCCGCAGCTCATGCCGTCCGGCAACAAGATCCGCCGCACCCAGCGGCCGCCCGGCACGTGGCTGGCGGCCAACGGGGTGATCCCGCCGCAGGGATCGTTCGTGGACGAGCGCGGGCGGAACTGGCTGGACGAGTACCCCCGGCTGATCAACGCCCACATGCACGGGATCGCCTAGTTCGTCGACCAGGGGTGACAGAACTCCAGCCGGAAGGTAAGGCCGCAGAGCCGGCGCTCGCGAGGCCGCCACACAGGCGCAGGAGGTGCTCCTGAGGCCATGGGGAGGACGAGGCGGCGTCCGGCGCTCAGCGGGCCTCACAGGGCCATCTGAAGGCATTTGTGGGGATCTTTCGGCTCTGACCGATTCGCTCAGAAAGGGGAGTCGGCGGCGCGTCAGGAGCACCCTGTGAGCCACCGCGCCACCTGCCCAACCGCCTGCGTCGGTTGGCGGGCTGCGGAAGCGGATGTCGCGTTATGATCCGGCAGCGACCGGCGGGGAGAGGGGTGAGCAGACGTGGCAGGGCTTGCTGTCCGGCCCGCTCGCATCCTGCTGGCGGCGCTGAGCGGGGTGCTGGCGGTGCTCGTCGGCACCGGCGTGTGGATCGCGGCCCAGGCGCGCGACGAGCAGGGCAGGGCAGGCGACGAACAGGCAGCGCTCCTGGCCGCGGGCACGCACGCCAAGAACCTCATGTCCCTCGACTACAAGAGCGCCGACGCCGACGTGCGGCGGATCATCGGCAGCTCCACCGGTGCCGCCAGGGTGGAGTACGAGGCCAACGCGACCAAGCTGCGGACCACCACGGTCGAGAACAAGGTCGTCCAGCACGGCGTGCTGCGCGCGACAGGCCTGGTCTCGATGACCGCCACCACGGCCAGGGTGCTGGTCGTGGGCGACGTGGAGATCCGCTGGGACGGCTCGGACAGCCCGCCGCAGGAGCGCTTCTACCGCTGGCAGATGGACCTGAGCAAGGTCGGCGAGGCCTGGCTGGCGGCGAAGGTGGTGCAGGTCCGGTGAGGGTCTTCATGATCGCGGTGCTCGGCGTCCTGGTGGTCGTGGGCGGGGTGCTGGTGCCGACGATGTGGTTCGACCTGCGCGAGCTGCGCGACAGCGACGCGGCGGGGCGGGAGGCCGTGGTCGCGGCCAGGAAGGTCGCGCCCGATCTGCTCTCCTACGACTACCGGACGGTGGAGGAGGATCTGGCCCGGGCAGGCACGTTCACCACGGGCGAGCTGACCGGGCACTACAAGGACCTGGCGAAGACCCTGGTGCCCAAGGCGAAGGAGGAGAAGATCGTCCAGAACGTGGCAGTGGCGGGCGCCGGTGTGGAGCGGGCAGAGCCCGACCGGGTAGAAGTTCTGCTCTTCGTGAACACTGGTACGGTCAAGGAGATCCCCGGTAAAGAAGGGGTCCAGCAAGAGTTCACCCAGAACCGCGCCAGGTTCGTCATGGTGCGGCAAGACTCCCGCTGGCTCGTGGCCGGTCTGTCCACCCTCTTGGGGACGGCCTGAGGCTCCAGGTGATCGTCGGCGCGTCGCTACCTTCAATTGTTACCAAAAATCAGGTTTAGCGAAGCCTTTGATAGGGGTACCCCAGTCACTGCAACACCGGTTGTCGGCATGGGTTCGGCCCCCGGTGTGACGGAGCGTTAACCGCCCCCGTTCGCGGGTATCGTCTTGGGCCTGGCGGTAGGCGATCAGTCACACAGGGGAGAAAACCCAGCGTCGGGGCCCTGAGTCGGCTAAAAGTCGGGCTCGCGGGCTTGACGTTTCCGCCTGAACGGGCGATGCTGCGACCAACGTGGAGCATGCAGCGAGGGTGAAGTGGACAGGCGTGTGCCGTTCGGCTACACTGCCCCTTTGCGCTGCCCTTTGACGACCCGCGATGCTTGCTCACGTTGCGAGGTTGTCTGGCGTGCGTGTAGTCAGTCCGCCGCGAGCCCTCGGAAGGACATCTGTTGGCAGCCTCGCGCAACGCCTCCGCCGTACCCGCTGGTCCCCGTCGCGTCTCTTTTGCGCGCATCCAGGAGCCTCTCGAAGTTCCTGACCTTCTCGCTCTGCAGACCGAGTCTTTCGACTGGCTGCTCGGAAACGAGAAGTGGAAGGCCCGGGTCGAGGCGGCTCGCCAGGCCGGGCGTCGGGACGTCCCGACTCAGTCGGGCCTCGAAGAGATCTTCGAAGAGATCAGTCCGATCGAGGACTTCTCGGGGACCATGTCCCTGTCGTTCCGCGACCACCGGTTCGAGCCGCCGAAGTACTCCGTAGATGAGTGCAAAGAGAAGGACATGACCTTCTCCGCCCCGATGTTCGTGACGGCGGAGTTCATCAATAACACCACCGGTGAAATCAAGAGCCAGACGGTGTTCATGGGCGACTTCCCGCTCATGACGCCGAAGGGCACCTTCATCATCAACGGCACCGAGCGTGTCGTGGTCTCCCAGCTCGTCCGTTCGCCGGGCGTCTACTTCGAACGCAACGTCGACAAGACGTCCGACAAGGACCTCTACGGCTGCAAGGTCATCCCGTCCAGGGGTGCCTGGCTGGAGTTCGAGATCGACAAGCGCGACAGCGTCGGTGTGCGCATCGACCGCAAGCGCAAGCAGGCCGTCACCGTGCTTCTCAAGGCACTGGGGTGGACCAGCGACCAGATCCTCGAGCGCTTCGGCCAGTACGAGTCGATGCGGGCGACCCTGGAGAAGGACCACACCGCCGGTCAGGATGACGCCCTGCTCGACATCTATCGCAAGCTGCGGCCGGGTGAGCCGCCGACCAAGGAGTCGGCGCAGACCCTGCTGGAGAACCTCTACTTCAACCCCAAGCGCTACGACCTCGCCAAGGTGGGTCGCTACAAGATCAACAAGAAGCTGGGTGTTGACTCGGAGATCACCCAGGGCACCCTCACCGAAGAGGACGTCGTCGCCACCATCGAGTACATCGTCCGCCTGCACGCGGGCGAGGAGTCGATGCCGGGTGCGAACGACCGCGACATCATCGTCGAGGTCGACGACATCGACCACTTCGGCAACCGCCGCCTGCGCAGCGTCGGCGAGCTCATCCAGAACCAGGTCCGCCTGGGCCTGGCCCGCATGGAGCGCGTCGTGCGCGAGCGCATGACCACCCAGGACGTCGAGGCGATCACCCCGCAGACCCTGATCAACATCCGCCCGGTCGTGGCGTCGATCAAGGAGTTCTTCGGCACCTCGCAGCTCTCGCAGTTCATGGACCAGACCAACCCCCTGGCGGGCCTGACGCACAAGCGGCGTCTGTCCGCGCTGGGCCCCGGTGGTCTGTCCCGTGAGCGGGCCGGCTTCGAGGTCCGCGACGTGCACCCGTCCCACTACGGCCGGATGTGCCCGATCGAGACGCCTGAAGGCCCCAACATCGGTCTGATCGGCTCGCTGGCCTCCTACGGCCGGATCAACGCCTTCGGCTTCGTCGAGACGCCCTACCGCAAGGTCGTCGACGGCAAGGTGACCGAGCAGATCGACTACCTGACCGCCGACGAGGAAGACCGCTACGTCAAGGCGCAGGCCAACACGGTGCTCAATGCCGACGGCTCGTTCGCCGAGGCTCGCGTCCTGGTCCGCACCAAGGGCGGCGAGACCGAGCTCATGCGGGCCGAGGAGGTCGACTACATCGACGTGTCGCCGCGCCAGATGGTGTCGGTCGCCACCGCGATGATCCCCTTCCTCGAGCACGACGACGCCAACCGCGCGCTCATGGGCTCCAACATGCAGAGGCAGTCCGTGCCGCTGCTGAAGAGCGAGGCGCCGCTGGTCGGCACCGGCATGGAGTACCGTGCCGCGACCGACGCCGGCGACGTCATCAGCGCCGAGAAGGCCGGTGTGGTGGAGGAGGTCTCCGCCGACTACGTCACGGTCATGAACGACGACGGCACGCGTACGACGTACCGTGTCGCCAAGTTCAAGCGTTCCAACCAGGGCACCAGCTTCAACCAGAAGCCGATCGTGGCCGAGGGCGACCGCGTCGAGGTCAACCAGGTCATCGCCGACGGTCCCTGCACGGACCAGGGCGAGATGGCGCTGGGCAAGAACCTG